>CAVOQM010000001.1:0-14377 GCA_963698365.1 uncultured Alphaproteobacteria bacterium
CCGAGCAAGGGACGGTCCACGCCGAGCATGTCGTCAACGCCGGCGGCTTGTGGGCCCGCGAAGTCGGCCGCATGGTCGGCATCGAACTGCCGCTGCTGGCGATGGAACACCATTATCTCCTGACCGAGGACATGCCTGAAATTGCCGAGATCAACCGCTCGACCGGCAAGGAGATGGTGCACGCCATCGACTTCAGCGGGGAAATCTATACCCGTCAGGAACGCGGCGGCATGCTGCTCGGCACCTATGAGCGTGCAGCGACGCCCTGGAGCCCGCGCGAGACACCCTGGGATTTTGGCCATGAACTTTTAGAGCCGAACCTCGATCGCATCGCGCCGTCGCTGGAAATCGGCTTCGAGCATTTTCCAGCCCTCAAGCACACCGGCATCAAGCAATTCATCAACGGCCCCTTCACCTTCGCGCCCGACGGAAACCCGCTGGTCGGGCCGGTTCGCGGCCTTCGGAACTATTGGGTCGCCTGTGCCGTCATGGCCGGGTTCTCGCAAGGCGGTGGCGTGGGTCTGGCGCTTGCCAACTGGATGATAGACGGCGACCCGGGCTTCGATATCTGGGGCATGGATGTTGCCCGTTACGGCAATTGGGCGACGCTCGCCTATACCAATTCAAAGGTTCGCGAAAACTATTCCCGCCGCTTCCGCATCCGCTATCCTAATGAGGAACTACCCGCTGCCCGCCCGCATCAAACGACCCCGCTCTACGACCGGATGCTGGCACAAGGCGCTGTGATGGGTGACAGCTGGGCGCTTGAAACGCCGCTTTGGTTCGCGCCTGAAGGTATCGAGGCAAAGGATATCGTTTCCTTCAGAAGATCAAACGATTTCAATTATGTGAAGGCAGAATGCAAAGCAGTGCGCGAAGGCGTCGGCATTACCGAGATCGCCAATTTCGCCAAGTATGAAATTACCGGCGACGGGGCGGAAGCCTGGCTCTCGCTGCTGATGACCAACCGCATACCGAAGTCAGGACGCATCGTGCTGACGCCCATGCTGAACGAAAAAGGCAGGATCATCGGCGACTTCACCATCGCCAAAATCTCCGGGCAACGCTTCTTCATGTGGGGATCGAGCCAGGCCGAGGTCTATCACATGCGCTGGTTCGAGCGGCATCTTCCGAAAGACGGGTCGGTCTCAATTCGCGCCATCAATCTCGGCTGGGTCGGCCTGTCGATTGCAGGACCCAAAGCGCGCGACCTGCTTGAGAAAGTGACCGGCGACGATGTTTCGAACGCCGCCTTCCGCTTCATGGACGCCCGCCACATGGATGTCGCCGCTGCCCCCTGCTTCGTCAACCGAATCAGCTACACGGGCGATCTCGGCTACGAGATCTGGATGACACCGGAATATCAACGCCGTGTCTATGATGCATTGAAGGCCGCGGGCGCGGAATTCGGTCTTCGCGACTTCGGCATGCGCGCGCTCCTCTCGCTCAGGCTGGAAAAGAACTTCGGCACGTGGTTTCGCGAGTTTCGTCCGATCTACGGCCCGTTCGAAGCGGGTCTTGACCGTTTCGTCAATTTCGCCAAGGGCAATTTCATCGGAAGGGAAGCGGCCATCGCAGAAGAAGAAAGCGGCGGTACGCTCCGCCGTATCGCGATGGTGGTCGATGCGAAAGACGCCGACGTCATTGGCGACGAACCGATCTGGCACGGCGGCAAGGTCGTCGGCTGGGTAACCTCTGGCGGTTACGGCCATTTCGTCGAGGCATCGCTGGCGCAAGGCTACGTGCCAAAAGCCCTTGCGGAAATTACCGGCGAAGCGGCATTTGAAATCGAGATCATGGGCGAAATGCGCAAGGCGCGGATCATCACCGAGCCGCTTTTCGACCCACAGGCCGAGCGGATGCGCATGTAACGGGATAGGCCGTCAGGCGGAAGCGAGAGTCCGATTGCCGGCGTTGATTTCCCTGAAGCATTCGACCACGTGGCTGGCGAAGGCATCGGACGCTTTGCCGGCGGTCCCCGCCTCTTTCATGATGATGTGATAGTCGCCGATATCCGGCAGTCCATGCCTGCGGTCTAGCAGTTGCAGCGGCGGTTTGACGACGCTGGCCGGGAAAGGTGCGACCGCCAAGTCCGCCAGAAGTGCGGCTTCCTGCCCGGCACTGTGAAAACTCTGATAGGCGATGCGGTAAGGTTTTTCCGCCTTGTCCAGGGCAACGCGCGCGGCCTTCCGCCACGGGCAGCCGGAGACCGAAAGCGCAAGCGGCAAGGGATCGCGATCATAGGCGACGCCGCCTTCAAGCCCGACCCAGACCAGCGGTTCCGTGTAGACGATATCGCCGCCGCGCGCCAATTCGCTGTTCGGCCGGGCGGTATAGAGAATGAGATCCAATTCTCCCTGCTTCAGGCTGTTCAGCAGGTTCGGGCTGCCGTCCAGATGCACATCGACGTTGACGCCTGGATGGGTGCGGGCAAAACGGGCCAGAATATTCGGCAGGAATCTGGTGCCGAAATCCGATGGCGCGCCAATGCGCACCTCACCTTCCACAGACGGAGTGCGAAACAGCGATACAGCCGCTTCATTGAGCATCAGGATCTTGCGGGCATAACCGAGCAGGGCTTCACCCTCGGCAGTCATGCGAACGGCGCGCGCCTCCCTTGCAAAAACCGCAACCCCCAGCAACTGCTCCAATTTCTTGACCTGCATCGAAATGGCGGAAGGCGTTCGCCCGACGATCTCCGAAGCCCTTGAAAAGCTTCCGCATTCCGCGATCGTCAGGAAGGTCCTGTAAAGGTCCATCTCAATCAGCGGAGCGCCTTTTCCCGGCAGATTGTCCATTTTCACCCTCGCCTTCGCCCTTTTTCCAATAAGTCAATTATTCTGATAGATAGCATAAGTTCTTTTTGTTTGATTGATCCAATAAATGCACCCATATCAAACGCTAAGGCCACCTCCCAAACTCGGCCCCTGAAACGAACCGACTACTTTTAGGAGACTGTCATGTCCAACCTGGCCCGCGCCTTGAGCGACGCCCTATTCGGCATTGTTCATATCCGCCAAGCCTTCAATGTAACGAGCGCCGATCAGCGCACGTTGAACGACCTTGGAGTTTCCGGCGATGCCGCTCAGCGCGCCCGCTTCAACTCCTTCCGTGCCGGTGAACCCGGCGCGTCAAATGCTGCCCGTCTTGGAGTGAACGGCCGCTAAATTGCGCCGCGTTCCTCCACGAAAAAAGCCCTGCAGAGGTTCGCCTTGCAGGGCTTTTTCTTTTCCGGGCATTGATCCGGCACCGGGCGCCGACACAGGGAGCAGGCACTGGGCACCGACACAGGGCGAAGGACCTGCTCAGCCCTTAGAGCGCTTTCCCTTCAGGTAGAATCACCTGAAGGACAAGAAACCGCTCCAGGATCAATATCTTGGAGCATATTCTTATCGTCAAAACGATCTCGCTTTGACGGAATATGCTCTAAGCCGATTACCGAAGACTATTCACATGCTCCGGTTCAGGATGTTTTCCAGAATTTCCTGGCGGCCGGAAACAGGCTTTGGATCGAGATTTTCGCGCTCGACCAAGCTTGCGATATCCGCAAGGTCCATTTTGCCGTCCAGCATGCTTTGCCCGCGCGCCTCGTCCCATCCCGCGTAACGCTGCGCCAGGGCATCGGAAAGTTCTCCCCGCTCAACAAGATCGGCTGCAATCAGCAGCGCCCTTGCGCAGGTATCGAAGCCGCCAACATGAGCATGGATGAGATCTGCAGGGTCGATAGACTGACGGCGAAGCTTGGCGTCGAAATTCATCCCGCCCGTTGTGAAGCCGCCCGCCTTCAAGATTGAATAGATGGCGAGCGCCACTTCCGGCACGTTCATCGGGAATTGGTCGGTATCCCACCCTGACTGGTAGTCGTTGCGGTTCATATCGACGGAGCCGAAAATTCCAAGTGCATTGGCAAGCGCTACTTCGTGCTCGAACGAATGTCCGGCCAGCACCGCATGTCCAACCTCGATGTTCACCTTCACCTCGTTTTCCAGGCCATAGGCCTTCAGAAAACCGAATACGGTTGCGACATCGAAATCGTATTGATGCTTGGTGGGTTCCTGCGGCTTCGGTTCGATGAGGATCGTGCCTTTGAAACCGATCTTGTGCTTGTAGTCGACGACGAGGGAAAGAAAGCGGCCCAACTGGTCGAGTTCGCGCTTAAGATCGGTGTTGAGCAGGGTTTCATATCCCTCGCGACCGCCCCAAAGCACATAGTTCTCGCCGCCTAGTTCGCGGGTGACATCGATCGCGTTCTTCACCTGTGCAGCTGCATAGGCGAAAACATCCGGATCCGGGTTCGTCGCCGCACCAGCCATGAAACGGCGGTTGGAAAAGAGATTTGCCGTTCCCCACAAGAGCTTCGTCTTCGACGTCGCCATCTTCCGCTGAAAGACTTCGGCGATCTCGCGAACGTTTCGGTTCGATTCTGCGAGGCTTTTTCCTTCCGGCGCTATGTCGCGGTCGTGAAAACAGAAAAAAGGCACACCCAGAAGATCGAACATCTCGAAAGCCACGTCGGCTTTCAGCCTGGCCTGGCTCATTTCATCGCCAAACCATGGCCGCTCGAATGTCTGACCGCCGAAGGGATCGCCACCCGGCCAACAGAAATTATGCCAATAACAGACAGCAAGCCGCAGATGATCTTCCATCCGCCTGCCGAGGACGACGCGCTCGGGATCGTACCAGCGGTAGGCCAGCGGATTGGTGCTTTGCGGCCCCTCGTAGCGAATGGGCTGAAGATCTCCGAAAAACCCGGTGGTCATGACAGTACCTCTTTTACGGCAGGATAAAGCGCGCGGTAGCGGCGAAGCGGAGCTTCATATGCGGCGGTCAGGCGCGGATCGGGAACGATGGTTTTATCAATCGCCGGCGCAGCAAACGCATCCGAATGCGGAGCGCCCGTCGCCGCCATGGCGAGACGCGCCGCGCCAAATGCCGCGCCATAATCGCCATGGCTGGGTACGTCGACCGGCCGCTCCAGCACGCTGGCCAAAATGGTGAGCCACAGATGGGACCGCGCACCGCCGCCAACGGCAGTCATGCGCTCCACCGTCGTTCCGGCTGCAGTCAGCGCATCCAGACAATCACGAAATGCAAAGGCGACCCCGTCCAATATGGCGCGGTTGAGATCGGCGCGCTCGTGCGACTGGCCAAGGCCTGCGAAAGCCCCGCGCGCTGCCGCGTCATTATGCGGCGTACGCTCGCCTGAAAGATAAGGCAGGAAAGTCACCTGAGACGGCCCTTGCCCATGTTCGGCTGCGACCTCCGCTTCGCGCACCAGATCGCCGGGTTCGACGCCGGTGATCCTGGCAAGCCAGTTCAAACTGTCCGTCGCCGACAAGATCACGCCCATCTGGTGCCATGTGTCCGGTAAAGCATGGCAAAAGGCGTGGACGGCGCTTGCCGTATTCGGACGAAAGCGATCGGTCGAGACGAAAAGAACGCCTGATGTTCCAAGCGACAGGAAGGCGCCACCCGGCTTGACCGCGCCAATGCCACAGGCGCTCGCCGCATTGTCGCCTGCCCCGCCGGCAATCGCAGGACGTTTCGCCATGCCCCAGCGGGTGGCAAGGTCCTGCCTGAGTTCCGCCGAAACCTGGCTGCCTTCGACAAGATCCGGCATCTGTTCAAGCTTAAGCCCGGTCGCTTCCAGCAATTCTTCCGACCACGCACGTTTTTCAACGTCAAGCCAGAGGGTTCCGGCACTGTCCGACATATCGGAAACAGCCGCACCAGATAGCCTTTGGCGAACGTAATCCTTCGGCAGCAAAACCTTGGCGATATTGCCGAAAACCTCAGGTTCGTGACGGCGCACCCACTCCAGCTTGGGAGCGGTAAAGCCCGGCATGACGAGGTTTCCGCCGATGCCGCGAAAATCGGCACGCTTGTCCAATTCCTCGCATTCCGCCGACGACCGCCCGTCGTTCCAAAGGATCGCGGGCCGAAGCACCCTGCCTTCACCGTCAAGCAGCGTCGCCCCATGCATCTGGCCGGACAGGCCGATGGCGGCAACGGCGGATACCTCGCGTGCGTGGTCTCTCGCCAATCGGTCGAGCGCGGTCTGGACGGCGATCCACCATGCGGCCGGATCCTGCTCGGACCAACCGGGATGCGGCCTGGAAACGGAAAGCGGCGCAACCGCCTGGCCGACAACCGACTGCTCGGCGTCGACAAGCACTGCCTTGACGCCCGACGTTCCTATATCGATCCCCAGATACACTCGATCACTCCCTCAGCAAGCGCCAACGGCCCACTGCCCCTGTTTTTGAGGTACGTATATCATTTTTTCCGCAAGGCCAATCCGCCTCGCCCGATTTTCTCGCGCAGCCGATAATTAAAGACGAAACGATAGCGCTCGCCAGACGAATGATAAGCCGGGCTCGGGGTTCAATCGATCGCCTTGCCGCGCATTTTCTTGACTTCGCTGCGTTGCTTCTTGCCGGTCAGACGGCGTTCCTTCGAGGCCCTGGTCGGTCTCGTGGGCCGTCTTGGTTTCGGCCTCTCGAATGCTTTCAGCGCAAGCTCCACCAGCCTTTCGACCGCATCCTGCCGGTTTTGCTCCTGCGTCCTGAACCTGTCGGCCTGAAGGACGATCTCGCCTCCAAGCGTCAGCCTGCTGCCGGCGAGTTTCGCCATACGCGTTTTGACATCTTCGGGAAGCGTTGCATTGCCGGCGAGATCGAAGCGCAATTGTACCGCTGTCGCCACCTTGTTGACGTTTTGCCCTCCGGGCCCGGAAGCGCGGATGAAAGTCTCGCTGATATCCTCGATCGGGATGAAAAAACCTTCCTTCACCGAAATATCGCCGCGCCTCGGCTCTCTCATCGCTTCGCTCCCGCTTTCCCCCAATGCAGAAATCACAAGCAAAAGGTTTGATGCAAGCCCGCGTAGTGCTATCTCGCGCATTGTCCCATTCGGATGGCCAAAAAAGGACCGGTCCATGCACCCTTCCCGCGATATCTCCCGTCTGATTGAAATCATGGCAGCCCTTCGCGACAAAGAGACCGGGTGTCCCTGGGATATCGAGCAGGATTTTGCTTCCATCGCACCCTATACGGTTGAGGAAGCCTACGAGGTGGCCGATGCGATCCAGCGGGCCGACCGCGACGATCTGCGTGAGGAACTGGGCGATCTCCTGCTTCAGGTCGTCTATCACGCGCAGATGGCCGAGGAAGAAAAGAGCTTCGATTTCGGCGATGTGGTTGAAGGCATCACGGCGAAGATGATCCGCCGCCATCCGCACGTCTTCGGCGATGAGGACGCCCGCTCAGCAGGGATGGCGAAGGGGGCTTGGGAGAGGATCAAGCAGCAGGAAAAGCGCGACCGCGCCGCGCGCCGCAAAACCCTTGGCATCGCGGATGCCGAGCCGGGCTTTCTCGATCACGTACCGCGCAATTTTCCTGCGTTGACGGAGGCCGAAAAACTCCAGCGGCAGGCGTCCAAAGTCGGCTTTGACTGGGGAGCGGCAGGACCCGTGCTCGACAAGATCCGCGAGGAAACGGATGAACTTGCCGATGAAATCAGCGCAGCCGAGCCGGACCGCGACAGGATCGAGGATGAAATCGGCGATCTCATCTTCGCTCTCGCCAATCTCGCGCGCCACCTCGATATCGATCCTGAAAAGGCGTTGAAACGCACGAATGCCAAATTCCGCAATCGCTTCGCCCACATTGAAGCGACCGCGAAACGGCGCGAAACAAGCCTGGACGCCATGTCGCTGGAGGAAATGGAGGAAGCATGGCAGGAGGCGAAGATACTATCGTCCGGCGCCGGCGACGCCTTCAAGGATTGAGTGCGAGGCGAACGAGCGGCACAAACCTCAAGGAAAGCTAGTGGTTTGATCCCGACATTTGCATCCCCGTGCTGCAAGTTTTTCTGCAAATGCCGGGATCTATAAAACCACTAGGCAAATATTTGTTTCTAGTGGATCTTTCGAATTTGACATTTGATTGCGAGACGAGCCGCTAGCGGGTATCAAATGTCAAATTCGATCCACTAGCCGGCGGCTGCGTCGCGTTTGCTTCCGGCAACAAGATAGTTCCTGCATTTACCCAGAAAGCGCGGCGTCTGCTTTTGCGAAATGCGGATCTTCAGCGCCGTCGTTTCCTCGCCATCTTGCCGCTCCAGAACTTCCGCGACCCGGTAAAGCCACGCCAGCGTCTCGCCCTGCTCAAGCGGCAGATCGAGCAAATAGACGGCATGTTCCTCGGCAACGCGCGTCTCGATCCTCGCAAGCAAGGCGTCACAGCCTTCGCCCGATAGCGCCGATACGGCAACAGGCCCCTCATTGTCATCGTTTGAGCCCTCGTTGGCGGCAAGGAGCGCTGCCCGCCGGGCTTGATCGACAAGGTCGATCTTGTTCCAGACTTCGATGATGCGGTCGTCGCCGCCTTCCTCGATGCCGAGAAGCCTCAAGGTATCCGCGACATCATCCGCCTGGGCCTCGGTATCTTCATGGGAGATGTCGCGAACATGCAGGATGAGATCGGCCTCAAGCACCTCTTCCAGCGTCGCTCGGAACGCCGCCACCAGACCCGTCGGCAGATCTGAAATGAAACCGACGGTATCCGACAGGATAACCTCGCCGCCATGGGGCAGCAGTATGCGCCGCAAGGTCGGGTCCAGCGTCGCAAACAACAGGTTTTCCGCAAACACGTCCGATTTCGTCAGCCGGTTGAACAGCGTCGACTTGCCGGCATTGGTGTAACCCACCAAAGCCACCACGGGCTGGGGAACCTTCTTGCGCTGTTTGCGGTGCAGATTGCGCGTGCGGCGAACCTGCTCCAGATCCTTTTCCAGCCGGCTGATCCGGTCCTGGATAAGCCGCCTGTCGGCTTCAATCTGGGTTTCGCCGGGACCGCCGATGAATCCCAGGCCGCCTCGCTGGCGCTCAAGATGCGTCCATGAACGAACGAGCCGGCTTTTTTGCCATTTGAGATGAGCCAGTTCGACCTGAAGCCTGCCTTCAGCCGTGCGGGCGCGGGCACCGAAAATCTCCAGAATAAGACCGGTGCGGTCGAGCACCTTGGCATCCAGCGCTTTTTCGAGATTGCGCTGCTGGATCGGCGTCAACGCGTGATCAACGACCACCAGCTCAACGCCTTCAGTCTTCACGATAAGCGCAAGCTCGTCCACCTTGCCTGTGCCAAGGAGCGTGGCCGGCCTGATCTGCGAAAGCGACACAATGAAGGATCCGACAATATCCAGATCGATCGCGAGCGCGAGCCCGACGGCTTCATCCAGCCGCGCTTCATCCGAGCGCTGCGGCTTCATCGGATCAACCGACCTGCGCAGCCTCGTCCCGAGGACAGGAACCACGACGAGGGCTCTGGCGCCCTGACTGTCCTTTCGCTCGGAGAAGGGATCAGCCGCGGCCGATCCCTTGCCGTTATCGGTCTCTTTGCGTGATTTCGGCTTCAATCAGCTCGCCGCTTTCTCGCCTTCAGCCTCGCTCGGGTCAAAAAGCTGGACCGGAGTGTTTGGCATGATCGTCGATATGGCGTGTTTGTAGACAAGCTGGGAATGCCCGTCGCGGCGAAGCAGGACACAGAAATTGTCGAACCAGGTGACGACGCCCTGCAATTTGACACCATTGATCAGAAAGATTGTTAGCGGAGTTTTCTGCTTTCGTACGTGATTGAGGAACGTGTCTTGAAGATTTTGTGCGCGGTCAGCCATGTTTTTTTATTTCCTGAGTTTCGCCGGATACGGCCGCGGCATCCGCTCGAGTTCATTGCTTGTGCCCGTTGCGCCCGAAGCCGGCGCCCGGCCAATCTTTGACGGACAAGAAACGCAGGGCCCAAGTCTGCGTCCTCTTCCGGCGTTTTAAAGGTCAGTTAACACATACTTGCGGGCCAGTGTAACGTACCAATTTCCATTTTGCCTCCCGATTTTTACCGGAAATCACCCAGCCGTTCAAATTCCCGCCATCTCGCTAACATCGTGGAATTTTTCCCGAAGCAGCGTCGACAGGGATCCGGGCTGACCGTTGCCGAGTATGCGGTCGTCGATTTTAACGACCGGCATGACGAGAGATGAAGCTGCAGTGATAAACGCTTCGCGAGCAACTACAGCTTCTGCAACCGTAAACTGTCTTTCCTCTACCTTCAAACCTTCTTGCGCGGCAAGTTCGAGGACGACAGCACGCGTGATTCCCCGCAAGATGCCGAAATCGGCCGGTCGGGTAACGAGCACACCCTCCCTCGTCACGATCCAGGCATTGGTTGAACCACCTTCGGTCACAAATCCGTCCCTGTCGACAAACCATGCTTCGCGGGCGCCCATCTCCTTGGCCTTCTGCTTGGCAAGAACGTTGGGCAAAAGCCCTACCGTCTTGATATCCACCCGGTCCCAGCGGTTTTCAGGCACGGTGATGACGCCGACGCCGACTTCAGCCGAATGATCTGCCTTTCGCGGATCCATTGCCCGCGCGGTGATTACCAGGGCGGGCGGAGTGTCGGGCGAAGGGAAATAGTGATCGCGCTTCGCCACGCCGCGCGTCACCTGCAAATAAACCAACCCGTCGCGCACCCGGTTACGGCGGATAACGTGGCGAATGACAATGGAGAGCGCGGCGCGTTCCATCGGCCGGTCTATGGACAATTCCCGCAGGGAGCGATCCAACCGGTCGAGGTGGCGGCGTTCGTCGACGATCTTGCCCTGCCAGATTTCGCAGACCTCATACACGCCGTCGGCGAACTGATATCCCCGGTCCTCGATGTGGACCGAGGCATCCCGGTGCGGCACGTAACGGCCGTTGACATAGGCAATCCGGCTCATTGGCCCTCCTTCGCGCCTCCGGCCGCAAGCATGGCCGCCAGATCGCTTTCATGATATCGAACCGCATCGGTTCAAAATCATAAACGTGATCAATTCCAATAGTTTGGTGCAGGATGAGAGCGAAGAACCGGTGTCCGCTTTTCCTCATCCCCTCCAGGCCGATCGACCACGCTTTGCCAACATGCTAGAAAAGCAACCGTCGATCGGAATTTGTCTTACCAAATGGTCAAAATTCCATCTGCTTTTCAATATGACGAAACAAAATTTTCTAACAAGAGCGCAATCAATTTTCTGCCATGCATTTTTGAAGCAGCTTGTTCGCAGGATTCACTTTCTGCGCCAGTCGTACGATTTGGCGGGACCCGCACGCCGAATAGATCAGAAAAACTCCAGGCTCACGCGGAACATCTGCTCCACCTGCTTTACCTTGTCGGCCACGGCAAAAATGACGGCCCGATCGTGGGCCTGAATCTGGGTGTCGCCACTGGGGGTTATCACCTTGCCACCACGGAAAATGGCGCCGATGCGAATTCCGTCCGGCAGATCGACGTCGCGCAACGGGCGTCCGACAAGCGTCGAAGTTTCAAGCGCCTCCGCCTCGATCACTTCAGCAGCGCCGTTTTGAAGGGCATGAACACCGCGAATACGTCCACGGCGTACGTGGCGCAGGATTTTCGAAATCGTCACCTGGCGCGGATTGACGAAAGCATCGATGCCAAGAGCATGGGCAAAGGTCGGATAGCTGGAGTTGTTCAAGAGCGACAGATTGCGCCGGCATCCGAGCTTTTTCGCCATCACGCAGGACAGGATATTGACCTCGTCCTCGTTGGTGAGTGCGACCATCGTATCGGCCTGTTCGATATCGGCTTCCAGCAGGATATTTTGATCAAGCGCACTGCCGTGCAGGATCACCGTGCGCTTCAGTTCATCGGCAATCTCCACCGCCCTGTCGCGCGAATGCTCGATGAGTTTCACCTTGGCCTTGGCCTGACGCTGCTCCAGGGCGCGAGCGACATAGAGGCCGATGTTGCCGCCGCCGGCAATGACCACCCGGTTCGCCTCCGGCTCTTCGTGGCCGAAAATGGAAAGGGTGCGCCTAACCTGGTCGCGCCGCGCAACCACATAGACCAGATCACCCTGAAGCATGGAATCGGAGCTTTTCGGCACAAACAGCTGATTGTTGCGCCAAATGCCCACAACAACGGCGGCAAGGTCGGGGAAAAGCTCAGTCAATTGCCTGAGTGGCGTATTCAGCACCGGGCAATCTTCGTCGCACATGAGACCGACAACGACGACGTTATCGTCGGCAAATCTCACTGTCTCAACCGCCCCGGGCAGCGCAAGGCGCCTGAGCACCATGTCGCCGACTTCGATTTCCGGCGAAATGATCACGTCGATCGGCAGGTTCTCGCGGGAAAACAGATCGCTCCAGCGTGGTTCCAGATAACTTTGGGCGCGAACGCGGGCAATTTTGGTTGGTACGTTGAAAAGCGAATGAGCAACCTGACAGGCGACCATATTCACTTCGTCGTAAAGCGTCACCGCAATCAGCATATCCGCCTGATCCGCACCGGCCTGAGCCAGGATATCCGGATGAGCGCCATGGCCGACGAAACCGCGCACATCGAGCGTGTCGCGAATGACGTTGATCAGTTTCGGCGACGAATCGATGACGGATACATCGTTTTGTTCCTGCGCCAGTTTTTCGGCGATACCGTAACCGACCTGGCCCGCGCCACAGATGACAACTCGCATACTCTCGCTCTCCCGATGCCAGGGCGCAGCCTATAACCTGGCGACTAGTGATCCAATTCCGCCATTTGCCTACCGTTGCAGAAATTTGCGAGCAAATGTCGGAATTAAAAGGATCACTAGCAATTTTATGATTTTAGTGGAACTTGCGAATTTGAGGTTTGTACACGAGATTGCAGCAGGTGAGATTCAAACCTCAAATTCGTTCCACTAGGACAATCCCAGCGTTTTCAGCTTGCGGTGGAGAGCGGACCGCTCCATGCCGACGAATTCCGCCGTGCGGGAAATATTGCCGCCGAAACGCTTGATCTGTGCCTGCAGGTAATCGCGCTCGAACATTTCACGGGCATCGCGCAGCGGCAAGGACATCAAATGCTCGCCATTGCCGGCGGACGACAGATTGGGCAGCATGTCGCCAACTTCCGAAGGCAGCAAATCTGCGGTAACCACCGCTTCCGGATCGCCGCGCGTCAAGATCATTAGCCGCTCGACGTTGTTTCGAAGCTGACGGATATTACCCGGCCAGTCGTGCGCCTGAAGTACGGCAAGCGCATCGTCGCCAATCCGGCGCACGGGCAAGCCGGAGGCGGTGGATATCTGCTCCATGAAAAAGCCGATGAGCTCAGGAATATCTTCCCGGCGATCGGCAAGCGAGGGAATCGCAAGCGGAACGACGCCCAGTCTGTGAAAGAGGTCCTCCCGGAAATTGCCATTGGCGATTTCAAACTCAAGGTTGCGCGCGCTGGAAGACAAGATCCTGACATCGACCTTGACCTTGCCTGCGCCACCAACCCGGTGGAAGGTCTGCTCCACCAGCACTCGCAAGATCTTGCCCTGCGTCTCTTTCGGCATATCGCCAACTTCATCGATATAGAGCGTGCCGCCATGCGCTTCTTCCAAGGCACCGATCTTGCGGATCTTGCCGGCTTCGTCCTCGATGCCGAAGAGTTCCTCCTCCATGCGGTCGGGCGTGATCGTCGCTGCATTGATGACGACAAACGGACCACGCGAGCGCAGGGACGACGTATGGATCGTTCTGGCGGCAAGCTCCTTTCCGGAGCCTGAAGGACCGGAAATCAATATCCGGCTATTGGTCGGAGCCACCCGCTCCAGCGTCTGGCGCAAATGGTTCATGGCCGACGATCGGCCGACCATGGACAATGCGTCGGCGCTTCTTTGTTTCAGATCCCGGATTTCACGGCGAAGCGAGGACGCCTCCAGCGCCCGTTCGGTGATCAGCACCAGCCGATCCGCCTTGAACGGTTTTTCAATGTAGTCGTAGGCGCCGCGTTTGATGGCCGAGACCGCAGTCTCGATATTGCCATGGCCGGAAATAATCACGACCGGGAGATCGGGGTCCTGTTCCTTGATGACGTCGAGCAGGGCAAGGCCGTCGAGCCTGCTGCCCATGAGCCATATGTCGAGAACGACCAGAGAGGGGCGCCGGTCTCTGATCGCCGCAAGCGCAGAATCGCTGTCGCTCGCCGTTCGCGTTCCAAAACCTTCATCGTCCAGAATACCGGCGATCAGGTCCCGAATGTCCGCTTCATCGTCAACAATGAGAATGTCATAGGGCATTTTTGGCAACCGTCGTTTCTTCTAGCACCGACTTTTCATCGCCGTTGTCGATCACAGCCTCGACAACAGGCTTGGCGCTAATCCGAAGCCGTACCATCGCGCCACGGCCTCCCTCTGCAACAGCGGGTGCATCAAGCAGTTCGATCCCGCCGCCGTGTTCTTCCATGATCTTTCGGACAATCGCGAGGCCAAGGCCAGTGCCTTTCTCACGTGTCGTCATATAGGGCTCAAGCAACCGCTGCCGATTCTCAGCCGGCAAGCCGATGCCATT
>CAVOQM010000002.1:0-122500 GCA_963698365.1 uncultured Alphaproteobacteria bacterium
GCGCGGTCCCGAGCCAGTTCCAGTTGCCAAGCGTGCAATTGACGTCGTCAACACCCTCGACGTAGCGCGAGCAGCGCGTTTCCTTGTCGAGAAGCCAGGAAGGCGGTGCGGGTGCGGGAACCGGGATTTCGTTGTTCACCGTGCGATAGGAATAGCGGTTCGCCGGCCAGACCATCCAGCCGTTTGCCAGGATTTCATCCTGGATGAAAGGATCGCGATAATCGGTGATCGCCAGGAAGCCGCCGAATTTCTCCTCCGGATAATCCACAAGCACGGGGACGAGAATCTCGCCCTTGTAGGAGACCACAAGCGGGCGATCGTTGGCGATGAATTCAGCGAAAAGCGCAAGGAAAAACAGCGCAAGAAATATCCACAACGACCAATAGCCGCGCCGGTTGGCCTTGAAATTGGAAAGCCTGCGCCGGTTGATCGGAGAAAGCCGAAGGCGCGCCGGCGGCGTCTGATTTTCAGCCGCAGACACCGGGGCGTTGCCATAACCGGCATCTGCCAGGTCCTTGTCGAGACGGGTATCCATCGCCTCAGACCTCCCTGCTCTCGAAATCGATCCGGGGATCGATCCAGGTATAGGTGAGATCGGATATGAGGTTCACCAGCAGTCCCATCAGCGAGAAGATGTAGAGGGTGGCGAAGACAATCGCGTAGTCGCGGTTGATCACCGATTTAAAGCCCAAGAGACCCAGCCCATCGAGCGAGAATATCGTCTCGATCAGCAGCGAACCGGCAAAGAACGACGAGATGAAGGCGCCGGGAAACCCTGCCACCACGATCAGCATCGCATTGCGGAAGACATGGCCGTAGAGCACCTGGCGCTCGGTCAGCCCCTTGGCGCGGGCCGTCTGGACGTATTGCTTGCGAATTTCGTCAAGGAAGGAATTCTTCGTCAACAGCGTCGTTGTCGCAAAGGCGGAAAGCACCATGGCCGAAAGCGGCAATACCAGATGCCAGAAATAATCGATGATCCGCGCCGGCCAGGACAATTGCTCCCAATTGTCGGAGGTGAGACCACGCAGCGGGAACCAGTCGAGAAAAGATCCGCCCGCGAAAAGCACGATGAGCAGAACGGCGAACAAAAAGCCCGGAATCGCATAGCCGACGACGATCACGGCCGACGTCCACACATCGAAAGTCGATCCGTCCTTGACCGCCTTGCGGATGCCGAGCGGGATCGATACCGCATAGGAGAGGAACGTCATCCACAGGCCAAGCGAAATCGACACAGGCATCTTCTCGATAATGAGATCGATAACGCCGATATCGCGGAAGTAGCTTTCGCCGAACTCGAAGCGGGCATAATCCCAAAGCATCTTGCCGAAGCGCTCCAGCGGCGGCTTGTCGAAGCCGAACTGGCGCTCCAGCTGTTTGATCAATTCGGGATCGAGCCCCTGAGCGCCGCGATATTTCGACGCCCCGCCTTCAGCCGTGCTGAAGTCCTGCTGGCCGCCGCCGAGATCGGAGCCCGTTCCGCCGCCGATGCGCGCCGTCGCCGAGACATCCGTACCCTGAAGCTGGGCGATGATGCGCTCTACCGGGCCGCCGGGGGCGAACTGGATAATGGCGAAATTGATGGCCATGATCCCGACGAGCGTCGGAATAATCAAAAGCAATCGCCGCAGAATATAGGCGCCCATGGTGTCGTCTTACCCGCTTTCCCGTCGCCGTATGATTGATCAGCCGTTGTCCACGCCGATCGCCGCCGCCTTTTCCTTGTCGAACCACCATGTGGTCTCAACCGGGAAGTCGTAGGTCGGCGGTTCTTCCGGCATGCCGAAAATATCCCACATCGCCACCGTATGGACCGGCTTGAACCATTGCGGCACCCAGTAGTAACCGGCCCGCAGGCATCGGTCGAGAGCACGCGCGGCGATCTCCATTTCCTGCCGCGTTTTCGCGAAAATCGCCTTTTCGATCAACGCATCTATAGCCAGATTGGCGATGCCGGCAATATTGTAGGAGCCTGGCGTAGACGCTGCTTTGGAACCCCAGAACTGGCGAAGCGATTCGCCCAAGGTCGCGTCGAGCGAATAGCGCCGCCCGCAGACGTCGAAATCGAAATCATTCAATCGCGATTGATATTGCGAGGGATCGACAAGTCGGAAGGTGGCCTTGATCCCCAGCCTTTCGAGGTTCTTGACGTAAGGAAGCACGATCCGCTCAAAGGCAGGCGAGTTCGACAGAAACTCGATTTCAAAAGGCTTGCCGTCCGGCAACAGCAGCCTCCGTCCGTCGCGCTGGCATCCCGCCTCTTTCAGGAGGGTGTCGGCCGCTCGCAACAACGTCCGGTCCTGGCCCGATCCGTCGGAGACAGGCGCCATGATCGCCGGTCCGAAGACGGCTTCCGGCAAATTGTCCTGAAACGGCGCAAGCAACGCCAGTTCCTCAGCTTTCGGCTCGCCTTCGGCCATCATCACCGAATTCTCGAAGAAGGAGTTGGTGCGGGAGTAGAGCCCATAAAAAAGGTTCTTGTTCGCCCATTCGAAGTCGAAAGCGAGGCCGATTGCCTGGCGGATACGAGGATCGGCGAACTTCCCCCGTCTCGTATTGAAGAACCAGCCTTGCGCCCCGGACGGACGATTGTCGGGAAATTCCGCACGCTTGACCTTGCCATCCGCAACCGCGGGGAAGCCATATTCCGTAGCCCAGCGCTTGGACGAGAAATCTTCCTGAAAGGTGATCGACCCTTTCTTGAAACCTTCAAAAGCGACCTGAAGATCCCGAAAGAATTCAATGCGCAGAACATCGAAATTGAACGTTCCCTGAGAGACCGGCAGGTCCTTGCCCCACCAATCCTCAACCCGGTGGTACTCGACATAGCGGCCAACTTCATGGCTCCCCACCCTGTAGGGACCCGAAGAAAGCGGCGGCGTCAGCGTCGACTGGGCAAAATCATAGGTGGTGTAATAGTCCTTGGAGAGGATCGGCAGCGCAGCGACCGTCAACGGCAATTGCCGCGATTGCTGTCCGGAAAAACGGACTTCCACGCGGCTTTCATCCAGCGCTTTCGCCTCCATAAGCTCGGTAATCGTCTGCTGGATCAGCGGATGACCCAGTTCCTTCAGCGTCATGAAGGAAAAGGCGACGTCTTCCGCTGTCATCGGCGCGCCGTCGTGGAAGCGCGCCTCCGGCCTGAGATGAAAGATATAGGTGTTGCCGCCATCCAGAACCTCGACGCTTTCGGCCACGAGACCGTACATGGCATCGGGTTCGTCAAGCGCCCGAACCATCAGCGAATCGAAGCAAAGCTCCATGCGCGGCGGCGCATCGCCCTTCAAGATGAAGCTGTTGAAGGTGTTGAAGGTTTGAGCGTTTTGATTATAGGCCCAGGACGGTGCGGTGAAGACCATTTTGCCGCCCTTGGGCGCGGCGCTGTTCACATAGTCGAATGCTTTGAAATCCGGCCCGTATTTCAAGTCGCCGAAGACCGAAAGGCCGTGGCTGCCCACCCCGCCGGCAAACACCCGATTGAGCGGCATGGCGGCGAATGCGGCGGCTGCGCCCGAAAGCTTCAGCAAGGTGCGGCGGCTCAAACCGCTATCGAAATCCGTCACGATTTGCCTCCGACGCGTTTCGCCTTTTCTTCGTCCCACCACCATATGGTCGGGAATCCGTTGGAATATTCCGGCAGCTTTTCGGGTCGGGAGAACCGATCCCAGCGCGCGGTACGGTCCAGATCCAGATAGAACTGCGGGATGACGAAATCATGGGCGAGAAGCACCCGGTCGAGCGCCTTGGTCGCGGCCACCAGTTCCTCGCGATCCTTGGAGAAGATGACTTTCTGGATCAGCGCATCGACGCCTTTGTCCTTGATTCCGGCAAGATTTCGGGATTGCTGCCTGTCGGCGGCATCCGAACCCCAGAAATCCAGCTGCTCGTTGCCTGGCGACAGGGATTCGCCCCAGACGAAGGTCAGCATGTCGAAATTTCGCTCGCGAACGCGGTTGATATATTGAGGCGTGTCGATCACCCGTAAATTGAGCTTGATGCCGATCCGTTCCAGATTGCGGGCATAAGGAAGGATCAAGCGCTCGGAACTGGGGTCATTGGCGAGAAACTCGATCTCGAAGGGTTCGCCGGTCTTGGCGTTGACCATTTTGCGGCCTTTCAGCTCCCACCCGGCCTCGCCGAGCAGCTTGACCGCCTCGCGCAGGTTTTCCCTGAGCTTCTGCGGATCGCCATTGACCGGATTCTCATAAGGCGTGGTGAAGACTTTCTCCGGCACGAGGTCGCGCACGCTTTCAAGGATCTCCAGTTCCTTGCCTTGCGGCAGGCCCGAGGATGCCAGTTCCGTGCCTGCAAAATAGGAAGGAACGCGCTTGTACTGACCGAAAAACGTCGTCTTGTTCGCCGTCTCGAAGTCGTAGGCGAGGTTCAACGCCCGGCGCACGCGGGGATCGGCGAATTTTTCCCGCCTGAGATTCGGCACGAAGGCCTGCATTACGCCGCTCGCCTTGTCTGGAAAGGTCTCCAGGATCACCCGACCTTCCTTCACGGCGGGAAAGTCGTAGCCCGTCGCCCAGTTCTTGGCGCTGTTTTCCAGGCGGTAATCATATTGATCGCCCTTGAAGGCCTCCAGCAGCACAGTGGTATCGCGGAAGGTATCGTAGCGAATAAAATCGAAATTGTTGCTGCCGACCCGCACCGGATGGTTCGCCGCCCAATAGTCGGGCACGCGCTCGTAAACAATGAAACGGCTCGGCTCGAACTCCTTGATCCGATAAGGACCAGACCCTACCGGCAACTCAAGCGTGCCGCCGTCTATGCGCGGCTCGCCATTGGGGCCTGCTGCACTCCACCAGTGTTTCGGCAGGATGAGCAACTGGCCGACGATATGCGGGAGTTCGCGGTTACCCGGAGCGTCAAAAGTAAATCGCACGGTATTGTCGCCAACATCCTCCGCCTTCTCCACATGACGGTAGTAGAAGGATTGGCTTGGGTTGATTTCCGTCGCCTTTTCAAAACTCCAGACCACATCCTCAGCCGTGATCGGCATGCCGTCATGCCAGCGCGCCTCCGGATTGAGCCGGTATTCGACCCAGGAATAATCCTCAGGAAAGCGCATCGCTTCGGCAATCAATCCGTAGCTGCCGCTGATATCGAGTTCATCCAGGGACGATTCCGTCAGGGAATCGTAGATCAGGCCAAGGCCGGTCGCCACATTGCCCCTCGGCAGGATCGGGTTGAAGCTGTCGAAGCCGCCCATCTCGGAAAGCCTGACGGTGCCGCCCTTCGGCGCATCCGGATTTACATAATCGAAATGCTTGAAGCCTTCCGGATATCCAGGCTCACCCGTCAGCGCGGACGCATGATGCCATTGCGGCTCCTCCGCCAGAACCGCCGATTGCCCGCTCCAAAGCGCCAGAAACGCCATGGCAAGCAGTGGCGAAAAGACCCTGCAAGCGGAAGACCGGGTTAGCAATGCGGTTGGCAGCATGATCCTGATCGCCCCTCAGTTTTATTGATGCGTCTCATATGTCGTGCGCGCGCCTCGTGCATCGTACGCTCCGGCGACGCGGCTAGGTCACGAACTCATAAATCTGGTGAAAAATGGTATGAGCAGATCTGGCCGGATACGAGGAGCAAGAGCGCAGGAAACCAAGCCGGTTTTCAAGCTTTTGCGACAAAGTAGCCGGTCGGATCTGCCATATCCGAAGGACACCGAAACGGCTTCGACCTGCCGCGTCGAAGAGCTTGGCCGGGTGACCAACCCGCCCGGCGCTCTTCTCCTTGCATCTCTTTGCCGTTTCAGGCGCCATTTCCATCAGATTTATGAGTTCGTGACCTAGTCCCGCACTCTATATTAAGGGCTGCGGCGGCGCTTCGACACCTGCGAAACGCTTCATGACAAAAGTTTAATTCCTCAGCGCTCGCTGGCTACGCGCGCGCCACGATAAAAAGCAGCCTGAATCGGGATCGAAATCTTACGCTGCGCCGCTGATTTTTGCGTGGTACATGCGCTTGTCGGCCAGTTCCAAAATGGCCTGAACCGTGTCCGCATCTTCCGGATAAGACGCCCATCCGACGCTTGCCTCGATGCGAATCGCCTTTTCGCCGACCATCAGCGGTTCTTTCACACGATTGCGGAAGCGTTCGCAGATCGCGTGGGTCGCCATGGCACCGGTTGCGCCCGGCACCACAACCACGAATTCATCGCCACCGATCCGCGCGACAGTGTCGGATTTTCGCGTTTCATCCAGCAATCGCCTGCCAACTTCCTGAAGGAGCGCATCGCCAACCGCATGGCCAAAGGCATCGTTGACCGGTTTGAACCCGTTCAGGTCGACGAAGAAGACCTGGAAACTGATGTCGGTGCGCTCCGCAAGGGCGGTCAACTGGTCGAGACGATCCTCAAGCAGCCGCCGGTTCGGCAGACCGGTCAGCGCATCGTGCAGCGCCATCGACCTGGCCTTTTGATGCGCCAGGACGAGAAGTGTGGCAAGGGCTGCAAGAGCAACGCTGACGCTGAACCCGATGCCGCGGGCCAGTAAGATCGAGGCCTGATCGATCTTCCAGCCTTGCGACGGTCTTGCGGCAATCAGCCAGCTTCCGGCGGGAAGCGTTACCGGCAACGTCACCGCATCGCCATTGAACAGCTTCGAGTTGCCCAGCATCATGGCCCCGTCCGCGCCAAGCCCGTGCGCGCCGCGGACGGCGAAATCATATCCAAGAGAGAGTGGCCGGATGCCCGCATCGGCAAAAAGGCCGTCGGCATCGATCACCACCGAAGCGATCCCCCAATAATCGCGTTCCGCCTGCGGATCACTTGTCGGCGGCGCAATATAGATCGGGGTACGGGCAATCAGCGCCCGCCCGCCCTGCACCAGATCCACAGGGCCGGCAACGACGGTCGTCTTTTCCTCCATCGCCTGGCGGACGCCGGGCCATTGTTCCTCGTTCTTGCTGTAATCGAGCCCGAGCGCGCTGTCGTTTCCCGCCAGCGGATAGATGAAAGCGATCACATTTTGCGGGGCAAGGGCGACATTGCGGATGTTGCGGCCGATCACCATCGTTTCAGCCGCGAAGCTTGCGAATTCATCCTGCGTCAGATCCGGGCGGGTCGCCACATAGCTGACAAGCCCCTGCGCGATATGGAGCGTCGCATTGATTTCGCCCTCAAGCCTGGCGCGCACTTCCGACAGGCGCGACAACGCTGCTGTCTGAAGCCTTTCATGGGCGTTTTCCCGCAATAGCGAGGCCACGTATTCAGTCAGCGTGATTCCCGATACGAAAAGCGCCATGCCAACAGCCAGGGCAATGACCATGCCCCTGCTCCGCATCAACCCAACGAAGTTTGTTTTCGGTTCCTTCGTCATGCCCTGTATGCCGTTTTCGAAAGCTGCCAATCCGCAGCCAATCAGACCGCTAGTGTGGTGAATTTGAAATACGCCTCATTTCAGCAGCATCCGCCGGAGCGTATTTCAAATTCAATAACCACACTGGAAACATAGACCTGCTAGTCACCCTTTTGAATTTGAAGTTCGCTCAGAGGTGGTTGCGAAATGAGACGAACTTCAGATTCGGGTGACTAGTCATGCCTACCTTATTTTGACGTTGTGGAATGAAAATTTCCCTTAGAGCACTTCTTTGTCGTTCAGATGGAAATGATCCGAATAACAAGCTCTCTCTCAACATATTGATCCAACATCGATTTTTATATTTGAGTTGGCTTGATTGAATAAAACGCGTCGCAAGTTCAAAACGAAAAAGAGCCGGAATTGCTTCCGGCTCTTCGCAGATCCCGATAAATCGGCCTTGATTTTGGCCGGCCTTACCGCCCGATCAGTTCGACGGGAGCGGCTGCGGGCTATCCGAGAGAGACCGCAGGTAGGCAATGACATTGGCCCGTTCATCCGGCTTCTTCAAGCCGGCAAAGGACATGGTCGTTCCTTCGACGAGTTTCTTGGGGTTGATCAGGAACGCATCCAGTTCCTCATAGGTCCAGGTGCCGGCCTCTTCGCCATATCCGGTCATACCGGCCGAATAACCGAAACCTTCATGCGAGCCTGGCTTGCGGCCAACCACATCCCAAAGCCCGGGACCGACCTTGTTGGCGCCGCCCTTTTCGAAATTGTGACAGGCAGCGCACTTCTTGACCGCCTTTTCGCCGGCCTCTGCGCTCGCCTCGGTAAGGCGGACGCCGATCGGCACGATCTCCGTTTCGCCGCCGGCTTCCGTTTCCTCGGTCGCCGTGGCCACCGCTATTTCGAAGCCGGGCTTTTCCGGCTCATGCGGCTCGAATATGACATCTGAAATGATGCCCAGCCCCATCACCACGAGAAGGGAGAGCAAAACCGCTCCGGCGATCTTGTTAAGCTCGAAGGAATCCATCCTGCGTCGGCTCCAGCTTGCGGTATAAGCGTGCGCGCCACCTGCGGCACCCCTCCAACCCGCGTCTTCGAAAAGTTGCCGGAACCTACAAATTTTTTGACGCCCGTGTCCATAGGTATAAAAGGGCAAAACATGAGACATTTCGACATATCGACCTGGTTTTCGTCCCAAACCGCCCGGAGAGTGCATTGACTGAAGCCCTTGTGCTCATTCCTTCCCGCATGGCGTCCACCCGTTTACCGCGAAAGCCGCTCGTGGAAATTGCAGGGCAACCGATGATCGTGCATGTCCTGCGCCAGGCGGAAGCGGCGCAGATCGGCCCGGTTGTCGTCGCCTGCGACGACGAGGCGATCAAATCGGTGGTGGAAGCGGCCGGCGGCCACGCAATCCTGACGAGCCCCGATCATGCATCCGGCTCCGACCGGCTGCATGAGGCCGTGACCAAACTCGATCCGGACGGCCGCTTCGGCATAATTCTCAATCTTCAGGGCGACGTGCCGCTGATAGAGCCCGAGGCAGCCAGGGCCGCTTTCGACCCGCTCGCGGATGCAAGCGTCGATATCGGCACGATAATGACGGAAATCCGCACGGAAGAAGGACGCATCGACCCGAGTTTCGTCAAGGCGGTCGTGACGCCGGTCGAAGGCAGGCGCTATCGGGCGCTCTATTTCACCCGGGCAACCGCACCCAGCGGGGACGGGCCTCTCTACCAGCACATCGGCGTCTACGCCTATCGCCGCAGCGCGCTGGCGCGTTTCGTGTCGATGCCGCCTTCGGGTCTGGAAATGCGCGAAAAGCTCGAACAGCTGCGAGCGCTCGAAGCGGGGATGCGTATCGACGTGAGCCTCATCGACAGCGCGCCGCTGGACGTCAACACGCCTGACGACCTCGCGCGCCTGCGCAATATCTTGAACAAGCAATGACCTGGGCAAGCCGGAACAGCCATGACGAGCAGGGCTGACGGCGATCAAAGAGAAGCGACACTTTATGCAAGAGAAGAAGAAAATCGTATTCCAGGGAGAAATCGGCGCCAATTCCCATATGGCCTGCCGAGATGCCTACCCAGACTATGAAGCCGTTCCCTGCCCGACGTTTGAGGATTGTTTTCAAGCGGTTGAAAACGGTCACGCCGAGCTTGCAATGATCCCGATCGAAAACTCGGTCGCCGGACGGGTCGCCGATATCCACCACCTCCTGCCGCAGTCTTCGCTGCATATCATCGGCGAATACTTCCTGCCGATCCGCTTCCAGCTTCTCGCTCCGAAAGGCGCGACGATCGAAGGCCTGAAATCCGTTCAAAGCCACGTCATGGCGCTCGGCCAGTGCCGCAAGATCATCCGGGAACTGGGGCTCACGGCAATTGTGGGTGCCGATACAGCCGGCTCCGCCCGCCAGATCGCCGAACGCGGAGATCCGAGCGCTGCGGCCCTTGCGCCCGCCATGGCCGCGGAAGTCTACGGCCTCGACATCCTGCGCCGCGACGTGGAAGACGAGGCGCATAACACGACGCGTTTCATCATCTTGTCGAAAGAAGACATAAAAGCCGAGAGCAACGGCCAGCCCGTTATCACCACGTTCATTTTCCGGGTTCGCAACGTACCGGCCGCTCTCTACAAGGGCCTTGGCGGCTTCGCCACCAACGGCGTGAACATGACAAAGCTTGAATCCTACCAGCTGGAAGGACGGTTTTTTGCCACCATGTTCTACGCCGATGTCGAGGGCCACCCGACAGATCGCAGCGTTGCTCTTGCCCTTGAGGAGCTCGAATTCTTCTCCGCCGAATTGAAGATTCTCGGCGTCTACCCGGCCAGCCTGTTTCGGGAAAAGATCCGCGAACCGGAAGCCAATCGCGCGCTTCGACCCAATATCCAGAACTGAAGATCATTCAAGGACCGGCAAACTCATGACTGAAACCCGTTTCGATGCGCTGTGCATCGGCAATGCGATCTGCGACGTTTTCGCCCATGTGGAGGAGGATTTCCTGCTAAGCGAAAAGCTGATCAAGGGATCCATGCGCCTCATCGACACCACTGAGGCCGTCACGCTCTACGACAAGATGGGCCAGACCGTGCGAATTTCCGGCGGCAGTGCCGGCAATACCGCTGCCGGCATCGCCTCGCTCGGCGGCAAACCCGCCTATGTCGGCAAGGTGGCCGAGGATGAGCTGGGCCGCGCCTACGCTCACGACATGAGAGGGGCCGGCGTTCATTTCGATACCGCGACCCTGAAAGACGGTGCCCCCACGGCCCGCTCGATGATCCTGATCACGCCGGACGGCGAGCGGACGATGAACACCTATCTCGGCGCCTGTCTCGATCTTGCGCCAGCCGACATCGATGAAGACGCGGTCCGTTCAGCGGCAGTCGTCTACATGGAAGGCTATTTGTGGGACCCGCCTGCGGCAAAACAGGCGTTCCTGCGCGCAGCTGAAATCGCCCACGCCGCAGAGCGGCACGTCAGCATCACGCTGTCCGATTCCTTTTGCGTCGACCGCTACCGCGCGGAGTTCCTCTCGCTGGTGCGCGATGGCGTCGTCGATCTGCTGTTTGCCAATGAGCACGAGTTGAAAGCGCTCTATGAGACAGCCGATCTGCAAACGGCAATCGACGCAATAAGGGAGGATTGTCCCTTGACGGCGCTGACCTTGGGCGCGGATGGCGCAATGGCGATATCGCGGCAGGAAACCGTCCATGTTCCGGCGCAGAAAGTCAATGAAGTGAAGGATTTAACCGGCGCAGGCGACCTCTTCGCCTCCGGTTTTCTCTATGCACTGTCGCGGGAACTGGACCTGACGTCGGCAACCGAGCTCGGCTGCCTGTGCGCTGCCGAAGTGATCGGCCATGTGGGCGCCCGGCCTGAAAAATCGCTGATGGCAATCGCGAGGCAACAAGGCTTCGCCGCCTGACGAAGCCCGCCGGCAAACCATCGTGACATCAACAAAAAAGGCGGCCTGCGGGCCGCCTTTCGTTCAGTTACAAGCCTGTGGATCAGTCGGTCAGATCCTGAACGCTTTTGACCGACCCGTCTTCCTCCAGCCGGTAGACGATCGGGGCGCCGGTCGCCAATTCGCGCTTCAAGATCTCCTCCGGCGTCAGCCCTTCAAGCTCCATGACGAGGGAGCGCAGAGAATTGCCGTGGGCAGCGACGATGACCCGCTCGCCAGCGAGAACGCGCGGCAGGATTTCGGAGCGATAGTAGGGCAGGACGCGCTCGGCCGTCATCTTCAGGCTTTCGCCACCGGGAGGCGGAACATCGAAGGAGCGGCGCCAGATGTGAACCTGTTCTTCGCCGAATTTCTCCCGCGCCTCATCCTTGTTCATGCCGGTCAGATCGCCATAATCGCGCTCGTTCAACGCCTGATCCTTGATCGTTTCAAGGCCTTGCTGGCCGAGTTCTTCCAGGATCAGCGTCAGCGTTTCTTGCGCCCGCGACAGCACCGACGTATAGGCGACATCGAAGGTCAGCTTCAGGTCCCTGAGCTTCTTGCCGGCAGCAATCGCCTCTTCAATGCCCTTCTCCGTCAGACCCGGATCTTTCCAACCCGTGAAGAGGTTCTTCAGGTTCCAGTCGCTCTGGCCATGGCGGACCAGCACCAAAAGACGTTCCATCAGCGGTTTTCTCCAGTTTCGCGCCAATGCGGCAAGGCAGCGGCGCTCAAAAAGCCAGGCCGAGAATATCGGCCATCGAATAAAGCCCGGGCTTGAGCCCTCGGGCAAGCAACGCCGCCTTCACCGCGCCATTGGCGAACACCTGCCGGTCTTCGGCGTGATGGGTCAGCACGATCCGTTCGCCCGCACCCGCAAATATGACGCTATGGTCTCCCACGACCGATCCGCCGCGCAAGGTCGCAAATCCGATATCGCCAGCGCGACGCGGTCCGGTATGACCATCGCGAGCACGCACGGAATGCCCTTCAAGCGCAATGCCCCGACCTTCGGCAGCGGCCTTTCCAAGCATCAGCGCAGTGCCTGAAGGCGCATCGACCTTGTGGCGGTGATGCATTTCGACGATCTCGATATCATAGTCGGGATCGAGCACGGCAGCAGCTTTGCGAACCAGGCTTTCCAGAAGATTGACGCCGAAGCTCATATTTCCCGATTTGACGACCCTCGCATGGCGGGATGCCGCTTTGATGCGCTCTTCTTCCTGCGGGCCGAGCCCCGTGGTGCCGATGACATGAACGATACGGGCCTGCGCCGCATACTCGGCATAAAGCAGCGTGGCGGCAGGAGAGGTGAAATCGAGAACGCCGTCCGCTGCAGCAAAAGCTGGAAGCGGGTCGTCGCTAATGGTGACGCCAATCGAACCGACGCCAGCCAACTCGCCCGCGTCCCGCCCGATAACTTCGCTTCCCTTCCGGTCGATTGCGGCCGAAACGACGGCGCCTTCCGTTTGCGTGATGGCGCGCACCAGCGCGCGTCCCATACGGCCGCCGGCACCGACCACGACAAGGCGCATGTCGCTCATGTCCCGCTCCTCCACCAGAATTTCATGGCTCCCGCCCAAATGGTTCAGTCTTCCAGCTGACCATAACCGGCGCTCTTTGACGGCGGTATATCATCTCGACGCGACAAGGCAATCTTGCAAAGAAAAAAGGCCGGCTCCAACGAGCCGGCCCCTTCAATCGTTTCCCTAGGGCCAATCGACATTCAGGATTTGGTGAGCGGTATGAGCCAAAATTGCTCGGGTTTAGGAGCAAAACCGCAGGAAGGAGTGACCCCTTTCAAGGTTTTGCGACGCCAAGCCGGGTGATTTTGGCCATATCCCTCCGGGACGCGGCGGATTTTGGCTCTAAATGCGTTGAAAAGTCCTTGTGGTGGCCTACACCACGGCGGCCTCTTCGCCTGTTCAGCGCCAAAATCCGACACGCGCCGCACCCGAAACCTGAATGTCGATTGGCCCTAGAGCATATCCCGTCAAATCTGAATCGGATTTGACGACAAGGATATGCTCCAACTTATTAATCCTGGAGCGATTTCTTGATCCACGAAAGCGATCCCGCTTTCGTGGAAAACGCTCTAGCCGCCGGCTTATTCGGCTGCCTGGATTTCCTGGCCTGTTTCCTGGTCGACGACCTTCATGGACAGGCGAACCTTGCCACGCTCGTCGAAGCCCATGAGCTTGACCCAGACCTTTTCGCCTTCCTTGACCACGTCGGTCACCTTGGCGACCTTCTGCGGAGCAAGCTGGGAAATGTGGACGAGGCCGTCCTTGGCGCCGAAGAAGTTCACGAATGCGCCGAAATCGACGCATTTCACGACGGTGCCCTCATAGATCGTGCCCACTTCCGGCTCAGCGGCGATGGAGTTGATCCAGTTGATGGCAGCCTTGATCGCCTTGCCGTCGGCGGAGGCGACCTTCACCGTGCCATCGTCTTCGATGTTCACCTTGGCGCCGGTCTTTTCGACGATCTCGCGGATCACCTTGCCGCCGGAACCAATGACTTCGCGGATCTTGTCGACCGGGATCTTGAGGACCTCGATGCGCGGGGCATGCTCGCCCAGTTCCGCGCGCGCCTCGGTGAGAGCCTTGGCCATCTCGCCCAGAATGTGGATACGGCCGTCCTTGGCCTGATCCAGCGCGACACGCATGATCTCCTCGGTGATGCCATCGATCTTGATGTCCATCTGCAGCGAGGTGACGCCGTTTTCCGTGCCGGCGACCTTGAAGTCCATGTCGCCGAGGTGATCCTCATCGCCCAGGATATCGGAGAGAACCGCGAAGCGCTCGCCTTCCTTGATGAGGCCCATGGCGATACCGGCGACCGGGTTCTTCAGCGGAACGCCCGCATCCATCAGCGCCAGCGACGTGCCGCAAACGGTGGCCATCGACGAGGAACCGTTGGATTCCGTGATTTCCGACACGACGCGGATCGTGTAGGGGAACTCGTGATGAACCGGCAGCATCGGGTGGATCGCCCGCCAGGCAAGCTTGCCGTGGCCGATTTCGCGGCGGCCGGGAGAACCCATGCGGCCGGTCTCGCCGACCGAATAGGGCGGGAAATTGTAATGCAGCATGAAAGTCGCCTTGTAGGTGCCTTCCAGCGCATCGATGAACTGCTCGTCATCGTTGGTGCCGAGGGTGGCGACGGCCAGCGCCTGCGTTTCGCCACGCGTGAAGAGCGCCGAACCGTGGGTGCGCGGCAGGACGCCGACTTCCGAAACGATCGGGCGAACCGTCTTCAGGTCGCGGCCGTCGATACGGGTGCCCTTGTCGAGGATGCCGCCACGAACGATCTCCGCTTCGGCCTTCTTGAAGAGTTCGCCGACCACATTGGCTGCCGGCGCATCGTCACCGCCATTGGTGATGATGGCGTCAACGACCTTGGCCTTGGCCGCATCGACGGCGTTCTTGCGCTCGGCCTTGGCCGTGATCTGATAGGCGGCCTTCAGGTCTTCGGCAGCGATTTCCTTGATCTTGCCGAAGAGGTCGGAATTGTCGGCAAGGTCCAGCTGGCGCGGCTCCTTGGCGGCGGTCTCCGCCAGCTTGATGATCGCGTCGATCACCGGCTGGTAGCTTTGGTGACCGAACATCACCGCGCCCAGCATGATATCCTCGTTCAGCTCCTTGGCTTCCAATTCAACCATCAGCACGGCTTCGCCCGTACCGGCGACGATGAGGTCCAGCGCCAATTCCGGCATGTCGTCGATCAGCGGGTTGAGAACGTATTCGCCGTTGATGTAGCCGACGCGCGCGCCGCCGATCGGGCCCATGAAGGGAACGCCTGAAATCGTCAGTGCGGCCGAGGAGGCAACCATGGCCAGAATATCCGGCGCATTTTCAAGGTCGTGCGACAAAACGGTGATGATCACCTGGGTATCGCATTTGAAGCCGTCGGCGAAAAGCGGACGAATCGGACGGTCTATCAGCCGCGAGGTCAGCGTCTCATGTTCCGACGGACGGCCTTCGCGCTTGAAGAACCCGCCCGGGATCTTGCCGGCCGCATAGGTTTTTTCCTGGTAGTTCACGGTCAGCGGGAAGAAGTCCTGACCCGGCTTCGGCTGCTTCGCTGCCACGATGGTCGCGAGAACCTTGGTCTCGCCGTAGGTGGCCAGCACAGCGCCATCGGCCTGACGGGCGATCTTTCCCGTTTCGAGCGTCAGCGGCCGTCCGCCCCACTCGATTTCAACGCGATGAATATCAAACATGTCGTTTCCTAACTTCGGTGCTCCGCTTTGCGCCTCTGCACAAAGCCGGAGTGGTCATTTCGATCTTCCCGCCAATCGAAAAGCGGGCCGATCATCATCAGGACGCGCCACGGGCAAGACGACGGGAGGCTTCGGGGTAAACGAAGCGTCCTGCGATCCTGCCCCATGACCGTCGAGCTTTCAGGAGCGTTGCCGGTCAATGGCCAAAAGACAGGCGACCGGGATCTCTCCAGTATTTGCTTCCTCGACCCTGGGAACGGTCCGGATCCGGCCAGCCCCCAAGAGCGAAAACGCGGCGGACGTGACCGCCCACCGCGTCGTTTCGGCCAAATTAGCGGCGGATACCCAGACGCTGGATCAACGTCTTGTAGCGCTCTTCGTTGTTCTTCCGGACATAGTCGAGAAGGGAACGGCGCTGGCTGACCATCTTCAGCAGCCCGCGGCGGGAATGATTGTCCTTGCCGTGGGTTTTGAAATGTTCGGTCAAAGTGGTAATCCGATGCGTCAGGATTGCGACCTGGACCTCGGGAGATCCGGTATCGCCTTCCTTGACTGCATATTCCTTGATCAGCTCAGCCTTGCGCTCAGCGGTAATCGACATCGGTCATTCCTTTTCTGTTACCACGGCGCCGCGATGAAGCGGCGCCACATTGAAAACGCGCTTGGGGTGGAGTTCGCCACGTTCGATTTCGCCCAGTGCCACCAGCTCTCCAGCCGACGTAACCGAAACAAAACCGCTGAACGACGGCGCGTCCCGCCCGCGCAACAAAACGCCCTGTCCCTTGCGAAGCAGAGCGGCATCCGCCCGGCTGACGGCCAGCGCCGGGATGTCGTCCAGCGCGGTCTCAACGGGCAGAAACAGATTGGCGTGAGCCTCACTCAGGCCCTCGCCGGGCGCACATTGCCCCAGATGCTCGATATTTTCCAGAGGAATCATGTCTTCTTCGCCGAACGGCCCGACCAGCAGCCGGCGAAGCGCCGTCACATGGCCCAGGGTGCCAAGCCGGCGGGCGATATCGCGGGCAAGCGAGCGCACATATGTGCCCTTGCCGCATTCCGTTTCAAAAATCGCCCGATCCTCGTCCAGCCTTTCGGCCAGCCGGAGCCAGTGCACCTCGACCGGGCGCGCCGGCAGATCGACTTCAGCCCCGGCGCGGGCAAGATCGTAAGCGCGCGCGCCGGCGACCTTGATCGCAGAAAACTTCGGCGGCACCTGCATGATCGTGCCGGTAAATTCCGCCAGTACCGCCTCGATCTCGGCTGATGCGGGGCGAACGGGCGATGTCGCCACAACGGCGCCTTCGCTGTCGTCGCTTTCCGTCTCCACGCCCCAGGTCACTTCAAAACGATAGACTTTACGGCCGTCCATGGCGAAAGGAACGGTTTTCGTCGCCTCTCCAAAGGCGAGCGGCAGGCAGCCCGAGGCCAGGGGATCGAGCGTCCCGGCATGGCCAACCTTTTCGGGATGGAGCACGCGCTTGATGCGATTGAGGGCATCGTTGGAGGTCATGCCTTCCGGCTTGTCCAGCACCAACCAGCCGTCAATGCGGTTTCTTTTCTTTTTCTGCTGCAAACGCGCCACTTTTCCGGTTCTCAAAATTCAGTCTTCCCGGCCTGGTGTCTGACCGTCATCGGACTGCCCGTCGGCTGCCTGGTCATCTTCGTCGAGATCGCGGCTCACCTCTTGCGAGGTCAGCAGGCGGGTGATGCGGTCGTCATCGTCAAACCGGGTATCGAGAATGAACCGCAGGTCCGGCATGTATTTCAGCGTCAGCCGGCGCGACACTTGGCCGCGCAAGTATTTCACGTGCCGCGAGAGAGCCTTGACCGCTTCCTCCGCCTTGTTGCCGCCAAGCGGCATGACGAGGCAGGTCGCCACCCTGAGATCCGGCGTCATCCGCACCTCCGGCACGGTGATGATCATTCCGCTCAGCTCGGGGTCGTTCAGCTCGCCGCGCGAGAGAATATCCGACAGTTCCTTGCGAACGAGTTCGCCTACCCGCAACTGCCGCTGCGAGGGCATGCCTGCCGTCTCGTTGCGTGTCCGCGCCATGGTCTTTGGTGCTTTTCTGTTTCGTTAATGGACGTCCTGGCGGCGATACATGACCGCACAGGAACCGGAGCATATCCCGCCAAATCTGAAACGGATTTGGCGGCAAGGATATGCTCAAGATATTGATCCTGGAGCGAACTCTTGTCCTTCAGGTGGTTCCACGCAAAGGGAAAGCGCTCTGGGAAAAATTGCCGGCGCCGGCGGTGTTGTTCCGCCGGCGCCCAAGGACTTTCGTCGACGGCCCGGATTAAAGAGTGCGCGCGATCTGTTCGACGCGGAAGCACTCGATAACGTCGCCGGGGCGCATGTCCTGGTAATTCTCGAAGTTCATGCCACATTCCTGGCCAGACTTCACTTCCTTCACTTCGTCCTTGAACCGCTTCAAGGTGCCGAGCTTGCCTTCGTGGATCACGACGTTGTCGCGGATCAGGCGCACTTCCGCACCACGTTCCACGTTGCCTTCGGTAACGCGGCAACCGGCAACCTTGCCGACCTTGGAAATGTTGAAGACCTCGAGGATCTCCGCATTGCCGAGGAAAGTTTCCCGACGCTCCGGCGACAGCAGGCCCGACATCGCCGCTTTGATGTCATCCACCAGATCGTAGATGATATTGTAATAGCGGATCTCGATGCCTTCCTGCTCGGCCGCTTCGCGGGCCTGCTTGTTGGCGCGAACGTTGAAGCCGATAATCGGAGCACGCGAGGCCGAAGCCAGCGTCACATCGGACTCCGTGATGCCGCCGACCGCGCCATGCAGCACGCGCGCCGCCACTTCGTCGGTGCCAAGCTTCTCCAGCGCGCCGACGATAGCCTCCACGGAACCCTGCACATCGCCCTTGATGACGAGCGGGAATTCCTTGCGGCCGCTTTCCTGCAGACGGTTCATCATCTGTTCGAGCGAGCCGCGTGCACCGGCCAGATTGACCGTTGCCTTCTCCCGCTTCTGACGCTGGCGGTAATCGACGATTTCGCGCGCGCGGGCTTCGTTTTCCACCACCGCGACGCGGTCGCCCGCTTCCGGCGTTCCCTGGAAGCCCAGAACCTCGACCGGCTTGGATGGCTCAGCCTCCTTCACCGGTGTGCCGTTTTCGTCGAGCATGGCGCGAACGCGTGCCCATTCCGAACCGGCAACCAGGATATCGCCAACCCGCAGCGTGCCTTTTTGAACAAGGACGGTCGCCACAGGCCCACGACCCTTGTCGAGCTGGGCTTCAATGACAATGCCTTCGGCCGAACGATCCGGATCGGCCTTGAGCTCCAGAACCTCGGTCTGCAGCAGGATCATCTCCAGCAGCTTGTCGAGATTTGTCTGCTTGAGCGCCGAAACCTCGACGTCGATGACGTCGCCACCCATGGATTCGACCACGATTTCGTCGTGAAGCAATTCGTTGCGAACCCGGTTGGGATCGGCCGCCGGCTTATCCATCTTGTTGATCGCAACGATGATGGGCACGCCCGCCGCCTTGGCGTGGGCGATGGCTTCCTTCGTCTGCGGCTTCACGCCGTCATCGGCCGCAACCACCAGGATGACGATATCCGTCGCCTTGGCGCCGCGAGCACGCATCTGGGTAAATGCAGCATGGCCCGGCGTATCGATGAAGGTGATCTTCTGACCTTCCAACTCGACCTGATAAGCGCCGATATGCTGCGTGATGCCACCGGCTTCGCCAGACACGACGTTGGCCTTGCGCAATGCATCGAGCAGCGAGGTCTTGCCGTGATCGACGTGGCCCATGATGGTGACCACCGGCGGGCGCGGGCGAAGATTTTCCTCGGTGTCCGGCACGGTGTAGAGGCCTTCCTCGACATCCGATTCCGACACGCGCTTGACCGTGTGACCCATCTCGGCGGCGATCAGCTCGGCCGTATCGGCATCGATCACATCGTTGATCTTGAGCATCTGCCCCTGCTTCATCAGCAGCTTGATCACGTCCACCGCCCGCTCCGCCATACGGTTGGCGAAGTCCTGGATGGTGATCGCTTCCGGCAGGATAACTTCGCGGGCGATCTTCTCGCGAGGGGTCTGCTGACCGGCACGCTTTTCCTTTTCCCGACGGCGGCGCAATGACGCCAGCGACCGGCTGCGGCCTTCGTCGGCACCGCCTGTGACGGTGGTGATCGTCAACTTGGAACGGCGGCGATCGTCGCCCGGGGTGCGGGCAGGAGCCCGCGCCGGCGCTGCTTTCGGCCGCTTGACCGATTTAACGCCGCCCTTGCGGGATTCTTCGTCTTCCTCTTCCGCTCCACCTGCTTTGCGCACCGGTGCACGCTCGGCTGTAATAGGCGTCGTTGCGGATTTCTTGTCCTTCACGGCAGCCGGAGCCGCCGTTTCGGCTGCAGCCGGAACCTCGGGAGAAACTTCTGGCTCGGCCGCACGGCGCGCTTCTTCCTCGACGGCGCGGCGAGCCGCTTCTTCCGCCTCGATGCGAGCGCGTTCTTCATCCTCGGCACGACGGCGCGCGTCATCCTCGGCACGACGAAGGGCTTCTTCCTCGCGGACCTTCTGTTCCTCGACATCGCGCACCTGGGCATCGCGAAGCGCCGCCGCGCGAGCAGCCGCCTCTTCGCTCGTCAGCGTGCGAAGGACATTGCCTCCGCCACCGCCACCGCCACCGCCTGAGCGCTGTGAGGGGCGCGGACCGCCTGAACGGCGCGGGCTTGCCACATCGGCCTTGGGCGCTACGCGTTCAGCCTCCTGGCGCACTTCGCGCACCGGCTCTTCGTGCTGCGCTGCATCGCCTTCGGCCTTGCCTTCCTGGCCGGGCAGGGTGATGCGGCGCTTCTTCTTCTCCACCACCACGGCCTTCGACCGTCCGTGGGAGAAACTTTGACGCACCGTGCCTTGCTCCACGCCAACGCGCTTCAGGCCAAGCGTTTTGCGCTCTACACTGATCGTCTTGTCGCCAGGATTCTTCGTTTCGCTCATATCGCCTTCAGTCCTGCGCCGCCACACCGCTCGCCCCATCATGGGTCAAGTCAACCGAGCCGCTTCGAAATCGTTCAAGCCGTCTTGCCCGTTCCAGAAAGCCTTCGCTCGCCCGGCCGACGAGCAGTGCAGCATGTATCACATTTGACCGGCCCAATGCCAAATCCAATTGAGCCGACGTAAACAAACGGACGATCGGGCATCCGCCTGTACCCCCAAATCTTGCCACGGCGATCGCCGCCAGCTTGCCAGCGCCGTCCTCGGCGCCATCGCAAGCCTGTATCAGTCCCGCAACATCGCCGCTTTTGAGCGCCGCCTCGACCTTGGCAAAACCGGTCACGATCTGACCGGCCTTGCGCGTCAACGACAGCGCCCCCAGCGCCGATTGTTCCAGCAAGGTCTCCACCCGCCCCGCCAGCCCGGGCTCGACCCGGACAGCGGACTTGAGGCTTCGGGCGAAGACCCTTTTCTTCTGCGCCTCGGCAATCGCTTCGGCACTCGCCGTGACCCACACGCCACGCCCCGGCAAATTCGCCTTCAAATCCGGCACAAGCGTACCGTCGGGCGCTTCCACGAAACGCAGCAGGTTCGATACCGGCTGCACCTCGCGCGTTAACGCGCAGCTACGCTCCAGCGGCTCGTTCTTCTTCGGCACAGATCACTCCGTCCCTTCAGTACGGCACATACCGGCAACGTCGGCGATGTCGCGCCTCATGCCTCGTGTACGCGCCCCGTCGGTTCGATCGAGTGAGCAGGCGCCTCGGTGCTTTCGCCTTCATCGGCCGCAGCCTCGGGCTCCGCCCCCATCTGGGCCAGCTCTTCCTCGGTGATCCAGCCGGCAGCGACCCTCGCCGACATGACGATGGCTTCCGCTTCCGCGCGGCTCAGTTCAAAAGCGCTCAACGTGCCAGGATATTTGGTGACCTCGCCGTCCTTGCGCTCCGTCCAGCCGACCAGATCGTCGGCGGCACATCCCGCAAGATCCTCCATCGTCTTGATGTCGTCCTTGCCGAGCGCCACCAGCATGCCGTTCGTCAAACCGTCGATCGTGCGCAACTCGTCTGCAACACCAAGTTCCTTGCGCTCGGCGTCCAGCTTTTCTTCCAGCTCGCTCAGGTGTTCGCGGGCGCGGGCCTGAATTTCTTCGGCCGTGTCCTCGTCGAAACCCTCGATCGTCGAAATTTCATCGAGATCGACATACGCCACTTCCTCGACGGAGGCAAATCCCTCCGACGCAAGAAGCTGACCGACCATTTCATCGACGTTGAGCGATTCCATGAACAGTTGCGAACGCTCGACGAATTCCTTCTGCCGGCGCTCGGACTTCTTCGTGTTCGGTCACGATGTCGATGTCCCAGCCGGTCAGCTGCGAGGCGAGACGGACATTTTGGCCGCGGCGGCCGATGGCCAGCGAGAGCTGCTCGTCGGGAACGACGACTTCGATGCGCTCCGCTTCCTCGTCGAGAACGACCTTGGCCACTTCGGCAGGCTGCAAGGCATTGACGATGAAGGTCGCTGCATCCTGCGTTCCACGGAATGATGTCGATCTTCTCGCCCTGAAGCTCGGCGACCACCGCCTGAACGCGGCTGCCGCGCATGCCGACGCAGGCGCCGACCGGATCGATGGAGGAATCCTTCGAAATCACGGCGATCTTGGCGCGCGATCCGGGATCGCGGGCGACCGACTGGAGCTCGATCGATGCCGTCATAGATTTCCGGCACTTCCTGAGCGAACAGCTTGGCCATGAACTGGGGATGGGTGCGCGACAGGAAAATCTGCGGCCCGCGCTGTTCGCGGCGCACGTCGTAGATATAGGCGCGAATGCGGTCGCCATAGCGGAACAGTTCGCGCGGGATCAACTCGTCGCGCCGCACGATGCCTTCGCCGCGACCAAGGTCGACGATGACATTGCCGTATTCGACCCGCTTGACCACGCCGTTGACGATCTCGCCGATACGGTCCTTGTATTCGTCGTACTGGCGGTCGCGCTCGGCTTCGCGCACCTTCTGCACGATGACCTGCTTGGCGGACTGGGCGGCGATCCGGCCGAAGTCCATCGGCGGCAGCGGCTCGGCGATATAATCGCCCAGTTGAGCTGCGGGATTGCGCTGTTTGGCTTCTTCAAGCGCGATCTCGGTCGAGACGTTGTCAACAACGTCCGACGACGAGCAGCAGGCGCTGCAGGCGAATCTCGCCGGTCTCGGCATTGATCTCGGCCCTGACTTCCGTCTCCGTCCCGTAACGCGAACGCGCCGCCTTCTGGATCGCATCCTCCATCGCGGCGATGACGATCTCCCGATCGATCGACTTTCTCTCGCGCCACCGCATCGGCGATCTGCAAGAGTTCCAGCCGGTTCGCACTGATTGCCATCTCAGTTCACTCCTCTCGCACCCCATCCCGGGGCGCGTGGTTCATTTGGCCGCAAGGCTCGCCACGCGAGCCCGCTACACTCGAATATCAGTTGTCTTCCGTTTCCCCGACGCCGTCGTCTGCAATATCTTCCTGCAAACCGGGGCCCCGCGCCTCCCTCGCCGCCTTGTCGGCCCTGAGAGCCGCCGTGATCAAGTCATCCGTCAAGACCAGCCGGGCCTCGCGAATATCCTCGATCGGGAGCGAAATTTCCTGCACGTCTTCCGATTTCGCGTCGTCCAGCCTGATCAGCGCAGCGCCATCGCTGCTGCCTAAAACCGTGCCGCGAAACCGTTTGCGCTCGTTGATCGCAACAGCCATCTCGACTTTAGCGACATGACCGCTCCAGCGATCGAAATCTCCGGCCCGCACCAGCGGCCGGTCGATCCCCGGCGACGAGATTTCGAGATGGTATGCCTGATTGATCGGGTCATCCACATCCAGAACCGGGGAAATGCCGCGGCTTACCCGCTCGCAATCCTCCACCGTCATCGTGCCGTCCGTCCGCTCCGCCATGATCTGCAGCGTGCAGCCGTTCAAATTCGACAAGCGCACCCGAACGAGACGATAGCCGAGGTCCTCGATCGCAGGCTCGACTATGGCGGCGACACGCGCCTCCATCCCGTTTTCCTTAACCAGCCTCGGATCGTTATCCTGTGTCAGCGCTTTCGTCTCCAACATTGCTTCGCGACCTTTGGCCCGCTGTGGGCCACGCGGGTGGCTTCGACGCCGACGCACCCGCGTAAAGCCTTTTCAGGCGAAGTGGCCGGCCGGCTCGCGCAGGTGGTTTTGAAGATCGGCGGCGGTCCGGCGACAAATCACCCGGAAACCGACCGTCCAGAAACAAAAAAGAGCGGGACCCGGGAGGGACCCACTCTCGAACCACTCTTACGAGCCGCTTGAGAACTTTGAGCCGGAATATAGTGAAATCCGGCGAAGAAGCAAGCACAGATAACCGCAAGTCAGCGACCTTCGGCATGCTCGCGCCGGAGGAGCCGGGTTTCCCGCCAAAAGACCGGCTAAAGCCGGCGGAAATCCAGATAGCGCGGAACACGACCCGCAGCCATTGCTTTTTCCTCGTATCGTGTCCCGGACCATGGCTGCCAGGGGAGTTCCCAGTCGCACGCCCGATCATCCAGCCATTCAAAACCCGGATGATCGTGAAAATGCTGCAGCGTCCAGTCGACATAGGTATCGATATCGCTGGCGAAGCGAAAAAGCGCACCAGGCTTCAGCACCCGGTGATAGCGCGCAAGATTGACCGGGTTGATGAAGCGTCGCTTCCAGTGCTTTTTCTTCGGCCAGGGATCTGGATAAAGCTGATAGACCCCGTCGAGGGAACAGGGCGGCAGCCAATCGAGCAGCTTGCCGGCGTCATCGTCGTACAGGCGGACATTCGCGAGCGGATCTTCCGCAAGAACCGCCAGCGCCTTGACCATGCCGCCGACGAAGGGTTCGACCCCGATGAAGCCGGTATCCCCTAGTCTTGCCGCCTCATGCAGCAAGTGTTCGCCGCCGCCGAAGCCCACCTCCAGCCACATTTCATGCGGGCCTTCGCCGAAGGTGGAACCAAACAGTTCAGCGCGCAGCGTGGCAGGATTCACGGGCGCCGGTTTGGTCAGGTCTAGCCGCAATGCGGGCAGCGCCGTTTCCATCAGCGCGACCTGCCGCTCGCGCAGGGTCTTGCCCTTGCGGCGGCCGAAAAACGAACCTTTGGTGTGATCGATCATCAGTCAGGCAAATCGCAAGAAAGCGTTGCGGAGAGGCCGGACGATTACGCCCGGCCGCTCCCCATTTGACGACAAGGGTTCAGCCGACGGCGTCGCGCAGCGCATGCACCAGATCGATCTTCTCCCAGGAGAAACCGCCGTCGCTTTCCGGCGCCCGGCCGAAATGGCCATAGGCGGCGGTGCGGGCATAGATCGGCCGGTTCAAGGGCGAGGTGCTGGCGAATGCCGCGCGGCGTCAGGTTCATAACCTCGCGAAGGGTTTTCTCCAGCCTCGCCTCGTCGCAACGCCCGGTCTCATGCAGATCGACATAGACCGACAGCGGCTCGGCGACGCCGATGGCATAGGCCAGCTGGATGGTGCAGCGATCGGCAAGATCGGCTGCCACCACATTCTTTGCCAGATAACGCGCGGCATAGGCAGCCGAACGATCGACCTTGGTGGGATCCTTGCCGGAGAAAGCGCCGCCGCCATGGGGTGCTGCACCGCCGTAGGTATCTACAATGATCTTGCGCCCGGTCAGTCCGGCATCGCCATCCGGCCCGCCGATGACGAATTTCCCCGTCGGATTGACGTGCCATTCCGTCTCCCGCGAAATCCAGCCGGACGGCAAGGCAGCGGAAATATACGGTTCCACGATGGAACGTACATCGGCTGAATCGAGATTTGGATCGAGATGCTGGGTGGAAAGCACGATCGACGTCACCCCCACCGGCCGGCCGTCGGCATAGCGGATGGTCACCTGGCTCTTGGCATCGGGCCCAAGCGCGGGTTCCTTGCCGGACTTGCGCGCCTCCGCAAGCATGCTGAGGATCTTGTGGGCATAGAAGATCGGCGCCGGCATCAATTCCGGCGTTTCGCGGCAGGCGTATCCGAACATGATGCCCTGGTCGCCTGCGCCCTCGTCCTTGTTGTCCGATGCATCGACCCCTTGAGCGATATGCGCCGATTGCGGATGAAGGTGGACCGCAATGTCGCAGTTTTCCCAGTGGAACCCTTCCTGCTCGTAGCCGATATCCTTGATGGCGAGCCGGGCCAGGTGGGAAATATAATCATGGGTCAAAGTGTTGGGGCCGCGCGTTTCCCCTGCAATCACCACCCGGTTGGTCGTCGCCAGGGTCTCACAGGCCACTCGGGCTTCCGGCATTTCCTGCAAAAAGGCATCGACCACGGTATCGGAAATTCGGTCGCAAACCTTGTCGGGATGCCCCTCGGACACGGATTCAGAGGTAAAAAGATAGTTCTGACGAGCCATGGCCATCGTCCTTCTGGGAAGCATAAATACACGAAGCGGCAGGAAATCCCGCCGCTTCGAAGGTCTAATGAAGGGTTTGACCGGTGCCGTCAAGCCTGGAGAAACCTGCGCCCACCCAGGCACGGGTTGCGGCTGTACATGAAGAACGGCAACCTCCTCCAACTTCAAACGTTTGCCACTGAAGGCATACTTTCTGAACGCCGCCACCGCCGGAGCACGTTCAAAGATACTGATCGTTGAAGGGAATCAGAGCGCGCTGCAGCATCAAATCCGCGGCAGCCGCCCTTGTTGCCTACGCCTCTTCTCCAGCAAGCGAGCGAACAAGATCGACAATTCGCCGCCGCACCTTCGCATCCTCGATGCGAATGAAAGCCTTGTTCAGCGACAATCCTTCCGACGAAGACAGAAAGTCGACGACATAGGATGCCGGCCGTGATCCGCCGGTATCCATAGCATCGTCAGGCGTGCCGGGAGCATCTTCGAAGAAGAAAGAGACCGGTACCTTCAGCACAGTCGCAATATGCTGAAGACGGCTTGCGCCGATCCAATTCGTTCCCTTTTCATATTTCTGGATCTGCTGAAAGGTTATACCTAGAGCCTCGCCGAGTTTCTCCTGAACTCATGCCTAACATCATGCGACGGAGCCTGACACGACTGCCTACGTGGATATCGATGGGATTTGGTGCTTTTTTGCTGGGCATCTTTGCCTTCTCTCTCACTTTTTCCTTTAGGTGACCTAAGGTTGTTTTTATATTTGTCCAGCTTTTTTCCTGATTTTTTATTTTTTCAGGTTTCGCTGGAGTTTCAGTTAAGTCATCGAAGACTAATTCACTCCTACAGACTGCACTTGTTTCGTTATTATGTCGACCATGATTAAACGCAACGGTCGTACTGCGATGATGACGCTGCAACCTTGTATCCGTCAATCATCCCGAGCATGCCTTACCCGCCGGGCAATCAGCAAAACCAGGAAGCCCAATCCCAGCATTGCGAAAAACAGCCGGGAACCGTATCGCGCATAGATCGTCGGCGGCAGCGGTCGCGGCAAAGCCGCATCGATCATCCCGCGAACGCCAAGCGGCAGGCTCTGCTCTATCCGGCCCAAAGGATCGATCACTGCCGAAATTCCGGTGTTAGCCACCCTGACGACCGGGATTCCCTGTTCGATCGCCCGCAGCCGGGATTGGGAGAGATGCTGATAAGGGCCGCTGGTAACGCCAAACCAGGCGTCATTCGTCAGATTCTAATATCCATCCCGGCCTGCCATCGGCAACGACGGTGGCGTCGGGGAAGATAATTTCATAACAGACCAGCGGCAGGAACGGCGGCAGGCCGTCCAGCGAGAGAAGCTTGTTACGGAACCCGGACTTGAACGTACCCGGCCCCTCGACAAGCTTGCGAATACCTAGAGCCTCGAAAAAGCCCTCCAGTGGCAGGTATTCCCCGAACGGCACCAGATGCACCTTGTCGTAGGCATCGACGATGGTGCCGTCGTCGGCAATGGCATAGATGCTGTTGTAGAATGTGCGCTCCTCGCCGACGGTTTCCGATCGGATGGCGCCTGTGATCATTACCTCGCCCGGCTGCAGCACCGCGGCAATCGCCGCCAGCGCACCTGGTTCTTCAGTCAACAAAAAGGGGAAGCGCCGATTCCGGCCAGATCACGACCCGCTTTGCTGCGTCTGCAAGGCCCTCGGGAAAAGGGCGGCCACTCATTTCCACATAGGTGGCGAAAACCGATGCGCGGTTTTCCGGCTGCCATTTCTCTTCCTGGGGGATCGAAGGCTGAACAAGGCGCAAGGCGACGCCAGGCTCCTCGTCGGCCACCGCTCCCCCGAGGCGGACAGCGCCAAAACCTGCAAGACCGGCAAGCAGCAAGGCGGCAAGGGTGAAAAACACCCGGCCTCTTCCTTGCCCATCGACCAGAACCGCCGGGCTGGCGAAAATGAAAACGACGAGGAAACCCAAGCCATATAGGCCGATAACCGAGACTGCCTGGCTCATCAACACGCTGTCGGCCAACGCCTGAGCGAAACTGTTCCAGGGAAACCCGGTGAGAACCGTGCCGCGCAAATAGTCTGTGGCGGCAAGGCCGAAGGCGAGCGCCAGAATCCTTGGCCAGCCGTCGCGCCAAAACAGGGCGGCGATACTGGTGCCCAGCGCGGTAAAAAGCGCCAATCCGGCCGGCATGGCCAAAACCGCCACAGGCAGAAGCCACGCATAGGCGTCTGCGTCTACCAGGAAGGCACGACCGATCCACCAGAGGCCGGCAAGATGATACCCGAAGCCGAACCACCAGCCGACGGCCAGCGCGGGGACGTCCTGCGACCGCCGCCGCCTTCAACGTCGATGGCACCATCAAGCAGCCAAACGACGGCGGGCGAATGTCAGGGCAAGAACGGGGAACCAGCCAAGAGGCGCAAGCGAAAGCGCCGAGGCGGCGCCCATCAGGAAGGCAAGGCCCCACCTGCGCCAACCCCATGAAAGCAGGAAAACATGCGAAAGGCGCTGCACTTTGCGTGCCCCCGTTCCATATCCGACCGCGAAGCCGCATCCGCTCCGCCATGATCCATGCCGACCGAACGCCGGCGGGAACCAATTCAGCGGCGAATCACCCCAACTTGCACGGCAATGCCCTGATTACGCCAGGCTACCGGCCAAGGGAAGACCGCGCGGGTGCACGATGAAGAGGTTGTCCGCAGTCATATTGGCGTCGAAGTGCAAAGTCACTCGGCTCCGCCGGCCTTGCGGCCGCGCCGGCGGGTGTCTCCAGCTCGCTGCTCAACGCGGCGGCGGCGGATTCTCAGCCGCTTGATACGGCGCGGATCGGCATCCAGCACCTCAAACTCATACCCCGGCAGAACCCGGGGCGAAATCAATTCGCCGCGCACGGGAACCCGGCCAACAAGGGTGAACAGCAATCCGCCCAAAGTGTCCACTTCCTCGCCAAGATCCCCGATCTGGAAATCGGCGCCCAGTTCCGTCTCCACTTCCTCGATCGGCACGCGCGGATCGGCGATCCACACGCCCTCGCCCGAGGCGGCGATCATTGCCTCCTCATCCTCGTCGTGCTCATCCTCGATATCGCCGACAACCGTTTCCACCAGGTCTTCCAGAGAGACAAGCCCGTCTGTTCCGCCATATTCGTCGATCACCAGCGCCATCTGCACCCGGGCGGCCTGCATCTTGGCCATCAGATCGGTGGCCGGCATGGAAGGCGGCACGAAAAGGATCGGCCGGATGATGCCCAAACCCGCCAGCGGCAAATTCAGATCCACGCTGGCGAGATCAAGTCCCAGATCCGCGTTGGATGCGTTTCGATCGGGGCTTTCGGCGGTTGCCTGCCTGGCGCCATTCTCATTCGACGACGTCTTGCCGTTTTTTCTGGCGGACGCCTGCTTGCCATTGGCGAGCGCATCCTTTTTCGCCTGCTGCCGGGCGGCTTCGGCGAAATAGGACATGAGGTCCTTGATGTGGACCATGCCGCGCGGATCGTCGAGACTTTCCCGATAGACCGGCATGCGCGAATGACCGGAATCGCGAAACACATCCATCAGCCGCCCGATGACGATCGTATCTTCAACCGCGTCGATATCGGCGCGCGGAACCATGACATCGTCAACGCGAACTTCGCGCAGCCGCAGGATATTGCCGAGAAGCATGCGCTCTTCGGGCGTAAAAATCATATCCGCGCCGCCATCGCGGGCCAGTTCGTCCTGAAGGTTTTCGCGCAGCGATGCCTTGCCGCCGCCGAGGCCCCACAGCCGGCGAACGATCCCGCCAAGCTTGTCGAATACGGACGACTGCGGGCCCGATAGCCGGGCTGTCGATGCGTCCGCATCCTGGGAAGGGGTCAAGGTTGCCTTGTCGGTACTTCGGGCTTCAGCGTCGTTCATTGTCATTTTCTGTCCGCAACGCGGACCATCCTGCCTTCTGTGCTGTCGTCGCCCGCCAGCGGGGCGTCGAAATAAGGGTCGGGGAGGCCGAGGCGCGCCATGATCCGCCGCTCCGCTTCCTCCATCTCCTCTGCTTCTTCGTCTATCTGGTGATCATAGCCGAAGAGATGAAGGGTGCCGTGAACAATTAGATGGGTCAAATGCTCGTCAAAAGGCTTGGCCAGTTCTTCCGCCTCACGTTCCACCGTCTCAAAGGCGATCACAATGTCGCCAAGCAGAGGCCCGAAGGGCGGCTCGTCGCCGTCATCGCCGGGAAAGGATAGTACATTGGTGGCTTTATCCTTGCCGCGCCAGGATTTGTTCAACGCCCGAACCCGGACGTCGTCGCTCAAAACGAGCGAAAGCTCACTGCCCGGCAACGTCTGAAGATCTTCCTCGGCAAAGGCGGCCAGAACACTGCGCTCGGCAAGGGCGCGCAACGCCGCCTCGTCGCCCCAGCCATCCGCTTCGACGCAGATGTCGAGGACAAGATCGCCACCTGCCGCTTCAACGTTCATCGGTCCAGCCTGCGCCGCTCCCAGGCAAGCGCCTCCCGCCCTTCCGGGAGGAGCGAGCCGCCGCCATTTTTCTCCCGATCCTCGGAAGCCTTGCGCCCGGCATCGTCGTAAGCCCTCACGATGCGGGCGACCAATTCATGGCGCACCACATCGACGTCGGTGAACCCGACATGCGCGACGCCCTCCACTTCCCGCAGCAATGCGAGCGCCTCCCTGAGGCCCGAAGTCTGGCCCGGCGGCAAATCGATCTGGCTCGGATCGCCGGTGACGATCATCTTGGAGTTCTCGCCAAGACGCGTCAGGAACATCTTCATCTGCATGGCGGTGGTATTTTGCGCTTCATCGAGGATGACAACCGCATTGGACAGCGTCCTGCCGCGCATGAAGGCCAAAGGCGCGACCTCGATCATGCCCGACTGAAGACCCCGGTCGACCTTTTCCGGCGGCATCATTTCATAAAGCGCGTCATAGAGTGGCCTGAGATAGGGATCGACCTTCTCTTTCATGTCGCCGGGAAGGAAACCCAGCCTTTCGCCCGCCTCCACCGCGGGGCGGGACAGGATAAGGCGCGCCGTATCGCCGCGCTCCAGCAGCGTCGCCGCATAGGCAACGGCGAGAAACGTCTTGCCGGTGCCGGCCGGGCCGGTGCCGAAAATCAGGTCCGCCCGGTCCATGGCGCGGATATAGGCATCCTGGGCGGCGGTGCGGGCGACAACCGTCTTCCGCCTTGTCGCCACCTGGGCGAAGGCAAGGCGCGATTTCGCTTCCATGGTGGGGAGTGTCAGCTGCGCATCGTCCGCAGCCGCCATCCTGAGTGCGCCTTCGACGTCCGCCGGATGGATTTCATGGCCCTGCTGCAATCGGCCATAAAGCGATTCCATCGCGTGTCGCGCCTGCTCGCAGGCCCAATGCGCACCCTTGATCGTCACCTGATTGCCGCGCGCCACGGCATCCACGCCCAATCGCTGCTCGATGATGGCAAGGTTCTGATCGAATTGACCGAACAGGTCGCCAACAAGGCGGTTGTCTTCGAAGGCCAGCACGACATGTGTCATGTCGGAGGCAGGCACCGCGTCGCGCTGTGCGCCGGTGCGGGCCGGAGGAAGGGCATTGCCCGTCAAGAACCACCTCCTATGGCATGTCCAGATGAAATGAAGTCATTTCTCCGTCGTGAACATGCGTCCATATATTGATCCTTGAGCACTTCCCCAATGTTCCGACGAATCCGACAAAACGGAAAGCGCTCCGGTTCCACTTCAGGCCAGAATCGCATCATCGACACTGGACCTTTCACTATCCTGCCCTTTTACCAGCCTTCCGAATAGTGAGTTTGTGCCAACATCGACGATTTCCACCGTCGTGATCCGCCCAAGCATGTTTTGCGGTGCATCTACATGCACCGGCTGCAGCCAGGGCGAGCGCCCGGCAAGCTGACCTTCATGGCGCCCCGGCTTTTCAAACAGCACGTCGATCATCCGGCCCCGCATCGATGCGTTGAAAGCGCGCTGCTGGCGGGTCAAGAGCTCCTGAAGCGCGGCAAGGCGGCTGGACTGAACGTCATCGCCCACCTGATCGGCCATGGAAGCACCCGGCGTTCCGGGCCTTGGACTGTATTTGAAGGAAAAGGCAGAGGCGTAGCCGACGCGCTCGACAAGGTCCATCGTATCGGCGAAATCCTCATCGCTCTCGCCCGGAAAGCCGACGATGAAATCGCCGGAAAGCGCAATATCGTCGCGCGCGGCACGAATGCGGTCGATCAGGCGGAAATAATCGTCTCGCGTGTGACGGCGATTTATTGCCTTGAGGATACGGTCCGACCCGGATTGCACCGGCAAGTGCAGATAGGGCATCAGCGCGGCAAGATCGCGATGAGCGGCAATCAGCGCATCGTCCATGTCCCGCGGGTGGCTGGTGGTGTAACGCAACCGGTCGATGCCATCGATTTCCGCCAGACGGAACAGCAATTCTCCCAGACCCCAGGCGCGACCGCCGGGCCCTTCTCCGTGCCAGGCATTGACGTTTTGGCCAAGCAGCGTCACTTCACGCACCCCCGCAGCCGCCAACCGCTCCGCCTCAGCGACGATCTGGGAAACGGGGCGCGACACTTCGACGCCCCGCGTATAGGGCACCACGCAGAAGGTGCAGAACTTGTCGCAGCCTTCCTGAACCGTCAAAAACGCGGTAACTCCGCGTGCGCGCACCGCCTTTGCCGAGGGGGTCGCAAGGTGCTTGAACTTGTCTTCCACGTCGAATTCCGTCTCGACCACCGCCGTGCCCTTGCCGGCGCGGGCAAGCAGTTCCGGCAACCGGTGATAGCTTTGCGGGCCGAAGACCAGATCGACAACGGGAGCGCGGCGGGCAATCTCCTCGCCTTCCGCCTGCGCGACGCAGCCGGCGACGCCGATCATCAGCGGCTTGCCGTCCTTCGCCCTCGCTTCCTTGAGGATGCGCAGCCGGCCCAACTCGGAATAGACCTTCTCCGCCGCCTTCTCGCGAATATGGCAGGTATTGAGGAGAATAAGGTCGGCCTCGTCCAAATCCTGCGTCAAGGCATAGCCTTCGGGCGCGAGAGCATCCGTCATCCTGTCGAAATCATAGACATTCATCTGGCAGCCGTAGGTCTTGACGAAGACGCGCCGGGACGTCCGGCCGGATCCGTCCGCCAGAGCGCTTTCAGCAGCCTTGTTGAATTCTTCCGTCATTCATTCCTCGGTTTCGGCCTCGGTTTCGGCCTCGATCTTGGCTTCGATCTCGCTCAGTCTGCATTGACCCTCCGGCCAAATCCGTTTCCCGCTCAAGCAGCGCCATCCGCGGGTCGAACATGTTGAAAGCGGACGCCGGCAAAAATCCGGTTTCCAGTTTTCTTCACCCCGCTTTAGCGGTTTTTTCCCCGTTTGAGAATAGCCCGGCCCCGACGCCCGCCGGATCGAAAGGTTTGCCGGTCAATACGGCAACGGTCATTCCCCTGACCTCCGCTTCCAGATGCCGGGCAAGCGCCTTGCGGTCGGTCGACGCTGTAACCGTGACCGGCTCGCCCCAGCTGAGCTCCACATCGACCGCCCCGTCTCGAACCACGGCCAGGAAATGCCCGGCCATTTCCATATCTCCATACCAGGCGACATGGGGGCGGAACTGCCGTCCCATCGGCAGGCCCTGCAGCCGGGTATAGGCAATGGAAAGAGGCTGTATCAACGTCGGCGCTTCATCGTCGCCCATGGCATGGCGGGCAGCGCCTATGAGGGCTGAGCGAAATGGCAGAACCCGGTTGCCGTCATTCGACGTACCTTCGGCAAACAGCACCATGGCATCGCCGTTGGCAAGGCGCGAGCCTATCTGCCTTGCCACCTTGCCGGTATGCGCGCGGCGCTGGCGGTCGACAAAAACCGTGCGCTGCAACCTGGCGAAAGTTCCGAAGATCGGCCAGCCGGCCACTTCCGATTTGGCAATGAAGGAAAGCGGCATCCGCGAGCCGAGCACCGTTATATCGACCCAGGAAACATGGTTGGCCGTGATCAGCAGCGGGCGGCCTTCGGCCGGACGTCCTCGCTCCATCACCCTTATGCCGACCAGAGCGCAAGCGATACGGTGCCAGATCACCGGCAGGTGCCGGGCAGCCTTCCAGTTGGCCTTCACCGAAAGCCATTGGGCGGGGATCATCGCCAGCGTTACGAGGGTCAGGATCGATAAAACGAAGGGAACCCGGACCCACGCCATGCCGTCACTCTCTCTCTTTGGGCTTCAGCGGAATGCCGTATAGCTCCAGCCGGTGATCGACGAGTTGAAAACCCAGCTTGCGGGCGATCGCCTCCTGCAGTGCTTCGATCTCCTCGTTGCGGAACTCGATCACAGTTCCGTTCCTGAGATCGATCAGGTGGTCATGGTGTTCATCCGGCACCGTTTCGTAGCGCGCCCGACCGTCGCGGAAATCATGGCGCTCGATGATACCGGCGTCTTCAAACAACTTCACCGTACGATAGACGGTCGATATCGATATGCGCGGATCCTCGGCAACGGCGCGGCGATAGAGTTCTTCAACGTCTGGATGATCGCTCGACAATTCAATAACGCGCGCAATGACACGGCGCTGATCGGTCATGCGCATGCCTTTGACCACGCATTGATCTTCCAATGACAGGGGGTTATCGGATGCCGTCACGTCAACTCCAGATCGCTTCCGGGAGCCGCAACGTAACAAACGCGGCCCTTCGCCCATGATACGCCTGCGATTAATTCAGATCGACCCGCATGACAAGCGCATTGCCCGCATTCTTGCTGGATGAATAATAACCGCGCCGTACGCCGACCTGGCGCATGCCGAGCCCGCGATAGAGCATCAAAGCCGACTTGTTTTTGGCATCCACCTCGAGAAACAGGCAAGACGCGCGCTCCGCATAAAGACGCGCAATGACCGCCTGCATGAGCTGCCTGCCGATACCCCGGCCTCGAAATCGCGGGTCTACGGCAATCGTCAGGATTTCCGCTTCATCGCCAGCCTTGCGCGCCACGACGAAACCCAGCGGCCGGCGCGTGCCATAGGCGCTGGCGCGACGCGAAAGCAGGACGAAGACGCCGGGCTGCGCAGCAAGTGCCGCCAATTCCTCCGCATCCCAGGTCTGGTTGAACGACCGGGCGTAAATCTCCGCAAGGTGATCGAAATCCCCCGCTTCCGCCTCCACCACCACCGGAGGCGTGGACCAGAACCACCAGAAACTCATACCCGCAACCGTTCATCCCGCGTCTGGGGTTTCGCATCCGGCGGCCTGAGGTAGAGCGGCACCGCGCCGCCCGCCTGGACAGGCGCGTTCCGCCCGAGGCGAACCACATCCTCGATCGCCGGCCATGCGGCTTCCGATACAACGCAATCCGGCTCGATACCAGCCAGTTCCGCCAGTTTTCTTGCCTGTGAGCCGCAAAGAAGCGCATTTCCGGCAAGATTTTCGGCAATCGAACCGATATCCGCCACTTCCGGCGGGCAAAGCGGCGCCCCATCGGCGGCGAACGCCTGATGAAAAACCTCGTCGCGGCGCGCATCGAGAACGACTTCGACCGGCATGCCTTTTCGGGATGCCGCCGCCTGCCGCCGCGCGCCCTCACCGATCGCCTCCAGCGTCGTCACGCCGACAACCGGGATCTTCAAGACCAGCGCGAGGCCTCGCGCCACGGAAAGTCCTACCCTGAGCCCGGTAAAGCTGCCGGGGCCGACGGTGACAGCGATACGATCCAGATCGTTGAAAGCCACGCCGGCCTCCGCCATGACTTCGCCGATCATATCCATCAGCCTTTCGGCGTGACCCCGGCCCAACTCCTCGGAGGCAGAAATGAGGCGACCCTCGTCTCCCGCGTCATCAGAACCAGCTCCATCGTCGAAAACGGCAACGGAGCAGGCTGCGAGCGCGGTATCGATGGCCAATAGTTTCATAAGGCGAACCAATCGGTTGCGGGAGAAAAACACCAAGGCGAGGGCCAAAGCCCATGCCGCCGATACCCAAACAGATAATGAGTATCGGAAGGACGGCCGCTCCAGTCGAGCAGCGCTTTCGGCTTACGCCCATTGTCGGTCTTGCCTAAATCGAAAACCGCGCCACCGCGCCTTTCGCATCCGCATCACAACGCATTCAGGCCGGCAGCGCCCAAAACGCGTTCAGCGGGACAAAATTGGACAGATTTGGACATCCAGCGGACATAAGCGGACATAAGCGGACATAAAAACGGCCCGTCGCGCGGCGCGGCGGACCGTTAAGTTTTGCCAAAAGCGCGTCAGACGGCCCGCACTTCTTCCACTTCAGGCACGAAATGGCGAAGCAAATTCTGAATGCCGTGCTGCAATGTAGCCGTCGATGACGGGCATCCGGCGCAGGCGCCGCGCATGGAAAGGAATACGACGCCTTCCTTGAAGCCCTTGAAGGTGATGTCGCCGCCATCCTGCGCCACTGCCGGACGCACGCGCGTTTCGATCAAGTCCTTGATCATGCTGACGGTTTCCTCGTCGCCCTCATCAAAGAACTCATCGGAGTTCTCGGCCTGGCCATCGGCGCGCAGCACCGGTTCGCCAGACATGAACTGTTCCATGATCGCGCCGAGAATCGCCGGCTTCATATGCTGCCAGTCGGTGTCGTCCTTGGTCACGGTGATGAAGTCATGGCCAAAAAAGATGCCTACGACGCCGGGCACTGCAAAGAGCTTTTCCGCCAATGGCGAAATGCCGGCATCCGCCGATGTGCGGAAATCCCGCGTCCCCTCGGCCAGAACGACACGGCCTGGCAGGAACTTCAAGGTCGCCGGATTTGGCGTGGCTTCGGTTTGAATGAACATTCGTCTATCCTTCCTTGTCGGGAAAACCTCATCGCATCGATGCGAGGCATCCCAAGGCGTAATCTTCAGGCGCGAGGCCTTCTGTTGAGACGCTTATACACCAACTTGAAAAAGCTGCGTAGCCCGAAGATTAGAATTATTCCAGACTATTTATGCCGGGCCGCCGGAAAATCAATGCATCCGGAAAAGCGGTTTCAATCACTTTCGCCGGGATCGACAGCGGGCATCAGGCGAGCGCGAAAATCGACGCTTCGTCCAGATCGCCCGGAACGATGGTAACGGGAATCGGGAAAGCGGGCGCCGCCTTGCTGGCGATGGAAGACACCAGCGGCCCCGGCCCTTCCGAGCCCGTGCCGGAGGCCAGCACCAGGATTGCGATATCCGCGTCCTGCTCGATGAGGGCGACAATCTCATCCGACCGGTTGCCCTCGCGGATCACGCATTCCGGCTCGATCCTCGCCACCGACTTGACGCGATCGACCGCTCTGGCGAGCACCGTCTCCGCCTCCTCGCGCGCTTCCGCACGCATGATATCCTCAACCCCCAGCCAGTGCTGAAAATCGCCGGGAGCGATGACAAAGAGCAACGTCGTGCCGCCGCCCGTCCGTTCCGCCCGTTTGGCGGCATACAGGATCGCCTTGTCGCATTCCGGCGTCTCGTCGACGACGACCAGAAACTTGCGGCGATGGCCTTCTTCAAAACTTTTGCGGATCGCTACCATGGTTGCATGCTGCCATTGTCGCGGCCTTGCCACAAGCACCTTGATGACCGGTTTGTGAAGCGGCTATCGGTGTTGCGCGACCGTGCTGCCGCTCACAGAATAAAGCGGGACAGATCGATGTTCTTGGCAAGCTCGCCGATGTTGTCCCGCACGTAATCAGCGCCGATAACCACTTTCTCTCCAGCCCGGTCGGGCGCGGTGAAGGAAACCTCGTCCAGCACCCGCTCCATGACCGTTTGCAGACGCCTTGCGCCGATATTCTCCACCGTCGCGTTCAGGTCCACTGCGATGGAAGCGATCTCGTCGATTGCCTCGCTGGTGAACTCGAGTTCCACCTGCTCGGTTCCCATCAACGCCACATATTGCTTGATGAGGCTCGCCTCCGTCTCGGTAAGAATGGCGCGGAAATCGTCCTTGGTGAGCGCCCTCAGTTCGACGCGGATCGGCAAGCGCCCCTGCAATTCCGGCAGAAGGTCGGAAGGCTTTGAAACGTGGAAAGCGCCGGAGGCGATAAAAAGCACGTGATCGGTCTTCACCGGCCCGTATTTGGTCGAAACCACCGTGCCTTCGATCAGGGGCAGAAGGTCGCGTTGCACGCCCTCGCGCGAAACATCCGCCCCCACCCGGTCGCCGCGCGCGCAGATCTTGTCGATTTCGTCGAGGAAAACGATACCGGCGTTCTCGACCAGCGAAATCGCCTCTTCGACCAGCTTTTCCTCATCCAGAAGCTTGTCGGACTCCTCCGTGATCAGCATCGCATAGCTGGCTTTCACGGTGGTGCGCTTGGATTTGGTCTGGCCGCCGAACGCTTTGCCGAGAATATCGGAGATATTCATCACTCCGACGCTCCCCCCTGGCATGCCCGGCACATCGAAAGAAGGCATATGAGGTGTCGCGCGAACCTCGATCTCGATTTCCTTGTCGTCAAGGTCGCCCTCGCGCAGCTTCTTGCGGAAACTTTCGCGGGTCGAAGGACTGGCGGTCTTGCCCACCAGCGCATCGAGCACCCGTTCCTCAGCCTGAAGATGTGCCTTGGCCTCCACCGCCTTGCGCTTTTCGTCGCGCACCAGCGCAAGCCCCGTCTCCACCAGATCGCGAATGATCTGGTCGACGTCGCGGCCGACATAACCCACTTCGGTGAACTTCGTCGCTTCCACCTTGACGAAGGGCGCATTGGCGAGTTTCGCCAGGCGGCGGGAAATTTCCGTCTTGCCGACGCCGGTCGGGCCAATCATCAGGATGTTCTTCGGCAGCACTTCCTCGCGCATATCGCCTTGCAGCTGCAGCCGGCGCCAGCGGTTGCGCAGCGCAATCGACACCGCACGCTTCGCTTCTTTTTGGCCGATGATGTAGCGGTCGAGTTCGGAAACGATCTCGCGAGGGGAAAAGTCGGTCATGGAGGTTGGGTCCTCAATAAAGTGGCGGCAAGCCCTGGGCGGATGGCTGAAGGCTGCGGGCGGGAAGCGGATACAGCCGCTTAGCTCTCGCTTTCGAGGCTTTCAATCGTAAGATTACCATTCGTATAGACGCAAATATCGGCGGCAATCGCCATGGCCTTGCGGGCGATCGCCTCCGCGTCGAGATCGCTATCCAGGAGCGCGCGGCCGGCAGCGAGCGCGAAGTTACCGCCGGAGCCGATGCCCATGACGCCGCCTTCCGGTTCCAGAACGTCGCCATTGCCGGTCAGCACCAGCGATGTCGTTGCATCGGCAACGATCATCATCGCTTCCAGCCGGCGGAGATAGCGGTCGGTTCGCCAATCCTTGGCGAGTTCCACGGACGCGCGCAGCAGCTGCCCGGGGTATTGCTCAAGCTTCGCCTCAAGCCGTTCGAACAGCGTGAAGGCATCGGCCGTCGCCCCGGCGAAACCGGCGATCACATCGCCCTTGGCGAGCGGGCGCACCTTGCGGGCGGAGTTCTTGATCACCGTTTGTCCGATCGATACCTGGCCGTCGCCGGCAATCACCACGCGCCCGCCCTTGCGGACAGTCAGGATCGTCGTGCCATGCCAGCTGGCCGGTTCGCCATTCGAATTCATGTAAGCCTCGTATTTTCTTCAACCGCCCGACCGCTGCGGGGCCCGCACTATGTAAGCCTTCAAGGAGCGAATGCAAATCGCCTGCGCTCAATCAAATCGAAGCCGCGCCTCGTCAATCAACCGCTGCACCAGAACACCGGCGCGTTTCGCCGCCGGTCCTTCGACAAGATCGCCGTGATTGTCGAAAGCGCTGCCGGCCGCAGGCACCGAAATCATTTCCGGGATGACGAGCGCCCCCAACCCGATTTCCATGATCGTGCGAAGGCCGATCAGGCCCCGCATTCCGCCAAGCTGGCCCGGAGAGGCCGCGCCCACCGCAAAGACGCGCTTTCTGAAAACCAGGGAATGCGGTTCGCCGGACCCGGAAGGCCTCGACAGCCAATCGAGGGTATTTTTCAGCAAGGGCGTAATTGCAGTGTTGTATTCCGGACTGGCAATAAAAACGCCCTGTTGCTTTTCGAACAACTGTTTCAGCCGTTTGGCGTTTTCCGGAATCCCCTCTTCCTTTTCCAGATCCGCATCGAAAATCGGCAAGGGGAAATCGGCGAGCGATATCTGCGTGACATCCGCGTCTGCAAGAGCCAGACGCTTGGCAACATATCCTGCGAGCTTGCCGTTGTGCGATCCGGATCGGATAGACCCGGCAAAAACGAGGATCTTCGGGTGTCTCATAACAGGCTCCCTTCGCTGCAAACGCCCCATTCGCCTAAACCGAATTTCAGGCAAGCGCATGCCTTGCATATATAGGGCAAAGGCGTTGCGGCCAGAGATAGAGACAGCAATCGCCGGCGATCACGATCGCGTCGACAACAGGCAAGCCGCCTGGACGGCCGAACCCGTTAAAGACGGTCGTCAGGGCAAAACCTGGCTGCGCTTGACGACGCCAAAGGCAAAACTCGACTCCAGCGAGGCGATGCCCGGGATGGCGTGAATGCGACGGCGAATGAAATCCTCGTAGTCTGCAAGGTTTGCCACAACCACCCGCAAAAGATAGTCGCGGTCGCCCGCCATCAGGTAGCATTCCATGATCTCGTCGATGCGGCGGATGCTTTCCTCAAAGATCCGCACGCTTTCGCCCGAATGACGGTCGAGCCTCACCTGCAGGAAAACAGTGACCGGTAACCCGTAAGCCTCCTGGTCCACGATGGCCGCATAGCCATGGATGATGCCGGATTTTTCCAGATTGCGGACACGGCGCAAGCAAGGAGAGGGCGATAGATTGACCCGTTCCGACAATTCCTGGTTCGTCAGCCGGCCATCCGCCTGCAATTCACGAACGATCTTACGGTCAATCGCATCCATATTTGCTCTCTTTTTGGCATATCCTGCTAAATATTAAAATAGTAGTAGCAGACTTCGCCAGAAAATTGCTCCCGGATTTTGCTATTCTTTCTCCACATCAGCCGACGCAATAGTCGCCGCCGCCCCTGCCGGAGAAATGCCATGATCGACGCCATTCACAAGGGTTTTGCCACTGCCGCCATTCACCACGGCTACGACCCGCACGCCCACGAAGGCGCGCTGACTCCGCCGGTGCATATGACCTCGACCTTTGCTTTCGAAACGGCTGAAACCGGTGGCGAGACTTTTGCCGGCGAGCGTCCGGGGCACGTTTATTCACGCATCTCCAATCCGACCGTCGATCTGCTGGAGCGCCGGGTTGCGGTGCTGGAAAATGCTGAGGCTGCCGTCGCCGCGGCCTCCGGTATGGGCGCCATTACGGCAGTGCTGTGGACGTTTCTCACGCCGGGCGACGAAGTTATCGTCGACAAAACGCTTTACGGCTGCACCTTCGCCTATATGCGGCATGGGCTTTCCCGCTTCGGCATTACCATCACCCATGTCGACATGACCGATCCAGCCAATCTTGAAACCGCTATGTCGGAGCGTACCCGCATCGTCTATTTCGAAACGCCGGCCAATCCGAACATGCGACTGGTCGATATCGCGGCCATATCGAAGATCGCGCATCGCTTTGACGCTCGTGTCGTCGTGGACAACACTTATTCAAGTCCGGTGCTGACACGTCCGATCGAACTCGGCGCCGATATCGTTGTCCATTCGGCAACGAAATATCTCGGTGGCCATGGCGATCTGATCGCCGGCATTGCCGTTGGCAACGCGGAAGACATGCTTCAAGTCCGCCTCGTCGGCCTGAAGGACATGACCGGCGCGGTGCTCGCCCCCCTGACCGCGCATCTCATCATGCGCGGACTAAAGACGCTTGAACTCAGGATGGAGCGCCATTGCTCGTCCGCTATGGTCGTCGCGCGCGCGCTCGAGGCTCATCCTTCCGTCAGCAAGGTCTTCTATCCCGGCCTTGAAAGCTTTGCGCAACACGAACTTGCCCGTCGGCAAATGGCGAATTTCGGCGGCATGATCGCCTTTGAACTCGACGGCGGATATGCGGCCGGCATGGTCTTCCTCAACCGGCTGAAGCTGATCCGCCGCGCGGTTAGCCTAGGTGATGCGGAAACGCTGATCCAGCACCCGGCGAGCATGACCCATTCGACCTATACGGCCGAAGAGCGCCACGAGCACGGCATTTCCGACGGGTTGATCCGCTTGTCCGTCGGCCTGGAGACGCTGGACGACATTCTCGCCGATCTCTCCAGCGCACTCGACGACACTCTCGCCATGGCTGCATGAGGCTGATACCGCCCGCGAAAATTCATTGCGAAAAAATCGCCCTATCTGGAACATTCCTTCGAAATTTCCGGGTTTTGCGATTTTTTTGCGATAAAATTTGCCTGCTGTAACAGCCTAGTTTCTTTGGACGACCAGGGAGGAAGGGCATGGATCAGAACCGTAGGGCTTGCCTGAAGGAAATCGAGAAAAAGCTGCTTTGGCTTGCTTCATGGACGATCCACAACGCCAATCACCTGAGGGCCAAGGCGGATGGGCTGAAAGTGGGCGGCCACCAGGCCTCCAGCGCTTCCATGGTGTCGATCATGAGCGCTCTTTATTTCCACACCCTGCGCCCGCAGGACAGGGTTGCGGTAAAGCCTCATGCCTCACCGGTCTTTCATGCCATCCAGTATCTGATGGGCAATCAGACGCGTGAAAAACTGGAGGATTTCCGCGCCTATGGCGGCGCGCAATCCTACCCCTCCCGCACCAAGGACATCGACGACGTGGATTTCTCCACAGGGTCCGTCGGTCTCGGCGTGGCAATCACCGCCTTCGCCTCGATTGTGCAGGATTATATCGCCGCAAAAGACTGGTCGGCCAAACGGCCGGAAGGACGGATGATCGCGCTTGTGGGCGATGCAGAGCTCGACGAAGGCAATGTCTACGAAGCCCTGCAGGAGGGCTGGAAACACGGATTGCGCAACACCTGGTGGATCATCGACTATAACCGCCAGAGCCTTGATGGCGTCGTGCGCGAAGGTCTGGCCCGCCGGATAGAAGCGATTTTCGGAGCTTTCGGCTGGGATGTTGTCCGGCTCAAATACGGCGCGCTCCAACGCGCAGCCTTCACGGAAAAAGGCGGCGAAAGGCTGAAGGAGTGGATCGACACCTGCCCGAACGCGCTTTATTCGGCGCTGACGTATCAAGGCGGCGCCGCATGGCGCAAGCGCCTGCAGGACGACTTTTCAGCAGCCGGGGGCGACCGAAAAGAGGTAACCGCCCTTCTTGACCGCCGCTCCGACGAGGAGCTGCAGGAACTGATGACCAATCTCGGCGGTCACTGCCTGGAGACATTGACGGAAGCGTTCGACGCCGTCGATCACGACCGGCCGATTGCCTTCGTTGCCTATACGATCAAGGGCTGGAACACGCCGCTGGCCGGCCACAAGGACAATCACTCCGGCCTCATGACCACAGCGCAGATGGAGACGTTCCGCGCGCAAATGAACATTCGCGAGGGCTACGAGTGGGATCGCTTCGAAGGACTTTCCGCCAAACCGGCGGACCTTGATGCCTTTTTGCGAGAAACACAGTTCTTCGCCGATGGCCGCAGGCGTTACGCCGCGGCAAAAGTCGAAACTGCCGGACCGGTGTTCCTCGACGACAAGGAGCTGTCCACCCAGGCCGGCTTCGGCAAGGTGCTTGATGCTATCGCCAAAAGCGACCTTTCGCTCGCTGAGCGCATTGTCACCACATCGCCAGATGTAACGGTGTCCACCAATCTCGGGCCCTGGGTGAACCGGCGCGGGCTCTTCGCCCGCGAGGCCATCGCCGATACGTTTCGCGACGAACGGGTGCCATCGGCGCAAAAATGGCGCTTCGATCCAAGCGGCCAACACATCGAACTCGGCATCGCGGAGATGAACCTCTTCCTGCTGCTCGGTGCCGCCGGGCTTTCCCATTCGCTGTTTGGCGAAAGGCTGCTGCCGATTGGCACGCTCTACGATCCGTTCATTTCGCGCGGCCTGGATGCGCTCAACTACGCCTGTTATCAGGATGCCCGCTTCCTTTTGGTCGCCACCCCATCCGGCGTGACGCTTGCACCGGAAGGTGGCGCGCATCAATCCATCGCGTCTCCGCTGATAGGCCTGTCGCAGGATGGGCTTGCAGCATTCGAGCCCGCCTATCTGGACGAATTATCCGTCATCATGGATTGGGCCTTCGACTATATGCAGCGCGAAGGCAAGGGCGATCGGGACGAGCGCACATGGCTTCGCGACGAGACCGGCGGCTCGGTCTACCTCCGTCTTTCCACCCGCAGCCTCGAGCAACCGGCAAAGCGCGACAGCGAAAACTTCCGGCAGGGCGTGATCGACGGCGCGTATTGGCTGCGCGAACCGGGACCTAATGCCGAGATCATCATCGCCTACCAGGGCGTCATGGCGGTAGAGGCAATCGAGGCGGCCGGGCGTATCGGCCAGGATCGTCGCGACATCGGCGTTTTAGCCGTCACATCGTCGGATCGGCTGAATGCCGGCTGGCATGCGGCGATGCGCATGAGGAAACGCGGCAACCGCGACGCAAAAAGCCATATCGAAAGGCTGCTTGAAAAGGTTCCGCGCCACGCGACGCTGATCACCGTCATCGATGGGCATCCGGCGACTCTCGCCTGGCTTGGCGGCGTAACCGGCCACAAAACGGTGGCGCTCGGTGTCGAGCATTTCGGCCAAACCGGCACCATCGCCGATCTCTATCGGCACTTCGGCATCGACGCGGACGCAATCGTGGCGGCGGCTTCCGAAATCGCGCCCGGGCGGCCGGTGCGACTGTCAGGATCGGTTGCATAGAGCGGCTTCATGAGGTGCAGTCACAGGATCAATATCAATCCTGTGACCGCAAGAGCCGCAACCCAGATAAGATCCAGGTTGATCCACCCTCGACGCAGGACCTCAAGCCCGGCCCATTCGTAGACGATTGCCGCAATCGCCGCCGTCACCGCGAGCATGGTGCCTGTGTGAACGCCGATGGCCGCCATGGCGATCGGCAAAGATCCGGCGGCGGTCAGTTCCCTGGCCGGCGTTGCGGCAAGACACAGGGGGATAATGACCGGGACCAGCATCAGCCCCGCGCCATGGGTGGTTGCCATCAGAAACGACCAGATTCCAAGTCCGGTCATTCCGGTCTTCATGCCGACGCGTACCCTGTGGCGGTGGCCGTAGATACCGTGATAGGCGGCCCAGCCGATCAGCAACAGGCCGGCGAAGAACTCAAGCCGCTGCTGATCGATGACGAAACCAAGCACCACCACCGCCGCAACGACGATGGCAATCGACAAGGCATGGCCAAGCGCGATCGGGATGAGCGAAAGCCAGAGCACCCGGCGTTTGCCGCGATGCATGGCGAGGGCGACGGCGAAGAGCCAGCCCATTGCCGGATTGATTCCATGAAAGGCGCCAAGGCCGGCAAGGACCAGCCAAGGCGACATTTCAATACCCCCCCATCAAGGCGACACCATTCCCGATTGCACGCATCACGGGTAGCAATAGGAATCCGACGAACAATCGCCGCCCTCCAGTCGTATCTGATGCGGTCGGTGCCCGATCGGCCAATCGACGAAGAACCTTTCGTCGAATTTGATGCCGCCATTGTCTCCCGCGTCGAGTTTCACCATCCAGCCGTCGATGCCGTCGGGATAGAATTGCTCATCAATCGCTCCGTAAAGCGAGTTGGTGAAATAGACCCGTTTGCCGTCGCGGCTGATTTCGACCATCTGCGGGCCGCCGTTAAGCGCGCCGTTGCTAGCGCCGGGATGGGTTTTTCTCGACACGATGCCGCCGATACGTACCCGGCCGGTTTCCTTCGGCGCGAATGGGTCGGAAACATCGTATTGGATCATATCTCCAGTACCGAAACATGCGACGTAGAGATAACGGTCGTCCATCGACAGATCGATATCGGTCACCAGCGGCGGCACCGCGCCGAACCCCTTCAGCATCGGCGGCAGCAACTCCGGATCGGCGGGTTCCGCCGGTATTTCGATGATCTTCTTCACCGCCCATTTGTCGCCGTCGCGATACCAGGTCCAGATTGAGGCGGAGAGATCCTTAAGGCTGATGACGCAGCCGACGAACCCATACGCCTTGGTCGGATCGTGCGCGGGGCGCAATTCGAACACGAGCTGGTATTCCTCGCCGAGATCGATCTCCTGCATATGCTTGCGTTTGTGCAGATCCCAGAAATGCAGCTTTCTCCCGTATTTGCTGCCAAGCAGAACCTCCGGCACGAGACCGTTTTCGAAGGTATCGGGCGTTCCCCATTCGCTCGTGATCATCGTATCGTGGCCAAGATGCCACCAAAAGTCATAGGCAAGCTTCTGCGGGCCGCGATCCATTTCCCATTGGCCAAGCACCTCGAAATTGTCGTGGTCGAGCAGGAATATGCCGCCCGGCGCTTCGCCTTTTGCATTGCCGAGCGCATTTACATAGATGCCCTCAGGTCCGCAATGAATCGTGTGCAGGCGGGAGTATCCGGCCTTTTCGGCGATCTCTTCAGGCTCGATGATCTTGACGATCTTGGGATTGCGCGGATCGGGCTTCGTATCGATGATGTGCAGCCTTGAGGACCGCAGCCCCGGCACGACCAGGTACCGCCGCTCCACATGCGGATGCGGCGCATTCGGGCAAAGGCATGAGGAGCACGCGTTCCAGCCGAAGTGATGGAGCTCATCGCCCAAATTCGGCATATCGACCTGACCGACAATCTTTGAATAACTCGACGAATTCGGATCGACATCGACCACGGCAAGGGCGTCGGGCTTCTTGCGATCAGGATCGAAGGCGGCGACGTAAGCAAGCGTCTCTTTCGGTGCTTTCGCTGCCATTCTAGGTGATGGATAGAAAGAAGGGTCCGGTTTCCAGGTAGCCATGGGTATGCCTCCTTAGAGTTCTTGGACTAATTTTTTTATGAATATCCCCCAAACAGCCCAAAGCGATTATATGCCGATCGTTAAAGAACGCTATCCTTCAATAACGATCTCAATAATGCGCATGAGAGCTAAAAAATCTGCTTTGAGGTATCGAAGATATATTGGCGGTAACGGCGCACTTGCTGCAGCATCGAAAGCGCACGTACATCAACGTGAGGTCGATATATTCCGGAAAGAAACCGTATCTAGTTCTTGCCGCTGGTCTTGCGGTAAATCCAGACCCGCGCCGGCGGCAGGTTCAAGACGATCCAGCCGGTTCGCTCGACCGAGAAGCCCGAAACCTCCGGCGCAATCGGCGGCACAAGAGCATAGGAAAACTGGATGAAGGGCGCGCCAGGCTGCAAGAGCTTGAAAGCATCCATCAACAACGCGCGTCTGTCTTCTTTGGGCCGGGTGAACAACGGTAGCGAGGAGACGATGCTGGCAAGAGAACCCGGCTCGACCTCGGCTAAAGTCTCGGACAGGTGATAGGCATCGCCTTCCACGACGGCCATATCCGGGTAGCGGCGCCGCAGCAACTGGCAGAACTCGGGATTGAACTCCAGCGCAGCGAGGCGTGAAGGGGCAATACCCCGCTCCAATATGGCTTTGGTAACAACGCCCGTTCCGGGCCCGATTTCGAGAATGGGGCCAGAGCGCTCGATCTCGATGAACTTGGCCATTCGCCGGGCGAGATCCGGGCCAGAGGGGCTGACTGCCCCGGTGGTCAGGGGGTTTTCCGCCCAGCTTCGGATAAACCGAACCTCATCTGCGATCTTGGCAGTCAATCCGCGCATTTTCCGGGAAGAAACATCAAGCATCGCAGGCAATCCCTTATGAGAAACTCAAGAAAAAGGCTCGACGCCGGAAATGGCGAATTCAAGGCAAGTTAACTCTAACCGCCGAGATTATCTAGAAAATCCTTCACCTTGGAAAAGAAACCATGCGATTCCGGATGGGTCGCTCCGGATGAACTCAGTCTCGAATTCGGCGAGAAGTTCACGCTGCCTCTTCGTCAGATTGGTAGGCGTTTCCACCGTCACCTGAATATACATATCGCCGAACTGCGTCGAACGCATGACGGGCATTCCCTTGCCCCTGAGGCGGAATTGCTTGGCGGTTTGCGTTCCTTCAGTCACCTTGACGCGGGTCGAAACCCCTTCAAGGGTCGGGACGTCGAATTGCCCGCCCAGCGCCGCCGTCGTCATCGATATCGGCACCCTGCAGAAGAGGTCGGCGCCGTCACGCTGGAAGAAGGCATGCGGCTTGATCGACAGGAAGATGTAGAGGTCGCCCGACGGTCCGCCGCGAAGCCCAGCCTCGCCCTCGCCGCCGAGGCGGATTCGCGTTCCGTCTTCAATACCGGCCGGGATATTGACAGAAAGCGTCCGGCTTTGCGTTTTACGGCCGGAGCCGCTGCAGCCGGAACAAGGATCGGCGATAACCTGACCCCGTCCCTGACAGGCCGGACAGGTTCGCTCCAGCGTGAAAAACCCTTGCGCCGCCCGCACGCGCCCCGCACCACCGCAAGTGCGGCAGGATGACGGTTGCGTTCCCGCTTTCGCACCGGTTCCCGAGCAATCGTCGCAGGTAACAGAGGTCGGCACCTCGATCTCGACGGACTTGCCGGTGTAGGCTTCCTCCAGCGAGATCTCCAGGTTGTACCGCAGATCCGCTCCGCGCTCGCGTCCGCCGCTTTGCCGGCGCCCGGACCCCATGCCGAAGAATTCGTCGAATATATCCGACATCGTCGAGGCGAAATCGCCGGTATTTCCGCGCGCACCGCCAAAACCGCCGTTTTCGAAAGCCGCATGGCCGAAACGGTCGTAAGCAGCGCGTTTCTGCGCGTCTTTCAAGGTGTCATAGGCCTCATTCAGTTCTTTGAACCGCGCCTCCGCCTGCGGATCGCCAGGATTGCGATCGGGGTGAAACTGCATCGCCAGTTTCCGATAGGCACCCTTGAGGCCCTTTTCATCCGCGTCCCTGCCAACGCCTAAAACATCGTAGTAATCGCGTTTATCCATGAATTCATACATCCGAAGTTCGCTGGACGGAATGCGCCCGATCGCTGATTAGACACGAGCAAACGCGCCGCAAGATCGCATTGAGGCGTCTACGCCGCTCAAGCGCGTAGCCAGGCCTGAGGCAACGCCCGGCCCCTGCCGGATGCCCGGCGCCCTCGCCCACCTCTACGATGATTATTTCAGGGAAAATTTCTTCATTCGACGAGGCAAAAAGGCTCGCGGGCGCATCGTAATCATAGGCCTCCACATTGAAAGGCTCACCCTTTCGATGTGTGGAAATGCGCCGGATCAGGGAGATCACAAGCTGCCGGAAGCGATTCTCCGGCATGAAACCCGCCGCTCGCCGAAACCGCTCCAGCGGCCAAGCCAATGCGAAGGTTCCAAAGGGAGGATCGATCGGGAGTTGGATCATCATCAGGCCATCGCGAAAATCGTCCGGCGCCGGAATGATCCGACGCCGGAACTGACTGACCTAATCAGGCCGACTTCTTGTCATCCTCGTCGCGAACTTCCTCGAAGTCCGCATCGACGACGTCCTCATCCTTGCCGGCATCGCCTTCATCGCCGGCATCGCCGGATTCAGCCTGTTCTCCGGCCTCGGCCGCCTTGTACATCGCTTCGCCAAGCTTCATCGAGGCTTCGGCGAGCGTCTGCGTCTTGGCCTTGATCGCTTCGGCGTCATCGCTTTCCAGCGACGCCTTCAGATCCGCGATCGCAGTCTCGATGGCAGTCTTTTCGGCTTCCGAAACCTTGTCGCCATAATCCTTCAGCGACTTTTCGCTGGAGTGGGCGAGAGCCTCGCCCTGGTTACGGGCTTCGACCACTTCCTTGCGCTTGCGATCTTCGTCCGCATGCGCTTCGGCATCCTTCACCATCTGCTCGATATCCGTATCGGACAATCCGCCCGAAGCCTGGATGCGGATCTGGTGCTCCTTGCCGGTGCCCTTGTCCTTCGCCGAAACGTTGACGATGCCATTGGCGTCGATGTCGAAAGCGACCTCGACCTGCGGCACGCCGCGCGGTGCGGGCGGAATGCCTACGAGATCGAACTGGCCGAGCATCTTGTTGTCGGCCGCCATTTCGCGCTCGCCCTGGAAGACGCGGATCGTCACGGCCGTCTGATTGTCCTCAGCCGTGGAGAAGACCTGGCTCTTCTTCGTCGGGATCGTGGTATTGCGGTCGATCAGGCGCGTGAAGACGCCACCCAGCGTTTCGATGCCGAGCGAAAGCGGGGTCACGTCCAAAAGCAGCACGTCCTTGACGTCGCCCTGCAGAACACCCGCCTGAATAGCCGCGCCCATGGCGACGACCTCGTCCGGGTTGACACCCTTGTGCGGCTCCTTGCCGAAGAAGGTCTTCACCACTTCCTGGATCTTCGGCATGCGCGTCATGCCGCCGACGAGCACGACCTCGTCGATCTGCCCGGCAACCAGACCTGCGTCCTTCAACGCGGCCTTGCACGGCCCGATCGTCCGCTGAACCAGATCGTCCACCAGTTGCTCGAACTTGGAGCGCGTCAGCTTCATGGTCAGGTGCTTCGGCCCGGAGGCGTCGGCGGTAATGAAGGGCAGATTGATTTCCGTCTGCGATGCAGACGAAAGCTCGATCTTCGCCTTTTCAGCCGCTTCCTTCAGCCGCTGAAGAGCAAGCTTGTCGGCCTTCAGATCGATGCCCTGGTCCTTCTTGAACTCGGAAGCGAAATAATCGACGAGGCGCATGTCGAAATCTTCACCGCCGAGGAAGGTGTCGCCATTCGTCGATTTCACTTCAAAGACGCCGTCGCCGATTTCCAGAACCGAAACGTCGAACGTGCCGCCGCCGAGATCGTAAACCGCGATCGTCTTGCCTTCGTTCTTGTCGAGGCCGTAGGCGAGCGCTGCAGCTGTCGGCTCGTTGATGATGCGCAAAACTTCAAGACCCGCGATCTTGCCGGCATCCTTGGTTGCCTGGCGCTGCGCGTCGTTGAAATAGGCGGGAACGGTGATGACGGCCTGAGTGACCGTTTCGCCGAGATAGGCCTCGGCGGTTTCCTTCATCTTCTGCAGAATGAAGGCGGACGCCTGTGAAGGCGAATATTTTTCCGAGCCGGCCTGAACCCAGGCGTCGCCGTTATCGGCCTTGACGATCTCGTAGGGCACCAGACCCTTGTCCTTGGCGACGGTCGGATCGTCGTAGCGCCGTCCGATGAGGCGCTTCACGGCGAAAAGCGTGCCGGTCGGGTTAGTGACAGCCTGACGCTTGGCAGGCTGGCCCACAAGGCGCTCGCCATCGTCGGTAAAGGCGACCATGGACGGGGTCGTCCGCGCACCTTCCGCGTTTTCAATCACTTTTGCAGTTTTACCGTCCATGACGGCGACGCACGAATTGGTCGTGCCGAGGTCGATGCCGATGACCTTTGCCATAGTATCCTCTCTTTCCAGCAGACCGATAAGACCCGTAACGGCATCTCACCAGCCCCCATTCACGCTATAAACGAGTGTTTGCCGGCTTTCCTCATGATCGGTCGGAAAAGCGCGGAATTTGACCGTGACGGGTATATAAGTAAGTGGTTCTCGCCTCGCAAGGCGAAGAACCCGCGAGACTTTCATCAAACCGGAATCAGGGCATATCCCACCCTTGGAGCCAAGTCCATCTTGCAGCCGCGAGATTACCAGCCGCAAGGGCCTCTCTTGCGAAAAGGCCGGGAATGAGGTTCTTGGCAATCATGCACACGTCCCCTCTTCCCGAAGGCTTTCGCCTGCTCCCCGGCTATTTCGACCGCAATGCCCAGGAAAATCTGCTGAAAACCATTCGAGGCATCGTTGCCGCCGCACAGCTTTACCAGCCGGTCATGCCGCGCACGGCCAAGCCCTTTTCCGTGCGCATGACCAATTGCGGGACGCTTGGCTGGGTGTCGGACGTAAACGGCTACCGCTATCAGGAGCGCCATCCGGTAAGCGGCGAAAAGTGGCCCGATATTCCGGCGGTTCTGCTCGATCTATGGCGAAGTGTGGCGCCGGCGGCCGGATCACCGCAGGCCTGCCTTGTCAATTTTTATGAGGCGGGCGCAAAGATGGGACTGCACCAGGACCGCGATGAAGAGGATTTCGGCGCTCCCGTCGTCTCCGTGTCGCTCGGCGATACCGGCGTCTTTCGCCTCGGCGGCACCGACCGCCGCGACCCAACCCGCTCCTTCAAACTTGCTTCGGGCGATGTGGTGGTGCTTGGCGGCGAGGCACGGCTCGCCTTTCACGGCATCGACAGGATCATCGCCAGGTCGTCCACTCTTCTGCCAAAGGGCGGACGAATCAATCTGACACTCAGGCGAGTGACGGCGGAAAACTGAGGCTCCATCGACGCCTTTGCGCCGGATCAGACGAGGATTGCAATCGCCAGCAGCGCCGCTATCACCCAAAGCGCGATGCGGCCCGACCTTGAGTGCCGGGCTTCGGCCCGCCCGATTGCTTCAGCCGTTTCGGCATCGAATCTTCAGGCCACGCTCGGCCATACGCTCGAAATCGGCGGAAAGCCGCCCGGCACGCTCTGCGAAGATCGGCAAGTCGGCGGCTATTCGGCCAAGCGCGCTCAATCCTCCCGCCACATCCTGCAACCGGCCCGCAGGACCGAGATTATGCTCGATCCAGCCGCGCACCACCGGTTCCGAAGTCCGCCACATATCGAGACGGGGGTTCAGCGTGCGTGCCACGCCCTCCACCACCACCATAGTCTTTTGCAGCATGATGAGCTGGGTCTGGGTGTGCATATTGAAGAGTTCCGTCACCTCCAGAAGCTGGGTAAGGAGGCGCGCCATGGAGATCTCGGAGGCATCGTGGCCATGGATCGGCTCGCCGATCGCGCGGATCGCCTGGGCGAAAAGCTCCACGTCCTGATCGCCCGGCACGTAGCCCGCCTCAAAATGCACCTCCGCGACACGCCGGTAGTTGCGGGTGATGAAGCCGTAGAGAATTTCCGCAAGAAATCGGCGCTCGGCCCGCGACAGCCGGCCCATGATGCCGAAATCGACGGCAACGAGCGTGCCGTCCGGTTCGATGAACAGGTTGCCCTGATGCATATCGGCATGGAAGAAACCGTCCCGGACCGCATGCCGGAGAAACGACTGAATAATCATCGCCCCGAGCGCCTCAAGGTCATGGCCGTCTTCGGCGATGCCCTCGACGTCGGACAGCTTGCGCCCGTCGATCCATTCCAGCGTGAGCACCGATTTCGCGGTCCGCGTCCAGTCGACCGAAGGAACGCGGAACCCGGGGTCGTTCTGGATATTCTCCGCCATTTCCGACAGGGCCGCCGCCTCGAGGCGGAAATCCATCTCAAGCTCGACGGACCGCGCAAGCGTATCGACGACCGCCACCGGGCGAAGCCGGCGTGACGGTTTGTGAAAGCGCTCGACAAGACGCGCCACGAAATAAAAACTGTCGAGGTCGCGCTGAAACCGGCGGGCGACGCCGGGTCGCAACACCTTGACCGCCACCTGATGCAGATCGCCATCCCGGTCGCGGACCATGGCCGAATGTACCTGCGCTATGGAGGCGGCGGCGACCGGTTCGCCGAATTCCTCGAAAACCTCGTCAACCGGACGGCCGAGCTGGCTGGCGACCATGCGCCGCGCATCCGCCATGGGAAAGGCGGGCAATTGATCCTGCAGCGAGGAAAGTTCGCGCGCCACGTCCTTGCCGACCACATCGGCCCGCGTCGCCAGAAACTGGCCGAGCTTCACATAGGAAGGGCCCAGCCGGTTGAGAGCGTCCGACAGCCTGCGATCGACCGACTTGCGGCGAACGGAGCGCCGCTCGACAAGGCGCACCATCTTGATCAGAAAGCGCGGCCCCGCCGGAAGGTCGGGAACCTCGAGAATGCCGAAAACACCCTCGCGCGCCATGACGAAACCTGCCCGCGCGAGGCGAAAAAGGGCGATAACCGGCATTGTCGTCAGATCTTCCAGCCGCTGTGCAGGCAAGCAATGCCGCCGGTGAAATTGCGATAGGTGACGCGCGAAAAGCCCGCCTGGCGGATCATTTCGGCAAATCGTTCCTGATGAGGAAACTTGCGGATCGATTCCACCAGATAGCGATAAGGTTCGCCGTCGCCCGCCACCATCCGCCCGATTGCCGGAATGGCGTTGAAGGAATAGGTATCGTAGATCCGGTCGAGAAGGGGAATATCCACCTGGGAAAACTCCAGCACCAAAAGCCTGCCACCCCGCTTCAGCACCCGCAAAGCCTCCGAAAGAGCCTTGTCGATGCGTGGCACGTTGCGGATGCCGAAGGCAATCGTATAGGCATCGAAATGGCTGTCGGCGAAGGGAAGATCCTCCGCATTGCCTTCCACGAAGCGGACCTTGCCGGAAAGCCCGGCTTTTTGCGCGCGATCCTGGCCAACCGCCAGCATGGAACCGTTGATATCGCAAACCACCGCCTCGGCCGGGCCGCCGGATCGTTCGACGATGCGCATGGCGACGTCGCCCGTTCCTCCCGCAACGTCGATGACGCGGAAGGCTTTCTTGGCTGAGCGCGGCGGCGACAGGGTCGAAACCAGGGCGTCCTTCCAAACCCGGTGCAAGCCTCCCGACATCAAGTCGTTCATGATGTCGTAGCGTTCCGCCACCTTGTGGAAAACCTCATTCACGAGCGGCTGTTTTTCGCCATCGGCCACATTACGGAAGCCGAAGCTCGTCGCCATCTCCGGCCCTTGCGCGCGCGCTAAGGCATCCCGCGTGGCTTTGTTCGCCATCATGTGTGTTCTCCTTTTCGCGGCGGACCATAATATAAGGTGACCAGAGATGCCACGGTGCCTGACCCCGGCAGGATGCTTCTTGGACGCAGATCCGTTGCCAAAGCCTGTAGAGGCTGGCCCGGCCCAATGCAAGGACACAGCTTTCAATGCCTGAATTGCCCGAAGTGGAAACCGTTCGCCGCGGCCTGTCGCCCAGTTTCGAGGATGCCCGGATCACAAGGGTCGAACAGCGCCGCCCCGACCTTCGCTTTCCCTTTCCGGAGCGCTTCGTCGACCGGCTCGAAGGGCGGAAGGTGACGAGCCTCGGCAGGCGCTCGAAATACCTGCTTGCCGATCTTGACGACGGCGAGGTGCTCGTCATGCACCTGGGCATGTCGGGCTCCTTCAAAGTGGAGGCGGGGGCAAGCGAAAAGACTGCGCCCGGAGACTTTTACCATCCGCGCAGCGCGGATGGACGACATGACCACGTCGTCTTCCATTTGACGCCTGCAACAGGCGGCCCGACAGCACGCGTTATATATAATGACCCGCGGCGGTTCGGTTTCATGACGCTTATCGACCGCGCATCCCTTGCAGGCCACCCCCTGTTTGCCCGCATGGGAATAGAGCCGACCGGCAATGAACTGGACGGCGCAACGCTGGCGCGGCTGTTCAAGGATAAAAAGGCGCCGCTGAAGGCGGCCCTGCTCGATCAGCATCTCATTGCCGGGCTCGGCAATATATATGTGTGCGAGGCGCTCCACCGCTCGTGTCTCTCGCCCAAACGGGCAGCCGGCACCCTGGCGACAAAAACAGGGAGAGCCGCCGTCGGAGCAAACCTGCTGGCATCTGCCATCCGCGAGGTGATTGCCGAAGCGATCGAGGCGGGAGGATCGTCGCTGCGCGACCATCGCCAGACTGACGGCAGCCTCGGCTATTTCCAGCACCGCTTTTCCGTCTATGGCCGGGAGGGGGAAAAATGCCAGCGCCACGGCTGCGGCGGCACGATCATTCGTGAAACGCAGAGCGGGCGTTCCACATTCCATTGCCCGCATTGTCAAAGGAAAACGGGGCAAAAGTGAAGACGGGGGGTCAAAGGTGAGGGCCGCGCGCATAGCCGCCCGCCGGCTACGCCCTTGCGCCCGGTTGCGGGGGCGCAGTCCATAAGCTACCCCTTTTACAACCGGTTGTTTCAGCTAGCGCGGCGAAGGGTGCGATTGCCCTCTAAGCATCGTTTCCGGAGCGCTTGTCCGCCGTTTGGAGAGCTTCTTCCAAAGGGAGAAAGCTTCCGGGTCTTTTATCGAGAAGGAGGTCCCATGGCCTATAATTGCATCCTGGTGGAAAAACGCGGCAAGGTCGGCCTTGTCACGCTGAACCGCCCGAAGGCGCTCAATGCCTTGAATTCGGAACTGATAGGCGAGTTGAACCGGGCGCTTCTCGCCTTCGAGGCGGATGAGAAGATCGGCTGCGTAGTTTTGACCGGGTCGGAAAAAGCCTTTGCCGCCGGTGCAGACATCAAGGAGATGAGCTCACTCTCCTATGTCGAGGCCTACAAGACCGACTTCATCACCAGTTGGGATCACGTTTCGCGCTTCCGCAAGCCGATCATCGCAGCCGTTGCCGGCTATGCGCTCGGCGGCGGCTGCGAACTGGCGATGATGTGCGACTTCATCCTTGCCGCGGAAAACGCCCGTTTCGGCCAGCCGGAAATCACCCTCGGCGTCATGCCGGGCGCAGGCGGCACCCAGCGCCTCACCCGCTTCGTCGGCAAATCCAAAGCCATGGAAATGTGCCTGACCGGGCGGATGATGAATGCGGATGAGGCCGAGCGCTCAGGTCTGGTCAGCCGGGTTGTCGCCGTCGACGATCTCATCGAGGAAGCCTTGAAAGTGGCGGAAAAAATCGCCGATTATTCGCTGCCTATCGCGATGATGACCAAGGAAAGCGTCAATCGCGCCTATGAGACGACACTGGCGGAAGGAGTGCGCTTCGAGCGCCGGGTGTTCCATTCCATGTTTGCTACCGAGGACCAGAAGGAAGGGATGGCTGCCTTCGTCGACAAACGCGCACCGCAATTCCGAAACAAGTAGGCGATTGTGGCAGGAAACGCGTTGACGCCGATGCGCAGCGCCACTATAAGCACCGCTTGATCGGTGGTGGCTCGCAGTTGCCGCCGTTTTCATTTGACTTTCGTTTGATCGGAACCGCCCTGGCGGTACCGGTCGCGATACGGACCCTTCGTCCCACGCTACGGATCAGGACAGAATATGGCCAATACTCCTTCGGCCAAGAAGGCGGCGCGCAAAATCGCTCGCCGCACGGCCACCAACAAGGCCCGTCGCAGCCGCGTGCGCACTTTCTTGCGCCTCGTGGAGGAAGCCATCGCTTCCGGCGATCATGCCACCGCGAATGACGCACTGAAGAAAGCCCAGCCCGAGATCATGCGCGCGGTGACACGGGGCGTCTTTCACAAGAACATGGCGGCCCGCAAGGTTTCCCGCCTCAACGCTCGCGTAATGGCTCTGCAGGCCTGAGTGAGCAGTTGCAACATTGTAAAAAAGCCCGGCCCTTCGGCCGGGCTTTTTTGTTTAGCCGACAACGCAAAATTTCCCTCCTTCCACCTAAAGAATTAGATACCTTTGCGGTAGTTGGCTGCTTTTTAAGTTGCCATTTTTAGTCTAATGATTTCAATATATTAGCCGCAAGTCCCCATTTAGGGATGGGCATATTGCCGTTTCCTCGTGAGTCAAGCCGGGCGCAAAAAAAAATATTTTTAGTGTGTGTTCAAGTGGGGGAGAAAGCGTGTGCGGATAGGAAAATCGTTGAGTCAAAATGCATTCTTCCCGACCTCCGCAGCGCTTTGAACGCGTCCGAAAGGGCGATCCGGACGCAACGTTAATAAATTGGTAACCATACGCTGTTGCGACCCCCCTAGCGGCTGTGTATGGTCACCTCATCGGGCAGCCGCCCGGGCCAATCGTAAAGTTAAAATAAACAGCCTGCGGAAGAGCAATGGTTAACTGTTGCCTTATAAATAAACGATCGGCTTCGCCGCCATCACTCTATCAGCCAATTGGCGGTGAGAGCTCAGTCCAGCCGGTAGCCACTCGGTAGCCTTCCGGGCGATAGTAATCACAAAAAAACAAATAAGACTAAGCTTGCCGAATACTTCGGCGAGAGGGGGCACTGTGTCTGAATTGTTAGAAACAGGTTATGCTGGGGACGTGGACGTTGAGGCAGTTTTCGAGGCACTACGCCTCGACCCAAAAGCTTGTCTGGTCGATGTAAGAACGCGGGCGGAATGGACTTTTGTAGGAGCCCCGGATCTTACTGAAATAGGCAAGGAACCTGTGTTCGCCGAGTGGCAAAGCTTGCCGCCGGCTCCACCTGTGATGGGTTTTTCGGAAACCTTATCGCGCGTTCTTGCAGAACAAGGGCTTGACCAGGACAGCCCAATCTATTTTCTGTGCCGCTCCGGCGCACGGAGCCGCTCAGCGGCGATTGCTTTGACGGAAGCCGGATACCGGCGCTGCTTCAATGTAATTGGTGGCTTTGAGGGCCCGCTCGACAAGACCGGGCAAAGGGGAACGACAGGCGGCTGGAAAGCGGCCGGGCTCCCCTGGAAGCAGACCTGATCCAATCCGGCGACACGGGATTCGGATTTCAAACGCGGTGGAAATTTCCACCTCGGCGGTTTTCGTCGCGCAAGCGACGCTGGCGTAAGGCCGCAGCAAGCGGCAAAAAACATAATCCGGGACGGTTGCGGCGGCACGTCCCAGGCAGATACGGAGGCGAATGCAATGGACCTTCAGGACATTCCTGGACCGGAGCAGTGGGCTAGGGTTAAAAAAAGGCTTCGCGCCGAGTTGGGTGAAGACGTCTTCACCAGCTGGTTCGCGCGTGTCGATCTTGAAGGACATGATGACGGTACGATCCGGCTTTCGGTTCCCACTCGCTTCCTGAAGCAATGGATACAGTCCCACTACCGCGAAAGGCTGATGGGCCTTTGGAAGAGGGAATGCGAGGAAGTTCATCGGATCGAACTGACGGTACGCGGCGCCATGCGCCCCATGATACGCACCTCCAACGGCGCCGATATCGCCGCCCGCCAGGCAGCACCAAGGGCAGCCGGCGACACCCGGCCCATAGCGGTTGCCGAGATGGGCCGGGCGCGCTCTGCGCCTTCGTCATCTCACGTTCCTGCGCAATCGGCGACCTTGGCCACAAGGCGGGCCGAGTCACCGTCAAACCCGTCGGACGTCCTGGACGGCGCCGCCCTCGATCCCAAATACACTTTCGCCTCATTCGTTGAAGGTGATTCCAACGCTCTCGCCCTTGCGGCGGCGCGTCAGGTGGCCTCGGGCGGCAAGGTCAATTTCAACCCGCTCTACCTTCACGCTTCCGTCGGCCTTGGTAAAACCCACCTCATGCAGGCGGTCGCCGAACAAGCGAAGACCTCCGGGCGGCGCGTGCTCTATCTGACAGCCGAGCACTTCATGTACCGCTTCGTCGCGGCGCTGAAAGCCCAGTCTGCAATCGCCTTCAAGGAAACGCTGAGAGCGATCGACCTGCTGCTCATCGACGACATGCAATTCCTGCACGGCAAACAGATCCAGCAGGAATTCTGTCATACGCTGAACGCCCTGATCGACAGCGCACGCCAGGTGATCGTCGCCGCCGACCGGCCGCCATCCGAACTTGAGACACTCGACGACCGGGTTCGCTCGCGCCTTGCCGGCGGTCTGGTGGTGGCAATCAGCGACCCTGATTTCGCGCTTCGCCGCTCGATCCTGACGAATCGGATCGACAACCTGCGTTCGAGCTACCCGAATTTCGTCATTCCCGAAGGCGTTCTCGACTATGTGGCCCGCAATGTGACCGCATCCGGCCGCGATCTTGAAGGCGCGTTGAATTGCCTCATCGCCCACAACCAACTGACGGGCCAACCGGTCACCCTGGAAATGGCAGAAGTGACGCTGCGTGACCTAATTCGCTCGGCTGAACCTCGCAGGGTCAAGATTGAAGACATCCAGCGGATCGTTTCCAAACATTACAATGTCAGTAAGGCGGACCTCCTCTCCGCCCGGCGCACCCGCACAATCGTGAGGCCGCGGCAGATCGCCATGTATCTGGCCAAAATGATGACGCCGCGCTCCTTGCCGGAAATCGGCCGGCGCTTCGGCAACAGGGACCACACAACGGTGCTGCACGCCGTGCGCAAGATCGAGGAATTGGCAAGGGCCGATGTGACGCTGGCTCAGGAGATCGAACTCCTGAAGCGCATGCTCGACGCGTAACTCTGGATCCGGATCGTCTGGGAGAGGCGGCTTCACTGCACTCTCTCGGGCTATCCGCCGGTCCCGACTGCGCTTGCAGGCCGTATGTTTTCGTTGACGTTACGGCTATACAACCGCCCTTCCCCGCTTCTCGCCTCTTGCAATTCGATTGCCCAGAAGGCAGTGTCTTTTCCCCGCTCCGCAACTGCGGACATCGAAATCACTACGCGGCGCGCTCGCATCGCCCCTCAACGACGGACTACGCAATGAAAGTGACTCTTGAGCGGACCGATCTCCTGAAGTCCCTGACCCATGTGCATCGTGTCGTTGAACGCAGAAACACCATTCCAATCCTGTCGAACGTGCTGTTGCGCTGTGACGGTGGCCAGCTTCGTCTCAAGGCGACCGATCTCGATCTGGAAATCTCCGAGACGGTGGCCGCAATGGTGGAACAGCCCGGCGCGACCACGGTTCCCGCTCATATGATCTACGATATCGTGCGCAAACTGCCGGACGGGTCGCAGGTCCTGCTGGAAACTTCCGCCGACAATGCCACCCTGGAAATCCGCGCCAGTCGTTCGCGCTTTGCGCTGCAGATGCTGCCGGAAGCCGATTATCCCGATCTCACCGCCGGCGAATTCAGCCATTCGTTCACGATCCCGGCGCGCGATCTGAAGCGGCTGGTCGATTCCACTCAATTCGCGATTTCCACCGAAGAAACGCGCTATTATCTGAACGGCATCTATTTCCACACGGTGGAAACGCCGACGGGCGAGCGCTTCCGCGCGGTCGCCACCGACGGGCATCGCCTGGCGCAGGCCGAACTCCTCGCCCCTGCCGGCTCGGCCGGAATGCCGGGCATTATCGTGCCGCGCAAGACGGTCGGCGAAATGCAGAAGCTTCTGGAAGATCCGGATGCGGAAGTCCGCATCGAGATTTCGGAAACCAAGATCCGCATCACCACCGGCAATGTCGTCCTGACATCCAAGCTGATCGATGGCACATTCCCCGATTATGGCCGCGTCATCCCGCAGCACAATGACAAGACGCTGCAGGTCGATCGCGATGAGTTTCGCGAGGCGGTCGACCGGGTTTCGACCATTTCCTCGGAGCGCGGACGCGCCGTGAAGATGGCCCTGTCGGAAGGACGCATGGTCCTTACCGTCGTCAATCCGGACTCCGGCAGCGCGACCGAGGAGCTGGCGGTGGATTATGAAGCGGATCCGATCGAGATCGGCTTCAATTCACGCTACCTCCTCGACATCGCCGCGCAACTGCAAATGGACACGGCCACGTTCCGCTTCGCCGACCCCGGCGCACCGACGCTCATTCAGGACGACGGCGCCGAAGATGCGCTCTACGTTTTGATGCCAATGCGCGTTTAGGCCGGCAACGCGGTCTACGGCGATGTCTTCCGCGAATGACAAATTGAGCCGCCACAAAAGAAGCGGGGCAGCATGGCTGAACCGTCGCCGGTAGCGCTAAGCCGCCTGAGCCTTACGGATTTTCGCAATTATACGAGCCTGTCGCTCGAGCCCGGCAGCCGCATGGTTGCCTTCGTCGGCGAAAATGGCGCCGGAAAAACCAATTTGCTGGAAGCGATCTCGCTGCTTTCCGCAGGGCGAGGCTTGCGCCGGGCGCAGCTTGCGGACCTGGTTCGTCGCGGCGCGCCATCCGGCTTTGCCATTTCTGCCATTGTCGACGGCCCATTTGGAGAAACCCGCATCGGCACCGGCTTCACCCCGGGTGAAAGCGGGCGCAAGGTTCGCATAGACGGCGAAGAGGCCCGCTCCTCCGAAGCATTGCTCGACTATCTGCGCGTGCTTTGGCTGCTTCCGGCAATGGACAGCCTCTTCAGCGGGCCAGCCGGCGACCGAAGGCGCTTTCTCGACCGGCTGGTTCTGGCAATCGATCCCGGTCACGGCCGTCGCGTCGCCGAATTCGAAAAGGCGCTGCGCGCCCGCAACCGCCTGCTTGAGGACGGCGGCACAGCCGCCTACCTCGACGCGCTCGAATCTCAAGTCGCTCAGCTTGCAATCGCGGTAGCCCTTGCCCGCCGCGAAACCGTTCAGCTGCTGCAAAGTCGCCTTGCCGCAAAGGACGCCGCCGACCTGCCGTTCCCTCAAGCGCATATCCGGCTCCAGGGGACCTTCGAAGACGACGCCGAGACCATGGCCGCCGCCGATCTGGAAGACCACTACCGCCTGCAATTGCGCGAAGGGCGCGCCCGGGACCGGGCAGCCGGCAGAACGCTGGACGGTCCGCATCGTTCCGATCTTGCCGTCACCCATCTTGCCAAGGCCATGCCGGCCGCAATGGCTTCCACCGGCGAACAAAAGGGGCTGCTGATCGGCCTCGTCCTTGCCCATGCTGGCCTTACCGCATCGATCTCGGGCATGACGCCCGTGCTGCTGCTCGACGAGGTTGCCGCCCATCTCGACCCGATCCGCCGCGAAGCCCTGTTTGAAAGGCTCGACCGGCTTGGCGGTCAGGTTTTCATGACCGGCACCGACCCGCTCCTGTTCGCGCATCTGCCACCGTCCTCCCGCCTCTTGAAGGTGGTGGAAAGCCGCATAGTCGGATAAAACATGCAAGCCTGTTGCCTCCGCTTTTCCGCAGGCGGCGAAACTGTCCAAAAAAGCCATGTTTTCCAACGAAAATTGGCTCATTCAGGGGCATTGGCGGCAGCACAGGTTGAAGCTTGCCGCCAACCCCGTATAACCAGTGAAGACCCCCTCTCACCAACGGTGAAGTGATTCGGATGAGCGATACATCGACCTCCGGCAACGGCGCGCCCGAAGCGACCAATGGTGCAAGCGACTACGGCGCTGAATCCATCAAGGTTCTCAAAGGTTTGGACGCCGTTCGCAAGCGACCGGGCATGTATATCGGCGACACGGACGACGGCTCCGGTCTGCACCATATGATCTACGAGGTGGTCGACAATGCCATCGACGAAGCGCTTGCGGGCCATGCCGATCTCGTCACGGTGACGCTGAATGCAGATGGTTCGGTCACCGTTACCGACAACGGGCGTGGAATTCCGACCGATATCCACACCGGCGAAGGCGTGTCCGCCGCCGAAGTCATCATGACGCAGCTGCATGCCGGCGGTAAATTCGACCAGAATTCCTATAAGGTCTCCGGCGGCCTGCACGGCGTTGGCGTCTCGGTGGTGAATGCCTTGTCCACCTGGCTGGAGCTGCGCGTCTTTCGCGACGACAAGGAGCATTTCATCCGCTTTCACGATGGCGATCCGGTAGCGCCGCTGGCGGTCGTCGGCCCTGCTGTCGGCAAGAAGGGTACGGAGGTCACTTTCCTGCCCTCGCCTGCGACCTTCACGCGCATCGAATTCGATTTCGCCACCCTGGAACACCGGTTACGCGAACTGGCGTTCCTCAATTCCGGCGCGCGCATTGTGCTCACCGATAATCGCGGCGTCGAAACCCGGACCGAGGAGCTTTTCTACGAAGGCGGGCTGGAAGCTTTCGTGCGCTATCTCGACCGCGCCAAACATCCGCTGATCGACGCACCGATCACCATGATCGCGGAGCGGGACGGTACAACCGTCGAAGTGGCGATGTGGTGGAACGACAGCTACCACGAGCAGGTTCTGTGCTTCACCAACAACATCCCGCAGCGCGATGGTGGAACGCATCTTGCCGGTTTCCGCGGCGCGCTGACGAGGCAGATCACCGGCTATGCCGATAGTTCCGGCCTTTTGAAGAAAGAGAAAGTATCGCTCACCGGCGACGATTGCCGCGAGGGGCTGACCTGCGTGCTGTCGGTCAAGGTGCCGGATCCGAAATTCTCGTCGCAGACCAAAGACAAGCTGGTTTCCTCGGAAGTGCGGCCGGTCGTGGAAAATATCGTCAACGCGGCATTGGCTGAATGGCTGGAGGAAAATCCGGCGCGCGCGCGTTCCGTCGTCTCCAAGGTGGTCGAGGCCGCCTCCGCTCGCGAGGCGGCACGCAAAGCTCGCGAGTTGACCCGCAGAAAAGGCGCGCTCGATGTTGCGTCCCTGCCGGGCAAACTCGCCGATTGCCAGGAGCGCGACCCCGCAAAAGCCGAACTTTTCCTGGTGGAGGGCGATTCCGCCGGCGGCTCAGCCAAACAGGGCAGGCACCGCGAAAATCAGGCTGTATTGCCCTTGCGCGGCAAGATCCTCAACGTCGAACGCGCCCGCTTCGACAAGATGCTGTCGTCCAATGAAATCGGCACGCTGATCACGGCTCTCGGCACCGGTATCGGCACCGAAGAGTTCAATATCGACAAGCTGCGCTACCACAAGATCATCATCATGACCGACGCCGACGTCGACGGCGCGCATATTCGAACTTTGCTCCTGACGTTCTTCTTCCGCCAGATGCCGGACCTGCTGGAGCGCGGCTATATCTACATCGCCCAGCCTCCGCTCTACAAAGTCAAGCGCGGACAATCCGAGCAATATCTCAAGGATCAAAAAGCCCTTGAGGATTATCTGATCGGTTCCGGCCTCGACGAAGCGACCCTTACCCTCGCGACGGGCGAGGTTCAGGCCGGCCCGGATCTCCTGGAAACGGTGGAGCGCGCGCGCGCGATCGCCTCCACCCTGGACGGCCTGCACTCCCGCTACGATCGCGATACGGTCGAACAGGCGGCCATTGCCGGCGCCCTCAATCCGGACGTTCTGCACGACCGCGACAAGGCGCGTGAGGCGGCTGCCTATATTGCGCGTCGCCTCGATATCCTGGCCGACGAGTTTGAGCGCGGCTGGACGGGCGCTGCCCAGGACGACGGATCGCTGCATTTCGAGCGGATGGTGCGGGGCGTCAAGGAAGTGACGATCATCGACGCAGCCCTTCTCGGCTCGGCAGACGCGCGCAAGCTCAACGCCTCCGCCGATAACCTGCATGCCATTTACGGCAAGGCGGCAAGCCTTAGCCGGCGCGATCTCATCACCCAGATCCGTGGACCGCGCGCCCTGCTCGACGCCATTTTCCTGGTCGGCCGCAAGGGAATTTCCCTGCAGCGTTACAAAGGTCTGGGCGAAATGAACCCCAGCCAGCTCTGGGAGACGACGCTCGACCCCAACGCCAGATCGCTGCTTCAGGTGAAAGTCAGGGAAGCCGATGCAGCCGACGACATTTTCACCAAGCTGATGGGCGACGACGTCGAGCCACGGCGCGATTTCATCCAGGAAAACGCACTCACCGTCGCCAACCTCGACGTTTGATCTGCAAACTGCCGAAATGCCACGAAAAAGGGCCGGATGCATAGCATTCCGGCCTTTTTTGTGCTTCGGTTAGATATCGCAACGTCATGAAAGAAATTGACAGGCACAATTGGTTGTGCATTAATTAATTCAAATGAAATTAATTATCCCCATCAGAAGGGAAAAACACGGCGGGACGCTGCATCGCTCCCCCGTGACAAAATAAGTCAGGGCGAATGCCCGGGAGGAAGAAGTGGCGAAACGGCCTCGCGTTGGACGTGGTTCCAACTCGGTACAGCTTAGACGCTATAACGAGCGCATCGTGCTGCAGGTTCTGCGGCGCGTTGACGTTGCGTCCAAAGCAGACCTGGCGCGTCTCGCCCATCTGACCAACGCGGCCATCGGTGGCATTATCCAGGAACTTGAGGCGGAAGGCCTCATCGAGACGCTCGGCAAACGCCACGACGGCGGGCGCGGCCAACCGGCGACGATGCTGCGGCTGAATGCCTGTGGCGCTTTCGGTTTCGGCGTCCGTCTGGATCGTACCTCGATCGAGACGGTCCTTGTCGATTTCTCCAACCGTGTCATCGGCCGGCGCGCCCATGACATGATCCTGCCTCCGCCTGAAAAGGCTTGCGATCTGATCGCCCGTGACATCACCAGCCTGCTTGAGCTTCTGGACGACGTGCAACGCACGCGCATCACCGGGGTTGGCCTTGGAATGCCATTCAATCTCGGCGCGTGGCTGCGCGAGCTTGGTCTTCCCGGCGACACGTTCCAGCTTTGGGACAGCATCGATTTCGAAAGCCTGCTGGAGAGAGCGCTACCTTTCCCCGTGTTCAGCGAAAACGACGCGACTGCGGCCACCATCGCCGAACTTTTCTACGGGGTTGGCCGCGGCCGTGACGATTTCCTCTATCTTTTTGTCGGCCCGGCGATCGGCGGTGGCGTTGTCGTCGGTGGCGATTGCCTGCGCGGCGTAACGGGAAATGCCGGCCATTTCGCAGTGATGCCGGTGGCGGCAAGCAAGCTCGCCTCCGCTCCCGCACCGGCGGGCGCTTGGGATCTTCTCATCACGCGAGCTTCGCTCGCCGCCCTTGGCCGCCACCTCGCCTATAACGATTACCCGACGGCGAGCCGTACCGATCTCGAGCAGGCAGTCGTGCGCGACCACCCCGCCGTCGACGAATGGCTGGAGGATTGCGTCGATGCGCTGGTCACCGCCATCTGGTCGGCTCATGCGATAGTCGACGTGCCGACACTGGTGATCGACGCCGACATCGACGGCGGGCTGATAGACAAGATGATCGCCCGGCTGAAACAGGCCCTTGCCGCCAGCGCGCCTGAAGCGCGCAAGCCGCCGGAAGTGGTGCGCGGAACATTTGGCCAGGACGCTGGCGCCATAGGTGCGGCGAGCTTGCCCATGTTTTTCAACTTTTCACCCCGTGCCTCGATCCTCACCGGGGAGGATGCCGTCGAAGGTCGAGGCCCGGCAATGCCCGGCGGGCTCATGCCCGCCGTTGCAGCCATGCGCAGTTGAGCCAGTCTGGTCAGCTCATCTGCGATCACCCCACTAAGACCAGGGAGGAAGATCCATGCTTCGCAAGCTTCTATTGACCGGTTCCGTTCTTGGCGCCATGGCCGCACTGGCGCCAGCCCAGGCGGCAGACTCGATTGCCTGCCTCATCACCAAAACCGATACCAACCCCTTCTTCGTCAAGATGAAGGAAGGCGCAACCGCCAAGGCGAACGAGCTTGGCATCGAGCTGAAATCCTATGCAGGCAAGATCGACGGCGATCATGAAAGCCAGGTCGCGGCAATCGAATCCTGCATCGCCGACGGCGCAAAGGGCATCCTGATCACCGCCTCGGATACGAAAGCAATTGTCGGCGCAGTCAAGCAGGCGCGTGATGCCGGCATTCTGGTGATCGCCCTCGACACTCCGCTGGAGCCGATCGACGCGGCCGATGCGACCTTCGCCACCGACAACTTCAAGGCCGGCGAATTGATCGGACAATGGGCCGCCGCAACGCTCGGCGACGCCGCCAAGGACGCCAAGATTGCAATGCTCGATCTGGCCGTCAGCCAGCCTTCCGTCGGCGTGCTCCGCGATCAGGGCTTCCTGACCGGTTTCGGCATCGATGTGAAGGACGTGTCCAAATGGGGTGATGAAGACGACCCGCGCATCGTCGGCAATGACGTGACCGCAGGCAACGAGGAAGGTGGCCGCAAGGCCATGGAAAACCTCCTGACCAAGGACCCGATGATCAACGTCGTCTATACAATCAACGAACCGGCAGCCGCCGGCGCCTATGAAGCGCTGAAGGCAGTGGGGCGTGAAAGCGATGTATTGATCGTCTCCGTCGATGGCGGCTGCCCGGGCGTGCAGAATGTCAAGGAAGGCGTTATCGGCGCGACTTCGCAGCAATATCCGTTGCTGATGGCGTCCCTCGGCATCGAGGCGATCAAGGCGTTTGCCGATAGTGGCGCCAAGCCGGAACCGACTGCCGGAAAGAACTTCTTCGACACCGGCGTTTCGCTCGTGACCGACAAGCCGGCTGCAGGCGTCGAGTTGATCGACACCACGGAAGGCACGGACAAGTGCTGGGGCTGATCTAGTGGATCGAATTTGACATTTGATACCCGCTTACGGATCGTCCCGCAATCAAATGTCAAATTCAAAAGATCCACTAGAAACAAATACTTGACTAGTGGTTTTATAGATCCCGACATTTGCAGAAAAACTTGCGGCACGGGGACGCAAATGATGGGATCAAACCACTAGGCCTGTGACTACGGCGGGGCGATTAATCGCGCCCCGCCGCTCTCGGGCGGGCATGGCTTTTCCATGCTGTTTTACCCGACATTCAAAGGGTGGAGAGAAAGATGAGCGACGCTGAGACGTTAAAGAAACAGGACTTCGAGAAGGGTCTGGAAGGCAGCACGACGACAGTGGCGAGCTTTGAAACCCACCACAAGTCGGCGCTCGACAAGATTCAGCATGCACTGCATTCCAATCCAGCTGGTGTGCCGCTCATCGTTCTCGTTGCTTCGGTGATGGCCTTTGGCGTGATCCTTGGGTCGAAATTCTTTTCGCCCTTCGCGCTGACGCTGATCCTGCAGCAGGTGGCAATCGTCGGCATAGTCGGCATGGCGCAGACACTGGTGGTCCTGACGGCCGGCATCGATCTGTCCGTCGGCGCGATCATGGTGCTGTCTTCGGTCGTGATGGGCCAATTTACGTTTCGCTACGGGATACCGGCGGAACTGGCGGTCATAGCCGGACTTGCCTGCGGTGCGCTTTGCGGCTTCATCAACGGAACGCTGGTTGCGCGCATGAAACTGCCGCCCTTCATCGTCACGCTCGGCATGTGGCAGATCATACTGGCCACGAACTTCCTCTATTCGGCCAATGAGACCATCCGCAGCCAGGATATCGCGACCGAAGCGCCGATCCTTCAGTTCTTCGGCGAGAATATCAAAATCGGCGGCGCCGTTTTCACCTACGGTGTGATTGCCATGATCGTTCTGGTCTTCACGCTGAATTATATTCTCAACCACACTGCATGGGGGCGGCATGTCTACGCGATCGGCGACGATCCGGACTTTGCGGAACTCTCCGGTGTGCGCGTGAAGCGGACCCTCATCTCCGTCTACACGATCGCCGGACTGATCTGCGCTTTCGCCGGCTGGGTCCTGATCGGGCGTCTCGGGTCCGTATCGCCGACAGCAGGCCAGTTCACCAATATCGAATCCATCACGGCAGTGGTGATCGGCGGCATCTCGCTGTTCGGCGGGCGCGGTTCGATCCTTGGCATGATGTTCGGCGCTTTGATCGTCGGCGTGTTTTCGCTTGGCCTCAGATTGATCGGGACGGACCCGCAGTGGACCTACCTCCTGATCGGCCTGCTTATCATTTCTGCGGTCGCAGTCGACCAGTGGATCAGAAAGGTTTCGGCATGACACAGCAAAGCTCCAAGGGCGAGCCGATCCTCACGGCCCGCAACCTCGTCAAGCGCTATGGCCGCGTCGTCGCGCTCGACCACACCGACTTCGACCTCTATCCGGGTGAAATCCTGGCGGTCATCGGCGACAACGGCGCCGGCAAATCGACCCTCATCAAGGCGATTTCAGGCGCCGTCATCCCGGACGAAGGCGAAATCCGCCTGCATGGCGAGGCGATCAACTTCACCTCGCCGATGGACGCACGCGACGCGGGCATCGAAACCGTCTATCAAAACCTGGCCCTGTCGCCGGCGCTTTCCATCGCCGACAATATGTTCATGGGCCGCGAACTGCGCGTGCCGGGGTTCCTCGGAAAATATCTCCGCAAGCTCGACCGCAAGGAAATGGAGCGCATTGCGCGGGAGAAGCTTTCCGAACTCGGATTGCTGACGATCCAGAACATCAACCAGGCAGTGGAAACGCTTTCCGGCGGCCAGCGGCAAGGTGTCGCCGTGGCGCGCGCCGCCGCGTTCGGCTCCAAGGTCGTCATCATGGATGAACCGACCGCAGCACTTGGCGTGAAGGAAAGCAGGCGGGTGCTTGAACTCATCAAGGATGTTCGTTCGCGTGGCCTGCCGATCGTGCTCATCTCGCACAATATGCCGCATGTCTTTGAAGTCGCGGACCGGATTCACATCCACCGCCTCGGAAAGCGGCATGCGGTCATCAAACCGCAGGACTTCTCCATGTCCGACGCGGTGGCGATCATGACCGGCGCGATGGAACCACCCGAGGAAGTGCGCGCCGCATGACGAATTCCGCCGGGCGCGAGCAAATTTGCGCCCGGCGGCGGCACGTACCTGAAACCAGAGTTGCATGATCATGATAGTCGTCTGCGGCGAAGCCCTGTTCGATCTCTTCACCGAGGATGCCGGCAACGGCCTGAAGCTCGATGCACGCATCGGCGGCTCGCCCTTCAATGTCGCCGTCGGCCTTGCCCGTCTCGACTGCCCGGTCAGTTTTTTCGGGGGCCTGTCGCGCGATCTTTTCGGCCGCAGGCTGCAAGCGGCGCTGACGGCGGAAGGCGTCGATCTTCGATACGCGAAATTGAACGATGCCCTGACCACGCTCAGCATCGTCGATCTCAAGTCGGATGGCTCAGCGGAATATGCCTTCTACGGCGAAAAAGCCGCCGACAGACAGTTGGCCGTCGCCGATCTGCCGACATTCGACGATACGACGCAAGCCATCCACATCGGCTCATTTTCGGTGATGGTTGAGCCGGTCGGAAGCAGCCTGACGGCACTTGTGAAGCGGGAAAGCCCGTCGCGCATTATTTCCTATGATCCGAACATCCGTCCAACGGTCGTTGCCGACATGGGCTTATGGCGCGCAAAGCTGGATGAATTGCTCGGTCACGTCCATATCCTGAAAATCAGCGCCGAGGATTTCACCTACCTTTATCCGGGAGCCGACCTGGCTGAAACAGCGCGTGGCTGGGTCGAAAAAGGCGTCGGACTTGCCGTCATCACCCATGGTGGCGACGGGGCGGAAGCCTTTACCAGGGCCGGCCATCTTCGGGTTGCAGGCGTCAAGGTAACGGTTGCCGACACCGTGGGTGCCGGCGATACATTCCAGGCAGCGCTTCTGGCAGCGCTTGCGGAGCGGGATCTTTTGCGGGTCGGTGCAATCGCCAGCCTTGACGCCGACACGTTGACCGGCGTTCTCTCCTTCGCCGCGCGCGCTGCGGCGATCACCTGTTCAAGGCGAGGGGCCGATATGCCTCGCCGCCGCGAACTGGACTAAATGGCCTCCTGCGATGCCGGAGCCCCTTGAATTCAATAGCTTGAGGATAGGATTCCATGGCCGTTCGCGTCATTGAGGTTGCCCCTTTCGATCTGGTCGTTTTCGGCGCCACTGGCGATCTCGCTCACCGCAAGCTGTTGCCGGCGCTCTACCACCGCGATCTCGACGGTCAGGTGCCGGAGGAAGCGCGGGTGATCTGCTGTTCCCGTCGCGAAATGGGAGAAGACGCCTATCGCGACTGGGCCGATGCCTCCATTCGCGAGCATGTGAACGATATCGAGGATGCGGTGCTGTCGCGGTTCCTCGACCGTATCCGCTATCTTCCCGTCGATGCGGCGACCGATGCCGGCTGGAGCGCCCTCGCCGATGTGCTTGCCGATCGCCCCGGTGTGGTCCGCGCCTTCTATCTTGCCGTCTCGCCCGATTTCTTCGGCGCCATTTGCGAGAAAATCGGCAGCCACAACATGGTCACCGACAAGAGCCGGGTGGTCATCGAGAAGCCGATCGGCAAGGACGGAGCATCGGCCAAGAAACTCAATGAGACCATCGGCGCCGTCTTCCGCGAGGACCAGATCTTCCGTATCGACCACTATCTCGGCAAGGAGACGGTGCAAAACCTCATGGCGCTGCGTTTCGCCAACGCCTTGTTCGAACCGCTGTGGAATGCCGCCCACATCGACCACGTCCAGCTCACTGTTGCCGAAAGCCTCGGGGTCGAAGGGCGCGCCGGCTACTACGATACTGCGGGCGCGCTGCGCGACATGGTGCAGAACCACATTCTCCAGCTGCTTTGCCTGGTCGCCATGGAGCCCCCGGAATCCATGGATGCGGATTCCGTGCGCGATGAAAAACTGAAGGTTCTGCGGGCCTTGAAGCCGATGGATGCGGAAGCGGTCGACAAACTCACGGTGCGTGGCCAGTACCGGGCCGGCGCATCTTCCGGCGGCGCCGTATCCGGCTATCTGGAAGAACTCGAACACCCCTCGTCGGTGACCGAAACCTTCGTCGCCGTGAAGGCGGAGATCGCCAACTGGCGTTGGGCCAGCGTTCCCTTCTATCTGAGGACCGGCAAGCGGCTGGCCTCGCGGGTTTCTGAAATCGTCGTGCAGTTCCGCCCGATACCCCATTCCATCTTCGGCGTGGAAGCCGGCTCCATTTCGGCCAACCGTCTCGTCATCCGCCTGCAACCCAACGAAGGGGTGAAAATGCAGGTCATGATCAAGGACCCCGGACCGGGCGGCATGCGCCTTCGCCAGGTTCCCCTCGACATGTCGTTTGCGGAAGCCTTCAAGGTGCGCAATCCGGACGCCTACGAGCGACTGATCATGGACGTCATTCGCGGTAACCAGACCCTCTTCATGCGCCGTGACGAGGTGGATGCCGCATGGGCGTGGGTCGATCCGATCCTGGAAAGCTGGAGCAACTCCAAGGAACCTCCGAAGGGATATACTTCGGGCACCTGGGGACCTTCAGCAGCGATCGCGCTGATCGAGCGCGACGGCCGCACATGGTTTGAAGACCTGATCTGATTGTCGACGCCAAAGGACAAGCGAGCATCGCTCGTCCTGCCGATTGCGGTCCAAAGCTGGCATTCAGCGGTCAGCCGGATGACGCTTTTTCGGATCGCGCATGAACAAGCAAAGAGGAATTGAGCCATGACCATCCATGCCAGGATAGGCGAAGTCACCGAGCGGATCGTCAAGCGCAGCCAGGATTCCCGCAGCCGCTATATGGACCGTATTCGCAAGGCGGGAGAAGCCGGGCCACGCCGGGGAACGCTTTCCTGCGGCAATCTCGCCCATGGTTTCGCCGCCTGCGGCGTGACGGACAAGGAGCGGCTTGCAGGCGACATCGTTCCCAACCTCGGCATCGTCACCGCCTATAACGACATGCTTTCGGCGCATCAGCCCTACGAGCGTTTTCCCGATCTCATCCGTCAGGCGGCGCGCGAAGCGGGTGCTGTCGCTCAGGTCGCCGGCGGCGTTCCCGCCATGTGTGACGGCGTCACTCAGGGTCAGGCGGGGATGGAACTTTCGCTTTTCTCCCGCGATGTCATCGCCATGTCGGCTGCCGTCGGTCTGTCGCACCAGATGTTCGACGCAGCCGTCTTTCTCGGCATCTGCGACAAGATCGTTCCGGGGCTTTTGATATCCGCCTTGTCATTCGGTCACCTGCCGGCGGTGTTTATTCCTGCCGGGCCGATGCCGTCGGGCCTTCCCAACGACGAGAAATCGCGCATTCGCCAGCTTTATTCCGAAGGCAAGGTGGATCGCGCCGCCCTGCTTGAGGCGGAATCCAAATCCTATCACTCGCCCGGCACCTGCACCTTCTACGGCACGGCCAATTCCAACCAGATGCTGATGGAGATCATGGGCCTGCACATGCCGGGCTCAAGCTTCGTCAACCCCAATACGCCGCTGCGCGAAGCGTTGACGAAGGAAGCCGCCTTGCAGGCGATCTCGCTTTCCGCGCTCGGCAACGCCTATACGCCGGTGGGTGAGGTGATCGACGAGCGCGCCATCGTCAATGGCGTCGTTGGCCTGCATGCGACGGGCGGTTCGACCAATCACACCATGCATCTGGTCGCCATCGCCAATGCCGCCGGCATCAAACTCACCTGGAACGATATTTCCGACCTCTCCGACGTGGTGCCGCTGCTGGCGCGGATCTATCCGAACGGCCTTGCGGACGTAAATCACTTCCAGGCTGCTGGCGGCATGGGCTTTTTGATCCGCGAGCTTCTTGAAGGCAAGCTGCTCCACGAGGACGTGCGCACCATCAACGGCACCGGCCTTTCCGGCTATACGGTCGAGGCGAAGCTTGCCGAGGATGGCACGGTAAGGCGCGAACCGGTGCCGGGCGTTTCCGGCAACGACAAGGTTCTGGCGCCTATTGGCGCACCTTTCCAGCCGAACGGCGGTCTCAAGATGCTCTCCGGCAACCTTGGCAAGGCGGTGATCAAGATTTCCGCCGTCAAGCCTGAGCGCCATGTGGTGGAGGCGCCGGCGAGAGTGTTCCATTCGCAAGACGATTTGCAGGCAGCCTTCAAGGCGGGAGAATTCACCTCCGATTTCATCGCCGTCGTCCGTTTTCAGGGACCGAAGGCGAACGGCATGCCGGAACTTCACAAACTGACGCCGGGGCTCGGTGTGCTGCAGGACCGGGGCCTGAAGGTGGCGCTGGTAACCGACGGCCGCATGTCGGGCGCTTCCGGCAAGGTGCCGGCGGCCATTCACGTTACGCCCGAAGCCGTGGAGGGTGGTGCAATCGCGAAAATCCGCGATGGCGACATCATCCGCGTCGATGCCGTAAACGGAACGCTGGAAGTCCTCGTCGACAAGGCTGAGTTTGCGGCCCGCGACGCCGTGAAGATCGACCTTTCCACCAATGAAGCCGGCATAGGCCGCGAACTCTTCTCCGCCTTCCGGGCGGTTGTGAGCAGCGCCGACCAGGGCGCCCATGTCTTCGGCAACGCGTGAGGGTCAACGGAAAATGTATGACGTCACATGCCTGATCGACGCAAGATGCGAGCTTGCCGAATGTCCCGTGTGGGACAATCGGGCGGAAAAGCTCTATTGGTGCGATATTACCGGCTGCGCGATCCATTCCCATGACTGGTCGAGCGGCGAGCGGGAAAGCTGGACCTTCGCGGATACGGTCGGCTCGTTCGGACTTTGCGACGATGGGCGGCTTGTCGTTGCCCGCCGCGACCGGATCGTGCTTTTCGATATGGCGAACGGCGAGGAAACCCATCTTGCCGATATCGAAGCCGACAATCCCCACACCCGCACCAATGACGGCAAGGTCGGCCCGGATGGCGCGTTTTGGGTCGGCACCATGGACGACCGATCGCCGAGGCAGCCGATTGCCGGACTGTACCGGGTCGGGTTCGATGGTGAGGTGAGGAAAATCGCCAGTGCCATCACCGTATCCAACGGCTTGGCGTGGTCGCCCGACGGCCTGACGCTCTATCACGCGGATTCGCGGCCGGGTTTCATCGATACCTGGGCCTTCGATCCCGAGACCGGCACGGCCAGCGACCGCCATCGCCTCATCGATCTTGCCGACGATGCCGGCAGGCCGGATGGAGGCACTGTCGACACGGAAGGCCACTATTGGTCGGCCGGAATTTCCGCTGGCGTCATCAACCGCATTTCGCCTGCCGGTGCAATCTTTGAGACGGTCGAGATGCCGGTACCCGCACCGACCATGCCCTGCTTCTGCGGGCCGGATCTGGACACTATGGTCGTCACATCCTTAAGGCCTCATGGCAATGCGAAGCTTCTGGACGAGTACCCCATGTCGGGCAGCCTTTTCGCCTTCAAACCGGGCGTTCTCGGCCTGCCGCCCTACCGGTTTCGCACGGCATAAAAAATACGGCAGCCGATGAATGATGCTGCCTGATTGAAATCCGCTATTCACATCTGTGCTTTAGGTCATGGACCCAGAATCTGGGCGATGGCTCGACGATTGGCGGCCCGTTTATTGGCCCAAAGGGAGATTTGAATGCCGGACGTAAATCAGGAGTTCCTGTCGGTTCGTCGCATGGTGGCCGAAGCGGTCGCACGGGAAGCGGGAAAACTTGCGCTTGAACGGTTCCGCAACCGCCGCTTCACGGTCGAAGCCAAGGATACGCAGGATTTCGTCAGCGAAGTCGACAAGGAAACGGAAATCCTGATCCGCAGCCGCCTCGCCGCTGTCTTCCCCGACGACGGTTTCATCGGCGAGGAATCCGGCGGCACGCCCGAGCGCGTCGCCTGGGTCGTCGATCCGATTGACGGCACTGCGAATTTCGTTCGCGGCATTGGCTTTTGGTGCGTCTCCATTGGCCTTGTGGTCAATGGCAAGCCCTCGGTCGGCGTCATCTACGACCCCAATCTCGATGAGCTTTATTCGGCAGCCCTTGGCGAAGGCGCCACGCTCAACGGCGTGCCGATGCACGTCTCCGGCACCAGCGACCCGAGCAAGGCCACCGTTTCAGTCGGCTTCAGCTTCCGCCGGCCCATCAACACCAATGTCGATGTGATCTACAACCTGCTCTCCCAAAACTGCGTCTACCGGATGCAGGGCGCAGGCGCACTCGCGCTTGCACTCGTCGCTTCGGGCAAGCTCGATGGCTACGTCGAGAGCCATATCAACTCCTGGGACGTGATGGCCGGACTGGTGCTCGTATCTGAGGCCGGCGGCTACGTGAACGACTTTCTTGCAGGCGACGGCCTTACCAAAGGCAATCCGATCCTCGCCTCCACGCCGGAACTGGTCGATTTCCTGCGTCAAACCAGCGGCCTCGACTGTTAACAAAGTTACAAAGGCGCAAAAGCCTCTGAAATTGCCGGTTCACATCGCCGTCCCAGCCTGCAAGCACGGGATCGCGACAATACGGCCCGCTGTATAAAGAGGGGCTATCCAGAGCCTCCGCACAGGATTTTGGAGGAAACGACAATGACGCTCACCAACAAGCTGCGCCTGCTGGCGTCGACCGCGGGCCTGGTCATGACCCTTTCGGCCGGCTCCGCCATGGCCGAAAGCATGACGCTCTATTGCAGCCCCGGCGAGGAATGGTGCCAGGCAATGGTCAATGCCTTCACCCGCGCCACCGGCATCGATGTCGCCATGACCCGCAAGAGCTCCGGCGAGACCTATGCCCAGATCAAGGCGGAAGCCAGCAACCCGAAGGGCGATGTCTGGTGGGGCGGCACTGGCGATCCTCATCTCCAGGCGGCCGAGGAAGGTCTGACGGAAGAATACAAGTCGCCAATGCTGGACAAGCTGCAGCCCTGGGCGCTCTCGCAAGCCGCATCCGCCCACAATCGCACTGTGGGCATCTACGCCGGCGCACTCGGCTTCGTCTACAATACCGAAGTCATCGCCGACAAGAAGTTGCCGGAACCCAAGTGCTGGTCCGATCTGATCAAGCCGGAATACAAGGGCGAAATCCAGATCGCCAACCCGAACTCGTCGGGCACCGCCTATACGGCGCTTGCGACCCTTGTCCAGCTTCTGGGTGAGGATGCGGCATTCGACTACCAGAAGCAGCTTCACGCAAACGTCAACCAGTACACGAAGTCCGGTTCCGCTCCCGCCAAGGCGGCGGCACGCGGCGAAACCGGCATCGGCATCGTCTTCATGCATGACGGCGTGCAGCAGAAAGTCGGCGGTTTCCCGGTTGAAGTCGTCGCTCCTTGCGAGGGCACCGGCTATGAAATCGGTTCCATGAGCATCATCAAGGGCGGCCCGAATCCGGAAGCCGCGCGCAAGTGGTACGACTGGGCGCTGACGCCTGAAGCGCAGGAAATTGGCGCCTCGGTGAACAGCTTCCAGGTTCCCTCCAACCTGACGGCGAAGATCCCGCCCGAGGCCCCGAGCCTCGATAAGGTGAAGCTGATCGACTACGACTTCAAGAAATACGGCAGCTCGGACGTCCGCAAGTCCCTTCTGTCGCGCTGGGATCAGGAAGTCGGCAGCTTGAACTGATCGGGCTGAACTCTTTCATCGCAATCGTTGCCGGCTGGCCCGAAGGGTGACCCTAGCACCATCGGCCATCCGGCAGAGATCCCGGCACATTGGACGGATGCCTGTTATCATGCAGGCATCCGTTCCCGACACTTAGGACCGTAACCATGCGACGCAGCCAATGGTTGTGGCTCGCCGCGGGTTGGATCGGCTTTGCCGTTCTGCCGTGGTACGACACCGCGCTTTCACCTGACAGCAGATGGTCGCCATCCGCCCTTTTCGCAGCACTTGGTGGCGATGCGCCCTGGCTCCTGCCACTGGCATTGCCCCTTGCCCTGCCGCTGATTTTCATCGCGCGCTCCACTGCCGCCCTTGCCCGCGCCTTGACGGCCGCCGGCGTGATTGGCCTTGCCTATACGTTGCTGCAAGGTTTCGCCTTCGGGCTGCATGGCTGGACATGGGCATTTTCTGAAAGATTGTTTGGCCCGACGGAACTGAGCCAGGCAGGATTCGGCTACGGCGCGGTCCTTTCCCTTTTTGCTTTTCTGTTCCTCTTCACAGAGGGCCTTGCCGCGCAAGGGTGGATGAAGGGCGACCGCTTCACCACAGGCGCCATCGCGCTGGTGATCGGCACGATCATCTTTTTCGTCTTCCTCCCTGTAAGCACCATCTTGCGCGAGGCCGCGATCCCCGAAGGCGACACCTCCGGCCTGGCGGCCATGATCGACCGCCTCACGGCAACGGATATCTGGAGCCTTGGCTGCATTGCAGGCGAAACGCGATGCGGCGTATTCTGGAACAGCTTCATGCTTGCCGTGCTGACCGGCATGATCACAACGCTGCTGGGGCTTGCCTTCGCGCTGGTCGCCACCCGCACGCGCTTCCCCTTCAAGCGCGGTTTGCGCCTGCTGACCGTGCTGCCCATCATCACGCCGCCCTTCGTGATCGGCCTGGCGATCATTCTGCTTTTCGGCCGCAATGGCACGATCACGCTTTTCGCCGCCGATCTATTCGGTATCTCACCCTCGCGCTGGGTCTATGGCCTTACCGGCATCCTGATCACCCAGGCGCTCGCTTTTACGCCGATCGCCTTTCTCGTGCTGATCGGCATCGTCCAGGGCATCGCCCCGTCGATGGAGGAAGCCGCGCATACGTTGCGCGCAAACCGGCTTCAAACCTTCACCCGCGTGACCTGGCCCTTGCTGCGGCCCGGCCTTGCCAACGCTTTCCTCATCGGCTTCATCGAAAGCCTGGCCGATTTCGGCAATCCTTTGGTGCTCGGCGGAAACTACGACGTGCTGTCGACCAAGATCTTCTTCGCGGTTGTCGGCTCGCAAAACGATCCGGGACGGGCGGCAGCCCTTGCCATCGTCCTGCTGTCGCTTTGCGTTGGCGCCTTTTATCTCCAGCGCCGCTGGTTGGGGCGCAAATCCTATACGACCCTTTCCGGCAAGGGCGATGCAGGCAAGCAGTCCGAGCTTCCCGTTGGCCTGAAGTGGCTTTGCTACGCCACCGCAATACCCTGGGCCACCTTCACCTTGATCCTCTACACGATGATCATGTTCGGCGGCTTCGTGGCCAACTGGGGACGCGACAACAGTTTCACGTTGAAGCACTACATCGGCAATTTCGGCCTGGAGTGGACGGAATTCGGCCTGCTTTGGACCGGGCGGGCGTGGAACTCGCTTTTCACAACGCTGCAGATCGCCGGCATCTCCGCGCCGCTGACCGCCGGCATGGGTCTGCTGACAGCCTATCTTCTGGTTCGCCAGCGCTTTGCCGGGCAAGGCGCGTTCGAATTCATCACCATGCTGAGCTTCGCCATCCCGGGCACGGTCATCGGCGTGAGCTACATCCTCGCCTTCAACGAGCCGCCGCTCGAACTGACGGGCACGGCGATCATTCTCGTGATCTGCTTCATCTTCCGTAACATGCCGGTCAGCATCCGCGCCGGCGTCGCGGCCATGAGCCAGATCGACAAGAGCCTCGACGAATGCGCGCTGACGCTTGGCGCCTCCAGCGCCCAGACCGTGCGAAAGGTGATCCTGCCGCTGCTGCGCCCGGCCATCGTCGCCGCCCTGGTCTATTCCTTCGTGCGGGCGATAACCTCGGTCAGCGCAGTGATCTTCCTGGTCAGCGCCCGCCATGACCTCGCCACGTCCTATATCGTCGGCCGGGTCGAAAACGGCGAATACGGCCTCGCCATCGCCTATAGCTCATCGCTCATCTTCATCATGGGCGCGGGCATCGCGCTCATCCAGTTCGCCGTCGGCGAACGCAAGATTTCCCGCCGAAACACCCCGCAAACCCTCGAAAAGGAGGTCGCCGCATGACTATTCAAACCAGGCAGGGCGGGGTGGAATTCCGTGGTGTCACCCGTCGTTTCGGCACGGTCAAGGCAGTCGACAACGTCACATTCAATGTCGAGGCAGGTACGCTCGTCACCCTGCTTGGCCCATCGGGTTGCGGCAAGACGACGACGCTGCGCATGATCGCGGGCCTGGAAACCGTCAGCGAAGGCAAGGTCTTCATCGGCGGCAAGGACGTGACGTTGCAACATGCGACCGATCGCAGCGTCGCGATGGTGTTCCAGAGTTACGCGCTCTTTCCCCATATGACCGTGCAGGAAAACGTCGCCTTCGGGCTGGAGGTATCCGGCGTTTCGCGCAAGGACCGCGCTGAAAAGGCTTCCGAGGGCCTCAAAGTAGTCGGGCTTACCGGATATGAAAAACGCCTTCCCAGCGAGCTGTCCGGCGGCCAGCAGCAGCGTGTTGCGGTGGCGCGCGCACTCGTGCTGGAACCGGAGGTGCTCCTCTTCGACGAGCCGCTGTCCAATCTCGATGCGAAGCTTCGCCGCCGCATGCGCGACGATATCCGCGACCTGCAGCAAAGCCTGGGTCTTACCTCCGTCTATGTCACCCACGACCAGGAAGAGGCGCTGGCCGTCTCCGACAAGATCATCGTCATGAACAAGGCGGTTATCGCGCAGGAAGGCACGCCGCGCGATCTCTACGAACGGCCGGCTGACCGATTCGTCGCCGATTTCATCGGCGGGGCCAATCTGGTGGAAGGCCGCATCATCGAGCGGGAAGAACAGCGTGCCCGCGTTGCGATCGCCGGAGCGGAAATCCTTGTTCCCACCCGTCCGATGGCCGAGGACGATATTTTCGTCGCCATCAGGCCGAACGCCATTCGCCTCGATGTGAAAGGCGAAAAAGCCGGCCTGCCCGTCTTGGTGCGCAAGGCGGTCTACCTCGGCTCGCATGTGGAATATGCGCTTGAAAGCGAGGCGGGAGAGCTTTTCGCTATCGATCACAACGTGCAGGCCGCCGTTGCGCCCGGTACCAATGCGGTGGCATCCTTCGCGGAAAAGGGGATGGCGCTGGTGCGCCGATAGCGCAATCGGTTTCCCAAGCGCGATCGGGCCAGGCCTCCGGGAATGAGAGGCGGCAATGAAAAGTGCGGTGAAGCCACGAGGGGTTCACGGCCGGCTGATGGTGGCGCTTGGAGCGCTTGTCGGCCTGACGCTTCTTGCCGGAGCAACGGGCTGGCTGGGCTTTTCCCGCACCGAAACCGCGCTGGAAACCTTGCAGGCCGACAGCCTTAGCGATCTTGCTCTCGTTTTGACCCTGGCGGAGCGCAGCGCCAGCCTTGCCGCGCGCGCTCCCTATATTGCGGAACTCAGAAACGAACGGCAGATCGCCGCCGGTCGCGAAGAAATCGAACTTCGCCTTGCGGAATTCACCGAGCTTGCGATCCGCCTGCCGCGCCTGAAACAGCAAAACATTCCAAGGCCGACGGACGTGCCGTCCGCCGTTCGCCTTGCAGCACGGCTGGAAGGCATTTTAAGAGCCCTGCTCGACGTCACCGGCGAGCGGCTGGCAATCGACGCCACCATGACCCATGCATTGACGGCGCTAGCGGATTTCCGCGCGACGATCAAGATGCTGGAAAGCCGCGCCGCCTTCGATGGAGGCACGCCCGCCCTCACCCCATCGCAATTCAGGGCGCTGCAGGACCTGGGCGAACTGGTGCTGGAGGCAACGGCGGCGGAAACCACAGTGGCGGTCGAAGCACTTCGCAGCCGCTTCGACACAGCCTTTGCAAAGCTTGATCCTCTTGCCGGCGAACAATCCGGAGACACCGCAAATGAAGGCGATATCCCGGCGTTGACGGCGAAAATCGTTGCAATGGAGCCGATTTTCCTGGAACGACTCCGCCAAATCAGCACAAAAAACCGAACGCAGTTCCTGCTTGCCGCCATCAACACGGCATCGGCGCAATTGACGGCGACCGTCTCAAGTCTGGCGGCGGTGGTGCGCAGTTCGGCGCTGACGCGAAGCGAGGAAACCATTTCGGTTCTCCGCTATGGAAAATCCGCCCTGCTGGCGATCGCCGGCCTTTGCCTGCTGGCGGCCCTTGGAGCCGCCAGTTTCGTCATGCGCGATGTTGCAACCAATCTCAGAAGCGCGACAAACGCCATGACCCGGCTTGCAGCCGGCGACCGCAGCGCCGAGGTTCCCGGCGCCGGCCGGGAGGACGAGTTGGGCGACTTGGCGCGCGCCTTCACCGTCTTCAAGGACCAGGCGATCGAGCGAGAGGAACTTGCGGCCAAGCTGGCGGAGAACGCCAGATTGCTGCAGGCGATTTTCGACAATCTTTCCAATGGCATTTCGCTGTTCGACGGCGAGGGCAAGCTGCTCGCGTGGAACCCGCGTTTCGCGGAACTGAGCGGATTGGAACCAGATGCATTCAGCGTTGGAGTGCCAATGCTGCAACTTCTCGATCGTCTGCATGCAGGTGGGGCTACGGCACGCACGCTTGACTACCGCAACATCGACCTGAAACGGCTCGCCCGCACGCGGCTTGCGCCCTTTACGTTGCTTGAACTTCTCTTTCCCGATGGCCGTATCGTTGAAATCCGATCCGGCGCCATGCCCAATGGCGGAGTGATTGCCAGTCTCAATGATGTCACCAGCCGAAAGGTGATGGAACGCCAGTTGCGCCAGGCAAAGAAAATGAAAGCGGTCGGCCAACTCACAGGCGGCATCGCCCATGATTTCAACAATCGCCTGGCTGCCATCATCGGCAATCTGCAGATGATTCAGGATGATACTTCGGCATCGGAGAAAATAAGAAAGCGAAGCCTGCGCGCGCTCGATGCTGCAGAAGGCGGCGCCGCGATGACGCAGCGTCTATTGGCATTTGCCCGTCGTCAGGTGCTACAGCCGCGCCCGACAGATCTGAACTCGCTCGTCGAAAGCCTGAGCGATCTCATCGGCTATAGCCTCGATCCCGGGATCGAGCTCGTACTGGAACTCGATCACCGCCGCCCGAGCGCCATGATCGATCCGGGCCAGATGGAAAACGCCCTGCTCAATCTCATTTTCAACAGCCGCGACGCGATCAAGGGGAAAGGGCACATAGTGATTTCCACCAGCATCGCGCCGGCACATGAAAGCGCGGAAGGGTCCGAAGTGATCCTTTGCGTCAGCGACAGCGGCGCCGGCATGACCGCTGAGGTGCGTGCTCGTGTGCTGGAGCCATTTTTCACGACCAAAGCGTTTGGCCGGGGAAGCGGGCTGGGACTGTCGATAGTCTATGGCTTCATTCGGCAATCAGGCGGGCGCATCGAGATCGACAGCGCTCCGCTGGAGGGCACATCCATCCGTCTTCATCTGCCTTCGGCCGACATGACGGACCATGAGCCCGACGGAAGGAAGCAGGATCAATATGCGCCAGTAATGGCCGGCCGGCATATTCTGCTGGTGGAAGACGACGATCTCGTGCGGGCGACCGCCTTCGACATGCTTACCGATCTTGGCTACCGGGCAACTGCCGTCGCAACCGCCGAGGCTGCCCTGGAAGCTGTAAAGACAGAAAGTTTCGACCTGGTCTTTACGGATGTCGTTCTCGCCGGCGGCATCCATGGGCCGGATCTTGGCAAGGCGCTCGCTGCAACGCATCCCGATCTGCCGGTGCTCTACTGCTCCGGTTTCGCACGCGATGCCGCCCGCCAGCTAGGGACATTGCCGCTCCCGGACCGTATTCTGGAAAAGCCCTACCGCAAGGAAACCCTGGCCCAGCGCCTGGCGGAATCACTGGCAAGCCCTGTTGCCTGAGGCATTGTTTCCACTAAATCAATGACTTGTGATCTGCTCCACTGTGGCGTCAAACACGTAACCCAGCCCTCGCTCTGTGCGGATCAGGCGTGGATGACGTGGCGTCGGCTCGATCTTGCGCCGGAGTCTCAAAATAAGAACATCGATCGTTCGGTCGAAGACGTCGTCGTTGCGGCGGTGCATCAGATCGAGCAACTGGTGACGGGTGAGAACGCGACCGCGCGCCTGAACCAAAGCCGACAAAAGATCGAACTCCGAAACCGTCAACGCGACCAATTGCCCATCCGGATCGGTAAGGCGGCGTCCCTCAAGGTCCAGCTCGAAGCCATTGAAACGGAAGCCGTGCCTGCGCTCCGCCGGCCTGGCCGGTGTCGGGCCCGGCGCCTTGCGCCGCAGGACCGCCTTCACCCGGGCAACCAGTTCGCGCGGGTTGAAGGGCTTAACCATGTAATCGTCAGCGCCGATCTCCAGCCCGACGATCCGATCGATATCGCTGCCGCGCCCGGTCAGCATGATGATGGGAACATCGCTGGCGGAGCGAATGGATCCGGCAACGGCGAGTCCGTCGCGATCAGGCAATTGTAGATCCAAAACAATGAGTTGCGGCGGGCAAGCGTCGGCCATGACCTTGAACAGGGCCTCCGCGTTTTCGCAGGCCATCGGCTCGTAGCCCGCCTCCTCCAGGATATCGACAACCGTTTCCCTTACGAGCGCATCGTCTTCGACGACCGCCACGCGGCCGCCACAAGCCGGCGATCCCATCGCGTTCCCCCGCATTCGTGCTTTTGGCGCATCTCTTCGTTGGCGCAAATGTTCCACGAACGGCGGAAGGCGGCAAGGCCAAGCGTCCATACTGCGATTATTTTCTTATTTGTCTTATTAATTCAAAAGCTTAAATTTTCTCCGGCTAACGGTTACGCCACCATGATCATACGTCATGCACGTCCGATCGACGTTTCGTCGGCGCGAAAAAGATGGCATTGCCCGACCGGTATTGCGAAGGCGACCTCGCCACCTTCGGCAAGGGGCGGTTCGCCGTTCAGTTTCGCCGTCACAAGCGTATGGTCTGAAAGCCTTGCATGCACCAGCGTCGCTTCGCCCAGATGTTCCAGCACCTCGATGGTGGCCGGAAGCGCGACGGACGCCGACAGGTCGCCATTGTGTCCGTTTCCGGTCCCGGGCTGTCCATTTCCGTCGCCGGAATGTCCCGCCGCAGTCATGAAAAGATGTTCCGGACGGATGCCCAGCGTGACCCTGTCACCGCTTGCAACGCTGTCCTGCCTGACCGGCACGACGATCTCGCCGCCACCCGGCAGAGCGACACTTATCCCCGCCTCCGCCACACGCTCGGCCCTCGTCTCGATGAAGTTCATTTTGGGCGAGCCGATAAAGCCGGCGACGAACATGTTGCGCGGATGGTGATAGAGTTCGAGCGGGCTTCCAACCTGCTCGACATTGCCGGCTCTGAGCACGACGATCTTGTCGGCCAAGGTCATCGCCTCAACCTGATCGTGGGTCACATAGATCATGGTGACGCCCATGGACTTGTGGAGCTTGGCGATCTCGATACGCATCTGGACGCGAAGCGCGGCGTCGAGATTGGAGAGCGGCTCGTCGAAGAGAAAGACGCGCGGATTTCGCACGATGGCCCGGCCGATCGCCACCCGCTGGCGCTGACCGCCGGACAATTGTTTCGGCAGGCGTTCGAGCAATGGCGTCAATTCCAGAATATCGGCCGCCTTTCTGACTGCTGCGTCGATCTCGCCCTTGCCTTCCTTCGCGAGCGTCAGGCCGAAGGCCATGTTTTCATAGACTGTCATATGCGGATAAAGCGCATAGGACTGGAACACCATGGAGATGCCGCGCTCCTTGGGCGATTTGGCGTTGACCCGTTCGCCGCCGATCAGGAGATCGCCACCGGTGATGTCTTCAAGCCCGGCGACAAGCCGCAACAGCGTCGACTTGCCGCAGCCGGACGGACCGACGAAGACGGCGAACTCGCCGTCGTCGATCTGGAGATCGACGCCCCGGATCACCTCCACCGTGCCGAAGCGCTTCGAAACGTTTTTCAAGGTCACTTCAGCCATCTGGCATCTCCCAGTCTCAAAGCTTGCAAAAAAGCGCGTCGAACCCGGCAAGCTTTACTTGCCCATTTTCAATCCTGCCGCCGAAGCCGTGTCCCTGGAGCGGCACGAGGTCGAACAGACTCGCCAAGTTGAAATTCGACCGGTGTGCTGCCCATGTTGAAGGCGCACAAAATGCGCTCGCCGCCCTCCTCCCGGATAAAGGCGAGCGCCGGTTCCGCAACATCGAGAAAGCGGATGGAACCGCGCTTCAAGCGCCGGGAAAGCCGACCGCCAACCTAAAAACCGGCGAACGCGCGATAAAATCGAGGCCGGATCGTGCTGCTGGGCAGAGACCGCGTGCATGGCATGATCGGCAGGGATGGGCAGCCACGGATCGCCGGTGGAAAAACCTGCGTGAGGCACGTCGTAGCGCCAGGGCATGGGCGTGCGGCAGCCGTCCCGCCCCTTGTAGTCCGGCCAGAATTGCCGCCCGTAGGGGTCCTGCAGCATCTCGAAAGGCACATCCGCCTCGGCGAGCCCCAGCTCTTCGCCCTGATAGAGACACGGCGTGCCGCGAAGCGAGGTCAAAAGCGCGACCAGCATGGGCGCGGCGTCATCGGCTTTGGCGGCAAGGTCCCAGCGGGTGATGACGCGGGCGACATCGTGATTGGAAAAGGCCCAGCTCGGCCAACCGGAGTTGATCGCGCTTTCGAAACTCTCGACGGTCTTGCGAATATGGGCGGCGGAGAACTCGTTCGACAGGAGATCGAAGGAATAGGCCATGTTGAGACGCAAGCCCGCCTCGGTATAGGCGGCCGTCGTCGCGGGCGGATCGTAGTCCGCGCCGATTTCACCGACGGTGGTGATCGCCGGATATTCGTCGCAAAGCCGCCGCAGCCTTTCCAGAAAAACGAGATTTTCCGGCTGGGTCTTGTCGTGAATATGATTTTGCCAGGAATAGGGATTGGCGGCCGAAATTCCGCTCACCTGACCATTGGCCCCGAGCGGCGGATTGTCCCGCAAGAGCTTGTCATGGAAATAGAAATTGACCGTGTCGAGACGAAACCCGTCGACGCCGCGCTCAAGCCAGAAACGCGCGACATCGAGCACCGCGTCCTGAACTTCCGGATTGTGAAAATTGAGATCCGGTTGCGACTTGAGGAAATTGTGCAGGTAATATTGCCTGCGCCTCGTATCCCACTCCCAGGCCTGGCCGCCGAAAACCGACAGCCAGTTGTTAGGCGGCGTACCATCCGCCTTGGCGTCGGCCCATACGTACCAGTCGGCCCTGGCGTTGTCGCGATTGGTGCGGCTTTCCACGAACCATTCATGCCGGTCGGAGGTGTGGGAGATCACGAGGTCGATCAGGACCTTGAGACCATGGCCATGGGCTTCCTCAATAAGCCGGTCGAAATCGGCAAGCGTGCCGAACATCGGGTCGATGTCGCGGAAATCGGCGATGTCATAGCCGAAATCCTCCATCGGCGAGACGAAGAAGGGCGAGATCCAGATCGCATCGACGCCGAGACCGGCGATATGATCGAGATGGGCGATGATGCCGGCGATATCGCCGATGCCGTCGCCATTGGTATCGGCGAAGGAGCGGGGATAGACCTGATAGATCACCGCACCACGCCACCAGTCGGGATCGACGGCAGCCCCGGGCGCTATGGTTCGTGTTTCAACTGGCGCAGACGACATTGAGAATCTCCGCAATTTTTGATGCTCAGCCCTTGACCGCGCCTGCCGTAAGGCCCGCGACGATCCGGCGCTGGAAGATGAGAACGAGGATGACGACGGGGACAGTGACGATGACGGAAGCCGCCATGATGTTGCCCCAGGGCAATTCGAACTGACTGGCGCCCGAAAGGAGCGCGATGGCGACCGGCACCGTGCGCTGTTCAGCCGAAAGCGTGAAGGTGAGGGCGAAGAGAAACTCGTTCCACGCGGCGATGAAGGCGAGCAGCCCGGTGGTGATCATCGCCGGCCCCATCAGCGGCATGAAGATGCGGGTGACGACGACCCAGGGCGAAGCGCCATCGACGAAGGCAGCCTCCTCAAGCTCTTTCGGCAGCTCCCGCATGAAGGTGGTGAGAATCCAGACCGTGAAGGGGAGCGTCAGGATCAAATTGGCGAGGATCAGCCCCGGCATGGAATTGTAGATACCGAGCACGCGGATCAATTCGAACATGCCGGAAAGCACGGCCACCTGCGGGAACATGGATACGCCCAGGATGGTGAAGAGCAGCGTCTTTCGGCCGCGAAACTCCACCCGGCCCAGCGCGTAGGCGGCGGTGACGCCGAGAAACAGCGACACGCCCACCACCGTGACCGCGACGACGATCGAATTCAAAATGTTGCGGCCGAAGGGCTGCTCGACGAAGACCGAAACGTAATTCGCCAGTTCGAACCCATCGGGCAGAAGCACCGGCTGGAACAGGGCGGAACCGGAGCGGAGCGACGACAGGATCGCGTAATAGAAGGGGAAGATCGAAAAGACGGCGATTGCCACGAGAAGCAGCCAAAAGGCGATCTGGCCTGCGAGACGACGGGCGTTCATCTTGGCTCCTCCCCGAAACGGACCTTGCCGAATGTGAGCGTGATCGCCATCAAGACGGCGATGATGAGGAAAAGCGCGGTCGATGCGGCCGAGCCGTAGCCCACCTCCTGGAAATCGACCAGCTGCTGGCGCGCGTAGACCGACATCGACATGGTGTCGCGCGAGTTCGACGTCAGCACATAGATCAGGTCGAAGATCCTGAGCGCATCCAGCGCGCGAAAGACGATCGCCACCATCAGCGCCGGGCGGATCAGGGGCAGCGTCACCTTGAAGAAGACGCGAACCGGATGAATGCCGTCGACGCGCGCCGCCTCGTAACAATCGGTGGGGAGGGTCTGGAGCGCCGCGAGGATCAAGAGCGCCATGAAGGGCGTCGTCTTCCAGACATCCACCATGACGACCGCCCACAAGGCGGTGTCGGGCGAGGCGGTCCATGCAATCGGCTTTGAAATAATGCCAACGCCGACCAGGATCATGTTCAGCACGCCGAACTGGTCGTGCAGCATCCAGCTCCACATTTTCGCCGAAACGATGGTGGGGATCGCCCAGGGAATGAGGATCGCGGCGCGCAGGAAGCCGCGCCCGGGAAAGGCGGCATTCAGCGTCAGCGCCACCACGAGCCCGAGCACCGTCTCGATCGACACCGAAATGGATGCGAACCACAACGTGTTCCAGACCGCACGCCACCAGTCGGGATCGACCAGCAGGCCATACCATTCGCCGTCGAAATATTCGATGAAATTGGCAAAGCCGATGAACTTGTAATTCTCAAGATCGGAAAGATTGGCATCGGTGAAGGAAAAATAGATCGTGCGCAGCAGGGGCCAGCCCGCGACAAGCGCCAGCACCACGATCATCGGCGCCATGAACAGCCAGGCGGAGCGAATGCGCGCCCTTGTGAGTTCAGACGAAACTGCGCTTCCCGCCGCCATGACAGCCTCCTCTGCCCGAAAATGTCAGGTTCGTGCGCGCCTGGGGCGCTTTCCGGTCAGGCGAACCTTATGACCGGAAAGAAACCGCTCCAGACCCGATACTTTACGCGCTGACTTGTCGCTTCGGCGGGCTACCAGCCGCGCCGGCTCATGCGCTTCAACGAGCTTTCAAGATTGGCGAGAGCATCGCCGGCATTCGGTGGTGCCGGAGAGCGTGCCATGAACCGCGTTCCAGAACTCGCTGGAGACGCGATTGTATTGCGCGCCCGTCACCCTGGACGGTCTTGCGACCGCATTGGTGAAGGTCTCGAAAAGGTCGGCGAAGAAGGGATTGGCGGCGATGATCTCGCCGTCCTCGTAAAGATCGGCGATGGTGGGATTATAGGCCCCCTTCACGGCGCGGCGCTTCTGCTCGGCCGGGCTGGTCAGATACATGACGAGATCGGCGGCCACCTCCGGATTGGCCGAATATTTGGAAACCGCGAGCTGCCAGCCGCCAAGCGTGCCGGTGTTCTTGCCGTCCGCGCCACCCTTGGGGAGTGCGGCAACGCCGATCTTGCCCTTGACCGGACTGTCGGCGGAATTGCCGAGCGACCACGCATAGGGCCAATTGCGCATGAAGACGGCGTTGCCGGACTGGAAGACGCCGCGCGCCTCCTCTTCGGCGTAGTTCAAGACACCTTCCGGCGTGATAGTGCCGATCCAGCCTGCCGCAAGCGTCAGGGCAGCCTGCGCCTTGGGATTGTTGATCGTCACCTTGCCTTCAGGATCGACGATGGCGCCTCCGCCGTAACTGTCGACCCATTCGAGCGCGTCGCAGGTCAAGCCTTCATAGGCGCGGCCCTGAAAGACGAAGCCCCACAGGCCGTCGTTGCCTTCCGCGCGCTCCGCCTCCTGGATCTTTTCAGCCGATTTCGTCAGTTCCTCCCAGGTCGTCGGAACCTTCTCGCCATGCTTTTCCAGCAGATCGCTTGCGGTAGTAAAGCACGCCCGCATCGGTGAACCACGGCATGGCGACGAGCTTGCCGTCGACGGTGTTGTTTTCCGTGATCGCCGGGAAGTGAAGCTTTTCCGCTCCATCCGAATAGGGCGCGAGATCGATGAAATGCGACGCGAGGATGCCCGGCCAGATCACGTCGATCTGGAAGACGTCGATATCGGCGGCACCCGCTGCCAGAAGCTGCTGGTAAAGCGCCAGCCGCTCCGTCGTGGAATTGGGCGTCGACACGATGGTGACCGCGTTGCCGGTCTTTTGCGACCACGCCTCGACGCCTTCACGGCAAAGCTCCAGCTCCTGACCGACAGCGCCGCAGGAAATCGAAATCGATGCGGCGGAAGCAGGCAAAGGCGCAAGAATGGCCAGCGACGAGACCGCGCAAGCCCCCAAAAAGCCATGAATGGCGAAACGACGGATGGACATCTTTCTGATCCTCCCCTGATCAGGCGCGCTAGTGGTTAGGTTCCAACATTTGCATCCCCTTGAGGCACACTCAGTTGCAAATGTTGGAACCTCCAAAACCACTAGCTAACTATCTATTTCTATTGGATCTTTTGATTTTGACATTTGATCGTGAGTCCGACTGCGAACGGGTGTCAAATGTCAAAATCGATCCAATAGTTCGCGCGAGGCAATGCGGAGACCCGTTTTATTCCAACGATTTCCGCAGCCGATTTGGCTTTCCTGCCGGCTCTTTTGCAACTGGCGGGTCAGGACGAATGTGTTTCAAAGCGCTTTGGAGAAGATATCTCCATCGCAACCTCAGAGTCAATATCACACATTCCTCTAAGGCAAATTCGAATTTCTATTGCGCCTTATGGCAGGATGAAAAGCGAACATATCTGCGCATTATCAGCAAAAATACCGGTAGAAAGACACCGTCACGAGGCGAAGCGGGATTGCATTGCCGGCAACAAAATGGCATTTTCCAGTCAAAGCGCTTTGAAAACATCATGATGAACCTGAAACAACTTGCCGACCATCTTGGATTGTCCCAGACCACCGTGTCCCGGGCGCTGAACGGCTATCCGGAAGTGGCTGAGGAAACCCGCCGCCGGATCCTCGATGCGGCAAGGCGGTTCGACTACCGGCCAAACGCGGCCGCCAGGCGGCTTGCGACCGGGCGCGCGGGCGCTGTCGCCATCCTTTTTCCCACCGAGCGGAACCTGCTCGTCGATCCGCATTTCTTCGAGTTCCTGGCCGGCGTGGCGGAGAGGCTGACGGACTCCGACGTTGAACTTTCGCTCCGGGCGACGCGCCGCAACGACGAACTCGACGCCTACCGCAGGCTGGCGACCATGGGCCGGGTGGACGGCTTCATCCTTTCATCGCCAGCGATTGCCGACGAAAGGGTGAAGTTGCTTGCCGAACTGGGCGCGCCCTTCGTGGTGCATGGCCGAACCAGATCGGACGTTGCCTATGCCTACCTCGACATCGACAATGAAGGCGGTTTTCGAAAGGCGACCGAACTGCTGCTCGATCTCGGCCACAAGCGGATCGCGCTCCTGAACGGCAGGGTGGAGCTCAACTTCGCCACCGACCGCGAAAAAGGCTATCGCGCAGCCCTTGCCGGGCGCGGACTGAACGCCGACCCGGCGCTGATGATGAACAGCGCCATGACGGAAGAGTCCGGCTTCCGGCAGGCCTCGCAGCTGATGGGCGCACCCGACCGGCCGACGGCCCTGGTCACCTCCAGCGTGCTGCTTGCCTTTGGCGCATACAGGGCGGCGCGCGACCATGGATTGACGGTAGGGCGGGACATTTCAATCATCGCCCATGACGACGGATTGCCCTTCCTCAAGGCGGAAACGCTGGACCCGCCGCTGGCGGCCACCGTCTCGCCCATCCGCTCCGGCGGGCTTCGCATCGCCGAACTGCTGCTTTCGCGCATCGAAGGAACGCCGGTGGAAGAGCTCCACGAAGTGTGGCCAGTGGAGCTGGTGTTCCGAAGCTCTGTCGGCCCATGCCGCCAGGCCTGACGGCGCGCCGAACAAACGGCGTTTACCGCAGCCGTGCGCCATCTTCGTCAAACACCCGGATATCGGCAAGGCGGAAGGTCGCCTCCAGACTGTCGCCCACCCGGTGCCCGTCATAGCCGCGCCGCTCCAGCACCAGCGTTTCGCCATCGGCTGTGCGTGCGTGCACATAGGATGTGCCGCCAAGATGCTCGACCACCTCAACCTTCAGCGGAATGCGGATATCGGCATCGCCCGATTGCTCAAGATGCCGGTCGAAATGTTCCGGCCTGATGCCAATTCTGACGCCGACGCCCGGTGAAAGCCGCGTTTGGTCTAGAGGCAGGTCGAGCGAAACGTCCGCGCCGGGAAGCCGCACCCGCCGCCCCTCGCCGCCGTCACTTGCCATGGCCGGCAGGAAGTTCATCTTCGGCGACCCGATGAAACCGGCAACGAAGGCGTTGTCGGGGTTTTCGTAAAGCTCCAGCGGCGAGCCGACCTGCTCCACAAGGCCGGCGCGAAGCACGACGATCTTGTCGGCCAGGGTCATGGCCTCGGTCTGGTCGTGGGTGACATAGATCATCGTGTTGGCAAGGTCGCGATGCAGCCTGGCGATCTCCACCCGCATCTGCACGCGCAGTTCCGCATCCAGATTGGAGAGCGGCTCATCAAACAGGAATACGCGGGGATTTCGCACGATCGCCCGGCCGATCGCCACGCGCTGGCGCTGGCCGCCCGAAAGCTGCGACGGCTTGCGGGCAAGTAGCTGGTCGAGCTGCAGGATTTCAGAGGCCTTGCGGACAGCGGCGTCGATTTCCGCCTTCGGCGCTTTCGCCATGCGCAGGCCGAAGCTCATGTTTTGCGCGACCGTCATATGCGGATAGAGCGCATAAGACTGAAACACCATGGCAATGCCGCGCCTGGCGGATTCGACGTCGTTCATGCGCTCGCCGTCGATCAGCAGATCGCCTGAGGTGACGTCCTCAAGCCCGGCGATCATGCGCAAAAGCGTCGACTTGCCGCAGCCCGACGGCCCGACGAAGACGACGAACTCGCCATGGGAAATGGAGAGACTGGCGCCCCGAATGACTTTGGTGCTGCCGAAAGCCTTGCTGACGTCGATCAGGTCTACCCCTGCCATGAACGATTTTCCCCCAATTCCATTACCCGCCGACCTGCCCTACCGGTCGAGAAGTTGAATTTCAGCCGCGCGGCCGATTCCCTTTGCCGCCTGCCGCAGCTTCGGCACCATCTGCTCCAGACCCTGAAGCGATCCGGCACTGGTCGTCGTCGTCATGGATAGTCCGCCGATGACCGCGCCCTCGCTCGACAGGATCGGCACCGCCACGCAGATGATCGAGGGTTCGTGTTCCTCGTCGTCGAAAGCGTAACCACGCTCGCGAATGCGCCGCAGATCGTCGCAAAGCGCCCTGCGGCTGGTCAAAGTCTTCGCTGTGTGGCGATGAAACGCCTGCCGGTCCAAGGCCGCCTTCAACCGCTCCTGCGAAAGAAACGCGAGCATGGCCTTGCCGATGCCGGTGCAATAGGCCGGGCCAATACGCCCGGGGCGGGAAAACATCTGCACGCCGTGGGCGCCGTCATGGGCGCTGTTGCGCTTGTCGAGATAGAGCACCTGACCGTTTTCGAGGCAGGCGAGATGCACGGTCAGGCCGAGATCGGCGGAAAGCGCCGTGACCACAGGCCCGCCGACCTCAGCCAGCGATGCATCCTCCCACGCGCCATGGGCAAGGCGGATGAGCCTGAGCCCTAGACGATATCGCTGCGCCCCGGCGTCATGGATCAACATGCCCTCGTGTTCGAGTTGCCGCAGCAACCGGTGCAGCGTCGCCTTGGGGAAGCCGGAAAGCCTGAGGAGATCGGAAAAGCGGGCGGGACCATCGATACGGGCGACGATATCGAGCAGGAAAAGCGCCCTGGAGATCGGGCTGACAAGCTCCGCCCCGCCGCCCTGCGACTGGCCCGGCTCGATCCGCAAGCCCGGCTCGGCATGATGCTTCGGTCCGCTCACTCTTTCGTCCGCCTCATCGCTTGCCACGGAGAATCTCCCGTAAGGGCAGTATCTGACCGCCGCTACAACCGCGCTTGACAGTCCTAAACCCGAATACTACGATTTTCAATAGTCGAAACTTAGTTCCATTGAATGAGACTTTCAATCAAGAAGCAACGCACCGGAAGTCGAAGTGCGGCTGGCTGACCAAGGGCAATCTGGCGGGCATCAAGGCCCATGGTTGCCTGGACGACGGTTGCCTGGATTGCCGCTGCCCGGATCAGGACTGCCATATCCGGCAAGGGAGGAAACATGTTTTCATCGATCAAGAGGGCGCGGGGAGCCGCTGCACCGGGGCTGGGGCTGGGGTTGGCGCTTGCGCTTGCGCTGGCGACCGGCATTGCCGTGCCGGCGCTGGCGGGCACGATCGTCATCAATACCGATACGTCCGACCCTGCGCCGAAAGCTGCTTTCGAGGCGGCCATCGCCGGTTTCAAGACGGAATATCCGGATATCGAGGTGACGTGGAACATCTTCGACCACGAAGGCTACAAAACCTCGATCCGCAACTTTTTGACGGCGGAAGCGCCCGACCTTGCGGCATGGTATGCCGGCAACCGCATGGCGCCCTTCGTCAACGCCGGCCTGTTTGACGACGTAAGCGACGTCTGGGCGGAATTCGGGCTTGAGGAAAGCCTCGCCTCATCCGCCGCCTCCATGACCATCGACGGCAAGAAATGGGGCATGCCCTACACCTACTACCAGTGGGGCATCTACTACCGGCAGGACATTTTCGAAAAACTCGGCATCGCCAAGCCCAACAATTGGGAAGAGCTGATCGCCGCCTCCGCCAAACTCAAGGAAAACGGCGTCACGCCTTTTGCCATCGGCACGAAGGCGCTGTGGCCGACAGGCGGCTGGTTCGACTATCTGGACCTTCGCGTCAACGGCTACGAGTTCCACATGGATCTGACCGCCGGCAAGATCCCCTATACCGATCCGCGCGTTGTCGCCGTCTTCGACAAATGGTCGGAACTGGTGAAGCCCGGCTATTTCATCGAAAACCACGCCGCCTACGATTGGCAGGAAGCGGTGCCCTTCTTCGTCAAGGGCGAGGCGGCCATGTATCTGATGGGCAATTTCGCCGTCGACCTGTTCAAGTCCGGCGGGTTGAGCGAAGACCAGCTCGGCTTCATGCAATTTCCTGAAATCACCCCGGGCCTGCCAAAGGCGGAAGATGCGCCAACCGACACGCTGCACATTCCGGCCAAGGCCAAAAACAAGGAAGACGCCCGAAAGTTCCTCGCCTATATCGCAAGGCCCGACGTCCAGACGCAGATGAATGCAGCGCTTGGACAGTTGCCCGTCAACAGGAACGCTACCAGGCCGGACGACAAATACCTGAGCCTGGGCTTCGACACGCTTTCGTCCGCCTATGCGCTGGCGCAGTTCTACGACCGCGACGCCCCGGCGGAAATGGCAAAGGCGGGCATGGAAGGCTTCCAGGAATTCATGGTGAAACCGGACGACAGGGAGCGAATTCTCACCCGCCTCGAGAAGATACGCGGCCGCGTCTACAAATAGCCCCAAGACCAACTGCCGGGCGGAAAACGCACCGCCCGGCTTTTTCCAAGCCCGCGACCAAACGGCCCTGCCAAATACCTGAAAGCCCCGGATGAAGGTGGCGACAATGTCCTCAACCGCTATAGCGCGCGGCCGGCTCCAGCCACGGCGCAGCGCCTGGAAGCGCAACCAGCGACGCCTTGCGCCATGGTTGTTTCTCGCCCCCGGCGCCTTCATGTTCGCGGTCTATGTGATCCTGCCGATCTTCCAGTCCATATGGATCAGCTTCTACGACTGGGACGGAATCGGCGAAAAGACATTTATCGGCCTCGCCAATTACGTCGAACTCTTTGACGACGAGGCCTTCTACACCTCGCTGAAGAACAACATTCTCTGGCTGGCGCTCTATATGCTGGCGGTACCGGCAGGCTTGTTCGTGGCACTGTTTCTAAACCAGACGGTGTTCGGCATCCGCATGGTGAAATCGCTGTTCTTCTTTCCTTTCGTCATCAGCCAGGTGGTCGTCGGTCTGGTTTTCGCATGGTTCTATGACCCGAGCTTCGGCCTGCTGGCGGAGATTTTCAAAGCCTTCGGCCTCAAGCCCATCGCCGTGCTCGCCGATGAGGATACCGTCACCTACGGCATCATCGCCGCGGGACTGTGGCCGCAAATCGCCTATTGCATGATCCTCTATCTGACCGGGCTCAACGCCATTTCCGCCGAGCAAATCGAGGCCGCCCGGCTCGACGGCGCGCGCGGTGTCAAAATGCTCTGGCACGTGGTGCTGCCGCAGCTTAAGCCCGCCACTTTCATCGCCGTGGTCGTGACGGTGATCGGCGCGCTGCGCTCCTTCGATCTCGTCTCCATCATGACCGACGGCGGCCCCTACGGATCGAGCCGGGTGCTCGCCTATTTCATGTACGAACAGGCGCTGTCGGAATACGGCTACCGCATGGGCTATGGCGCATCGATCGCCACCGTCCTTTTCGCCATCATGATGGTCTATATCTCGATTTTCCTCGTCAGGATGATCGCCGAGGAACGGGGACGGCGCTGATGTTTCCGATGCCGATCGACAAGGCAGCGCCCCGCTGGCGCATGCTTTACAAGATAGCGCTGCCGCTATCGCTCGTCATATGGCTCTTGCCGCTGCTGGCCGTCATGCTGACCTCCATCCGTTCCGCCGGCGACCTTGCCGCCGGTAACTACTGGGGCTGGCCGCGCGACTTCAACCTCGTGGAAAACTACCACGCCGTCTTCGAGAATTCGCCGATCGGCGCCTATATCTTCAATTCCTTCAAGGTGACGATCCCGACGGTGATCGGCGCCGTCGGCCTTTCCTGCATGACGGGTTTGCCTTCGCCGTCTACCGCTTCAAGGGCAATCTCGCGCTGTTCTTCCTGTTCGTCGCGGGAAACTTCGTGCCGTTCCAGATATTGATGGTGCCGGTACGCGACATCACGCTCAAGCTTGGCCTCTACGATACGACCATGGGCCTCGTGCTTTTTCATGTCGCCTTCCAGACCGGTTTCTGCACGCTGTTCATGCGCAATTTCATTCGCGCGCTGCCGTTCGAACTGATCGAGGCGGCAAGGGTCGAGGGCGTCTCCGAATGGCAGATTTTCGCGCGCATCGTCATGCCCTTGATGCGGCCGGCGATCGCAGCGCTTTCCGTGCTCGTCTTCACCTTCATCTGGAACGACTATTTCTGGGCGAGCGTGCTGGTGCAGGGTAAACACGCGCTCCCCGTCACCGCAGGGCTTTATTCGCTGAACGGGCAATGGCTGGCGGCATGGCATCTGGTTTCCGCCGGTTCCATCGTCGCGGCGCTGCCGCCGGTCGTGATGTTCTTTGCGATGCAGAAACACTTCATCGCCGGACTGACGCTGGGCGCGACCAAAGGCTGAGGGTGCAATTCGTGGCGAAACCGGGGTACGATTGCCGGTCCGGGGCCTCTTTGGAGAGCGCGTGAAATGACAAGGAAAACCGCTTTCGTCGGCGTCGATTGGGGAACCTCCAATCTTCGGCTATGGCTCATCGGCAACGACGGGGCGATGGTGGCCGAGCGCCGATCGGCGGAGGGCATGCAGACGCTGGAAAAGAACGGCTATGAGGCCGTGCTCAAGCGCCATCTGGAAGCTTTCGCATTGGCGGGCCACGCCATCCCCGAAAAACCAAGGATAATCATCTGCGGCATGGCAGGCGCGCGCCAGGGCTGGGTCGAGGCACCCTATGCCGACCTGCCGATTGCGCTGAAAAAGCTGCCTGCCTTGGCCGTCGCCGTCGAAAACGGCCTGGGCGCCGACATCCGCATCCTGCCGGGCATCGCCAAGCGCGACCGCGCTCGCCCGGACGTGCTGCGCGGCGAGGAAACGCAACTCATCGGCCTGGCGCTGGACCCTTCGGGAGCGACATTCTCGGGAACCGTGATCATGCCCGGCACCCATTGCAAATGGGTGGAGCTGGAAGGCGGACGGGTGACCGATTTCACCACTTCCATGACCGGCGAATTGTTCCAGCTGCTTCGCGACCAGTCGATCCTGCGTCATTCCATCGGCGGCGGTTCCTCCGGCAACAGGCCCCTCAGCAACAAGGCCGTTGGCACCGAGCCTGAAAGCGAGGGCTTCCAGCGCGGCGTGGAATCCGCGCTCGTCGACGATATCGGCCTGTTGCGCGGACTTTTCGCGCTCAGGGCGGAAAGCATTCTCTTCAATATTCCAGGCAGCGATATCGCCGATGAAATGAGCGGCTTCCTGATCGGCCGCGAAGTCGGCGACAATCTGGGCAGCAGACGGCCGAAATCGGTCATGCTGGCCGCCGATGAACAGACAGGGGCGCTCTATGCCTCAGCCCTTGCCACGATCGGCGTGGAGGCGAAAAGATCGAAAGCCGATGCGCTGACGCGCGCCGGATTGTTCCATGCGGCGAAACTGATCTGGCCCGAAAATTGACGGCCGGCCGGAAACACCTTGAAAGCACGGCATGAAATGACCACTCCCCACGCACGGCCATGGCCCATCCTTTCGCGCAATCTCGTCGCCATCCTGCGTGGGGTCACCCCCGGCGAGGTGGAGGCAATCGGCGAGGCGCTCGTGGAAGCCGGGTTTCAGGCAATCGAAGTACCGCTCAATTCGCCCGATCCGTTTGCCTCCATCGACCGGCTGCGCAAACGCCTGCCGGAGGAAATCATCATCGGGGCCGGCACCGTCTTGACCGAGGCGGAGGTCGACAGCGTGCGCGACGCAGGCGGATCGCTGATCGTTTCGCCCAATTGCGACCCCGCCGTCATCGCCCGCACCGCCCAACTGTGGATGCTGTCGCTTCCCGGCGTCTTTACCGCAACAGAAGCCTTTTCGGCACTGAAAAGCGGCGCTTCGGCGCTGAAGATCTTCCCGGCTTCCGCGCTCGGCGCGGCGGGGATCGGCGCGCTCGGCGCGGTGCTTCCCAAGGATACGGTAATCGGCGCGGTCGGCGGCGTATCCGATCCGGATTTCGCCACCTATTGGGCGGCGGGCGTCAGGGCCTTCGGGCTTGGATCGTCGCTCTACAAGCCCGGCTTCACGGCTGAGGACGTAGCGCCTAGAGCGCGCGCTGCGGTCGCCGCCTACGACCGCCTTTCGCACGGCATTTCCGCGTAAATCGACACATTTCAGAAAATCAGGCAGACACATTCTAGATGATCAAACAAACTTTGGGCGTTTGCTACTACCCCGAACATTGGCCGAAGGATCGCTGGAAGATCGACGCGGCGATGATGCGCGAGGCGGGGATCGAATTCGTGCGGATCGGCGAATTCGCCTGGTCGAGGCTGGAGCCCACAGCCGGCGACCTTCGCCTCGACTGGCTGGCGGAGGCCATCGACACCCTGCATGAAGCGGGGCTGAAGGTGGTGCTCGGCACGCCGACGGCAACGCCACCCAAATGGCTGGTCGATACCATGCCAGACATGCTGGCGGTGGATGCGCAAGGTCGCCCGCGCGGTTTCGGCTCGCGCCGCCACTACTGTTTTTCGCACGAGCCCTACCAGCGCGAATGCGACCGCATCGTCACATTACTTGCGACACGGTTCGGCGAGCACCCGGCCATCGCCGCCTGGCAAACCGACAACGAATACGGCTGCCACGATACGGTGATCAGCTATTCGGCGGCCGCGCGGAACGCCTTTCGCCGCTGGCTTTCGGCAAAATACCAGTCGATAGAAAGGCTGAACGATGCCTGGGGCAATGTCTTCTGGTCGATGGAATACGGGTCGTTCGACGAGATCGAACTTCCCAACCTGACGGTAACCGAGGCAAACCCGGCGCACCGGCTGGACTTTCGCCGCTTCTCTTCCGATCAGGTGGTGCAGTTCAACCGCCTGCAGGTGGAAATCATCCGCAAACATTCGCCGGGCCGCACGATCCTGCATAATTTCATGGGGTCGGTCACCGATTTCGACCACTACCGGCTCTGCGAAGACCTCGACGCCGCCTCCTGGGATTCATATCCGCTCGGTTTTCTGGAGCGCGACACGGCAGACGAAGCGCATAAGCTCAAATACATGCGGGTCGGCGACCCGGACATGCAGGCCTTCCACCACGACCTCTACCGCGCCTGCGGGCGCGGCCGCTGGTGGGTGATGGAACAGCAGCCTGGGCCCGTCAACTGGGCGCCCTGGAACCCGGCACCCTTGCCGGGCGCGGCAAGGCTTTGGGCGTATGAGGCCTTCGCCGCCGGCGCGGAAGTGGTTTCCTATTTTCGCTGGCGGCAGGCGCCCTTCGCGCAGGAACAGCAACATGAAGCGCTGCTCCTGCCCGATGGTTCGCCGAACGAGGCCTATGATGTCTGCAAGACGGTTACGGCCGAGTTGGCAACACTCGACGCGAGGGTTTCGCTCCAGCGCGCCGATGTGGCGCTCGTCTTCGATTACGAAAGCGACTGGGCCTGGAGCATCCAGCCGCAGGGCAAGGATTTCCGTTACCTCGATCTTGTGCTTGCCTTCTATCGCGCGCTCCGGCAGGCGGGGCTTTCCATCGACGTTGTGCCGCCAACGGCTGCTGCAGTCGAAGGGCGCAAGCTCGTCGTCATGCCCGGGTTGATGAGCCCTTCAGCGGAACTCGTCGCGGCGCTCGACGCTTCGGAGGGCTTCCTGCTGGCAGGACCTCGAAGCGGCGCGAAACACCGGACTTCCAGATCCCCGAAGCGCTGCCGCCCGGCCCCTTGCGGGCGTTTTTCGACATGACCGTCCGGCGCGTGGAAAGCCTGCGCCCCGGCGCGCTCGTCTGCCTCAGAAACCGCGCCGCAGGACTGCATTTCACCCGCTGGCGCGAGTTCATCCGCGCGGGGGACGGCGTTATGGCGCTGATCGAAAGCGAAGACGGTCATCCAGCACTTCTCACCAGTAAGAAGGGCGCCTATCTCGCCGGTTGGCCGAGCGACGATCTATTAAGCGAAACCATTGCGCTTGCGCTGGATCAGGCCGGTATGGAGCGCATGAGCCTGCCGGAGACAGTTCGTATCCGCGATCACGGCGGCTACCGGTATATTTTCAATTATGGCGAAGATCCGGTCGATATCGGCGCACTCACGAGCGGAAGCGAGTTGATCGTCGGGGCCACGCCGCTTGCCGGCGCGGGCGTCGCGGTTCTACGCAAAGCGTCGTGAGGGAAAACGTCGTTAGGGAAAGCGTTGGGACGGGACCGGCTCTACCCGCATAAGTGCCTGAGCCGGTTCGCGCTTGCGAGCGTCATGCACCGGAGGCAATCAGACGAATAATCGTATAAATTCAAGGAAGCAAGCAAGAAACCGGAAGCAAAATCATCATATATATCGGTGATTTAACCGACGCTAATTATTTTTCTATGAGATTTCTACATTGTAATTTTTATCCATATCTTTAATTAATCGCCAGTTTTACGAAATAACAAATTCCAACTCTACTTCTTTCTTTAAGTTATTTCCGGTCTAAAGGATTGAATTTTGAATATACAATTTCCTGTGAGGCCGATGGTTTACAAATTGGAAAGAAAAACCGGACTATTCGTTGCGATGCAGGTGGGGCAGGCCGGTTCGAATTTAAAGATCTTGCAGCGCTGCGCTCCAATGACGACCGATTGCGCGAGGCACTGACCAAAAATGAAGTCCATTTTTTCCGGTACGAACGATACAGCAACACTCGATGCAGTCAGCCGCTCGCAAGCGATCATCGAGTTTCTGCCAGATGGAACGATCCTGACGGCAAATGCAAACTTCCTGAAGGCGATCGGCTATTCCCTCAAGGAAATCACAGGGAAGCACCACAGCCTGTTCGTCGATCCTGCTTTCGCCAAGAGCCGCGAGTACAAGTCCTTTTGGGACAGTCTTGCCAACGGTAAATATCAGGCCGGCGAGTTCATGCGGATCGGCAAGGGCGGCAAGGAGATCTGGATCCAGGCAACCTACAGCCCCGTGTTCAATCGCCAGGGAAAGACGGTAAGGGTCGTCAAGGTCGCGACCGATGTGACGGAACAAAAGCTGCGGCAATCGGAATTCGAAGGCCAGATCGAGGCCATCAACAAATCCCAGGCGGTCATCCATTTCGCGCTCGATGGCACCATCCTCCATGCCAATGAGAACTTTCTCAAGGCTCTCGGCTACAGCCTTGACGAAATCAAAAGCAAACACCACAGCCTGTTCATCGACCCTGCAATGAAAAGCAGCTCGGAATACCGCGCGTTCTGGCAGGACCTTTCGCAGGGAAAATTCAAGGCCGGCGAATTCAAGCGCCTTGGCAAGGGCGGCAAACAAGTCTGGATCCAGGCAAGTTACAACCCGATTTTCGATGCGCGCGGACGACCGGTAAAGGTGGTGAAATTGGCGACGGACGTCACCGCACAGGTGCTTGAGCGCAATCGCCGCGCAAGCGTGCAAAGCACCATCGACCGCAGCCTCGATGAAGTGGTGCAGTCGGTCTCCGCAGCCTTCAGGCAATCGACGGATTCAGCAAACGCTGCCGTCCAGACGGCAACCAACGTGCAGGCCGTGGCGGCGGCGGCGGAAGAACTGGTCGCTTCGATCCAGGAGATCACCCGGCAAGTCGGCGTCGCCATGGAAGTTGCCCGCGAGGCCGTGACCGAGGCCAGCCACTCCAACACGATCATGGCCGGACTTTCCGAAGACGCGCAAAAGATCGGCAATATCATCGAGCTGATCGACAATATCGCCAATCAAACCAACCTCCTGGCGCTCAATGCGACGATCGAGGCGGCACGCGCGGGCGAAGCCGGCAAGGGCTTTGCCGTCGTTGCCTCGGAAGTGAAAAATCTCGCTGCGCAGACCAGCAAGGCGACGGAGGAAATCTCCGCCCAGATCGTATCCGTACAGGGAACCGCCGGAAACGCCGTCTCCTCGATCGAGAAGATCATCGCCATCATCGACCGCATCAGCGAGATCTCGACGACGATCTCCTCCGCAGTCGAGGAGCAGTCAGCCGTGACGCAGGATATCTCCTCCAACATGCATGCGGCATCGGCAGGCGTGGAACTGGTGACGGGAACGGTGCAGTCGGTCTCCGCATCGACCGCCGAAATCGAGGCGGCAACGCAAAGGGTGCGCGAGGCATCGCGAGCCATCGCCTGAGACGCTTCGCCTATGGCGGGTCCGTGTCCGTCGTATTGGCATCCGGTTGAATAAAAAATCCGCGCTTGCTCCTCCCGTTCTTCTTCGGGGCGGAACAGGCGCGGATTTTGCCTTCCAGATCGGGGAGCCTGATTGCTTCGGTGGTTATTCCGCCGGCTTGTTTCGCTGCGCAAAGACGCTGAGCAACGCCAGGCACCCCGAGCTGACCATCAGGAAGAAGGAAACGGCGTTGAGCACGGGCGTCGAACCGACCTTGACCATCCGGTCGTACATGGTGATCGTCAGCGGCGCGTCGGAACCAACCAGCATCAGGGTCGTGTTGAAGTTCTCGAACGACACCAGAAACGCGACGATGAAGGCGGAGAACAGCGCCGGCATCAGATAGGGCAGCGTGACGGTAGCCAGCACCCTGATCCGCGTCGCGCCCAGATTGAGCGCCGCCTCTTCCAGCGCGACATCGAACTTGCTGCAACCGCGCCGAGATCACCAGCGACGTGATCGTCGTCAGGAACGAGAACTGCCCCAGTACGATCACCAGGATCAGGCCCGGACGCAGAAAGCCGATATCGATCGCCGAGCCCCTTGTCGAGACCATTGGCGATCATGCTGGCGACAGACGAGGATCGAGATGCCGAGGATGACGCCCGGGATCACCAGCGGAATCACCATCAGGATGTAGAGCACATTCTTGAACGGGAAATTCCGTGCGCTCGAACAGGAAGGCGTTGCAGGTGCCGGCGATGACGGACATGCGCCGAAACGATGACGCCGATGTAGAGCGAATTGTTCAGCCCGCTGCAGCAGCCGGCGGTCGTGGAACATGCCGAGCTTCGGTTCGGTATCGCCGAAGAACCAGTCCAGCGTGAACCCTTGCCAGGGCAGGGCGGGGAAGGTCGAATCGTTGAAGGCGAAGACGCCGGCCGCAATCAGGGGCGCCGCCAGATAGAGCGAAGAACAGCACCATGTAGCGGCGGTAGACGAGCAGGCAAGCAGACGGCGAGCGGTGGCGTTCTGGACTATGCCTTCAGCCCTTCGCCACGGTCGAGGCGAGGTTCTGACCCGTCAGCCGAGCCCCAGCCACACCACGAACGACGTGAAGCCAAGCAGGAGCACACCGAACGTGGCGCCGGCCTCCCAATTGTAGCGGGTGATGAACTGGTCGTAGATCTGCTCGGTGAACCAGCTGCTGAGTTCTTGCCGCCGAGCAGGATCGGCGTGAGATAGCTGCCGGCCGTCAGCATGAAGACGATGATGCAGCCGGCGACGATGCCCGGCATGGCGTAGGGCACGATGATGCGGCGAAAGACCGTGAACCGGCTGCCGCCGAGATTGTAGCCTGCCTCGAGCATCGCATTGTCCATGCCGTCGAGTGTCGAGACCAGCGGCACGATCATGAACAGGATCACCGTGTAGACCAGCCCGATCACCACGGTGACGTCGTTGTAGAGCATCTCGACCGGGCCATCGATCGAGCCCCGCCGATTGCAGCGCGCTCGGAGACGATGCCGGTTTCGCGCAGAAGCACGATCCAGCCGAAGGCACGCACCAGATCGCTGACCCAAAGCGGGATCAGGCAGAGGAGGAACAGCGCCGCCCGCGACCGCGCCTGCGCGATCTTGGCAATGTAATAGGCAATCGGAAAGCCGACGAACAGCGCCAGGATCGTAACCAGACATGCGACATCCACGCCGGTGCGAAGCAGCGTGTTCCAGTAGATCGGCTCGTTGATGAACGCGACGTAGTTCGCCGAGGCCGAAGGTGTATTGGCCGCGGGCCGACCTTCTCGCGAAGCGAAATGTAGCCGATGCCCGACCTGCGGCAGCACGATCAGAAGACCGATCCACAGCACGAACGGCGTCAGAAGCAGGATGAGCGAGAGTTTCCCGGCGTCGCTGCGTGGCACTGCGTCTACTCCGCCATCCGAAGCAAAGCCCGCGATTGTCCGGCCCAGCTGATTGTCACGTCGTCGCCTCGGCGAGGTCGCGGCTCTCGCCTCGGCAATCCGTCGCATTCACCTCGATCAGTTCGCCCGCCGCCGTGCGAACCAGGATGCGGCTGTTGGCGCCGTTGAACAGACAGACTGTCGATCCTGCCGGCAGCGCATTCGTCTCACCGCCGGCTGCGGACCCGGCGCCATTGACTGCTGCCCCGATGGCAATCGCCTCGGGACGCACGAACACTTCGGCCTTCGAACGCCTTGACCACGCGATTGTCGCCGGCAGGTGCGATAGACATTCGCGCCGCCTGCCAAAGCGACCCTCGCCATGCCGCCGCGAAGCCTCGGTCACCTCGCCTTTCCAGCGGTTGCTGTCGCCGACGAAACCCGCGACGAAGCCGGACTTCGGCGCGTGGTAGAGATCTCGCGGCGGGCCGATCTGCTCGAACCGCCCGGCGTTCATCACCGCCACCTTGTCCGACATGACAAGCGCTTCGGACTGGTCGTGGGTGATGTAGAGAAACGTCGTGTCGAACCGGTGCTGCAGCTGCTTCAGCTCGATCTTCATGTGCTCGCGCAGCTTCAGATCCAGCGCGCCGAGCGGCTCGTCGAGCAGAAGCACGTCCGGCTCCAGCACCATGCAGCGCGCGATGGCGATGCGCTGCTTCTGGCCGCCCGACAATTGGGAAATCTCGCTTGTCCTCGACGCCGGGCAGCCCGATCCGGTCGAGCACGGCGCGGACCTTGCGGCCGGATCTCGGCCTTGCGCTCGCCCCGGCAGCGCAGGCCGTAGGCGATGTTCTCGCCGACGTTCATCATCGGAAACAGCGCCAGGTGCTGGAACACCATCTTGACGTTGCGCCGGTTCGGCGGCATCGCCGAGCACCGACTTGCCCTTGATCTGGATATCGCCGCTGTTCGGCTTTTCGAAACCGGCGATCATGCGCATCAGGGTGGTCTTGCCGCAACCGGACGGGCCGAGGATCGAAAAGAACGACCCGCTCGGGATATCGAAGGATACGCCGTCGACGGCGGTGAATTTGCCGAACCGCTTGGTCACGCTCTCGCATTGCAGATCGAACATTGAACTGCTCTTGGCTATGGGATCTGCGGGCGAAAGATCACGCTGGCAAAGCGGGAGGACGCTCTTGCGCCTCCTCCGCCCGCGCGTTGTCGAACTATCGCCAGACTTTCGACGTTGATCAGTTCGCAGCGGCCTTGATCCGCTCGAGCGCCTTGCCTTCCATGTCCTCCACCCCGGCCGGGATGTTGGCGAAGAACTTCAGGTTGGCGATATCGTCTTCGTCGAAGGCCGCACTGACGGCGGCCTTCTTGTCTTCCGGCAGGAGCTCGATACCGCCCTTGACGGCGGCGATGGCGCCGGTGCGACGCCGACATGATCGTCACGTTCTCGGGCTGCAGCACGAAGTTGATCCACTTGTAGGCGGCATCATCGGCTCTCGCCCTTGGCGGAATCGCGAAGGTGTCGATCCAGGCCAGCGCACCGGTTTCCGGCGGAATGAAGACGATGTTCTTGTTCTCGCCGTAGAGCTTGAAGGCGGTCGAATCCCAGGTCTCGGACGCAACCACTTCGCCCGACAGCATCAGGTTGGACAGATCGTCGCCGCCCGTCCAATAGGTCTTGATGTTGGCCTTGCAGGCGATCAGCTTGTCGGTGACCTCGTCGAGGATCTTCTGATACTCGTCGAGATCGGAATAGGTGGCGAACGGATCCTTGCCCATGGCGAAGGCCATGCCCAGCAGGATGGTGCGCTGCAGGCGCATCGAGGTGCGGCCCTTGTACTTGCGGGTCGCACAGGTCAGCCCAGCTCTTGACGTCGGGCGCCTTGGTCATGTCGGCCATCAGGCCGGACGTGCCCCATTGGTGCGGCACGGCGTAGACCTCGCCGTCGATCGTGGTGTTGGCCTTGACGCCGTCTAGCAAGGCTCGCCTCCATCGACGGCGTGTCGATCTTCGACAGGTCGAGCGGCTTGTAGATGTCGTATTCCTGCTGCACGGCGAAGATGCGGTCGTGGCTCGGCTGGGCAAGGTCGAAACCGGCGCCGCCGGTGGCGCGCAGCTTGGCGATCATTTCCTCGTTGTTGGAGAAGGTCACCTCGACGTCGATGTCGGGATACTTCTCTTCGAACTTGGCGATCACGTCGTCAGGCGCATAGCCGCCCCACGTCAGCAGGCGCAGCGTCTCTGCCTGTGCCGATGTCGATGCGACCGCAAACACGATCGCCGTGGTCGCCAGTAGTGCTTTTATTGGATATTTCATCTGCTTCTCCTCGGTTAGCCGACAGTTCCCCAATGTCATTTTTTATTGTCGGTTCCATCTCGGTCTTGTGACGGTCCGATGACCGTCCCCGGCGCCATGCGACGCCTGTCAAAAAAGCTAAGGGTATTTTTTATATGCCGAATTCCGCCACAGTAGAAAGCCTTTTTGGCCCGTTTGTCATCCCAAATCCGTTATTCCCCAGCCGCCTGCGCGCGCCAGCCGGAAACCCCGGAGCCGCACTAAACGTCCATACGATCCCGCAGCTTGTACCAGCTGACGGCAGGAGCCAGAAACCAGGGCTTGCCCGTGTAATAAGGACGCGTCGGAAAGCCCGATTGCTGATGCCCGGTCGCGCCTTCCCTCAAGCCCAGCACACGCTGCCCGGTCCGCATGCCGAGGTAGCTCGCCATGCCGACGCCTGAGCCGCAATAGCCCATCGCATAGTGAATGCCGTCATGTTCGCCCGTGTGGGCGAGCTTGTCGAACGTATAGCCGACGAAACCCATCCACGAATGGGAAACGCGCGCACCCGCAAGCTGCGGAAACAGGCGCACCATCTCCCGGTGGAGCGCCGGCGCGCTGATGCGCGGGTCGGTTTCTGCATGGCTGACACGCCCGCCGAAGAGGATCCGCCGCCGGTCGGGCGAGGCGCGGTAGTAATAGACCACCCGGCGGCTGTCCGACACGATCCGGTTTTTCGGGATCACCTCGTCGATCACCGCTTCCGGCAACTCCTCGGTGGCGATGATATAGCTGCCGATGGGAATGATGCGCCGCCGGTGCCAGCGCGATAAAGCGCCGCTGTAGCCATTGGTCGCCAGCACGACATCGCGCGCCTTGATGCGGCCCTGCGCGGTATCGAGTTCAAAGCCGTCGCCGTCGCGGGCGATGTCCTTCACCGCGCAATGGGCGACGATCTGCGCACCCGCTTCCTGTGCACGGGCAAGCAGACCGGCGTGATAACGGCCCGGATCGATTGAGGCATGTTTCTCGTAGACCACGCCGCCGTGATAGGCGTCGGTGCCGATCTCGCTGCGTTGCTCGGAGCGCGGCACGACATGGGCCGGCACTTCAAGCCCCTTGGGCTGATTCTCGAGCGAGCCGACCAGCGAACGAAACGATGCCGCGTTATGAGCCGCGTGGAAACGACCCGTCACTTCGAAATTGCAGTCGATCTCCTCGTCCCGCACGAAATCGCCGATCCAGGCGAGCGAATCGCGCCCGTCCTGAAGGATCTGGCGCGCAACATCCTCGCCATGCCGGCGCGAAAGCGTGGCGAGGTCTGGCTTCACGCTGGTGCTGATCTGGCCGCCGTTGCGGCTGCTGCATCCCCAACCGGCGGCTTCCGCATCGCAGACCACAACGCTGCGGCCGCCGCGGGCAATCTGCAATGCCGCATTGAGGCCGGTATAACCCGCCCCGACCACCACCACGTCGGCCTTGGCCGGCAAAGGAACTTCGCCGGCTTGGGAAAGCGGCGAGGTGTCCCACCAGTAGGGCGTCATTTTCACGTCAGGCGTAAAGATCGAGGACGCCATCGCTTATCGCCCGATCCGCGCGGCGATGCTCTTCAGTTTCGTATAGCTTTGCAACGCGGCCAGCCCCTTTTCCCGCCCGAAACCCGACATCTTGTTGCCGCCGAAAGGCACTTCGATACCGCCGGCGAAATATTCGTTGATGTAGACCTGCCCCGCATCGATATCACGCGCCAGCCGATGGGCGGCTGCAAAATCGCGTGTATAGATGCCGGCGACCAGACCGAAAGGCGTGCCGTTGGCCGCTTGCACGGCTTCTTCCTCGCCCTCCACGATCTGCACGGTGAGGACGGGGCCGAATATCTCCTCCTGAACCACGATATCGTTAGCCGGCGCATTGTCGATGATGGTCGGCTCCAGGAACCAGCCGCCGCCGGTCTCAGGATCGACGGTCGTATTGCCGCCCGTGGCGATGGTTAGCCCCCGCGACCTCGCCCCCGCGACGTAACCGGCGACTTTTTTAAGATGCGCAGCGGAATTCAGCGGCCCGAGCTGGGGCCGGCGCAAACCGTGACCGATCGTTAAGGCGGCGGCGCGATCTGCCAGCCGGCCGACGAGTTCATCATGGACCCTGCGGTCCACCACAAGCCGCGATCCGGCCGAGCAAATCTGTCCGGCGTTTTCGTAGATCGCGCCGAGTATGCCTTCAACAGCCGCGTCAAGATCCGCATCGGCGAGCACGACGACCGGCGATTTGCCGCCAAGTTCCAGCACGACGCTGGTGATGTTGGGCGCAGCCGCCTGCATGACGCCCACTCCGGTCGGAACCGAGCCAGTGAAAGTGACGTGGCGAACGTTACTATGGCGCACGAGCGGCACGCCAACGGCGGCACCCGTGCCGGTGACGACGTTGCAGACACCGGCGGGAAGCCCGGCGCGGTGCAGGATATCCGCCAGCATAAGCGCTGTGAGCGGTGTTTGTTCGGCGGGCTTTCCGACCACCGTGCAGCCTGCGGCAAGGGCCGGCGCGAAGCCGCGCGCCGCCGTCGACAGCGGATAATTCCAGGGAATGATATGGGCAGTGACGCCGACCGGCTCATGCACCGAATAGCCGATATAATCGGTCCCGAGAGGGAAACTGTCGCCCTGCAGCTTGTCGGCAGCGCCCGCGTAATAGTCGAAGCAGCGCGCCGCACCCGCGACATCGCCCTCCGCCTCTTGCAGCGGCTTGCCGCTATCGAGACATTCTACCACTGCAATCCGCGCCGCTTCTTCACGGATCAACGCCGCCGCGCGGGCAAGGATTGCGCCGCGCTCGGACGCCTTCGTGCGGCCCCAGGCCAACTGGGCGCGGCTCGCTGCCGCAACGGCTCGCTCGACATCCTCGCCATCGCCAGCCGCAAAGGCGTGAAAGGCGCGCGAGGACCCAGGATCGTAGGTTTCCATCTTGCCGCCGGAGGCGGGCGCGACGAACGCGCCATCGATGAAATGGCCGTCCGGCAGCCCGGCAATCGTGCCGGTTGCGAAATATTCCTCGACGAGCCGATTGGAAAGATCGCTCATTTTATGCGGCCTCGCTGATTTCGTAAGTCGATTTCGCCAGCCATTCCGGCTCGATCTCCACGCCCCAGCCGGGCGCGTCGGTCACGGTCGCCTTGCCGTCGACGATCTTGTAGGGATCGTTGCGGAATATGCCTTGCTGCCAGGGATAATAGTCAAGTCCCTCGATGGAGAATTCCAGATACTTGCCGGCATTGGGGATGGCGCGCAAAAGGTGCATGGTGAAGAGCGTGACGAGCGACAGGTTGGCGCTATGCGGCGTCACCGGCAGGCCGGCCGCCTCCGCCATGCGCGCCACGCGAAGCGTGCGGGCGATACCGCCGAGATAGCAGATATCAGGCTGCACGATATCGACCGCGCGCATGTCGATCATCCGCCGCCAGATCGTCAGGTCGCAGTCCTGCTCGCCGCCGGTGACGTCGATGTCGAGAGCGTCGGTGACTTCTTTGGTCTGCTCCAGCTCCCAATAAGGGCAAGGTTCCTCATAGTGGACCATGCCGTTTGCTTCCATCATCCGCCCGACCTCGATCGCCCGTGCCGGCGAGTAACAGGAATTGGCATCCGCCAGAAGATCGACGCCCTCGCCCATGGCGCGGGCAATCGTTGGAATAATCTCTTCGGTGCGCCCCGGCCATTCGTCCTTGTTGCGTCCGACCTCCGCGCCGACGCGGAACTTGAAGGCATCGAAGCCGAACTCCTGGCGAAGACGGCGAAACCGCTCCGCCTCGTCCTTCGGCGTGATGTCGCGTTTCATCGAGGAGGCATAGGCGCGAAGCGGACCGGCGCTGCCGCCCAAAAGCTCCGCCACCGGCTTGCCCGCCTTCTTGCCGCGAAGATCCCAGATCGCCGTGTCGAGACCCGCCATCGCCCGGCGCAGATAGGAGCCTGGAAACTTGTGCTCCTTCTCGGTGATGAGATCGAGATGATCGTCGAGATCGGTGATGTCGACACCCACCGTCCAGGGAGCGACCTGACGATGCAGCACCTTCGCCGTGATATCGGAATGATAGGTCGACACCTGCCCCCAGCCGGTGGCGCCTGTCTCGTCGGTGACGCGAACCAGCCCGACGAAGGGGGTGGAGAAGGATTCGATTGAGGTCAGTTTCATGACGGCCCGATTGCAGAATGTATGGATGATCAAGCCGAAGAGTGCGGGCAAATTGGCCTGTCGATAAGGTCCACTATGGAAAAACCTTCAGACCAGTCCTACAGGGGAATCTTGAACCGGGAAACATATGAGCAATGGTGAAATTCGCTGGCGGCGCGCTGATCCCCACACTCCGTCTCGACCGTAACGAGCGGGCCACGCTCGGCACGCAACTGGTCTGCGCCCTGCGCGAGTTGATCCTTTCGGGCCATCTGCCGGCGGGCCAGCGCCTCCCCTCCAGCCGCACGCTGGCGCGCGATCAGGGCGTCTCCCGCACGACGGCGATCAACGCCTACGAGCAATTGACCGCCGAAGGGCTGATCTTCTCGCGCGTCGGCGCGGGAGCCTTCGTCAGCGAAGCGCTGGATGCGGAACGCCCGATCCCGCAATCAAACCCTGGAAGGCAGGACAAGGGGCCTGGCGGCTCGCAATTGGGGCGGCTCAGCCTTGAGGCATCCGAGCAATATTTCCCCCGCCTTTCCCACCCCGACAGCCCGCGCGCCTTCACCACCGGAATGTCGGCTTTCGACCAGTTTCCCATGGCGCTCTGGGCCAAACTTTCAGCGCAATACTGGCGGCAACCGCGCAACCTCGTGCTCGGCTATCCGGATGCGGAAGGGCTGATGGCGCTGCGCCGGGCAATCGCCATGCATCTGCGCGCCAACCGGGGCATCGTCTGCGCGCCGGAGGAAGTCTTCATCTTCAATGGCGCTCAGGACGCCTTCAACCGCATCGCCAATATGCTGCTCAATCCGGGCGACAAGGTCTGGCTGGAAAATCCCGGCCCGATCGGCGCGCGCAACAGCCTGATCACCAGCGGCGCAAGGCTGATCCCGGTGCCCCTCGACGACGAAGGCATTGATGTCGCCGCAGGCCTCGCGCTTGCGGCCGATTTTCGCCTCGCCTTCGTCACCCCCGCCCATCAGCATCCGCTCGGCATGACCATGTCGCTGCGCCGGCGCTTCGAACTCCTGAACGCCGTCGAGCAGAACGGCGCATGGATCGTCGAGGACGACTATGTGGGCGAATTTCGCTACTGCGGCCACCCGCCGCCAACGCTGAAGAGCGTCGATACCACCGGGCGGGTGATCTATGTCGGCACCTTCTCCAAGTCGATGTTCGCCGCACTTCGACTGGGCTATGTGGTCGCGCCGCCGGAACTGGCGCCCGCCTTCCGCCGCATCGCCGAAGCCACGATGCAGGGCGCGCCGACGAGCCTGCAATCGGTGATGGCGAGCTTCATCGAGCAAGGCCATTTCGCCACGCACATCCGCCAGATGCGCCGCGTCTACGCCGAACGGCACGATGCGCTGATCGATGCGAGCACCCGCCATCTCGGCGGCATGATGGAGGTGGTGCCCACCGACACCGGGTTCCAGACGATCGCGCGGCTCGCGCCGGATTTCGACGAGGTGGACGTGGCAAGGCAGGCCGGCGAAAGGGGGATCATCATCCAGCCCGTGAGCCGCTTCGCGATCACGCCCGTCACGCAAAAGGGGCTGATCATCGGCTTCAGCGCCACCCCGCCGCGCGACATCGAGGCGGGGGTGGAAACGCTGGCAGAGGTGCTCAACGACATGCGCGGCAAGCGCCACGCGAGGGCTGGCTAGGCCAGATCCTCCAACACCATCGCAGCGCCCTTTTCGCCGACCATGATCGTCGGTGCGTTGAGATTGCCGGCGGTGATCTTCGGGAAAATCGAGGCATCGATCACCCTCAACCCTTCCACGCCATGCACCCGCAAGCGGGGATCGACCACGGATGTCGCAGCGTCGGGACCCATGGCGCAGGTGCCGCAGGGATGGAACACCGTGCCGGAGCGCTCCCTGATATCGGCGATCATCGCCTCGTCGCTTTCCACCTCGACGCCAGGCTTGATTTCGCGGCGGATAATCTCGCGCATCGGCCGGGTGGCGGAAATGCGCCGGAGCATCCTTCCCGCTTCCAGAAGCTCGACCACATCGGCCTCATCCGAGAGGTAGTTCGGCGTGATCTTCGGCGCGGCGAAGGGATCGGCGGAGCGGATCTCGATCCGCCCACGGCTTTTCGGATGGCAGTTGGAAACGCCGAGCAGGAAGCCCGCGAAAGGGTCCGGGCTCATAAGCGCGCGCTTGCCCGGCAGAGCGCGGGTATAGCTGACGGGTGAGAAATAAAGCTGCATGTTCGGCCGGTCGCGATCCGCGCTGGTGCGGAAGAACCCGCCGCCCTGATTGACGCTGAGCGACAGCGGGCCGCCGCGCGTCAAAACATAGCGAAGGCCGACGCCGAGCCTGCCCCACCATGGCCTGAGCACGTTGTTCAAGGTCGGGCGGGTGCACTCGAAATAATGATCGAAACCGATATGATCCTGCAGGTTTTGCCCGACTTCCGGCGCCGCATGCACCACGTCCAGACCCATGGCTTTCAGCGTATCAGGCGCACCGATGCCCGAAAGCTGCAGGATCTGCGGCGAATTGACGGCACCAGCGGAAAGGATCACCTCCCGCCCCGCCATGACGCGATGCGTGTGCTCGCCCTGTTTGTATTCGACGCCGACGGCCTTTTTGCCTTCAAACAGGATCCGCGTCACATGCGCGCCAGAGCGCACCTCAAGGTTCGCCCGCCGCCGCGCCGGATTGAGGAAAGCAGTCGCCGCCGAACACCGAAACCCCTTGCGCGTGGTGATCTGGTAGATGCCGACGCCTTCCTGCGTCGCGCCGTTGAAATCCGGATTGCGATGAAGTCCGGCCTCTTCCGCTCCAGCAAGATAATTGTCGCAAAGGGGATGGACCTGATCTTCGATGCTCGTCACCGTCAGCGGGCCGCCCTGGCCGCGCCAGTCGTCAGCACCGGCGAGATTGTCTTCCAGACGTTTATAAGCCGGCAAGACATCGGCAAACCCCCAGCCGGGATTTCCCAAGGCTTCCCAATCGTCGAAATCGCGCGCCTGGCCGCGAATATAGACCATGGCGTTGATCGAACTCGAACCGCCGATCACCTTGCCGCGCGGCCAGTAACTTGGCCGGCCCGCGGTTCCCGGATCCGGCTCGCTCATGTACCGCCAGTTGAGGCCTGGATGATGGAAGGTCTTGCCGTAGCCGATCGGCATACGCACCCAGAAATTCAGATCGCTGCCGCCAGCCTCAAGCAGGAGGACGCGCAGCGACGGCTTTTCGCTGAGCCGATTGGCCAAAACGCAACCGGCGGAACCCGCCCCGACGATGACGATATCGAAACTGTCCATATGCGCGGCGATGCCTTTTGGTTGCGTGAGGTGGAGTTCGTTTCCCGGCTTGTCTTCTTATGGAGAGTGGCGATGGGGCCCGTTTTCAAGACGACCGGTCATATCCTGCCTGAAAACTCACTAGTCACCCGAATCTGAAGTTCGTCTCATTTCGCAACCGGCTCTGAGCGAACTTCAAATTCAAAAGGGTGACTAGCAGGTCTATATTTCCAGTGTGGTTATTGAATTTGAAATACGCTCCGGCGGATGCTGCTGAAATGAGGCGTATTTCAAATTCACCACACTAGCCGCGGCAATCGGTATTGTCGCGATCCATTTTGCGCAATCCGGCATACCAATTCGCGACATATCCTTGCCTCAGGGCACCAGCGGATCGGTCGTCATTCCCAGATGCAATTCGCCACCCGTATAGGGATTGGCGCGCGCCGCTTCCTCGTCAAGCTCGATGCCAAGGCCTGGAGCATTTGAGGGAATGACATAGCCGTCTTCCCAAACGATCGGCGTCTTGAGGAGACGAACCGTAAGGTCCGTCAAACCGGCCGATCGAATTCAAGGATCAGGAAATTCGGGCTGCAGGTCGAAATCTGGATATTGGCGGCGGCCACGACCGGGCCGCAATAAAGATGCGGCGCGATCTGGGCGGAGCGGGTCTCCGCCATTCCGGCGATTTTCTTCGCCTCCAGCAAGCCGCCGACGCGGCCCAAATTCATTTGCAGGATCGACGCCGCCCCGCTTTCCAGAACGCGGGCAAACTCATGCCTGGTGCAAAGCCTCTCGCCGGTCGCGACCGGTATGGAGGTGAAACGCGCCACTTCCGCCATATCCGCCGGGTTCTCGGGCGAAATCGGCTCCTCGAACCATAGCGGATCGTATTTCTCCAGCCGCCGCGCCATGCGTTTTGCACCCGAAACGGTGAATTGCCCGTGCGTGCCGAACAGCAAGTCCGCCCGATTGCCCACGGCCTCGCGAATGCGTTTGCAAAAGAGTTCCGAACGGTCGAGATCCTCAAGACGCGGCTGATGGCCGTCATAGACGGTATAGGGGCCGGCGGGATCGAATTTGACGGCGGTGAACCCAAGCTCCACCGCCTTTAGCGCCGCTTCCGCCGCCATATCCGGATCGTTATAGACATTGGCGGTATCCGGATCGGGGTAGACGTCGCCGGTTGCCGGATAAAGATAGGTGTAGCTGCGCAATCGGTCATGAACTTTGCCGCCTAACAATTCATAGACCGGCTTTCCCGCCGCCTTGCCGATGATATCCCAGCAGGCCATTTCCAAACCGCTCAACACCCCCATGACGGTCACATCCGGCCGCAGCGTATATCCCGCGCCATAGGTTTGCCGCCACATCTTCTCGATATGATGCGGATCGTTGCCCTCAAAGTGCCTGGCGAAAACCTCTTTCGCCATCGCCGCGCAAAGATCGCCGCTGAAGGTGGCATTATAGATTTCGCCGACGCCAACGATGCCGCAACTCGTGACAAGCTTGAGGAAAATGAAATAGCGCCCGCCGTGCCGGGGTGGCGGATTGGCGACGACGAAGGTTTCGATACTCTCAAGCTTCATGGCGCTCTCCCGCTTACCCGCCGCCTCGCCCGTAGTCTGGCTGCGACTATGACGAAAACGGCAATATATAGCGAGCCTTGCCGGATTGAGCTTCAATTTTCGAAGATGGGGCGAGCGCTTTCCAAAAGCGCCCCTCCGCTTCGGCTTCCGCTCTTCTTCCCGGTGAAGCCCCTGCCTCCTGTCGCATCAACGCCTTCCCGTCAAACAACCCCCTGCAACCTGCCTGCATCTACCGGACGGCCCGGTATGATCGTCACAATGAAGGCCGAGATCACCGCCAGCACAACCGACGAAACCCACACGTATCCGTAGCTCGCGAAAGAATCGAAGACGACCCCGCCGAGGTAAGCCCCGGCTGCAGCCCCAAGCGCATGACCGGTGGCCAGCAACCCCATGGCGAGCCCCATCGTTTTCACCCCCAGACGATTTGCAACGAGACTGGCGGTTACCGGCACAGTTGAATAGTCGAACAATCCGAAAGCGGCCGCAAAGGCGAATAACAGCGTTACGTCGACATCGATATACAGCAACATCACGAAGCTGACGGCCCGCAGCAGATAAATCCCGAATAACAGCAGGACGTTGTTGATGCGGTCGCTCAGATACCCGGCGGCGACCATGCCAAGCAGATTGAACGCCGACAACACTCCATAGGCCGATGCGCTCGCGACCGGGCCATATCCGCATATGGCCGCATATGGCAGCAAATGCGTTTCGATGATACCCGCGGTACTGAACCCGCAAATGGAAAAGCTCCAAAACAGGGCATGAAAAACCGGGCTGGTGGCAAGCATCCGCAGACGGCTGCGCAAACTTTCCGACTTTGCTTCGGATCTGGCGCGGTCAACGCGACTGCCTTTTGCCTGACAAAGCACCATCGGGAACATTGCAGCGATCGCCAATGTGACGATCGCCATGATTGCGTAACCGGCACGCCATCCCCACAGCGATAAAACGAGCGAGAACAATGGCACGAACAACAGTTGCCCTGCGGTCGCCCCACCCGATGCGATGCCCGTCGCCAGCCCACGGTTTTTCTCGAAAACAGGGGCAATCGCGGTCGCGACCGCATGCATGGACACAATCCCGAATCCCAGCGCAGAAACGCCGCCAAAGGCGAGGAAAAACATCGCCTGTCCTTGCATCGCCGACAACATGAGCGAACCGATGCCAACGACGGCCATGCCAATTGAAAGCACGAGCCTTGCCCCATATCGGTCGATTGCATATCCGACCAGAGGAGCAATTCCTGCCATAACGACGAGCGCGACAGCCCCGCCCCCGGATATGGAACTCCTGGTCCAGCCGAACTCCAACTCCCATTCCGGCATCGTCAGGCCAAGGAAGGATCTGGTCGAAAACGCCAGCGCCAAACTCACGAACCCCAAAGCGACCAAAAGCCACCGCGAGACATCCGATCTCATGCTTCGATTTCCTTTTTGAGATTTACATATGCTAATCGCGCATAACGCCTTGAGTGGAACAAAGCCGAATTTAGCGGATGACTTGAAAAGGAAAATCCAGTATTTCTGAGTTATAGATTTAAAAAAACTAATCGAAGAAATGCTGAAATCACCCTCCTTGTCCAGCCTCATGGCTTTTGTAATCGTCGGCAAGAGAAAGAGCTTCCGCCGGGCAGCCGACGAGATGCTGCTCACCGCCGGCGCCATTAGCCTGAAGATCAAAACCCTTGAAGAGCAGCTTGGATGCAAGCTGTTGAACCGCACGAGCCACGCCGTCACCTTTACGGAAAAAGGCGAGCTCTATTACAACGCGATCGCTCCGCTGATCGCGGAAATCACCGACGTTACGCAACGCCTCTTTGAGGACAAGCCAAAGACAACACTCGTTGTCAGCGTGACGCCATCGTTTGCGCTCAGGTGGCTTTTACCGCGCCTCGAAAATTTCCACCGTGACTGGCCGGAGCTGACCGTAAACATCAATTCCACGGAGCGATTGATCGATTTTGCAGCCGACGACGTCGATCTTGCGATCCGTCACGGCCTCGGCACTTATCGCGGCCTCAAAGCCGAGCGGATGTTTCCAGACGACATGGTGCCCGTTTGCAGCCCTCGCCTGTTGCAAACGAAAAGTCTCAATCAAGCTGCCGACCTCGCTCAGCACACCTTGTTGCATGACAGCCTGGCCAAGGATTGGGGGATATATCTCGACGCGATGGAAGTGCCGTCGATCAATGCGACATCAGGGCCCCGTTTCGACAGCGACACACTTGTGATTCAGGCCGCAATCGAAGGGCATGGTGTTGCGCTGGCGCGCTCCAGCCTGGTGAGACGGGAGATCGAGCGAGGCAATCTGGTCGTTCCCTTCGATCTTCGCCTGCCCAGCAAATTCGCATATTACGTGGTCTATCCCGAAAACAGACACCTCCCACCGGAAACCAGCGTCTTCCGCGACTGGCTGCTCAGGGAATCAGCGCTCTATATGGAGGCTCAATGACCGCATCATATTTCACACGGACGATAGTCGATCCGTAGTCTCGACGAACATCAGTCCTCAGCCACTTATTGCGGCTTCTTATCCGCGTTTGTCGTTGCCAGCTGCGGCTGCGGCTCCGGCGGAAAGCTCCAAAATCTCGTCGGTGATTTCCTCCTGGCGCAGCCGCCGGGAGAGTGCTGCGAGATCATTAAGCTTTTCAGCGACATTTGCATGGGCTTCGACCATGGCCCGCATACGGGTTTCATTCTCCGCTGCAAAGGATTGCATGATCGCTTCGCAAAGCTCGGAGAAGACATATTCCGCGACCGGCCTGCCGAGCAGTTTTTGCGGCGACAGCGTCAAGAGCGGCGGTATCGCAGTTGCCGCCGGCGGAAAGCGCCCGAAATCGAAGGAAACCAGACGTTTCATTTCAACCGTCAAGGGCATGGTGCTCGACGGCCTGGCGTGAACCAGGGTGACCTGCCCGTAACCGCCCCCGTCCAGCCGATTATAGAGTGCATCGGCAATTCGATTGGCAAGACCCGCGACCTGGACAGCATGGTTGATCATCGGGAAAAACGCGTCGACAGCAAGATTTCTCTCCCGGGCGACCATCGATCCGCGATCGCCGACAAGCATGAGAAAAGCATCTTTGGGCCGCACATCGGCCAAAACCTGTCCGGCGCGATCACGAGGCAGTAGATCGCCATCGTCTCGATCATCGCGAGACCGACGAACAGGGTCCGCGACTGACGAATATGCCGCTCATCACATTACCGAAGAGCCGAACCACCAGAGAGAACGTGCGCGTGATCTGTTCCACGACATTCAAGGGGATCATGACCCAGAACGGTTCGGTGAGTGTCTTCAGATATCCCGACAAGCCGCGCATGCGGATGCCAAAATAGATGATCAAGACGAAGAGAAACACCGTTCCAATCAACGGGCGATAGGGACCGGAATCGGCCGGACGCCGCCATTTCCTTCTTGCGGGCTTCCTCAAGTGTTCCCACCATACAGAGCGAGCCTTCATCCCAGTCGTCACACTCGCCCTTTAAAATCGCCTTGCACCCGGCGGTTCATTCATCTGGCTGTAGACCAGTACAGTGCGGTCCAATACGCCGTTACGTTCCATATCGAGGAGCATTTCGCGCCCCTCGCGCGACCGCTCCCCGATACCGGCAAAGACGGATATGCCAGGCGTGCGCAAACAAACCGCGCCGGCTTTGGCGAGCACTACCGTCACCGGCATTAGCAGGCCTTCGGCCTCCAATTTTGACTACGTAAGAATAAAAACAGAACTCACTTAATCGAAGAGTCCAAACTGAAAATCGTGCAATTCTCAATTTTCTTGCCATATCCACGCATCACCCTAGATTTATACGCCAGAGACGTGGATCTATCTCCATCGAATGGAGGTATTCCTCCAAAACAATATTTCAAAATATGCAATTTATACCAAAAATTGCTGCTTATCATAAAACAATCACTAGGGGAGATGGAAATCAAGCTCAGATCCGCGATGCTCTCGGCCGCGCACGGATGCATCGCGCTTTCCGGCGCGCAGGCTCAGGGAACACCTGAAGGCATGATTGACGAGTGCCGGGCCTTTGTCGGGTCTGTCACCCGGGAAGCGTTTGAATCGGTGCAAGTCAAATATGAAGGAGAGCGCACGGATGGAACCCATGCCGTGAATGGTTCGGTGCGCGGACTGATATTCCAATGCTCATTCCACCGCGATGGCTACTACATCGAGCAGTTTATCGTGAACAACCCCAACCCTGGCTGATGCCAATGACCCGTCTACGTTTGATCCAAACACCAATACGGATATGAAAGGGAACGCCATGACCTTCCAGACGATCACAAAGTGCGCCGCTACCACATTCGTTGCAGTCGGCCTCGCCGGCTGTGTTGAAACCACCCAATCGCCTTCGGTGGCAGCCCCAAGTACAACCCCCAGCCCGGCCGAACAGGCTTGTCTGGCGGCGGTATCGAACGCAACGAATAATGGCGACGTAAGCGTGCTGTCATCCGAATTTTCACAAGCCGGAACGGATGTAAAGATCGGCGTCGGTCCGTCCCGCGCACCCTGGCGCTGCATCGCTTATAGCGACGGCAGCACGGCTGGCATCGAATCACTCACAAACGAAGGCTCACTCTGAAAAGCGACGCATCGAGCGGTTGCGCAGATCGCGCCAACGGCATTTGGGATTTTTCATAAATCGAAATGCGTCAGCTGGGGATCGACGCCACCTCGTCGCTCGCCGGCTACAAGGCTGAACAGTGCAAGGCCACGAAGGAGATCGATCGGCTGATCGATGCAATCATCGGCGTCGTTGCTGTCTCTCCGGGCAAAGACAAAATACTCGCGCTTGATGCTCGCAAGGCTGAGTTGGCACGCCTGATCGATGAAACCGACGAACCGCCGGCTCTGATGCATCCGAACATGACAAGCCACTACCGCAAGGAAGTGGCGCGGCTGCACGAAGCGCTGAGCGATGAAGATCACCGGCATGAAGCGGCGGAAATCATCCGCGCGCTGGTGGACAAGATTGTGCTGCATCCTCAACCGGAAAGCGCCAATACGACCAAGACGATCGACCTGCACGGCGATCTTGCGGGCATCCTAAATCTTGCCGCACAAACGAAAAAGCCGCCCCAAAAGGGCGGCGATTACGAAGAGTCTACAAAGTTGGTTGCGGGGGTAGGATTTGAACCTACGACCTTCAGGTTATGAGCCTGACGAGCTACCGGGCTGCTCCACCCCGCGTTATACAATCTTGCTGATCGTAAAAACTGTCGTTCTTCATCGTAGAGGTTTTCAACATTTTTCATTATTTGCGTTAAGCGGGCCTGGCGACGACCTACTCTCCCGCGTCTTGAGACGCAGTACCATTGGCGCTGGGGCATTTCACGGCCGAGTTCGGAATGGGATCGGGTGTTTGTTCCCCGCAAGGGCCACCAGGCCGGCTTAAGGCAAGGTAATGTTGCGTTGATTTTGTTTCGTGATCTGGTCTTATGATTTTGGATTGGGCATTGATTAATGAGAGTGATCAAGCCTATCGAGCTATTAGTACCGGTAAGCTTCGCGCATTGCTGCACTTCCACACCCGGCCTATCAACGTGGTGGTCTTCCACGGCTCTCGAGGGAGGATTGGTTTTGAGGTGGGTTTCCCGCTTAGATGCTTTCAGCGGTTATCCCTTCCGTACGTAGCTACCCTGCTATGCCGCTGGCGCGACAACAGGTCCACCAGAGGTACGTCCATCCCGGTCCTCTCGTACTAGGGACAGATCCTCTCAATTCTCCTACACCCACGGCAGATAGGGACCGAACTGTCTCGCGACGTTCTGAACCCAACTCACGTACCACTTTAATCGGCGAACAGCCGAACCCTTGGGACCTGCTCCAGCCCCAGGATGTGATGAGTCGACATCGAGGTGCCAAACGATGCCGTCGATATGGACTCTTGGGCATCATCAGCCTGTTATCCCCGGCGTACCTTTTATCCGTTGAGCGATGGCCCTTCCACGAGGGACCACCGGATCACTATGGCCGTCTTTCGACTCTGCTCGACTTGTCAGTCTCGCAGTCAGGCGGGCTTATGCCATTGCACTCGACGAGCGATTTCCGACCGCTCTGAGCCCACCTTCGCGCGCCTCCGTTACACTTTGGGAGGCGACCGCCCCAGTCAAACTACCCGCCACACACTGTCCCGGGCGTTGTTGCGCCGCGGTTAGATATCCATAACGACAAGGGTGGTATTTCAAGGGTGACTCCACCAGAGCTGGCGCCCTGGTTTCAACGTCTACCACCTATCCTACACATGTCGTGACGAATACCAGTGTGAAGCTGTAGTAAAGGTGCACGGGGTCTTTCCGTCTGACCGCAGGAACCCCGCATCTTCACGGGGAATTCAATTTCACTGAGTCTGTGCTGGAGACAGCGGGGAAGTCGTTACG
>CAVOQM010000003.1:0-177735 GCA_963698365.1 uncultured Alphaproteobacteria bacterium
AAATTAAAAGATGCGCGAGAAAAGAACCAATAAGGCTCTTTCCCCGCCGCCGGGCAGGTCCAAACCCGGATTTTCACGGGATCGGCTGAACTTCCAGCTTCACGTTGGCATACCAATCCGCCATTGCGCGGATCTCCTCGTCGGTGAGGTCCCTGGCAATTTCCGACATGATGTCGTTCACCCGTTTGCCAAGGCGGAAGGCCTTGAGCTGGGTGTCGATGTAGATCGTGCTTTCGCCTGCGAGATTGGGCACATTTTCCAATTGCCCGATTCCATCGGCGCCGTGGCAAGCAGCACAAAGTTCTGGCGCATCATCGGGCGAAACGCCTTCGGGCAATGTCGCGGTAACGCTATGCGACGCATACCAGGCGGCAACGTTGGCAATCGATTGATCATCGAGGTTCTTGGCGACGACGGTCATCATTTCATGCGTCCGCGTTCCCTGACGAAACGCCTTGAGCTGGCGAACGATATAGGACGCCGGCTCGCCGCCGATATGGGGCGCGATCGGGATCTTCGCATAACCGTCGAGCCCGTGGCACGTGCGGCATTGGCCTGCAACCTTACGCCCGGCGGCTGGATCGCCGGTTGGTTCCTGCGCGAAAGCAAACTGGGCAAGGCCGATCTGGGCGAAGGCGATCTGGGCGAGGAAAACCCCGCCCAGACCAAATAGTGAAACGAGACGCATCAATTGCCCTCGTACCAGATACGGTAGATCGCACCGGCAAGATCGTCGGAGACGAGGAGCGACCCGTCACGCAGCTGGGCGACGTCGACCGGGCGACCGAGATATTCGCCGTTCTCATCGATCCAGCCTTCGGCAAAGGGCTCCATCGTAGCCTTGCCGTCCTCGGCAATGGTGGTGACCATGACGCGGGCGCCAACCGGCGTCGTCCGGTTCCATGAACCATGCTGGGCGGAGAAAATGGCGTTCTTGTATTTCGCCGGGAACGAATTGCCGGTGTAGAACATCATACCGAGATCCGCCGCATGCGCCACGGTTTCAACCGCCGGCATCACCACGTCGACCGGAACCTCCTGCCCCGCATATTCGTTGGTGCGGGTGCTGCCACCACCGTACCAGGGGTGACCGAAGTGCTGGCCTGCGGCAGTCTGGTGGTTGAGCTCGCCCGGCGGAATATCGTCGCCCATGCCGTCGACCTGATTGTCAGTGAACCAGAGGTCGCCGGTCGAAGGATCGAAATCATGGCCGACGGAATTGCGGACGCCATAGGTATAGACTTCACGTCCTGTGCCGTCCGTATCTATGCGAATGATGCCGCCGATGCCCCACTTCGTATTGGTCTCCAGATTCTCCGGCGGGGCAACATTGAACGGCTGTCCGAGGGAAATATAGAGCTTGCCATCAGGCCCGATCTTGCAGACCCGAGCCGTGTGATTGTAGCTCTCCTGATCGGCAGGGATGAGTTCGCCCTGTTTCACCACATTGAAGGCGGCAACATCGGGGCTCTCATAGAAGAATTCAGCCGCCGGATAGACAAGCACGCGGTTCTGCTCGGCGATGTAGAGGAAGCCATCCTTGGAGAAGCACGGCCCGTTGGGAATAGCGAACTTGAGCGAAGGCGCGAAATCCTTCACCTCATCGGCCACCCGGTCCTTGTTGCGGTCGGTCACCGACCAGACCTTGTCCTTGCGGGTTCCAACGAAGGTAACGATGCCTTGCGGTCCGACAGCCATATGGCGGGCGTCCGGCACCACCGCGTAAAGGCCGATCTTGAAACCGGCCGGCATTTTGATGCATTCGCAGATTCTTCTTGATGCCGTCAGCGTAATCGCCGGTTTGCGGAATAAAGGTGAATTCGGTCGTTCCCGTGCTTTGGAAGTTGGACAATTTCTCCAGATTGTCCGGTACCGCCGGTTGCGCCTGCGCATGCGCAAAACCCGACGCTCATCATCACGCTGACAGTCGCCAGCAACATCTTTTTCATTGCTTCCTCCCATTAAATGCAGTTTTGCCGAGCGGAAAACCCGCACTCGCACGGCATTGTATTATATAACATTGCATCTTTCACGCTTACCAGAGAGCACGTATATAAATCTGCAGTTGCGTACGGTAATTAAGAACCGACGCCGGACGACCGGGCGGAATTGCGAACAAACGATCCAGTCGCGCAGGCGACTGCGCCCTGCGCAGATCGATTGGCGCAGTCACTTCGAAAATAGCTGAGAAATATGCGAAAGTTTAACAGGTATCAAAGGACCTGGCCAGTTTCACGATCAAAAACCAACGACAGGCGAAGCTGAAATTACCTGCCAACAGAAACTACGCGTCTCAGCCCGATCAATCGGCGATCGATTGTTGATCCATTCAATGTTGTCTAGTGGTTTGATCCCGACATTTGCATCCCCGTGCTGCAAGTTTTTCTGCAAATGCCGGGATCTATAAAACCACTAGGCAAATATTTGTTTCTAGTGGATCTTTCGAATTTGACATTTGATTGCGAGACGAGCCGCTAGCGGGTATCAAATGTCAAATCGATCCACTAGTGTGTTCCGCAAGGTATTTACCATAACCTCGGGACCTTGTGCTGCTGCCGACCCATCGCGTCCTTCGCTTCGGCTATGCGTTTCAAGCGGCGATCGAACAGGAATATCGGCGTCTGAAAATGGATATTGTCGCTTTTACCCTGTCGTCTCTCACTTTCATCCTTTGCTGACCGTCGCTTTTGCGACGCCGCTCGCTGAAAAGGCGCGCCTTCCCCTTCCGGTGGTAATCGGGGGGATAGGCGTGGCAACCGGCGTTGCCTTCTGGTGGAGCGACTTTCAAGTCGGCAGCCAGTTCCTCGATACCTATGAACTGTGGTTCGTGACGTCGCTTTCTCTCGATAGCCAGACGCTGCTGCTCGTCTTCCTGCCGCCCCTGCTTTACGAGATGGCGCTCGGGGTCAACGTCAGGCGGCTTTATGAAGACGCCTTCGTCGTCGTGGTCATGGCCGTCGTCGCCGTGCTCCTGGCAACCGCATTCGTCGGCCTTTCCCTGTGGCTCGTCTCTCCGCTCGGCATCATCGCCTGCATGCTGCTGGGCGCAACGATTTCAACGACCGATCCGGCCGCCGTGATCACCACCTTCCGCGATCTCGGTGCGCCGCGCCGCCTGCTCGTCATCCTGGAAGGCGAAAGCCTTTTGAATGACGCAGCCGCAATCGCCATCTTCGGGACGCTGGTCGCTCTTGCCCGCCGGGAAGCGGAAGCCAATGCAAGCGAAGTCCTCGCTGGCTTTTTGTTCGACTTTTGCGCAGGCGCCGGCGTCGGCATGGCGCTCGGATGGCTGGCCGCGAGAGCCTACCCATTGCTGCGCGGATCGGCTTTCGCCGAAACCACCATCACTGTCGCCCTGACCTACGGCAGCTTTTTATTGTCCGATATCGTTATCGGCGCCTCCGGCGTGGTTGCCGTCGTTTTTGCGGGCCTGACGACGACCTCCGTCGGCGTGGTTCGCATGGGACCGCGAAACTGGAACAGGACGCTTGCGGTCTGGACGCAGATCGGCTTTTGGGCAAGCGCGCTGATCCTGCTTTTTGCGGCGGCACTGGCGCCCTCCCTGTTGCTCAAGCTGAGCTGGCAGGAAGCGCTCTATCTGCTGGTCATCTATTTCGTGGCGCTGGCCGCAAGGGCGATCGTCCTCTTCGGCCTGCTTCCGCTGCTCTCGGCCGCGGACCTGGGAACGCCGGTGACCAGACCGCAAAAGCTCCTGATTCTATGGGGCGGGGTGCGCGGCGCCGTCACTCTGGTTCTCGCCGTCTCCCTGACCGATATCGGCGCCATCGGCGAGGACGAACGGCGCATCATATCGGCATTGGCCGCCGGCTACGTGCTGCTGACGCTCCTCGTCAACGCGGCGAGCCTGCGTTTCGTGGCGCATCAGCTCGGGCTCGACCGCCTGTCACTGAGCGATATTGCGCTCCGCGAGCGCATCATCGCCGGCACTGTCGCCGATGTGCGCAGCTATGTCTCGCGGCTGGCGGGCGACCGGGCCATCGAGCCGGAAGCGGTTGAGGAAATGCGCGCCGCATACGAAAGGCAGATCCGGGAGACGATCCGGGATTCAGAATCCACCGTCATCCCCTTCGGCGAACGGCTGAGGCTCGGACTGACGATCCTGGCCAACCAGGAACTGCGGCTCGTGCAGGTCGCTTTCGAAGAAGAGGCGATCGGGCCTCGCGTGACCCGAAACCTGCGGGCCATCGGCGAAACGCTTGCCGATATCGCCCGGATAGAAGGTCGCGATGGCTATGAGGAGGCGGCGCTCACTGCCTTTTCGTACCAATACCACCTGCGCCCCGCCATCGCGCTGCAGCGCTATATGCGCATCAACCGGCCGCTGCGCGGCCTGCTTGGCAAACACCTGACCTTGATGCTGGAGACGGAAAACATTCTGCGGGAACTGTCGACTTTCATTCCCTCGGTGCTGACGAGAATGATCGGCGATGACGCCGCCAAAAACCTTTCCAGCCTGGTGGAAAAGCGGCAGGTGCATGTGCGCGAGCAGATATCCATCATCGCCACGCAATATCCGAAATACACCGAGGACATGGAGCGCATCCTGCTTTTACGCGCAGCAACGCGCCGCGAGATGACCCAATATCGCCAGCTCCACGAAGACGGCATCGTCGGCATCGAGCTGTTTCGAGAGTTGATGCGCGATCTGGCGAAGCGGCGGCGCAGGCTCGAAAAGCTGCCGTCGCTCGATCTCGGCCTGTCGCCGAGCTATCTGGTCGACCATGTGGATCTCTTCGCCGCCTTGTCGGACAAGCAGCGCAAGATCATCGCCCGTCGCCTCAAGAGCCAGTTCGCAATTCCCGGCGACAGGATCGTTGCGGTGGGAGAACGCGGCAACGCCATGTATTTCATCGCCTCCGGGGTGTTGGAAGTGCAGGGCCTCGACAAGCCCATTCAACTGTCCAATGGCGATTTCTTCGGAGAACTGGCGCTTTTGGCGCCGACGCGCCGCAGGCAGACGGAAATCATAGCGAAAAGCTATTGCCGCCTCCTGACCCTCAGCCGGCGGGACTTCCGCCGCCTGACCGAAAGCGACCCGGCCATTCAACAGACCATCGTCGCCGCCGCCGAACGCCAGCTTGGCGAAGGCTTTCGCAAGGCATCGCCGGATGAAATCGACTGGGCGGAACCAGCAGAAGTCACGAAGCCGCACTGAGGGATCGAAAGGTTTTTCATCACACTACCTGAGCAGCAAAGCCAAGCCGCCACCAACCGATCAAGGGGCAACAGAATATGGACGAGAGTACCGTAACCGTCGGGTGGTCCGAATTCTGGAGTGCGCTTCAGGCAGCAATTCCCGGCCATCAGAAGCAGCCTTGTCTCGCTCGTTTTGCAGCCCTGGGGGCAATTCCAGATCGCCGCGCTGATCCTGCTCGTTATCGCGGCGTATTTCCTGGCCCGCTTCTCCGAGCCCCGGTTCGAGGAATGGCTACGCACCTTCGACATGTCGAAACAGAGGCTCCGCTTTTTCGCGGTCATTCTCAGAAGGCTCCGCCTCGCCTATTTCATCGCCGGATCCTGGGCGGTCGTTTTGATCATGCGCGCGCTTACCTGGCCAAGCCGCAGCTATCTCATCGGCGCCATGGCCAGCCTTGCATCGGTCTGGCTTGCGGTTTCTCTCATCAGCAAGATGGTGCACAACCGCCTGCTCTCCAAGATGCTGACCTTCACAGTCTGCGCAGTCGCCGCGCTGTATATTTTCGGCGTCCTTTCCATTGCCGTTTCCCTTCTCGACGCTGCCGCCATAACGGTGGGCGACCTGCGCCTGTCGCTCCTCCTCATCTTGAAGACCATTGTGGTTCTCGCGCTGCTCATGTGGGCGGCATCGCTGATTTCGCGCTTTGCCGAACAACGGGTCGAGCGCATCGAGGACATGTCGCCTTCCATGCGGGTTTTGACCGGAAAGCTCGTGCGCACCGGGCTCTTCGTCGTCGCCGTCATGATCGGCCTGCAATCGATCGGCTTCAATTTGACCGGCCTGACCGTATTTTCAGGCGCGATCGGCCTCGGCATCGGCTTCGGCCTGCAAAAGGTCGTCTCCAACCTGATCAGCGGCGTCATCCTGCTGCTGGATAAATCGATCAAACCCGGAGACGTCATCGAGGTCGGCAACACCTTCGGCTGGATCGCCACCCTCGGCGGCAGATATGTCTCGGTCGTCACCAGAGACGGAAGGGAATACCTGATCCCCAACGAAGACCTGATCACCAGCCAGGTGATCAACTGGTCGCATTCCGACCCGAAGGTACGGCTGGAGGTCGCCTTCGGCGTATCCTACCAAAGCGACCCTCATCTGGTGCGCCGCATCGCAATCGAGGCCGCGACGAGGCCGAAACGGGTACTCAAAACCCCGGCGGCCGTATGCCATCTGACGGAATACGGCGATTCCTCAATCAACTTCGTGCTGCGGTTCTGGATCGCCGATCCGGGCGGCGGCGTCGTCAATGTCAAGGGCGAGGTCCTGCTCGCTCTTTGGGACGCGCTGAAGGAAAACAACATCGAGATCCCCTATCCGCACCGGGAGGTGCAGATACGCCAGCCGGTTCGCGTCACGCTGGACAAAGGCGAATAGCTCCAATGCCGATGCCGGCTCAGACGGTAAGAGGATAATGGACCAGCTGCCGCTCTTCCCTGAAGTGCTCAAGGCTGAGACGCCATTCGGCGCGCGGCCAGCAATAGGCGATCTCGCGCTTTTTCGGATAAAGCGCGGCTGTATAAAGCGTGCCGAAACCACGCTCGAAGGCGAGGGAATATAGCGGCGGCCTCAGGAAATGCGAGATGAAGCGCTTTTCGCTCTCCTCATGCAGGACAAGACGCGAGAGCAGGAAACGCTCGCGTTCGATAGTGGCGGTTTCGCGCGCATGCGCCACCCATTCCACGCCTTCCTGATGATTGGTGGCGACGGCGGCATTGGTCACGACCGCCTTGCGGTCGGGCGACATCTGCACGGTAACGCGCCTGCGCCGGGCATCGAGAACGGTGACATTATAAGACATATGCGTGGGGATGCCCGACAGCAGCTTGCCCGCTTCTTCCGCAGTCTCGCAGGTTTCCAGCACGTACCGCAGGATAATCGGCACGCCGAAACCCTGCCCCACGACCCTGCGGCCACCGAAGGTGAGCGAAATCGCGAGCCCCGCCTCGTTCACCCCGTCGACGAGGCCAACCAGACAATCGCTCGTTCCCATGACCCGGTGCGCGCCCCAGCTGCTCTTCAGCACAACGCCGTCGAAGGCGCGCGGTGCTGTAGTCGTAATTTCGCACCAGCAAGCGGCTCCGCCCCCGGCCAGACCGCCTGGGAGCAACCGCTGAGGTAGGCAGGCGGCGAATAAAGACTGAGAAACCGCGCCTCCAGATCGCCGCCGCCGGCAAGATCGGTCAACATTTCCCACGTCGGCACGAGACCCGGCATGTATTGGCGCATGGCGCGGCGGCATTCCAGATAGGTCGGGCGCGCGTCGCTTCCCTCGCTCAGATACCATTTCCGATATGCCGGCCATAATTCGTCGAAGAGCGCTTTCCACCGCTCTCCTGACTGGTCTTCCATGGCCGTGAATGTGAATTGCATAACATCCTTTCCAAATAGACTGCGGGCGCCGGTAACGGCGCCCGCAGATAATAGAGAACGGTCCGGCAAACTAAAAGATCTTGAACTGATGCTCGGCCAGTTCCATCGGCGCGGGCTCGGCCAGAGGCTGCCAATGACTTCGATTTATAGTGCTTCCGCAGGCCTTCGATCCATTTCATCGAACGGCTCTGGAGCCTGAATTTATCGTCCATGGCGCGGCCACGCGTAACGATGATGCCAAGGTCGGCACCTTCGTACTGATAATCCCCCGGCCGCAGGATGCGCAGGAAGAAAGCCTCTTTCTCGCTTTCGACTGCCCGGCGGTGATAGTCGAACCGGTCGAATTCGACGGAGCCGTCGTCGAGCATGCGCCAGATACCGGTTTCCGGCGCTTCCGTGATCAGGTCGATGGAATCGCCGGTGTGTTTCACCACCATCTGGCACCAGGAATCGATGTTGTCCTTGTCGGCCCAGCGCTGGTTCAGCTCTTCGATATCGATCTCGAAGGGCACGCCCGAAAACTCCAGCAGGTGGAAAAGGAAGAGCGGCGCATCCGCATGGGCGAATGCGGCGTGGTTGGTCATGGAACTCGCGCCGGTGATGCGCGGGTTGAGTTCGCCGAGATAGATATCCTTCGTCTTCGTGTCGATCAGGAAATCGAGCTCGAAGTAGCCGCGATAGCCTTCCTTGCGCAGCTGCTCGCCGAACTGGAAGGTATAGTCACGCGCCTGCTGGCGAACCTTCGGGGAAAAGGCGGTCGGGAAGATCTCGTTTCCGCACCAGCCGCCGCGATAGGGCGTCAGTTCCTTGAAGCCGACCAGTTCGGTCATCAAAGGTCCCACGATGGTGCCCTGCTTTGTGGCGCAGGCCTCGATCGCCGAGCCGCGGCAGTCGATCCGCTTCATGATCTTGATTTCGCCCTGGCCGACGATCTCATGCTCGTATTTCCGGTAATCCTTTTCCGAGCTGATGAAGAAGGTCGTATGGCCGGAATCGCCGAAGGCCGATTGCAGCACCAGATCGCGGCCAATGCCGGCGGCATCGGAAACCTCGCAGAGCTGCTTGTAGCTGTCGACCTCCGCAAGCGTGTTGGGCACGCTCGGCACGCCCGCCTTGTTGCCGATGCGAACCGTCTCGATCTTGTTGTCGACAGCGATTGCGCAGCGACGCCTTGGGAAACCAGATCTCCGCGCCGATCTCCTTGGCAAGCTTTTCAGTCTTCTCGTCGAACATCAGGAAAACGAGCTTGGGCTTGCCGCCGCGCTCGGAGATGTAATCCAGCACCTCCTTGTGCTGGAGCATGTAATTGTTGATGTCCTCGATGGAGGTGAATTCCGCGTGCGGGGCCTCCGACGGGCAGAAAACATTCGGATGACCACCGTCATAACAGTCTATATAGCTGATATATTTAAAGTTTTTTACCCACTCATCGACACCCAGCAGATTGAAATTCGTGGCGCTGACGAAATAGATCGGCTCTTCGTTGCGATGGAAGAACCGTCGGATTTCCGAAATATTCTTCAGCTTCTTCCGAGTCGTCATCGCCAAATCCTCCATTTTTGATTTATTTGGATAGCGGGCGGCCCCTCACCGCCCGACCATCAGTTCATTCAACGCGTCTTGAGAAAAGACCCTCATGCCGAGATCCGGCCGGTAGCCGTGGATCTCCTTGACGTCGAGCGCGCGCATGAAGTGCAGGATTTCCTTGTGAGATCACCTGACCGGGCACAAGAATGGGAAAGCCCGGCGGATAGGGAATAATGAAAGAGGTCGAGACGAGTTCGCGGCCAGCGTCCATCGCTTCTTCCATCGAACCGTCCTCGATGGGGAAATAGTCGCACTTGCCCTCGTCATAGGCGAGGAAATAGGCCGTGCGGATGTCGCCCTCCGGCGTGCCTGTGCCGTCGGTGGCGCGGAATGCGTCGTGAAAGCTGCGAGAAATCGGGCAAGCGGCGGCAGTTCTTCGGTCAGACTGTGCACGCGCTTGGTCGAATGCGCGCCGTTCCATCGGGCTGGAATCCTCGATGTTCCGCTTCCAGCTCGCGCGCGATCTTGACCAGCACTTCGATCAGATAGGCGACCGACGAGCGCGTCGTGCCGATATTGGTCATGAACAGCACGGTATTGCGGGACGTCTTGTTGATCTGGATGCCGAACTTGTCCATGAGAACGTCGTTCTTGAAGGTGTCGCCGTCGTAGCCGGCGTCGCCCACCGCCAGCGTCACGCGGGTGGCGTCCAGCGCGAATTCGTCCTGCGCCCAGGCGTCCCAGATATCGTTCCAGCCATGCTCCGGGTCCCAGTAGGACTGGATGCCGGATTCGCGGTATTCCTCCGGGATCATGTCGCCGACGCGTCAGAACCCTGAAATATTTGCTGAGCAGCGGATGGGCGGTGATTGCCTTTCGCATCGACATCGCCGCCTCGACCTGTTTCTGCACCAGTTCAAAGCCTTCAAGCTCCACCTGCCTGCGACCGACATCCAGCGACGCGATAATCTGATAGTTCGGCGAGGTGGAGGTGTGGGTCATGTAGGCTTCGTGGAAGGCCTGCTCGACCTCGACCTCTGAAGTCCTGGTCATGCACATGGATCATCGAGCCCTGGCGAAGCGACGTCAGCGTCTTGTGGGTCGATTGAGTGGCATAGACCCGGACGCGCACCTTGTCCGGATCGGGCATCAGCCGCTCGCCTGATCAACGCCTCGTCGTCGAGGTCGGCGATAGCCTCCGCGATGCTCTTCATAAGCCTTGCGGTATGCCGGGCGAACGGTAACGCTCGCGAAGAGTTTCCGCCACATGCATGGCCGTGCGCTGGCGGTAGGTCGGGCCGAAGCGGGCGAAGGCGAACCAGGCCTCGTCCCACAGGAAGACCAGATCGGGCTTGATCGCCAGACATTCTTCCATCACCCGCTCGACGTTGTAGACGATGCCGTCGAAGGTGCAGTTGGTCAGCAGCAGCATCCGCACGCGGTCGAGCTTGCCGGCCTTCTTGAGTTCCAGCAGCCGATGCTTGATTTCCTTCGAGCGGAACCGCGCCATACATCGAGTATTCAGACAGCGGATAGCTGTCGAGATAGACAACCTGGCGCCGCTGAGCACCATTCCGTAGTGGTGGGATTTGTGGCAATCGCGGTCGACCAGCACGATATCGCCCGGCTGAACGATCGCCTGCACCACGATCTTGTTGCAGGTCGATGTGCCGTTGGTGGCGAAGAACGTATGCTTCGATCCAAAGGCGCGCGCCGCCAATTCTTGCGCTTTCTTGATCGGGCCGTGCGGCTCGAGCAGGCTGTCGAGCCCGCCTGAGGTCGCCGACGTTTCGGCAAGAAAGATATTCATGCCGTAGAAATCGCCCATGTCGCGGATCCAGTTCGACCGGATGATCGACTTGCCGCGCGAAATCGGCATGGCGTGGAAGACGCCCGTCGGCTGCTTGGAATATTCCTTGAGAGCGGTGAAGAACGGCGTCTTGTAGCGCGAGTTCACGCCGCTCAGGATATTGAGGTGCAGCTCCATATAGTCTTCCTGATTATAGAAGACCCGGAGGCAGCCGCCGAGATCGCGCCCGGCGATATCCTCCACGGAACGGTCGGTAATGAGGAACGTGTCGAGCTCCGGTCTCAATTTCCGGATCAAACGGCAAAGCTCCGGCCCATAGTCCTCGGATTCGATATCCTCGAGGTCTTCGCTCGCCGACCCGGTCGAGATAACGCTGAAGGATCTTGAGGTTGTTGAGGGATTCGAAGCGGAAATCGTAACGGATGACCACCGACTGGATGTTGTGATTGAACAGCACCGCGATCAGCGCATCCTCGAAACTCGGGACGGTGATCGGATTCGTAGATGAACTGATCATCGGCCCGGCGCATGTCGCGAAGCGCCAGGCGTTGCGCCTCTTCCTGTGCGCCGGTCAGATCATCGACGAACAGGACCTCGAAATAGGGCCGCGCGTGCGCCCGCTCCTCTATCGGGTCGATGACTTCCTTCTCGGGATCGTGTTCATCCTCATGGCTGACATCGATGAAATGCCTGCGGTAGGAACCGGAAATCAGCGATTTGACGATTCTGGAAACAAGATGGGCAAAGCCCGCGAAATCCTCCCGGCCCAACAGCTTGCGCAATTGCTCCAGACCGCGCCGGCCCGGGAAAGCCCAATAGGCCTCGATCGGCTCCAGCGCGGTCAAAAGCGCCCGCGCCTTTTCGATGTGCAGCAGTTTCGAGCGCTCGCGCGTGGTGGATGATAGCTGTGTCGATACGCTCTTCAGCGCCGTCCATCGATCGTTTCTCAACTGCGATGCGCTATAGTAATCGCTGAGAGAACTTTTGCCGTTGGTCGTTTTCGCTTCAGGTGCGTTCACAGGGTCATCCTTCAAAGCTGTTTGCCGGCAACCTTTCGCCAATCGCCAATGAATTGGTTGCGTCCGAAAAACCCGGATCGTTACGATCCGGCGCGATCGCCGAGGCGTGCGTCACGCCGCCTGCAGGGTCGGAAGTGGTAACGCCATTCAGCGTGGCTTGAGCAGAGCTCCCACCGTCATCGTCAAGCCCGGCGCGCGAGCCTTTCTGCGGCATGGCGAGCGGCCCGAGGGTGTGGAGATAGGCGTCGATCCCCGACGACCGGTCGTAGACGGCAAAATCGGCAGGGCGATCGCGAAACGACTTCAAAACCTGGCCAAGCCCGCGAAGACCAACCTCACGCTGGCGGCGCACCTGCTGGAGATCGATCTCCAGCGGAATGATTTCCTCTTGCCCGGCCGCCTGATAAAGCACGGTGCCCGAAGGATCGACGACACAGGAGCGACCGACGCCGCCGGCGCCGAGCCCGTTGATATCGAAGATGTAGCACTGGAACTGCGCGGCGGTCGCCCGCGCCATCGCCAGCTCGACATCCCGGTCGATCGTGCCAGTCAGCACCGGATGAAGCAGCACTTCGACGCCCATGGACGTCAATGTGCGCGTGGTTTCCGGGAACCAGATATCGTAGCAGATCGAAACGCCGAAACGCCCCACGTCCGGAACGTCGAACACGCAGAATTCCGTGCCGCCGCTGAACGCCATGCTCGTATGGCCGGAAGGGAAACATCTTGCGGTACCGCGTGACGACTTCGCCCTGCGGATTGATGACGGAGGATGTGTTGTAAAGCTTTCCATCCGCTGCTTTTTCGAAGATCGAGCCTGAAATCAGCCAAATTCCATGCTTGGCCGCGACCCGCTGCAGCACCAGTTCCGCATCGCCTGGCAAGCTGACCGGACGATTGTGGATCGGACCGCAAGCCGCCAGTTCGCTGAAGAGGATCATCTGCACCCAGGGAAACCGGGCCATAGTAACTTCAACGCGGTGAACCATCGCTGAAATATTGTCGTGCATCGCAGGGACCGTCATTTGAACGCCTGCAATCGCAAAGGGAACCATACTTGCCTCTTCCAATCGAGTTGAAGGCCGGGAACTCTCTCCCGCCTTTTGCTCGGCCATTCCTGTTGGCCGGCGTTTGATTTTCAATCGTGCGAACGTGTCGACGATATCTGTGAACCGGCTCATGGCATCCAGCTGAGTTCTCAGTCCCGAACCACCATGACCGAGGTCTTGGCATGGCGGACAACATTGTCCGCATTGGGGCCTATGAGGATATCGAGCATCTCGGGCTTGTGCGACGCCATGACGATGAGGTCGCAGCCCAAACGCTCGGATGCAGCGACGATCTGCCGGTAGGGCCTGCCCGTCTCCACATAGGCATCGACCTTGCCGACATCCCCCAGGTGGTCGGCGATGAACTCGCCAAGTTGCTGTCTGGCGCGGTCCACGACGCGCTTTTCGAAATCGGGCGGAAAGAACTCGCCGCTCAGCGATGTCCTTACATCCGCGACAACCGTCAGCACATGCAGGCTGGCGCCGAAGGTCTTAGCCAGCGCTTTCGCCACCGGCAGCGCCTTGGTCCAGGAGCCTTCGTGCTCCAGATCGACAGGTAAGAGTATCGAAGAATACATCGAAGCACCTCCCTCAAGCGGCCTGCGGCGATTTCTTGACGAGCGCGGGGATCCGCCGACGCTGCGCGAAAACAACCAGCCCGAGCAGCGCAAAGGCCGGGAAATACATGAGGTATTTCGACGGTTGCTCGACAGGTCGCAATACCCGGATGATCTCCTGATCCCAGTCAAGACCGGCGTTCTTCGCGGCCGATCCGAAAGCGGCATCATCGACCAGGGTCTTGTCTGCCTCGATGCGGATCGCCAGCCCGGCGTTGGCGAGTTTTTCCTCGCCCGTAGCACCTTCCTGCAACGGCAGCAGAACGACCCACTCCTTCAGATCCCCAACCTCATTGATGCCCTTGATGCGCAGGCGAAGCGGTTCGCCTGCCGGAGTGTTTTCAGCCGCCTCCGCGATTTCAGCCGGCTGTCTTTCAATGAAGGGCGGCGAGACCATGTCCATCCAGAAACCCGGGCGGAAAATAGTGAAGGCAATCAGCAGCAATGCCGCAGCCTCCCAGCTTCTGGATTTCGTCAGGAACCAGCCCTGTGTTGCCGCCGCGAAGAGAAGCATGGCGATCGTCGCCGTTACGAAGACGAAAATACCGTGCAGCCAGTCGACATCGATCAGGAGAAGATCGGTGTTGAAGATGAAGAGGAACGGCAGGGCCGCAGTCCTGAGCGAATAGAAGAAGGCGATGAAGCCAGTCTTGATCGGATCGCCGCCCGACACGGCGGCCGCCGCGAAGGAGGCGAGTCCCACCGGCGGCGTCACGTCGGCCATGATGCCGAAGTAGAAGACGAAGAGATGCACTGCGATCAGCGGCACGATCAATCCGTTCTGCTGGCCGAGCGTCACGATGACCGGCGCCAGAAGCGCCGACACGACGATGTAATTGGCCGTCGTCGGCAGGCCCATGCCCAGAATAAGCGACAGGATGGCCGTCAGGAACAGGATGGCAAGCAGGTTGCCGCCTGATATCAGCTCCACCAGATCGGCGAGCGAAGACCCGACGCCCGTTTGGCTGACCGCGCCGACGATGATGCCCGCCGTCGCCGTCGCGATGCCGATGCCGATCATGTTGCGCGCGCCCGATATCAACCCTTCGATGAGCTCTTTCCAGCCGCGCCTGAGCTGCCCGGCCAAATCTCCCTGATTGCGGAAGAATGCAAACAGCGGTCGCTGGGTCAAAAGAATGAAAATCATGAAGGCCGATGCCCAGAAGGCCGAAAGGCCGGGCGACAGGTGATCGACCATCAGGCACCAGACGAGAACGACGACCGGCAAGAGGAAGTGCAAGCCGGACTTGACTGTCGGCCCAGGCACCGGCAGACGCACCACGGGCTCGTTCGGATCATCGAGCGTCGAGTTCTGGATAGCGCGAGGAAAAGGCGATCAACCCGACGTAGACTGCAAACAGCATCACCGCGATGACCCAGGTGGCGCTGCTGCCCAACGCAGGCCTGAGCCAGCCAAGGCCATAGTAGACGGCAAGCGAGATCGCACTGATTGCCGCCACGCCGAAGACGAAGCCGATAACCCGTTGCAGCCAGGGCTTGGGCTCATAGGAGCGCGGCAGGCCCTTCATGTCTTTCTTCATCGCTTCCAGATGAACGATATAGACCAGCGCGATATAGGAAATCGTCGCCGGCAGGAAGGCGTGCTTGACCACGTCGAAATAGGGAATGCCCACATATTCGACCATCAGAAATGCCGCCGCACCCATCACCGGCGGCATGATCTGGCCGTTGACGGAGGATGCAGTTTCCACCGCGCCGGCCTGTTCGGCAGTGAAGCCGACGCGCTTCATGAGCGGGATGGTGAAGGTGCCGGTCGTCACTACGTTCGCGATGGAAGAACCCGAAATCAGACCGGTCATGGCGGAAGAAACCACCGCCGCCTTGGCCGGGCCGCCCTTGAGATGGCCCATCAGCGAAAACGCGACCTTGATGAAATAGTTGCCGGCCCCCGCCTTGTCCAGAAGTGCGCCGAAAAGGACGAAGAGGAATACGAAGCTGGTGGAGACGCCGAGCGCGATGCCGAAAACGCCTTCCGTGGTGATCCACTGGTGATTGACCACCTCCGACAGGCTGTTGCCCTTGTGAGCAATGATGCCGGGCATATACGGACCGAAAAACGTATAGATCAGGAACACCGAGGCGACGATCATCAGTGCCGGGCCGAGGCAGCGTCGCGTCGCCTCAAGCAGCAGCAAAATGCCAATGATCGCAACGACATAATCCTGCGTGATCGGCGCGCCGACGCGGGTCGCGATCGAATTGTAGAAAAGATAGAGATAGGAGGCGCAGAACGCCCCGACGGCCGCGAAGATCCAGTCCACCGTCGGCACCCGGTTACGGGAGCTCGATGCAAAAGCGGGAAACGCCAGATAGGCAAGGAAGATGGCGAACGCCAGATGGATCGAACGTGCCTCTGTATCGTTGAAGACGCCGAAACCAAGGACGAAGGGTACGGGTGAGGCGATCCAGAGTTGAAACAAGGACCAGACCAAAGCGACGCCGGAAACCAGCTTGCCGACCAGACCCGCGTCACCCCGCCCGCCCGTATCGGCGGATTTCACCAGTTCGTCGAGCTCGGCCTGGCTTTTTCCTGAGGTGACGGCTTCAGTCGCTTTATCGGTCATGGCTTGATCTCACCTCAAATGCACCTTTAGAGCTCAAACGGGTCGGCAAAACCCGCGGTAGAATGGGGCCACGACGAATGCGCGGCCCCATTTTTCGATCACATCCAGCCGCGCTCCTTGTAGTATTTCACCGCACCGGGATGCAGAGGCGCGGAATTGCCGGTCTTGATCATGTCCTCTTCCTTGAGGTTCGCGAACGCCGGATGAAGCTGCTTGAAACGGTCGAAATTATCGAAGACCGCCTTCACCACCTCATAGATGACGTCATCAGGAACCTTGGCGGAGGAAACGAACGTCGCCTTCACACCGAAAGTGTTCACGTCCTCATCAGTACCGCGATACATGCCACCGGGAACGACCGCCTTGGCGTAATAGGGATTGTCGGCGACGAGCTTGTCGATCGCATCTCCTTCCACCGGAATGAGAATGGCGTCGGTCGTCGTCGTCGCTTCCTGAATCGAGCCATTGGGATGGCCTGCGGTGAAGACGATGGCGTCTACCTTGTTGTCGCCCAGCGCCGCCGCCTGTTCAGCCGACTTCAATTCGGACGCGAGCGAGAAATCGCTCATCGACCAGCCGAGCGCATCGAGAACGACCTGCATCGTGCCGCGCTGGCCCGATCCCGGATTACCCACGTTGACCCGCTTGCCTTTGAGATCGTCAAAGGTCTTTGCGCCGGAATCCGTGCGCGCGACGACCGTAAAAGGCTCGCCATGCACGGAGAAAACAGCCCTCAGGTCCTCGAACGCACCCTGGTCCTTATAATCCGAGCTGCCGTTGAAGGCATGGAATTGCCAATCAGACTGGGCGACGCCCATATCCATGTCGCCGGCGCGGATCGCATTGATATTGGCGATAGAACCGCCGGTTGAGGGCGCCGTGCACTTGATATTGTGCGTTGCGGCACCACGATTTACCAAACGACAGATGGATTGGCCGACAACGTAGTAAACGCCGGTCTGTCCACCAGTTCCGATGGTGATGAACTTCTCATCGGCTTGCGCTGTCATAGATACACCTGCGACGAGCGCAGCCGCTATCGAAAACATCTTCAATCGCATTTCTGTCCTCCCTTATAAACTGCTTGGCATAATCACTTGGATTATCCCATGGAACACAGCATTGGAGTCAAGGGGTTGTTATTGTTTCACTCTCCCTACTTACCCCTTATGATCGCGCGCGAGCTTCCCAAGCTCCTCGCCCACGATGGCCATGCCTTCGCGGATGATCTGATCGGAAGCGGTCAGCGGCACCAGGAAACGGATAACGTTACCCCGCACCCCGCAAGCCAGGATAATCAGCCCGCGCTCGGCACAACGACCTACCAGCGCCTTGGTCATGGCAGCCGCCGGACGCGCCGGTTCTCCATCCTCGATCAGTTCCATCGCGACCATGGCTCCAAGCGCGCGCACGTCGCCGATAACCGGGCGAAGTTCGTTGGTACGCTGCATGGCCTCCAGTTCGTCCGTCATCAACCGGCCGATCTCCATGGCCCGATCGCAGAGCTTTTCCTCATCGATGACATCCAGCACCGCATGGGCGGCGGCGCAGGCAATGGGCGACCCGCCATAGGTGCCGCCCAACCCACCCGGCTCGGGCGCATCCATGATCTCCGCCTTGCCGGTGACGGCGGAAAGCGGAAAACCACCGGCAAGGCTTTTGGCCATGGTGATGAGATCGGGTTCGACGCCGGAATGTTCGACGGCGAACATCTTCCCCGTACGGGCGAAACCGGTCTGGATTTCATCGACAACGAGAACGATGCCGTGCTGATCGCAAAGCTGGCGCAAGCGCTGCATGAATTCCGGCGGCGCAATATAAAAGCCGCCCTCGCCCTGCACCGGCTCCACGATGATTGCCGCGACCCGGCTGGGCTCGATATCCGCCTTGAACAGCGTTTCAAGCGATGCCAGCGCCATTTCGGAGGTAACGCCATGATAGGCGACCGGGAACGGCAGGTGGAAGACCTCTCCCGGGAAAGGACCAAAGCCTATCTTGTAGGGCGCGACCTTGCCCGTGAGCGCCATGCCCATCATCGTACGGCCATGAAAACCGCCGGAGAATGCGATGACGCCCGGGCGCTTGGTATGAGCGCGCGCGATCTTGACGGCATTTTCAACCGCCTCCGCGCCGGTCGACAAGAATATCGTCTTTTTCTGCGAAGATCCCGGAGCCAGGCGATTCAGCCGGTCGGCGAGCCGCACATAGGTTTCGTACGGCGTCACCTGAAAACAGGAATGACTGAATTTCTCCAGCTGGTCACGGACGCTTTCGACGACGCGCGGATGCATATGCCCGGTGTTCAGCACCGCAATCCCGCCGGCGAAGTCGATATAGCGCCGGCCTTCGACGTCCCACATTTCCGCATTTTCGGCACGTTCGGTGAAAACCGGCAGCATGGTCGCGACGCCGCGCGGCACAGCGCTTTCGCGCAGCTGCTGAAGCTCGGCGTTCGTAGCCCCCGTGCCCGACTGCGAGGCGGGGCGAGCGGACATATTTGCGTTCGACATAATTCCAGGTCCCTTGATTTATTTCCATTTCCGGCGATCAGCGCTGCGGGTCTGAGGGCGCCGGGGGTTGAGCGGTTCATTTCTGCGGGCGTTCTCGGTTCAAAGTATCGCGCCGGAGGAATAGCCTTGGGTAATTGCGTGAAATCCGGTTTGTGCGGGTCGCACTTGCGAACGAAAGCCGCGCGGGCTCGCCCGGCCGCAACCATCAAGCTCGCCACAATACTAAGATTGGTCGCCCCGCATCGGTTTGAATCCCCAGCAATTCGCCAAAGGGTATTTTCGGAGATTGGCGGCCCCTTGGATATAACGCCAAAGGGGTATCCCGATTTGCCGGGACACAAGCGCGCAACCGGCTGACACCGAGGCCACCGTGGAGTACCGTCTCGATTGCTCCCCGGTCCGGGGGCAATCGTCCAGGAGCAATTCGAGCTTCATGTCGCCTGCTTCCAAGTTACATGTCCTTACCAGCGCCACGGCGGAGGCGTTGTCGTCGGCAATCGCCGATATCGGTCGCGCTAGCTTTCCGGCAGCGCTCCTGCGCGTCATCGAAAGCTATTGTTCGTTCGATTGCGCGCTCATCACACTTTATTCGGCGCAACGCCGGCCGGACATACTGATCGACCGATTGTCACACGAACGCCGCGAGAATACCGCCAAGCATTATATCGAAGGCGCCTATCTTCTCGACCCCTTCTACAACCGGGCGAAGGAGGCGAAGGCGCCAATGCTCTTACGTATGCTGGATATCGCCCCGCAGGACTTCGACACTTCCGACTATTTCGTCAGCTACTACAAGCAATCCAATGTGGTCGACGAATTGAACTACCTCATACCTCTCGACGAAGGCCGGGTCCTGGCCGTTTCCCTGGAGCGCTCATCGCAGCAGCAACCCTTTTCCAGTAGCGAGATTGCCGCCTGCGCAGCTTATTTGCCGATTGTCGCGGCACTCGTCGGCAAGCACGTCGAGATGCCGGATGTCTTGCTGCCCGCCAACGCGAGCGATGCAGAACACGAAAGGCTCGAAGGCATATTGAGCAATTTCGGCGCGGATGTTCTCACGCCGCGGGAATGTCAGACCGTCAATTTGATGCTCAACGGCTATTCGGCTTCGGCAATCGCCGGGCTTTTGGGGGTTTCCATCGAAACCGTCCGCGTCCATCGCAGGCACATTTACGGGAAGCTGAAAATTTCATCCCTGGCGGAACTGTTTTCTCTTGCCTTGAGAGCGATCTATTCGCGGCAGGTGAAATAACCGCAGTCAATGCGAACGATAGCAGTCGGCTCTATCGCCCGGCCCGCTTGTTCGACCCCGATCATACTGACCCCGCGTCCCTTTCCAATTATTGCTGCGAACCTCATCCGAAATGTCGGGATTGACGGTCTGCGTGTCCGATCTGACGCTGGTGTGTCTGGCGCAAGGCATTCAGTTTGATGCCGAAATGGATCGAGGTTGACATGCGCTATTCAGGCTTCAGGGTTATCAAGGAGGCATTGACCGGGCACAAGGGCTGGACCCCGGCCTGGCGCGATCCGGAACCGCAGGTCGCTATGATATCGTGATCATCGGCGGCGGCGGCCATGGTCTGGCAACGGCCTATTATCTGGCCAAGGAACTTCGGCATATACGCGAATTGCGGTCCTGGAAAAAGGCTGGATCGGCGGCGGCAATGTCGGGCGCAACACCACGATCATCCGCTCCAATTACCTGCTCGACGGCAATGAACCCTTCTATGAATTGTCGATGAAACTGTGGGAAGGGCTGGAACAGGACTTCAACTACAATGCCATGGTGACCCAGCGCGGCGTGTTGAACCTGTGCCACACGGATGCCCAGCGCGATGCCTATGCGCCGGCGCGGCAATGCCATGCTCCTGAACGGCGTCGATGCGGAACTTCTGGACGCGCGAAGGCGTTCGCAAGATTGCCCCGTTTCTCGATTTCGACAATGCGCGGTTTCCGATCAAGGGCGGGCTGTTGCAGCCGCGCGGCGGCACGGTGCGCCATGATGCGGTTGCCTGGGGCTATGCGCGCGGCGCTGACAGCCGGGGCGTCGATATCATCCAGAATTGCGAGGTTACCGGCTTTCGCATCGAAAACGGCAAATGCCTGGGCGTTGAAACCACCCGAGGCATCATCGGCGCGAAGAAAGGTCGGCGTGTGCCGTTGCCGGTTCATCAGGCAAGGTAATGTCCTATGCCGGGATGCGCCTGCCGATCGAAAGCCATGTGTTGCAGGCCTTTGTCAGCGAAGGGCTGAAGCCGATCATGCCGGGCGTCATCACCTTCGGCGCGGGGCATTTCTATGTTTCCCAGTCCGACAAGGGCGGGCTGGTCTTCGGCGGCGATATCGACGGCTACAACTCCTATGCCCAGCGCGGCAATCTGCCGGTTGTCGAAGATGTCTGCGAAGGCGGCATGGCGCTGATGCCGATGATCGGCCGCGCCCGGCTGCTGCGCATGTGGGGCGGCATCATGGACATGTCGATGGACGGCTCGCCGATTATCGACAAGACCGATGTCGACGGACTCTATTTCAATGGCGGCTGGTGTTATGGCGGCTTCAAGGCCACACCGGCCTCGGGCTGGATGTTATGCCCATCTGATCGCCAACGACCAGCCGCACGATACGGCCGCAGCCTACCGCTTCGACCGCTTCAGGCGCGGCTACATGATCGACGAAAAAGGGGTGGGCGCGCAGCCCAATCTACATTGAGGCTTCCGCTATGATCATCAACCACCCGCTTCTTGGTCCCCGCGATTCGCAGGAATTCACCTATCTGGGCGACGCAAGCCTTATCGACCGCCCTGACTGGCAGGCAGCGGCTGCGGTCGAACCTTTTTTACGACTACCTCTATCTGCGGGACAACCCGGCCGGCCAGCATCGCGAATTGTGGTTTCACGAGCAAGGCGACCGAAGCTGGCTGGTCGTCACCCGCAACACAGTCACCCATGAAATAACAGCGGTCGAACTGGCCCGCGATGTCGCACGGTCGAGAGGGCGCGGGAAATGAGTCAGATCAACCGTTTAGCCGGCGGTCAAATCGACCGCGTCGCAGACTTTGAATTTCACCTTCGACGGCAAGGCCTATCAGGGCTACCAAGGCGACACGCTGGCATCGGCACTTCTTGCCAATGACGTGCGGCTGATGGGCCGTTCTTTCAAGTATCACCGCCCGCGCGGCCCCTTCACTGCCGGATCGGAGGAGCCGAACGCACTGGTCGAATTGCGGACCGGCGCACGGCAGGAACCCAATACCCGCGCCACCACGGCAGAACTTTTCGACGGACTGGAGGCACGCAGCCAAAACCGCTGGCCGTCGCTAACCTTGACGCCATGGCCGATCAACGACCGGCTGTCGCCATTTTTCGCCGCAGGCTTTTACTACAAGACCTTCATGTGGCCCAAGAGCCTTCTGGGAAAAGCTCTATGAACCGTTCATCCGCCGTGCGGCCGGCCTTGGCAGTTTGAGCGGTGCAGCCCGATCCGGATATCTATGACAAGGGCTTTTTGCACTGCGATATTCTGGTTATCGGCGCCGGGCCGGCCGGGCTTGCGGCGGCGCTGACTGCGGCGCGCGCAGGCGCAGACATCATAGTCGCCGATGAGGACTTTGCCCTCGGCGGCCGCCTCAACAGCGAGACTTTCGCGATCGGCGATGACCCAGGCGTGGATTGGGTCGCGGCGGCTGTGGCCGAATTGGCGAGCCTTGCCAATGTCCGCCTGATGCCGCGCACAACGGTGATCGGCGCATTCGATCACGGCATCTATGGCGCACTCGAACGCGTATCGGATCATCTTGCCGTACCCGTGCAAGGCAAGCCACGCCAAATGCTGTGGCGGATTTACGCCAAGCGCAGCCTGCTTTGCGCGGGTGCGACCGAGCGCCCTATCGCGTTTGAAAATAATGACCGCCCCGGCATCATGCTTGCCGGATCGCTTGCGGACTTACGCCAATCGCTGGGCTGCGACGCCAGCGCATACGTCGCAGTATTCACGAATAATGACGATGGCCATCGCACAGCTGCCGATCTGATATCCAAGGGCGTGCAGGTGGCGGCAATCATCGATACGCGTGCCGACGCCCCCAGGATCGCCAATTGCGAACTATTGCCAGGTGCGGTGATCGTCGACACCTCCGGGCGCCTCGGGCTTGCCTCGATCAAGGTCCGCACGATCAGCGGGGAAACACGAACGATAAACTGCGGCGCGCTCGGCGTTTCGGGCGGCTGGAACCCGAATGTTCATCTGACCTGCCATCAGCGCGGCCGCCCGCATTGGGACGAGACGCTTGCGGCCTTTGTACCCGGCGACGGCTGCCCGAAAGACATGACCGTAGCCGGTGCCGCCAACGGGGATATTTCCACTGCTGGCGGCGCTGGAGTCCGGGCACGCGATGCCGCCACCGCATTGGCCGATCTCGGCATCAAGGCCAACCCTGCCGAATTGCCGCAGGCCGAAGACGCGCCGATCAATTTATCGCCCTTCTGGCATGTTGCCGGCAGCAGGCGCGGCCTGGCTCGACCAGCAGAACGATGTCACCGTCAAGGACATGAAACTGTCGCATCAGGAAGGCTTTCGCTCGGTCGAGCATCTCAAGCGCTACACCACGCTGGGCATGGCGACCGATCAGGGCAAGACCGCGAATATGGTCGGCCTGGCGGTGATGGCCGAACTGACCGGCAAGACAATTCCGGAAACCGGCACAACGATTTTCCGTCCGCCCTATACACCGGTACCGATCGCGGCCTTCGCGGGCCGATCGACGGGCAAGGATTTCCGGCCCACCCGCCTTACGCCCAGCCACAAGTGGGCCGCAGAACAAGGCGCGATCTTCGTCGAGGTCGGCATGTGGCTGCGCGCACAGTGGTTTCCGCGCGAAGGGGAAACCCACTGGCGGCAATCGGTCGACCGCGAAGTTCTGGCCACCCGAAAATCTGTCGGCATCTGCGACGTGACCACCCTGGGCAAGATCGACGTGCAAGGCGAAGGATGCGGCCGCATTTCTCAACCGGATCTATGCCAATGCCTTCGGCAAGCTTGCCGTCGGCAAGGTCCGCTATGGCCTGATGCTGCGCGAGGACGGCATCGCGATGGACGATGGCACCACCGCGCGGCTCGCCGAGGATCACTTCGTGATGACGACAACCACCGCCAATGCGGTCAACGTCTTCCGGCACATGGAATTCTGCCGCCAGTGTCTGTGGCCGGATATGGACGTGCAGCTTATTTCAACGACCGAGGCCTGGGCGCAGTATTCGGTCGCCGGGCCGAATGCGCGCAATCTTCTGAGAAAAATTGTCGATCCGGAGTTCGACATCTCCAACGATGCCTTTCCCTATATGGCCTGCGGCCAGATCACAGTTTGCGGCGGCTTGCGCGCAAGGCTGTTCCGGATCTCGTTCTCCGGCGAACTTGCCTATGAAATTGCGGTGCCGACACGCTATGGCGATGCGCTGCTGCGCAAGATGAAAGAGGCAGGAGAGGAATTTGACGCCGTCGTCTACGGCACGGAGGCGCTAGGCGTGATGCGGATCGAAAAGGGCCACCCTGCAGGCAACGAGCTGAACGGGACGACGACTGCGCTGAACCTCGGCATGGGCGCAATGGTTTCGAAGAAAAAGGATTCCATCGGTGCAACCCTTGCCCAACGCGAAGGCCTGAGCCAGCCGGATACATTGAATCTCATGGGCTTCCGGCCGTTAGACAAGTCCGAGAGCTTCGAGGCGGGATCTCATCTGATCGCGAAGGGCGCTACGGCCAATGCCGCCAACGATCAGGGCTATCTTACCTCGGTCGCCTATTCTCCGAACCTTGGCCATACGATCGGGCTCGGATATCTCAGGAATGGCGGCCAGCGAAAAGGCGAGATCCTGCGCGCGGTGAACCCGCTGAAAAATGTCGAAATCGAGGTCGAGGTCGTGAGCCCCCATTTCATCGACCCGGAAGGGGAGCGTCTGCGTGCATAGTCTTTCAGCCATCACACCTTTGGGCGGCCGCCAAGCGCGCCGCGACGCCATCGGCAGGTTGATCATCTCGGAAGTTCCCGAAGTGGCGCTCGCCTCCGTAGCATGCCGGCTTGGGCGGCAGACCGCTTTCGCAGCCGCTGCCGAGAAGCTCTTTGGCATGGCATTGCCGCAACCTGGCCGGATGAACGAAGCCGAACCCTATATGGTGTTTTGGACAGGTCCGGACCAATGGTTCGTCGAGGCGCCCATTCCATACCCACGAGGACCTGGCGGCGATCGTGAAAACCGCTCTCACGGACAACGCGTCGGTGACCGAACAATCGGATGGCTGGGCCCGTTTCGACGTACAGGGGGAAACCGCGGTCGACCTTTTTGAACGCCTCAGCGCCGCAAATACCCGCCGCATGGACAGTGGCACGGCTACCCGCACGGTGATCGAGCATCTGGGCTGCTATCTGATCTGTCGCAGGAAAGGCGAGCACTTCAGCATATTGGGACCAAGATCTTCTGCCGCCTCGTTGCATCACGCGCTCTGCGCAGCTGCGAAAAGCATGGAATAGAGGAAGTTGAAAATCAACTACTCTCAGGTGTCGGCATATTCAGATCGATGGTAGCGGACGGTTGCCTTCGACGCGGAACATATTGATTTTGCTCCTCTCTTCCTGCGGCGAAATGCCGAACACCTCCTGATAACGCTGCAACAGCGGCTCTGCCGTTTCATAACCCACCGCGTGGGCAATCTGCAGCATCGAATCCCTGGAATAGAGGACCAGTTGCCTGGCCGCGTTCATGCGCATGATTCTGTAATAGTGAGACGGGCTTTGGCCGGTCGCCGCCTTGAACTGCCTTTCCAGCTGTCTCGAAGAAACCCCCACTTCCTGCGCGACGCTTTCGACGCTCGTCGGTTCCGATATGCTTCTGGCAAATGCCGCAACCGCTCTCGCAACGACGTCCGGAAGCATGTCGGCCGTAGTTTCGCGGCGAAACGTTGGAATTTTTTGACGGACCCCGCGCCCGCGCACGAGGGGATGTTGAAACCAGCAAGCGACTTCGGTCGTAATTTTGTCGCCCAGCCGCTCTTCGATGGAATGCAGCATCAAATCGAAGGCGGCAGCCGCGCCGGAGGCGGTGAAAAATTCGCCGTCAATGACGATCACATCGTCGCTCTTGATCAAATGCGGGAACTCCGCCGCAAAGGCAGCCTCGTAACACCAATGGACGCTACACTCATGGCCGTCCAGCAAGCCCGAGCGGGCAAGGGGAAACACGCCGCCGCTGACGGCACCCATTTTCACACCATGGCGTGCCAATCGGCGCAGATGTCCGTTTGAGCGCCTCAGATCCTGAAAATTCGCCATAGGACCGCTGAGCAGGAACAGGTAATCTAGGCTGCCGTGATTTTGAAGCGACAGATCGGGATCAAAACCAACCGAAGCGCTGGAATCCACTCTTTTTCCATCCTCCGAGAGGATCTTCCAGACAAAGGTCCCGGTTCCTGCAATCTCGTTAGCAGCTCTAAGCGGTTCGATCATCGAAGTCAGGCATGACATGGGGAATCCTGGAAAAATCAGGAACCCCACGGTCGTCACACATTGAATTTCGGTCATCATTTTCTCACTATCAGGAAAGTTCTTCACCCTCTAGGATGGGTGCGAGGCTAGAGGAAGCTCCGTTACAAATTGCCAGTTTGTTGCGTAACTGTGCCGAGCGAATTGCGCGGAACAAAGTGGGAAGACTATGAACGCATCAGTTCTACAGCAGGATCCGCACCGCTTGAAAGAAGAGCGGGAAAATATCCTGGAAGTCGCTATTGGCCGGGAGGTTCGTGCGTTCCGCCACAAGAAAGGCATCACCGTTGCCGACCTTTCAAAACGCACCGGACTGTCGATCGGCATGCTTTCCAAGATCGAGAACGGCAATACCTCGCCATCCTTGACGACGCTGCAAACTCTTGCCCACACGCTCAGCGTTCCTTTGACATCGTTTTTCCGCCGGTTCGAAGACGTGCATGACGCGGTCCACACGAAGTCGGGCGAAGGCGTTGAGATCGAACGCCGGGGAACCCGCGCCGGTCACCAATACAAGCTGCTCGGCCATCTGGGATCCAATTCCAGCGGAGTGGTCGTCGAACCCTATCTCATTACCTTGACGACGGAATCCGATGTCTTCCCGACATTTCAGCATGAGGGCATCGAAATGCTCTACATGATCGAAGGCGAAGTCGATTATCGGCATGGCAGCAGGGTTTTTCCGCTCAAACCCGGAGACACATTATTCTTCGACGCCGATGCGCCGCATGGGCCTGAAGTTTTGGTCAAACTCCCCGCCCGCTATCTGTCGATTATTTCCTACGTTCAATCGAATTAGGCATCGACCCGGCCGGACGCCCGGCGACGTGGTCACGTTGTTGGCGAAACCGGAAAAGATAGCCGGCAAAGCCTTTTCAGGCGACCGAATCCTCCAACAAGTCGCGGATGATGCGGCATGGGCGGTTGCCCCATGATAGCGTCGCCGCGCTTCTTGTATTCGAACGGTCTTTGCCATGGCGTGCAAGCTGGCCAACCCCATCAGCCTTTTTTAGCACTGCATATCCATGACGTAGGTTCTGCTTCGGTTCGCAAGTTAATCTCCTTCCCGGCTCCCGTCATAGTTATACATTAAATATCCTCTCCTTAAGGTTTTCTTCTCTTACTTCATAGCGTAAATAAATTTATTTATAAGTAAAATTATTTAATGAATTTTGCTATACAAATATTTTTACATAAATAACTATTATAAAATGTAATGCTGCTTATATTTTTTGAATATTTTATATCGTAAATTCAAGTATACTTTTATCCGCCATAATTTTTCAAGTAACCTCTCATTGTCTGCCTTCGCAGAACCTCCTGCCAGCAACTAAGCAGTTGACAGTTTCCTCAATGGGAATGCAATACTATATGAAAAAAATTTCACCACGAGGCAACTAATTGCCCGCTTCCGACGGGGACAGGGAGAGAAAAATGGACGGCAATCTCAATGCGCTTACGACTATATTTTCCGAGTTTTATTACTGGGTAACTATCGTATTCATGTTTCTTATCCATGTTGGATTCTGCATGTATGAAGTTGGAGCCAGTCGACGCCGAAATCATATGCATACACTCATGAAGAACGTCATGATCATACCTCTTGTGACCGTCACATTCTTCTTCTTTGGTTGGTATATTTATTGGGCTTTCCCGAACTTTCCGTTTTTCGGTGGGTTGAATAACGAAATGGGTGCCGCAAATCTTCCCTGGTCCCAAACTATGGCCACCAACCTTGGCGACCATATAACCGGGGTGTTCTGGGCCGCTTTCCTGCTTTTTTCCTGGACGGCTGCATCTATCGTTTCCGGCTCGGTGATCGAACGCATCCGCTCCAGCGCGCTCTGGGTCCATGCCGTGATGATCGGCTCGGTATGGTGGATAATCGATGCCGCATGGGGCTGGCACTACGGCGGCTGGATGGTACGCTTGCTTGGCTATCACGATGCATATGCCTCAGGCGTCATACACGCCATAGCCGGCGGCTACGCACTTGGAGTTGTCATGGTGCTGGGCCCGCGGTTGGGCAAGTTTGCCCCTGACGGCACGCCTCGCGATATTCCGCCGCACAATCCATGGATGCTGACGATCGGCATCTTTCTGATCTACACCGGCTTTTGGGGATTCTACGCGGCATGCAACGTACCGGTGATTTCGCCGGAAGTCATCGGCGGCCAGATTACCGGCACCACCTGGACCGCAACCACCATCTACCTCACGCCCACTACGCTTTCCGCAATCACTTTCAACTTCCTCATGTCAATGTCCGGTGGACTCATGGCGGCGTATGTGATCTCGCGCGGAGACGCCTTCTGGACTTTCTCCGGTGGTCTTGCGGGTATTATTACGGCATCGGCCGGCAACGATCTCTATCATCCGGTGCAGGCAATGTTTGTCGGCGCGATCGGCGTGGTCGTCGCCTACAAGCTGCATCACTACGTCGAGCGCCGTTTCAAACTGGACGACGCAGTCGGTGCGGTGGCGGTCCATGGGTACTCCGGCGTCGTCGGCCTGGTGCTCGCCGGATTCCTGCTCTGGGGCGCGCCATCGTCGCCATTTGAAGGCTATGCCACGGTGAACCCGCTGGGGCAGATCCTCGGTGCGATAATCATGTTCGGCCTCCTCGGCTTCCTGCCCGGCTACGTTCTGGCCAGGATTCAGGCCGCCGCGGGCGTTCTTCGCATTCCTGAAGAAATCGAACTCCAAGGCCTCGATTACGCAGAGCACCACGCCTACGAAGACGCCAAGGCGGCGATTATCGAAGCCGACAAAGCCTATCTGGCCCGCAAATAACCGGAAATGAGGAGAAGCGACTATGTCTACCATAGGATATGACAACTGGGCCGTGGATCTGGCCAATGTCGGACCCGTCTACCCGTTCCAGGGTTGGGAAATCCTGATGACCGTGGCCGGCGTGATATTCTGGTTGGCTTGGCACCGTATCCAGTTCGTTCGCGAAAGCGAGCACCTGGACGGAGCTCTCGCTAACGGCGACAAGGAGAAAGTCGCCAAAATGGTGGAACAATACTGAAGGTTCCAGTGAAGCAACGCCGGGCGGCGGATTTCACCGCCCGGTTTCCTTCTTATGAATAAATGTTTCTTTACAGTTGAATTTCCTTTAGGGCGTTGCTAGGTTTGAAAAACGCTTGAATTAGGGGACCCAAAATGTGCGGGATCGTTGGATTATTCCTGAAAGACAGATCGCTGGAGCCCAGAACTTGGTGAACTGCTGACAAACATGCTCGTGACCATGACCGATCGTGGACCCGATAGCGCCGGTATCGCAATCTATGGCGCCGACTCGCAAAAGACCGCGAAACTGACGGTGCAGTCGAACGACGCCAAAGCTGACTTCGCCACCCTTGCCGCGGACCTGGGAAAAGCCATCGGCTCCGAAGTTACACAACGCGACAAGGACACCCATTCGGTTCTCACCGTGCCAGCCGACAAAATCGACGAGGCAAGGCAAGCCTTGCGTGAATTGCGTCCCGATGTCCGCATCATGAGTTCGGGAGAAGCCATCGAAATCTACAAGGAAGTGGGACTGCCGAAGGACGTCGCCACTCGCTTCGAGATCGAGAAGATGAGCGGCACCCATGGCATCGGCCACACGAGGCTGGCAACCGAGTCGGCAGTGACCACAATGGGCGCGCATCCATTTTCGACCGGCTCCGACCAGTGCCTTGTGCATAATGGGTCGCTTTCCAACTACAACAGTATGCGCCGCAAACTCGCGCATGAAGGCGTGAAGACGCAGACCCTGAACGACACGGAAGTCGGCGCCGCCTATCTGACGTGGAAAATGAACGGTGGCGCGACCCTTGGCGAAGCGCTGGAAAGCAGCCTGAAGGATCTCGACGGATTCTTCACCTTCGTCGTCGGCACGAAGGACGGGTTCGGCGTCGTCAGGGACCCGATCGCCTGCAAGCCGGCGGTCATGGCGGAAACCGATCAATATGTGGCATTCGGCTCCGAATACCGCGCTTTGGTGAACCTGCCCGGGATCGAAGAGGCCCGTGTATGGGAACCTGAACCAGCAACCGTCTACTTCTGGAACCATTGACATGCAGACTTTTGACCTTGAGGCGGAAGGGCTGCGCGCGCTTAACGCGACACTTCAGGCGCAAAGCCAGACCACCAACCAGACCGCATGGGAAATCATCAACCCGAAAGGCAGCCACGCACTCGCCGTCGGCCTCGACGCTCCTATCGACGTAACGGTGAAAGGTTCGACAGGTTACTACTGCGGCGGCATGAACAAACAGGCGACGATCCGCATCCAGGGCTCCGCTGGTCCCGGCGTGGCAGAGAACATGATGTCGGGCGCGGTGATCATCGAAGGCGACGCCAGTCAATACGCAGGCGCATCCGGCCATGGCGGGCTTCTCGTGATCAAGGGCAATGCCTCTTCGCGTTGCGGGATCTCGATGAAGGGGATCGACATCGTGGTGAAAGGCAACATCGGCCATATGTCAGCCTTCATGGCCCAGTCGGGCAATCTGGTCGTCTGTGGCGATGCCGGCGATGCACTCGGCGATTCGCTTTACGAAGCCTGCATTTTTGTGCGCGGCAAGGTGAAGAGCCTGGGTGCCGACTGCATCCAAAAGGAAATGAGACCCGAGCATCTGGAAATCCTGCGCGACCTTCTCGCCCGCGCCGGGATCGATGCCGACCCAAAAGACTTCAAGCGCTTCGGCTCGGCCCGCAAGCTTTACAATTTCGACGTCGACAACGCGTCAGCCTATTGAGGACATGGCCATGAAAGACAATCAAGACAATAGGCCGCCCCAGACGCTACCGCGCCAGTCCTGGACGTTTTCCAACGAGATCAACGCCGAAATCCGTCGCGCCGCCGCAACCGGCATTTACGATATTCGCGGCGGCGGCGCCAAGCGTCGGGTTCCGCATTTCGACGACCTCCTGTTTCTGGGCGCATCGATTTCGCGCTATCCTCTTGAAGGTTATCGCGAAAAATGCGCGACCAACGTCACCCTTGGAACCCGTTTCGCGAAGAAGCCGATCGAGCTCGATATCCCGGTAACCATCGCCGGAATGAGCTTTGGCGCGCTTTCCGGTCCGGCAAAGGAAGCGCTCGGGCGCGGCGCGTCGGCTGCAGGCACCTCGACCACCACGGGCGACGGCGGCATGACGCAGGAAGAGCGCGGACATTCCACCAAACTTGTCTATCAGTATCTGCCTTCCCGCTATGGAATGAACCCCGATGACTTGCGCAAGGCCGACGCGATCGAAGTCGTTGTGGGTCAAGGCGCAAAGCCCGGCGGCGGCGGCATGCTTTTGGGTCAGAAGATATCGGATCGCGTGGCGCAGATGCGCAACCTGCCGCAAGGGGATCGACCAGCGCTCGGCCTGCCGCCATCCGGACTGGACCGGCCCGGACGATCTTGAAATCAAGATAATGGAATTGCGGGAAATCACGGCCTGGGAAAAACCGATCTATGTGAAGATCGGCGGCACGCGGCCCTATTATGACACCACGCTCGCGGTCAAGGCCGGCGCCGACGTCGTCGTTCTTGACGGGATGCAAGGCGGTACCGCCGCCACGCAGGACGTTTTCATCGAGCACGTGGGATTGCCGACGCTCGCCTGCATTTATCCTGCGGTTCAGGCTCTGCAGGACCTTGGCATGCACCGCAAGGTCCAGCTGATTGTCTCCGGTGGCATCCGCACCGGCGCGGATGTCGCCAAGGCCCTGGCGCTTGGCGCCGATGCGGTAGCCATCGGCACGGCTGCGCTGGTCGCTCTTGGCGACAACGATCCGCGTTGGGAGGAAGAATACCGCAAACTCGGCACGACTACCGGCGCTTATGACGATTGGCACGAAGGCCGCGACCCCGCCGGCATCACCACGCAGGATCCCGACCTGATGGCGCGCTTTGACCCGATTGAGGGAGGCCGCCGGCTCAAGAATTATCTGAAGGTTCTCACGCTTGAAGCGCAGACGATCGCCCGGGCCTGCGGCAAGAACCATTTGCACAATCTCGAGCCCGAGGACCTGTGTGCGTTGACAATGGAGGCGGCGGCCATGGCCCGGGTGCCCCTGGCGGGCACCGACTGGTACCCCGGAAAGGTGGGCGGTTTCTAACAACAGAAGGCGCTGCATTATCTGAAAGCAGCGCCTCGTTCATTGTCTAATCGATAGGGAAAGGAAAGGCGGACCATGACCGCAGATCTGGCGGCTTTCGCAAAAAGCAACGGCGTCAAGTATTTCATGATTTCCTTCACCGACCTTTTCGGTGGGCAGCGCGCTAAACTGGTGCCCGCCGAGGCTATAGCCGACATGCAGGAGGAAGGCGCCGGATTCGCAGGTTTCGCCACCTGGCTCGACTTGACGCCGGCGCATCCCGATATGCTGGCCGTTCCAGATCCCGCTTCTGTCATCCAGCTCCCGTGGAAGCCCGAAGTTGCCTGGGTGGCGGCAAATTGCGTCATGGAGGGCGCCGATGTCACCCAAGCGCCGCGAAATGTCCTGCGCCGCCTTATCGACGAAGCCGGCAAGGATGGCATGCATGTAAAGACGGGCGTGGAAGCAGAGTTCTTCCTGCTCACACCGGAAGGCGACCAGATCTCCGACCCCTACGATACTGCCGCCAAACCCTGTTACGACCAGCAGGCCGTTATGCGCCGCTATGACGTAATCAGGGAGATCTGCGACTATATGCTTCAGCTCGGCTGGGGGCCTTACCAGAACGACCATGAAGATGCGAACGGCCAGTTCGAGATGAACTGGAACTTCGACGACGTTCTGGCAACTGCCGACAAGCATAGCTTCTTCAAGTTCATGACCAAATCCGTCGCCGAAAAGCATGGGCTACGCGCGACGTTCATGCCGAAACCGATCGAAGGGCTGACGGGCAACGGCTGTCACGCGCATATTTCGGTCTGGGATCAGCCGGGCAGCGCCGCCAAGACCAATGTATTTGCCGACAAGAGCAAGGAACTGGGCTTGTCGGACAAGGGTCGGGCGTTTCTGGGCGGCATCATGAAACACGCGTCGGCGCTGGCCGCAATTACCAACCCGACCATCAACAGCTACAAGCGGATCAACGCGCCCCGCACTATCTCCGGCGCTACCTGGGCGCCCAATACCGTCACGTGGACCGGTAACAACCGCACCCACATGGTGCGTGTTCCCGGTCCTGGCCGGTTTGAGCTGCGCCTACCCGATGGCGCCGCAAACCCCTACCTGCTTCAGGCTGTGATTATTGCAGCCGGGCTTGACGGCGTTCGCACCAATGCAGACCCCGGCAAACGCTGGGATATCGATATGTATGCCGAAGGCCACAAGGTCACCGATGCTCCGAAACTTCCGCTGAACATGCTCGACGCGCTACGCGAATACGACAAGGATCTGTCGCTCAAGGAAGCGATGGGACCCGAATTCTCGGCCGCCTACCTGAAGCTCAAGCACCAGGAATGGAATTCCTTCGTCTCCCATTTCTCGGCTTGGGAACGCGAACACACACTGGATATCTGAGGGCGCAGCCACGACCAACTTGACCGCCGTATCTCAGGATGCGGCGGTCTTTTTATTCAAATACCCGGCGGCTGAGGGGCATTGGTCCGGCGTTAAATTTCTTCCGGTTCCAATTTCAACGGGATTTGCGCCAGCTGACCCTAAACCGTCAGCCCCTCCGGTTCAGCCAGCCCGTTCGCGCGGCAAAAAGCCGTAAGCGTATTGGCCAGAAGGCAGGCGATGGTCATAGGACCAACGCCTCCTGGAACCGGAGTAATCGCGCCTGCAACCATGGCGGCGGATTCAAAATGAACATCACCCACGAGCTTTTGCCTGCCTTCGCGCTCGATACGGTTGATACCGACATCAATCACCGTGGCGCCGGGTTTGATCCACTCGCCGGCGATCATCTCGGGCCTGCCGACGGCTGCTACCAGGATATCGGCGCGACGGCAGACCTCCGCCAGATCCCTGGTGCGACTATGAGCGACAGTCACCGTGCAGCTTTCGCCGAGCAATAGCTGGGCCATAGGCTTGCCGACGATATTGGAACGCCCGACGATAACGGCATCGAGGCCGGCAAGCGTCCCGTGATGATCGCGCAACATCATCAGGCAGCCCAAAGGCGTACACGGCACCATCGACTTCTGTCCGGTACCGAGAAGCCCGACATTCGAGATGTGAAAACCGTCTACGTCCTTCAGCGGGTCGATCGCATTGACCACGAGGTCGGAATTCAAATGCGGCGGCAGCGGCAACTGCACGAGAATACCATGAACCATCGGGTCGGCGTTGAGCCGGTGAATGAGCGAAAGAAGCTCGGCCTCCGAAGTTTCCCGCGACAGCTTGTGTTCGAATGAAGCCATTCCAACCTCAATCGTCTGCCTGCCCTTGGCGCCGACATAGACTTTTGAAGCGGGATCTTCGCCTAACAGAACGACGGCCAATCCCGGAACGATTCCGTGATCGGCTTTCAATCTCGTTACATGTTCAGCCACCTCGCCCCGTATCCTGGCGGCAAATGCCTTGCCGTCGATAGTTTTGGCACTCATCGCCGATCTCCAAATAATTTCACAAGCCGAACCGCTGCCCCGCACTCGGCTAAATCCTCTTCACGCCCGACTTTTTACGCCCGGCCCTTTACGACCATTGGAATGCACGGCTTTGCCCCAATGGGCTGTCGCGCGCCACCTGTGTTCAAAACAATCCCTCGACAAGGCCCTCGACATTCAGGCGAATGACTTCAGCGGAAGGCACTTTCGGCAGGCCCGGCATGGTCATGACCTCGCCGCAGATCACCACGATGAAACCGGCGCCGGCCGATAGCCGCACCTCGCGCACCGGGACAGAATGTCCGCTGGGCGCGCCACGCAGATTGGGGTCGGTTGAAAAGGAATATTGGGTTTTCGCCATGCAAACCGGCAGATCGCCGTAACCCGCCGCTTCCCACGTCTTCAGCTGGTCGCGCACCGACTTGTCCGCGATCACTTCGTCCGCATGGTAGATACGTTTGGCGATCGTTTCGATCTTCTGGAACAGCGGCATCTCGTCGGGATAGAGTGGCGCGAAATTGGCGCTGCCGTTTTCAGCGATCTCCACCACCTTTCTCGCCAGATCCTCTATTCCAGCAGACCCATGCGCCCAATGCTTGCACAAGATCGCCTCCGCCCCTTGTGAGGCCACATAATCCTGCACGGCAAGAATTTCAGCTTCTTTATCTGTCGCGAAGTGATTGATCGCGACGACGACGGGCACGCCGAAACCCTTTGTGTTGGCGATGTGGCGGCCGAGATTGGCGCAGCCCTTCTTCACCGCCGCCACATTTTCTTCTCCAAGATCGGCCTTGGCGACGCCGCCGTTCATTTTCATCGCACGCACCGTTGCCACAATCACTGCGGCGGCGGGCTTCAGTCCAGCCTTGCGGCACTTGATGTCGAAGAACTTTTCGGCACCGAGATCAGCTCCGAAACCCGCCTCCGTCACCACATATTCGCCAAGCTTCAAGGCCGTCTTCGTTGCGATGACCGAATTGCAGCCATGCGCGATATTTGCGAAAGGACCGCCGTGAACAAAAGCCGGATTGTTCTCCAGCGTTTGCACCAGATTGGGCTGCATCGCATCCTTCAAAAGCACTGTCATGGCGCCATCGGCTTTGAGGTCGCGGCAACAGATCGGCGTCTTGTCGCGCCTGTAGGCGACAACAATATCGCCCAGACGTTTTTGCAGGTCGGCCAGATCCTTCGCCAGGCAAAGGATCGCCATGACTTCGGAGGCGACGGTGATATCGAAACCGGTCTGGCGCGGGAAACCGTTGGACACGCCACCAAGCGAGGAAACCACGTCGCGCAACGCCCGGTCGTTCATATCCATGACGCGACGCCACGTTATACGGCGCTGATCGATCTGAAGAGAGTTACCCCAGTAAATGTGATTGTCGATCATCGCGGAAAGCAGGTTGTGAGCCGAGGTGATCGCATGAAAATCGCCCGTGAAATGGAGGTTCATATCCTCCATCGGCACGACCTGGGCATAGCCGCCGCCCGCCGCTCCCCCCTTCATCCCGAAATTCGGCCCAAGGGAAGCCTCACGGATGCAGATCACCGCTTTCTTGCCGATCCGGTTCAAGCCGTCGCCAAGACCCACGGTCGTTGTCGTCTTGCCCTCGCCCGCCGGCGTCGGATTGATCGCCGTCACCAAAATTAGCTTGCCGTCCTTGCGACCCGCTACCGAACCGATGAACTCCTGGCTTACCTTTGCCTTATCATGGCCATAGGGCAGCAGATGCTCGGGCGGAATGCCGAGGCGGCCGCCAATTTCCATGATTGGCATCTTCTTCGCCGCGCGGGCAATTTCGATATCGGTCTTGAAGGTCATATGGGCTTCCTGTCGTCAGATGATATTGGGTGAGATCGAAACTGCCTTAAGATCCGACCGCTGGAAGGGCCGCCTGAAAATGGCAGGCCGAACTTCGGCGTCCGCTCCGAAAGTCGGCGAAGCCATGTCCCATGCACGCCCCTGCCGGGCGCATCGCAGTTGCAAGCGGCAGAATCGGGCAACAGCCCTCGACCTTCGCGGATCGAATCGCAACGGCGAGCCCGATCGTCATGAGGGCCGGCAGGACCATATCCGGCCGGACCTGCGTCAGGTTTGGCGGAACGGGTAAGCTCAAAATATTCATCTCGTGGCGAAATTCGGCCACGGATATGATTCCGTTTTCGGGGTGAGCGCCCGGAGATTTCGTTGTTTGAAATTCGTGACCGCGAGCCCGCCCGGATTTTACAGCGCCTTTCGCCAACGGAGTTCAAAGTCCCGCTCCTGTCATCATGGCCAACGTCAAATCTCCAAGACTTTCCGGAAATTAAACTAATATTCTTTATAGTCAACATCACAGCGAGATTTGACCATGACCTGGATTGGCCCTGCATTCGCGCAATCAGGCGGTTCCAAGCTTCCGTAAAACAGCCCGGCATTGCCCATCGAGCGCCAGTCTCGGACAGAAAGTTTGTATTCAGGGAGAACGACCAGCTCTTCGTACTTGAGCTTGCCACTTCCCGTTTCTCTTCCCTTTGGACGCCATGGGCGCAAGCCCTCATCAGCTGTGACCAGATCGTGACCGGCTGCTGTGAGGTGTATTCGATGGAAGGAACCGAAGTCGCTAGTCCCTTGATATTCAAGGGTTGCCCTTCCCGAGAGATGGGTGACAGTTCATTCCGGAGACATGGGTTACACAATTGGGCCTTTGCGGAGGATCGCGAGGCGCCCTGGAAGGAGTGTAGCCCAATGGATGAGCGTCTCAAATTTGTTGCGCGGGTTCTGGATGGTGAGAAGATGGCGGTGCTGTGCCGGGAGTTCGGGATCTCGCGCAAGACCGGCTACAAGCTCATCAATCGCTACAACGACAGCGGGCTGGAGGGTTTGACCGACCGCTCGCGGCGGCCTTACCGGCACGCCAATCAGCTTCCTTTCCAAATCGAGAAGCTGATTGTGCGTGCCAAGCAGGACAAGCCGAGCTGGGGTGCGCCGAAGATCAGGGAGCGGCTGGCGCGGCTCTATCCTGACATTCACTGCCCGGCGATCTCGACGGTGCATGCGGTGCTCGACCGCCACGGCCTGGTCAAGCGCCGCAAGCGGCGACGCAACAGGGCCACCGGCACGCCGCTGTCTCGCGTCGCCGCGCCCAATGAGTTGTGGTGCGCCGATTACAAGGGCGAGTTCATGCTGGCGGACCGGCGCTATTGCTATCCGCTGACGATCAGCGACTTCGCCAGCCGTTATCTGTTGGCCTGCGAGGCGCTTCACACCACCAAGGAGGTCTATGCCTTCACCGTGTTCGAGAACGCTTTCAAGGAGTTCGGTCTGCCTGCTGCGATCAGGACCGACAACGGCGTGCCCTTTGCCAGTCCCAACGCGCTGTTCAATCTCTCCAGGCTGTCCGTCTGGTGGCTGAGGCTTGGTATCGCCATCGAGCGCATCAAACCCGGCTGCCCGCAGCAGAACGGCCGCCATGAACGCATGCATCTGACGCTCAAGCTGGAGACCACCAAACCGGCCGGCGCCAACTTCCTGCAGCAGCAGGCCAGGTTCGACGACTTCGTCGAGGAATTCAACACCGAACGCCCGCACCAGGCGCTCGATATGGACTGTCCGGCAGAGCGCTACACGCCGTCACCGCGCACCTACAATGGCTTGCCTGACCTCGATTATCCCTTCCATGACAAGACAGTCACCGTCACCACCTGCGGGCGCATCTGCTACAATCGCAAGAAGATCAATCTCAGCCAGGTCTTCGCCGGCCAGACCGTCGGCGTCAAACAGGTCGACGACCAAATCTGGCTGGCCAGCTTCATGGATTACGATCTGGGGTATTTCGACGATGAGACATGCAGACTCGAACCACTTCAAAACCCATTCGGCCCGAAAGTGTTACCCATGTCTTCGGTATAAACCGTAACCTATGTGTCCGGAATGGACCCGGAAACAAGTGGCGCACCCGACAGGATTCGAACCTGTGACCTCTGCCTTCGGAGGGCAGCGCTCTATCCAGCTGAGCTACGGGTGCCAGAGCAACGAACGATAATGCGGCAGGGATAACCGATCCGGCACCGTTCGGCAATCGCTTTGTCTGCAGGCTTGAATGCTCGCGTGACTTTTCCAGCGTGAACGCCTTCTGCCCGCAAATACGGCGCCAAAGATTGGCAATACCCCTACCGCACAGCGCAAACGTAGTCGGCCAGTGCGAGGCGCAACCCGGCGAAACGGTGCTGGGTTCTTGCCCTGCCCGGTGGAAGGCCCTAGAAGATGACGGCTGAATTCGCGCCTGCCGTTCGTTCGGGAAGTGACCCTGGGACGCTGCTTTTCAAAGGGCCGATGTGGCAGTTGCGTGAGGGGCACCGTCGCCCGGATGAAACCGTCCGGACGGCTGGATGTCGCTCCGGGCAACTATGTTGGATCATATTCGGATCGGGAAGACAGGTTCATTTCACCGAACCGGCTGCGATCCAGAGGCGGGCCATGCAGGATCTGAACGTAAAACAATGCTTTGGCGCCCCTCGGGAAGCGCAGCAAAACGGCGCGATGCGGCCGGGCCGAGAGATCGGAGCACGCCGGTGACGGCGCCTGCGCAGAAAAGCCCGGCCGGGGTCGGCGTCCTCGTTCTTTGCCATTTCCTGCTGACCGAGGGCGGTTTGGCGCGAAGCCCTGTCCTGATACTGGCTATTTTGGCCAGCGTGACGCGGGCGGCAATGATCTTTGCAATCAACGAGTTGGCGGCGAGCAGCCAGATAAACGGCTATCACGTCGTGTTCCTGATCGGGAGCATCGTCTCTACGCTGGTATTTTCCCATCTGGCAAGGGTTCACAGTTTCCACGTCGTGGAAGCGATGAAAAACAGGCTGAGAACTCACCTGACCGCCCGCCTTCTCGCCGCCAATGCCTCGTTTCTCGGCAAGCATGACCACGGCAACGTTTATTCTGTGGTTACGCAGGAGGTGAATCGTGTCACGCGCGCCAGCGTGAACATGATCCAGTCGATCCAGGCCATGCTGCTGATTGCGATTTGCGTGCCCTACCTGTTCTACCTGTCATGGCCAAGCGGCGCGGCCACTGTGGTAGCCGTGATCATCGGCGGTTCGGGCTACATGCTGGCGCAAAGCCCGGCGCAATCGACGGCAACACGAGCCTCCCGCGCGGAATGGACGTTTTTCGACCGGGTCGACGATGTGCTGCGCGGCTACAAGGAACTGCGGCTGAGACAAAGCCGCAAGCATGACCTTGAGGCTGACATTGCGGCGATCACGACCCAGGACCGCGAGCTGACGGTGGCGGCCGAAAGGTATTACAGCCTCGGCCAGGTGCTGGCGCAAGGCGCGATGATGGGCCTCCTCAGCATGATCGTGGTCGGACTGCCGCTGATGACCGGCGCAGATACATCGACGATCCTGCAAATTCTCACTATCGTTTTGATGACCTATGGCCCGATCGAGACGGTGCTGGGCAATCTGCCCGCCTTCTCCCGTGCCTCGGTATCGAAAATGCTGATCGACCAGCTCGACCGCGATCTGACGCTGGACGCGGAAACCGGCGGCGACGAAATCGCCGTCATTCCGCCGGCTTTCAGCACAATCGAACTGAAGGGCGTTACGTCGCGCCTTTCGACGGTTTCAGCCGAAACGGGGCTGACGGACGAGACTTTCATCGCCGGACCGTTCAACCTCACCCTCACCCCCGGCGAAGTGGTTTTCGTGACCGGCGGCAATGGCGCTGGAAAATCGACGCTACTCACCGTCCTGACAGGGCTGAAATCACCCGATCAGGGCGTGATCCTGCTGGATGGCGAGCCAATAGATGGCAATTCCGTCAGCCGGTACCGCGGGCTCTACAGCGCCGTCTTCAGCGAGTTCCACCTTTTCTCCAAGCTTTACGGGATGAGCGGCGAAGAGCGGCGGATGGTCGATATCCATATCGACGAACTGGGCCTGGCCGATCGCGTATCGATCAAGGACGGCGGCTTTTCGACGCTGTCGCTGTCGACGGGCCAAAAGCGGCGGCTCGCCCTTGCCGTCGCTTTGGCGGAGCAGCGGCCGATCATGGTCTTTGACGAATTTGCCGCCGATCAGGACCCTGCGAGACGCGCTTTCTTCTACGACGTTCTCGTGCCGCGCATGGCGCGGGCCGGGCATCTGGTCATCGCCGTGACCCATGACGAGCATTGCTTCGACAAATGCGACCGTCTGATCAAGATGGAGGCCGGGCGGATCGTCTCCGATACGCGGCCACAGCATGCTCAGGAACGAAAGCTGATCACCACACAATGACCGTCGTCTATCTCCTGCTCTTGCTCGCCCTCGCAGTGCTGCTGGCGGGCTGTGTCATCGGCTATCTCTATTACCCTTTCCGCAAAACGGTCATGCGGGCGCTCGATCCCACATGGCGCAATCGCGCCCGCGTGTATCGCTTTTCTCCCGCCGAGGAAGAGGCGGAAGAGCGGGACATGTATGTGTCGTCGACGGTCATGCGCGACGGCTGCGACCTGATCTGGGACGAATTCGACCCCGAACCGCCGGCAGCTTTCTTGGAGCCATTGGCGGAGGGCACTGTCGTCTTCGTCAACACCATGCACGTGCCGCGCTTCATCGCCGAAATTCTCGATCGTATGGAAGGGCGCTTCGTCCTTGTCACCGCGCGCGAAAACAATTCGACCGCCGGCTTCGACGCCGCGAAAGTCAAAGCGTCCGGCAAGGTCATTCACTGGTTCATGGAAAACTACGAGCTTGATCCGGCCTGGGCCGCCAGCGGCTGGGTCACCCTGCTGCCGCTCGGCCTCAACTACCACAAGCTCGATCCGCAAAGCCCCAACCAGAGCCGTGACATGGGCCTTCCCGCCCGCCCGGGCAACCAGCAGCTGACGATGAAGGCGATCCGCGAACAGATACCGCCGTTTCGCGACAAGCCACTCAAGGTCTACGGCAACTTCCACCTCAACATGGATACCTTCCTGCGCCATCCGCATGCGCAAAAGCGCCACCTGGCGCGCCTGGAGGCACGAGAGGCCCTGAAGACGAAGGGCAGGTTGATGCTATGGGAGCCGCGCCAGGCGCCGCGCAACCAGGTCTGGATGCGGCACCGGGATGTTGCCTTCGAAGCCTCGCCGCGCGGCAATAGCATCGATTGCCATCGTACCTGGGAGGCGCTGATCCTGCGCTCGGTGCCGATCGTGAAGACGACGAGTCTGGATCCCATGTACGAAGGCCTGCCGGTCGCTATCGTTCAGGACTGGAACGAGGTGACCCCTCAAGCGCTTGCTGACTGGCGGGAACGTTTCGCCAGTTGGTTCGACGCTCCGCTTCCCGATCAACTTTTCTCCAACTACTGGATAAAGCGCTTTCATTCGTTCAAACCTCAATCCAGCGGCAAGGCACATTGATCGCGCGCTTTGCCGTGGCCTATTTCGCCGTTTTGGCCATTCGCCCGAAGGCCTGTTGATCCAGCCGGAATTTCCATGATCGGTTCGCTGCTGCTGAGGTTTGCTACGCTTGGCCCGATGACCTTCGTTATCGTGGTTGTGAACTATTGGATTTACCGGGCGCGTTCGGAATTCATCGACCGCCACCCGGCGATCGCCGCACAAAAACCGCCGACGATCAGCAGGGCGATCTCCGACCCGGCCATCGGCCAGCCCTTCGCATTCTGGATCAGCCTGAGCGCTGCCGTGATGATTGTCGCCTTCATACCCATCTGCCGGATGTACTGGCAAAGCGGCAAGCGTATCGCCGTGGCAGAACCGAAATCGGGTTCCGTACTCCGCGTGGGTGCGGTTGTGCTCTTTGTTGCGCAAATCGTCACGGCGGTCGGCATGGTCACGCTGAGCAACTACACGTTTCCCGACTTCCACCGGGAACACATGATCGGCAGCTTCACTTTCTTCATCGGTCAATCGGTATCGATTGCCCTGATGGCCAGCATGTGCTGGCATATCGCCTTCGACGAAGGTGTAAGGCAAGCCCTCCCGCTTCGACATACGCTCGATCCGCGCATCAGCCGCATCCGGGCGCCACTGGCCGCCTGTGGCGTGGTGGCAGCCGTGGTCTATATGCTGCTTTTCATCCTGAAGGGGCTTGATCTTCCATACGGCGCCAAGGCGATCTATCAGGCCTACGTGATTTTCGAACCTGCATTGATCTCGCTTTTTCTGGCCGTCTTTTCCACCTACTACCTCGATATTCTCAGGGCGTCTCGCCACGGCGAATGCGGTCTTGCCGAGTGAGCATGGCGAAGGCGCGCCTGATGCGCTGAAACGCCGTCAAATTGGCCAGTAACGCGTAGACGCCGATGCCAACCGCCAGGATGGCCGGCGATCCAAGGCCGGCGAGCGATGCAATCCCATCCACGATCAACAGCAGGCACAGGAAGATGATGCGCTCCAGCCGCTCGAAAAGATCGGGCCAGGCGTCGTTGTCGATTGTGATCTCGATCGCCGTGCGCGCCTTGGCATAGCTCGTCAGCACTCCGCCGGCGAATGCGAACATCGCAAGCGGCCAGAGATCGGCGACATGGGCAATGACAGCCAGAACGACAAGCTCCTGATAGCGGTCGACCATGGCATCGAAATAGCCTCCCGCCTTGGAGCGCATGTCGCGCTGGCGCGCCACCGCGCCGTCCAATGCATCGAAGGCAAAGGCAATCGCCAGCGTCAGGCCGAAAATCAGGCTGGAGCGATGCAGGAGATAGGCGAGGGAAGCGATCAGGATCAGGATCAGCCCTGCCGCCGTTACCTGATTGGGCGTCATCTTCAGCTTGATCAGCGGTCTGGCCGCCTTCTCCCACAAGGGGTCGATATGCCGCTTGAACAGTCCGTCGATCATTGCTTGTCGGCCTTGTACAGTTTGACCAGAGACTTGCGAAGTTTTTCAAGCCGGCGGTAGCGCCGGTCGAGCAGTGCGGCGCGCCCGGCATCAGGTTCATAGGTGGCGGTTGCCCGGCTTCCGATTGCCTTTGCCGCCTCCCAGGTGGAGGACCGCCAGCCAAGCGCCGCCGATGCCATCGCCGAAACGCCTAGAACGCCTGAGTAGCGCGGATCGCCGACAGCGACCGGCCGGTTCAGCGTATCCGCCAGCATCTGCGCGAATTGCGGGTTCTGCGCCACTCCGCCGACGAGCGGAATGGCCCCTTCGCGTCCGGCATCCTTGACGTCCATGACCTTGGAATAGGCCCAGCGCGTATTGAAGGCGACACCCTCCAGCACCGAGCGGGCAAGTGCCGCCCTGTCGTGGCGGATGCTGAGACCGTAAAACGTCGCTCTCAGGCGATCGTCGTCGACCGGCACTCTTTCTCCCGCAAGCCACGGCGTAAACAGGGGATCGCTGGCATCGGGAGTTCCGATCGTTGCGAATACCCGCTCAAGCGCGCCTTGCGGATCGTTGCCATCCTCGTCGAACAGACCGGCGAGCCAGGCGAATGCACTGCCGGCCAATTCCTGCGTTGCAATCAGCAAAGGGCGATAGCCGACGCTGCTGGTGATCGTGGCGAAGGAATTCGGGATGCTGAGAATACGGCGGGAGAAAAATCCGCTCACCCAGCTGCTGGTTCCCGCATAAATATGCAACGCGCCGTCATCAACCGCCCCGGAGCCCACCGCCGTCGCCGTGGCGTCGCCGCCGCCGCCGATAACGGGAAGCCCCGCATTCAAGCCGAGGTCGGCGGCCGCACGTTGATCCAGCTTGCCGACGATACTGCTCCCCTCGACGATCTCGGGCATTTTCTCCAGCGGAATGCCGACCTTTTCGGATAGCTTCGGCGACCACCCCTCGCGGCCGGGCCGGGTGTCCATCAGCCAGGTCAGGTTGGCGCTGTCGGCCGTCGCCGCAAACCGGCCTGTAGCCCGGTGGATCAGCCAGTCTTTCACATCGAGCAGTTTGTGCGCCCTGTCGAAGGTCGAAGCCTCGTGCTGCTTCAGCCACAGCATTTTTGCGGTCGGGTCCATTCCGTTCAGCGACGGAGCGCCATTGGCGATCCTGACCCAGCGCACGAGCTTGGCGACTTGATAACCGAGGATTGAGGGAAATCCGCCGACGAGCGCGCGGGAAAGTTCAGCCGCCCGTTTGTCCAGCCAGATGATGCAGGGTCGAAGCGGCGTCCCCTCCCGGTCGACGGCGACTACGCCGCACATTTGCGCGCAAAAGACCAGAGCGGCGGCCCGCTCCTTCAGGCCGTCGATATCGGCGCTCAAAAGCCCGATAGCGGTTGCCAGCGCATCCCACCAGTCATCGGGGTTCTGCTCGGCCTGATCCTTGCCGGGCAAGGAGAGCGGATAGGAGACAACCGCCCGCGCCACGATCCTGAAGTCTTGATCGACAACGCCGACCTTGACGCCGGACGTGCCGAAATCGGCCGCGATGATCAAATCCGCGGAAGGATTTCCGTTTTTTGCTGGCAAACAAGCCCCCTGAGTTTCCCGGTCCTTCGTCGCTTCGGGCGGGAAAGGAAGCAATAAGACCTCAAGCGGCCTGTTTGCAACCGTCCAGCGCGACGATCTGCAGCAAGGTCTGCTGACTTGCGCGCTGGCGGATCGGCTGTAAGAAAGGCGGCGGCAATCAATCTCGCGGGCGGGCAATGAACAACAACGAACCGATTGATGTGGTCTACACCTGGGTGGACGATGCGTTTCCCGGCTACAAGGATCAGCTTCGCGCCTATGTGGCCGACGTTCGCGACACCAATCCGAACCGGACCCGCGACAATCTCGATCTCCTGAAATACAGCCTGCGCTCGCTGGCCGCCAACGCGCCCTTCGTGCGGCGGATCTATCTTTTGACCTGCAGGCCGCAGATCCCCGAGTGGCTGGATACCGGTCATCCGCAAATCCGAGTGGTCCATCATGACGAGGTGATGCCGGCGGAGATCCTTCCGACCTTCAACTCCTTCGCCATCGTCAGCCACCTTCATCTGCTGCCGGGCCTTTCGGAACGCTTCCTCTACCTTGAGGACGACATGCTCGTTTCCCGACCGCTTTCCGTTGACGATCTCCTGTCAAACGACGGCAGGCCGCTGGTCTATACCCGTACCAGCCGGACGAAAACGCGCGCGGAACTCGATACCGCCAAAGCCAGCCCCTGGAACCTGGCGCTCGCCACCGCCAATGCGGCGCTGGAGCGGGATTTCGGCATCACCCGGCATTCCTACATCATTCATGGCCCCCGGCTGATCGACCGCGCGCGCTTCCAGGAAATGATCGACCGCTTTGCGTCTGAATTCGCCACCACGCGTTCTTCGCGGTTTCGCGCCGATGGCAATGTGCCCGGTGAATATTTCTACCCGCACTATCTTCTGGCGACCGGCGCAGGCAAGGCTGCATCGCGATCAAAGAGCCGGCGCATGGAAGGCTATGCCTCCATCGAAAACCTTTTCGCCTGGACGTGGCTGCAGCTGAAATGGCTGGAATTCCGCAAGCCGCAAACGATCACGCTGAACGACAGTTTCGGCGATTACCCGAACCCGCGCGTGGTGCGTTTGATGCGCCAAACGCTGAACCGCTGGTTCCCGACGCCTTCGCCTTTCGAGAAAACCAAATGACTAGCGCATACGGCTCACGGTCTTGAAAAGAGCGAGGAACTTCGGGCCGACCCGGGCAACGTCGAACAGATCCGCCCGCGCCCTGCCCCATGCGCGCATTTCCCGCAAAAGATCAGCCGAGCGGGCCAGATCCACGAGCTTCAGGGCAAGACTATGCGCATCGCCCGGCGGCACCAGAAGCGCCTCGCCCGGTCCTTCGAGAACGGTCCTGTAACCCTCGTTTGCCGCCGCCACCGGAACGGTGCCCGCCGCCATCGCCTCGATCAGCACGAGGCCGAAGCTTTCGCCATAGGGAGCGGGTGCGACGAAAATATCCGCCTCCGCCACCAGCCGGCGCCCCTCGTCGATATCCGGCGCCGGAATATGGCGTATACCGCTTGCCCATGGCTCGCTCAAAACCGCCGTAACCATTCCGAGTTCCGGACCGCTTCCGGCAATCGTCAGCCTTGCGCTGGGCAGCGCCTCCGCCACGCTCTTCCAGGCGTCGAGAAGAACGCCAACGCCCTTGCGGTGTTCCAGCCGCCCCAGGAAAACGATTTGCGGCCGCTCCATGTCGAATGGCTTTTCACCCTTCGGCGCAGCATTCCGCCAGGGCGAAAGATCGATCGCAGGTGGCAGGACGAGTGGTTCGCGCCGCCCGGAAGGCGTCTTCAGATGCGATAGCGGCGAGACGGAGGGAACCACCGTCGCCTCCAGCCTGTTGAGAAAATAATCGCCCGCGCGCGCGTATGCCCAGCCGCTGATACCCCGCCTCGCGCTCTCCGGCAGCGTTGCGTGGAATGTCGCAACCGATGGAATGCCCGCCTCCCGCCAGACCTGCCATGCAAGCAAAGGCGTCCAGGGCGTGTGAAGATGCAGGATATCCGCGCCCCAGGCTTTAAGATCCGCCGCAAGGGCGCGCTTTTCCCGACGCGCCAGGTAGGAAATCTCCGTCACCGTCCCGATTGTCTTGATGAGGCGAGACCGGCCAACGTGCTCGACGCCCTCCACCTCTTCTCCCGAAATGGACGGCGGCGCGATGATGCGGACGTCATGGCCTTCGCTTGAGAGCCAGCGGGAAAGGTCGCGGATATGGTTCTGCACACCGCCGTGGCGGGCCATGTCATAGGGGCAGACTTCGACGATCTTCATGCGCTCGTGCGCCCCCGCCGGCTGAGACTTGCCCATCCGCTGACTGCGGTATCGGTGACATCGAGCATCGAATATGCGATCAGGAACCCGACCGATGCCCGCGCCAGATCGGGAAAGGGCATCGCGAGCGCCAGGAAGGGAATGAGCCCGGAAAGACCGGCGACGAAAGCCACGACAATACCGGCAGGCGATAACCCCTTGGTTTCCGCCTTTGATACGCCCTCACCCCTGGAATCGCCCGGCTTGGCGGGGGCAGATTCTGCCGCAAGCGCATCGCGCGCCATCCGGGCGTAAAGCCGCATCCAGCCGGCGAAGACGGCAAGCGCGCTCCACAGCCCGCCGGTTCCAAGGGTACGGTCCGCCAGAATGCCGAGTGCTGCATAAAGCAGTCCCCACTGCGCCATATCGATGAGAAAATCGACCGTCCCACCGAGGCTGCTAACCTGCCCGGTCGTGCGCGCCAGCGACCCGTCGGCGCAATCCAGCACCTGAAACAGAAAACCGGCCATGCAAACCAGTATCATTGCCGTTTGCAGCGGCAGCGCCAAAGCCGCAACGGGCGTGGCGAACGCCACCACGGCCGATGCCAGCGAGATCGCCATGGGGGTTATGCCGAGCCTCGCGGAAGCCCAGACGACAAGAAAGCTCGGCCACCGGTGGAACACGACATTAGCCCAATTGCCATGCAGTTCTTCCATGAGCTTGTAGTCGCGATAATCCTTGATGATGGTTGCAAGCGCGGGTTTTGCCGCCGCACTCGTCGTCTTTGGTTCCATGTCGCTTGCCGAGCCCCCGCGCCTCACTTATACAAAGCCGGCCTTACCACAATCCGGCGATGCAATGTTCGATATTACTGCCATTATCCTCGCTGCCGGTCGCGGCATACGAATGGGACCGCGCGGCGAAATGTCGCCCAAGGGCCTGCTCTCTTTCGGTCAACGGGCTTTCGTCGAGGAATCCGTTGCCAATCTTCAACATCGAGGAGTAACGCGCATCCTGATCGTCACAGGACATCTGGCCGATCACTATGAGCGCGCGGTCCCGGCTTGGTCCGGCTCTTCCTCCATCGAGCTTCGTCACAATCCGGTGTTCACCGAGCGCGGCAGCCTGCACAGCCTCATGGTTGGTCTTGAGGGCGTCGATGGTCCCTGCATCGTTTTGGAATCCGACCTCGTTTATGAGCCGAGGGCGCTTGATGCGCTCGATAGGACAGGCGAAAGATCGGTTCTGGTGGTTTCCGGCCCAACCGGCGCCGGCGACGAGGTCTATGTCTGGGCCGATCCGAACGGCTCCGGCGAAGAGCATCATCTGCGCGACATGTCGAAAAAGCGCGACCGCTGGGAAGATCGTCATCACGGCGAACTCGTCGGCATCACCGGACTTGGCGCCAACGCTGTACGGCGCCTGAAGACACTCGCCCCCGGGTTGATCGCAGAACGCGCGCTTGCCGACTACGAGGACGGTCTGGTGGCGACAGCGCGCGACGAGAAAATCGTCTGTCACCGGATCGACGATCTCGCCTGGGCTGAGGTCGACGACGAACAAATGTTCGCCCGCGCCGCGCAAAGGGTCTATCCCGCCATACAAGCTTCAAGCGAGCGTTCGAACGCCTAAAAAGCAGAAGGCGTTCAGCGCGGGCGGGCCTGATAGGCAACGGCAATCGCCGTACCCGCGAGTGCTGCGGCAACGGAAAACCAGGCGGCGACCGTCGCCGACACGCTGCCCAATTCGCCAAGCGCCCAGAAAACCTTGAGCGTGACCAATGCCGCGTAGCCGCAAAAAAGCAGCTGAATGATCCTGCGCATCGAACGCACCCGTCCGGCTCCGGCAATGGGGGCAAGGCTTGCGCCAAGGAAAGCGAAGGCTCCCGGCAGGAATGCCGCGGCTGCGCGACGGCTCTGCGCCACCGCAATCTCGTCGTGATTGACGGCATGCAACGCGCCGCCCAGTTCCGCCAGCGCATTTTGCGGAAGATAGAAGGCAGGCACCCCCAGAAACTCAAGTTGCGCGGGTATGACCTCCAACAGCAGATCCAGCTTTTCGTAGCGCGATATCAGGTAGAAGGCATTTGCGCCGCGCCCTGATCCGTCTGCCTCCTTGTCGGGTAGCTTGCTCCAGTGCATCACATCATAGAGCCGCCAGATATTGCGATCGCCGGTCGGTTCGGCCCGCTTGGCGATGATCACATCCCTGAGCGTATCGGTAACGACCCCGCGATAAAGCTCGATATCTGCAAGTTCCGGCGCGGCATCGGATTTCACCTTAGCCCGCAGCACATCGTTACCGACGACGAACCAGCGATGCGTATCCGTGACCCCTCTGGCAAATCGCCTCGCATAGGCGCCGATGCCGAGATCCACCTGCGCAAAGACCGCCGCAGGGCGCACGTACCGTTCCAGCGACAGCTGCAGCGTACCCGAAATCATGCCGAACACGGCAACCACGAGCAGGGTTTGCAGAGGCGAACGGCCGGCAGAGGCAAGGATCGTGCTTTCCAGCCGGCTAAGCCGCCAGAATTCGGCGACGAAAAGCCCGATGAAACAGGCAACCGGCAACAGCCGCGTGGTGATATCGACGCCGCGATAAGCCAAATAGCGGGCAAGAACCCACCCCGTCCAGGTGTTGGTGGCTCTGGCGTTCTCCACCACGTCGTCGAACGTTTTGGCGAGGTCAATCGACCAGGCCGCCACCAGAAACAGCATCATCACGAGTGCGGCGGCAGCAAGATAAAGCAGCAACGCTCTTCGCGCCGCGATCCCCGTCAGGGCGAGGCGGGTGCGATTGCCGCGCATCTGAAATGGCGCCGGCGAAGGATGAACACTCTCCCTCACGCCCGCTGCCCTACCGGAATGACGAAACGCTCGCTACGGAGAAACGCAAAGCCCAGCAGCACCGTACCGAGCAGCAGCGTCATTGCGGTGCTCACACCCGCAAGCGTGAAAAGTCCGCCCTCCGCGATCTGCCCGAGTGCCGCGCGTGACAAGGTATCAAGCGTCAAAAGCGCGGCGCAGGCACCGGGTAGCGCGAAGAACCGTCCCGCGCCGCTACGCGCTGCGATAAGCCCTGCCAGCGCAATAAGCGGTGCAAACAGGCAAAGGAGCGCGCGGGCAATCATTTCGCCTGCCCGGCGGCGCACTCTTTCCTCCGGCGCGTCGGGCCGTTCGCCAAGCCCGATGACATCCGAGAAAGTCCACTCCGCTGCTACAAGCGCCCTTGGAATCATCTGCAGGATATTGTCGAGGCGCACGGGCAAGGATACCTGCTTCACCCTGACCAGCGGGAGCGCCGGAATTTCCGGCAGAAGAGTTTCGGGAAGATGTCTAAGGTTCGGTCCGCGGCCTTCGCTCAATATGCCTTCGCTGCCGGTCGAGGCATCGTCCTTGAAATCATAGGCGACGACACGGCCCAACCCGAGACTGTATTTGCCGTTTTCATCCGGTCCGTCGAGCGTCCAGCCATCCGCCTGGGTCACCCGCCAGCCGCTGGTTCCGCCGGGTTGATGAACGAAGAGGCGGCGAAAGATCTCACCGTCTCTTTCCGACGCTAGAGAAATGAAAGTTTGGCCCTGGATGGTCTGTATCGCATCCTCCCGGCCCGGTTCGGAGATCGCGTCGAATATGAAGGCCGCCTTGAGTTCGAAAAGCATCGCCCGTTTGACATGGGCCATTGCCGGGTTGAGATAGCCGGAGACGGCAAGGCTGGCGACAAAACCGGCGATGCCCATTGCCAGCGCAACTTTCGGAATGAAGCTCCAGGACACGCCGGCAGCTGACAGCACGACGATTTCACGGTCCTCACGCGCCGCGTAAAACGCCACATAGATACCGATCAGGAGTGCAAGCGGCAGGGCGAAATCGAAAATTTCCGGCGCTGTCAGAGCAAGCGCATAAGCGACGAGGGGAAGGCTGCCGCCGATGCGAAGCACCTGCTCGAGCAGACCGGTCAGCGATTCGGCCAAAAACACAGCCTCGATCAGAACAAGCACCGCGAGCACCTGCTTCAGCGCGCTTCCGATCAGCGTGAATGTGACCGTTTTCTGAAACCTCATCCCGCCGCCACGTCTTTCACCGCTCCCTTTGTTTCATCGCGCCAACCCTGTTTGCTGGCATTTCCACTGTTGAGCAAATTCTTTCGTCAATTCTGTGGACCCCAATTTACATGCGACGCATCCGCCAGTCGCAAGATACTTCAGCCCGATGGCGCAAGGTTGGTTTTGGTGTAGTGATAGCCGGTCGCACCTTGCACCAGAGCGCTTGTCCTGAAAACGGGATCGTTTTCGTGACAAGAAATCGCTCCAAATACAATATGTTGGAGCATATCCTTGTCGTCAAAACGACTCCGTTTTGGCGGGATATGCATTAGAAAGCCGGGAAAGTTGCAGAACAGCCGTATTTCTTCAAAAATCGCCTTCGCGATCGGTCTTTCCGGTGGAGCAGGACTGTCGCCAGTATGGCCGGGCACCGTAGGCGCGGCCTTGGGTTTGCCGCTTGCCTATGCCCTTCAGCCATTGTCCATATCGCTGCAATTACTCGCCTATTCGGCCTTGTTTGCGGTCGGCGTCTGGGCCTCCGATCGCGTCGCCGATGAGACCGGAATGGACGATCCGCAGATCGTCGTCATCGATGAAACCTTCGGCTGCGCCTTCACGCTCTTTGCCCTGCCTTTTGACCCCGTATGGTGGCCCGCGTGGTGGATCGCGGGCTTCCTCGCCTTCCGTTTTTTCGACATCGTCAAGCCCTGGCCGGTGAACCGCCTGCAGGACGAAATCAAGGGCGGGCTCGGCATCATGATCGATGACGCAGCAGCGGCCCTCCAGGCAATCGCCTTCCTTTGGATCTGCAAATTCGCATTGGATGCAGTAACTTAGAGGTTGACGAGCTTTTCCGCCGCAACAGCCAGGATCGCCAGCGCCGGACCGGTCATGATCCAGGCATCGGCGATATCGAATGCACCGCCCTGGCGCGGCAGCACGGCCGGATAATCCTTCACGCCGGCCGCCCGCTTGAGCCTTGAAGCAGCCAGATCGCCGACGACGGAAAAGACCGCGACGACCACGGCAACGGCGAGTGCGGAAAGTGCCGGCGTGGCGAACATGAGGCGTCCGGCGACTATCGCCGTCAGCGCCAGCGAGAAAGCGCCGATCGCCAGTCCTTCCACCGTCTTGCGGGGACTGAGGCGGGGAAAAGCCTGACGCCGCCCGGCCAGTTTGCCGCCGAGCAGCGCGTAACTGTCGTAGGTCTCCACCAGCAGGAATGCGATCAAAAGCACGACGGAATATGCCGGGTCCGCCGCCGCCGATACGAACAGCAGAAGCGGAACGCCGGGAAAAAGCGCGATCTCCACGAGGGCGTTGCAGCGGCTCGGCGTCTTCTTCCGGCGCAGGAACAGGCCGATCGCCAAAAGGGCAGCCATGATCATTCCCGCCGGTATCGCCAATTCGAAGGGCGTGCGGATGGCGACGATCGCCAGCGCCAGCGTGCAGGCGGCAATGACGTAAGCCAATGTCCGGTCGCCCGATTGAAGAGGCTTTCCGGGATGCGCCCGCGTCAATGCCACGACGCCGCATTCATAGCCGACGCGCACAGCCAGAAGAGCGAGGAAAAGCAGGAGGACAGGGCCGCCGAACAAAAAGGGCACCGTTGCGACCGAAAGGATGACCACTTCTGTCCAGAATGTGCCCCAAAGTGTCCGCGCAATGTCCCTTGTTGCAGCAATCACGCTCAAGAGGCAGAGCATCGCCGCTCCGATGGCCAGCGCAACCCCAAGAGCGACCAGAACGGGGATAACGTCCAAATTCATGGTCAGCCAGGATGCTTTTTCACGATCGACGCCTGATAGAGGCGAAGCGCCGGCGCAAGCAGGCTGTGGCCGTAGGCGAGCAAAGCCATCTGGAAGCCGGGCGCGACGAGAAAGCGGCCCTTGTCCGCGCCACGAATAATCTTTTCCGCCACCGCATCGGCCGACCAGAGACCGCCGCCAGCAGTGATCGCCTTTGTCGCCGCCGGTTTGGTCCTGGCTTCCGCTTCCAATTGCGGCGTATCGGTATCGGGCGGATAGGCAAGCGTCACGGAAATCGCGTGCGGGGCCAATTCGACGCGGAGAATCTCGGCAAGTCCGCGCATGGCGAATTTCGACGGCGCATAGGCCGAATATCCGTAAATCCCGAAGAATGCCGCTCCGGAAGAAACGAAGACCAGCTTCCCGCCCCCCGCATTCTTCATGATCGGCGCTACAGCCCGCGCGAAATGCAGGGCGCCGAAATAATTGGTGCCCATCTGTTCGAGGTGATCGGAGGCCGGCTGCTCAAGAAAATGACCGGGGCGGGCTATCCCCGCATTTGCAACCGCCAGCGCCGGCGGGCCCAGTGCCGCAACGGCCTCGCCAATAGCGGCGGCGCAGGCCGCCGCATCGGAAACATCGACAGCGAAAACTTCCGCCCGCCGCTTCGGGAAATCGCGAAGAAGCCGCTCGCGCGCGGCCTCCAGCGGTTCTTTGCCGCGGGCGAAGAGCGCAATATCGTGCCCCTTCGCCGCCAGCCGCATCGCCAGCGCCAGGCCGATACCGCTCGACCCGCCGGTAATGAAGGCGGGGCCTGATGAAAGCTCTCCATCCCGGCGCGGCGCGGCTGGCATCCTCAGACGTCGCTTTCGCTCATGCCGGCGAAAGCGAGCAACCGGTCATAGCCGTCGGCATCGTCGAATTGCACCGGCGGATGCTTGAAGATGAAGGCGGATGCATCCTCGATCGGGCCGCTCATGCCCTTGTCCCTGGCAATACGCGCGGCCCGGATCGCGACCAGCGCCATGGCGGCCGCATTCGGGCGAATCCTCCACCTCAAGCCGCATTTCGACCGAAGTGCGAGCACCGCCGAGCAGACGGCCTTCAAGACGGATGTAGGCGACCTTGCGGTCGTTCAGCCAAGGCACATAGTCGGAAGGCCCGATGCGGATCTCGTTGTCGTCGAGGCGGCTGTCCATCGAGGCTTGAACCGCCTCGGTCTTGGATTCCCGCTTCATCGCCAGCCGGTCCATATCCATCATATTGAGGAAATCGGTATTGCCGCCGACATTGAGCTGATAGGTCCGGTCGATCTTGACGCCGCGCATGTCGGCAAGGCGCACCAGCGAACGGTGGGTGATCGTTGCGCCGAACTGCGCCTTGAAATCGTCTCCCAGAACCGGCAAGCCTGCGGCGCGGAACCGCTCGCCCCAAGCGGGATCGGAGGCGATGAACACCGGAATGCCGTTGACCAGCGCGCAGCCAGCCTCAATCGCGCATTCCGCATAGAAGGCGACCGCGTCGTGAGAACCGACCGGCAGGAAATTGATGACCACTTCCGCTTCCGCAGCCTTGAGCGCCGCCACCACTTCGGCCTTCGACAAAGCCGCTTCCCGCGACACCACGAAGCTGCGGTCCGGCGCCTGATTGCGCATGAAAGCGGAAACGCCGTCGAGATCGGGACCGCGCATGACAGGCACGGTTTGACGCCGAAAGCTCGGTGTAGAATTGCTCGGTGCAATTGGGCGCGGCGAAAACCGCCTCGCCGACCGGACGGCCGACCTTGCGCGCATCCACATCGAAAGCCGCGACGATGGTCACATCTTGCGGCCGATAGCCCCCAAGCACGGGAAAGGTCACGCCGATTGCCGCATCGCCCATGGCACGGCAATAGGCTATGCCTTGCACGAGAGAACTGGCGCAATTGCCCACGCCAACGATTGCCGTGCGGATCGGCTTGCTGTTTTCAGGGGTCATCGGAATTCAGTCGCCTTCAGCTTGATCGCAAATCTTTCGCGGGCCAGCGGCGTGATCGATTGCCGCCGGACGCGTCGGAGGGATACAGGGTCTTTGCGCCAAGGCAAAATGAATTCGCCAGGGCAGGTTTTTTCTTCAAGGTTTCCGGCGCGCATTACGGCACCACGATACCAGCGGGCCCAGGGTCAGGCGCTGCGGATCAGGGACAGACATCATGGGCCAATTCGACCGCCAGACACCGGGATGATTTCCGTCACCGCCTTGCCGGACGCCCTGTCAGTGCCGTGAACCGCGATCTGGTCGACACTCCCGAACAGGCCGCTCTCGTCGACCGTCACATAAGCATAGGCGGGCTTTACCTCGTAACGGCCAAGCCGCATCCTCAGTTCCGCGACGCCCGGTTTTTTCTGCACGAGCAGCGCCGGCCGCTCAGGAAGGGAAACGAACCAGATTTGATACTGGTTGGGCTTTTCCGTCTTCTTGAACCTCATGCCATAGGCCATGCGGTTTTCCAGATAACCGAGGGGCTTTCGCTCGCCCGACGTATTGAAGCGCCGCCAGAAAGCATCCACCGGCCGCTTCGGATCAAGCGTTCCGTCCGGCAGGAAATTGGCGGCGTAGACGATGGTGTTCGAATTGGTGGAGCGCTGGATATAGAAAAGGAGATCGTCATCGGCAGGCACCGGATAGTCGGGCCTTGCGACCGGCAGGCGATTGGCCAACTGAACCGTGGATTGCAGCGCCTTCGCCGACGCCGCTTTCGCCGCCGGATCAAGAAACGGCAATAGCGCCGCTGCGATCATCGTGACAGCAACCACACGCCGGAGAGCGAGATACCACGCACTGGCGGTTCCGTTTTCGAGGAGGTTTGACGTTTTGACCGGGGCTTTGCCGAGGCTCATCGTCGGTCTCGCTCGTTCCAGCCGAGGTCAAAGACCGACGGCGGCCGAAGGCATGGGCATTTCGCCATTGCCTGTCGCAAGAAGCGTTTGCACCACGATATCGATCGCCCGGTCGATATCCGCCTGCGAATGTTCGGCGGAGATGAAGAAGCGGATGCGCGGTTGATCCTTCGGCACGCCAATCTGCACGATCGGCGGCGCATAGACGCCGGCATCCATCAACGACTGCGAAACCATCATGGTCTGCAAGGGATTGTCGAAAAGGATCGGCACCACGCCATAACCCAGCGCATCGCCGGTGTTCAGCCCGGCTTCCTTTGCCCGTTCCTTGAAGTACATTGATTTTCGATGCAGCGTTTCCACCCGCTCCGGATGCTCGCGGAGGAACGTCAGCGCCGCGTGGGCGGCGCCAAGCGTGGCCGGCGCCAGGCCGACGCTATAGACGAAACCGGGGAGCGTGAAGCGCAGCCAGTCGATGACCCCCGCCTCGGCGCAGATGAAACCGCCGGAGGATACGAAGGACTTGGACAGCGTGCCGACCGTCAGCTCGATCTCCTTCGGATCGATGTCGAAATGCTCGCAGATGCCGCGGCCGGTCTTGCCGAGCACGCCGTAGGAATGGGCCTCGTCGACCAGAAGCCAGACGTCATGCGCCTTCTTCATTTCCACGAGCCGTGGCAGGTCGGGAATATCGCCGTCCATCGAATACAGGCCTTCGACGACCAGCAACACATGGCGATACTGCGCGCGCAGCTCCGAAAGCTTGGCTTCCAGATCGTCGAGATTGTTATGCTCGAACGTGACGAAATCGTAGCGCCCGCTCTTGGCGCCGACGAAAATCGAATTATGGGCAAGTTCGTCGATAACGACGAGATCGCGCGGCCCCATCAGGTGATTGATCAGCGTGACATTGGCAAGATAGCCGCTGACCAGCGTCATCGACGCGCCGACGCCGAGAAAATCCGCCAGGTCGCTCTCGAAGGCGCGATGGGCGCTGCGCTCACCGCCAACCAGGCGGGAGGCGCCAACGCTCGTGCCGAGCTTGTGCAACGCGTCGCGGGAAGCGGATATTATCTCTTCGTTGCGATTCAACCCGAGATAGTCGTAATGAGCGAAGCTGACATAGGGAATGGAGCTCAGCTCGCAAACGTCCTGCTGCTTGTCGACCGGAACGAAATAGGGATTGTGCTGCTCGATGATCGCTTTACCGGCCAAGCGAAAACGTCGCTCGGACACCGCCGAAAAACTTGGCCGTTCAGGCTTCATTCTTATTCCCCCGAAGCTGCGCCGGTTTTCTCGCCGATCTAAAGCCTGTCAAACGCCCGTTACAAAGAACGCGTAGGCTTCGAGCCAAGAAAATCTGCAGCCAAGAATTCCCCTGCACGCAGGAAAACCAAGCTGATTTGGTCGTGAAACTTGCCGGATGCAATCCATTCATTCGACCAGGAAGGATGGCCGATTCGGTCTGCACGAAAAGGTTTCCCGATATTATATTCCGATATACGAGCGCGCGCCGATTGTCGAGCGCAAGCGCTTGGAACGATGATATTTTAGCGCGCCATGCTGTGCTTACTGCAACAGTTCAGCCGTATTCCCTTTGCATTTCCACCACAACTTCAGCGACGCATACAAGGAATCGCCGGATCGTCGCACAGTCGATCGCACCAATCGTTCCTATGCGGAAGGTGCCGCCCTGTTTCATCTTTCCCGCATAAATCGCAAAGCCGCGCCGCCTGAGCCTGTCGTAAAAATCATCGAAGCCGAACCAGGTTTCCCGCGGTTCATGGAACGAAACGATGACCGGCGCCTGCAGGGCGGACGGCAATACCGCACTGAAACCCAGGCGGGCCATGCCAGCGACCAGCTCCGCGCAATTCTCCTTGTACCGGCTTAGACGAGCCTGCGGCCCGCCTTCCTCGGCGAGTTCGTCCAATGCCTCACCGAGCGCCGCGATCACATGGGTCGGCGGCGTGAAACGCCACTGGCCATCCGTCTCGAACTGGCGGTTCTGGGCGTGAAGATCGAGAACGAGCGACGGCGAAATGCCGGCTGCGGCATCGAGGTCCTTGCGGCGGCACAGCACGAAGGCCATGCCCGGCACGCCCTGCAGACATTTGTTGGATGAAGCGGCCAAGCCGGCAAAGGCAAGTTTGGCGGCATCCACGGGCAACGCGCCGAAGGAACTCATGGCGTCGACCAGGAACGCGCGACCAGCCTGCTGCACCACCTCCGCAAGCTCTTCCACCGGGTTCAAAAGACCGGACGTCGTTTCGCAATGCACCGCGACAACCGCGCCGATCGCCGTATCCGCCGCCAGCCGGCGCTCTAGCTCCGCCGGGTCGTGGGTCTCATGCTCGGCCACCTCATAGACGGCGTGATCCTTGCCGTACCTCCGGCAGATTTCGACGATCCGGCGGCCATAGGCGCCATTGACCAGCACCAGTGTGCGGCCATTTACGGGGGCAAGCGTGGCGATCATCGCCTCCACCGCATAGGTGCCGCTGCCTTGCAGGGGCACGGCCACATAGTCTTCGCCCGCATTGGCAATCGTCTTGACGCCTTTAAGAACCTTACCGGTCAGTGCCGTGAAAGCCTCGTCGCGCGATCCCCAATCCCGCAGCATCGCCTGTTTGACACGCAGCGACGTGGTCAAGGGTCCGGGCGTCAGCAGGACGGGTTCAGCTTCACCGATGTCTCGAGCGCCCGCGTTCGGCGTAATCACGCTTAGTCCAGCCGTCAAGACGCACCTCCGAGATAGGATCTGAACCGCCGCGCCGCATCGAATGGCGCAATCTTCGGACGCCCGAGCTTTTCGATCCGGCTTGGCGACACCCTGACATGCAGCAGTCTGGGACCCGGCACCGCCAGGGCGTTCGCAATAGCCCGGTCCAGCTCCGCCGGATCGTCGGCGCGGGCGGCGAAGGCATAACCGGCGGCAGCGGCAATCGCAGCAAAATCGACGCCGGCTGAAACGGTCATCTGCCCGCCGGTCGATTCATGCATGCCGTTATCAAGAATGATATGGGTGAGGTTCATCGGCGCTTCGGCCCCAATGGTCGCCAGATTGCCGAGTTTCATCAGCGCCGCGCCATCGCCGTCAAGCACCACGATCTCGCGGCCGCAGTTCAGCGCCGCGCCCAGACCGATGGCGCTTGCCCCGCCCATGGAGCCGACCACATAGAAATTCCGCTCGTGATCGCCGACGGTGTAAAGCTCGCGCCCGCAGTAACCGGTCGTCGCGATCAGCGCCGCATCCCGAGGGATGGCTGAGATGATCCGCTCAAGCGCGTCGATCCGCTTCAAGGGCAAAGCGCCGGTGAAGACACCCTCGACCATTGCGGTGGCGCGAGCAGGCGGAGGCGATCTGCCTGAGCGGCTGATCCGCGACCGCGCCCTTGGGCTGGACGAAGGCGAAAGGCAGGTGCTCTTTCGCCATGTGATCCGAAGCGATGGCGAAGCTTGGCGCGATCTCCTGTCTCGTCGACGGGAACGGCGCATGGGCGATCCGCATCGTATCGAGGAGAGCGGCGGTGATCTCGCCCATGAGCTCGTGCTGCGGCTCGTCGCTCAAGCCCGGCTGCCCGCGCCAGGTGACCACCATCAGCGTGGGAATGCGAAAGCTCCAGTTGAGCGAGGTCAACGGATTGACCATGTTGCCCAGACCGGAGTTCTGGCACATGACCGCGGTTCGCTTGCCGGCCAGCCACGCGCCTGCGGCGATCGCCACCGCCTCGCCCTCGCTGGTCGCGCCGACGTAGCGGGCGTCCCTGGAGGCGATGACCGCATTCATCAGCGGCGTCAGGAAACTGCAGGGCACCCCGGCGAAGAAATCGATGCCCGCGCGTGCCGCTTCCCCGATGAAATCGTCAGCTTCGATCATGGCGCCCGCATCACATCGCGTTACGCGCCTGCGCGAGATCGAGCAGGTCGTTGATGTTCATCCAGTTGCCGGACACATAGATTGCGGCAACGGTTTCGCCGCGCGCCATCAAGCGCTTCAAGACGGCGGAAAGCTCGGCATCGCCGAGAACGCCCTCTTCCTTCATTCGCTCAAGCTCGGCTTTCAGGCGACGGGAGCCTGCAGCGGATGTGCGCAGCAGGCCGACCCATTCGCCATCGGTCGCCTCCAGATCGGGCCCCATATCGACGAGATGCGGTTCCGGCCCGGTGTCGAAATCGTCGGAATGCGGCACGGAAAGACGAACGAGATCGCGGCTGTCCCGCTTCGCGGATTCCCGCCGCTCCTGCCAGTGCGGATCGACGAGGATGGCGAAATCCTCCTTGCGCTCCATCAACAGGCTCGGGAAAAACGGCCGGTAGACGACATCGCCATAGGTGATGATGCAATCGCCCGACAGCGCATCCTTCGCCAGATAGAGCGAGGCCGCCTCGCCCGTCGTCTCATAGGCGGTGTTGACGAGCTTGATAATCCCGGCGAGATCGACCGTATCCTCCCGGTAACCCGCGACAACGGTTGGAGCAGCGACACCGGCGCGCGAAAGGGCGCGAAGCTGGCGGGCGAGGATCGTTTCGCCGCGCACGTTCAGCATGCACTTCGGCTTGTCCTCGGTCAGTTCGCCCAGATCCTCGCCACGGGTCGCGGCGAGGATGACGGCGTTCGGGCGCGGCTGACCGGAAAGATAGCGGGTCTCCGCCTCTTCCAGCTCGCCTGCGTCGGCGAGCGAAAACACGTCGTTGAGCGGGGCCACCGCCGCTTCCGTCTCGATCAGGTTTTCCGTCTGCTTCAGCCGTGCGCAGGTATCGCGCATGGCCTGGATGGAGGAGCGCAGATTGTGGTTCGCCCAGATGATCATCGACGCGCCTGCCTCCTTAAGCTCGACGGTCGGCGTGCGGTAATATTTGGTCGGGATCAGCACCACCGGCACCCGATGATCCCACAAGCGGCAGAAGGTCAGGATTTCTTCCGGATCCGCCTTCTTGGAATGAATGACGATCGCATCCGCACCCGCATCCGCATAGGCTTCCGCCCGGCGCAGCGCTTCGTCCATGCCGCGGCCGGCGATCAAGGCCTCGATGCGCGCCACGATGGAGAAATCGTCGTGCTCCTGATTGTCCTTGCCGGCTTTGATCTTGCCGCAGAATTCCTCGATATCGGCCAGCTGCTGGTTGTCGGCGAGGAAGGAATTGGTTTTCGGAAAGACCTTGTCCTCGATGCACACGCCCGCGATCTGCCGTTGGCAGAGTTTCTTCACCAGGCGTCGGAAATTGTTGAAATTGCCGTAGCCGGTATCGCCGTCGACGAGAATGGGGAGCGAGCTTGCGTCCGACATGTACTCCAGCATGTCGAGCACCTGCGTCCAGGACAGTTCGTTGTTGTCGCGCACGCCAAGCGCTGCCGAAATAGACAGACCAGATGCCCAGATACCGTCAAAACCCGCTTCCTCTACGATTTTCGCCGAAAGGCCGTTGTGAGCCTCCATGATGAAACTCGTGCCCGGCCCTGTGAGCAGGCTCCTGAGTTTGGTGAATTTGGACGGCTTCTCGAGCATCGGCTTGGTCGTATTATTGAAATTCAAGGCGGTTCCCCGGAAATCGCGCGCAAGACCGGCGCTGCGGCGTGGCGAATTGATCGTTTGACCCCCACCCAGGAGGCAGACCATGCGCAGCCGAATATCATTAATTCCGCACAAGGGGTAGCCCGAATGGGCTTTCACCGAGCAAACAAAACAGGCGAGGCATTGCCGCTCGGGCAGCGCAAACTGGAGCGGCCGCAAGGAAAACACAGGGCTGTTATTTCGCCGCTGCCGGCCATTCGATTTCCGCGTCGCCAACGCATATCCTGGCGCCGCCGCGATCCTTGACCGTCATGCGAACAACCGCTGCCGTCACATCATTTTCGTCCTGGCAACTCGTCAGGTGACCGGCGATGACCAGTTCGCTGCCGACCGGCGCGGGGCGAAGGAAACGGCAATGCAGCCCGCGAATGGCGATATCGCCGCGCCAGCGCCGCAACAGCCGCTCGAACTGGCCCACCATCAGCATGCCGTGAATTATGGGTTGGCCAAGCCCGCTTGCCCGCGCCGCCTCCTCGTCGAGGTGGATCGGATTGTTGTCGCCGGAAGATTTCGCATAGGCGGCAAGATGCCGCGCTTCGACCGGGCCGAGCGCGAATTCTCCTATCGACGTGCCGGCATCGGTAACTTCACAGCTCATCCCTGCGCCTTCGCCGATTTTCGCCGGTCGAAAAGCACAAGGCCCGCGACCAGCCGGATCATCAATCCCTCATCTGGCGAAGATACGTCGCAAATCAGCTTGAGGCGCGGCTTGACCGCCTCCCGGCTGAGCGTGACCCTGGCTTCATAGACGCGATCAAGCAGCAAGGGCCTGGCATAGACGAAGCTTTGCGTCTCATGCACCAGCACGGCATCCTCGCTGCCGGCCAGCCGCAACAGCGGCGCAAGCACTTGCGGATCGGCAAGCGCGGTCATCGCGAAAGTGGCGGGGATCTCGCCAAGATCGGACCCTGCAGCGATATCATCACCTTCGCCATCGCCACCGCAAAGCAGCGAACGCGCAAAGGCTTCTACCTTCCGCCGATCCGTGCGCAATTCGACGGTCGCAAGCAGAACCGGCTCGGCGGCCCCATTTTCTTCCGTAGAGAGAGCTAAATTTCGCATCGATCCGTCCAGCTCGCTTTAAGACATTTCGCGGGAGTTTATTGATCGCCCCACCCATCCCGCAAGAGACAATGACTTAATTGCTGCTGGAAAATCATATCGAAGTTGATATAGACAGGATCAATGTCAGATACCACGCAGAAATATGAAGGCTTTTTCGGCCCTTGGCTTTTGGGTGCGACCCTTGCGCTCATCGCGATACTCGTTCCCCTGCTTGAGATTCCGACGCTCATTTGGGCGCGGTTGGCCTTTTTCCAGCTTCATCCCGACTATGCAGCGCGCACACCGCCGACGATCAGCCGCGCCATCTCCGAACCCCTCATCGGCGATCCTTTCGCCGTGCTGATCCTCTTCGTAACGGCGCTCATCGCCATCGCCGTTGTGCCGATCGCCATCGGCTACCGCAATGCCATCCACGCCGCACATGCGCCCGGCTCGAAGCCACGCCGGTTCGAACTTAGCCTGCTCGCCCTGATGCTCGCGATACAGGTGGTCGCCAGCACGGGCATGGTGGTCTGCACGCAATATACTTTCGCAAATGGTCATGATCTGCATATGGCCGGCAGTTACGCCTTCTTCTTCGGCCAGGCGACGGTGATCCTGATAAGCGGCCGCCTTTCAGCGAGCCTTGCGAATGCCGCGATGCTTACAGGCGACGCCGGGATGACGCGGGGCATCAGCCTGCGGCAATTCACCCTCGATGCGAAAGAAACGCATCGCCACAGGGCGAGGGCCGCCAAATGGATCGTCGGCATCGCACTGGTCTTCTTTGCGCTATTCATCGCCAAGGACCTGCCGCTGCCGGTCGACGCCCACGCGGTGCGCACCGCTTTCACGATCATGGAAATCGTGACGATCTCGGCGCTGATGATCTATCTGGGGCTGTTTGCTCCCGATCTCTACCGGATCGGCGGCATCGCCTCGCGCACCAGCCGCGCGGATGCAGTCTCGATTGAATCGGTCAGCCGCGCCAGGAAGTCGTGAGCCTTATCGCCAGCTTCCGGCGGCATGATCGGCGGCAATATCTCGATGACGATACGTCCGGGATAGCGCAGGAAACTCTGGCGGGGCCAGAAGACGCCGGAATTCAGGGCAACAGGCACGCAGGGGACCTTCAGCGCACGATAGAGCGCGGTAACGCCGCCCTTGTAATCCGGTGGGGCAAGGGGTGCACGCCTGGCGCCTTCTGGAAAGATCAGGATGGAGCGGCCTTCTGAAAGCCGCTTGCGCGCCACCTTCAGCATGCCGACCAGCGACGACGCGCCACCGGATCGATCGATACCGATATGGCCCAGCCGCTTCATCATCCAGCCCGCGACCGGCAGATGGAAGAGTTCCTTCTTCAAGATGATCGCCGGATCGTTGAGCATCGCCTCAAGCAAGAGCGTCTCGAACGCCGACTGATGTTTGCAGGCGACCAGGCAGGCCTCCCTGGGCAGGTTTTCCAGCCCCCGCACTTCATAGGACAGGCCCGTAATCACCTTCAGATGCCAGAGAGTGAAGAAGAGATAAGACCTGATGATGCGGTAGCAGAACCCGCGCGGCAGAAGCAGCAAGGGCGTCAAAAACAAAAGCCCCGCCAGCGTCGCCATGAACAGCGCCTGAAACAGGAATGACCGCACCGCAATGGACCAGGTCGCGGGCGGGCGGAGCACCGCCTCAACTGGATCTGTCGTGCGTTCGGGCAAGGTGGAGGGTCGCGCCATAATTGTTCCGGGATCGAGAATGCCGCTCATATCATGGCTGCGGAATGCGGCACATCATTGTTCAGCCTGCCGCTACTTAGTGCCGCAACATAGGGTACGTCAAATGCCCGCGCCGTTTCGAGATGTATCGCGACTGGACCGCGCGGACCTAATAGTTTCATCTTTTCGCATGTTTAGGACTTGACATTTGTCAAGGAAGCCGCCCGCAAAAAAGGGGAATGATGCACCGAAGTTGAATTATTGATCCCAAGGGGACGAGCCGGTGCTTGCAGGTTTCTTGCGCAAGATCATTCGTATTACGGCGCTTGTCGCAGCGCTCGCCGTGGCCATGCCGGCGACGGCGGCAACGCTGGTCGAGACATTCATCGACAAGGCGCCGGCCGGCGAAATGGTTTCGGGCGCGGACAGCTATGGCGCGCTACGCAGCGATATTCCGGTCGTTCCCGCGCTCAAGGCCGGAGAGACCATCGGCTATGTGTTCCTGACGTCCGATTTCGTTTCCACCACCGGCTATTCGGGCAAGCCGATCCATACGCTGGTCGGCATCGACAAGGATGCCGTCCTGACCGGCGTCCGGCTGGTGAAGCACTCCGAACCCATCGTGCTGATCGGCATTCCCGACGCCAAGATCAAGGCCGTCACCGAGGAATACGCCGGGCTCGACCTCAAGAAGGAAGCGGAAGCCGGCGGTTCGGCCCACGATCTCGACATCATTTCGGGCGCGACGGTCACGATCATGGTGATCGACGATTCAATCGTCCGCGCCGCCTGAAGGTCGCGCGAGCCCTCGGCGCTCGGCGGCCTTGCTCCGGACGTCGCCGAGACGGGGCCGCGAAGCTTATCGATAAAGATCAAAGCGATGAGTCCTCGACTGGCAGCAGCTCACCGGCGACGGTTCGGTCCGGCGCCTGTCGCTCGACGTCGGCCAGATCAACGAGGCCTTCAGGGCCCGGGCGACGCCCGCGCCATCAGACGCCCGGAACACGGACCCGATACGGATGACCTTCATCGACCTCTACCTTGCGCTGGCGGTCATGTGCCGACGATCGGCCGCATCGCTTCTGGGCGACGCCGAATACGCCAATCTGGAAAACAAGCTCAAGGACGGCGAGCACGCCATCCTGGTCACCGGTCGCGGGCGCTATTCCTTCAAGGGCTCGGGCTATGTGCGCGGCGGCATCTTCGACCGGATCCAGCTGATCCAGGGCGACATCTCCATCCGCTTCCGCGACAAGCAGCACAGCCGCCTCGGCGAACTCAAGGCCGCAGGCGCGCCGACCTTCACGGAGACTGGACCTTTTCATGATCCCGGCCGACGCGGGCTTCGACCCGGCGAAGGAATTCCGTCTGCAACTTCTGGTCCAGCGCGCCGTCGGCCCGGTCGACAAGGCATTCCTGACCTTCGACCTCGGCTACCTGCTGCCCGAGCGCTTCCTCGAGACGGAGACGCCCGTAGCCAGCGCCGACGGCGGCTCGGATGCCGCCGCAGATAGCGCCATAGCGAGCGAAAGCGCATTGACCGACCGCGAGCGGGCCGATGCGCTCTGGCAGCGCATCTGGCAAGGCCGGCAAGGTTGACGTCGATCGTGCTGGCCACGGCGCTCGGGGTGCTGACGCTGCGTCTTCTTCTTCCAGATGCAGGTGACGCAGAACGAACGCTTCGTCTTCTGGTTTCGCATCGCCTTTCTTGACCTTCACCCTGGTCTGGCTCGGCTGGTACGGCCAACGCCCAGCTGTCGGTGGTCAACGTGCATGACCTTCGTCAACGCGCAGTCACTGACGGACTTCAGCTGGGACGCACTTCCTGATGGACCCGCTGGTCTTCATCCTGTGGTTCGTCGGTGGCGGCCGCGCTGATCTTCTGGGGCCGCGGCGCCTATTGCGGCTGGCTGTGCCCGTTCGGCGCCCTGCAGGAACTGCTCAACCGGCTGGCCAAGCTGGCTGCGCATCCCGCAATGGCAGGTGCCCTGGGGGCTGCACGAGCGCCTGTGGCCGTTCAAGTACATGATCTTCCTGGCTCTGTTCGGCCTGTCGCTCCACTCGCTCGACCTGGCCGAGCAGGCTAGGCCGAGGTCGAGCCGTTCAAGACCGCGATCATCCTCAAGTTCATGCGCGACTGGCCGTTCGTGGTCTTCGCCGCTGGCGCTGCTCGCGGTCGGGCTGTTCGTCGAGCGGTTCTATTGCCGCTATCTCTGCCCGCTGGGCGCGGCACTGGCGATTCCCGGGCGCGCTCCGGATGTTCGACTGGCTGAAGCGCTACCGGGAATGCGGCTCGCCCTGCCAGCGCTGCGCCAACGAATGCATGGTCCAGGCGATCCACCCGGAGGGCCACATCAACCCCAACGAATGCCTCTACTGCCTGCACTGCCAGGTGCTCTACCGTCGACGACCACAAGTGCCCGGTCGTGCATCCAGCAGCTGGCCAAGCGCGAGCGCCGCCAGGCGATGTCGGGCGACACGCGCACCGGCCGACCCGATGCCGCCCGGCGTCGGCGGCAGCCGAATGAACCGACAGCCAACAAGGAGACAACTGCCATGACCGAGAAGACCAGGAAAGAGCTCAGCCTGACCCGCCGTGATCTGCTGGGCACCACGGCCAAGGTCGCCACCCTGGCCGGCGCCGGTGCCGGCCTGGCCGCTGGCGCGGCCGGCCTGCACCGCCGGGCTGACCCTCGGCGCCAAGCCCGCGCAGGCGGCCACCGTCGAAATTCGAACTCGCGCCCGGCGAGCTCGACGAATACTACGGCTTCTGGTCGTAGCGGCCAGTCTGGCGAGCTGCGCATCCTGGGCGTGCCGTCGATGCGCGAGCTGATGCGGGTGCCGGTGTTCAACCGCTGCTCGCGCCACCGGCTGGGGCCAGACCAACGAGAGCCGCAAGATCCTGACCGAGGGCCTGACTGCCGAGACGCAAGGACTTTCTGGCCACGCGGGCGGAGATCTACTGACAACGGCGACCTGCACCACCCGCACATGTCGTTCACCGACGGCACCTACGACGGCCGCTATCTGTTCATGAACGACAAGGCCAACACCCGGGTCGCCCGGGTCCGCTGCGACGTCATGAAATGCGACAAGATCATCGAGATCCCCAACGCCCACGACATCCACGGCCTGCGGCCGCAGAAATTTCCGCGCACCGGCTATGTCTTCGCCAATGGCGAGCATCGGGTGCCGATGCCCAACGACGGCATGATCCTCGACGAGCCCGAGAAGTACGTGAACATCTTCACCGCCATCGACGGCGACGAGCATGAAAGTCGCCTGGCAGGTGATCGTCAACGGCAATCTCGACAACTGCGACTGCCGACTATCAGGGCAAATACGCCTTCTCGACCTGCTACAACTCCGAGAATGGGCGTGACCCTGGCGGAGATGACCGCCAACGAGCAGGACTGGGCGGTCATCTTCAACATCGCGAGATCGAGGCGGCGGTCGCGGCCGGCGACTTCGAGAAGCTGAACGGCGTGCCGGTCATCGACGGGCGCAAGGGCTCGCCAAGACTACACCCGCTACGTGCCGATCCCCAACAGCCCGCACGGCTGCAACACCGCCCCGGACGGCAAGCACGTCGTGATCAACGGCAAGCTGTCGCCGACCGTCTCGGTGATCGACGTGACCAAGGTCGATGCCCTGTTCGAGCGACGATGCCGATCCGCGCTCCTGCATCGTCGCCGAGCCGGAGCTCGGTCTCGGGCCGCTTCACACCGCCTTCGACGGCCAGGGCAACGCCTACACCACGCTGTTCCTCGACAGCCAGGTGGTGCAAGTGGAACATCGACAAGGCGATCAGGCCTATGCCGGCGAGGAGGTCGATCCGATCTCTGCACAAGGTCGACGTGCACTACCAGCCGGGCCACAACTCACACCTCCATGGGCGAGACCAAGGAGGCGGACGGCAAGTGGCTGATGTCGATGAACAAGTTCTCCAAGGACCGGTTCCTCAACGTCGGCCCGCTCAAGCCGGAGAACGAGCAGCTGATCGACATCTCGGGCGACGAGATGAAGCTGGTCCACGATGGCCCGACCTTCGCCGAGCCGCACGACTGCATCATCGTCCGCCGCGACATCGTCAACCCGGTCACGATCTGGGAGCGCAATGACCCGATGTGGGACGATGCCCGCAAGCAGGCCGAGGCCGACGGCGTCGATCTCGACTGGCGGCCAGGACGTGATCCGCGACGGCAACAAGGTGCGGGTCTACATGCACTCGGTCGCGCCCAAGTTTCGCCTCGAGAAGTTCACGGTCAAGCAGGGCGACGAGGTGACGATCTACGTCACCAACATGGACGACGTCGACGACCTGACCCACGGCTTCTGCCTGTCGAACTACGGCATCGCCATGGAGATCGGGCCGCAGGCGACCGCCTCGGTGACCTTCATCGCCGACCGGCCCGGCGTGCACTGGTACTATTGCCAGTGGTTCTGCCATGCTCTGCACATGGAGATGCGTGGCCGCATGCTGGTCGAGCCGAGGTCGGCCTGAATGACGCCGGCCGGCGCGACCTGCTCCGGCGATGCTGATCAGCCCTGTTGCTGTCCGCCGGCTCGGCGGTCGCGCCGGCCGCGACGGTCCAGGTGCCGGCGGTGGCAGGCGCGCTCGCGCACTTGCGCCGCGCACGACGGCCGATGTTCTCCGCACTTGGCGCCCGGTGCCCATACGGCGGGCCGGTCGGTGATCGACCGACCGGTGACCATCGACGGTGGCGGCGAGGCGCGGATCGTGGGTGACGGCGAGGGCAGCGTGATCACGGTCGACGCTGCACGACGTCACCATCCGCGGGCTGACACTCACCGGCTCGGGCCTCTCCCTGGAGACCATGGACGCCGCGTGTTTTCTGACACCGGCGCGATCGGGCCTTCGTCGAAAACAACCGGCTGGTCGACAATCTGATCGGCGTCAACCTGCATGGGCCAAGTGATGCCGTCGTCCGGCAATGAGATCGATTGGCCGGCAGGACCTGCGCATCAACGAGCGCGGCAACGGCGTCTATGTCTGGAACTCACCAGGCTCCGTGGTCGAAGAACAACGACGATCCGCTTCGGTCGCGACGGTATCTTCGTCAACACCAGCCAAGCGCAATGTCTTTCGCGGCAACCGGATTCGAGACCTGCGTTTCGCCGTCCACTACATGTACACCAACGGCAGCGAGTGAGCGGCAATGTCTCGATCGGCAACGACATCGGCTATGCCCTGATGTTTTCCAGCAAGCTCAAGGTCGACCGACAACGTTTCGATCGGCGATCGCGACCACGGGCATGCTGCTCAACTACGCCAACAACGCCGCAAATCGCGCGGCAATCTGATCCGTCGGCGGCGGCGAGAAATGCGTCTTCATGTACAACGCCCACAAGAACGAGGTCAGCCGGCAACCGCTTCGAGGGCTGCCAGATCGGCGTTCATTTCACCGCCGGCTCGGAGCGAACGTCATCACCGGCAATGCCTTCGTCGGCAACCAGACGCAGGTGAAATACGTCGGCTAGCCGCGATCTCGACTGGGCGACGAGAGGCCGTGGCAACTACTGGAGCGACCACCGCGCCTTCGACTCTCGATGGCGACGGCATCGCCGATGGCGCCTATCGGCCCGAACGACATGGTCGACCAGATCCTCTGGACCCAGCCGGCGGCCAAGCTTTTGACTCGACAGCCCGGCCGTACAGCTGCTGCGCTGGACCCAGTCGCGCTTTCCCGCCCTTCTGCCCGGCGGCATCGTCGATACGGCGCCCTTGATGCATGCGCCCGCAATCGCCATGCCGGAAATTGCATCCCGCCTATTGGAACATGACCAATGACCGAGACCGTCGCTGACCATCGACGGTCTGACCAAACGCTTCGGCGCGCAAGTGCCGTCAACGATGTGTCCTTCGCGCTTACCCCCGGCGAGCGGGTGGCGCTGATCGGCCACAATGGCGCCGGCAAGACGACGCTGCTGAAGACGATCCTCGGCTTTCTCACGCCGGATGCAGGCACGCTCTCCGTCTTGGGCCATGCGCCGGGAAGCACCATGGCGCGGCGCGCGACTCGCCTATCTGCCGGAGGCCGTCGCCTTCCAGAAAGCGCTGACGGGCATCGAGATCCTGACGTTCTTCTCGCGGCTCAAGGGCGAGGACACCAAGGCCGTGCCGGCATTGCTGGAGAAGGTCGGGCTCGCAGAGGCCGGCCGCCGCCGCATCGGTACCTATTCCAAGGGCATGCGGCAACGCCTCGGGCTGGCGCAAGCGCTGATCGGGCAGACCCGCGCTGGTGCTGCTCGATGAACCCACCAGCGGGCTCGATCCGGTATCGCGGCAGGAGTTTTACGAGATCGTCGAGGAAGTGGCGGCAAGGGGTGCGGCGGTGCTGCTTTCCTCCCACGCGCTGACGGAGGTCGAGGCGAAGACCGACCGCGTGCTGATCATGGCGCGCGGCAAGCTGGTTGCCGACGACACTTTGGCACATCTGAGGCTTGCAGCGAAACTGCCGATCCGGGTGCGGGTGCAGGCGAATGACGCCAATGTGGACGAGGTCGCGGCGCGCCTTGGCGGCACCCGCCTCAATTGCCGGTCGGTCGAACTGACCTGCGCGGCGGAAGACAAACTCGCGCGGCTAGCCGCCGTTTCCGCGCTCGGGGCCCTTGTCAGCGACGTCGATGTAACGCTGCCAAGCCTCGACGACGTCTACCGCCATTTCACCGGCCTTGAAGCTGCAACAAGCGACAGCGGAGATAAATCATGCTGACCCGTATCCTCTCCGTCGCAGGCCTTGAAATGCGCATCGGCCTGCGCAACCGCTGGCTCCTGCTTGCAACGCTTATCCTCGCCGCCTTTTCGCTGGCGCTGGCGCTGCTCGGCTCGGCGCCTGCGGGAACGCTCGGCGTCGACCGGATGACGATCACCGTCGCCTCGCTCGCCAGCCTTTCCGTCTATCTGGTGCCGCTGCTGGCGCTGCTTCTCGCGTTTGACGCCATATCCGGCGAGATCGACCGGGGCACGGCGCTGCTCATTTTTTCAACGCCGCTGTCGCGGCTGGAGTTCCTCACCGGCAAGGCGGCGGGCCATTTCACGGTGATCCTGATCGCGCTCGTCGTCGGCTACGGGCTGACGGCAGGCATGCTGATTGCAACCGGCGGCGGGTCGAGCGCGGGCCTTGTCGATTTTATCCGCCTGATCGCGACATCGGCGCTGCTTGGCCTCGCCTTCCTTGCCATCGGCTATATCGCCAGCGCCACCACCCGCGCGCCCGGCACGGCGGCGGCACTTGCCATCGGCATCTGGCTCTTCACCGTCGTTCTCTACGATCTGGCGCTATTGGGCGCGCTTGTCGCCGACAACGGCGGGGCGTTTTCCAGCATTGCCTTCCCGATTGCCCTTCTCGCCAATCCGGCCGACGCCTTCCGCCTGTTCAATCTGGCGGCGCTCGGCGCGTCGGATCTCGTCGGCGGCATGGCCGGCGTCACGGAAGGATTGCCCTATCCGCCGATTGCCGCGCTTGGCGCGATCTGCGGCGTGACGCTCGCCGCTTTCCTCGCCGCCGCCGCCCTCTTGAGGAGGATCGAACCATGACCGGTTCCAGAAATTTGCTTCGCGGTCTTGTCCTTGCGTTGTCGCTGGTCTCGCTCGCCGCCTGCAACGAGACCGAGGTGGCCGAGCGCCCGGCTCCCGTCGCGCTGACCCTTGAAGCCACAGGCCACTATTGCCAGATGACCGTGCTCGATCACGAAGGCCCCAAGGCGCAGATCCACCTTGCGGGAAATCCGCATCCGGTGTGGTTCACCCAGGTGCGAGACGCGGTCGCGTTCACCAAGCTGCCGGAAGAGCCGAAGGACTATACCGCGATCTATGTGAACGACATGGCGAAAGCCGAAAGCTGGGCAAGTCCCGGCGAAAACTGGATCGAGGCGCGAGACGCCTTCTTCGTCATCGGCAGCCGCAAGGCCGGCGGCATGGGCGCGGCTGAGGCGATCCCCTTCGGCATCGAGAAGGCCGCGCTTGATTTCGCGGAAGAAAACGGCGGCTCGGTCGTGCGGTTCGACGGGATTCCGGACGCCTATGTGCTTGCCCCCGCAGGGCCCGAAGAAGACGTGCATTCATCGGATTCGCATGCTCCCGGCGTGCATCTGTCGGAGGCGGGACAATGATCCATCCAGCGCGAGCCGGAAATGGCGTCAGCCGCCGGCGCTTTCTCACGATCGCCGGATGCGCTGCAGGCGTTTTGCTGATGCCGCGCACGGCAATTGCAGCACTTGCTACCCCGCTTCATCGCTGGAAAGGCATTGCGCTTGGGGCTGAGGCCGAAATCCGGCTTTATCACCCGGACGAAACCGCAGCACGGCGTATTCTCGCCAAGGCGGAAGCGGAAATCCGGCGGCTTGAAGCGATCTTCAGCCTATACCGGCCCGACAGCGCGCTTTCCCGGCTCAATCGCGACGGAAGGTGCGATGCGCCGCCGCTCGATCTGGTCGAGTTGCTGGCGCTGTGCGGCCGCATCAACCGCGCAACGGATGGCGCGTTCGATCCGACGATCCAGCCGCTTTGGGCGCTTTACGCGGAACATTTCGCAGCCGCGCCGGAGTCCGGCGGTCCAAGCGCGGACGCCATCGCCGCCGCGCTCGATAAAACCGGCTGGCGGCACGTGGAATTCGACGCAGGCGGGATCGCCTTTCGCCGGGACGGCATGGCGCTGACGCTGAACGGCATCGCGCAAGGGTTCATCACCGACCGCGTGTCCGCCTTGCTGAAGTCGCATGGCATTACCGACGTTCTGGTCGATCTGGGCGAGATCAACGCCGTCGGGTCACAGGAGAAAAACGGCGATGGCTGGCAGGTCCGGCTCGATCCCGCGCATTCGGGCAATGGCCCCGCCGTCATGCTGAAGGACCGCGCGGTGGCGAGTTCAGCGACCGCAGGCACGCTCTTTGACGAAAATCCCGCCTTCGGCCATATCCTCGATCCACGCACCGGACGCCCTGCTGCATCCGATCTGCAAGGCGTCAGCGTGATCGCGCCTGACGCCGCGCTTGCCGACGGTCTTTCCACGGCGGCGCTTGTTTTGGGCCTTGAGGGACTGAAGCATAGCCTTGGCAATTTCGAACAGGTCGATGCCCGCGCGCTTTGTGCGGACGGAGCGCTGCTTTCGCTTTGAAAGGCGAAAATCATCATGTCTGACGCTTCCGCTTCCAGGCCATCCGAAATACCCGCGATCTTTACGGCGGGCTTTCGCTTTTTCTTTTTAGCGGCAGGACTTTTCGCCGTCTTTGCAATGGCGGCATGGCTGTTCTGGCTCGGCGTTCATGCTGCAGGCGGCGCGATCACCGAGCCCTGGCAATCCATGGGCCCGCAGCTTTGGCATGCGCACGAAATGATCTACGGCTACACGGTGGCGGTGATCGCCGGATTTTTCCTGACCGCCGTGCCGAACTGGACGGGAGCGGCCCCGGCTCGGGCGCTTTTCGTATCCCTCACCGGCTCCGTCTGGCTTGCCGGGCGTATCGCCATATGGTTTTCCGGGTTGCTTGACCCGGTCGTCGTCGCTTTGATCGATCTCGCCTTCGTGCCGCTGCTGGCGCTCAAGATCGGCGGCAACCTGATAAAGCGGACGCAGGCGCGCAATCTCGTCTTTCTCATTTTGTTGACGATGCTTTTCACTGGCAACCTTCTCATGCATCTCGACTGGATCGGCCTGCCGGGCGGCGATGCGGAAGCGGGCATCCGTCTCGGCCTTTTGGTCAGCGTGGCGATGATCGTGATCATCGGCGGCCGCGTGATACCCGGCTTCACCCGCAACGCGCTGAACCGCGCCGGCCACAGCGGCAAGATGCCGGTTTCCCACCCGCTTGCGGACCGTATCGGCATCGCCAGCGCCGTGCTTACAGCGCTTGCCGCAGGCATCGACGCGCCGCCTCTGGCGATCGGCGGGCTCGCGGCGATTGCGGCGATTTCCAACGGCATCAGGCTTTTCGGCTGGCAGAGCCGTTTCACCCTCAAGGAGCCGATCCTCTGGAGCCTGCACCTCGCCTTCCTGCTGCTTGTCGCAGGATACGCCGCGCTGGCCTTGGCGCATCTTGCCGGCCATCCGGGCGAAATCGGCGCGCTGCATCTTCTTGCCATAGGCGCCGGCGGCGGCATGACGCTGGCGATGATGACGCGCGCCTCGCTCGGCCATACGGGACGCGCGCTGGTCGTTGCAAAACCCATCGCCCTTGCCTACGCGGCGATTGCAATTGCCGCGCTCATTCGCGGCTGCGGACCGACGCTGCTGCCGGATCACTACTACGCGGTGATGTTCGTTTCCGGTGCGCTCTGGACGGCGGCTTTCGCGATTTTCTTCGCCGTCTACCTGCCGATCCTGGGTCTGGAGAAGAAAGCTTAGATTAGTCGATCTTCGCTTTCGCGATTCCCCGATGCACAAGGGGAGAAAGATCCTGCGGCAGGGGCAAGGTCAGCGCGACTTCGCGGCCCCTGTCCGACATTTTCGCCCATGTGCGGGCGACGATGCCGACGATCTTTTCCGCCTCGTGATCGGCGGCGAAAGGCGCGAAATAAAACTCCATGAAGACCAGACAAGCGATATCTTCCAGAAGCTGTGTGTCTGCGTCGCGTTTGATGCCTTCCTTGCGGACAATGGCGGCGACACGATCCGCATCATCCCTTGAATAGCCACAGTCCAGCATGATGACTGCCACACGTTCGCCATGACGCCGCTTCTGCTCATTGCGCCATGCGTGATAGCCCGCCTTGTCCATGGGATATTCGGAACGGGGCAGGCGAAAGCGCTCCAGATGCTGGCCGCGAACGGCAATTTGGGCCAGTTCGCCCGCATTGGGTTCGAACCGGTCGAGCCATGCCGACATGCGCTGGCCGTAGACCAGTTCCGCCGGCTGCATGTGGCCGTCGGCTTCGACAAGATGCGGGTCCGCCGCATTGGCTGCGTCGATTGCCGCAAAAACCTTTTCCAGCCGCCCCATCGCCGTCTCCATTATCCACCGTCTCCGTTATGCGCGTGAACGCATCACTTCGGCGCGCTCCTGATCGACGAAAGCCCTGAGCTTCTCCACGTCGGAGACGCTCGCCATGTTCTGGTTGATGCGCACGCCAACCTCCTTCAGCCGATGGAAGGCGCGCGACAGGCTCTCCGGCTTCATGCCGAGGCGGCCCGCGATCAGCGCCTTGTCGTAAGGAAGCGCGATGGTGCAGGCGCCTTCCGCAACCGGCGCAAGCGCCAGCAGGAATTCCGCCACGCGCTGCGCGCCCGTATGCGCCTTCAGCTGCTGGATCTGATGCACCAGCGCATGCAGATGCTGGGAGGTGGAGGCAAGCATGGCAAGGCCGATCTCCGGGTTCTCGACGATGCGCTCAAACAGGCGTTTGGCCGGGATCATCAACAGCCGGCATTCGGTCACCGTTTCCGCGCCGGCCGGATAGACCCCGGAGGTGAAGGCCGCCGCTTCGGCAAAACTCTGCCCCCTGGTGAAGACGCCGACGACCGCTTCCTCGCCAGCCGGCGTCATGCGGTAGACCTTGACCCAGCCCTCCAGCACGATGAAGAACCCGGCTGCCGGATCGCCCTGAATGAAGAGCGTTTCTCCCCGGTCGAGCGATTTCACCGCCGCGTCCGACAACAGCCCGTCGAGCGCTTCCTTGCGCAACCCGCCGAGGATCGCCGTCTTGCGGATGCTGTCCAGATCGCCGTCGCCAAGACCAATCGCCATCTTCATTCCTCGCTCGCCCTCATCAAAGGACTACAGCAGGCCCGCCTCGCCGCAAAGACCAAGAACCTCTGTCGGCGCTCTTCGCTCACGCCCCCTTGGGGCGGAACGACGCGATCACCGCCGGGTCGGTTTCGATCCGCCCCGCTTCGATCAGGTCGAGGCAATAGGGGATCGCGGGAAACACCGCGTCAAGGCAGGTGCGGATCGCCGCAGGCTTGCCCGGCAGATTGACGATCAGCGTCTTTCCCCTTGTCCCCGCCGTCTGGCGCGACAGGATCGCGGTCGGCACTTCCTCCAGCGACACCTTGCGCATCAACTCGCCGAACCCGGGCAGTTCCTTGTCCATCACGTCGCGCATGGCCTCAACCGTCAGGTCGCGGGGAGCCGGACCCGTGCCGCCCGTGGTCAGCACCAGATCGGCGCCTTCTTGGTCGCAAAGCGCGATCAGAGCGTCGCGCACGTTCTCGCGCCCGTCGGCGATGATGCGATGGATCGGCTCATAGGGCGTGGTGATCGCCGCCTTCAGATAATCGAGGATCGCGGGGCCGGATTTGTCTTCATAGATGCCGCGGCTGGCGCGGTCGGAGATGGTCAGCGCCACGATGCGCACATTCCCGGTGGTCATAAGCAGTTGTTTCCCTGTTCCGTCCAAATTCAGGCGCCGGCAAGCGGATCGGCTCCGAACAGAACCAGATGCAGCCCACCAAGCAGAAGTGCCACGACGAGAGCGCCTGCGGCAAGCCCAAGCCCGTCCCAGACCGAAAACAGCCGCCAGAAGGGCTTGGCCGCCCGCACCCGGCCGATATTGGCCTTGAGCGCGGCGATGTGATCGGCGCCCAGCCGTTTTTCGATCCTCCGGTCGACGATCCTCATGCCGAAAGCCGCAAAGAGCGTCATGCTGCCGAAAAGCACGATCAGCACAAGATCGCCGTTGATGATGAGGTGGCCAAGTCCCCACAAAAGAAAACCAACCATCACCGGGTGGCGGATAAAAGCTATGATCCCCGGCCGTCTCACATCGAAAGAAGCGGGGCTTAGCGTGACCGACAGTGGATTGGGCCGGATGAGACCATAGACGGCCAATCCCACACCGAGCGCGGCAAGCGTGATTGCCGGATGCCACGCCCAGCGCGGCTGACCCCAGATCTCAATGTAAGGCGCGTTCAGCGCGGCAAAGATCACCCAGCCGAGAAGTGCAAGCGACAGCAGGCTGTAAAGCGCGAGATAGGTCGGCAGGCCGAGCCTTTCGACAAGGGCGGCGCGAATGGGCTTGATGGCCGGGATCGAATGGGCGGCGAGGAAGGCGGCAATCGCCAGGAGAAAAGATGTCACGATGAACCTCTCGTCCGCGCAAATGGCATCGGCGCAATCAGGTGCTGGCTGTCTCGATCAGCCGGTCGATGAAGGCTTCGCAGCGGTCGAGTTCGGAGATTGCAACGAATTCATCCGGCTTGTGCGCCTGGCCGATCGAGCCCGGCCCGATGACGATGGTGGGGATGGCCGCCATGGTCTGGAACAGCCCGCCTTCCGTGCCGTAGGCGACCTTGGAATGATCGTTGCGGCCGGCAAGCCGCTTGGCAAGCCGCGTCACGTCGTCGTCGACGCTGGTGTCGAGGCCGGGGAAGGACGAAATCCATTCGAACGCGATGCCCGTTTCCGACGCGCGCGCCTTCATTTCCGGCTCCAGCACATCGAAGGCAAAGCGCTTCACTTCAGCCACGAGCGCATCGGCATCCTCGGATGGCAGCGTGCGGAACTCGAAAGCGAATTCGCAATGGTCCGGCACGATGTTGAGCGCGGTCCCTCCGGAAATTGTGCCGACATGGCCGGTCGAGACCGGCACGTCATAGAGCGTGTCGCTTTGGCCCAGCGCCAGCCCATTGGAGATATCGCGGATCCTCACGATCAGCCTTGCCGCATAGTCGATGGCGTTGACCCCTTCCGGGGCCAGCGAGGAATGACAGGCGCGGCCGGTGACGATGGCTTTCAACGAACGCTTGGCCTTGTGGCCGAGCACCACATGCATTTCCGTCGGCTCGCCGACGAAACAGGCCTCCGGCTTGCGGCTGGTTTCCACCAGCCGTTCGATCAGCGTCGGCACGCCTTTGCAGCCGACCTCCTCGTCGTAGGAAAAGGCAAGGTGGATCGGCTTTTTCAAGGGCGATGCCCGCATGGCATCCACGCGCGCCAGACAACAGGCGAGGAAGCCTTTCATGTCGCAGGCGCCGCGCCCGTAAAGCTTGCCGTCCTTCTCCACCAGATCGAAAGGATCGTGCGACCAGTTCTGCCCGTCGACCGGCACCACGTCCGTATGGCCGGATAACACGTAGCCCGGTTCGTCCGAAGGCCCGATGGTGGCGATCAGATTGGCTTTCTCGCCGGTTGCATCATAAATCCGCGTCGACGCGACGCCCCGCTTTTGGAGGAATTCCTCCACCCATTCGATCAACGGCAGGTTGGAATTGCGGCTCGTCGTGTCGAAGGCGACAAGCCGCTTCAGGATATCGCTTGCGGTAGCGGTCATGGATGCGGTCCGTTTTGAAAGACATGCGGTGCCGCGCCAGGTGACTGTCCCGAAGACATCATCCGGCAGCGATTGTTCAGGCATGGACTATAAATCGATGGGAATGGCGAAACGGCAAAGAGATGAGGAGAAGGGCCAGGCGGGTTGTAACCGATAATCCTTCGACGCGCAGGTCGATCCGTTTGGTCCGGGGCACATCCGTTTGGCGGCTTGTCAAGATAAAATCATCAGGATTTTGGTCGCATTATCATATCGGTATTTCGTTTGGCGACATCATATCCGTGACCTAGGCATGGTCGCATTTAATTGTTCCTTCACCTACAAGCAATGCGCGTGAACGACCGGAAAACGGCGGCGCGCTCATTTCGCAGGCCGGGGCCCTAGAGCATATCGCCGCCAAATCTGAATCGGATTTGGCGACATGGATATGCTCAAAGCTTGATCCTGGAGCGATTTCTCTCACGAAAACGACCCCGTTTTCGTGGAAAGCGCTCTGGCTCCGGTCTTCCGCTTGCCTGCCGAATTCCAGACGGCCGGCCAATCGACCAGAGGGGAGACCGAACATGATCAAGACGCTATTGCGTAGCGCCACCGCCCGATCCTTGACTGCCATTTCGCTTGTCGGCGGCATCGGCCTTGCCGCGCCGGCACTCGCCGAGGATCTCGTTATCGGCGTGGGCGCCGAGGCGACCTCCATCGATCCGCATTTCCACAATCTCGGCCCGAACAACCAGCTCGGCTTCATGATGTTCGACCGTCTCGCCAATCCGGACGAGAGGCAGAACTTCAAGCCGGGCCTCGCCGTTTCCTGGAAGCCGATCGACAGCACCACCTGGGAATTCAAGCTGCGCGAAGGCGTGAAGTTCCACGACGGCACGGATTTCAACGCCGATGACGTCATCTGCACCTTCGAGCGCGCGCCGAACGTGCCGAATTCTCCCGCCGGCTTCTCCACCTACACCAAGGGCAAGACCTTCGTGAAGGTCGACGACTACACCATTCACATAAAGACCGACGCGCCCTATCCGGTGATGGTCAACGATCTCGGCAACGTGGCGATCGTCTCCAACGAGACCGGCTGCAACGGCACCACGGAAGACTATAATTCCGGCAAGGCCGCAGCCGGCACCGGACCGTTCAAATTCGTCGAATACGTGCCGGGCGACCGTATCGTGCTTGAGGCCAACCCGGATTACTGGGGCGACAAGCCGATCTGGGACAAGGTGACCTTGAAGCCGATCAAATCCGGCCCGTCCCGGGTCGCGGCCCTTCTTGCAGGCGATGTCGACGTGATCGCTTCCGTGCCGACCACCGACATCGAGACATTGAAGGCGCGCGACGACGTGACGCTGTCGCAGGGCGTGTCCAACCGCGTCATCTATCTGCATCTCGACCAGTTCCGCGAGAATTCGCCCTTCGTGAAGGCGAACGGCGGCGGCGATATCAAGAACCCGCTTCTGGACGTGCGCGTCCGCAAGGCGCTCTCCAAGGCGATCAGCCGCGAACTCATCCGCGACCGGGTGATGGAAGGGCTTTCCATCCCCGCCGGCCAGCTGCTGCCGGAAGGTTTCTTCGGCGTTTCCGACAAGCTCGCGCCAGAAGCCTACGATATCGAAGGCGCCAAGGCGCTTCTTGCCGAGGCCGGCCTGCCGGACGGCTTCGAACTGACGATCCACGGCCCCAACGACCGCTACCTCAATGACGCCAAGATCGCCGAAGCCGTGGCGCAGATGCTGACGCGCGCCGGCATCAAGACGCAGGTGGAAACCCTGCCGCGCTCGGTCTATTTCAGCCGCGCATCCTCCGGGGCGGACGGCCTGCCTGAGTTCTCGCTGATCCTGGTCGGCTGGGGCGCGGGTTCTGGGGAAGCTTCATCGCCGCTTCGCGCGCTTATCGCCACCTACGACAAGGACAAGGGCATGGGGACGGCCAATCGCGGCCGCTATTCCAACCCGGAAGTGGACAAGCTGATCGACGCGGCGCTTGCCGAAGTGGACGACGAGAAGCGCGCCGGTCTGCTGGCCGAGGCGACCGAGCTTGCCATCGGCGAACTGGCGATCATCCCGATCCACTATCAGGTCAACACCTGGGCCAGCCGCAAGGGGCTAAGCTACATCCCGCGCACGGACGAATACACCGTCGCCTACGGCGTGGTGAAGGAATAGCGCGACAAGCCGGGTGGCCCACCCTCACTGGATGGCTCCACCCTCACCGGATGGCCCCACCCTCACCCCAACCCTCTCCCTCCATGGAGGGAGAGGGGGCGCAGGAGGAAAGGCCCGCCTCGATGCCGGATCTCCGTCGATCGGCGCGCGCATTCCCTCTCCCATCGGGAGAGGGCCAGGGGTAGAGGGATAGAGGGAGAGGGGGCGCAGGAGGAAAGGCCCGCCTCGATGCCGGATCTCCGTCTATCCGCGCGCATTCCCTCTCCCGCCGGGAGAGGGCTAGGGTGAGGGGATGCAGAAGGCGAGGCCCCGTCTCACCAGCGGACACCGTCGCCATTTCGAAGGGTCATTCCTTCCACGGTAGGCAGAGGGTCAGGGATAGAGGGAGAGAGGGAGAGGGCGCGCAGGAGGAAAGGCCCGCCTTGATGCCGGATCTCCGTCGTATCCGCGCGCGCATTCCCTCTCCCAGCGGGAGAGGGCTAGGGTGAGGGGCAGGACCAGCGGTTCTTTCCGCATGAAAGCAAAGGGCATTGAAAAGATCGTGAAATCAGGCAGGGGCGAAATGAGCACAGCATGAGCGTTTTCATTCTCAGAAGACTGATGCAAAGCGCGCTGGTCATGGTCGCCATGGCGGCCATCGTCTTTTTCGGCATCCATCTGGTCGGCGATCCGGTCTATATGTTCGTCTCGCCCGACATGGATCAGGCGGATATCGAGCAGGTGACCCGCTCGCTCGGCCTCGACCGGCCGATCTGGGAGCAGTTCTGGTATTTCGTCACGAGCGCGCTTCAGGGCGATCTCGGCCGCTCCTTCATCTTCGGCCAGCCGGCGCTCGGCCTGATCATCGAGCGGATGCCGGCAACCTTCGAACTGGCCTTCACCGCGCTCATCATGGCGGTGGCCTTCGGCATTCCGCTCGGGCTTTATGCCGGGCTGAAGCCGGAAAGCCCCGTTTCCAAGACGATCATGGCCGGATCGATCCTCGGCTTCTCGCTGCCCACCTTCTGGGTCGGCATCATGCTGATCATGGTCTTTGCCGTTATTTTGGGCTGGCTGCCCTCGACCGGACGCGGCACGACGGTGGATCTGTTCGGCGTGCCGGTTTCCTTCCTCACCCTCGACGGGCTGAAACACCTGATCCTTCCAGCCTTCAATCTGGCGCTCCTGAAAATCTCGCTCGTCATCCGCTTGACCCGCGCCGGCACCCGCGAGGCGATCCACCAGGATTACATCAAATTCGCCCGCGCCAAGGGCCTTTCGACCCGCCGCATCATCGGTCTGCATCTGCTGAAGAACATCATGATCCCGGTCGTCACCGTGCTCGGGCTGGAGTTCGGTTCGCTGATCGCCTTTTCCGTCGTCACCGAGACGATCTTCGCCTGGCCCGGCATGGGCAAACTGCTGATCGAGGCGATCCAGCAGCTCGACCGGCCGGTCATCGTCGCCTACCTGATGATGATCGTGTTTCTCTTCGTGGTGATCAACCTGATCGTCGACATCCTTTATTCCGTCCTCGATCCGCGCGTGCGGCTCGGCGACAGATCGGCGTGAGGAAAGCCCGATGAGCACCATCGACACGAGACCGGAAGAAAATAAAGCCGCCCTGCTGCAGGATCAGGCAATCCCCGTTGAGACGCCCTTCCGCCGCTTCGTCTTAGAGTTCGCGGAAAGCAGGCTGGCCACATTCGGCGCGCTCGTTTTCCTGCTTATCGCTCTGGTGGCGCTTTTTGCGCCCCTGATTGCGCCGCAGGACCCCTATGACCTCGCCACGGTTTCAGTACTGGATTCACGCCTGCCGCCCGGCACCCAAAGCCTTGACGGCTATACGTTCTGGCTGGGCACCGACGGCGCCGGGCGCGATCTTTTCTCCGCCATCGTCTACGGCCTCAGGATTTCGCTCTCGGTCGGGCTGACCTCGGCGGTCATCGCCATCGCCATCGGCATGGCGGTCGGCCTGATAGCGGCCTACGCAGGCGGGCGGACCGAAACGCTGATCATGCGGGTCGTCGATCTGCAGCTGTCGCTGCCGGCGGTGCTGATCGCGCTCATTTTGCTCGCCATCCTCGGCAAGGGCATCGACAAGATCATCATCGCGCTGGTGGTCGCGCAATGGGCCTATTACGCCCGCACGGTGCGCGGCTCGGCGCTGGTGGAACGGCGGCGCGAATATGTGGAAGCCGCAGCCTCGCTTGGATTGTCGCATGCGCGCATCGTCTTTCGCCACATCCTGCCGAATTGCCTCGCGCCGCTTATCGTCGTCGGCACGGTGCAGACGGCGCACGCCATCGCGCTGGAAGCCACGCTTTCCTTCCTCGGCGTCGGCCTGCCGCAGACCGAACCCTCGCTCGGCCTGCTCATTTCCAACGGGTTTGAATATATGCTCTCAGGCAAATACTGGATCGCCACCTTTCCGGGACTGGCGCTGCTCATCACCATCGTCTCGATCAACTTGGTCGGCGACCAGCTGCGCGACGTTCTCAATCCGCGCCTGAGAAAATGAGCGATTGCGCATGACAGATGCTCCGGTTCTCCAGGTTAGCGACCTCAAGACCCATTTCTTCACCCGTGCCGGCGTCGCCAAGGCCGTCGACGGCGTATCACTCAGCGTCAAACGCGGCGAGGTGCTGGGTCTGGTCGGCGAATCCGGCTCCGGCAAGACGGTGACCGGATTTTCCATTCTCGGCCTTGTCGATCCGCCAGGACGCATCGTATCCGGCTCGATCCGGATCAATGGTGAGGAACTCGTCGGCCTTTCCGAAGACGGGCTTCGCAAGGTGCGCGGCCGCAAGGTGGCGATGATCTTCCAGGACCCGATGATGACGCTGAACCCGGTGCTTCGGGTCGACACGCAGATGATCGAGGCGATCCGGGCGCATGAAGATGTCTCCCGTGAAAGCGCCCGCGAGCGCTCCCGGGAAGCGCTGGTGCGCGTCGGCATCCCATCGCCGGACGAGCGGCTCGCCTCCTATCCGCATCAGTTTTCCGGCGGTATGCGCCAGCGCGTGGCAATCGCCATTGCGCTGTTGAACGAGCCGGACCTGATCGTCGCCGACGAACCGACAACCGCACTCGACGTCACCATTCAGGCGCAGATCCTCTACGAGGTGCAGAAGCTCGCCCGCGAAACCGGCCTTGCGATGATCTGGATCACCCATGATCTGGCCGTCGTCGGCGGCCTGGCCGACCGCATCGCCGTCATGTACGCCGGCCGCATCGTCGAGGAAGGGCCGGTCGAGCGGGTTCTCGCCGCCCCGCTGCACCCCTATACGAAAGGCCTGATCGGCTCGGTGCCCAGCCACAACCGCCGGGGCGAAAAGCTGGCGCAGATCCCCGGCATGACGCCGTCGCTGCTCAATCTGCCGCAGGGCTGCGCCTTCGCCTCGCGCTGTCCCCGTGCCGATACGCTTTGCCATACCCGGCCCGAGCTTGCCCGCTACCTCGAAGGCCGGGCGGCGCGATGCCACCATCCGCATCTTGAGGTCGGAGATCCGGCGTTTGAAGGCATGAGGCCCGAATGAACGACAATTCCATTCTGGCGCTTGAAGGCGTCTCCAAGCGGTTCGTCAAACGCCTCGATGCGGCGGAAAAGCTCGTCAATCTCCTTGGCGGCACGCGGCGGGAAGAGGTGGTTCATGCCGTAGACGACGTTTCACTCGCCATTCGGGAAGGCGAAGTCGTTGGCCTCGTCGGCGAAATCCGGCTGCGGGAAATCGACGCTTGGCCGCGTCGTCGCCGGCATCCATCCGCCAAGCAACGGCAAGCTCTTCTGGCGCGGCAAGGACGTCGACACGCTTTCAGGAAACGCTGCGCGCGACGCCCGCCTCAAGGTGCAGATGATCTTTCAGGACCCGATGTCCTCACTCAATCCGCGCATGCGGGTTGCCGATATCATCGGCGAAGCGCCTCGCGTCCACGGTCTTGTTTCGAAAGCGGATCTGAAGGCCTATGTGGACGAAATGCTGCTGCGCGTCGGTCTCGATCCAAGCTACTCGACGCGCTATCCGCATCAGTTTTCCGGCGGACAGCGCCAGCGTATCGGCATCGCCCGCGCGCTGGCGGTCAGGCCGGATTTTCTCGTCTGCGACGAAAGCGTCGCCGCGCTCGACGTTTCGATCCAGGCGCAGGTCCTGAACCTCTTCATGGACCTTCGCGCCGAACTCGGCCTTACCTATCTCTTCATCTCGCACGATCTTGGCGTCGTCGAACACCTCTCCGACCGGGTGGTGATCATGTACCTCGGCCGGGTGGTGGAAAGCGCGCGGACTGACGACCTCTTCCATCAGGCGAACCACCCCTATACCAAGGCCCTTTTGGCGGAAGTGCCACGCATCGACACCCGCAAACGGCAGTTCCAGCCGGTCACGGGCGAGATCCCCTCGCCGCTCCATCCGCCATCCGGCTGCCACTTCCACCCGCGCTGCCCCTTCGCCATGAAGCGCTGCAAAATCGAAGCGCCCGTCCTGAAGGAAGTGGCGCCGGGCCAGCATTCCGCCTGCCACCTGAACGATGGGTAATTCGACGATGGCGCCTGCCTACCCCAAAAGCCTGCCTGGTCTCTTCGATATCGTTACGCCGGCTAATCTTCTCGCGCCGCTGGTTCTCGACAGCCCGCATTCAGGCACGCTCTATCCGGATGATTTTGGCGCGAACCAGCCGCCAAGCCGCTATCGGCGCGCAGAGGATATGTATGTCGACGATCTTTTCTCCGCCGCGCCCGGCCTGGGCTTGCCGCTGCTGGCCTGCCGTTTCGCCCGCATCTATTGCGACGTCAACCGCGCCGCCGACGATCTTGCAGCCGAGACCATCGACGGCGGCGAGACGCTTGACCTCAATCCATCCACAAAAGCCCGCCTTGGCAAGGGCACGATCTGGATGGCGACACCGCCCGACGGCGCGCCGCTCTATGGCCGCAAGCTGAAGGCGGCAGAGATTCGCCACCGCATCGAAAATTACTGGAAGCCCTATCATGAGGCGCTGAAGGCTCTTATTGATGGCGTGCACGAAGACGCCGGCGTCGTCTATCACCTCAATCTTCATTCCATGCAGGCCCGCGCCAACCCGATGCATGAAGATGCGCCCGGTTCGATGCGCCCGGATATCGTGCTGTCCGACCGGGAGGGGCAAACCTGCCGTGCGGAGTTCATCGCAACAGTGCGCGAGATGCTCGCAAGCCTCGGTTTCGACGTCCGCATCAACGACCCCTACAAGGGCGCGGAGATCGTCCGTGTGTCGGGCGCGCCGGAGGCTGGCCGCCACTCGCTGCAGATCGAGATCAACCGCCGCCTCTATATGGATGAGGCGAGTTTCGAGAAATCGTCGCTCTATCCAGACACCAAGGCGAAACTGACGCTCTTTGTCAAACGCCTGGGCGAATGGGTTCGCACTGCGCGATAAGAGTTGGAGAAAGTATCGATACTCAGGCGATTTCCCGTGTCAGCGCCTTGCGCAGGAAAGCCGCGATCCAGCGCGCGACCGCGTCGGAATCCTCGCCCTCATGCAAATTCGCAAGTGCCGTGTCAGCCGTTTCTTCCGGCAGTGTCGTGCCGCGCCGCATTTGAATCAGGTCTTCGCTGAACTTTGCGTCGAATTCCGGATGGCCCTGAAACGATACCGCCCAGTCGCCATAGGCCAGTAGCGCGTTGGGGCAGAAATCCGAACTTGCCAATACCTTCGCGCCTTCTGGAACCTGCACCACCTGGTCCTGATGCGACACCTGCAGCGAAAAGCTGTCCTTGCCGTCGGTCATCCAGTCGGGCTTGTCCAGCACCTCGTAGCTATGTCGCCCGACGCCCCAGCCCTTGTCGGATTTTTCGACCTTGCCGCCCAGCGCCTCGGCAATGAGTTGGTGACCGAAGCAGATGCCGACCACCGGCCGTTTGACCGCATAGGCTTCGCGCACGAAACCCTTGAGTTTTTCAATCCAGTCGTGGCCTTCGTAAACGCCGAATTTCGAGCCGGTGATAAGCCAGGCATCGCATTCCGCCGGGCTTTTCGGCAGCTCACCGTCCAGGACCGCATAGGTTTTGAAATTGGCGCCGCTTTCAGAAAGCAGCCGTTCGAACATCGTGGGATAGGACGGATATTTATCGTTCAGCGCATCCGGCAGACGCCCGGTCTCCAGAATTCCGATTGTCATGGGCGCGCTTCGATCCGACGTCATTTCTGCATTCCGCTCATAGGTCACGAATGTTATTGCATGGTTGTGACGCTGCTCCCGCTCCCGGTCAAGCCCGCTTCACCGCCAGAGCGATCAAGCCTGGCTGAATTCATCGTCCCACCGCTCAATAGAGCCAGCGGACGAGAAAAAGACTGATGGTCGGGAAGGCCACGAGGATCGTCACACGCACCATGTCGCTCAAGATAAAAGGCGTGACGCCCTTGAAGGTTTGCGTCAGGGGAACGTTCACGGCCATGGAATTGATGACGAAAAGGTTCATCCCCACCGGCGGCGTGATCAAACCGACCTCGACCACGATCAGCACGATGATGCCGAACCAGATCGCGAATTCCTCGAACGGCAAGCCGTAGTCGAGCACCGAGACGATGGGAAAGAAAATCGGGATCGTCAACAGGATCATCGAAAGGGAATCCATGATGCAGCCGAAAATCAGATAGCAGATCAGGATAATCGTCAGCACCACCCATGGGCTGAGGCCAAGACCCGCCACATAGGCGGCCGATTGCTGCGGCAATTGCGAAAAGGCGAGGAAGGAGTTGAACACGCTGGCGCCCAGCACGATGAAGAAGATCATGCCGGTGGATACGGCGGTCGAAAGGATCGCCTCGCGCAGGCTGTGACGGTCGAGGCCGCCGTTGAAAAAGGCGACGAGCCCGGTTCCCGCCGCGCCGACCGCAGCACCTTCGGTCGGCGTGAAGATGCCCGCATAAATGCCGCCGATAACAAGCGCGAAAATGACGAGAACCGGCCACACGGCAACGAGCGCCTCGCTCCGTTCTGACCAGCTCGCCTTTTCCTGTGTGCCTGCGGAAGACGGATTGAACCGCACGTAGAGCGACACGGTGATCATATAGCCGGCTGCCGCCAGAATTCCCGGAACGAAAGCCGCCAGGAAAAGCTTGGCGATATTCTGTTCCGTCAGGATGGCGTAGATAACGAGCACCACCGACGGCGGAATGAGAATGCCGAGCGTGCCGCCGGCGGCAAGGCAGGCGGTGGAAAGCGAATCCGAATAGCCGCAGCGTTTCAGTTCCGGCAGGGCGACCTGCCCCATGGTCGCCGCAGTCGCCAGCGAAGAGCCGCAGATTGCGCCGAAGCCGCCGCAGGCTGCAACCGCCGCCATGGCGACGCCGCCCCGCCTGTGACCCACCATGGTTTCCGCCGCCTTGAAAAGCGCACGCGACATGCCACCTCTCGTGGCGAATTGGCCCATCAGCAGGAACAGCGGCACGATCGACAGCGAATAGCTTGAAAACGTGTCGTAAATCACCGACTTCAGCTGCGCCATGATCGGCACCCAGCTGCCGGTCACAAGCCAGGTTCCGACAATGCCGCATAAAAACATGGCAAGGCCGATCGGCAGGCGAAGGAAAATCAGAAGCAGGACGACGGGGACTGACCAAAGGCCGATTTCAAAAGGGCTCACCCTCTAGCCTCATTGTTATTGGCGCCTGAAGGCGCAAACAGGAATTCACGCAGGCTGCGCCACACGGTGAAAGCGCAAACGACAAGGAAAACAACGGCCCCGACCATCGATGCCGCATATCCCCACCAGGCCGGAAACTGCAGGATGAAAGAGGTTTCGCCATAGGCGAGCTTGTCGAGCATGCCCAACGTCAGCCGCCAGAGAATGATGACCGCAGCCACCGTCATCAGCGAATTGGCGACAACATCCACCGCAAAATTGGTTCGCACGCCGAACCGCGCCAGAAACAGATCGACGGTGACATGGCCCCGCCGATACTGACACCACGGCAGGAACGCGAAGATGGCGAATGCCGCCCCAACCTCGATCATTTCGAAATCGCCGGGAACCGGCCCGAAACCGTAGCGGTTGATGGTTCGCCCGATAATGCTGACCACGGTCAGAACCGTCAGGCCTACGAGCACCGCTCCGCCGACCAGCGCAAGCGCAGCCGACAGCCGTTCGATGATGCGGTCGATCCGCAGGTACATTTCCTCGCCGCCCCTCTTCAGTTCTTCCGCGCGCTTCATCACCGGCTCGCGTATCCGCGCGCTTCAGCGCAGGCTCGCGAATCCGCGCGGCCCGCATTCGTCGCGGACGTAGAATGATAGAAGGGCCTGGTAATGTAAAATGAGATAACGGCCAGTTTATATAACTTAGTCGGCCGTTATTCATCGTCGGCGGCAGCGAACGGATAGGACACTGCGCCACCTTCCTGCCCTTGTCGCAACCACATGGCGCCAGGGCGAGCAAAGCATCCTTGAGGGTATGCGCGGTGGGGCCTCCCATCCCCCGTGTCCACTTTCGCGACCAGGGGCAACCCCACATAGCGATCCGATCTGCGATCGTCCTACGGCAGGGAGATTTTCACCGTGTCACGCGCATGCAGCACTATCTCGCGAATCTTTAAAGACTGCAACTTTCGAGAGTTAAACTGCGAAATCTTATCGACTGGCTGCGCGGGCCTCTGGCATTCACCCGCCAAGACCCGTTTTCAACAGGGGAGCGGGCGTCTCGGCCACGACTTCAAGGTCGAAGGGCGTATAGATCGCGGTTTCCTGAACGAGGCCGCGCATCTGCCCCGACCAGACTTTCTTCAATCCGATGCTGCCAGGCAAGGCATCGGCAACCGCCTGGCTCAGCGCGATTTTCAACCCCGTCTCGCTCGCCATTTCCTCGATGCGGGCGGCGATATTGACCGTCGTTCCCATCACCGTGAAAGAGCGGCGGCTTCGCCCGCCGATGTGGCCGACAAGTGCTGGACCGGCATGAAGCGCAACCCTGAGGTCGAGCGTCGAAACCCCGGTGCTTTCGCGCAGATCCGGCAACAGGGCGAGAATTTTTTGCGCCGCCTCAACCGCGCGCAACTCCGCCTCCGGAACGTCGTTCGGAGCGTTCCACACCGCCATGATGGCATCGCCGATATATTTGTCGATGAAGCCTTCCGCCTCGATGATCGCCTCGCCGATGGCATCGAAACAGGTGTTGACGACAGCGACCACCTCGTGGTCGGGAAGCCGCTCGGAAAGCTTGGTAAAGCCGGCGATATCGATGAAGGCGACAACGACCCGCCGCTTTTCGCCGCCCAGATCCGGCAGGCTCTCACGCTCCGCCATGCGCTTGATCACATGCGGCGAAAGATAATGCGCAAAGAGGCGCATCATCCGCCGTTCCCGCCGGGTCAGCAGGCCGATCTTGGCAAGGCCCGCGACGATCAGCGCGGCAAAACCGGAAACCGCTGCCGCTGCCGAAGGAACCGACAGGCCGAAGACAAGCCCGCCAAGTGGCGGAATGAAACCGGCGACGATGATACCAACCGCAGCCAAGGGCAGGAGAGCGGGCGGCGTGACGAGACCGGCGAAGGCACCCGCGATCGCGAAGGCGGCGATGATTGCAAAGACCAGAGGCGCACCGGCATCGACCGCTATTTTTCCCGACAGCGGCGCACCGATCAAATCGGCCAGAACGAAGACGCCCGACGTCGACGGCCCCATTGGCGCGGCCCGCCCGGCGCAAGGAGGACCGGCAGGAGGCGGTGCGGAAGGCAAAAACCTGTCTGTGTAGGAATGCACATCTTCATTCGGCATGGTCGAGCCGAAAAAATCACTCTGTTTCTGGCAAATTCCTGCAATTGGGCGCGGCCAACGGGTGTATCGGCGCAGGCTATCAGATCGACCAGCGACAGATAGGGGATCTCGCTCTGGACCCGCCGCAATGGCAGGCTGCGGTAGGGCTTTGCCTGGGTCGATCCGGCCAGCGCAAGCAGTGCATCCTTGAAGGATGGCGACGCGGCCAGATCGGAAGCCGGTGCGTGGCGGCGGATGACGCCATCGCTGTCGGCCAGGACCTGGGTGCTTTTCACCCCGTCCCCGCCTATCGCTGCAGCGATGCGCCGGTGAGGGTCGTTGGATGCCGTGCGCGCGACGACCGCCCGGCCGCGATTGTCATAAAGGAATTTCAGGAACGCGCCATCGTAGCCGCGAAGCCTGGCTTCGCCCGTCTGCGGATCGATGAAATCGTCCGAGGAGAAGGCGAAAACGAAATCGAAGCCGAGACCCTTCGCCCCGGCGTCGAAGAGGACCTTGCCCGCATCGGCGAAGGCTCCGGTCATGAAAACCCGAGGGATATGCCTGAGCCGATCCGAGGTCAGCGCCTTCATATCGAGGCCAACCACCGCAACCGGGCTTCGCTCCTTTTCCGGCGCATCGAGCAAAAATGCTCTCGCCTGGAGAAGGCGGTCGGTGATGCCGCCTTCCCAGATCGCGCCGATGGCGGAAAAGCCCGCCATGATGCCGACGGCGCAGGCAACACCGGCAATCGCAAGCCTCAGCCAACCCGCGCTCGCCGGCGCCCTGGCGTGGCGCTCCCCCGTTTCCATAGCGAGAATGCCGCTATTTCACGAGAATGACGGAGGTGGATCGCCCCTCGTCCGGTGTGCCGAAGGTAAAATGCCGCGTTTCCGGCTCGACGCCTTCCGATCCGTCCACATCCTCGAAGCGCAATTCGACTTCCGCGCCGCCTGCGGCAGGCAATTCGGTCAGGACCGGATCGTCGATCGCGAAACGCTGCGGCGCGCCGCCATCGACGGACACGAAGACATTGTCGTAGCGCGCACGAACCTCACCGTCGAAACGCAGCAATACCGACGCGGCTTTTGCGTTCGCGTCCACGCTGTCGGCGGCTTTGGGTTCCTGGGTCGTTGCGGCGATCGACCCGGTCGTCAGGGGCGCTCCGCCGCTGGTGGCGCCGGCAATCGCCGCCTGGCCCGGCGTTCCGGCCAGAGCGCCGCCTGCCGATGGCAGCGGCTGGACAGCGGCGGACTGGATGCATTTGCCCGGCCGAAGCGCGGTCAATTCACCACCTTCGACTTCAAGTCCATCGGCGGTGACGCTGATCTTGCCACCAGTCACGGAGATTTCCTGGCATTTGCGATAGTCGAGAAGCTCGACCCGTGCTTCGGTGCCCAGATCGAGCGTTTCGCCATCGGCAAGCTCGGTAAAGGCCGCGACATTCGATCCCTCGGACGCATCGAGCACCATGGCGACCGGCTCTGCCAGAGCCGAAGAGGCCATAAGCGCGGCGCATGCGAAGAGGCTGGCAGCGACAGTCGATGTCCGGCCACGGGCGACGTATTTATTCAAACGCATCAGCTCAAGCGAAGCCATCATTTCGGTACTCCTTGCGCGGCGCGGCTTAACTTGGGAGGTGGCGCGCCAACTTCAACTCAAATTCCATGGCATTTTCCACCATGCGGCCATGTCCGAATTTGGGCGAAAGAAAGAGCATTCAAGGGTATTGAATCTCCGTTGCGAAAGGCTTTGATCTTCAACAGGATCGAAGGACAGGCGGTTGTTTCGCCGAACCGCGCCTGCAAGGCTGCGGGCTCTGCACCACCGAAACAGAGGAAAAGTCGTGACGCGCAAAATCCGCAATATTCTCTTCATCATGTTCGACCAGCTGCGCTTCGACTATCTCGGTTCAGCCGGCCATCCCACTTTGGAAACGCCGCATCTGGATGCTCTCGCGGCAAAGGGCGTGCGCTTTTCACGCGCCTACGTTCAATCGCCGGTCTGCGGCGCTTCGCGCATGAGCTTCTATACCGGCCGCATACGTCCACTCCCACGGCGCGGCATGGAACGACTTTCCCGCTGAAGGTCGGCGAAATGACGCTGGGCGATCACCTGCGACCGCTCGGCATGGACGCCTGGCTTGTCGGCAAGACGCATATGAAGGTCGATGCGGAAGGCATGGCGCGACTTGGAATCGAACGCGACTCCGTCATCGGCGCGCGGGTCGGCGAATGCGGCTTCGACGTCTTCGTCCGCGATGACGGCCTTTGGGGCGAGGGGCCCTCAGGCTTCTACGATTCCAGGCGCTCGCCCTACAACGAATACCTGAAGACAAAGGGCTATGACGGCGACAACCCCTGGGCGGACTACGCCAATGCCGGCGTGACGACGGACGGCGAACATGGCATCCGGCTGGTTCATGCAGCACGCCGACAAGCCGGCCAACATTCGCGAGGAAGACAGCGAAACGCCCTGGCTGACGACGCCGGCAATCGAGCTTTCCTCGAAGCACGGCGCGGCAAGGCGACAGGCCGTGGCTCTGCCATCTCTCAGCTACATCAAACCGCACTGGCCCTATATCGTGCCAACGCCCTATCATGACTGTTACGGCACGCAACCAGGTGCCTGCCGGCGGTCCGCCACGAGACGGAGACGCATAGACCCACATCCCGGTCTACGCGCGCGTTCATGGAACAACCCGATCGGGCGCGCCTTCTCCGCGCGACGAGGTCCGCGAGACGGTCATCCCGGCCTATATGGGCCTGATCAAGCAATGCGACGACCAGATGGGGCGGCTGTTCCGCTATCTGGAAGGATACAGGCCAGGATGGACGACACGATGATCGTCGTCACCTCCGACCATGGCGATTATCTCGGCGATCACTGGCTCGGCGAAAAGGACCTGTTCCACGAACCGTCGGTGAAGGTTCCGCTGATCGTCTACGATCCGCGCGAGGCAGCCGATGCGACTCGCGGCACGATCTGCGACGCGCTGGTCGAGATCCATCGATCTCGCCGCGACCTTCATCGAGGCAGCAGGCGGCGGCGTGCCGCGACCACATCGTCGAGGGACGCTCGCTGCTGCCCTTCCTGCAAGGCGAGACAGCCACAGGATTGGCGCGACTTCGCCGTCAGCGAATACGACTATTCGGCAACGCCCATGGCGCGGGGAGCTCGGCGTTTCGCCGACGCGACGCGAGGCTGTTCATGATCTGCGACAGAGCGGTGGAAGTTCATCCACGCGGAAGGCGGATTTCCGCCGATGCTCTTCGATCTTGAGGGAGACCCGAACGAGTTCGCCGATCTGGGCCGAAGCGATGCGCATCGCGATGTCACGGCAGTAATGTATGAACGGCTAGGCCAGTGGGCACGGCGGATGTCGCAGCGCACCACCGTCTCCGACGACGAAGTGATCGGACGCCGCGCCAACCCCTATGCGACCGGCATCCTGATCGGCGTGCATAGCGAAGACGATATCGAGCCGGTCTGGGGCGAGAAATACCGGGGCAAGGCAAAACAACGCTTCGTGCCGGGCAAAGAAAAGGAAACTTAGAGCGTATCGCGCATTGCGCACCACTTGCTCTGTCATGCCCGCGAATGCGGGCATCCAGTAACCACCGGCGTTTGCGACCTTACATCGGCTCATGCGGATACTGGATCCCCGATCAAGTCGGGGATGACACCTAGAGCATATCCCGCCAGATCTGAATCGGATTTGACGGCAAGGATATGCTCCAACATATTGGTTTTAAAGTGATTTCTTATCACAAAAACGAACCCGTTTTCGTGGAAAGCGCTTTAGGATTGAATCCTCAGCCTTACAGACCGGGGAGCCACGAAAATCGCATCCAATTTCCCTGAATTACCTCAACGCCTTGGTGAGCAGAACCCAGTTTTCTCCAGAATTCACCCAGTCTTCCTTCACCATCGGTCGAAAAGCTGTTTCGCCATATCCGCAGCGCTCGTAAAGACGGCGTGCGCCGGGATTGGCATCGGACACGATCAGGCTCATGCCGCGTTTGCCCGCCGATTTGCCGATCTCTTCGGCAAGCCCGATCAGCCTGGTGCCGAAGCCCCTGCCCCGGAAGCGCGGGAAGACCGCAAGCACGTTGATGTACCAGGTGGCGGGTGCGAGGTTTTCAAGTTCAAGCAGCGGCACGAACATCGCCGGCGTATCGGCATCGATGGGCTCAGGCTCGCCGGAAATTTCATAGCCGACCAGACCGCCCGCCACTTCGCCCGCCTCTTCAATCAGAAAGGCGTTGCGATAGGAAAAGCTGCCTTCTTCGCGCGCGGCGCGCTTTCGCCCGACATCCCAGGCGGTTTCGCCCTCTGCAGCCATTTTCTGCCAGAGATAAAGCGGCAATCCCTCACCGGCATGGTTGACCAGTTCGGCAAGGAACGGCGCATCGGAGATGTTCGCCTTACGGAAAGGTGATGCGACTTGCATTACGCGTATCTCCATACCGTGATTTGGAGTTCTGCATATATAATTGCCGTTACGTTATTTTAAGCCCGAGACTCGCTTCAAGGGCGCATACGAATAAAAGGCATTAAAACCCGCAGTTGATCGTCACCGTAAAAACAGTTACAAGCGCAACTAATATCACGTCTGCATCAGGAGGGATCGGACATGACGCTCAGCTACATGCCGGGCTTCGGCAATGATTTTGAGACGGAATCGCTGCCCGGCGCCTTGCCGCAGGGCCAGAATTCGCCGCAGCGCTGCGCCTACGGGCTTTATGCCGAGCAGCTTTCGGGATCGCCCTTCACCGCGCCGCGCGGCACCAACGAGCGTTCCTGGCTCTACCGGATCCGCCCGTCCGTGCGCCATACCTGCGCGCTTCAAGCCGATCAAACACGCCTATTGGAAATCCGCGCCCGAACAAGGACGATCACGAACTGACGATCGGCCAGTTGCGCTGGGACCCGGTGCAAGATCCCGGGCGAGCCGACGACATTCGTCGAAGGCGTGCGCACGATCACCACAGCAGGCGATGCCGACACCCAGGCCGGCATGGCGACGCATGTCTATGTCTGCAATCGCGCCGATGGTCGACGACTATGTCTTCAATGCCGATGGCGAGATGCTGATCGTGCCGCAGCAGGGCGGCTTGCGCATCTACACCGAAATGGGCGTGATCGAGATCGGCCCATCCGAAATCTGCATTCTGCCGCGCGGCATGATCTTCAAGGTCGAGCCGATGGACGGTGAAGCGCGCGGATATCTTTGCGAAAATTACGGCGCCAAATTCACCTTGCCGGATCGCGGCCCGATCGGAGCCAATTGCCTTGCCAATCCGCGTGATTTCAAGACACCGGTCGCCTGGTTTGAGGAAAAGGAAACACCCTGCCGGCTGCTGGTGAAATGGTGCGGCCGCTTTTATGAGACGGAAATCGGCCATTCGCCGCTCGACGTGGTCGCCTGGCACGGCAATTACGCGCCCTACAAATACGATCTGCAGAACCTATTCCCCGGTCGGCGCGATCCTCTTCGACCACCCCGACCCGTCGATCTTCACGGTGTTGACGGCACCGTCCGGCGAAGCGGGCACGGCCAATATCGACTTCGTCATCTTTCCCGAGCGCTGGATGGTGGCCGAACACTCGTTCCGCCCGCCCTGGTACCACCGCAACATCATGTCGGAGTTCATGGGCCTCGTTTACGGCCAGATATGACGCCAAGGAAGAAGGCTTCGTGCCCGGCGGCATGAGCCTGCACAACATGATGCTGCCGCACGGCCCGGACGCCATGGGCTTTGAGAAGGCTAGCACTTCTGAGCTGAAGCCGCATAAGCTCGACAGCACGCTTGCGTTCATGTTCGAGACCCGCTTCCCGCAGCACATCACCCGCTTTGCTGCAGAACTCGACACGTTGCAGGATAGTTATATCGACTGCTGGACGGGGCTGAAAAAGCGCTTCGACGGCACGCCGGAAGGTGATTGGGACTAAACCCGGTTTCCTTCCCGGCAAATTGATAATGAGCGATTTCTTATCGATCAGATCAAACAATCTGATCGGAGAGCGCTCCGGAGATTTGGGACTGACATGAAACTCGCCACTTTAAACAACGGCACGCGCGACGGCCTTCTTGTCGTCGTCTCCCGCGATCTGACCCGCTGCACGGAAGCGGCCCGCATCGCGCCGACGATGCAGGCGGCGCTCGACGACTGGGCGACCGCAGCGCCCAAGCTCGAGGTAGCTGGCCGAAAGCCTGGAGCATGACGCCGTTCCGTCGCTGCGCTTTCACGAGCATCTGGCGCTTTCGCCGCTGCCGCGCGCCTATCAATGGGCCGACGGTTCGGCCTATGTGAACCACGTCGAACTGGTCCGCCAGGCGCGCGGCGCCGAAATGCCGGCGAGTTTCTGGACCGATCCGCTGATGTATCAGGGCGGCTCCGACGCCTTCCTGGCGCCGCGCGCGCCGATCCGCATGGCGGACGAGGCCTATGGCATCGACATGGAGGGCGAGGTCGCCGTCATCGTCGACGACGTGCCGATGGGGGCGACGCCTGAGGAAGCGCGCGATGCGATCCGCCTCGTCATGCTGGTCAATGACGTCAGCCTGCGCGGACTTATTCCGGCGGAACTCGGCCAAGGGCTTCGGCTTCTTCCAGTCGAAACCGTCGTCGGCCTTTTCGCCGGTTGCGGTGACGCCCGACGAATTGGGCGATGCCTGGGACGGCGGCAAGGTGACGCTGCCGCTCAATGTCGATCTCAACGGCAAGCCGTTCGGCCGGGCGAATGCCGGCATCGACATGACCTTCGATTTCCCGACGCTGATCGCCCATGCCGCAAAGACAAGGCCGCTTGGCGCAGGCTCGATCATCGGCTCCGGCACGGTCTCCAACAAGATGGACGGCGGCCCGGGCAAACCGGTCGGCGAAGGCGGCGTCGGCTATTCCTGCATCGCCGAAATCCGCATGATCGAGACGATCGAGACCGGCGAAGCCGAAAACGCCATTCCTCAGGTTCGGCGATACGGTCCGCATCGAGATGAAGGACGCGCACGGCCATTCGATCTTCGGCGCCATCGAGCAGACGGTCGAAAAATACGAACACTGACGAACAAATGCGGGAGTGAATCCATGGCGAAAGCCTTCGCCTCCCAAGGCGATATGACGGAGAAGAAAGTCTCCTTCACCGAGATTGGCCGCGATATCTGGGCCTTTACCGCCGAGGGCGACCCCAATTCCGGCGTCATCATCGGCGACGACAGCGTCATGATCATCGAGGCGCAGGCAACGCCGCGCCTTGCCAGCAAGGTGATCGAGAAAGTGCGCGCGGTGACGGACAAGCCGATCACCCATGTGGTGCTCACCCATTATCACGCCGTCCGCGTGCTTGGCGCTTCTGCCTATAACGCTCGGCAAATCGTTATGAGCGAAAAGGCGCGCGCCATGGTCGCCGAACGCGGCCAAGAGGACTGGGACAGCGAATTCGCGCGCTTCCCACGCCTGTTCCAGGGACATGAGAGCATTCCCGGACTGACCTGGCCGACGACGACCTTCAGCAACCGCATGACCATCTATTTAGGCAAGCGGCGGGTCGATCTGATGTTCATGGGCCGCGCGCATACGGCTGGCGATATCGTTGCCTTCGTGCCAGACGCCAACGTCATGTTTACCGGCGACATCGTGGAATATCATTCCGCCTGCTATTGCGGCGACGGGCATTTTCACGACTGGCCGGGCACGCTTGAAAAGATCCGCGCCTTTGATGTGGATGCCATCGCGCCCGGTCGCGGCAACGCGCTTGTGGGCCACAAGATGGTCAATGACGCTCTCGATCTGACGGCTGATTTCGTCAAATCGACCTATCGGAGCGTGGCGCAGGTGGCGCTTCGGGGCGGGTCGCTGAAGGAGGCCTTCGAGGCGTGCCGGGAGGAATGCGATCCGAAGTTTTCCAACTACGCCATCTACGAACATTGCCTGCCGTTCAATGTCGCCCGCGCCTATGACGAAGCGCAGGATATCGATACGCCGCGCATCTGGACGGCGGAGCGCGACCGCGAAATGTGGGACGCCCTGCAGGGCTGACCCTCACCCGGCGCTGAGGCGCCGACCTCCCCCTGACAGGGAGAGGCGGGGAGCTTGCTGCAGCGCTGATGCTTGCAACAGGCGCAGCAGCCAGTTCGGGAGTGCGCATTGGTTCCGCCTTCGCCACCTGCGTCCCCTCTCCTCTTGGGAGAGGGGCAGGGTGAGGGAAAAGGTTCGATGCCATCGCATGATCGCGTAGGAGGAACGATGACACGAATTTTCGAGACGCCGCTTTATCCCTATAAGCGTTCCGCCGATCAGGACGCGGCAGCACCCGTTCGCCACCCGGTCGTCGTGGTTGGCGCGGGCCCTATCGGTCTTGCGGCGGCAATCGACCTTGCCGGGCATGACGTACCGGTCGTGGTATTGGACGAAAACGACAAGGTCAGCTGGGGCTCGCGGGCGATCTGCTTCGCCAAAAGGCCGCTTGAAATCCTCGACCGGCTCGGCTGTGGCCAGCAGATGGTCGATAAAGGCATCGTCTGGAGCAAGGGCAAGGTCTTTTTCGATGAGCGCAAGGTCTATGAGTTCGACCTTCTGCCAGAGGCAGGCCACAAGCGCCCGGCTTTCATCAATCTGCAGCAATATTATTTCGAGAAATTTCTGGTCGACCGGGCACGCGAGCTGGAGACGGAAGGAAAGGCCATCGAAATTCGCGGCGGCAACAAGGTCGTATCGACAGAACAACGCGACGATGGCGTTTGGCTCACCGTTGAAACACCTGATGGTGCTTACGAGATTGTCGCCGACTGGGTGATCGCCTGCGACGGCGCCGCTTCGCCCGTCCGCGCCATGATGGGACTCGATTTCTCCGGCCGGGTGTTTGAGGACAATTTCCTCATTGCAGACGTGGTTATGGAAGCGAATTTCCCGACCGAGCGCTGGTTCTGGTTCGATCCGCCGTTCAACAAGGGTCAATCGGCGCTTTTGCACAAGCAGCCGGACGGTGTCTGGCGGATCGACCTGCAGCTTGGCTGGGACATCGACAAGGAAAAGGAAAAGCGCCCGGAAAACGTCATCCCGCGCCTGAAGGCGATGCTGGGAGACGAGGCGAAATTCGAGCTTGAGTGGGTGTCGATTTATACGTTCCAGTGCCGGCGGATGGATAAGTTCCGCCATGGGCACGTGATCTTCGCAGGAGACGCCGCCCATCAGGTTTCGCCCTTCGGCGCGCGCGGCGCGAATTCCGGCTTGCAGGACACCGATAATCTCATCTGGAAACTGAAGCTCGTGATAGACGGCCAAGCGCCCGAGAGCCTGCTCGACAGCTACGACGACGAGCGCGTGCTGGCCGCCGACGAGAACATCCTGAATTCGACGCGCTCGACCGATTTCATCACCCCCAAATCGGAGCAAAGCCGGATCTTCCGTGATGCGGTGCTGGATCTCTCGGAGCATTTCGAATTTGCACGGCCCATCGTCAATTCCGGCCGGCTTTCAGTGCCGGCGATCTACGACGGCTCGCCGCTGAACGGTCCGGACAACCCGCTGATGCCACCGCGCACCCGCCCCGGAGCGCCGGCGGCGGATGCACCACTTGGCGACGGTTGGTTGCTCGACAAGCTTGGCAAAGGCTTCCAGCTCGTCACCATCGATGCGGATGCGCCGGAGGCAATCGAGATCGAGGGCATACCGGTTACCCGGCTGGCGCTTTCCGCCGGAAACGACCCGTCCGGGGCGCTTGCCGCCCGCTATCGGGGCGATGCGCAAAGCGCCGTCTATCTGGTCCGGCCCGACCAGCATGTTGCGGCCAGATGGTCGAGCTACCGGGAAGACAATCTCAAAGCCGCAATCTTGAAAGCGACGGCGCGGGCATGAAGGAAGTTTCCATGGCCAACCTCACATTGAGATCCAATCTCGCACGCCCCGACGATTTCTACGCGGCGCTTCTCGCCGCTCATGAAGGCCTTTCGAAGGCCGAAAGCGATGCCTTGAACGCCCGCCTTATCCTGATCCTCGCCAACCACATCGGCGACCGGCAGGTGCTGGAATCGGCGATAGAGGCCGCCGCCGCCGCGCACCACGAGCGAGGCGTAAAAACGTAGGCGATCTCACCATCCACGGAGAACGCAACCATGAAAATCGAGAAGATTCATCACGTTGCCTATCGCTGCAAGGATGCGAAGGAAACGGTCGAATGGTACGGCAAGAACCTGAATATGGACTTCATCCTGGCGATCGCGGAGGACAAGGTTCCCTCCACCCACGAGCCCGACCCCTATATGCATATCTTCCTCGATGCGGGCGACGGCAATGTGCTCGCCTTCTTCGAACTACCGACCAAACCGGAGATGGGGCGCGATCCGAATACGCCGGTATGGGTGCAGCACATCGCCTTCAAGGTGAAGGATCGCAAGACGCTGCTTGCATTCAAGGAGCGACTGGAAGCCAACGGCGTCGAAGTGCTTGGCGTCACCGACCACTCCCTCTTTCACTCGATTTATTTCTTCGATCCGAGCGGCCATCGCATCGAGCTTGCCTGCCCCGATCCGGAGGAAGAGGCAATGCTGGCCAAGCTCGACGCGGTGAAATGGGACATGCTGGAGGAATGGTCGAAGACGAAGCGGGCGCCGAAACACGCCAAATGGATGCACGAGAAAGAGCTTTCAAAGGATTGAACCCGAGAAAGGACTGAAGATGCCGGGCCGAACCGTTCTCTACGACTATTGGCGGTCCTCGGCCGCTTACCGCTTGCGCATCGCGCTCAACCTGCTTGGCGTCGAATACGAAACCGTAGCCGTCAATTTGTTGAAGCAAGAGCACCGCGCGCCCGAAAATCTCGCACGAAACCCGCAAGGTCTGGTGCCGACGCTGGAGATCGACGGGCGGACGCTCACCCAGTCTCTCGCGATCCTGGAATATCTGAACGAAACGAGGCCGGGTGCAGCACTCCTGCCGGGCGACGTGCTCGGCCGGCACAGGGCAAGAGCGCTTTCCTACGCGATTGCAATGGAAATTCACCCGGTCTGCAATATGACCGTTGCCGCCTACGCCATGCATATCGCCGGTGGCGACGAGCAGGTGCGCCTCGACTGGATGCGGAAGTTCATCGGTGAGGGCCTCGCCGCCGTCGAGCGGATGCTGGACGATCCGGCAACCGGGCGCTTTTGCCACGGAGATACGCCCACAATCGCCGATATCTGCCTCGTGCCGCAGATCTATAACGCGGAGCGCTGGGGCGCGGATATTTCCGCCTGCAGGAGAATCCTGGAAATCGGCCGGCGCTGCAACGAGATCGAATCCTTCGCCGCCGCCCATCCCGACCGCATCGGCCCGCCTCCGGCTTGAGAGGCTTTCGTCAACGCGCCTCAAGCCGGGTCAGGAACCAGCGGATCAGACGGTCCCAGACCATGTCTTTTTCCGCTGAATCCTCAACGCCGTGTTCGAGGTTCGGATTGTCGTTGACCTCGATAACGACGACGCTGTCACCGATCTGCTTGAGGTCGACGCCGTAAAAGCCGTTGCCGATGAGCCGGGCCGCGCGCACGGCGGTCTCAATAACAAAAGGCGGTGCTTCAAGCAGAGAGCACGAGCGGAACGTGCCCTCCTCGGCAGCTTTGCCTTTCTCGTGGCGCACGATCTGCCAGTGCTTCTTCGCCATCAGATACTGGCAGGCAAACAGCGGCTCGCCATCGAGCACGCCGATGCGCCAGTCGAAGGAGGTCGGACAAAACTCCTGCGCCAGAAGCACGTCGGAATCCTCGAAAAGTTCCTTCATTTTCAAAGCCAGCGCTTCCGGACCATCCACCTTGAAAACGCCGCGCGAGAACGATCCGTCCGGGATCTTGAGCACGATCGGCCAGCCGAGACGCTCTCCGAGACCTTCCGCGTCCTTCATGGTCGAAAGGATCGCGGTTTTCGGCGTCGGCACGCCGTTCTGCTCCAGAAGTTCCGCCAGATAGACCTTGTTGGTGCAGCGGATCATCGACACGGGATCGTCGATGACCGGCATGCCCTCGTAAACCGCACGGCGGGCAAACCGATAGGTGTGATTGTCGATGGACGTGGTCTCGCGGATGAAAAGCGCATCGAATTGCGCAACCTTTTCAAGGTCTCCTCTACCGATCGGCACCACTTCCACGCCGTGTTTCTGCGCCACCTTGGCAAAATACTTGAGCGATGCCTGCGACGAAGGCGGCAAAGGGTCCTTCGGGTCGCTCAGCACCGCAAGCGCATATTTCAGCGGCACGCGCTGCTTGGGCGCCCGCCAGGAACGGCGGGTATAACTCTCCAACGCCTTGGCCAGGAGTTCGCGCCCGCTCGCATCGAGTTCGGTGACTGGGAGCGGACGTATCCTCTCCACCGACCGCCATTCGCCGGTCTTGATGGTGACCTCCAGGATCGGCACCCGGAACCAGTCGAACAACAGCCGGGCGAAGGGCTCAAACGCAGGATCGGTCGCCTGGCCGAGGCAAACAATAATCTTGAAGCTTTCCTGCGGCACGCCCTCGATTCTGGCGATGGTCTTGTTGAAACGATCCTCGATCTCGGGCAGCGCATGCTGATAAAGCGCCTTCTTCGACAGTTCCGTCATTGTCTCGACGCTTGGCACCACACGATGACCCCGCGCTTCGGCGAGAAGCGATGCGTAGTAGCCGCCGCCCTGGTAGGCGAAAGAGCGCGAGAGATTGAGGATCGTCGGATAGGTTCCGGCGAAGAGTTTGGGACGCGTAATGTATTCGCGAACCGTCATCACCTTGTGAGGCGTCTCCGAATTCGGAAAATCTTTCGGATTATCAACCAGAATGACCCAGGTAGCCATCAATCGGGGTCCTTGCTCAACAGGATCTGGGCCTTCACCGCGCTTGTGCCCCATCGGGCCATTCGCTCGAATGCGTCGAAAGGAATCGGCAGGTGCGCGGTATCGGTCGCACTTTCCGCAATGGCGTCCGGGTCCGCGCCGGACGACCTGCCGGAAGCGACCTCGGGCTCGATCCAGGGATCGTGAACGATCACATGGCGATCGTCCGCGCCGTGCACAAGCACCCAGTGCGGCTCTTTCTTGCGGTACATGCTGTAGCCGGAAATCAGAACGATGGACAACGTGCCGCGCTTTGCCATTTCGCCGAGCTCGCGGGCAGACAGCGGCTGGTGAATGACGGGTATCGCCATTGACTCCGCCTCTGCGCGGAAATCTTCCTGCACCACGCGCATGACGTCGCGCTTGTCTTCATCGCGCACGGAGGCGAGGAAGAAAAGATCGTCGTGGCTGACGCGAATTTCCACACCAAGACCACGCTTGCGCGCGGCAATCGCCAGGCCATAGGGTTCGCAGCCGCCAAGCCCGGATGCGAGATAAATCGTCGTCGCCTCGCGCCAGAGCCTGAGTTCGGACCGCCCGTCCAGCGCTTCCAGCCGGCTGAAAGCGGCGAGCGCCATACGAAGACAGGCCGGACCGCAGGTAAATTCCGTCGTTTGCGGAAAGAAAGGCACCGAAGTTTGCACCGGATGGCCGCCATGCAGACGCTTTTCAAGCCTGAGCGCTGCTTCGCCATCTTCGTAATACTCGGGGATGCGGGCGATCCGCTTGTATCCCGCACGGTCGTAGATCCGGCGGGCGGCGGGATTGTCCTCCCGCACCTCCAGGCGCAGGAACAGCCGGTCCTGATCATAGGCCGCCCGCTCAGCCGCCTCCAGAAGCAGGCCACCCAGACCGTGCCCTTGCGCCTGCGGGGCAACGGCAAGCGAATAAAGGCGGGCAAGGCCGGTACCGGCGCGAAACAGCACCAGCGCATAGCCGACAAGCTGGCCACCTTGATCCGCCACGATCAGCACCGCGGTCGGGCTCTTCAGAAAATGCCGGAAATTGCGGCGCGAAATACGATCCGTCGCGAACAGCCGCGTTTCAAGCGCCGCGAGGGAATCGAGATCCTCCATCACCGCCAAACGTAGCAAAGGGGTCTCGGTCTGGCCGGGCCCGCCGTTTGAGGCAATAGGCGGGTTGGCGTGGGACGGTTTGTCCACTGTCGTCGAAAATCCGCGTCCGAAGGATAAAGCCGACGCCTGTATGCCGCCGGCCCGTTTGCGACGAGATATAAGGCTTTGCTCGCTGCACTGCAAAGAAATTCACCAAGCCGATGCCGCGGCGAACCGCGCTCCCGCCAAAAGGCGGCCTTGCCGAAAAGCCTCTTGCGATTCTCGAACGAAACAAGAACAATAAGCGCCTTGAAGGAGCCATCCCATGTCATCGAACCGCTACCGCCTTGATGATCCCCTGGCCGACGGCCGCCAGTCGATGACGGCGCAGATGGTCTGGCGTGGCGTCGCCCGATTGATGCGGCAAATGGGGTTTGCCAGCGTGGGCGAGCTTACGCTCGCCTCCGGTCGCCGGGCCGACCTCGCAGCACTTGGGCCGAAAGGGCAATTGTGGATCGTCGAGGTGAAGTCTTCGGTCGCCGATTTCCGGGCCGATCACAAATGGCCGGATTATCGCGACTATTGCGACCGTCTGTTTTTCGCCAGCCACGCGGATGTGCCGCTCGACATTTTTCCTGATGAGGCCGGGCTCATTCTCGCCGACGGGTTTTTCGCCGAGATCCTGCGCGAGGCGCCGGATCATCCGCTGCCGGCCGCGCGGCGCAAGGCGATGACGCTCCGCTTTGCTCAAGCGGCAGCGCTCCGCCTGCATGACGCGCTCGACCCGGAAGCGAGAATGGCGCTCGGCGAAGCGGCGTTTGGATGACGCGCAAGCAATTCAGCGCGGCGCGCGCTTTGCTAGGATACGCTGCAGCGTGCGCCTGTGCATGTTGAGCCTTCTTGCCGTTTCCGAAACATTGCGCTCGCAAAGTTCGTAGACCCGCTGAATATGCTCCCAGCGCACCCGGTCGGCAGACATCGGGTTTTCCGGCGGCGGGGCCTTTTCGCCATCCTCGCGTGTCAGGGCAGCGAAAATGTCGTCAGCGTCCGCCGGCTTGGACAGATAGTCGATGGCTCCAAGCTTCACTGCCGTGACTGCGGTCGCGATATTGCCGTAGCCTGTGAGGATGATTGCCCGTGCATCCGGCCGCCGCCGGCGGATCGCCTCGATAACGTCGAGCCCGCTGCCGTCATCAAGGCGCATATCCACGACTGCGTAGGCAGGAGGTGCGTTCTCCACCTTGCCTATCGCTTCGCGCACGCTATCGGCAGTGACCGTATCGAAACCGCGTTTTTCCATCGCCCGTGCGAGGCGCTGCTGAAAGGCCTGATCGTCATCGACAATCAAAAGACTTCTGTCCGGTCCGGTATCGTCGAGCCGAGGCTGTTCGGTCATGGGGTATCCCGGTGTTTTAAAACCATTCCAATGTCTTTATAGGGGCGCTTCGCCTTTGGGCAAAGTCCCGGTTTTATCGATGGCTTCCTCAACGGCTTTTTGGGCTTTCGGTTCCCGGCGCGAAACCGGCTTCGTTTCCTTGCCCGCCTCATCCATCGCCGCTCGCGGCCAGGACACGGTCACGATCGCGCCGCGATCCGGCAGGCGGCGATTGTCGAGAATGAGCCTTGCCCCGGTTCGCTCCAGCAACGTCTTGGCAATAAAAAAGCCAAGTCCGAGGCCGCCCGCACGCTCATTTTCATCGTCGCGATGGTCTCGCGGGCGCCCGCGCGACGTCACATAGGGCTCGCCGAGCCTGGCCATGACATCGGGCGGAAAGCCCGGCCCATCGTCGGCGATCACCACGCGGACGCCGCCAGCATCCCAACGCCCCTTCACCTCCACCGATTGCTCGGCGAAATCGACCGCATTTTCCAAAAGATTGCCAAGGCCGTAGTGAATGGCCGGGTTGCGTATACCGACCGGCTCCTCGCCATCGCCGCTCATTTCGACCTTGATTTCTATACCGAAATCCCTGTGGGGAGCCACAACCTCCTCGATCAGGTGCGACAGGGGCATGCGGCGAAAATGTTGATCCGTTTCGTTTGAAAGCGATGTCAGTTCGGCGAGAATGTCGCGGCAGCGCTCCGCCTGCGAGCGGATCAGCGCCACATCCTCGCCGCGCGGATCATCGGCTGAAAATTCGCTGGTAAGCTCCTTGGCGGCAAGGAAAATCGTCGCAAGCGGCGTACCCAACTCATGGGCGGCGGCGGCGGCCAGCCCGTCGAGCGCGTTGAGATGCTGTTCATGGGCCAAAACCAGCTCGCTTGCCGCAAGAGCATCCGCCAGCTGGCGCGCTTCCTCGGCCACTCGAAAGGCATAGGCCGCCATGAAGGCAAGCGAACAGACGAGCGCCGTCCAGACGCCGAAGGCGTATAGCGGCGGCAGCTTGAAACCCTGATCCTGCGGCCAGGGCAGCGGCATGTGCACCACGGCGATCACGCTGGCGATCCCTGCCGCAAGCACGCCGAGAAGGATGGTCTTGTGGGCGGAAAGCCCGGTTGCCGATACCATCACCGGCGCAAGCAGAAGAAAGGCGAAGGGATTGCCGAGACCGCCGGTCAGATAGAGCAATCCTCCCAATTGACACAGATCATAGGCGAGTTGAACCGCTGCCTTGCGCTCTGACAATCGCTTGGTGCCGGGCGACAGGACTTTCAGAAAGATATTCAGCCATATGGAAAGGGAGACTAGTACAAAACAAAAGCCAAGCGGCAGCGAATAGCCAAGGACGAAGTGCACGAAGAGCAACGCCGCCGCCTGTCCCGCGATCGCAAGCCAGCGAAGCCGCACGAGTGTGTCGAGCTTCAGCCGCCGGTGCGGCAATCTCATATCGTCGTCAATGGCTTCGAGCATGAATTACGCCTGACAGTCCGCGCTTGAAATGCAGGCAGACAATAGCCGCCCCTGCCGATCAAGACCAGTGCGGCACTCCAGCGCAAAAGAGCGCATATGCCGGAAAACTACGAGCCTCCGGGAAACGCGAAGCCAATCAAAGCTTGTGCATCGGGCGTGCCTCATGCTAGCCAGCGCGCGGGCACCCGGCTCTGTTGCCGGGGCATGGATCCATCCGATGCCGTCATTCGCCGGCGACGGACCAGATCCATTCGATTTTCACCGCAGACGGGACGAATGACGATGACCGACACGAATGACGCTGCTCCGGCAGGCGGCGCGGAGGCACAGGCCGGCGAAGCCCCGGGCATGAACATCATCGCGCAATACATCAAGGATCTCTCCTTCGAGAACCCGAAGGCGCCGCAATCGCTGCAGCCGCAGGGCCAGCCGAAGCTCGACATCAACGTCAACGTCGGTGCGACACCCTTCAACGACAGCCAGTTCGAAGTCACGCTTTCGCTGAGCGCAACGGCAACCAACGAAAACATGACGCTGTTCGCCGTGGAGCTCGTCTACGCCGGCCTTATCCGCATCAGCGGCGTACCGCAGGAGCATCTTCACCCCTTCGTGCTGATCGAATGCCCGCGCATGCTGTTCCCCTTCGCGCGCAATATTCTGGCCGATGCCACCCGCAGCGGCGGTTTCCCCCCGCTCATGCTCGATCCGATCGACTTCGCAGCGCTCTACCGCCAGAACCTGGCGCAACAGGCGCAGCAGGCCGAAAAGCCGAACTGATCGGAAGAGAAGCGTCCAGATGCAAAAAAGCCGCGGCAACCATCCGCGGCTTTTTTTATTTCAGCGCTTGGCGCCAATCGGTCAGGCTGTAGCCGGATCGGAGGGCTTTCTGCCGTGGTTCGCCATGAAGCGGTCGAACTCCTCCTGATCGCGCGCGCGGCGCAATTCGCGCAGGAAGTCGTCAAACTCGGCCCGCATGGCGTCGAGTCTGGCGCGTTCTTCCTCAAGCCGCTTGAATTCGCGCTCGCGGTACTCATCAAAGGCCACATTGCCCGTGCGTCCCCAGCCGGCATGGGAATTCCGGCCGGTCATCGTCGACGCCATCGGACTGGAGCGCCACTGATCGCGGGCGTCATCCACCACCCGATGGAACCTGTCTCCCCAAAGGATATAGGCGAGCATCGCCAGGCCGAGCGGCCAGAACACAATAAAGCCCAACACCATGAGGCCGATCGTCATCGGGCTCCAGCCGGGTTTGATCGCGGAACAACTGGTCATCGTTACTTCCCCTGCGTTGGAACGTCCTGTCTTCAAAGGAAACACACTCCGGAGCGCCGGTCCTGAAAGCGGGACCGCTTTCGCGCCTGCCGTCTTCCTTCACTGAATTGCAGGTGGGAAATGACGTTACGGTTTTCAAGGAATATTTCGTTTGACCGCCAGCCTCAACTGACGCGACATGCAAAAAAGCGGAGCCGTTTCAAAGCCCCGCTTTCCAATTCCTTGCCGGTTCTCAGTCGCTTCAGGACATGATTTTATCGGACAGGGACTTGGCCTGCCCGATCCAATTGTCGCGGGCGATCCGCCCCCGAAATTCCAACTTGTCATCGAGCGCGGCGATCTGTTCGTCTTTCAATTGGGCGATCTGCCAGAAATGAAAGATGCCTGCCTCGTTGAGTATTGTTTCCAGCTTCGGCCCGACGCCCGTGATCTGCTTCAGATCGTCTACCGCACCCTTGGGACCGGCGAGCAGGATCGCCGACAGCGGATCCTTCTTCACAGACGCCTTTTTCTCGTCAGCCGATTTCACAGCAAGAACGGTGACCGAATTATTCGCGCCCGTCGATTTTCCGGCGCCATTCAGCCCGGTCGCGGCTCCCGAAACCCGCTCCGAGACGCTTGGCGACCGGTTCGACAGCATGAAGTCCATGATGCGCGGCGCGATTTCGGACCGGAACCGCGAGCCGTTGAACACGCCGTAATGACCAACGGAAGGCTGCTCATAGTGGGCTTTCTTGTCGTCGGGCAGGCCCGTGCAAAGACGGTGCGCCGCCTTCGTTTGCCCGCGCCCGGTGATGTCGTCCTTCTCGCCCTCGATCGTGAGCAAAGCCGTGTTGCGGATAGCGGTGCAATCCACCAGTTCGTCCCGGTGCATCATCTTGCGGTCCGGCAGCGCATGTTCGATGAACACCGTCTCCACGGTCTGGAGATAAAACTCCGCCGAAAGATCCATCACGGCCAGATATTCATCGTAAAAATCGCGATGCTTTTCAGCGTTGTCGCCGTCACCTTGAACCAGGTGCTGGAAGAAATCGCGGTGAGCGATCACATGCCGGTCCAGATTCATGCCCATGAAGCCCGAGAGCTGCAGAAAACCCGGATAAACGTCTCGCATGAACCCGGGATGCGGGAAAGGCACTTTCATCACGACGTTGCGGCGAAACCAGTCGATGCCCTTCGACTGGGCAAGATCGTTCACCGCAGTCGGATTGATGCGCGTATCGACCGGTCCGCCCATAAGCGTCATCGTCGACGGCGCATAGGGATCGTCCCTGCCTTCCATGATCGCAACCGCGGCCAGAACCGGCACCGACGGCTGACAAACCGCCACGATATGCGTGTCCGGCCCAAGGAAATGCAGCATGGAAATGACGTAGTCGATATAGTCGTCGAGATCGAACGTCCCATCCGATATCGGCACCATTCGGGCATCGATCCAATCGGTAATATAGACGTCGGCACGAGGCAGGAAGGTTTCGACCGTACCCCTGAGCAAGGTCGCATAGTGGCCGGACATGGGCGCTACGATCAATACCTTGGGATCGGAGCGTCGCCTTGCGCGGACATTGGCGTCGTTTATATGCCGCTCGAAGTGGATGAGATTGCAGAACGGTCGATTCCAGACGATGTTTTCGCGAACCGGAACCTTCATTCCGCCGACCGTTGTCTCCCGCAGACCGAATTCCGGCTTGCCATAGCGCCTTGTCGTACGCTCCAGGAGTTCACACGCGGCCGCGACCGAGCGGCCATAAGTCGTATGCGTCAGCGGATTGAGCGGGTTTTGGAAGTAAAGCCGCGTCATGTCCGCCGCCGCGCGCATCGGGCTCATTGCCGCGTGATGCGCTTCATAGAGATGATAAAATGGCACGTGATCCGACCTCTCATCCTTCGATTGGTGTGCGATCCGGCCTTGTGGCGGACTTTTGCATTGCAGCAGAATAGAACCAGACTGAGTGACTTCACAATATCGACTGAAGACGAATATAGCCGAAATTGTGGAACTGCGAGTTCGTTCAAGCGTTTCGCCGGTTCATCACTTCTTCGCCAGTGCAATGCACAATAGTCGTGATAGCGGATAGAATCAATTCGTCGGACAAATCGATTCGCTATTGCACGCGGCAGCGCACACAAAATGACGCAGCGATAAGCCAGCTCAGGATAAATAATTACGTGTGAAAGGGGCAGGATTCAGGCGGCCAGATCGGCAACCACCGCATCCAAAACGAGGAATCCAGCCGGCGTCGCCCTATACCGGCCATCGCCAAGCGTTTCGACCATGCCATGCTCCAGTAAATCGCGAATGCGGCGTGGATCGATCTCCCGACCCGCCAGCCTCTGGAACCGCGCAAGATCGATGCCCTCGACAAGCCTCAGTCCCATCAGCAGGAATTCGTCGCCCTGCTCTTCGTTGCCGAGCGACAGATCCTCGATTGCCCCATGTCCGCTTGCCTCAACGTGAGCGAGCCACGTCTCAGGGTGTTTTTCCGCCGCCGTGGCCCGCTTGGTTATACCGACGGAAATCCGCCCATGCGCGCCCGGTCCGACGCCGACGTAATCGCCATAGCGCCAGTAAACGAGATTGTGACGGCATTCGGCGCCAGGCACCGCGTGGTTTGAAATCTCGTAGGCGGGCAGGCCTCTCGCTTCGCAGGCGGCCTGCGTCGCTTGATAAAGGTCGGCTGCTGTATCCTGATCCGGAACCTGAAGCTTTCCAGCACGATGAAGCGCGAAAAACGGCGTCCCCTGCTCGATCGTCAACTGATAAAGCGACAGATGATCGGCGGCCAGATCGATCGCGGCATCGAGTTCCCGCGTCCAGGCGTCGATCGTCTGCCCCGGGCGAGCGTAGATCAGATCGAAGGAAAGCCTCGGGAATGTCGCCCGCGCGATCTCGATCGCCTGCCTTGCCTGCGCAACATCATGCAGCCGGCCAAGAAACCTGAGATCCTGATCGTTCAGCGCCTGAACGCCGAGCGAGACGCGGTTGACGCCGGCGGCGCGATAGCCCTTGAAACGCTCCGCCTCGACGCTGGAGGGATTGGCCTCAAGCGAAACCTCGACCTCGCCATCGACAGGCCAATGCTTTGCAATTGCATCGAGAATGCGCCCGACCGTCCCCGGCTCCATGAGTGATGGCGTGCCGCCGCCAAAAAAGATCGATTGCACCTTCCGCCCGGGCGTCAGCGCCGCATAATGGGAAAGCTCGCGCTCGAAGGCGGCGGCGAAACGGTCCTGATCGATCGCAGCGTGACGAACATGGCTGTTGAAGTCGCAATAGGGGCACTTGGCGGCGCAAAACGGCCAGTGCACGTAAATTCCAAACCCGCCGTCCGGCTGTCCGTTCATCGTATCATCCAATCAACGCAGCCTTGAAGGCTGCAAAGGCGCGCGCGCGATGCGAGAGCCGCTTCTTCTCAGCCATGGTCATTTCGCCAAAGGTGCGGGTTTCGCCAAGCGGCTGGAATACGGGGTCATAGCCGAAGCCGTTTTGCCCACGCGGCGGCCAGACGCAAGTGCCTTCCACTTCGCCGCGAAAAAGTCTGGTCTCACCGTCCGGCCAGCTCAGGGCCAATACGGCGACAAAGGAAGATCTGCGGCGGTCCTGCGTTGTGGCGCCCGCCGCCTGGAGCTTTTCCTCCACTGTGCGCATGGCCATGGCGAAATCCTTGTCCGGTCCCGCCCAGCGCGCCGAATAGACGCCGGGCGCGCCGTCCAGCGCCTCGACGCAAAAGCCGCTGTCGTCGGCGAGCGCCGGTAGACCGCTGGCCGAGGCCGCCGCGCGCGATTTCAGCTCCGCATTTTCCTCGAAGGTCGTTCCGGTCTCTTCCGGTTCCGGCAATCCAAGCTCGCCCGCAAGCACCACTTCATAGCCATGAGGCGACAGCAGATCCCGGAATTCCGCGAGCTTTCCTGCATTGTGGCTGGCCAGCACGAGCCGGCCGGGGTCCAGTCTGCGTTCAGTCATTTCGGCCAAGGGTTCCCCGTTTCGACTTTGCCCTCTTCAACCTTCAAAGGATCGACATCTTCTGCAGGTCCACCAGCTTCGTAACGCCGTTCTTCGCCAATGCCAGAAGCGTGTTGAATTCCTCCTCGGAGAAGGGCACGCCCTCTGCCGTCGCCTGGATTTCGACAATGCCGCCCTTGCCGGTGATGACGAAATTGGCGTCGGTTTCCGCTTCCGAATCCTCCGCGTAGTCAAGATCGAGCACCGGCGAACCGCTATAGATGCCGCAGGAAACGGCGGCGATGTGATCGATCAGGACGTCGCCCGAGATCATGTCCCGCTGCTTCATCCAGGCAAGGCAATCGTGCAGCGCAACCCATGCGCCGGTGATCGACGCCGTGCGGGTGCCGCCATCGGCCTGGATGACGTCGCAATCGACGGTGATCTGCTTTTCGCCGAGCGCCTTCAAATCCACGACCGCGCGAAGCGAGCGGCCAATCAGCCGCTGGATTTCAAGCGTGCGGCCGGATTGCTTTCCGGCAGACGCCTCGCGGCGGACCCGGTCGCCGGTCGCGCGCGGCAACATGCCGTATTCCGCCGTGACCCAGCCACGCCCCTGGCCCCTCAGCCAGGGCGGAATGCGCTCTTCCAGGCTTGCCGTGCAAAGGACGTGCGTGTCGCCAAATTTGACCAGGCAGGAACCTTCAGCGTGTTTGGAAACGCCCCGCTCCAATGTGACGGCCCGCATCTCGTCGGCTCCGCGTTTTGACGGTCGCATGAAAGTCCTTCCCTGATCGGTGCCGATGATAATGCGGCGTCTCAACGCAAACTTGTCCCGCCTTTTACCGCCAGCGCCCGGCGAAGGTCAAAGGGTGGGGCGCGAAAAAGCGGAAGTTTCGTAAAATGCGAGCATTCCAACCGCGCGGTCCTTTCGCAATTGGATGGCACGGTACGCGAAATCCGGATTTTTCGGATAGGATCTTTCAGATAGAATTGGCCGCAAGGCAATTGACATAACGTACTTTCGGGTCAAGCAATGCTGAACAACTGCACAAGGCGTGACGGCGAAAGCGATGCCAGACCGTGAGCCCCAGGCCGTGAGCCCCAAACCGTGAGCCCCAGAACCGTGAGCCCCAGAACGTGAGCATCGGAGTTCCTTCCCTTAGCCTGACCGACCTCGACCAGAGGTCCAGGGAGATTTTCCGTTCGATCGTCGAAAACTACCTGGCGACGGGAGAACCGGTGGGATCGCGCAATCTGGCGCGCGTCCTTCCCATGCAGCTCTCGCCCGCATCCATCCGCAACGTCATGTCGGATCTGGAGCACCTTGGCCTGCTTTATTCGCCCCATACATCCGCCGGCCGCATGCCGACGGAGGGAGGGCTTCGCTTCTTCGTCGATGCGCTGCTTGAAGTCGGCGACCTGACGAAGGACGAGCGGGAAGCGATCGACGTTCAGGTCAAGGCTTCGCGCAATTTCCGCTCGACCGAACACATCCTGACCGAGGCAAGCCAGATGCTCTCCGGTCTGTCGCGCGGCGCCGGCGTGGTCTTGACCCACAAGACCAACCCGCGCCTTCGGCACATCGAATTCGTTCGGCTTGAGCCTCTGAAAGCACTCGTCGTTCTCGTCGCCGAAGACGGATCGGTGGAAAATCGCATTATCGACCTGCCGCCCGGCCTGCCCAGCACGGCGCTGACGGAAGCCTCCAACTTCCTCACCAATCTCATTCGCACCCGGACCATCGGCGAGGCACGCAAGGACCTTGAACGGCAACTTTCGGAAAATCAGGCCGAACTTGACCGCCTGACCGCCAAGGTGGTGGAGGAGGGCGTCGCCATCTGGGCCGGCAATAGCGACGACGAGGGCAAGCTCATCGTCAGAGGCCGCTCCAATCTTCTGGCCGACCTTGAGGCGGCGGAGGACCTGGAGCGAATTCGGCTTCTTTTCGACGATCTTGAAAACAAGCGGGAACTCATCCAACTGCTCGGCGCAGCCGAAGCCGGCGACGGTGTGCGGATTTTCATCGGCAGCGAGAACAATCTTTTCTCGCTCTCCGGCTCATCCCTCATCGTCTCGCCCTATCGCGACAGCGAGCAGCGGATCGTGGGCGTGCTCGGCATCATCGGCCCGACGAGACTGAATTACGCGCGCATTATCCCCATGGTCGATTATACCGCCAAGCTGATCAGCCGGCTGATCGGCTGAGTTTGCCCATTTGCACCAAAGGCCCATAACGCCAATGACCCTGAACTCCGCCGAATTGCAGCGTTACGCCCGACATATCGTCCTTCAGGACGTGGGCGGGCCGGGGCAGCAAAAACTGAAGGCGGCGCGCGTGCTGGTGATCGGCGCGGGCGGGCTGGGCGCGCCTGCCCTGCAATATCTGGCGGCTGCGGGCGTTGGAACGCTCGGCATCGTCGATGACGACACCGTGTCGCTTTCCAACCTGCAGCGGCAGGTGATCCACGACACCGACGCGCTAGGCGAACCGAAGGTGGCGAGCGCAACCCATGCAATCGCCAGGCTCAATCCGCATGTCGTCGTCGAACCTCACCCGGTGCGCTTCACCCCGCAAAACGCCCTGTCGTTTACTTCGCGCTACGATCTTGTCATCGACGGTTCCGATAATTTCGCCACCCGCTATCTTGCCTCCGACGCCTGTTTCTTTTCCAAAACGCCGCTGGTGACCGGCGCTGTCGGCCAGTTCGACGGATCGCTGACGCTGCTGAAACCCTATGAACAGGGAAGCGACGGCAAACCCAACCCTACCTATCGATGTCTCTTTCCGACCCGACCGCCGGAAGGGCTGCTACCAACCTGTGCCGAAGCCGGCGTACTGGGAGCGCTCACCGGCACCATAGGCTCGCTTCAGGCGCTCGAGGCGATCAAGGAGATCGTTGGCTTTGGAGAAGGCCTGATCGGCAGGCTGCTGCTTTTCGACGCCCGCGCCATGCGGATGGAGACGATCCGCTATGCCTGGTCGCCGAAAAACCCTCTATCGGGCGACACTCCAAAGTCGTTTCCCGAGTTGGCGGAAGGCTGACCTTGGCGGGTTTCTTCTCAAGATTGAAACGCGAATCCCTACCGGATCACCTGATGCTGGAGGTCGGCGGCGAAACGGTGAAGATCCGCCTGACCCGCAACAGCCGCGCAAAACGCTATCTGCTGCGCATACCGGCCGACCAGCGCGAGCCGGTTTTGACGGTACCGGACAAGGGGTCCCTTGCCACCGCACTCGATTTCGCCGAAAGGCACCGTCACTGGCTCAGCGTAAAGCTGGCGGAACGGCCAAGAGCAACGGCTTTCGCCGATGGCGCGGTCATCCCCCTTCGTGGCTCGCCACACCGGATCAGGACGACCGGGCGCCTGCGTGGCGTCGTCCGGCCAGATAGCGGCACGGATGGCGCGGAGCTTCATGTACCTGGAGAAGCAGCGCATCTGGCCCGTAAATTGAGCGATTGGCTGAAGCGCGAAGCGCGGCGGGATCTTGAAGCCGCCGTAGCACGCCATGCGGGACAGATCGAACGCAAGCCATCGCGCATCAGCATTCGCGATACCCGCAGCCGGTGGGGTTCCTGCACTGCAAGCGGCCAGCTGTCGTTTTCCTGGCGGCTGGTGCTCGCCCCGCCGGAGATCCTCGACTATGTCGCTGCCCATGAGGTGGCGCATCTGATCGAGATGAACCACGGGCCGCGCTTTTGGCGCCTTTGCCGGCAACTTGCACCCCAAACCGAGCAAGCCCGGATATGGCTCAAGGAACACGGCGGCCATCTGCACACCTTCGGCTAAAGGCGGGACAATCTTTTTCGCCAACACACCGAAGCAGTTTTCAGCCGCCAAAAATGCGCTGCAGGAGATTGAGCGGGCCACGCCCGTTCGCCGGAGGCGGCAAGATGCGCTGGCCGGGATCTTCGCCCACCCGCACCGGGCGGCAGCGGTCCGGATAGTCCGCCCGGCTCTGCCACCTGCAAAGGCTGATCGAGGACGCCGGGAAGGACGGCAACGGGCAGGCCCTGATGTTCCGCCAGCATCGTCTCCTTCCAGATCTGCGCCGGAAGCGATCCGCCCGTCGCCCTTTTCGTCGGGGAGTTATCGTCGTTGCCGACCCAGACCGCCGTCGTCAGTTGGCCGGTATAACCGATGAACCAACCATCGCGGAAATCCTGACTGGTGCCGGTCTTGCCGCCAGCCGGCCTGCCGCCGAGGTTGGCCTGCTGACCGGTGCCGGTCGCCAGCGTCTCGGCCATCATCCGGTTCAGCGCTCCCAGAACCATGGGATCGATGATGCGGCCCGACCCCTCGCCTTTTCTGGCGTAGAGCTGCTTGCCGCTCAACGTTCGGATGCTGCGGATCACATGCGGCACAACGCCGTATCCGCCATTGGAAAAGGGAACATAGGCAGCCGTGATCTCAAGTGGCGTAACTTCGGATGTGCCCAGCGCGATTGACGCATTATCCTGCAGCGGCGATGTGACGCCGAGCCGCTTTGCCGTGCGCACGACGTTTGTCGGGCCGACCTCCTGGGCAAGCTTGGCTGCCACAGTGTTGAGCGAAAGGCTCAAAGCCTCGGTCAACGTCACGGGGCCGCGATGCTTTCTGGAGTAGTTTTTCGGCGCCCATTTGCCGATTTTCACCGGCTCGTCGACGCGGATGGTGTCGGGGGTCAATCCGCCTTCAATCGCCGTCAGATAGACGAACGGCTTGAACGCCGAACCCGGTTGGCGTTTTGCATGAACCGCCCGATTGAACTGGCTTCTGGCGTAATTCCGCCCGCCGATCAGTGCCTTCACCGCTCCCGACCCGTCGAGCGTCACCACCGCCCCTTGCGAAACCGAAAGGGTGCTTGCCTTTTCGTTGAGACTTGTGCGCAGCGCGTTTTCGGCCGCCTTCTGCATGTCGAGATCGATCGTCGTGTCGACAATGATGTCTTCGTCGATCGAGCCGACGTAGCTCGGCAGCAACTCCATGACCCAGTCGGCAACGTAGTTCTCGCTCGATATCTGCTTGTTGGCGACGACGCCTGCAGGCGACGCCATGGCATCTTTCGCCTGCCTCTCGGAAATGAAGCCCTCCTCGCGCATCGCAAGGATCACCGTCTGCGCCCTCTCCTCGGCGAGTTCCGGATTGTTGGTCGGCGCATAGCGGGACGGCGCCTTGAGGAGGCCCGCCAGCGTCGCCGCCTCGGCAACGGTGACGAGCCTCGCCGATTTGCCGAAATACCGGCGCGAGGCCGCATCCACCCCATAGGCCCCGGCACCGAGATAGACCCGGTTGAGATACATCTCCAGTATCTCGTCCTTGCTGAACTCATGCTCCAGCCAAAGCGCCAGAATGACTTCCTGCATCTTGCGGCTGAGGGTTCGCTCAGGTTCCAAAAACAGGTTCTTTGCCAGCTGCTGCGTCAGCGTCGATCCGCCCTGGCTGATGCGCCCTGACGCCAGATTGACGAAGACCGCCCTGATCAACCCGATCGGGTCGATACCGAAATGAGAATGAAACCGGCGATCCTCGATGGCGATGACCGCTTGCGGCAGATAGCGCGGCAATTGCTCCAGCCGCACGGCCTCCCCGCCCGTATCGCCGCGATTGGCCAGAAGGTGCCCGGACGCAGAGACGATCTTCACATTCGGCGGTCGTTTTGGGACCTCCCATTGCGAGGTCGGAGGCAAATGCGCCGCGTAATATCCAAGAACGCCCACACAGGCGATCAGCCCCCAGATGCCGAGAACCGCACTCCAATAGGCCCCGCGCCGGAACAACCGGCCAAGACCGAGCCGCCGTCTCGCATTTCCGCGGCGTGCTTTTCCGCCGGAACTGCCGCCGCGCGCCCGCTTCGCCTGCGATGCGGAGCCCTCGCCCTTGGCACGCGTCGCCGGCCGCTTCTTCGCCGCAGCTTTTTTGGCGGGCGCTTTTTTCGGGAAATTGCCTTTGGCGGTGGGCATGGCGCGATCGTCCTCCGTCAAGCCGATCTCAAGCGCATTTTCCGACCCGGTACCGAAACGCGGCTCGATCCGCTGGCTGCGCGTTGGGCGCCGTGTCATGAAACCTTTATTCCCGTCGCATAGGGGCCGAAGCTAGAGCGCTTTCCACGAAAACGGGTTCGTTTTCGTGATGAGAAATCGCTACAGGATCAATACGTTGGAGCATATTCCGTCAATACGACTTCGTTTTGACGAAATATGCTCCACTGGACTAAATGCGGCTGCCGGCCTTCCATGGTCCGCATTCCAATATGAAGGCCGCAAATTAAAGTGTCGTTAAGGTGAAGGGCCGGTAAAATTTACGTCGTTCCATGAGGGCACGACAAAATGCGCCAATAATCATGGGTGCTGTCGGGCTAAAAGCGATTCAATTGACAATCCCACCGCTCTACGCCTTGGTAAGGGCGAAAAACCGCTTGCAAAGGGAGGCACCATCGAAATGGCAAAGGGTTATTGGATTGCCCGGGTCGATGTCACCGATAACGAAGCCTACAAGGAATACGTAGCGGCAAATGCCGAAGCCTTCCGCAAGTACGGCGCTCGTTTTCTGGTTCGCGGCGGCACTTTTGAAAAGATGGAAGGCAATGCGCGCTCACGCAACGTTGTCCTCGAGTTTCCAAGTTATCAGGCCGCGCTCGACTGCTACGGCTCGCCCGAATACGCGGCAGCCATTGCACTGCGGATCAATGCGTCCGATTCCGATCTCATCATCATCGAAGGATATGACGGGCCGCAGCCGAGCGCTGGATAAGCGGCGCTTCGCCCGTCAGGAGGCATGGCGGCCGGCGTCTGCGCCATAATAGTCGACATAACGCTTGCCGATCGCCGAAACCGGCAGGATGATCAAAACATCGGTCGTGCCGAACTGATGATCGACCACCGCACCGTCACCGATATAGGCGCCGATCCTGAGGTAACCCTTGATCAGCGGCGGCAATTCCCTGAGCGCCTGGCGCTGATCGACCGCTTCCTTCGCCATGCGATTCACTCGACATAGCGATCATCTACCGCCCTGACGCGCCAATCTTCCGGCGCACGGGCATAATGATGCAGGAACGACAATTGCGAGGCCAGGCGATCCGCGTCCGTTCCCTCGATCGACGCGCAGCCGATCATAACGTCGATCCCGTTCATCAGCACGTAAGACCAAATCCCGTGCCACAAGAGTTCGACCGTGCGCTTGTTGCGATAGGGCTTCAGCACGCAGGAGCGCCCAAGTTCCAGAAAGCGCAGATCCGGGCGCGCCTCCAGCAATGGCTGGATATCGAATTCTCCGGATGAATAAAATCCGCCGAAGCGATTGGCGATATCCTGCCTCAGCAGACGGTATGTACCGACCACCTGCGGCTTTTTTCGCTGAAACGGCTTGCCGCGTTCAATCAGGTCGTGATCGACCACCAGCATATGGTCGCAGATCGCATCGAAGGCATCGAAGTCGCGTTTCTGCGCCTGGGTTTCGGCATCGGCAATCGCCGACATTTCCTCGTAGAAAACGTGATAGCGAAGCTCTTGCGCTTTTTTCACTTCCCGAGCGCCGCGTGCGAGCCGCACCTCCAGCGAACCGATGCGGCCCAGCGAAGCAACGTCATTTCCAAAATGTCTGTGGCCGTAAGACTTGTTTCGGTGAGACTTGATCCACCCGGTCCCGATCAATCCGGAGTGGCCAGCCGGCATGAACTTTCTGACCAGAGAGCGAGGCGACAACAGCCCCGAGCGCGGCAAGGCCTTCACGTTTCATCCCCCGAGGTTGCACCGATGAGCCCGGCATCCTTCATTTTTGTTCACTGACAATCATCAGGTTTTTTCGATCCACTGGCAAGACTGGGCAACCGTCCGCTTACGACGGTTGCCGCCTGCTCTACTCAGCATGCGTAAACCACATTTTTCGGACGTTTCGATGACAACCGGCAGTCGACACAGCGTGGAAGGTTCGGGAGACCCGCAACGAATTTGAACGCAGGACGCCTTATCCCTGGAAATCTTCCCGCATCACTAAAGGCGAGCGAGCACCAAGCGCAAGACCTCTGGGTCAAGCGGCTTCGTCAGCACGTCGTTGGCGCCGGCATCCCGTGCAGCTGCGTGAGCTTGCGGCATGACATCGGCCGTAACGGCGATGATCGGCGCAGGATCCCAGTCGCGAGACCTTTCGAATTCGCGAAAGCGCTTGATTGCAGTGGTGCCGTCAGTGCCCGGCATGTGCAGATCCATGAGGATAAGGTCGAAGGAGCCGTCCATTGCGAGCGTCAGCGCCGCTTCGCCGTCGTTGGCAAGCACAGGTTCATGCCCGAATTTTCGCAGCAATGCCTCGGTCAGCAAGCGGTTTATGTCATTGTCTTCCGCCACAAGGACCCGCAATGGCCGCACCGCGCAAGGCTGATAGGCCGCTTCTTCGTCGCTGACGGTGTTGACGCCGCTCCAGAACGTTAGGAGCTTATCCGGTTCGACGAGACCCGCCGCCACCTGCATGAGCGATGCATGGCGCACAGGCCTTATCAGATAGGCGCTGAACCCAGCCTCGTGCAGACGCGGCAGGCGATCGCGATCGGTCGGCGTCAGCATGACGGCCGCCGGCACTTCCAGACCCGCAACCAGCGCCGCTGCAAGCCATGCGCCGGCATCTGGCACGCAGTCGTGATCGAGCAGCACGAAGTCCGCATCGGCCAAAGCCTGTTCCAAATCGGGCTCGCCCGGGGCGATAAGCGATGCTTCAGCGCCTGATTCAACCAGAGAGGCAGCGATGAACGGTATCTCCACTTTGCCAGCGGAAACCACCACTACCCGCCGTCCTTTCAGATCCGGCAATTCGGCCGTCTCAGGGTCGTCCACGCCAACAGGCAGGTGAACCTTGAAGGTCGCTCCCTTCCCCGGTTCGCCTTCGGCCTGGATTGTCCCGCCCATCAAGCTGACAAGACGTTGCGAAATGGCAAGGCCGAGGCCGGTCCCGCCGTAACGACGCGCCGGGCCATGGTCGATCTGCTCGAATTCGCCAAACAGGCGCTCGGTGTCTCCAGCGCAAAACCCGATGCCCGTGTCGCGCACCGCGATCTCAAGCACCAACCCCGCGGAAGTCTGCCCGTCATCCAGCTTAAGCGCATTCACATCGATGGAAACGCCGCCACTTTCGGTGAATTTAAGCCCGTTGCCGGCGAGGTTGAACAGCACCTGGCGGAGCCGCGCCGCATCCACCACAACCTTGCGCGGAATTTGCGGGCTGACACGGCAGGCGATCTCAATGTTCTTTGCCCGGGCGCGCGGGCTCAGCAACTCAACGACGCTCTCGACAAGCGGACCGATCTCCACCGCCGCCGGCGACAGATCCAGCCGTCCGGCCTCGACCTTGGAGAATTCCAGCACTTCGTCGATCAGCATGAGGAGGGTCTCGCCCGACCCCAGGACCGCATCCGTATAGCTGCGCTGTTCCGCCGTCAGCCGCGTATCGCGCAACAGTCCGGCCATGCCGAGAATGCCGTTCAAAGGGGTTCGTATTTCATGACTGACCGTTGCGAGGAAACGGGTTTTCGCCGCATTCGCCGATTCGGCCTGATAGCGGGCGTTCACCAAATCCTCTTCCGCCGCGCGGCGGGCGGTGACGTCCCGCAGGATCGTCTGGACGAGCGGCGATCCGTCAGCAGGATCGCGAACCGGCACGTCGACGCGTGAAAACCACCGCATTCCATCGATCGTTGCCAGTTGTACGTCTGCAAAGCGGGCCACTTCGCGCGCGTGCTCCCCGACTGCCGGCCGTTCCGCCGTATCGATGGAAAGCTCCAGCGGTTTTCCGATCTCAGGCCGGACTTCAGCGGTAAAATTCCGGCTTGCCGCGTCGTTTACATAGGTGACTTCGCCATGCTCGCGGCGGCGGATGATCACATCGCCCAGCGTGTCGAGAACATCGCGGTGGCGCTCGTCGAACTTTTTCATCTCCCAGAGCCGGTCTTCCAGTTCCTCTCGCTGGCGGCGCAAGGACTGCACTTCCCGATCGAGCGTGTCTTGCACTTCCAGAAGCCGGGCCTGATCGCTCGACGTCAAGCGCCAGGCAGCAAGCGCGCCGGAAAGGAAACTGACCGCGACAGCGAGAAATCTCGCCGATGGCGTTCCCTCCACCAGCCAGAAAGCCAGCACGATGCCGACAAGCGTACCGGCAACCGCAAAAACGTGCCGCATGCCATCGCCCGATAGCCCGCGACCCCTCAGCGGCACAGGCGACCACAAGGTTGCCTGTCTCGACGAAACATCCCGCTCATCGGGTTCGTTCATGTTGCTGGACAAGGACAGTCCCCTCGCTATCGACCGTTCGAAACAAACCAGCCGACACCAATTTCACATGGAGAACTTGAGAAACCCTTGCAGCGACACTGTAATTTCAGCGATTCACGCGAGAAATCGTTAGCGAATGGCCAACCCTGACCCGGCGGCTGGGCCCGAATACCTGGCGGTCAGGCGGCAGTACGCAACGCATTCGTGCCACGATAGCTCAGCGCTTCCGCCAGATGCAGCCGCCCGACCGTATCTTCCCCGTCCAGATCGGCCAGCGTTCGCGCCACCTTCAGCACCCGGTGATAGCCCCGCGCCGAAAGCGCCAAATTGTCGGCCGCCTGATGCAAAAGCTTCAATCCTTCCGCGTCCGGCGCTGCTATTTCCTCGATAAGCTTGGCTCCTGCTTCCGCATTGGTGCGGGCACTGACACCCAAAGCCGCGAATCGCCGGGCCTGCCGCTCTCTCGCCGCCGCAACGCGCGCTGCAACGACAGCGGAGCTTTCCGACGTCGGGCATGCGAATGAGATCGCCGGCAGTCACCGCAGGAACTTCGATGCGGATGTCGATCCGGTCGATCAACGGGCCGGAAATGCGGGCCTGATAGTCACCGGCGCAGCGATCGCCGCGCTTGCAGACATGGCCGGGTTCGCCCGCGTAGCCGCAGCGGCAAGGATTCATCGCCGCGATGAGCTGAATGCGGGAGGGGTAGCTCACACGATGATTTGCCCTGACGATGACCGTCTCTCCTGCTTCAAGCGGCTGACGGAGGCTGTCGAGCACCTGCGGGTGAAACTCCGGCAATTCATCGAGAAAAAGCACACCGTTGTGGGCAAGCGAAACTTCGCCCGGCCGCGCCCTTATACCTCCTCCGACAAGGGCCGCCATGGAGGCGGAATGATGCGGCGCTCGAAAGGGCCGCCGGTCGGACAATCTTCCATCCGCCAGTTCTCCCGCCACCGAAGCAATCATGGACACTTCCAAAAGTTCCTTGGGTGAAAGTGGCGGCAGGATCGACGGCAATCTGGAGGCCAGCATCGACTTTCCCGCGCCCGGCGGCCCGACCATCAACAGGTTGTGCCCGCCGGCCGCCGTGATCTCAAGCGCCCGCTTGGCGGTTTCCTGCCCACGCACCTCGCCGAGGTCCGCCAGTTCGATACCTGCCGAACCAAGCTTCGGAAGGGGGCGCGAAAGCACCTGCGAACCCTTGAAATGATTGGCGAGCTGAATGAGGGAACGCGGCGCGAGGATGTCCATTTCGCGGTCGGCCCACGCGGCCTCGGGCCCGCAGGCGGCCGGGCAGATCAGCCCTTTCTTGAGCCCATTGGCGCCTATAGCCGCCGGCAACACCCCGGCAACCGGGGCAAGCGTGCCGTCGAGACCCAATTCGCCCAGCACCACATAGCCTTCAAGCTCCTGCGCCGGTATGGCCCCCATCGCCGCCATCAGCGCAAGCGCGATCGGCAGATCGTAATGCGAGCCTTCCTTCGGCAGGTCGGCTGGCGCGAGATTGACCGTCACCCGCTTTGCCGGCAGCGACAAACCCGACGCGATCAACGCGGAACGCACCCTCTCCCGGCTTTCGCCGACCGCCTTGTCCGGCAGTCCGACGATGGTGAAGGCGACCTGTCCCGGAGCCGATCTGCACCTGCACGTCGACCGGCAGCGCCTGTATGCCCTGAAAGGCGACGGTGGTGGCGCGCGAAACCATGAATGCCCCTGATCCGCAAAAGACGAGAGGAAGGCTAGCGCAACTTTCGCGCGCAAACAAGAACAAAAAGTGAACCTAACGTAACCTGCCGATTTCGATTCAGGCCTTCCTTTTCGCTTCCACCAGATCCCAGAAGATCCCGGCGATATCGGGTCCGCCAAGGCGCTTGACCGCCCGGATCCCGGTCGGCGCGGTGACGTTGATTTCCGTCAGATAGCCGTCGATCACATCGATACCGACCAGAATCAGCCCCCGCTCGCGCAGCGCCGGGCCAAGGCGGGCGCAGATTTCCCGTTCCCGTTCAGTCAGGTCCGCCTCGGTCGCAGCCCCTCCGCGCACCATGTTGGAGCGCAGATCTCCGGCCGCCGGCACCCGGTTGACCGCACCAGCAAATTCACCGCCAACGAGCAGGATGCGCTTGTCGCCTCTGGAGACATTCGGCAAAAACCGCTGAATCACCCAGGGTTCGCGGAAGGTTGCGGCGAAGAAGTCGTAGAGCGAGCCGTAGTTGAGATCGTCCCGCGTCATGCGGAATACCGCCGCGCCGCCATGGCCGAACAAGGGTTTCATGACGATATCCCCGTGCTCCTCGCGGAAAGCGTCGATCGCCTGCCGGTCGCGGGTGATCAGCGTCGGCGGCATCAGCTCGGCGAATTCGGTGACGAAGAGCTTCTCCGGCGCATTGCGCACATGCATCGGATCGTTCACCACCAGCGTCTTCGGGTGAACTTTCTCCAGCATATGGGTGGCCGCCACATAGGCCATGTCGAAGGGCGGGTCCTGCCGCATCAGGATCACATCGACGTCCGCCAGATCGGTGATGCGCTTCTCGCCGAGCGAAAAGTGGTCGCCCGCAACGTCGCGAACGGTCACCGGCTCCAGTGCGGCAAACACCGTATTGCCGTTCATGGCCAGCCGGTCGGGCGTGTAGTGATAAAGCTCGTGCCCGCGCGCCTGCGCCTCCAGCATGAGAGCGAAGGCGCTGTCGCCGGCGATGTTGATCGTTGAAATATGGTCCATTTGGACCGCAACCTTGAGCGGCATGAAAAGCTCCGGGCGATAGGTCCGGCGCTTGGCACGGACCATGAAAGTGAGAAGGACCTCGCGCTGCGCGCGGGCCATTTAATCGTATCGCCGCGCTGCGCGCGGGTCATTTAAGCGTATGGCCGCGCTTCGCGACGGCCGGGGCCTATGTTTGACCCCAGATATGAAAGCCTGAGGGTGCTTTGTCCAGAAGCATCGATGGCATGAAGCCGCGCCAGCCTATTGAAAGGCGTTCTCCACGTGACGGGGAAACCTTCGCGGCGCGATCAGCACCGCATCGAAACGCAGCGTCAAGGCCGCCGCCTGCGGATTGGCCGCAAGCCAGACCCGCGAGGCGGCCGCAATACGGCGCTGGCCGCTTGGCGAAATCGCGAGAATCGCGTCGTCGAAATTTCGCCGCGCCTTGACCTCGACAAAGGCGACGACATCCCGCCGTTTGGCGATGATATCGATTTCCCCGGTCGCTGCGCGGTAGCGGCGCGCCAGAATCTTCCAGCCTTTCAGACGCAACCAGATACTGGCCAGATTTTCCGCAAATAGCCCCGCGCGGTAGGCCTTTTTTCGCGATCCGGTATCCCCGCCGTTGCTCATTCTTGCGTCGATCTCATTGCTACCTCGCGGTTAGTTGCCGCCGGCATTGTCCTTGAGCGCCATCGCCCTTGAATAGAGTTCCTTCCGGTCCACCCCGGTTTTCTGGGCGACGGATTTTGCCGCAGCCGCTGCTTTCATCGTTTTCAAGGCCTCGATGAGAAGATTGTCGGCATCTTCAACCGGATGTTCGCGCGCTCCTTCTTCCGGGGGCGCAACGACGACGACGATCTCGCCCTTTACCGCTTCTCCCGTGTAGCGGTCGCGCAGGGAGGCAAGCGTGCCTCGCTCGAAGGTCTCGAAGCGCTTGGTAAGTTCGCGCGCCACCGATGCCGCGCGGTCGCCCCCCAGCCCTTCCGCCATGGCGGCAAGAGATGCGGCCAGCCGATGCGGGCTTTCGTAGAAAACCAGCGTTGCAGGAACATTCGCCAATTCGGCGAGCCTTTTTGCCCGCTGCCCGCCTTTTTGCGGCAGAAAGCCGGCAAAGCAGATGGTGTCGGATGGCAGCCCAGCCCCAACCAGCGCGGAAAGGATTGCGCTTGCGCCCGGAATGGGGATGACCTTAATCCCTTGTTCCGCCGCTTCTACGACAAGCCTGTATCCCGGATCGGAAATGAGCGGCGTGCCGGCATCCGACACCAGCGCCACCGCCTTGCCCTCTCCAATCGCATTGAGGAGCTTCGGTCTTTGCCTTTCCGCATTATGTTCGTGATAGGCGATGAGCGGGGTCTTGAGCGCGAAGCGCTGCATCAGCGTCGCGGTGACGCGCGTATCCTCGCAGGCGACCAGATCGGCAGCCGCCAGCGTTTCCAGCCCCCGGATCGTCATATCGCCAAGATTGCCGATGGGCGTTGAGACGATATAGAGCGCCGGCTCGAGCTTTGGCGCGTCGTAAGCGTTAGCTCCAATGACAAAACGGCGCCCTGCGGCGACGGGCCTTTCATCGGGGCCGGGATCGCCGGTCATCTGCCTCTCCACTTGCAATGGTTTCGCAATCGTCCGCAATGCTGTAAACCGTCAGCAAAACCGAGATCAATGGGCGGTGTTTTGACAGGAATCGCGGTTACCGCCAAGATTTGTTTGAATTGTGCAGCGGGTTGGGAAAAACCCGGCGCACGCACCTTGGGAGATCGACCTTGCATCGTGTCTTTTCCTTCGTGTCGCATCGAAGCCGCTTCGCGCTGGCGGGAGCCTGGTTCGGCGTCGCTGCACTGATCGCGGGCTGCTCCGGGTCGTCCCTCGGCGATTTTCCCGGATATTCGAGCGACCCCAACGCCGGTGCGCCGGTAACCTCAGGCGATGTCATCGGAACCGGAACGGTTCGCGTCGGCCTGCTGCTGCCGATGACGGCGGGCGGCGGCGGCCCTTCGATAGGCCAGGTGTTCCGCAATGCGGCCGAACTGGCGCTCAGCGACTTCCAGGGCGCCGATATCCAGATCCTGGTCAAGGACACGGGCGGCACGGCGGAGGGCGGAAGAGCCGCCGCGCAGTCCGTCATTTCCGAAGGTGCGGAACTGATCCTCGGCCCGGTCTTTGCGCCGGCGGTAAGCGGCGCGAGCGCTGTCGCGCGGTCGAGCGGCATCCCGGTTATCGCCTTTTCCACCGACACCTCCGTCGCATCGCGCGGGGTGTACTTGCTGAGCTTCCTGCCGCAGGGCGATGTCGAACGCGTCGTATCCTTCGCCGGCTCGCAGGGGCGGAAGTCCTTCGCCGCCCTTCTGCCGGACGATACCTACGGCGCCGTGGTCGAAGCGGTGTTTCGCCAGGAAGTGGGGCGGCTCGGTGCGCGCATCGTATCGATCGAGCGCTACAAGCCTAACAATTCAGCCGATCTCAGCGCCAAGGCGCAAAAAATCGCGTCAGCGGCCAGCACGATCGATACGCTCTTCGTTCCAGCAGGCGGAACGACGCCCGGTCTCGTAGCGCAGATCCTGCAAAGCGGAGCAAGCCAGTCGCAAATCAAGATGATCGGCACGGGCCAATGGGATTCACCGGAGGTGCAAAACTCGGCGCTTCTTGCCGGCGCATGGTACGCGGGGCCGGATGCCTCCGGGTTCCAGTCCTTCTCCGCCCGCTATCAGCAAACCTTCGGTTCCAACCCGCCGCGCAATGCAACGCTTGCCTATGACGCGACGATCCTTGCTGCCGGGCTGGTCCGCTCGGCGGGGCCGAGCCGTTTCACCGACAGGGTGCTGACCAACCGCGACGGCTTCCTGGGCATCGACGGCGTATTCCGCCTTCAAACCAACGGGCTCAACCAGCGTGGCCTTGCTGTTTACGAAATTACGGGTTCGGGCGCCCGGGCCATCGCACCGGCGCCGCGCTCCTTCGGACCGGGAAGCTGATGGCGCGTATCCTGCTCGTCATCGGCGGCGGCATCGCCGCCTACAAGACGCTCGACCTCATTCGCCGATTGCGCGAACGGGGCAACAGTGTCAGGGCGGTGATGACGCATGCGGCGACTGAGTTCATCACTCCGCTCTCGGTTGGCGCGCTGACCGCCGACCGGGTGTTCGTCGAGCTTTTCGACCGGGACGACGAGCATGATATCGGCCACATTCGCCTTTCCCGTGAGGCCGATCTGATCATCGTCGCCCCCGCGACCGCCGACCTTCTGGCGAAGATGGCCAACGGCCTCGCCAACGACCTCGCCTCCACCGTGCTGCTTGCTACCGACACGCCGGTCCTGGTCGCCCCGGCCATGAACCCGGCCATGTGGACGCATCCGGCAACGGCTCGCAATATCGCCACACTTAAACGGGACGGCATCGCCTTTATCGGCCCGAATGCGGGAGAAATGGCGGAAAGCGGGGAAGCCGGCGTCGGGCGGATGGCCGAACCGCTGGAAATCGTAGCGGCGGCGGAGGCGCTGCTTTCGCCAGGCGACAAGCCGCTTGCCGGATATTCCATTCTGATCACCTCGGGTCCGACGCATGAGCCGATTGATCCGGTGCGCTATATCGCCAACCGGTCGTCGGGAAAGCAGGGACATGCAATTGCCACTGCGGCCGCTCGTGCCGGAGCCAAAGTCACGCTGATCACCGGCCCGGTGACGCTCGCCGATCCTTCAGGCGTCACCACCGTACATGTGGAGACGGCGCGCGAGATGCTGGCGGCGGTGGAAGCAGCCCTTCCTGTCGATGTCGCCATCATGGCGGCGGCTGTTGCCGACTGGCGCATGGCTTCCGGCAGCGCGCAAAAAATCAAAAAGGATGGCAGCGGCAGACCGCCGCCTCTCGCATTGATCGAAAATCCGGACATTCTGGCGACTGTCGGCAAGAAGGCGAAGGACCGGCCGCGCCTGGTGATCGGCTTTGCCGCCGAGACGCGGGACCTTTTGGAAAATGCCCGTTCAAAGCTTGCCCGAAAGGGCGCCGATATGATCGTCGCCAACGATGTTTCCCCCGAAACGGGCGTGATGGGGGGCGATGCCAATACCATCGTCCTTGTAACGCCGGCAGGTGAGGATGCGTGGCCGACGCTTTCGAAGGACGAGGTCGCCAAACGGCTTGTGGCGACGATCGCCGACCGGCTCGCGCAGAGCTGAAACTCGCATTCCTTACGATCGGTAAGAAACGAAAAAGGCGAGGGATGAATTTTCCCTCGCCCTTGTTTGAGAGCGGTTTTCCGCTTCAGCTTAAAGAGCCGATAGTCTTGCAGGTAATGAGCGTCAGAACCCGACGTTGATGAGCTGAACCCGCCGGTTGGTTTCGCTGTCCGGATCGGCGGGATCGCGCAATTGCTCTTCTCCCAGGCCCACCGCCTCCAGTTGCTCCGCCGGCACGCGGAACGTCGTCACCAGCGCTTCCCTGATGGCATCGGCGCGCTTTTGCGAGAGCTCCAGATTGTATTCACGCTTTCCCTTTGCATCGGTGTGGCCGACGACGAAAAACTTCTGCCCCCAAAGATACGGCGTGTGCAGCGCATCGGCCATCAGGCCGATCGTCTCGTAGGATTCGTGCCTGATGCGGTCGGAATCGAAGTCGAACGTGATCTCGATGTTGAACTGCCGCAACTTCGCCAGTTGATCGGCCATGGGCAGCGACGTGGTGGCGTTTTCGCCGGGATATTGCTTTATGTTCTGCAGGGCTTGCGCGCGAAGATCGGAGGCATTCACCGTTGCCTTCGCTTCTGCGCCCTGCAGGCTGTTGATGATTTCGTTGCGCGAAAGCTTTGTTTGAGCATTCGCGCCGGCGATTGCGAGAGGCAAGGCAATCGCAGCAGCTGCGATGTAGGAAAACTGTTTCACGACGATATCTCCTGAAAGGCTGAAACGCTGGAGCGATTTCTTGTCACGATAACGACCCCGTTTTCGTGGGAAGCGTTCTAGCGGTAACCCGCATCGTTGATCGCCTGGTTGCATTTGGCGCCGACGGAAGGCTCGGCTTTCAGGAGGCATTTCAAGACATTGCCCCTGCCCGGCTTCACGAGCTTGCAATATTGCTGGATATCCCGGTCGCAGATTTTGACGGATGCTTCCTGCGCGGCGAAGCGTTGCTCCAGAAGAATTCTGACGCCGGCGTAATCGGCCTTGCATTGCTGGGAAACCTTCGATTCATTCTTCTGCAGACATTCCGAAATACGATTGTTCCCCAAATTGACATTCTTGCAGTATTTATCGATATCAGCGCCGCAACTGGAAGAAAAATCTTGATTGCGTCGGCAAACCCTATGGTCTGCGCTTTGGCGATCTGGGCACCAGACGCGCCGAAGACCAAAAATGCCGTTATGGCCAATGCTGCTTTTATCATGTATTTATCTCCTCATTACAATTTATGGTAGATCTTCTGGTGGTGTCGATTTGTGTATTTATATTACGTAACGGCATAATGAAGGGAATGCGAGATAAAATACTTATCTGTCCGCCGCCATGAATTGCTGCTCTCAAGGCGGAACAAACGGTGCGGCACTTGCCAATCCGCGCTGGCAATGCCACCCATTCTTTTTCGGGAAACGCAAAGAACGCGGTTCGAAGTCCAATGATGCTACCCATCAAGATCAGACGGTTGCCGCATGGTGCCGATTTGCCCTTTCCGGCCTATGAAAGCCATGAGGCTGCCGGTATGGACCTTTGCGCCGCCGTCGAGGGGCCGGTAACGCTTGAACCCGGCGAGCGCGCCCTGGTTCCCACCGGCATTGCGATCGCGCTGCCTCCACGCACGGAAGCGCAGGTCCGGCCCCGATCCGGCCTCGCCGCCAAACATGGCGTTACCGTGCTCAACACCCCCGGCACCATCGATGCCGATTACCGGGGTGAGGTGCAGGTCATCCTGATCAACCTTGGCAGCGAGCCATTCCAGATCACTCGCGGCAGCCGGATCGCGCAAATGGTGATTGCGCCGGTTGCCCAGGCAACGCTTGTCGAAGTCACGGAGCTTGATGACACATTGCGCGGGGCGGGCGGTTTCGGTTCCACCGGCACCGACTAGCCCGACGTTTCAGACCTTCACTTCACCAACCGAAAGATATCCATGCTTCCTGAACTCGTGATTTTCGATTGCGACGGTGTTCTCGTCGATACGGAAACTTTGGCGAATATCATCCTTTCCGACATTCTGGCGGACCTCGGCCTGCCAATGGACCATCTGGAATGCCAGCGCCGCTTCATGGGCCGAACCATGGAGACGGTTCAGGCGATGGTGGAGGAAATGATCGGCAAAAAATTGCCGGCTGAATGGGCGGACTCTATCCGTGCGAAAGACATTGAAGCCTTCGAAAAGGGCGTCGATCCTGTTCCCGGCATTACAGATGCCGTCGCAGCATTGAAACGCGCAGGCATTCCCTATTGCGTCGGATCGAGTGGCAAATACGCAAAAATGCGGCTGACCCTTGGCAAGGCCGGCCTGCTTCCGCTCTTTGAGGATGTGCTCTTTTCGGCGGAAGATTGCGAGCAAGGAAAGCCCGCGCCCGATGTCTTTCTCTATGCGGCGCGCGAAATGGGTTGGACGCCGGAAACCTGCCTTGTGATAGAAGACAGTGTTGCGGGCGTGAAAGCGGCTCAGCGCCGCTGGAATGCGGGTTCTCGCCTATGTCGGCAATCCGGCTGCGGACCGTGCGGCGCTGGAAGCCGAGGGTGCTGAACTCATCGCCGATATGGCGGATTTGCCCGCCTTCCTTGATATTCGGGCGGATGAGGACGAGACAGTGACGGCTTGATATGGTTCACGCTCATTTGAAAAATGATTTCGCACGGCGCTTGCGCTCAAGGCACACCGTCCTGAATGAAACCGCGCAAAGCGTGTCGCCATGCCTCGCATGGCGCCGTCTTGTACGATAAGTTGACGCAGAAAATTTGTAACCGCGCCTTTCGGCATGACAGAGGAAACGACTGACGCCATGACTGACCGCAAACCCGGCCGGGGCCGTATCTATTCATCGATTATCGAAACCATCGGCGACACGCCGCTGGTGCGTCTGGACAAGCTGGCGAAATCGAAGGGCGTGAAGGCCACCATTCTTGCCAAGCTCGAGTTCTTCAACCCGATCGCCAGCGTCAAGGACCGGATCGGCGTGTCGATGATCGAGGCAATGGAGAAGGCGGGCAAGATTACGCCGGGTGAAACCACGCTGATCGAGCCGACGTCCGGAAACACCGGCATCGCGCTTGCCTTCGTCGCCGCCGCAAAGGGCTATCGGCTGATCCTGGTCATGCCGGAGACCATGTCGATCGAACGGCGCAAGATGCTGAAGCTGCTTGGAGCCGAACTGGAGCTGACAGAGGGCCCGAAGGGGATGAAAGGCGCGATCGCGCGCGCTGAGGAAATGCTGGCTGCGATCCCGAATTCCGTCATTCCGCAGCAGTTCGAAAATCCCGCCAACCCGCAGATCCACCGCGAGACGACCGCCGAGGAAATCTGGAACGACACCGGCGGAAACGTCGATGTTTTCGTTTCCGGCATCGGCACGGGCGGCACGATCACCGGCGTCTCGCAGGTGCTGAAGGCAAGAAAGCCCGGCCTGCATGTGGTCGCCGTGGAACCGACGGATAGCCCGGTGCTTTCAGGCGGCAATCCCGGACCGCACAAGATCCAGGGCATAGGCGCGGGTTTCGTTCCAGGCGTTCTCGATACGTCGGTCTATGACGAGGTGGTGAAGGTCGGCAACGAAGATGCCTTCGTCATGGCGCGCGAAGTCGCAAAACTCGAAGGGCTGCCGGTCGGTATCTCGTCGGGCGCGGCGCTGACTGCCGCACTTGAGGTCGGCTCACGCCCGGAAATGGCGGGAAAGACGATCGTCGTGATCATACCCTCCTTCGCCGAGCGCTATCTGTCGACGGCCCTGTTCGAGGGGCTCGAGTAATCCGAAGCGGGATTGGGCGGCCTTGCAATCGCGGGCCCGCCCGGTCCGCATCCCATTCGGCGTTTCGGCCAATCGCTGCAGCACCAGATGGGTTTCCACACTGGTGACGCCGTCATATACCGCGACCATCGCGCGGATTTCGGCGATGCGTTGCGGGCTTTCGGCCTCGACATGCGCGACCATGTCGAGCTCCCCGGCAATCGAGCGACAAACAACGACCTCGGGAAGAGCCAAGAGCTTCGGCGCAATTCGTTCGCAAATGGCGCTTTCAGTCCTGACCCATAGATAGGCGGCAACCAGCCCTGCCGCCTGCCTGTCCTCCTCGATCGTATAGCGGCGGATGACGCCACCTGCCTCAAGCCGCGCAATGCGCTCCTGCACCGACGACCGGGCGAGCCCAACCCGGCCGGAAATCGTCTTCAGCGGCATGCGGCCGTCCTGTTTCAGGAGCGCCAGGATTTGCCGGTCGATGCTATCGGGGGTTTTCACCCGCTGCGACCTCAGCTCAGGTTCCGTAAGCCGGAAAATGTCCGGCAAATCCAGCCATCCGTACGGGTGCATGTCTGCCTTCCATTTCGCTATCCTGCCCGCAAACGGCACACCATAAGGAAAACGACAAGGTCATGAAGTTTCATCTGAATACAAATGAATACAAGGCGGATCGCGCCTGGGGGGCGCAGGATATCGCCCTGATCGAAGGCGCCAGCGTCCGTCTTCACTGGACGAACGAACCTTATATCTGGCACGTCAACGACGGGGCAGAGGTCTTCCTTGTCCTCGATGGCGAGGTCGACATGCATTACCGCAAGGACGGTCGTGAGTGCGTCGAACGCCTTGCCGCTGGCGACATCTGCCATGCGGAGCCCGGCGACGAGCATGTCGCAAGGCCGGTTCGCGAGGCGCGCATCCTCGTGATCGAGAAGGCCGGGAGCGTCTGACGCGACGGCTTCCGGTCCGCTTCAGAACGGGATCAACCCCTGCGGCACTCCAGAAAGCCCATGATCCGGCGCACGTCGTGCAGGATGGGCTCGGCAATCGCAGCCGCCCGTTCCGCGCCGTCTTTCAAAACGGCATCGATATGGGCCGGGTCGGCGATCAGCCGCCGCATTTCGTCGGCGATGGGCGCAAGGCGCTCAACCGCGAGATCGCTCAGCGCCGGCTTGAAAACGGAGAACTGCTGGCCGCCGAATTCCGTCAGCACCTCAGCCTTGGTCTTGCCGACGAGCGCGGCATAGATGCCGACCAGATTGTCGGCCTCAGGCCGGTTCGCCAATCCATCAACCTCGCTGGGCAGGGCTTCCGGATCGGTCTTGGCCTTTCGCACCTTGCGCGAAATCGCTTCCGCGTCGTCCGTCAGATTGATCCGCGACAGATCGGACGGATCGGACTTGGACATCTTCTTGGTGCCGTCTCGCAGCGACATGATGCGCGTCGCCGGCCCGGCGATCATCGGCTCCGTCACCGGGAAATAGAGTTCATCGGGCAATTCCGGCGTCGGCTCGGGATTGGCAACGCCAAGCCCCAGTTCCTGATTCGGGCAGCAAAGTCGTTGTTGAACTTCTGCGCGATATCGCGCGTCAACTCCAGATGCTGCTTCTGATCGTCGCCCACCGGCACATGGGTGGCGCGATAGGCCAGGATGTCTGCCGCCATCAGGCTTGGATAGGCGAAGAGGCCGACGGAAGCGTTCTCCCGGTTCTTTCCGGCCTTCTCCTTGAACTGGGTCATCCGGTTCAGCCAACCCATGCGGGCTATGCAGTTGAATATCCAGGCAAGTTCCGAATGTTCCTTCACTTGCGACTGGTTGAAAATGATCGCCTTCTTCGGGTCGATGCCGGCCGCCAGATAAGCGGCGGTGACTTCCCGCGTGGCGCGCGTCAGTTCCGCCGGCTCCTGCCAGACGGTAACGGCATGCAGATCGACCACGCAATAGATCGACGGCATTTCGTCCTGCAGCGGCACAAAACGCGAGATCGCGCCGAGATAATTGCCGAGATGGAGATTGCCGGTCGGCTGGACGCCGGAAAATACGCGCGGCGAAAAGGCGCTCATTCGAATTGTCCCCTAGTATGGACCCATGGGAAAGACTTTGGACCGCGCGACTTATGGCGAACCGCTTGCCCGCGCGCAACCCTCTTGAGCGCTTTCCCTTCAGGTGGAATCACCTGAAGGACGAGAAATCGCTCAGGATCAATGCTTTGAGCATATTCTTGTCGTTCAGATCGGTTCAATCTGAACGGAATATGCTCTATGCCCGCAAATCCGGATTGTTGATAGGTTTGTAGCGCTCAAGTCACGGTAGGCGGTTTGCGCCGGAGCCCGCGCACCATATAGCCCTTGAGATCGACGGCCCCGGTCAATTGCACGAAGAGAGCAAAGGCTGTCATGCCGACGGCAACCAGAACGATAAGCGCTGCGAAGCGAACGGCAAGCGCCGGCGCGGCCAGCAGATCGGAAAGCAGCATCGCGCCGCCATAAAGAACGACCCCCATCAGGATGCTGGCGACCAGAAGCAGCGGCAGCCGTTTCTTTGCTCCGTCATCCAGGCGAAAATGCCCCCTGCGCCAGAGCGTCGCAGTGAGAAGCCCGGTATTGACCCAACCGGCGAGCGATGTGGCAAGGGCGATGCCCACATGGGCAAGAAAGGGTGCAAGCGCAAGCGCGCCCAGCACGTTCACCACCATGCCGGCGCCCGCAAACCACATCGGCGTTTTGGTGTCTTCACGGGCGAAAAACCCGGGCGAGACGACCTTGTTGAGGACAAAGGCCGGCAGACCGACCGCATAGGCGGCTAGTGCCGCGGTCGTCGCCGACGTATCGCTGGCGTCGAACGCACCGCGCTGAAACAGACACGGCGATGATCACCGAGGGAATGACCATGAGCGCGACGGTTGCCGGCAGCGTCAGAGCGAGGGCGAATTCCATCGCCCGGTTTTGCGTATGGAGCGCGATATCCTCCCGGCCTGAGCGCAGCTGCCGGGCAAGATCGGGAAGCAGAACCACGCCGATGGCGATACCGACCACGCCGAGCGGCAGCTGATAGATGCGATCCGCATAGTAGAGATAGGACACCGCGCCGGCCTGGGTGGAAGCGATGACCGTGCCCACCACGATGTTGATCTGCGTGACGCCGCCGGCAACGACACCTGGAACGCCGAGCGCCCAGAGCCGCTTCACCCCCGGCGTCAGCCGTGGCCGCTGCATGGGAATGGAAAAGCCCATATGGCGGACCGCATAAACGAGGAGCGCGAGTTGGGCGATACCGGCAAGCATGACGCCGCCCGCCATGACAACGCCCATGAGCGTTCCCGGCACCAGTTCGAGGTAGCCGATGAGCGCCAGAACCGATGATCATCACCACGTTGAGGACGACCGGCGCCAGCGCGGCTGCTGCAAACCGGTGAAAGGTATTCAAGACGCCGGAGAGAAACGCCACCAGCGACATGCAGGCGAGATAGGGAAATGTGATCCGCGACAGCAGGACGGCGAGATCGAATTTCTCCGGATCCGCCAAAAACCCCGGCGCAAGCATCATAACCAGCAGCGGCATGACGATTTCAGCCAGCGCGGTAATGGCGACGAGCGTCCAGAAGAATGCCGCCAATATTTCGCCGGCGAATTTTCTCGCGCCGTTTTCCCCGCCTTCTTCTACCGCCCGGGCGAAAAGCGGCACGAAGGCCGAGTTGAACGCCCCTTCCGCGAATAGCCGGCGGAACAGGTTGGGCAGGCGGAATGCCACGAAGAAGGCATCCGCCACCGGCCCGGTGCCGATGAAAGCGGCGATCATCACATCGCGCAGGAAGCCAAGCAGGCGGCTCGACATGGTCGCGCCGCCGACTGTCGCGAAATTCTTCAAGAGGCTCATGAAACCCTTCTCACGATGTGATCGCCGAACGGCGACTGCGTTTGGCGGGCGACTGTGCGGCTTCATCGCGATCGACGGCCTGAACGAGCCTTTGCCGGATCGCGCCCTGCCGGCCGATGTTGGAGATCTTCTGGCCCGTCAGATCGGTGACATAGAACACATCCACCACCCGCTCGCCGAAAGTCGCGACATGGGCGGAGGCGATATTGAGGTTGAGATCGGAGATCGCCCCCGTCAGATCGAAGAGCAGGCCGGGACGGTCGAGGCCGGTAATTTCGAGCACTGTGTAGCGGTTCGACCACGAATTGTTGACAAGGACCTCCGCCTCGATGCGGAAGGCCTTCATGCGCCCTTTCGCGGCGGCGCGGCGCGCCACCGTATCGGGCAGGGCCTCTTCCCCGCGCAGCGCTTTTTCGATGAGCTCGCTGATCCGCCTGCCGCGCCTCATTTCGTCCTCGTCGTCGGGCAACTCCCGCGAGACGAAAATCGTATCGAGCGCAAAACCGTCCGTGGTCGTGTCGATCTGGGCATCGACGATATTGGCGCCGGCGACGAAACAGGCCCCGGCGATCGTCGATAGCAGGCGGGGATGATCGGGGGCGAGCACGGTGATTTCGGTGACGCCTTCGAAAGCGTGAGTGGCGACGCGCGTGGCGAAGCGGTGTTTCGATTGATCTGCGGCGCGGATCATATCCGCATCATTCACCTTGCGCTCCAGTGGCACCCTCAGCCAATAAGCCGGATAATGCCTGTCCAGATAGGCATTCCTATCCTCGTCGCTCCAATGGCCGAGCGCATCCAGAAGCTCGTGCTTGGCGCTTTCCACCCTCTGATCGCGCGAAACCTGGCTGTGGCCGCCGGTCAGCAGCGGCTCGGTCTCATAGTAGAGCGTGCGAAGAAGCTGCCCCTTCCAGCCGTTGAAGACGCCAGGACCGACCGCGCGGATATCGGCGACCGTGAGGATCAGCAGCAGCTTCAGCCGCTCCATGCTCTGCACGATCGCGGGCGAAATCCTCGATGGTCTTGCGGTCGCTCAGATCGCGCGACTGGGCAATCGTGCTCATGTCGAGATGATGCTCGATCAGCCAGGCGACAGTATCCGTTTCACCGGCAGTCAGCCCGAAGCGGGGGCAAAGCTTGCGGGCGATCCGCGCACCGGCGATGGAATGATCCTCCGGCCTGCCCTTGGCGATGTCATGCAGGAAAATCGCGACATAAAGCAGCTTCCGGTTCTGGATCGCCTTGATGAGATCGGTCGAGAGCGGATGATCCTCCCCCGCCTCACCGCGCTCGATCGCCGCCATGATGCCGACGGAATGGATGCAGGTGCTCGTCGACCGTGTAGTGGTGATACATGTTGAACTGCATCATCGCCACGACCTTGTCGAAATCCGGCACGAAACGGCCGAGCACCCCGGCCTCGTTCATCTTGCGCAGCACCGTCTCCGGGTCGTTGCGGGAAGTGAGGATCTGGAGGAACAGCCGGTTCGCCTCCGGATCGTCGCGGACCGCAGCCGTGATGAGCTTGAGCGAGCGGCGAATGAGCTTCATCGCCTCGGGATGAAAAGCGACGTCTTCCCTGTCGGCGAGAGCGAAGATTCGGACCAGATTGACCGGGTCCTTTTCGAACACGTCGTCATGGGAAACGGTGATCCGGTCGTTTTCGAGAATGAAGTCGGGGAAACCCTTGATGAGCTTTTGCCCGGTTCCGGCGCGGGCGAAACGGCCGAAGAACCGCGACAGGCCGGGAGCCGGCTTGACGTGCTGGTTCTCCAGCGCCGCACAAAATATGCGCGTCAGGTCGCCGACGTCCTTGGCGACCAGGAAGTAGTGCTTCATGAATCGCTCGACGTCCTTCATTCCCGGATGCTGGGTGTATCCGAGGCGCACGGCGATTTCGCGCTGGAGATCGAAGGAAAGGCGCTCCTCCGGGCGGCCGGTCAGAAAGTGCATGTGACAGCGCACCGCCCACAGGAAATCGTCGCATTTGTTGAAGCGCTTGAGTTCGGCGCGCGAAAACACGCCGGATTTCACCAGATCGGAACCCGTCCTGACCCGATAGAAATATTTCGAGATCCAGAACAGCGTATGCAGGTCGCGCAGGCCGCCCTTGCTTTCCTTGATGTTCGGCTCGACCAGATAGCGGGTGACGCCTTGCCGGCGATGTCTTTCGTCGCGCTCCGCCAGTTTCGCGGCAATGAATTCGGGCCCAGTCCCGGCAACCACTTCTTTGTCGAAGCGCTCCACCAGCTCCTTGTAAAGCGGTTCGTCGCCCCAGATATGCCTGGCCTCGAGAATGGCGGTGCGGATCGTCATGTCGCCGCGCGAAAGGCGCAGGCACTCGTCGATATTGCGTGTCGCATGACCGACCTTCAGACCCAGATCCCACAGCATGTAGAGGATATATTCCACCACCTGCTCGCCCCAGGGCGTCTGCTTGTAGGGAAGCAGGAAAAGCAGATCGACATCCGAACAGGGCGCCAGCGTTCCGCGCCCGTATCCGCCGACGGCAATCACGGAAATACGCTCAGACGACGTCGGGTTTTTCGCCGTGTAGACATATTCGACGGCGAAATCGTAAATCACGCGGATCAGCTCGTCCTGAACATCCGACAGCCTTCTGGCGCACTTGGTGCCGCCGCCATCCCTGAAAAGCAGCGCCTCGACCCGCTCACGCGCGGATTTCATCGCTTCTTTGAGCTTGGCCAGCACAAGGCCGCGGACTTTGAAATCGCCGCCGGCGCCGCCGCCGTTCTCCACGATGACCGCGAGTTCCCGGCGGAGAGCCTCCGTATCCATCAGTTCCGCCTGCCACTTCGCGGCTTTCGTCATTACGGTCATTCGTTTCTTCCAGCCGCCGGCACTTCGTTCAGGCTCAAGCTATATCTCTACGCTGCGGGAGATCGAGCGGAAGTTACGCCGGGGCCGGGCTTCGGTCGACCCCCTTCTTCACAACCCGTCGCGCGATGCCACGACACGCAACTGATAAAGGAGATGACGCAGGGAGTCCTGAGACAAACCGCCGATCTTGTTCGCCAGCATATTGGACAATTCCGTCGCTTCCGGCATCAATCCGGAAGTATCGATGCTTATTTTGGGGTCAGAAACCTCCGCAAGCCGTTGCAATTCTTCCGCTTCGTCCCAGATCACGTTGAAAAACGTGATGATGCGCTGGACCATGAACCACGTCGGCAGGCCGCGCTTTCCGTGCTCGAGCGCGGAAAGATAAGCGCTCGATACCGCGAGAGCATCGGCCATTTCCTTTTGGGTAATTCCCCGCTTCTTGCGCAATTCCCTGATCTTGGCGCCAAACGGCGTCATGGGGTTTCCCTCCCCTTCTTCTTGCGAATCCTTACATAAAGCGCGCCAGTTCCGCCATGGCCGCGATGAGCTTCTTCGAAACCCACTACGAACGCCCTGAATTCAGGCAGCGCCAGCCACTGCGGCACGACGCGCCGCAGGATGCCGCGCCCCTCCCTGGTCAGGGACCCTTCCGGGCCGCCTTTTCCCGTGATGACGAGAACCAGTTGGTGCCCCTGCGCCTGCGCCATGCGTAAAAAACCGGCCAGCCGCGTATGAGCCTCGGCCTGCGTCAGGCCATGCAGGTCGATACGCGCGTCGACACTGCCGGTTCCGCGCGAGAGCTTTTGCCGTTGCCGTCTTTCAAGCGGGGCAAGCGCGGGAATGGCGGGCGCCGCTTTCGGCTTCGGCGCATGGATCGCTGTCGCGGTCGCGGTCGCGCCGGGCGATTGCCGGATCTTTTCCGCTTTGAGCGCAGTTTCCGCCGGTTCGGCTTCGGGCTCCACCACCGCTGACGTGCGTCGCTTGCGTTTCGGATGCAGGGGATGAGCGGTGGCCGCCACCTGTTCCCAAAGCGCGCGTTCTTCCGGCGAAAGCGGCCGACCCTTTCTGGGCCTTCCGTTCACGGCTTTCCCTCATTTTGAAGGCGGATGCTGCGTGGAACCAGAATGGTCAGCCGCGCCGGATGCTGGATGCGACCCGCAACCGCCCCTGCGGCTGCGCCGGAGCCGATAAAAATATCGCCGCGCGCCGGCCCGACGATTGCCGATCCGGTATCGTCCGCGATCATCAGCCGGCGAAACGGTTCCAGTTCGCCTTTGGCCCCGAGCGGTAGATCGGCCTCGACGAAAATCGGCGTACCGAATGTATGCAGCAGCCTGTCGACCGCAAGGCTTCGCCCGGGAACAAGCGGCAGATCGGCCGCGCCGATAGGCCCCGCTGTGGGTGCAATGCCCTCAACTTCACGAAAGAAGATATACGAGCGGTTTCGCCGCAGGACGCCGTCCACCTCCTGCGGATTATCCCTTAACCAGCCGCGCAGCACATCCATCGTCACCGTGCCGGGCTCTGCAAGACCGCGTTCGATCATCACCCTGCCGATGGGAAAATAGGGATGGCCCGTTTTCGCCGCATAGGCGACGCGCATCGTCGTGCCATCATCGAGCCTGATACGCGCCGAACCCTGCACATGCACGTAGAGCGCATCGACCGGATCTTCCAGCCAGACGAGTTCCAATCCCCTGTCGGCAAGCGCGCCGTCCATGATCGCGCCCCGATCGGGATGCTCGACGATGCGGCCGTCCGCGAGCAAGCGTCCGAATGCAAAACCGGGGTCGATATTTGCCGGGCGATTGGTGTCGTCCAGTTTGACCAGATCGTCGGGACGGCTGAGCAGTGGTACCCTGAATCGGACACTGCGGTGACGCGATCCGACTAGTTCCGGCTCGAAATAGCCGGTCAGAAAGCCACGCTCATCCAGTCGAACCGGCCGGAAACCGCGTTCAAGAAATGCCTTCTCTCCTCCCGCAGCAACCGCGAGGCCCTCGTGGCAAAGCTCGCGAAGGGCGCTGCCGTCAATGCCCAGCGCTCCGGTTTTCGCCACGTCACGTCCCTGAGGTCCGCCGGGTCCCGTCGCTTTGCAATGCCGCAAAAAGGCTTGAAGCGCGGCGGCGTGGTCGTCTTCTTCCCAGCCCGATAGCGCTGAAAAGTCGATTGCCGTCATTCGCAATGTCGCCGTCAATGCCGTTTCCCGCGTCCCGTCGGCCTGCTGGCCCAACGCCACAGTGGGCAATGCGAGGCCGAGCGACAGGCAAGCCGCCGCGGCCAAGCCGTTCAGGAGCTTCATTCGACCGATTCGGTCGCCACCAGCTTCCAGTTGGGGTCGCGGGCGGTGGTGTCGCGGGCGAAAGTCCAGATATCGGTGACATCGGTCACCTTGCCGGGGTCACCTTCGATCACATTGCCGTCCTTGTCCTTGGTGGCGGAGATCAGCTCGCTCTGGAAACGTACAGTCACCTGCGCCGAAACACCCTTTAGAGCCGCCTCGACGATTTCCGCCTTCTCTATGCCGACAAAGGTGAAATCCACCGTCTCCTGACGAGATTCACGGTCGGAGATCGCGGAAACGAAGCCGTCGTAGACTTCCTTCGACAGCAGGTTTTTCAGCGATTTGCGATCGCCCTGCGCGAATGCGGTCACGATCATCTCATAGGCTGCCTTGGCGCCCTGGAGAAAATATCCCGGCTCAAAAGTGCGATCGGCGGAAAGGATCTGCCGCAGCGCTTCGTTGAGAGCGGACCCCTTTGGCGCCATCTTGTCGAGCGTCGCGGTCGATGAAACCGTTTCCGGTTCCAGATCGAGCGGTTCTGTCTGGCCCGGCAGCGGAATCACGTTGTCGCTCTTGCCCTCGGCCATGCCCTTTGCCGCACCGTTTTTCTTTGGCGCGGAATAAGGATCGAACGGTGGGCGTTCGCTGCCCGTCCGCTTGCCCAGAACGCTGCGCAATCTCAGAAAGATTACGACCGCCAGAACCAGGAAAATAATATTGTAGACGTTAAAAATGTCGTTCATGTCACGTCCGGCCATGGTTTTCGCTTCAGGCGATCGGGGCTCCTCGGCCTCGTTCCCCGATATAATGCGCTTGCGCACTTATGTAAGGTTTCTTCAACCAGCATCCAGGTCTTTTCACAAGTCCGATAAGTTCGGTTTTAGCCTTGTCGAATGGATTTTTCCTCGCAGGCGAGCCTCAAAGCCCCTATCTGGGTCTTGATAGGGCTCATTGGCCCGCAGAAACAACCGTAGCGGACTTAAGCGCAAATGCCCATCGGTCTCATCATTCTCTTTGCCCTGATCGGCGTGCCGATCCTCGAAATCTACGTTTTCGTGGCCGTCGGATCGGAAATCGGCGCGCTGGCGACCATCGCCCTGACCCTGCTGACAGCCGTCGCCGGCACGATCATGCTGCGTGTCCAGGGATTTTCGCTTCTCATGCGGATCCGCGCCGAAATAGACGCCGGCCGCGTTCCGGGCGACGATCTCGTTCACGGCGCGCTCATCGTCGTCGCCGCGATCTTGCTGCTCGTGCCCGGTTTCGTCACCGATGCGATCGGCCTCATCCTCTTCATTCCGCCGGTGCGCAGCGCCATCGGCCACTATCTCGTATCCCATGCCGATATGACCATAGTATCCTCCGGCGGCATGAAACGCTCCGGCGAAAAGGTGGTAGACCTCGACGAAGACGACTGGTCGAGCAGGCCCGGCAATGGCTTTGACGATGGGCCTCGCGACGGCATGTCAGGCGATACCCCGCGTATCAGCCCGTGGCGCGACAAACCTTGAAAAGCCCGCTGAACCTGGAGGCATGGCGCAAAAACCCTGAATGGCCGGCATGAACGAATTCCTCCTGGCACACGAACCGTCGATCCGGCTTGCCATCTTTTTAGGCGTCCTTGCCGCCATGGCGATGCTGGAATTCGCCATGCCCCGGCGGCGGCGGGAAATTCCCCGTCTGCTGCGTTGGTCGAACAATCTGGCGCTGGTCGTCGTCGATACGCTTGTCGTTCGTCTCGCTTTTCCGGTTCTCGCGGTCGGGCTGGCGCTTGTCGCCGAAGAGCGGGGCTGGGGCCTGTTCAACGCCGTTGCCGTTCCGGGCTGGGCGGCCTTCCTGCTGTCCGTCATCCTCCTCGATCTCGTTATCTATCTGCAGCATGTGATGTTTCACGCCGTGCCCGCGCTTTGGCGGCTGCACCGGATGCACCATGCCGATCTCGAATTCGACGTGACGACAGGCCTTCGCTTTCACCCGATCGAAATTCTTCTGTCCATGGCGCTGAAACTTGCCGCCGTCGCCGCTCTCGGACCGCCCGCCGCCGCGGTTCTCGTCTTCGAAATTCTCCTCAACGCCACCGCCATGTTCAACCACAGCAATCTCCGCCTGCCAGCCGCGCTCGACCGCTGGCTCCGGCTCGTGCTGGTGACGCCCGACATGCACCGGGTGCATCATTCGATCCACCTCGACGAGGCAAACAGCAATTTCGGCTTCAATCTGCCTTGGTGGGACCGTCTTCTCGGCACCTATCGACCCCAACCGCGCGATGGCCACGAAGGCATGACCATCGGCATCGCGCAGTTTCGCACCCGGCGCGACCTCTGGCTCGACCGTATGCTGATCCAGCCCTTGCGGGGCGCTGCCGGCCGCTATCCGATATCGGGCCGCTGGCGGAAGAAGCCCTGACTGCGGCTCGCTATTGCCTTGAAAATCGACCTAATCCGTTAACGGCAATTACATTTCCTGGTGCGACCATGCCCGCTCGATGAATCCAGTAATCGGGCGATTGTCATGACCGGCACTTCCAAAGCGCGCGTCGATTGGGTCGATACCGCAAAAGGCTTCTGCATCATCTTCGTGGTGATGATGCATTCGACCCTTGGTGTCGAGCAGGCCGCCGGATCGCAAGGCTGGATGCACTATCTGGTCGCCTTCGCCACGCCCTTCAGGATGCCGGATTTCTTCATGATCTCCGGGTTGTTTCTCGCCACCGTCATCGATCGCGACTGGCGCCTATACCTCGATCGCAAGGTCGTCCATTTCGCTTACTTTTACGCGCTCTGGGTGACGCTGCAATTCATCGTCAAGGCGCCGACATTCGCCTCGGAAATCGGCTGGGACGGTGTATTGAGGGAGTATTTCCTCAGTTACATCGAACCCTTCGGCACGCTTTGGTTCATCTATTTGCTGCCGGTGATGTTCGTGATCACGAAGGCCGCCAAAAGCCTCGGCATCCCCTGGCCGTTGATGCTTGCCGTCGCCGCAGCGCTCCAGATCGCGCCAATCCACACCGGCTGGCTGACGATCGACGAATTCTGCGCCCGCTATGTCTTCTTCTACTGCGGCTATATCTTCGCCCAAAACGCCTTCGAGCTGGCCGCCTGGGCGCGCAATCACATCGGCGTCGCCTTCGGCGGGTTGTTCGTCTGGGGCCTCGCCAACGGCATGCTGGTGTTTGAAGGCAACGCCGCGCTACCCGTCGTCAGCCTGTTCCTGGGCGCGGTCGGCGCTTTCGCCGTCATCGTCTTTTCCGCCCTTTTGACCGAACTCGGCGTCGCCGCACCCTTGCGCCACTGCGGCGAGAACTCAATCGTCGTCTATCTCGCCTTCTTCTTTCCCATGGCGGTTTCCCGCGCCGTTTTGCTGAAAAGCGGACTGATTACCGATATCGGCACGATTTCCGTGCTGGTGACGGCAGCCGGCGTCATCTCGCCGCTCGTGCTGTGGTGGCTTATCCGGAAAACCGGCTATGGCACTTTTCTCTTCGTTCGGCCGAAATGGGCGCGGCTCGATACGCGCGGCGTCAAATCCGCCGTTCCCCAGGCGGCGGAATAGACCGGATTTCCCTTTGATTGCGCGAATACGTGGGGCATCGCCGGAATGCGGTCGATAGCAGGTTGATCTGGCGGCGTTTCAAAGGCATCGTCCGCCCATGTCGAAGCAATCACCCTTCCCCTCGCTCACCGCCGACGACCACCTCATCCTGGTCGACGGGTCCACCTTCATCTTCCGCGCCTATCACGCACTGCCGCCGCTGACGCGCAAGTCCGACGGCCTGCCGGTCGGCGCCGTCTCCGGCTTCTGCAACATGCTGTGGAAGCTTCTGCAGGAGGGGCTGACGCCGGAACCGGGCGACGAGCCCACCCATATGGCGGTGATCTTCGATCATTCGGCCAAGACGTTTCGAAACGAGATCTACAGCGCCTACAAGGCCCAGCGCCCCGATGCGCCGGAAGACCTAATCCCGCAATTCGGCCTCATCCGCGAAGCGACCCGCGCTTTCTCCGTCCATAGCGTCGAGCAGGAAGGCTATGAGGCGGACGACCTGATCGCCACCTACGCGACCGAGGCCGCCAGGGCCGGGGCGCGGGTGACGATTGCTTCCGGCGACAAGGACCTCATGCAGCTGATCGGGCCGCGCGTCGGCATGATCGACACCATGAAGAACAAGATCATCGGCGAGCCGGAGGTTTTCGAGAAATTCGGCGTCGGGCCGGACAAGGTCATCGAGGTGCAATCGCTTGCCGGCGATTCTGTCGACAACGTCCCCGGCGTGCCCGGCATCGGCTTGAAGACGGCGGCCCAGCTCATTCAGGAATTCGGCGATCTGGAAACCCTGCTTGCCAATGCGGAGACGATCAAGCAGCCGAAGCGGCGGCAGAACCTCATCGACTTCGCCGAACAGGCGCGCATCTCCAAACAGCTCGTGACGCTGAAATGCGATGTCCCGGTGGAACTTCCCGCAGCTGCCCTTGCGGTGGAGGATCTGAACGGCCCGAAGGCCGTCGCCTTCCTCAAGGCGATGGAATTCACCACGCTGACCCGCCGCGTTGCCGATAAAACCGGCGCTGAAATCGCCAATATCGATCCCGTCGATCTCGTCATCAAGGGCTGGCACGAGCCCGACGGCAAGGGCCGGATGATGCCCAGATCGTCAAATGACGCGTCAAATGGCGCGTCGAACGGCGCGCAATCTTCCAATGGAGCAGGCGATTCAGCCGGCGACCCGCCTTCCGGCAAAGCCGCTGATTCTGAGGGCGGATGGACGCCGCAGGCGCTTGCCGCCGCCCGTCTCGATGCCGCGCACGCGCAGGCAAGATCGACGCCAGCCAATATGAGACCGTCACCGATATCGACCGCCTGAAGGCCTGGGTGGCGGAGGCCTTCGAGGTCGGCTTTATCGCCGTCGATACGGAGACCACCTCGCTCGACGCCATGCAGGCCGATCTCGTCGGCGTGTCGCTGGCGACCGCGCCGGGCAAGGCCTGCTACATTCCGCTTGGCCATGTGGATGGCGAAGGCGATCTGCTCGGCGGCGGCGGGCTGGTCGAGGGGCAGATTCCGCTAAACGATGCCATCGACATTCTGAAGCCCATGCTTGAAGCGCCTTCCGTGCTCAAGATCGCGCAGAACCTCAAATACGACTGGCTGGTGCTGAAGCGTTACGGCATCGAAGTCGGCCCCTATGACGACACCATGCTCTTGTCCTACACGCTGGATGCCGGCAAGGGCGGCAACGGCATGGATGAATTGTCCGAGCGCTGGTTGGGCCACACGCCGATCCCCTTCAAGGAGGTGGCGGGTTCCGGCAAGTCGATGATCACCTTCGACAAGGTGACGATTGACCGCGCCTCCGCCTATGCGGCGGAAGACGCCGACGTGACGCTCCGCCTCTGGCAGGTGCTGAAGCCGCGCCTTGCTGCGGAGCGCATGGCCACCGTCTATGAAACCTTGGAACGGCCGCTGGTGCCGGTGCTGGCGAAGATGGAATCGCGCGGCATTTCCATCGACCGGCAGATGCTGTCGCGGCTTTCTGGCGAATTCGCGCAGGGCATGGCCGGGCCTTGAAGAAGAGATCCACACGCTCGCCGGCCAGAAATTCAACATCGGCAGCCCCAAGCAGCTCGGCGATATCCTCTTCGGCGACATGGGCCTTCCCGGCGGCAAGAAGACCAAGACCGGCGCTTGGTCGACGTCGGCCTCCGTGCTCGACGATCTCGCCGCCGAGGGCCACGAGCTTCCGGCCCGCATTGTCGACTGGCGGCAGCTTTCCAAGCTGAAATCCACCTATTCCGACGCCCTTCCGGGCTATGTGAACCCGGAGACGAAGCGCGTCCACACCTCCTATTCGCTGGCTTCCACCACCACCGGGCGGCTGTCGTCGTCGGAGCCGAACCTGCAGAACATCCCGGTGCGCACGGAAGCCGGCCGCAAGATCCGCAAGGCTTTCGTTGCGGAAAAGGGCAACAAGCTCGTTTCCGCCGACTACAGCCAGATCGAGCTGCGCGTGCTTGCCCATATGGCCGATATTCCCCAGCTCCGGCAGGCTTTCGCCGACGGGCTCGACATTCACGCCATGACGGCGAGCGAGATGTTCGGCGTGCCGGTGGAAGGCATGGATCCGATGGTTCGCCGCCGGGCGAAGGCGATCAATTTCGGCATCATCTACGGCATTTCCGCCTTCGGGCTGGCGGCCCAGCTCGGCATTTCGCGCGGCGAGGCGGGCGATTACATCAAGACCTATTTCGAGCGTTTCCCCGGCATCAAGGACTATATGGAAGCCACGAAGAAATTCGTCCACGCGCATGGCTATGTGGAAACGGTCTTCGGCCGCAAGGCGCATTACCCGGAGGTGAACACGTCGAACCCCAACATGCGCTCCTTTTTCGAGCGGGCGGCGATCAACGCGCCGATCCAGGGCTCGGCTGCCGACGTCATCCGCCGCGCCATGGTGCGTATGGACGAAAGGCTCAGCGCCTCAAAACTCTCGGCCCGCATGCTGCTTCAGGTGCATGACGAACTGATCTTCGAAGTGCCGGAAGCCGAGGTGGAAAAAACCATTACGCTGGTGAAGGACGTGATGGAAAAAGCGGCGGAACCCAGCGTCCACCTCCGCGTGCCGCTTGCAGGTCGATGCACGCGCGGCGGACAATTGGGATGAGGCGCATTGAGGGGTAATCCACCAGCAAGTGCGGGCATTTAGCTGCGCCGGCCTCCTTGGGGAGACTTGCATTTCAGTAGCTAACTACTGATACAGCGCAGTAAGAAACCGCACAAAGTTCGCCAGAACATTAGCAAAACTTGACACCTTTATATCCGCGGAGAGAATACCTTAAGTGCCACCTAACTCAGAATATGCGCTCCCTTTCGACCTTATGTTGCTGCCAGGATCGACAACGTTGTGCCCGGCACTCGTCGATCCGTCAATGACAGAGTACGCTTCGACTCACTGACGCCCTGTCGTTACGGTTGCGCCCTGATGCGCCTCGCCCACTATGTCCTGGGTCTCCGGCGACGACACCCGCAGTCTCGGATCCTCCTGACAAAGGTCGACCTGAAGTCTGCGTACCACCGCATGCACTACTGTGCTGCGACGGTGGTCCAAGCCATGATCACCATTGGAGCCTTTGTGCTGATCGCCCTCCGGATGACGTTCGGCGGCGCACCAAACCCAAGCCAGTGGAGTGACCTAAGTGAACTCGCCTGCGATCTGATCAACGACCTCGTCCGTGACGACGGCTGGGACGAGCAAGCGTACCAGTCGCCCCACCAGCATCTAATCGGCGACAGTATGGAGTTGGAAGCCGATGACGTGGCATTTGGCACCGCCGGCGAACTACTCGTCGACGTACCTGCCGACGATCAACCCAAGGCCGACGTATTTATTGACGACCTGTTCATGGCCTTCCTCGAGACGGACGCCGCCCGAGGCAGCCGTGTCATCCCCTTTGTGGTCCATCTTCTCAGCCGCCCTGTCAGCGACTCGGAAACCATCGCACGTGATGACCTCCTGTCCTTTGAGAAGTTCCTTGCCGAGGCGACGCCCGCCGAGCAAAAGACCATCCTCGGTTGGGTCATCGATACGCGGCGCTTAACCATCGCCCTACCCGCGAACAAGCACGCCGCTTGGTCGCGCTCGATAGACGAGATCCTAACTGCGGACAAGGTCACCCACAAAGAGCTCGAAGTCCTGATCGGCCGGCTGAATCACGCGCGTTCGTGATCCCCATGGCCCGCCACTTCCTGGGCCGTCTGCGCACGGCGCTGTACGTGGCGAACCATCGCCGCTCAGTTCGATTGAACCAAGCCCAACGCGACGACCTGCACCTCTGGAAGGCATTCCTCCAGAGTTCCGCCCTGGGCATCAGCCTCAATCTGATTGCCCTTCTTTTGACGTCGCGGATCAGCCGCAGCGACGCCAGCGAGCACGGCATTGGTGGCTTCTCAGCCACCTGCGGCATCACTTCGCACTGGGAGATCCCCCCTGGGGCTGCGCCACCACCTGACTCTAAATGGCCTTGAGTTTCTGGCGTGATATATCACTATTGCGGTTGACATGGAGCTTGGCGCTGCACCCCGCCACTCCTGCTTCCTCTCCCAGTCCGACAGCACCAGTGCTGCCGGATGGCTCCGCAAGTCCAACTTTGCTGATGAAACCCCAGTACATCAAGCAATTGCCCGTGAGACGGCCTGAGTTCGTCTGTAAATAATTTTCCCTCTAGGCTAGACATTTTCTCTCCTTTTTTTTCCATCTAATTTAAATTTTTTTTGTCTTGGACCTCGACATTAAGTGTCTCACGAGTGTCACTTTGGCCAGATGTTTTTGTCTATGTCCACGATAAAATTCATCACTTGACCATGATGATCTTATCTCAGCTATGGCATAAAAATCATCCGATAGGTTAGATGTTTTGGTAATATTGATTGACTAGATTATCATCTATTCGCTGGCACTCCACTCCCCATCATTTTACTCCCAATCGCCTCCACTACCCCATCACCCGCAATCACCCGCAATCTGACACGACGCCCACCACCACCGCCACATGACACTTCCTTTCCTCCCGTCTTCCTCCCTCACATCTCCCCTTACTGCGCCCGTCCCTTTTGTCATCTCATTCCCGAAATCATGTGCTCATCCTCTCCGCTCTCTGTGCATAAATCCAAACGCATCATTTCATGTTAGTCATCGTCACAGCAACACATGTATTACATCATCACACACCGTTTTTTTCCATCTTACCTTCTCGACACTCGATTGCCTTTAAGCGACCTAGACAAAGAGAGATCGATAGTGAGATGGATGATAGTGAGATCAATAGCAAGCATGCAAGAGAGCAAGAGTGAGTGAGAGAGCAAGAGTGTGTGAGAGAGCAAGAGTGAGTGTGAGAGCAAGAGTGAGCAAGAGAGAGACAGCAACCGTGAGTACAAGAGAGAACAAGAGAGTGAGATCAAGGGATGACGATTGTGAGACATAACACAAGGGTGAGAGAGAGCATGAGGTGAAGAGACAGTGTGAGATGCCAGCTGCCATAGCAAACGCAGCACACAGGTACGCTTACCATCATGGCTTCGCAACAACATCTGGGGCGTGTGCGTTGCATGTGAGAGAAACTGGGCTGTGCGCTACTTTTTTGTGTGTACATTTCTACGCATCTCTTGGTACACCGTAGGATCCTGGACTTGTCGTGTACTGCAAAAATGACTGCGCCCGATTTTTCCTCCGTACCAATCTACACCTCTCCATAGTATCCGTAGCTTCCCACGGCCTCAGTCTACCATGTTGCTTGTGCACCCAAAGAGTACCGTAATTTTGTGTAGAGCCAACGTTCAATGTATACTGCTGATATTCTCTATCAGTTTTTCATGGCAGTCCTCGCTAGTTTCATATTTTTCACAACTGTTCGTGAACATTCTTGTTTGACACTATCATGCCAAGCACTCGCCGCACCTCCTCTCACCCCAACCGTGCATCCCGCCGCCATGTTCTTCTGAATGAAGGTTTGTCCCCATTGCATCTTGTGCTTAAGCTCATAGCTGTTTGTCTCACCATGCCATGTTCTTCTGAATGGTAGATTCTTCTTCTGCTTCTTTGCGCAGTGCAAGCCCCACCACCACGACCAATGGTTCCTCCCTCCAGGTATCTACTTCCTCCCTCCAGGAAGCTAGTACCACTCTCACCACTCTCGCCAATTCGGCTGTGAATCATGGACCTCCATCTCCTAATAGGTAAGCAAGAAACACATCATCCACTAATCTTGCTATCTTGTTTATCCTCTGACCAATTATCCTTAGTTTTGTTCCAACCTTTCTCCCGGCAGGCAACACCTCCGTTTCTCCCGCCATCCAAGAAAAATTCAACTCTTCTGTTGTCTTCGCAACGTCAGGCCAGTTGGACTACTCTGTCCTTACTCACGAGAAATCCATCGTGTGGAATCGTTTCCTCGCAGACACGGTTGGTCGCTACAATGGAGAGCTGCGCGCCCTCCAGGGTCAGCTTGACCAATACCGTCAAGTCGCATCTTCCGATTTGGACAAAAAGAAGAAGCTGGATTTCTTAAATACGTCTGCCCCAGTTATCAAGAAGAAGATATTCCATATCTTCCTTCGCCTTATCTTCCCGAGTCAACTCGAGGTTACTTCCACGACTGATCGCTCACTTGCTGGCTTTGGGCTTACGGCCAACTCTCCCCTAGCCCAACTTTGTTTTCAGGACATTCTTTTTAACATGAAAGGTACGGCAAAGGATCCTGTGAACCTGTCCGATGATGCCTCTGTCGCCTCTTCTTCAGCGTCCACTCCCACTCCCATCGCGAGGCACCCTTACGACAATCCAGAAACTCGCCGTCAACTCTGGTTTGAATTCGGGCTCGGCCGCATGTGTGTGAAGGCCATGAATGTGGCCAGGAACACACACACAAATGTTCTCCGTGAATGTGTTCGTAAGTGTTGTGTTTGTTTCCTTCAATTTTCTTGTGTGTACTTTGGATCAACATTTACTCATTTCTATTCTCTTTTTGTTCTCTCTTGTCTTTTTTAACCGTAGGTGATGTCTTTAAAACTGTTGACATAAACTTTGCTCTTTTTGAGCAGTACGTTCAAACAGACATCTGTCCCATCCCGGATATTCCTGCTAGTGAGCTTGTTGATATCTCCGGTGCCCTCCTTCCTTTTGAGGACCTACCAGCCCGTGCCCAGGCCGAAGCCCTCCTTCCGATTCTAGCGGCGGCGAGTGTCAATCTCCGCTCTACTCTTCACCTGTCCTTGATTCAGGACATCTACGGACGCATGGTTTTTCACTCCCGCACCAATCTTGTGCCGTTCAACGTGATCCAGAAAGGATCCACCTCCCAGCTAACGGTGAAGGCACGTGCTCACCTTCACGGCAAGCACCTCACCGAGCATATTGGTGTCTCAGAGGAAGCCTTCATCCGCTTCGTTATTTTTACAGACATTCTACGCTACCACTCGGACCAACTGAAGCAGTACGTCGACAAGTACCGTTCGTACTTGTCAGCCTCAGACTATCACTCCGTTTCCGATCAGATGAAAAGCTACGATGGTGGCATCTCGTCGGGGTCAAAGCTCATAAAGGGCTACCGTGACACTGACATTCGCCGCTTTTTGCATTTCCGTACAGTAACCCAGCAAGAACGGCGCAACCTTACATCTGTTGGTGTGTCTAGGGTGCCTCCCTTCGTTTTCAACTATCCCGAGGCGGCCGCGATTAAGTCTGAGTCTGGTTCGCTCAAGAAGCGCAAGGCTGATCGTATCGCCCTGTCGGCAATTTCGGACAACAAGGAGACCATGGCCATGTGTTTCGACGATGATGATGATGATGATGATCATGATGCCGACACTTTCCAGAAAGTCTGATTGTTGTGTGCATGCTCTTTATCATCTAATATCACTAGTAGTCTTACTATCTATTTGTAACAACAAATGTCTTTAGTGACTACACTAATTATATGATAAAGAGAATGGGGATCGATCCCCATACTGAGCCTGCACCTTAATTCTAGAGGCTGCATTCGTCTCCTGGCGTGACCGACGACTATTGTGTACCTGATGGTCACCTTTTCCCCGCCTCATGGTGTACGTTTCCGGCTTTTTCAAGGCTGCTTGGTAGTTTCTCAACTCCCATGCGAGGTCATACATTGAGGCCTTGCAGTAGCAAGACATCCACACTCGTTGCGTTTGAATTTCGGAGAAGGTTCCAGGAAGGGAATCAATAATGGACTGTACTCGGGATGCCACAATGCTGTCGAGTAATTCATGTCCAACAGTATGATACCAAGTGTATAGGTCACATGCCATGTGGCGGCAATTATTGCCACGGAAGAATGTGGCTGCCATGAAGACCTGGGGAATGATATGTGCCGTGTGATGCCCATTTTTGTTCTTTGTATGCACGACGAAGATCACATGACCCGTATCCTTCGTAAGACACACATGTCCATCACAAATGCCCCCCGTAATGACACTGGCATTTTTTGTATCATTGTGGGGACGACTTGAATTACCAGTTCCCACAGAGGCCGAAGAATACGACAAGCATGAACCAAAGGGCGGCTGTATTCCCTTGCTCAAACCGGACTCACGAGCTACCCTGTCCGCCGCATGCCACAAATCAACAATGCTCGGGAATTCCCAGTCCCTTTCTCTATCCTCTGGGCCGACCACAAAATCATGATATAGCCTTTCCATCTTCGTAGCGACAAGGGACACCACGTCTCCACATTTGTGTGATAGTCGCGCCGGCTTTCCCTTCAACAAAACATTCTTAACGGAACCACCCCTCTCGTTGTGATTAGTATCGAATCGATGAAGGTACGTTCCTGTCCCGTTCATGTCGCTGCTGCTCATTCCCCAGTCGAAGGTATTTCCAGCACTGTTCAGGTCTTTTGGTGGCCTGTGCTCTCGATCGGCAATGACAGCCTGGACAAGGTGCTCAATATCATCGTTTTCTTTGGAGGAAAACTGTGGCTCAACAAGGTGCGCTGGAATCAGAGCAATCAACACATTACCGTTGTCGTCCCGAAGGATGTAGGGATCCACCATTGCCTCTAAGTCATGGAAGATTGTTTTGTCAACAACAAATGCACCACTGTAGCACTCTGTGAGGTTGTTTAGACAATTTTGTCGAAGGATTGGGGGTGACAGCGTCAATTCCTCCATACTCTGGTCAAGCATACTCACATTCTCTTCAAGGTCAGGAAGAAAACGTGACCATGTGTTGTTCACGTCGAATAGCCCAGTGTTGTTGTCGGCGTCCATGGTGCTGCCACTTTGAGCTATGTTGTTTTTCTCCTATTTTTCATGCGGCCAAGAAAGAAAATTAGTAAGCCACAGTACATTCCAAGTGCCTTTGATGGATTCCATCAGAACTCGACCCGATTGTGAATAAAACGTGAAAGTGTTGAGCGACGTACCTATCAGACCGACACACTTTACTAGTCCCCGACATCATCCTCCGACCATATTTCCATCCACTGGGACCTAGGAGGGAACACAACAAAGTACGTGGCCTCCTCCAAGTTACTGGGAAATTCATCGCCCTGCTCCTGGACGCATGGCAAGACAAAGGCAGTGGTAGCAATGCTCGTCGCATCTACAACACAAATTTCGTCATCGAGTGAATCTCCGGTGGTGAAGAACAGTAGTGGGTCCGGAGCAGGGTTGTACGAGCTTAGGGAATGAATCACCGCCACAACCTTCGGGGACTGTGATAGATCCTCATTGTTAGAGAGTCTAGCCAACAGCAATAGACGAGCAGCAACGGTGACCGTGACCCTATCGTCCGCATTTTCATCAAGTACCCACTCGACCATGGCCCAATCATACCACGGCCGCTTCATGTATGGATAAGAGTGAAAACTTGGGTGACAGTGGAGAACATCTCTCTCCTCGCCTCTCGTTGTCGGTATGGATACGCCACAACTGCAGTCGATTCGCTTGTAACCAATTTCCTTTGCATATTCGGCAACTTTTTGTACGTATTCGGACTCGCCATCTTCAAAAACGTCAGTGTCTCGGCTACTCACAATGTCTGGATAGACAATTGCATTTTCGTGAGTATACTTGCGGTGGTGAGTAGACCATGTTGTATCGGCACGAGTCAAATGGAAGACCGACTTGTGCAGTTGCCACCCGGCGGGCTTCTCAGTTGCAACGGACCTCTGCTCTTGGCGCATTCGCTTGTTTGGACTCTCTGTCTGCATGCGAAATTGTTCCATGATCTCTTTGTTGGAAATATTTGATTCGGCTACAACAAACCTTTCATGCTGCCTATTTGCCAGTTCGTGGCAAAGATGGTCATGCCGTCTACTTGTTCTCTTTGATGGAGCCTTGACGGTTGACTTGAGAGCACTCTCCAGATTGCCACCAAAGAAATTATCACTACATCCATAGCGCTTGATATACCAGGACGCGTGCTTTGGGGCATGGGTTTTAACATTGCACAGTCCTGTCTGTGATGCTGCATTAGCCGTCAAGTGGAATACCTTTTTGAAGAGATGCATGAATTCCACTATGCGCTCGTCCATCAGATTTAGGGTGGTTTGTGTCATTTGTTTCAGACTCATCATCTCATTCAATGAAAGCATCATCCATAAGACACGAACAATGTCTTTGTGGTTTTCTTCCGGTACTTTTTCATGCAAAAGGACCTTTAATGACACCAGGGACAACAACACAAGACCGGGGTACTCCTGACCGTTGAGACGTGTGAGATCCGTTACGCCATTCTTGAACGGAGTTCTTGGAAGCTCGCGGTCACTCTGCCTTCTTGCGGACATTGTGAGGTAACGAAAAATGGCTTCAAACCTTGGCTTGTTAATGTAGAATTTGCTCTCGCCAATGGCAATTGTCTTTGGCCGGGTGTTTGGATTACGGTCAGGTGAATTATACCATTCCATAAAGTCGTCGGGAAGTTCTGCCATTAGAAATAGCTTTTTCATTCCCGATTTCATAGTACCGGTAAGCCATGCATGTAGCCGTTCGAAGGGACAACTACCAAATATGCCATGAGGGCAGCCACAAAAGTCAAAGTCGAAGAAGGAAGACCATACCGGTAACTGTGAAATCCTTTGCAGTCGTTCTTCTGCACCTCTGACTGTGCCCCGTCTACGCTCCTTCAGTATGTCGATGCATTCCGCCACTGTTTCCTTTATCCCCTCCACCTCGACGAAATTGCAGGGAAAGTCAGGGTCGTCGCCTTTTGACTGTGGTATATCACAGTCACGGGACATTCGCTGGATGTTAGAACTATATGAACAGTAATGACAACAGATCTTGTCATGTCCCTCAGTATCCCCAATAATTAGGGACAACTTGAAATGAATCCACATCCAGCCCCGACCGGGAATCCACAACTTGTTGCCACGAGGATCCATATCAATCTTGAGTAGATCTTGAAGGACACTCTTGATGCAAGACTGGTAATACTCGGCTTGAAGATGCTGCGTTTTTTTTCTGTTGCGGTCGGCTTCACACTCTTTAGAAGACTTTGGATAAGGAGGAATAAAACCGAGAATGAACCAAGAGGAAGCTGAGGTACGTTTTTTCCCACAAATGATACCGGCGGAGCAGAGAACTGGTTCAACTTTTAATCGACCGATGCGGTCCACGAGTGTGCCATCAATGAAGAGAGGGACGGGGCAGAATTGGTGTGGCAGTCCATCCCGTTGAGATTCCGGTAGGTTATCCACACGTTTGGAAACATAATCGACGCCCAGCTTCCAGAAGTCACCAGTGTTCATTTCAGCATAGACACGTTCTCCAGTTCGAGGATCAATCTCAGGATTGTAATCCCAAAGAGAACCCTCCATAAGATCATCGTCGGACAGTAGACGGGTCACTTGTTGTAAAAAATCAAATCGATAAACGTGCATTGGCTGATAGCCAACAACGGTAACGATCTCACTACGGGGTGGTCCGCCGGAAATGTGAGAGTATTTCCTCAGCATTCTCCCCAGAATAGTTCCGTAGGTAGGAGCACCAGGAAAATGGTATTCCATTTTGTGCGCAAGGTGGGCCCATTCCATTAAGGAGGAGTACAAATGCTTGGGCAAGTGATTGTTGATCATCAACGAAAGCAAAGTCTCCTCTGCAGGATGCAGGGGAACTGTCTCATCAACACGACGTCTGTTAGTCGGAGAGGGAGGAGTCCAGTGACGTGTGAGTGCCACCGGATTGTCAAGTGGTGGGCCATTGCTTCCCTCATTAGCAAGGAGAGAAAAAAAGTCATCTTCGTCGGGTTCAGAGCCGAAGTCTTCATCTGTCAGATCGGAGTCTTCTTGTAAGATCAGTTTAGAAGCTTCTGAAGGAAAGTTAGGGTCAAGCTCGATGGAAAGGAGATCATCGTTGTGTTGATCAATGAAAGACTCAAAGTCAGGATCGGATCTGTGAAAGAGATAAACATCAGTTGTATCGGTAAGGTTCAATTCAGAATTAGAAGGAGGCGGGTGGGCTCTGCCGTCGGAGAGGTCATCGTCATATTCATTAGGGGGAAAGTCCTGATAATCTTGAGGATCGGGGGGGGAAGGGTGAACCTGTTCAGGTAGAGTTACAGAAACAGAAAGGCATGGAGCCAGAGATGCTGCACCGAGGCTTCCTCTTTGTGAATTTGTTGGAACTGTTGCTTGAATTTGTTCGCAAAGGTCAGCAGGCACGTAGGCGCAATTCGTGATTTCGAAGTGGTTGAGAAGGGTCTTCCGGTGAATGAAAGCAGTGTTGCAGTGAGGGCATCTGAAGAAACGAGACATGCGGAGAAAAGGAAGGAAGCAAGAAATTGTGGCAGAGTGGTGAGCCAGTAACAACATGGCGCAGAGATTTTAGGGCAAAAGAGGGAAAGCAACGGATAGGTAACATGTGCAACGGCTATATGGTGAGTTTGGATAAACGGCAATACTATACATTACTTGGGAATAGAGGATGAAACATAGTTGGGATGGGGGATGGATGGCCGTTCACTGAGAATCAATTTTCCGTTGGATTATGATGGTCGTGGTCGAGAGTGATGGGCTCACTGGTCCTTCTTGTAGTGACAATGAGCGGTAGAATGGGAGAAACACCACTGGCGGAGGATGACGGGGTGTGGATTGATGGGAGAGGTGGGGTGTAGGGAGTGGGCAAGAAAGCAGGTGGCGAATTCGGCTGTTCAAGACTTGTCAAGAACACGGGAACTTCGGGAATGAAGTTCAAGCGTGAAGGTCCCAGGTCTGGTATGAAGGATAGGTGTCCTGGCACAGTATCCGACTCGTGTGGAGTTCCTTCCATTTTCATGAAGAAGCGATGATGGCAGAAAGGACAGAGGATGAGTGGAGGGGATGGAGGCATTGCTGTTCGTCTTGGATAGAGATAAGATACAAAAGATGTTGTGAACAGTGAAGCAATCGGCCATGTTCTCATGGTGATAGTGTGGCTTTGACGAACGCATGCCATGAAGCGAGTAACAGCAACAAGAGAAGGGAGACGGGAGGCAGACAGGCAGGTTTGATCGAGAGTGATAAGATGAATTTTAGATAAGATAGGCATAAACTAGGCATTGATGGTAATTAAGAGGAAACCATCTATTATAGAAAGAAACGTCAAACAGTTGAGAAGGAAAAAGTCATGGCAACTGTCATCTTTGACAAAAATCATATAAAAAAAATTGTCTAGGATATATGGCTTTTAGATTAAGAACACGTAGAAAATAGATGAAAATGTCTAGAATGCTTCTATTCTAGATGGCCATCTAGCCTAGACACAAAATTATTTACAGATGATAGGCGTCGACACAAGGACGACAATTTGATGCATTCTCAAAGGTGGCCAGGGCCAAGTTCCCCTTTGACATGATAGTTTCCACTTGTTCGATGGGTCCAATTTTTTCCGATACAAGCATTGCCAGGGAATCCTCCTATGGACTTACCTGAATGCGGATTCAACTCCACTTGATGCGAACCTGCCGTTCCTCCAGTGATATGTGCGCTGCAAGGGTGCATTCGGTGCTGCAGATTCACCAGCATGCTGCTCTTCCCTGCTCCTGGACTGGACTGGACTGGACTGGACTGGGGCAATCTGGCCTTCACGGGAGACACTGCCATTGTTGCTTAGTCTCGGCTTCTCCTTGGTGTGTGGTGTCTTTTTTTTGTCCAACTTTTGTGCGCACGAACAAAAAACAGTCCTGAGCATTGAATTTGACTCTCCCACTTAGGAAACAAATGTGTTTGAAGTAAAGAGTGATAATAAATTTATTTAATTGTGTGTATATACATACACTCAGAGTATCATGCAAATTAATTTGCGGGACTTGCTTGATGACAGACAGATGACTCCTCACTCTCTGCTCACAAAATCAGAGTGGGCTTCAACCCAACTTGTCCAACCAAGCATCCCTTGGTCCGACTCTCATCATTCTTTGTCTATCATTTACGTGGATTGCTTGCAATAGATTTAGCTCAAGGCTTTTGCTCGTCTTCATCATCAATTCTCTTGTGCTTGCGAGCACCATCTCCCTCCAAGAGGAGTCCCAATATCTGGAAAGACAGGGATACTGTCACTGCCTTCTTTCCAGAACAGGTCCACACATCCACCAATGATCCTCAAGATCATGATGACTTCCTCAAAATGAATATGATGATGACCTCTCAGATGGCAGAGTGCACCTCGCTCCTATCAATTATGAATTGAACATCACGGATACTACTACTGTTTTTCTCTTTCACAGATCTGAGCCTGACTTTGAGTCCTTCATAGATCATCACAATGATGATCTCCTCCCCATAGCGCTTGACCCAAACTTTCTCTCTGAAGCTTCTAATCTGATCTTACAAGAAGACTCAGACTTGATGGATGAAAACTTTGGCTCTGAACCAGTTGAAGATGCCTTATATTCTCTACTTACTAACAAGGGAAGCACCAGCCCACCTCTTGACAACCAGGTTGCATTTAATGTGGGAGTAGAATCCTCTCCCACCAACCAACAGATGTTGTGTTGACAAGACAGTTCCCCTGCATCATCCTGCAGAGGAGACTCTGCATTCATTGATGATAGAATCATTTACCAAAACATTTATACTCATCTTTAATGGAATGGGCCCACCTTGCCCACTCCACGGAATATTATTTTCCTGTTGCTCCTACCTATGGGACAGAATTGGGGAGAATGCTGAACAAATACATGCACATTTCCAGTGGACTGCCCCATGATGAGATCATTGCCATTGTTGGCTACCAACCAGCCAATGCAAGTCTATTGATTTGATTTTTACAACAAGTGCCCCAGCTCCTGTCCAATGATTATCTTATAGAGGGTTCTCTTTGGGATTATAATCCTGAGATTTATCCTCAAACTGGATAACTTGTCTATGCTGGAATGAACACTGGTGACTTCTGGAAGTTGGGTGTTGATTATGTTGCATAAACCATTTGGATAACCTACCAGAATCTTGATGAGACAGACTGCAGCAAAAATTCTGCTCCATCCATCTCTTCATTGGTGACACACTTGTGGACTGCATTGGTTTATTAAAAGTTGAACCAATTCTTGGCTATATTGATATCATATGTGGAAAAATGGACCTTGGCTTCTTCTGGGTTCATTCTAGGTCTCATTCCTTCATATCCAAAGTCTTGTGAAGAGTGTGAAGACTGCAAGAGAAAAAATTCAGCATCTTCAAGCCGAGTATTTCCAGTCTTGCATCAAGAGTGCCCTTCAAGACCTACTACAGATTGATATTGGTCCTCATGGCAACAAGTTGTGGATTCCTGGCCAGGGCTGGATGTGGATTCATTTCAAGTTGTCCCTAATTATTGGGGATACTGAGGGACATGACAAGATCTGTTGTCATTACTGTTCCTATACTATATTCTAACATCCAGTGAATGTCCCATGACTGTAACATATGACAGTCAAGAGAAGACAACCCCATCTTTCCCTGCAATTTTGTCAAGGTGGAGGGGAAAAAGGAAACAGTCACAGAATGCATCAACATACTGAATGAGCATAGAAGGGGCACTGTCAAAGGGGCAGAAGAATGACTGCAAAGGATATCACAGCTACCCCTATGGTCTTCCTTCTTTGACTTTTGTGAGTGCCATCATGGCATATTTGGTAGTTGCCCCTTTGAATGGCTACATGTAGCATGACTTATGGGTACCAGACCATAACCCAACACTTAACCAAAGACAATTATGATTGGTGAGAGCAAATTCTACATTAACAAGCCAAGTAGTATCAAATCATTTTTGTTACCTCACAATGTCTGCAAAAAGGCATAGTGACCACGAGATTCCAAAAACTCCATTCAAGAATGGTGAAATGGATCTCACCCATCTCAACTTGTGTTGCTGTCCCTCGTGTCATTGAAGGTCCTTTTGCATGAAAAAGTCCCCAAAGAAGACCACCACAAGGACATTGTTTGTGTCTTGTGGATGATGCTTTCATGTAACAAAATGATGAGTCTCAAGAGAATGACAGCCACCTTAAATCTAATGGATGAGCGCATAGTGAAATTCATGCATCTCTTCAAAAATGTACTCTCCACTTGATGGACAATGCTGCATCACAAGCAGGACTGTGCAATAGCATGCATCTTGGTATATCAAGCATTATAGAAATAGTGACAACTTCTTTGGTGGCAATCTGGAGAATGCTCTCAAGTCAACTATCAAAGCTCCATTGAAGAGAATGAGTAGTAGAAGAAGGCATGACCATCTGTGCCACAAACTGTCAAATAGGTAGCATGAGAGGTTTGTTGTAGCCAAATCTAGATTTCAAACAAAGAGCTCCTGGAACAATTCTGCATGCAGACAGAGAGTCCAACCAAGAGATTGCAGCCCAAATCAAGGTTGGTAGCAACTGAGAAGCCAGCAGGCTGGCAACTGCACAAGTCTGGTTTCTATCTGACTTACAATGATACTAATTGGCCCACTCACCATTGCAAGTATACCCATGAAAATGACAGTGTCTATCCCAACATCATGAGTAGCAGAAACACTAATGTATTTGAAGATGGCAAGTCAGAATACATATGAAAAGTTGCTGAATATACAAAGGAGATTGATTACAAGTGAATCGACTGCATTTGTGGCATGTCAATACCCACAATGAGAGGTGAAGAGAGAGATCTTCTCCACTGTCACCCAACTTTCCACTCTTACCCATACATGAAGTGGCTGTGATATGATTGGGCCATGGTGGAGTGGGTAGTACTTGATGAAAATGCTGATGAGCAGGTTGCCATTGCAGCTTGTCTCATGCTATTGGCAAGACTCTCTAACAATGAGGATGTATCCTAGCCCCTGAGGGTTGTGGCAGTGATTCATTCACTAAGCTCCTACAACCCTGCTCCCAATCCACTATTGTTCTTCACAATGGGAGATACACTCAATGATGGCATTTGCCTTGTAGATGCAACAAGCATAGCCACAACTGCCTTCATCTTACCATGCATTGAGGAGCAGGGCAATGAATTTCCCAGCAACTTGGAGGAGGCAACATACTTTGTTGTGTTCCCTCCTTGGTGCCAGTGGATGGCAGTCTGGTAAGAGAATGATGTCCCCATCTAAAGTGTGTTGGTGTGATAGGTACATGGCAGAACACATTGACGTTTTATTTGCAAGGGGGTGGAAGTGCAAAGAAATCCATCAAAGGTACTTGGAATGTAATATGGCTTGCTTATTTTGTTTCTAGGGTACATAGATTAAGTTTGAATTGGAGGCTTGGTGAGCTCTTGAGCCATCTGGTAGGTGATGGAAAAAGGGTGGAGACCAGTAGAGAGATCATTGGTATCAGTGGGGATCTACATGAGGGAGACAATTCTGGTAGCAAGGTTTGGCTTGACTGGGAAGGGCATGTCATGCAGACCAAAGGTCTGGCACATCTGATCAATAGCCTACTGGATGACACCACATTGCTGGACTTTTGTGCAGCTGACAATGCTGGCCCAAATGGTGGGGAGTTCATTTGACATGACAGCACTGGTGAGATGGAGAAGGAGCAGGAGAGAAATGTCAAAAAACTTTTTGGGATTTTTGGTCTTGTCTTCTGCTGCATGTGCTTTGGAGGCAAGGCGGGCTTCGTGCTGTTCAGAAATGAGAAGGCCAAGTCTGGTAGAGATCTGCTGTGCATCCATAGCAACCAGTGGGCATGTCAATAAGGACCTTTTGCCAGCAGTGGGTGTGCAGGGCTTTTTCAGCAACTGGAGTGGTACTAGTGGTGCCCACTAGAATTGAGGATCCCTGGTTGACTTTGTTGTGGGTGATAGCCATGTGGAGGAAGTCAAGGAGAGGCTGGCATGCTGTGGCACAATTATCACCATGGATGGCACTGCTTAGATGCAGGTAGGCTTGGCTTGGCATGGCATGGCATGGCATGAGTGGTGTGGCCAAGAGGAGGTGGACATATGCTGGAGGCACGTACATGCTGCAATAAATTTAACATGCTCAGTTCCAGTGTCATTGTTCTGAAATGGGCCAATGAGGTCATCATTGGGGTTTGCAGCTAAAAGTGATTGAGCACCTTGAGGGTACGAATGTGGATGATGGATGGGCCCTGGTGGAAGGTATTGTCTGGCCATTTGATGATGGTGACCTGCTGACCAATGAGGTTGCTGTTGAAAGTGGACCAAGGGTGGCCTATGCAGCTAGAGAACTTAGCCACATGGTGGAAGCATTTGAGATGGCTGACTTGATTGTTGGGAGCATCTTTGCAAAGCATGACATAGGCTTGGGGTTTTTCTTTGGACTGGAGCACTGTGAAGTGAGAGCTTGGGACATGATTATGTTGGGCATGTTGTTCTGCAGTGGAACATGATACTCCTGCATGATGAGTGAGTAGTTGCCACAGAAGGGATCATTATGGGGTGACTGGAACCATTGTGCATACTTGGTGATAACTGTAGGTGATGGGGCTCTGCTGGGAGGAAGCACTCTGCCTGCAAGTAAGCAAGTATGGGAGCACATTTTTTGTCATGATCTTGGGGAGGTACGTGGAGATGGGTGATCCATGCAAACAAAGGGCAGCAGCCATGCCAAGAGGATAGACTTAAACTATCTAGGTAGTGTGGTGACAGCACACTGGAAGGCATGTTGTTGTTAAACAAGAAGGGAACATTGTGACAGGTTTCTCTGCCATGACTGGTCAACTGGCAATAATGGTCAGTCATGCAAAAATGGCTACTTTTCAATGGTTGGGGGAGAAGGTAGGATATGAGCCATCTTTCCGCCAGAAGCTCCAGTCTGCAGTGGGTGTGTAACCAGTGGAAATACCAGAAGATCTCAAGCAGTCCACGTGTGAGGTCACAACCAAATAGTGATCACAGTGAGCGATGCAGTCAAATCATTTGAGTGTTGAGCTCTTGCTGTGTTAGTTGTCATGGTTGTCATCACAGATTGCAGGCTGTTAGCTCTAGACTCTTTTCACTTGCATTGTCTTCTCTGTGAACCTCTTGTTGAATCAATCCACCACCATGATCATGCCTGTCTTCATTAGTTTTTTACAATCCCTGCATTCTTGCCACAACTGAATTGGATATATGATCCAGCAATCACTCCATCAAAAGTGCACTGGGTTGCACTCTACTGCATCTGGCAACATTGGGATCCACTTCCCAGTTCCATCCAACTGAATTCCTATGTCTTCAATACAGTACATAATACCACGTCCAAGACCACATCGTTCCTCGAAACTGCCAATGCCAGCCCACACACGAGTTGCAGTGGATATTTTGTCAGCCAGATTCACATTTTCCAAGTGCAAGAACTTTCAAACAGAATGAATCTGATAATCAAGGATGTCTTACATACAGATCATCCTGAATTGACCACCATTGACAAGTTGGCTTGATGCCATTGTTGCCACTGTTTCAGGACCATTTGTTGTTCAGCAGGAGGACTAGGCAGTGAATCATTGACAAAGAGTCAAGGCAATTAAGTGCATCTGCTTGGTTAGGCCACTAACCACTGTTATAATTAGTCTGACCTAGTTAAAAATGGTGACATTGGTCTTGACCTTGGTAAGTATAGTTACTTCTATTAGTATGCTCTCGTGGAGCAAGTACTAGTAGTATGAGTAATTTGATGTACTAACAAAACATAAGCTAACTTGTGCAGACCATGACCCCACCCAAGCAGTTTAGGTATTTCTCTGCTGACTATGAAACTCATGTTTTCTATCCTCTCTCTGCAAATTCTTCATGTACTAGGCTGCCACCAAGCTTGAACTTGCCTGAACCACCATAATAGTCCTCAGGTCCATTTCCCCCATTAAAACCAAGACTTAGTAGTGAGTGGGTTAATTGTTGGTTTCACCCATTGGCACAGCCAATGGTGGGAATAGTTATAATCAAATAGACAGCCATGTCCAATGTATATGTATTTGAGCTACTGGTATGTTATCCTAGGCTGCCATCAACTGGACTTGTCTGAACTACAATACTAGTGATTAGTTCCATTGCTCCCCATGATTGACAACAATACTTACTAAGGGGGTTAGTTTACTTGGTTACACACACACACACTGGAACAATAATGCAAATATAAGGTTATGTTGAAATAGCCCACCACAGTCAAATTCATGTAAACAACTGGAATTTTGCATGCAGAAAATTAATTTTCATATAAAAAAATATAGTGTTGTCAACCCCGTCAATGAGTCTTGTTTCTTTCTACAAATGATTCAATAGATATGCTTCAAGTTGGACTGTGGCAACTTGAAGGTATCTTTTGCCTGTATTGACAGTGCTTTTTGTGAAGGATAAATTAGGTCTCATAAAATTCAATACAATATTTTCTTCTCATAATATTGTATACAGTACCAAACTATGGTGTATGAACCTATCAGTGGTGCTCCTCCATGGAAATTACAGTGGACTGTTATCTCTGTCCATGAGTGTGAAGAGGATGACTTTGATGACATTTCTGATGACAAGGTGCTTGTGGGGATACTAATTGCTCTCAAGCATCATTCTTCATCAGGTAACTCAAGTGTGCGTGTGCAGAATCCTACAAGTCAGCAAGGCGGATGGACAACAGCATTTCAGAGGCTGCATTACACTGCTGGCAATGCTTTCTATGATCGGATCTTCTACTTTGCAGACCTGTCCACTCCAGGAAAGTGTTTTGTCATCATTTCCAACACTGTGACTCAGACAGACAAGCTTCTTTACCATGGTCGAGAGATTTCAGCTGTTGGAGATCTTTTTGCAATTATTGAACCACAGAGTCCAATCAGTACTGTTGCTCTTCTTTGTTGCTGTGTTCTCTCTCTTCTGTGGTGCTGTTGTACTCAACAAAAAAACGTATGGATATTAATATACATTTTCTACAGTACTGAATACAACTATTCGGTTTATCTTCTCTTTCCTGTTTTTTCCTCGCCCTTCTTCTGCCTTCTCCCAACAGGTTATCTTCCCCTTCTCTCTCGACCCCCTTCTCCACACAGGTTATCTTCCCCTTCTCTCTCGACAGGCACTTACTCGTCTTGCAAGAGAGAGTATTTGCGCATGACTTCACTGTTAGTCTGAAGTTAGGAATAGCCATGATGATTTGGCATGGAATTGGCGCGTCAAGTAAAAATTACAATCGCCTGGAGGATCGATGTACGACCGAGCTCGCAGACAATACCTCGAGAGAAGCCGGCGATGCGCGCGACGTACGTGCGTGCTTTTGTCCAACCAGCGATAGAATGTAGCGAGCGCGAGCGCTGTACTGCGCCGACCATGACAGATTCTAGCGTTTTTACCGGTAGGCTTCCCGTTCCCTGCCTTGCCAGATGCTGTGAACTTCACCGTCGTGTCTGAAACACACAGAGCAGTGTCTCTTGGTCTTTTATTAAGATTGTCGCGTTCGAGGCCTTGAAGAGCAACAGAAACAAGTGCCAGACTACTGCGATTGAGTAAATACAATCATGGGGGACTATTACGGCAACGGCGGAGGCAGTATCCATAGTGGAGGTGGAGGCGGCGGAGGCGGCACCTTTAAGAAGCAATCGTCTGCTATTGATGCCGACAAGATCTTTGTCGGAGGCTTGTCTTGGCAGACGACTGAAGAGTCGCTTCGCTATCACTTTGATGCAGTACGTGTCACGGGCGACCCCCGAGGATTCGCCTTTGTCGTCTTTCAGGACGAAGAGACGGTTGACCTGGTCATGAGTGAACCTCGTCACGAAATCAATCACAAGGTAGTCGATGTCAAGCGGGCGCAGGCTCGTGGCATTGCGCCGCCCTCCATACATGATGGTAACAAACGAGATCCCGCGAGTCCGTCGGCAGGACAGGATGTGGCGCAGGCGCCACGGGGACGAGCTGGACTCACGCCGGAACAGCTGCAGAATAAGGTCTTTGTAGGTGGAATCCCGCCGAGTGTAGACCGGGATGAGCTGAAGCGGGTGTTTGAACAGATTGGGCCTGTTGTCGACTCGATTGTCATGATGGATCAGGCACAAATGAGATCTCGTGGCTTTGGTTTTTGACTTTCGATAACGGGAGCAACGGCGCCCAGCGTGCGGTAGCGGCACAGCCCATTCCCATGCAAGGGAGGCATGTGGAAGTCAAGTTGGCCACCCCCAAGGGAGATCAAAACCGTTTTCCGCCGACCGGAGGGCCCAGAAATGTCGGACTTCGAGCGGGGGTGGGATCGTCGTCAGGGGAGTTCGCAGGCTTGGCGGCATCATACGGACGAAGTGGTTGGAAAGCGGGATATGGAACCAAGGCCTTTGGGAAAGCGGGATGGTCAGAGAGGGGTGGGAAGACGGCGGGCCCGCTCCTGAACGTTCAGGTTTCTCTTTTGAGATGTTGGAAGCTTACAAGAATGAGGCATTTCGAGAGCAGCAAGGACCGGCCGCAAAACGACCCAGGCATTGAACTAGTTTCTCGATGCAAGAATCCGTACATAAATTATAGTCCAGTTATGATCCCCGCTCCCCAATCTTTCACGTGTGATTATCGGTGCAAACCCTAGGAACAATCGAAGGCTAAGCACTTTCTGGATCCTTGCTCGGCAGTTATCCCCTTCTTCAACGCCTCGAGAAATACTTCCATGGTCACTTGCTCCGTGCTCTGCACATAGAGAGCATGACTTTGAAGCGGAAGTCTTCGAAGGCTTCGCCCGCTCAAGCCTTCCGCAGCTTCAGCGCACTTGAGCAGAGAACGAGCCAGCATTCCAGGTCGTTCCCCCGTGGTTGGCTCATAAATTCAACAAACGAACAAAGAGACTCTCGGTCATCTTCGTCAGAGTCGATAATACCCACGCGCGCCAGTTCCTTAAGGGAGCTGCGAAAGATTTCGTATCGTGCCTCGAGAATCGGAAGTCCGATGAACTGCTTCACGTCGGCACGATCCACAAAGGCCAAATCGTCGGAAGATGTAAGGTTCGTCGTCGCCAACATTAGCACATTCGGAAAAGATCGGAGACGATCTAGAGATATGAGTAATGCGTTGACGGCGCGCATTAGAGCCTCTGCAGCGTGAACGACAAGAATAATACTTACCTGCATGAGGACGTTGTCCTTGTTCCAGAGCCCCTGTACCACCATTTGACTTAGCTCCATTGCAGCGAGTGCTGGCTTTAGCCATCCATTGCTTGATATGACATCGACGATAGCTTGTATCAAGTTAATGCTCTCTCTGACAACAATCTTTTGATCTGCTCTAAGATCCGCAGACAAGGACTTTCTCGAGAAGTGGCACTGGAGAAGAACCAGTGCCCTCGTATTCGGTTCATTGAATTGAGCTGACTCAGAGAGCTCGTACGGTAGGTCATGTTGCCAGAGCCGAGAACTCCGATGAAGCCGACAGGATTTCCGTCACCCCTCTAATTTTCGTCTTGGCGGTAACAGATGAGGCAATCAGCTCGATTGTTTGGTCCTGAATATAGTAGTACGCAGCATTCATACCAAGATTGAGAGGCGATACATCCCTTCCTCGGACATCTGACAGCATTTGCTATCTTCCAAGTCACCCAAAACTGCCTCAACCATCTCACTGAGGTGCTCGCTCAGGTACACATTGGAAGTGCCCTGTAAACCGTAGTAGTTTGGATTCTTTGCCAACCTTCTGTAGAGAAAGGTCCAAGTAATATAGTCAACAGCGTCTTGAATACTGCCGATTGTTTTTGTCACGATCTCAGAATTGAAGTGATCATGGAGGTACTGATCCAGGTGGCTTTCGATCGGGAGAGGATCGTACACAAGTTTCTTCAAATAATCTTTCTTTGGCGCGTGGCAGAGAATCACGCACTTGCCCATGCGATCGAGTGTCTGTCGACTCGCTCTGCCGATCACATGTAAGAGATCAACGATGGGAATATCTACATGACGCCGTTCTCGTCCATCAAAGACCTCCGTTCCCATAATCACAACCAAATGCGCAACACTCTTTATCTGCCAACAGACATCAATCGGACAGACGAGGATGCCAAGCGTTCCAGTGTTGAAGAGGTCAGAAACCGTGTCCTTGTCCGAGTCAACCATTCCTTCGTGTAGAAACCCCACTCCTGCGGGGACAACTTGCTGCAGGGCGGGCTCTCGGAGAGCAGCAGCTACTTCGTCGATCTCTTCACCGTTCACCTGTGATCCGAGAAAAAAGGAGCCCTCTTCACTCTCGTGATACGTCATAAGATCAATCGCAGTTGGTTGCGCCTGACGTCTACTGGGCATAACCACGATTACTGGCTTTCCATCCGAATGCCTCACGATTGCGTTGTATACAGGCCTTGCCATCGCCATCAACCGAGCTGAGTAATTGTTTTGGTCGAAAGACCAAAAATAAATTTCAAGAGGAGCAGGTCGAACCTTCGGCGAAAAGTTGAAAAGGCCTTTGAGCGGCACGCCCATCCATTCCCCCACTTCGCGTGCATTTGCGAGCGATGCACTCAAACCCACAATACGCAGCGGAGCAGTCTTTGCTTCTGGCTGTTGCTGCCTGCTGATGTAGCGCATGCGGGATATCACAACCTCCATTGTTGTCCTACGTCGCCACCAAGAAAGTACAGCTCGTCAAAAATCACCAGGGAAACAGCCTGTACGGCTTTCCGCTGTCTCCATCGTCGACTCAGCATATCCCATTGTTTGACCATGGCAACGATGAGCTTATGTACCCTCGGCAAGCAGTCGAAGATCGGGGGCGGTTTCTCCGGTCAATTTCACAACTTTTCCTGCCCCAAGGATAGAACCGAAGCAATTTTTCCAATTGTTAAAGATGGGCAGGGGATTTTATCTTTGGGAGCGACGTGAACACACTTGCCATCGGCATTGGAAACCAGCATGCGCAGAATAGCAAATTCAGCGCAAGCAGTCTTGCCCGCACCAGAGGGGGCACAGATGAGGATGTTGCGGTCGGTCTTGAAGAGTTCGTGAAACGACTGGGTTTGAATAGGATTGAACTCTTTGAAAGAAAACAGCTTGATGAGTGCTGGCTCAGCCAGTACAGCCGGAGGTAGAGGCTGGAGATCAAGCACTTCGGTCGGCGGCGGAAACTTCGCGGGCAAAACGAGGTTGTTGAACGAGACAGGGAGAACTGATTCTGAATGTAGCCATCTATCTGATATCACTCGGATAAAGTATGCCGGAGGCAACGGCTCCAAAATGGGCACGGTAAACAAGAGCTAGTGCTCCGTTTCAATGCTATTACTCCGGAGTGAGAATACCTCGTGATGAAGGACAGTTTCGCCGTTCACGTCTTCCACCATCACATGGAAAGCTGAACATAGCCGTGAACCTCCACGTCGAATTCGAAAGCTGAAACTTCCTTCATGCATGCTGATTGTTGCAACTTATCCATCCTTTGACAAACGCAGTTTCTCTGGCTGCTTGACATTGAGTCCTCGTCGGATTTCATCATAAAGAGACACTCGTAGCTCGTCACTGATGCTGGGGTGCACGCAATAAACGTGATACAGACCAGGTCATTACGAGAACGAAGTGAATCGCTCTGGTTTGATGAAACAGACGAGGTCCAGAAAGGCGAGCAGAGCAAGAGAAACTGCGACTGCCGCGGTCGGGAGTAGCAACAGAAAGATGAAGGGATAAACAACAGTCGTCCGCATAAATCAGGCAACGATGTCAAATTTGACTAACCTTTGAAAGCAGCATGCGTCCAGGAAGGAAGCTCGGCAATGGACACCAACTTCTCATCTGAGGGTACCACGCTACGAACAGCAGGTACATGCACTTCCTCGTAGCCTTTCTTTGTGGCCCTCCATGATTTGTCTGGAAGGATGCACTTTTTGTTGCTCATTGTGTGCGAACCATCCCGAAAAGCTAGAGAATCAAGGTCGAGCTCGAGCGGTTCATCTTCTTTGTCGACGTCCATGTCATCTACGGTATCGCAATTGGTCTTCCCGTCACCAATAGTCCCCTTGACTACAATAGAATGGGCTTTTGACACGCTCTGATCCCCCCTATCGTTCTTGTTCTGGAGCGAGTCAGTGATGCCACGCATGCGCTCGCGTAACCAGTCCTGAGCCACAAACACGCTTACCCTCACCCGTGGGCTCATTATCCAAAACGGATTCAATTTCACTGCGTTCCTCTTCGTTCTGAGCCCGTTTCATGGAGACGCAAGCCCATATGCGGACGCGATTGTGCAGAAGGAGCTTTATCGTGTCGAATAGATCAAAGCCAAGAAGAACCAGAAGCTTGTTCTCGCGAGCTCGCGAATGTCACTGCCATTTCGGACATCGAACACCGATAGGACATCGTTTGATATTTTAGCACAAACATCAGCATCGTCGTAATGATGCGAGAGCTGACGCTGCAAATAATGTGCATCGATCTCGTGTACGCTTAGCGTACGCCCATGAGAATGATGAAGCTTCTTCTTGGAGACATCGGGTCCTCCTGCACAACGACTTCTCCATCGTCGTCCGCCTCGTCAATGTCCTTCGGAACATCTTCTCCCGCGTCTTCTTCCTCAGACGATGTATCTGATGCATCCACAACCTGGTCTTCGTCCACGTCACTCCCCCCTCCTTCGCCTTCGTTGTCTTCATCCGAGTCGTCAAAGACCACGGCAACGCCCATCTCGTCGTCGAGCTTGTCGACCGCGTCACTATCACGAGGCGTTTGCGATTGAGCAAACTCATCGTAATCGTCTAATCCCTTCCAAGCTGCACAAGGGTGGCATACTCTTCAGAGGAAACGCCATTGCCGCTCTTGGCAGACTTTCCCGTCAAGAGACGCGAAATAGCATCGTGACGGTCTGGGTCCTTCAGGTGCTGATCCTTGAGCTTAACAATCACCTCTTCAGCCGCATCTCGCAAGACCGAGGGAGCTTGATTGCCGAGCATGGCCCGCGATCCGATCATGTTCTGTCGCATAAGGCAACGGGGGATGCCACAAAGAAAAAGTGAGATGTGCACAATATCCTCTCGAAGAAGCTGGTACATAAGCACGTCCCAGTAGATTCTCGTACGCCGTTTCGCTGCCAGGTGTCGATGGCTGATAGCCGGTCAGAGATCCGAGGTCCAGGATGGTTTGTCCACCGCTCGCGGCCAAGATGCTGTCCCCGCCACGGCGCGTGGTGGTCTGCTCTCGCTTCTGGCGCTTCTTGTGAGCCCTCTCGAGCTTGGCCTCGACCTCGGAGGGACGCGTCGTCTTGGCCGCGACTCGACGCGATCTCCCATTCGTCCAATGTCGTCGCGTCCTCGAAGGCTCTCCACTTTCCCTGAGGGCTCGCTGCCACGGCCCCGGCGCACAGACCGGTCGGCCTGCTCCACCTTGTTGGACATCTCATGGTAAGAGTAGGCATTCTGCTGTGCTTCGCGCTCCGCCATGGTGGATAGTTACTGGAATAGTCGGTGTGGGCGTCGACCTTGGCCCTGGACTGCTTGGCGGGCGGCGAGATGATCATCTTCTTGTAGATTCGTTCAAAGAGAGATTCTCCCAACTCCTCTTCGTCTGAGCTATAATCTTTCTTGATGATCGGTGCGGGCTTCGCAGGCTAAGGTGCCTTTTTTGCTGCAGCCTTCGGCTTGGGTGCCGATTCGAACGAGCCAGGAATGTTCGCGTCATCTTCCTTCTTTACGACCTTTGCCTGTTGTGGAGCGGCTTTCCTCTTGGTCCCCACTTTCGTCTTTGGCGCAAAGACATCCTTAGAGTCCATTTCTGCGTCGTCCTCCGAAGAATCGTCCTCGAGATCGGAGTTCCACTCCTCCTTCTTCTTGCCACGTTTGGCAGCTGCGGCCTGCTTCTTTGCCTTCTTCCCCTAGTACTTCTTGCTCTTATTCTGCGCCTTAAGTTCGTCCTCTTCGGCTGCCCTCTTGTCGTCGTCACGTTCCGCAAGCGCCTCTTCGATCGCATCGAGATCGTCGAGCCAAATTTGAGTCGGAGCAGTTTCCTCCAGATCAGCGACTGCCTGCGTTTTCTCCGCGAGTTGCGCACGAAGAGCCCCGGCCTTTTCGTAAGTCAGCGACCAAATCTTCATTCCCAAAAGGTACTCGTACCCTTTAGCAAGCTCGGCATCGGTTGTCGAATCGTTGGCGTCTGCATCACTCTCTTCGTCTTCGGCAACAGTCTGGTTCTCTTTTTCGAGCAAATCATAACCTCTTTCTTCAAGGTGGGCGAGAATAGAGGAGCGCTTCCTGTTGCCAACGACCAAGTCGCCCGAGCAAACTTCTTCGACGAACCTGGCTTTGTTCGACAACATATTCTGCTCGCGTCGCATCTTTTGAAGAAGAAGTTCCTTACGTCGATGGTAGTACTCAAGACGCACATCGTAGAACGTTGCCAAGATATCCTCGGGTGACTCATACTTCGTGATGCGACCATCCTTGTCGAAGAGAGTCAGTAGTTTGAATTTGCCGTAAAGGCCGTTCTTCTCCTTCTCGAACTCGTTGATCTTCTCCTTCGTCGCGTTGATGGTGAATGAGACAGTCGTATCGGTGTGGTTCTCCTGGAAATCTTTGATCTCGGGCTGTAACAACGGCCGTCGGCGGGCTTGAAATGAGAGATCGAAATAATAAACTAATCACATGGGGTTTCCTGCATTTCGCAACACAGCAGGGTTAGAGTAGTCACAAGTGATTCATTTTCGACCAAGCATTGGCATACCAACTGGAGTCGCTGAGTCAGCGTCGAAAAAAAAACGTCTGCATGCTTGGTCATCACAGCTCGGAAAAGACGGAGTCCTGATACCCTAAGTAGAACACCACTCGTCAACTCCCCCGGAATAATTATGTAAGGTCCATCACTTTCCCTTTTCACTCGCATTGTCGACGGAGGAAGATGCCTATAGTATGGGTGAATGGCCGGCTTGAAGCTTTGACGGATTCCTTGTCTTTGGCTAACTCCGTGAAGCCATTCTTATCGACAACATATCCAATCAAGTTTGAATCGGACATTTCGACATCCGCAATAGACGACATCATCAAGAACTCTGACAAGAATGCGAGAAGGTGCTGATCCGAAAGAGGCACCAAGCATGGGGTTTGCTGTATGAGAAATGCCAGTGCATCAAAGACGCAGACCTGTTCTGCTCAGGAAGGGGGAGAAGGCGAAGAGATCTGGCGAAAATGAGCCTCTTGATTGATGGCATGTGACCGGAAAGTAATTTCTCGGCCTCGTCCGATGGCATAGCGTCAATGATATAGAGCTTCATCGCATAGCGAGCCGCGAACCTTTTGTGAGCAGGTAGCGCTAAATGAGAATCTGTGCCTTTCCGAGAAAAGGTCCCGTGAGCAAGAAGCAAGCGAGCGGGAAAGAAGCATGCGTTTGCGGATCCTCCGCTTGGTTTGTCGATTTCGGCTTTCAATTGGACATTTCTTCGTTTGTCGTCTGTGCTTCAGCGCTGGAACTTGAAATGATACATTCTCCTCCAGACACTTTTTATCTTCGAAACATTGAGGAGGACTTCAACAAAAAATCGCTCAATACACAGCGCACGCTCAAGGGGTAACGGAACCCTATATTCGTCATTTGCGCCCGTCCTTCGTATCGGACTCGTCCCGTGCGTCCTCCGCGAATTCACTACTTCCAATCAATTCGTGCTTCGGTGACCAGCTGCACGGAACGGACATGAAAAGACCTTCACCTATGATTGGCGCACTGAAAGATACATCAAGAGGCTCACGTAGAAAACGACGGTTCCTTCCGCCGAGCTTCCCCAGGAGTCTCATCGTAAGAAGACCATAAGGATATGGGGCAGGTCGAAGATGGTTGGACAGCGCAGTCATGAGCTCTGTGAGATAGTCGGTTTGTTTCGAAAGAATGGGGTACAAGAATTCGGGGTTTAGATTATCCTCCCAGAACTCTAACGTGCGCAACCTGATATCGAAAATGTACAAGGCGTGGTGAGAGGCAAGCGGTCTTTACAGACGAGAATGATTGCAACATGCGGAAGCTTACCCAAGATTAACCAAGTCCCCCGTGTTCGAATTGAGGGCGTTCACGATCCTTCTTAGCAACAGGGACATATGCGGGAGCAAAGAGGAGAGCCTTGCTGGAACCGTTAGACAGAGCTCGATGATTACATGCCTCATGCTAGTGTCGTCCGTCGCATGAAGAATCCTGTTGAGACCATTCAAAATAGTTGGAAGCAAGGGCAGGAGCTCTTTGTACGATTCCTCGAATTTTCCTGCCGATATTCCACGGAAGATATATCGGAGAAGAGTGCAATGATTGTTCGGCCAGCCGTCGGGACTTTCCATCGTTGAGCGCAAACAGGTGGTGACGATACTCCGTAGGTAAGGACGAAGCGCAGCCTCGTTGTCAGGGAATAATGAAAGGGACTTCAGAACCCTTTCGAATAGTTCAAGAATTGTGGATGCTCGTTTCTTCTTATCTATGGGCTCCACGCATTCAAAAGCTTTCTCGACTAATTCGGTCGGTACTGTTTCATCAGTGCAATCTGTATCGACTGCTGGCTCAAAGAATACGTAATCATTGGAATCACTCAAAGACAACTCGCCTATCCTCTCCATAAGGAACGGTAGCAGGACGCCAATAAAGCCGAAACTCGCTTTTTGGTCTGAGCTAAGCAATTGACAAGGGATCACCATGACGTGATGATCCTTAACAATGTTGTCGAAGCGAAGGTTAATCCTTTTCCCGATCGTGCACCGCAGGTTGAAAGAGTCCAGAACCGTAAAAGCAGCAGCAAAGTAGGTAAGAACATCACGGTACTGGCTCGCTACAAGAATAGATTCCGACTTTGACTGATGTGAAACAAGTTGTCATCTCCTGTAGGAATCTGCCTGAAAACTGCGAAGCATTGCAGTGCTTACGAAATGTACTTGTCAATCAGATCCCGTTCCCAGTTGGTCAGTTTCTGAAGTGCAGAAGCGAGTTCCTCGTTCGAGCGAGCCCGGTGCTGTCGGCAGTTGTTCACAGCCCTTCTCCTTGTCCCTTTGGTGTCTGTAGTTGTTAATGCACCAAATTACTGTCTTGAGACCAACAACAATCGATCTTACCATGGTCTGCAGATCGTGAAGAGTGTCAGAAGCTTCCGATGTGCCATTCAGTGTCCATAACTTTAGCGTTATCCTATCGCTTTGTTCATCTTCGGCCTTCGTGCGCGCCTCGCTTTGTTGCTCGTCACTCGAGGCTGATCGCGTATTCCAGGCAACCGCCGCTTCAAGATCAGATGTTTCCGCGGCCCTCGCTCGCTCCGCCTCGTTCAACCACTGGAATATAGTGCTTCAGGGTACCGAGCTTTCTAACGAGCGAATCGAGCACGCGAGCTAGTAAATCTCGTCCTAGCTGCGGATTCGGATCCTTGTTGTGAAAGATGGTATCTACCAAATTAAGCAACAGGCGCACAGCCGTAGTCTGGATGGCGAGCGGCAACTTCAAGGACGAATCATGAACGACGCGCGAGAAGATGTACACAACACGGGAGAGCTGTGTCATGGACAAAAGCGATCGCGCGTGGTGGACAAGATCCGCGAGGGCAGAGTACCCCAAGGGCCGCAGCAC
>CAVOQM010000004.1:0-280437 GCA_963698365.1 uncultured Alphaproteobacteria bacterium
TGACCCACATCCTGGAAAACTCGTGCTGTAATCCCGACCGAAGTTGCCGTAAGGATCGCCCCTAGAAAAAGATGAGCATGAAAAGAAAGACTTGGCAGGAGAAAAGGTCCAACTATTGCGGTGCCGAGAAAGAAGGGAACCAGGACTCCAATCCAGGCAACCAGAAAAGCCCGTGGGCCCACGCGAAGCATTTTTTTCACATTGGATTCTAAGCCAACCTGAAAAAGTAAGATCACAACTCCGAGTTCAGCCAGAAACCTGATGATGAGGTCTTGCCGAATTGGCTCAAAGAAATGAAAGCCCGCCAGGGACAGGTTGCCGAATAGAACGCCAACGAGTAGTTCGCCCAGAACCGGAGGCTGACCATAACGCACCACAAGGTTAGACAATTTTGCTACCAACAAAATGATCGCAATCCAAAGGAAATGCGTGCCTGGATTAGATTCGGCTATGCTTCCCACAACAGTGGGATAACTGCAGGACATGGAAGGCATAAACAAAGCAAACGTCCCAATCAAAAAAATCCAGTGTCTACTAGGTGTCCTTGCTAGCCACATGTCGCCTGGCTCGGTCTAGTTTCCATCCGCAAAGTACTCGATTTCATTCTGAGAGAAGCAAAGATTCTCCTGCGAGTTCAAGAACTCAAAGATTATTCGTCGTCACGCTTTTGGCGGAACCCCTCAGAATCACCTGCACACAAAGCCGTTTCCGAATAGGCAATAGACAGGCGGAAACACCTCTGCATCAGTTAAGTTGACGCCAGTAACTGTTTGTTGTATGCCACCGGGCGCTTGCTCAGAAGTACTTCTCTTCTAATTTTAATTGTGGCATCCTTCAGACGCTGGTAATCTCTCTTTAAACGCTCGTTGGCGATATTCTTGTGCATTTTGGCCGTAGTTAGAGATTCCTCTTCTGAGCCGAAGATGTAGACTTTTGGCACCTCATAGACCTCTCCTGCAACGCTGCAGGTGTAATCAGCTATTAGAAGGTAGGACTCTAATTCCGCCTTCCTCTCTGCCGTCCCTACGGTATGGACTTTCTGGCTGATATCCTGTTTTCTTAATTGAACCTGCACCCGAACATCTTTGCCTTCTTTGGCGAGGAGTATAAGGTCCTCCAGCATCACAAGCTCGTTTTTTTCAAAAATCGGAGCCATAGCATAAATCGCCTTCCATTAAGTGAAATCTCATCGGTTAATCATCTTGCTAGCCTGTTGAGCCAATCTTCCAACTCACACAAGACAAACGTGAGATTCCTTGAAGCGTTGGAAATGCATGAAGTTATTGAGATCTTTCCTTGAGAAGTCATTCCTTTTCCCCAACTCACCAGGCTGTCCACCATGCATTTCGCATCGTTGATGAGTCCCATCGCTTCCACGTTGAATTCATCCAGGTTGACATCGCTTTCGGTATAAAGACGACAACAGTTCACTTTATACCAGGCTTCTGCCAGGCGGTCCGAAATTGTCATCCCCATCATTGCACCACTTTCAAGCTCTTTGAGCACAGAGTCCAGAAGGTTCAAGGCACAATGCAGCTCTTCAATCGCCTCACACAGTTGCTCTGCGTTGAGCTTCAGATTAACGCTAGGAATCCCCACGACTTCAAACAAGATGAGCTCGATTCTCTTTTACGCTGCAGTCTCGTCTCAGCTGCATCTGCTGCCAGCAACACCACCAAGTGAAACGGCAGATGGCCAACGGCGGTGGTTGTGCAAATAAGATCGCTTATCTCCTTTAATTCGTCATAGTTATACCACTTCAAGCCCAGGTCCCGAGTAGCGAAATAGTACCGAGCATCGACCGCTGAGACTTCAAGTTCGGATTTCACGCCTTCTTCCTTTCAGGTGAGGTCCGAGAATTTTTTATAGTTATTGGGCAGTGCTCTCCAACCTCTACCAGTGGGCGAACAGAACCCTCCAGTAACATTTCCGCACGCTTGAGTAACAGAAGATGAAATTTTTGTGCCATACAAGTTCAAAATTAACTTATTGAAATAAATGCTAATTATTAGATGGTAGATTTCGTGGCAGGGGAAGGGATTTTACAACTTGTAAAGAATGCTGGCGGGTACTCTTGGTGGTAATAGTACTGTCCTGGCTGATCCTTGGCGATGACCTTTGGCTGCATAACTTTTCAGGGTTTGACCGGGGGTTTAATGTTGAGCGACCCAGGAGTGCAGAAGTGGGAAACTGTAGGCCACGCTTGAGGTAAGCTTGCGTTGTTTTTCTTGGGCATCTACATTGGCTGTTGGGTTGCCGCAGCAGCCATCTTTACCAACCAGACATCTGGGGCAGTAATGTCTCGGTAGGAAACCTTGGCTATCGCTCTTTTGGCAACTTTGCCCAAGCCCTCCCCATGACCGTAGTCTGTACCTGGAACAGTCACTGTCCAGCTGGATGGGCTTTTGTTATAAAGAAAACGAGCGTAGAGCATCAACGCCTTTGGAGGCAAGAAATGTCCGAGGCTGGGCGAAGAATCCTCTACGGTCAACCTTCTCACTTCAACCTCTGGATGGGTGACCTCCATTTTTGCGGCTATGCTGTCAACAAAAACAACAACCTTCACTTCATCGCGGGCAATGTATTCAGCCAGGTCCGGTGTGAGTTGATGAACGCAGATCCGTTTCACCACTTGGGGACCTGACCGCCAGCTTTTTTCCAGTAATGCTGCCAAGAGCAGACCGGCGCCGTCATCTCGTCTCAGGCTGTTACCGCAACCTATGAGCAGAATCATCGACAGTCCCCGGTTGCTATCAATCTCTGGTCAGTTCGACCTCTACCCCTCCCCTAAAGTTCAGCACTTGCAGATGCAGTGGCATCTGCCCCACGGCATGGGTGGAACAGCTAAGGCAGGGGTCAAAAACCCGAATGCCATGCTCGATGCGGTTGAGCACCCCTTCTGTAATACGAGAGCCGTTGAGGTACCTTTGAGCGATTTGCAAGATGGTCTTGTTCATGGCCAGGTTGTTGTGGCCCGTCGCAACCAACAGGTTGACTTTTTGCAAGATGCCATGCTGGTCTACGTGATATTCGTGAAACAGGGTGCCTCTGGGTGCTTCGATCACACCGATGCCCTGAGACTGGTTGACAAAGGCCTTACTTCGTACGTGTGGGTCGGTGATCTCCGGATCTTCCAAGGTCTCGGCAATCTTCTCCAGTCCGAAAAGGATTTCAATGAGCCGGGCGTAGTGATAGTGAAAGCTGCTGGTCACCGGCGTGCCGCCTGGACTCAACCGTCTGAACTGCCGCAGCTCCCGGTCCGCCCTCGGCGTGCCTGCAAAATCGCAGATATTCAGCCGAGCCAAAGGGCCGACCCGGTAAAGGCCGTCGGGGCCATGAGGTTTGTAGTAGGGAAATTTTAAATAACTCCAGGGCTCAACGGCCTCTTCAATTATGACCCTGTAGTCCTCAGGAGACACCTTGTCTTCCACCAGCCTGCCCTCACTGTCCATCACCCGTAGGAGACCGTCATAGTGTTCCAAGCCTCCATCGGGCGTGACCAATCCCATGAACAGGCTAGGGAAATTGCCATAATTTTCGATTTCAGCCTCATACTTGCTTAGCATGTCGTTGAGCAAGTCCAGCGCCAGCTGAATGATATGGAATCCATCCGGAAGCATACTTTTGATCTCACTGAGCTCCTCTGGCGAGAGTGGGTCGCCCACTCCGCCTGGAAGGGTCCAACTGGGATGAACGCTCTTACCACCCAGCAGCCGTATTATTGCCTGGCCGATCTGGCGTAAACGGATACCATTCCTCCCTATCTCAGGATGTTTTTGCAGGAGCCCAATGAAGTTGCGCTTGGCGGGTTCGCTTTCCATGCCGAGTAAGAGATCCGGCGCGCTGAGATGAAAGAAACTGAGGGCGTGGCTCTGTACTATTTGGGCCCAGTTGATGAGCTTGCGGAGTTTTGTAGCCGCGGGCGGTATCTGGACTCCGAGAATGGCATCACCCGCTTTAGCTGAAGCCAGCAGGTGACTTACTGGACAGATTCCACAAATCCGTGAGGTGATGCCCGGCATTTCCCAGAAACTTCTGCCCTGGCAAAACTCTTCAAAGCCCCGGAATTCTTTGACCTGAAAGCGAGCATCAACTACCCTGCCACCTTCATCGAGGTAGAGAGCAATTTTTGCGTGGCCCTCTATGCGGGTTATCGGATCAATAGTTATTGTTTTGGTCATAACTGCTCTCTCTGCAGTTTTTGCTAGCCCGGATGTTTCATGAATCACCTGCTGCGACCGCGGAAATGGCCGTCCTTCCGGGCGTCCTCGGGTGTCGAACCCTGCGACGTACCGTTCAGGTACGCCTCGGGTCCCACACCCTGCGATTGCCCGGTGGCCCGGCCATCTACACGGTCTCGCGACAGCAATTTATGAAACATCCGGGCTAAGTGGACAAAGAATTTCTGGAACTGTCTGTCCAGAAAACTCTAGCCGAACCTTCGCATCTTTTCGCTCAGGACAACCGGTCTCCCCTCCAGCAAAGCGGTCACCGCCGCCCAGATCCTTCCAGGATCAGGAGGACAGCCCGGAATGAAAACGTCGACAGGAATTACCTGGTGCAGAGGAAGAACCTTAGGCAAGAGCAGCGGCAAGAGCTCATCCTGCTGGGATATCTTCCCTGGTCCCTCCTGGTAGACTGTAGCAAGCAGATCTTCCACATCCAGCCGATTGCGCAAACTGGTCACATTACCAGTAGCAGCGCAGTCCCCAAAGCTTACTACGATTTTGCTCCTGGACCGGATCTGCTCTGCCAATTTGACGTGGTCAGTGTTGGCTACCGCCCCTTCCACCAGGATCACATCGATTCCTTCCGGCAGCTCTTTTATATCTGCCAGCGGGCTGTAAACGAGTTCGGCCGCCTCCGCCAGATCGAGCAAGAGCTCGTCCAGGTCTAAGAAGCTCATATGGCAGCCGGAGCAACCACCAAGCCAGGCAGTTGCCAAGCGGATCTTTTTATGCCGGGTCTTACTCACTTTTTCTCCCTGCTAAAGGATCTACCATGCCAAATCTTCTTTTCCCGACCGTCGAGAATCCAGCGTAGGAAGTCATGCTCTTTTTTCATCTCAGCCACTGGAACTCCTTTTTCAAAGAGTGCACCTGTGGGACACACCTGGACGCACTTGCCGCAATCGGTGCAGCTCTGACTTTTGCCCCAGGGCTGGTTAAGGTCGGCGATGACCATGCTTTTGACGCCTCTTCCGAGCAAATCCCAGGTGTGGGCACCCTCAACTTCATCACAAACACGAACACAACGACTACAGAGGATGCACCGGTTACGATCCACGACAAACCGATCATGACTGGCATCCATGGGCAAATCCGGGCAGAAGTATTCAAACCGCGCATGGTCCACACCAAGTTTTGCTGCCAGATCCTGCAACTCACAGTGATCATTCATTACGCAGACCGCACAGACGTGATTACGCTCGGTGAGAAGGAGTTCCACTATCATCTTCCGGTACTCAATAAGCCGATCACTGTGGGTCTGTACCACCATCCCTTCCTGCACCTGCGAGACGCACGAGGCCAGAAGCTTGGGACTGCCCTTGACCTCCACTAAGCACAGCCTACACCCGCCCAACTCACTCAGACCCTCCAGATGACAGAGGGTGGGTATGTCGATCCCCTGCTCCCGAATTACCTCGAGCAGGGTCTGGCCCTCACTGGCTCCCACGAGCTTGTCATCTACTGTAAGGGTAACAACCGCCATTGGGAAAAACCTTCTTCACCTTTCTCAGCCTGGTGGGTCAGACAGGATCTGAACAGGTCTTTCAGTCATCTGACAAACAGAAGCTGGGCAGGATCTATCCCTGATGTGCGCTTCGTACTCTTCTCGGAAGTAGCGCAAAGTACTCAACACGGGGTTTGGTGCCGACTGCCCCAGACCACATAGGCTGGTTTCCTTTACCATCCGACACAGTTTCTTCCATCATCTGCAGGTCAGCGTTGGTGGCGCTCCCGTTGGTGATGTGTTCCAGCAAGCAGTGCAATTGCGCAGTGCCCACCCGGCAGGGCACACATTTACCGCAACTCTCATCCATGCAAAATTGCATGAAGAACTTTGCCACATCCGGCATGCAGCTGTGATCGTCCATGATCACTAACCCACCGGAACCCATAATTGACCCGAGCACCTGGAGACTGTCATAATCCACCGGAGTATCGAGATGCTCAACTGGTATGCAGCCACCACTGGGGCCGCCGGTCTGGGCTGCTTTGAAAGCCCGACCTTCGGGAACGCCCCCACCTATATCGAAAACGATCTCACGCAGGGTAATGCCCATGGGCACCTCTATTAGGCCGGTGTTCTGAATCTTGCCTGCCAGAGCAAAGATCTTGGTCCCCTTGCTCTTTTCGGTGCCAATCTGGGAATACCAATCCGCACCCCGATTAATAATTGGCGTGATGTTGCCGAAGGTCTCAACGTTGTTGATAAGAGTAGGATATCCCCACAGGCCGTGCTGGGCCGGGTAAGGGGGTCTGGGAACCGGCTGCCCCCTTCGACCCATGATCGACGCCATCAGCGCAGTTTCTTCACCGCAGACAAAGGCGCCGGCACCAATGCGCAAATCGATGCGAAAGTTGAAGTTACTGACCATAACCCGACTGCCGAGCAATCCGCGACGTTCGACCACTTTTATGGCCTGCTCCAGTCGCCGAGCAGCCACAGGATATTCGCCTCGCACATAGATGTAACCCTGTTCCGACCCAACAGCGTAACCAGCAATGGCCATACCTTCCAAAATTCGGTGCGGATCCGATTCCATCAGGGTACGGTCCATGTAGGCCCCGGGATCACCCTCGTCCCCATTAGCCACAACAAACTTGCGTTCTCCGGGTGCCTTACGGACCAAGTGCCACTTCAGTCCGGTGGGATAGCCGGCGCCCCCGCGGCCCCGGAGGCCGCTCCGACTGATCTCTTCACAAACCTTCTCCGGTGTCATCTCGCGGATGGCGTGAGCGAGGCCACTGTAGCCTTCTCGGGCCACATAATCTTCCAACCGTTCGGGATCTATCAAACCACTGTTGGCGAGGACGACTTTGTTCTGTTTGGAAAAAAATGACCAATCATTCGGGAGTACATTGTTGGGATAAGATATGTCTGAGCCAGGACTTACGTGCTTTTGTACGATCTTCCGGGCCATCTCGGGAGTGACCTTTTCGTAGACCGAATCTTCTGAATCCTCCATCTGGACTGTAACCACAGGACCTCGACTACACGGCCCCATGCAACCGGTTGCGACTGCTTCCACTTCGGCCCGCAATGCACCTATCTCAATGGTCTCTCGCAAAGTTTCCAGAACGGCTGTGGCACCGGAAGACAGACACGGAGTGCTGGCGCAGCAAAGAAGACGACAGCTAAACGCCTTTTGTCGTGCCAATTCCCGCTGTGCCATTGCCTGGAGTTCAGCGCGGTTCATCAGGTTCTTGCCTCCTGCAGTTCTTCTTCTGGTGCTCCCCTTTCTGGGCTGGCTGATTCCGATTCTTGGCTGCCAATCCTTTTGCGCACTTCAGCTACTGTTGTTCTTGGAGCCTCCAAGCCCAAGACCTCGCCGTCCAGGACGACAGCCGGCGCTAAGCCGCAACTGCCAAGACAACGGGCAGTGGCAAGGCTGAGTTTGTTATCAGAGTCGTGTGGCCTGGTTCCAGATTAAACTCCGCTTTCAGAGTCGCCAAGATTTCAGCTGCCCGTTTCACGTAACAGGCAGTGCCCATGCAGACAATGCAGGTGTGCTCCCCCTGGGGTTCTAGAGAAAAAAAGTGGTAGAAGGTGGCCACTCCGTAGACCCAACTTGGGGGTAGTTTCAAGTGATTGGCCACGTAGACCAACAAGTCTTCTTCCAGATAGCCGAAGACCTCTTGGGCAGTGTGCAGTACTTCGATCAAGGCGTGTTGTTGGTAGTGATTGCGTTTCATAACGCGATCAATGAGATCGAAACGCGCATCACCGCTGGGATGTCCGCTTCCGCCATCGTCAGTTTCCAAACGAGCCTTGATCATGCAATTTTCCCCCATACCTTTTGGAGCAAGGATTGACACGCTTACAACGACCAGCCATTCACCACATAATACGGTTTAACCCTGGAAATCCTTCGCCACGACAGAGAGACCAGGTAGGCTCCTGGCAAGGAGGATGAAAGAGGGGATCGACATATTTTTTGCGAGCGTGTGTTTTCTTTGTTTTGAACTCCGCTTCAATTGCGATCCCCTTAAAGCATCAGTCCCCCCCCTCATATTTGAACGATAAATTTACCCTGGCTCTGTAGGCGACAACCTTTCCTTTTTCTACTTTCATATCCAGTTTTGTCACCTCGGCGATTCTCAATTCCCTGAGGGATTTACCCGCCACCTCCACCGCGTTTTTGGCGGCTTCTTCCCAGGAGACGTCGCTGGTGCCAACCAGTTCAATAATCTTGTAGGTACTTGTAGACATATCCTCTCTCCTTTCTGTCTGCCAATACGTTGCAGCTATTCCTTCAGAAAGTTCACGGCTCCGATCCGTGGCCAATATTGTCCTCGTCACCCTTGTCTACTCGTGCTGGTAAGGAATCCCCAGATCCTTAAAGGAAAAGTTGTGGAAGACTCTGTGGCCGTTGTAGTCCAAAACCCTGAGGTCGTCATCTTGCTTGACATCCTTCATGATCACGTCAAAATGCTGACCGTATTTTTTCTTAACCAGGTCAACTGGGACTTCGTAGGCTATGAACTTGTTTAGTCCTTTGGCGTCCAGCTTCTCAATAAAATCTGGACTCCCAAACGATGCATAGGTTGTCAGGATCAATATTGGCCCACTGCCGGTGAAAACTACTGCCGCTTTCATAGCACCCTCCTCTCCATAGCAATTATCTCGTTAAATTTCCTCCACTACGGCACAATCCATACAGCAAATCCCTCGGCTCGGTCCAGGACCTTGTTGGTGACTCGTCCCATAAGGAATTCGCGCACTTTGGACAACCCCCTGCGTCCCATCACAATAGTGCCATATCTCCCGTCTTTGGCCTCCTTGACAATGTCGCCCGCCCGACTGCTGCTGTGCATGATGACCTTGCTGGAGATTCTTGCGGGGGCCACCCCGGCTTTCTCGAGACTTTCCTTGTAGGAACGAAACATCCGCGGGATATCCCTCTCCGTCTCTTCCGTCAACCGCTTCTCTATTTCTTGGTCTCGAAGCGCGAGGTCATCCACAAATCCAAGGCCAACACTCCGCACCACGTGAAAAATGGTAAGCTCTGCTTCGGTGTCAGCAGCAAAGGCGCCAAGGTAATCCACCGCCTTGCGGGAATTTTCAGAGGAATCCACTGCCAGCAGCATTTTTCTTGACTTAATATCTCCTCCAACCACCCATACGGGGACGTTTTCAAGTCCATTGACAATCTTGCTGGAAACGGAGCCGAGAAAAATGTCTTCCAGCTTGCTCAAACCCCTTCGCCCCACAACGACAGCGTCATAACCCTTGGCACATTCTTTAAGAATGTCACGGGCAATGCCCACCTCCCGCTCCTGAAGAATGACACCCACATGATTTTCCTTGAATTTGGCCTTGACCAGGAGATTTCTGGCATCGTCCAAGAATGCCTGGGCCGCCTTTTTGGCATTCCTTTTCCATTGAGCATACTTGCTCTTCATCTTCTCCTTGAAAAATGCATCCTTCTCCATATCCCAAAATGTCTCAGGTGCTGTGGGGATGACATGCATCAGGTTCAAACTGCGCTCTGCTGGAGCACATTGTTGGGCTACGTATTTCACTGCATTCAGCGAATGAGCAGACGAGTCAACGGCAATCAAAATCTTTTTCTGCTGGCTCATATAACACCCCCTTCAAAATATTCTCTTTGGCCTCTTGGGCTTCTCAGCCAACCCAACCAGAAGTTCCTTGACTTTCTTTTAAGAAACGCTATTGAAATAATTGTGCCAGATATCAAGGCAACTTATCCTATTGAAATTAAATAAATTATCAGATAAAAATCCTTGGGGATTGAAGGAAGAATTTTACAAATTGTAAAGAATACTGGCAGGCATACCCAATGGAGTATTGGTGTGGTGGAGTATTGGAGCAGTTTTGAAAGATCGACAATTGCTAGATTCCATTATTCTGCCGTTTTAGGATGGGATGGGTTGAGCACAGATCCATCTTAAGAATTCAGAAGACTCATAAGCATTTTCCTTCCTCAAGAGAGAGGTGGTTGAGAAATTCGGGGACACGCTATGTATTTGTCCGGACGCTACTTCTCTCGGTAGAAAAGAACACTCACTGGAGAGTGTCGAAACATTCTTTCGGCCACTGAGCCCACCAGCAATCGAGGATGATCGCTCCGCCCTTTTGATCCCGTCACCACCAGATCGATGTTCTCTTCTTCGACCATTTTAATAAGTTCGTCAAAGGGGTGCCCCACTCTGAAAACAGACTTGATTTTCTCTTTAGGAAATCCGGAGTCAGCTATCATATTCTGCAGCTGACCCTTGCGTTCTTCTCTAATGGCCTTCACGTAGTTTTCGGCACTGACCGCATAACCCATGGATTCAATGGTGCCGATGGCATGGACATCCCGCACATTAATCACGTTTGCCACCATGAGTTCGGCTTGTAATTGGAGTGCCAACTGAGCCGCATAGGTGAACGTGTCGGCGCAGTATTCCGAAAAGCATATCGCCACCAATATCTTGTTTACCTTAGGCATGATTACTTTTACCTTACGTTGTCCCATTCATCGGCTGTCGCTTTCAGCCCACCCCCTTTGAGTAACAAATCTCAGAGATAGTCCGGAAGCCGGGTTTTCTCATCTATGGTCGCCGACTCAACTTGTTTTTTGGTCAGACCGATGGTGTTCGTCAGGTCGGCACCACAGAGGTTAGCACCATCGAGATCGGCCTCACGCAGATCGGCTCCGCGCAAATCAGCCCGTGAGAAGTTGGCCTGGCCGAGGATAGCTTGCTGCAAATTAGCCCCCACCAAGTCCGCCCGCCGCAGGTTCGCCCCCCGAAGGTAAGCTCCAAGGAGCTTAGCCTTCCGCAGGTCGGCTGCTTGGAGGTTAGCGGAACGCATGTTAGCTCGGCTCAGGTCAACTTCCTCAAGGTCAGCCCAGCGGAGATCAGCCCTTTTAAGATCAGCTCCTTGGAGGTTGGCTTCATAGAGGCAAGCCTTATTTCCCTCTTTCCCCTCTGAGGCCAGCCAATCTCCGTGTACCTCAAGAATTGTCTTTAATTGTTCTGCAGAGATTTCAACCATAACGCTACAAGCCTTTAGTCAGAGTAGGGCCAGTGATGGTCTACTCGGTCATCCCTTTTTCTTCCGCATCCAGATCGGCAAACTCGGACAGCATATATAGCGTAGTGCTCCCGCTGGACCAGTATTTCAATGTGCCTTCATTGACCATCTCATTGATGATCTTCTTGGCTTGCCGCATCTTTATATCGGGAACCGCTTTGCAGAGTTCATTGAAGTAGTGCTTCGTCTTCCCCTTTTTATGCACCATGAAATCAAGAATCGCCTGTTTCGCTTCCTCGTTCATTTCTTTCCTCCTTGAAAGGGGCTACTTTGACTTAACACAGTAAATCAACCCACTCTTCTTTCTTAGGTGGATTTCCAATAACCCCTTTTTGTACTCAGCTTCGGCATTCTCAAGGTTTAGTAATACCGGCAGTGTGATCTCACGCTCAAAGGAACCATAGTGTCGCTCCATTCTCCTGTTACCCGTCAAAACCAGTTTCTTTCATTGTCATGCAATCCATCTCATTTCTTATTCCGACATATTCTCAATACCGATATCTTCTTGTGGCACACACAGAACCGGGCAGGGGAGAAGACGCACCACCCTCTCAGCCGCACTACCAAAGAAGATCTTGTCGATCTGGCCGTTTCCCACCCTGCCATGTCCACCCATGACAATCATATCTGCACCAAGGGCTTGTGCCCTGAGGGCAATGGTCTGAAATGGAATTCCGACAGTTACGACCTTTTCAGCAACGAGTTTTTCCGAATCGTTGCCTGCCGAAAACCTTTCAAGATTCTTTTTGGCTTGCAAGCATAGCTTCTTGCTGACCTCATCTTCTGACTCGCTGTTGAGTTCGGCAATCTTCTCCACGTATCTCTTGTCTACAACGTGAATCATATTTATTCTGGCGGAGAACTTTGTTGCCATGAGCTTTGCATATCTAAACGCTGTTTCAGAGCACCTGGAGAAGTCAACAGGCACCAGAATTTTCTGTAATTTCATATCTTAATTACCGAATTACATATCTAGGGTTACTTCCTGTCTTTACGGCACGATCCATAAAGCGAAACGTTCGGCACGGTGCAGCACCTTGGTGGTTACTCGACCCAGAAAAAACTCGTGCACTTTGGACAGCCCCCTTCGTCCCATAACGATGGTGCCGTAGTTCCCTTCCTTTGCCTGCTTAAGAATATCACCAGCGCGGGTTCGGCTCTGCAGTGTATACTTGCTCGAGATCAGGTTGCTTTTGACTCCAGCCCGCTCAAGCCGCCTCTTGTAGGAAGCAAACATACCCTGCACATCCCTCTCCAACTCTTCCACTATCCTCGTTTCTATCTCCGCTCCCCGGGGGGTGGAAATATCCAGGAAGTCCAACCTGAATTCCCTCACCACGTTGAATAGTGTTACCTCGGCATCGTTGGCAACGGCGAAGGCGGCAGCATAATCCAAAGCCTTGCGGGAATTTTCAGAACCATCCACCGCAAGGAGCATCTTTTTCGAGCGGATATCGCGCCCAACCACCCACACGGGAGTATTTTCAATTCCCTGGACAATCTTGTAGGAAACGGAGCCGAGAAAAATGTCTCCCAACTTGCTCAAACCCCTCCTTCCCACCACTACAGCGTCATAGCCTCGGGAGCCTTCTGCAATGATGTCGCGGGCAATGCCCACCTGCCGTCTTTGCAGAATCACTCTCACATCATCTTCCCTGAAATTCGCTCTCAGCAGGAGACTCCTGGTTTCATGCAAAAACTCTTGGGCCGTCTTCTGCTCGCTCCTTGCCCACTCACCGTGTCTCGTCCGCATTTTTTTCTTGAAAAATCCGGCTCTTTCCAGGTCTCCGAATGGCTCAGGCACTGAGGGAATGATATACATCAAGTTCACGCTGAGGTCTGCTGGGGGAAGATTCAGGGCTACATAGCTCACCGCCTCAAGTGATTGCTGTGATCCATCCACAGCAATCAAAAGCTTCTTTGGGTCAGCCATAACTCTGCTCCATCTCGTGACCTTGCGCCACTCGTTCTTCTTTCTTACCCTTTAAGATCATGCAGATCATACTTATGCCGTACAGGAAACCGGCTGGTACGGGTAGTCAAGGAGAAGGCGATCTAGAACCCTCTCGGCCCCCAGTTCCTGGAGAGCAGCAGTGTTCTTCTCCGACTGGTCGACAAATCTGATGTAGGAATAGCGGTCCTGCAACCGGCGAAGAATCCCCAATAGCACCATAAGGCCTTGTGAGTCGAAATCATCGACATTGCTGAGATTGATATAAAGAGGCATCGGCTTGCCAGACTTAAGATTTTTAAGATGCTCTTCAATCATGGCCGCCGTTCTCGCGTCAAGGACCCCCTTGACATCCAAACGAATAATTCATCTGCCCATTTTAACTATGATCATTATTCGCTCCATCCAACTCCGCCTCACATCAAGGAGCCATTACGATAGAGTTAGAATATCCTACAACGCACAATTCTGTTTTTCGCCATTTCATTGCACCGGAAATAAAAAGTGATAGATGTGGTGGACATGGATGATGAAGGATTGGAGGTGGGGTTTTGTGAAAAAATGTATTGAGGCGGGATCCGATGTCCACCACGTCTATTCCACCACACCTTTAGTTCTATTTCTGGCTCAAATTAATTTGTCAAAAGCTCATCAGATTCTTTACAACAGACGGTAATGAAATATTTGTGCCACTCTTATTAATGGATATATATTTGAAATTACAGATTAATTTGTAATTTCTCAGTATCGGGAAGTAGTGAGATTCTTTACAATTTGTAAAGAATATTGGCAGGTGCGGGGGATGGAGTAAGGCGTACTGGGAAGCTTTTGCGGGCGGGGACCACCCGCCTCGCCTGTGCAAGAGCGATGGCGGGCAGGCAAACCCCGCCCCTACATGCACACTATTCCACCTCGTCGTGCGTTTGATAGATCAGTTTGAACTTGGTCTTCAATTCAGTAATAAGAGCTTTCTCATCCTGCACGTCTCTGGGGCGAATATACAAATGCCTGAATCCTGCTGGTGCGTACTCATAGTTGGAAATGATACTGACCATGCGTCCACCGTGGGCACGGATTACATCTGTTACTTCCCGAATAGTGCCCGGCCGATCTTCTATCTCGAAACACAGTTGCAACGGTGCCTGTTGGATGCCTGAGATGGAAACCATGGCACGAAATACATCGCCTTTGGTGATAATGCCCTCCAATTCTCCTTTTTGATCGACAACAGGTAGGGCGGATATTTTATGTTTGAGCATCAATGCCGCTGCTTTGTCTACGGTCTCGTCAGCTCTGGCAGTGCGAAGATTCGCCGACATCACCTTTGCAACCTTCAGCTTGTCTAACAAATAGTAGAGTTCGTGAATATCCAGTGTGGTTGCCTGTGAAGGATGTGCCTCTTTTAAATCCCGGTCAGAAACGATGCCGGTGAGACGATCTTTTTTCAATACCGGTAGATGCTGAAACCCATGCTGTTTCATGAGTTTGGATGCTTTCATTATGGACGCATCCTCATCTATTGTGACGACGTTCTCGCTCATCCAGTGTTTTACAAGCATGTTAGGCCTCCTTTACCTTCACTGAGGTATGTCTAACAACAGCCAATGAAATATTTGTGCCAGCTGTTCATGTCTCATATGTAGCTGGAATTATATTGCATTTGCAGCTGTCATCGTATCGAAAGTTCAGATAAACTTTACAGCTTGCAAAGAATACTGGCAGGAGTGCTCTGTGCAGAGGTGCAGGTGTTACCGAGCCGAAATAATCCTCTATTCAGTTAGACGCCTCTCAAAGCATTCCTTATCCTCACTACCTTTTCCGCCTCCAGAACGGTGTGGGTAATGCTCCCTCAGCACCCGCTGGATTATTCGCTTCAAACGATCTGTATTTCCAATCTTCTCCACAAAAGCGGCAGCGCTTTGAACGACAGGATCGTTGGCATCCTCTGAGGGGAAGGTGTGGATTATTACCGGCAAATGCGGATATTGATGCGTGAGTCGCTTCAAAATGGCCAAACCACCCAGGTAGGGTATTTCGAGATCCAGGATCAGGAGGTCAGGAGGGCCATCCACATTCATCTTCCTCAAGATGTCCCGGCCATCCGTAGCCACCTCTACCCTGTAGCCTTCCTTGAGCAGTTCGCGCCGCAAAAAATTACGCACGTGCCGATTGCGATCCGCAATCAATATGGTGAAACCAGCCGGCATAGCATTTCCTCTCATGTTTATTAAACCCTATGAGCAACGGCTATGCCAGAGATTTATAAAGAGTTAAATATTTAAATATATTAAGGATAATGTAATAAGCTGGAGGTGAGGAGACAGGAGTGAGTGCCGGGGTTTTTTACAAGTTGTAAAAGGAAAGAGCGCAGTCCGTTGTTAAGTCAGTCCAAACAGCTTATTGGATTTACAGTTGCTGGTCAGAAATGTAGAGCGGGCAAGGAACAACCAAGAAAAGGTGGCCAATACATACCCTCTCTATTCGACCACGGACGACTAACCACGGACAACGGAGGCAGCGAGTGAGTATCACGAGCTGCTGACCGAGGTCTCGATCTTAAGGCGGTACTTTTCTATCTTGGCCTGTAAGGTCGGGCGGGAAAGTCCCAGGAGCTTAGCGGCGCGGGATCTGTTGCCGCCGGTAAGGTTGAGGGCTTCGCTTATGACAATGCTTGCGGTATCGTCTATGAGAGAGTCGAAGAGATTTTCATCGTGACTAGAGGCGAGCCTTTGTTTAAACCATTGTCTAATGGTTTCAGTTATAGAATCCTTGTCTACACTTTTGATTTCAGGGCCACCATGAATAGCCTTGCTCAGGTCTTCCGCGCCAAGAGGAACGCCCCGGTTGAAAATTAAGGCCTTCTGCAGGGTATTCGCCAGTTCACGAACATTTCCAGACCAGGAATAACTGTGTAACACAGACTTGGCTTCCGAGGTCATTCCCGGATTGTCCATTTTCATATCTGCGGATAGCCGGGCAAGAAAGTAGTCTGCCAGAGGTTCAATATCTTCTGAACGTTCCCGCAGAGGCGGGAGCCAGATGGTTACCACCTTGAGACGAAAGTAGAGATCCTCCCGAAAGCGTCCTTCAGCGATGGCAGTTTCCAGATCACGGTTAGTGGCGGCGACAATGCGGACATCAACGGGGATGGGCTCGCGTCCACCTAACCGTTCGATGCTTTTCTCCTGGAGCAAGCGCAGGATCTTGGCTTGAATGCTAAGGGGCATGTCACCAATTTCGTCCAGGAAAATTGTACCACCATTGGCCTGCTGGATTTTTCCCACCCGTCGACTCACCGCCCCAGTGAAAGCCCCCTTCTCGTAACCGAACAGTTCGCTCTCCAGCAGGGTCTCTGGGATGGCCACACAGTTGATAACTAGAAAAGGTCTGTCGGCCCGCATGCTATGCTGATAGATGGCTCGAGCCACCAGTTCCTTACCCGTGCCGGACTCGCCACGGATGAGGACAGTAGCATCGGTGGAGGCCACCCGGCCGATGGCCTTATAAACCTCCTGCATAGGTTTGCTTCTGCCGATGATGGCATCCGGCGACGGAGTGTCGGAAGTCCCGTCCATCTCCACCCTTGAGCGCATGATTCGACCGGCTTCGAGAGCATTTTTGATCACAACCAGAATGTCCGGGATATGAAAAGGCTTCAGCACATAATCGAATGCCCCCTCCTTGGTGGCTTCTATGGCGGTTTCTGTTGTGCCGTAAGCGGTCATGATGATAATCGGAAGCTTGGGCTCAACTTTGCGCATCGCCCTTGAGCCCTCCAGACCGTTCATTCCAGGCAGACGCACATCCATGATGACCAGATCAGGAGGAGATTCTTCAACGATGTCCAGCCCAGCCTCGGCAGTGGCTGCGGTTTGTACGGTATGGTCCTCCTGGGTCAGGAGCTTTTCAAAGCTCTGTCTCAACTGTGGATCATCGTCAACTATCAGGATCTTGGCCAAACCACTTCCTCCTTACTAGGAAGGGTGATGACGAAGGTCGCCCCTCCGCCCTCCCTGGACTTGAGGCTGAGCCAGCCCCCATGTTCCCCCACTATACGAAAAGCAATGCTCAATCCGAGGCCGGTCCCCTCCTCTTTGGTGCTGAAAAAAGGTTGGAATAGCTTTTCTTGAATCGACTCGGGGATACCGGGGCCATTGTCGCTCACCCGGATAACCACCACCTGGCCTAGGGGCTCAGCTACACCCTCCTCCTCACGAATGACTATTGAGCCGCCGTCACCCACCGCCTCGCATGCATTTACCAGAAGGTTAATCAGGGCTTCTTTCAGCTGTTCGGGATCTGCCTCTATCTGGGGAAGCCGCCTCTGCCGCTCAACTTCTACCTGAACCCTGTAGGACTCCAACCGATGCCTGAGGAGCTGGAGAGACATATCTACAACATCTGAAGGACTTATCTTCTGCATTTTCAATTTAGGTGGGCGGGAAAACTCCAGGAAGTTCTGAACGATGGTGTCGAGACGACGAATTTCTTCGGAGATTACCTCGAAATCCTCTTGCTGGGTTGGAGAAAGCTCCAGCGTCCGTTCCAGGGAAAAAAGCCTCATGTTCACAGAAGTAAGCGGGTTACGGATGGTGTGAGCTACTCCGGCCGCCAGTTTTCCCACCATGGCCAGCTTCTCCGCCTGGAGAAGATGTTCCTGGCTTTCCTCCAGCTGCTCTCGAGTCTGATCCACGTGGTCGATCAAGCTATCCACCCTGCTGCGCAAGGCTTTCACCTCGTCGGGCAATCGTATGCCAATATCGCCACCGGCTACCCCCGTCGCCAGTTGTCGGATGGGCCTCAGTATCTGGTTGAGCAGAACATAGGCGAGCAAAACGCCAAGTATCAGGACGCAGGGTATGGCCACAAAAGCCATGATGTTGATAACCCGCGCCGCTGCGCGACTCTCTGTGCGGGCCAGACTGATTCTCTCTTTGTTTATCTGCTTGTATTGCTCGCAGAGATCCTGGATCGCAAAAAATTTGACTCGCACATTCCAATGGTGTTTGGCGCCAGCTTCCCGCTCACCGGCCTTGTACAGTTCAATCACCTGATTCCGGGCAAAGACATAACGGAGATACTCCGATTCGATCTGACTGAGAATACTCCGCTCCTTACCTGTCAGGGCCGATACGCGAGCTTTCTTCAGCCAGGTATTGAAAGATTCGTTGAGTTGCTCTAATTGCTTAAGCCAGTCAGAGTTGCCATCCAGGAAATAATAGGTTGTCAAACCTTTTTGCCTGACCAGGGCAGTCTCGAGCTCTTCCGCCGCCTGCAGTCCAATCACAGCAGTGTCAATAACCGAGGTGAAGAGATGATCCATCCGGTAGGTGTGCCACATCGCCACCAGTCCACCGGCTATGCTGGTTAGCACCAGGGTAACCAGCAGTAGCAGGATACGGACGCGCAGGCTGATTTGTTTCCAACTCCTCATATCGCTACCATCTCCAATAGCTGCAACTTTTTCACGGCCATCTAAGCACAGAGGAATCTCAGGATAGTGCTTTAGCCCGGATATTTCATGAATTACCGTGGCGAGACCGTGAAGATGGCAGTGCCACCTGGCAACCGCAGGGTTTTGAACCCGAGGCGTACCTAAACGGTACGTCGCAGGGTGCGAAACCCGAGGACGCCAGGAAGGACGGCCAGATTCGCGGTCGCAGTAGGTGATTCATGAAATATCCGGGTTAGGGTGCTCAGACGGTTGGTTCTCCCTCAGGTTTCCGGCTGGGTTGTCTCCCTACCCCTGCACAGGGAAACGCATGCGGAAAACTGTCCCGATGCCCACGGTACTATCTACGCTGAGCTCGCCACCCAATTTTTTGATGATACCATAACAGATGGACAATCCCAATCCGGTTCCTTGCCCCACAGGCTTGGTGGTAAAGAAGGGATCGAATATGCGAGGGAGATTGGCCTCAGGAATTCCTTCCCCCGTATCAGCCACCTCGATTACTGCATGCTCGCCTTCTAATGTGCTGGTGAGGCGGAGGGTGCCTCCTCCGGAGGCCATGGCGTAGAAGGCATTATTGATGCGGTTTAGTAGAACCTGTTGAAATTCTGAAGGGGAGACCACCGACTCATCTTTCAATTGGTGTTATCTGTGAGTTTTCAATGTTAAATGCGGATTGAGAAACCGGGGACCCGACCGTAAGGGTGGGGACTGAGCGGCTTGTCTCGCCGAAGTTTTAACGAAGGCGGAAGCGGAGCGCGCGCGAAGAAACTGGGAACCCGCCCGAAGGGTGGGAGTCCGAAGGACAAATACGAAATGCCAAATGACGCCGGGCATGGGGCAGAGGGTAGATTTCAGATTTATGAACTTACAACTCATGGTTCAGCTCAATCCTCTTAATTGCTATTTCTTTCACTATTTTCTATAATCTTTGTGGGTAGCAAGAGAAACAATCCCTCAGGGAACCAACAGTCATCATGACAAATTTTTTTCCCAGCATATACCTGTCGATTCGCCAGAAGGTCGTTGTGGGTTTCATCCTGTCCATGATCGCCGTTTTGCTGATTGGCTTTGTCACTTACCGAAATCTGCTTAGAATTGATCTCAAACTCCGATTTGTAATAAGTGCCTACAGCCTCCACGACAGCCTTCTTGAAGTAAGACGATATGAGAAGAATTTCCTGCTTTATGGACTCAGTGAGGATCAGCAAGCAGCCTTTGCCTATCTGAACCTAGGCAAGAAGACCTCTGCTAAAGTCGAGATTGATGTCAAGGGACTGGAAGGTGCCGTGCTCGACGCGCTGAAAGCGGCAGGGATCGATCTGGCGCCGATGACGTTTTCCGCCGAATTCGGCCGCCGTCTCGACTATTACACCGGCTTCGTTTTCGAAATCCACGACAGCAAGCGCCCCGGTGCAGGCCAGATCATCGGCGGCGGGCGCTACGACCGGCTGCTCGATCTTCTGGGCGCTGACGGAAGCGTTCCGGCAGTCGGATTTTCCATCTGGCTCGACCGCATCTGAGGGCGACATGACGAAACTGACCATCGCCATTCCCTCCAAGGGCCGCCTGCAGGAAAACACCCACGCCTTCTTCTCGCGCGCCGGACTGACCGTCGAGCGACCGGGCGGGGACCGCAATTATCGCGGCGGCCTCAAAGGTTTTCCCGACGTGGAGATCGCCTTTCTCTCGGCGTCAGAGATCGCCCGCGAAATCGCAGACGGCTCGGTGCATCTGGGTATCACCGGCATCGATCTGGTGGAAGAAAACATCGCTGAGCCTTATGAGCGCACGCATCTGGTGACCGCGCTCGGCTTCGGCCACGCCGATGTGGTGGTGGCGCTGCCGACGGCCTGGATCGACGTATCCACCATGGCCGATTTATCCGACGTCGCCTCCGATTTCCGCGCGCGTCATGGACGCCGCATGCGGGTCGCCACCAAATACGTGAACCTGACACGGAGCTACTTCGCTAAAAACGGTATCGCCGACTACCGGATCGTCGAAAGCGCGGGCGCAACGGAAGGCGCGCCGGCGGCAGGAGCGGCGGAACTCATCGTCGACATCACCTCCACCGGTTCGACGCTGACGGCCAACAACCTGAAGATCCCCGACGACGGCGTGATCCTGCGCTCGCAGGCGCATCTCGTCGCCTCGCTGACGGCCAACTGGTGCGATGAGGCGCTAACGGCAGCACGCGGCATTCTCGATCAGGTCGCGGCGGAAGAAACGGCAAGGGGCGTCAAGGAAGTGCGGGCACTCCTCGCCGACCCGAAAAAAGCCTCCAAGACGGCAATCGCCGAACATGGCTGCGTCGCTCCCTTCGGCGTCACGGACGGCGCGCCGCTGGTGCTGCATTGCCCGTCGCGCGGGGTGCCGGCGCTTGCCGCCATGCTGCGTGGGCTTGGTGCCGGACACGTGAGCGTGGCGACGCTGGATTATGTGTTTCAGACGAGCAATCCGCTTTACGATCCGCTGCATGAGCGAGTTGCCGGAAACTGAACGATGTCCCTGACCGAACTTACTGCGCGCGAGCTCTCGCAAGGGATCAAGGCGCGCCGCTTTTCCTGCCGCGAAGTAATGGAAGCCTATCTGGCGCGGATTGAACGCATCAATCCTCTGGTCAACGCCATCGTCAACCTGCGCGATCCGGAGATCTTGCTGCAGCGGGCGGACGAGCGGGACCGGGAACTGGCCGATGGACATTGGCGCGGGGTGCTGCACGGCTTGCCGCAGGCGATCAAGGATCTCGCCGCCACCAGCGATATAACAACGACGCTCGGCTCGCCGATCTTCAAAACCTTTCTGCCGGGGGAGGACAGCATCCATGTCGCCCGCATCCGGCAGGCGGGCGCAATCGTGATCGGCAAGACCAACGCTCCCGAGTTCGGCCTCGGCTCGCACACGTTCAACCCGCTTTTCGGGCCGACCCGCAACCCATACGACCTTTCGAAAAGTGCGGGCGGCTCCAGCGGCGGCGCAGCGGCGGCACTGGCAACGGACATGCTGCCCGTCGCCGACGGCAGCGACATGATGGGGTCGCTCAGGAACCCGGCTGCCTATAACAACGTCATCGGCATGCGGCCCGGCATAGGCCGGGTGCCATCCGGCCCGGCGCCGGAAGTGTTTCTGGACCCGATGGCGACCGACGGCCCCATGGGACGAAGCGTCGGCGATGTCGCCATGCTGCTTTCGGTACAGGCGGGTTATGATCCACGCGCGCCGCTGTCGCTCGATGGCGACGGGTCCGAATTCACGCGCCCGCTCGACGCCGACATGAAGGGCAAGCGGATCGGCTGGCTCGGCGACCTCGGCGGCCATCTTCCGTTTGAAAACGGCGTGCTGCCGCTTTGCGAGGCAGCGTTAAGCGCGTTTCAGGATATCGGCTGCGTGGTCGAGGAAGCCGACATCGGCTTCGATATGGCGCGTGTGTGGGAAGCATGGGTAACGCTTCGCCATTGGCGCGTCTCGGCCAAACTCGGACCGCACTATCACGACCCGGCCAAGCGCGATCTGCTGAAGGACACGGCGATCTGGGAGATCGAAAACGGGCTTCGCCTCGACGTGCCGCATATTCAGGCGGCATCGGAGGTTCGAAGCGCCTTCCATCGTGCGATGCTGAACCTCTTCGAAAGCTTCGATTTCCTGATCCTGCCCTCGGCGCAGCTTTTCCCCTTCGACGTCGATCTTGCCTGGCCAGGCGAAATTGCGGGCTGGACCATGGACACCTATCACCGCTGGATGGAAGTGGTCGTGCCGGCGAGCCTGCTCGGCCTGCCGACGCTTGCCATGCCGGCCGGATTTTCAGGCACGGGCCTGCCGATGGGCATCCAGATCATCGGCAGCCCGCGCGCCGATCTCGACGTGCTCAGAATCGGCCATGCCTACGAACAGGCAACGAGTTGGCTTTCCATGAAGCCTGGCCTTGTCGTAGACAAGCCGGCGGGCTGACGAACTGACTTAAAAAAGAAGACCGGCCGTCAAAGGACGCGGAGTTAGCGAGGCCGGGTAAAGGCGTGCCTTGCCGCTTCCGCCTCATCGCGCACGCAACACCCTTCCAGGTGATCGTTGACGAGGCCCATGGCCTGCATGAAGGCGTAGATCGTCGTCGGCCCGACAAAACTCCAGCCGCGCTTCTTCAGATCCTTGGAAAGGGCGACCGACGTCGGCGATTGGGTAAGGGCGCGAAGCTCCGCCCGTGTCATGCGCGCGGGGCGTTCGGCGGCTGACGGCTCGAAGCTCCAGAAATAACGGGCGAGCGAGCCTTTTTCCGCAACGAGATCCAAGGCGCGGCGGGCATTGTTGATGGTCGATACGATCTTGCCGCGATGCCGCACAATCCCCTTGTCCGTCAGGCAGCGCTCGATATCGGTGTCGCCAAATTCAGCGACCAGGCGATAGTCGAAGCCGGCGAAAGCAGCGCGGAAATTCTCGCGTTTGCGCAGGATCGTCAGCCACGAGAGGCCGGACTGGAAGCCTTCGAGGCAGATTTTTTCAAACAGACGGATATCGTCGGCGACAGGCCTTCCCCATTCGTGATCGTGGTAATGGAGGTAGTCCTCGTGATTGCCGTGCCATGAGCAGCGTGCCTTTTCGTCGCCACCGATTAACAGGCCATCGGCTTCAGCATCCATCTCGATCTGGCTCCAGAAACAGTTCCTTGACGCCAAATCTCACAAAGACCGGCTTCACTGCAGATGTTCTAGAGTCCCGATTTCACCGATGCAACGGCAAACCTTGCCCGGACGCAGGCGACCAGCGTCATGCCCAACCGGGATCACGCCCAACAGGGATCATGCAAATAGAGCGTCGATATCGTCCTGACTCGCCAGGCCTTCGTCGGTCTCCAGCGCCGGTCCGTTGAGCAAGGCCTCGTCGCCCTCGCGCTTCGGCAGTTCCTCGACCTCGATGCTCTTGAAGCTCTCGATCCCGCCCCAGATCGCCATCATCCGGGTGACACGCTCTTCAACGAAGCGAAGGGTGCCGACGACCTTGGTGATACGCTGGCCGGTCAGATCCTGGAAATTGCAGCTCTCAAAAATAAGGACGACGCGCTCCTGGATATCGCGGGCAAGGTCGCTGTCCTGCCCCGTCAATCTTGCGCTCAGGGTATTGGCGGTCTCGTCGATAAATTCGGCTGCGGAGAGAATATTCTCCGTGGCTCCTTCCGTGCCGGCGATGACGGCATCGAGCTCGTTGGTGACGCGGCCCATATCCTGGCCCTGCCCGTCGGTGGTGCGATGCAATGTGGCGATTTCCTGCTTGGTCCTGACGATCGCCTCGTGCATGGCGTCCAGTTCCGCCTTGAGCTTGACCGCTTCGCCGAGCTCCGCCCTGAACTTTTCGAGCATCTGGTCGCCGAAATTCTCGCCCGGGCGAATCATCTTCTTGATTTCGGCGATTTCCGACATCAATTCGCTGTGCCGGCCGTCCGAATGCCCATCCGAAAAGCGGTCTTCCTGCGCTCGTGTCGGCAAAAGCGCTTCGGCCCGAAAGGCTCTCCTGGTCACCGTCATACCGCCCCTGTTCTCAACTTGCCCATTTGACGACGAGCCCGCATCCAGGCTCTTCTTGATCTTGAAACAAGCTATACAACAACGAGGTTTAAGGAATTATTCCCTGTCGCATCAATGAGCAAACAGCCGATCGCAGCCTTGCCATGTCGCAAGCTTTGACATTGGGCGCCGTTACAGCCAAATATCGACAACCGGGCGCCACTCGCCCATCGGGACCTTTCACGTGCTTGCCAAAAAGACACGTTACATTTGCCTAACCCTTCTGATCGCCTTCATCGTTGCGGCATGGCCGGTCGGGCAGGGCCGGGCCATGACGGAATCCTTCTCGACGGAGGAAATGATCGACGGGTTCATGAAGACCGTCTTCGGCCTGGAATACAGGACCTGGAGCTGGCAGCCCTACCTGGTGAAAAAATACACGGGCCAGGTGCGATTCTACATCCATAATCTGGCGCGCAAGAACCGCAAACCCGTCATCACCCGCTTCATCCAGTCGCTGAACAACAACATCCACGGCCTGAAGACGACGGTGGTCTCAAACCCGGAGGAGGCCAACTTCCATATCTACGTCGTCGACCGGGATCAGTATCGGGACGTGGTGAGAAGCGATGTCTATGACGACAGCAAGGCCGACGTCCCCGGCCGGTGCCTGGTGCGCGTCATATCGGACCGCCACGGCATTTCCCGATCATCGGCGGTGATCGTATCGGATGAAGGCGACTTTCTGTTCCGCCGCTGCATGGTGGAGGAAGTGCTGCAAGGGCTCGGCCCGATGAACGACAACGAGACGCTCGTTCATTCCGTCTTCAACGACCGCTCCCGCCACAGCCGCTTTACCCCCTTCGACAAATTCATTCTCAATATGCTCTATCACCAGAAGATCGAGCCGGGGATGTCGCCCAAGCAGGTGGAACCACTGCTGCCGGGCATTGTCCGCGAGTTGCGCCGAACCGTGCAATAGGGAGCATGGAACGCGCTTGAATTTCCGTTTGCCGCGATCGGGATGGCATTCATTTTTCGTAAACCAGTTCTCCTAACCGGCCACTAACCAATTCCGCAAGTTTCAACCCCTCCTTGCCGGGCGTTCACATTTCGCTGGCGTTGCACGCCTATTGTTCGGTTTGGACGGCGTTTTTCGACGGCGCCGGATGAATTTGTCTGTTCAAAAGCCTGATTCCTCGACCAAGCCGTTTCTGGCGCACGTTGGATCGGACGACATGTAGCGAGTACGTCCATGAAGCGTTCAATCAAGATTGTCCTCGCCGCCGCTTTAGCGGCAGCTTCAGCAACGAGCCCTGTATCGGCTGGATATCAGCGCGCTGCCGCTCCGCCCCTTTTGCTCAGCCCGGATCTGACCGAACCATGGGTGCTGCAACTGCAGCCTGGCCGAGGCGGTGTGCAAAAGCGCATTACCACCCGCCCCGCGCCGCGCCTGCCGGTGCGCACGGCAGCATCCGCCGGCGCCGCCGCGCGTCAAGCCTATGCCACCGATCCCAGGTATCTGCCGACGACCGTCGCCTATGACGGCAAGCATGTTCCCGGTACGATCATCATCGATACCGACAACCGTTTTCTCTATCTGGTGGAGAAAGGCGGATTCGCCCGCCGCTACGGCGTCGGCGTCGGCCGTCCCGGTTTTGAATGGGCCGGCACCCATCACGTCACCCGCAAGGCGGAATGGCCGGACTGGCGCCCGCCTTCGGAAATGCGGGCCCGTGCAGCCGCGAAAGGCCAGACCCTGCCGGTACTCATGGAAGGCGGACCGAACAATCCGCTCGGCGCACGCGCCCTCTACCTCGGATCCACGCTCTACCGAATCCATGGTTCCAACGAACCCTGGACCATCGGCAAGGCAGTGTCTTCCGGCTGCATACGCATGCGTAACGAAGACGTGACGGACCTTTATAATCGCGTGACCGTAGGCACGAAAGTCATTGTGATATAGGCGAAAATCCTCTTCCCCTACGTCTGTTCAACGCCCGCTGACCTCGCTGGAGAACAGCAAGCGGGCGTTGAACATTCCAGTTAAATCGATATTATCGCTCAAAGGCAGTTGCATACAAAGACGTTGCAGCATCTGGAGCGGGATCGGGGCGTTCGAAACGCGGTACGCAACCTCGTAAACCACTCTGTTCATTCGTCTGTAATGCTTTGCATCACTGCAGCCGACGCAGGGGAATGCTGGAGAACCCGGCTTTCGCGGCGGCTTCGATGGACTGGCCCTGAAGGGGATGATTGATGGGCGCGGAAACGGACAAAGCAGCGAACGAGCAAGAGCTTCGAGCTTCCCTCGCCCGCCTGCTATCGTCTTCGACATTTTCCCGCTCCCCGAAGATCAGCCGACTGCTTTCCTATCTCGTCGAAGAAACGATCAACGGCAGGGCCGATGGCCTGAAGGAAACCTCCATCGCCATCGAGGTTTTCGACCAGCCGGCAGATTTCAATCCCCGCAGCAATCCGATCGTAAGGGTCAATGCGTCGCGCCTGCGCAATCTGCTGCGCCTCTATTACAGCGACGCCGGGCGGCTTGAGCCTCTGCAGATCCAGCTTGCGCCGGTCGGCTATATTCCCGAATTTCGCTGCATGGATCTGGCCGCCCAATTCGATAGCGATGAAGGCAATGCCGGTTCGCCGCATGCCGGGGCCAATGCGCCGGAAATATCCGTTGCAGGCGAATCTGGCGTAGCGCCATCTGGTAAGATGAAGATCGACCGGGACGCCGTATCACATCTCCGGCCATGGTCAGCCGATGCGCCATACCAGCCGATGCAGGCAGGCTTCGATGCGCAAGCCAAGTCGCAAAGCCGCAGCAACTGGTTTCGCGGCGCAATGGGCGCACCCGCTTCCGTCGCCCTCGTCATCGTCAATCTGGTCATCGCAATTTTGTTTGCCGCATTGCATAACGGCGCAATGGCCGGCAAGACAGATGGCGGCAAGACCGCCGAGGGACTGACCGTCATGTCCGTATCGGAGGCCGGCTCCTTTCTTCTGCTTTGCCGCAACAACGAACCGAAGGCTGTCAGGGCGGGCTCGATCGACAGGACAATCGCACTAAGCGTCCACGGCAAGATCGTGACCTGTGAGCCGATCCTCCAATCGGCAAGCATGGTCGTATCCGACAGTCAGTAAAGGTGGTTGTAAATCCGCGCCGACTTAGAGCGTAGACGCTCTCGCAAAGCGATAGCGCCCTTGTCAAAGAGCGCTGGGTTCAACATATTGAATTCTTGACGCTTTTCCCAAAGGCAACGGTAAGGAACGATCATCCATGCGGCCAATTTCACTGGGCGTCGCCATTCTGGCGTTACTGGCCGCCGCGACGGCCTATTATCATTTGTCCGATGACGGCAAAGCCATCGTCTCACGCACTACGCCTCCCGCCGCACAAACGCCCGACGTGCAAAAGCTAGCCGATGGCGAAAAGCTCTTCAACGCCAAGTGCGCCACCTGCCACGGAACCAAAGCCGTAGGAACCACGCAAGGTCCGCCGCTGGTTCACAAGATATACGAACCCTCGCACCACAGCGATGAGGCTTTCGTACTTGCGGCCTTCAGGGGTGTGCGAAGCCACCACTGGAACTTCGGCAACATGCCGCCGGTGGATGGCATTGAAATGGACGATATGGCGCCGATCGTCGCCTATGTGCGCGGCCTGCAACGGCAGGCCGGGATCAATTGACTCTCGCTTAGAGCGCTTGTCCCGAAAACGGGGGGCGTTTTCGTGACAAGAAATCGCTCCAAATTCAATATGCTCTGGTTGATGATCTGCCGGGCATCGATCAATCGGGCTCAATTTACTGAACCGCACACCGGGCCTACAGCCACCGAATAGAGTAAGCCTTTCGATTTAGGTCCGCTTTCCGGCGACGCCAGCTGCCGCAATCATCCCCGACATCGCCTTCGGCTCAGGCCCGCCATAGGCCCAGTCGAGCAGTTCCGCCGTGTGGACGACCGGAATATCCGTTCCGCCGCCGATCTGCGTCATGCAGCCGATATTGCCGGTGGCGATCAGGTCCGGGCCGGTCGCTTCGATGTTGGCGATCTTGCGGTCGCGCAGCTGCGCGCGAAATCTCCGGCTGAAGGATATTGTAGGTGCCGGCCGAGCCGCAGCACAGATGCCCTTCGCGCGGTATCCCTGACCGTCGAAGCCGGCGCCTTTACCAGCAGTGTCCTTCGGCTGCCGGTGATCTTCTGGCCATGCTGCATGGAACAGGCGGAATGATAGGCGACCGTCAGGCCCGGCAGCGTTCAGCCGGCTCGCGCAAGCTCCAGCGTCGACCAGATATTCGGTGATGTCCTTGGTCAGAGCCGAAACTTCGCGCGCCTTTTCGGCGTAGGCCGGATCGACCCGCAACATGAAGCCGTAGTCCTTGATCGTGGTGCCGCAGCCCGACGCGGTGATGATGATGGCGTCGAGCCCCTCGCCCTCGATCTCCCGCCGACCAGGCGTCGACATTGTTCTGCGCTGGCGCTGTCAGCGCCGCCTCCTCCTTGCCCATATGATGCACCAGCGCGCCGCAGCAGCCCTCGCCCCTGGGCAGGACGACCTCGATGCCGAGGCCGGGTCAGCAGACGGATCGTCGCTTCGTTGATGCCGGGCGCAAGCACGGGCTGCGCGCAGCCCGACAGCATGGCGACACGACCGTTGCGCCAGGCGCCTCGGCCGGCGAAGGTCGCCGGTCGCCTGCATGGCGGAGCGGGCAGGCACCGAGGCCGGCGCCAGCTCCAGCATGGCGCCGCATGCGCTTCAGCGCCGGCCATGGCGCGAACATCGCCGGCCAAGGGCCGCGCAAGCAAGCGCCGAACAAGCGCCAGCCGGAACCGCGATGGATTGGGCAGGACGAAGGCCAGCAGCGCGCGGATCAGCCGGTCGGCGAGCGGGCGCTTGTAGGTCTTCTCGATGTGGGCGCGCGCATGGTCGACCAGGTGCATGTAGTTGACGCCGGACGGGCAGGTCGTCATGCAGGAGAGGCAGGACAGGCAGCGGTCGACATGCCTGACGATCTGCTCGTCGGCCGGACGATCGTTTTCCAGCATGTCCTTGATCAGATAGATGCGGCCGCGCGGCTGAATCGAGCTCGTCGCCAAGCAGCGCGATAGGTCGGGCAGGTCGCGGTGCAGAAGCCGCAATGAACGCATTTGCGCAGGATCTTCTCCGCTTCCGCGACATTGGGGTCGGCCAGCTGGGCGAGCGTGAAATTGGTCTGCATGTATCGACCGTCCGATCTTTCCGTTTTGGAATATGCGTCAAATCCCCGCGACCATACGCCCGGGATTGAGAATGCCGGCGGGATCGAACTGACCCTTGAGCCGCCTCGAAAGTGCGTCAAGCGCTTCCGGCTGCGGCTCAAACACCGAGATCGCGGAGCGTTGCGTGGCATTGGCCCGCACCAGCGTCGCATGGCCGCCGCCGTGTCGCGCGACAGACGCGCGCACCGTCTCCGCCGCCGGATCGCCGTCCTTCATGCAAAGCCATACAAGACCCCCGCACCAATCGTAAAAAGCCTCCAGCGCCAGAGTGCGGGAAAGTTCGGCAACGACTGCGGGACCAGCGGTCGGAGCAACGGAGATGCGCCAGACCGGCTTCTCGCCGCCCGCAAAGGGGAGGCAATCGCGCACGCCTCTCCAAAGCGTCCTGGAGGGTTCGACCTCGATCCGCTCGACCGTGTGTTGCGCCCCGAAGAGCTTGCGCAATGTCTCCAGCCGGTAGTCGACCGACGCCTTGAACCCTTCCAGCCGCAAAAGGGTCGCATCGAAGGACAGGGGCAGGTGCTCGCCCGCCAATCGCGATGCAACGTCTTTCGGAAGATGGGCTGCCGCTGATACTTCCGCCGAAGATCCCATGGCGCGTGTCATTGCGCTGACCGCTTCCTCGGGCGAGAGCCCGGAAATCAGCGCAGTCGCCTCCGTCTCCGGTTTCGGCAGAACCTTGAAGGTGACGCTTGTCGCAATCGCCAGCGTGCCCCAGGAACCGCAAAGCGCACGCGGCAGATCGTATCCGGTGACATTCTTGACGACCTTGCCGCCCGCCTTGAAAAGCTCGCCACGGCCGGAAACCGCTTCAAGCCCGAGGATGTGATCGCGCGCCGCGCCATGCTTCAGCCGCTTGGGACCGGCAAGATTGACGCCTACGACACCGCCGATGGTCCCCTGCCCAGCATCCAGCCCGAGCAGCGGCCCGTAGTCCATCGGCTCGAAGGCCAGTTCCTGGCCGCTCGCCTCGACGAGTTTTTCAACTTCGGCAATCGGCGTTCCCGCCTTGACGGTCAATATCAATTCCGCCGGCTCGTAGAGCTCGATGCCCGCGAGTGCGGAAAGATCGAGGAGATGCCCGGCCTGCACCGGACGGCCCAGCGCCCGTTTCGACCCCTGGCCGACGACTTCCAGCGGATGGTTTTGCGAAATCGCCCAATTGACCGCGTCGAGGAGTTCGCGCGTATCGGCGGGCTTGAAGGTTTCCGACATCTGCCGCCTCAAAACCTGGGAACATCGGGAAAGGGAAGCTTACCCTTGTGGACATGCATGCGGCCAAGTTCGGCGCAGCGATGCAGCACCGGAAAGACCTTGCCCGGATTCAGCAATTGCTTGTCGTCGAAGGCGCATTTGACCCGCTGCTGCTGCTTCAGATCGTCTTCGGTAAACATCTCGCCCATCAGGTCGCGTTTCTCGATGCCGACCCCGTGCTCGCCGGTCAACACGCCGCCAACCTTGACGCAGAGCCTCAAGATATCCGCGCCGAAAGCTTCCGCCGCTTCCAGTTCGCCCGGCAGATTGGCGTCATAGAGAATGAGCGGATGCAGATTGCCGTCGCCCGCGTGAAAGACATTGGCGACGCGAAGTCCGTGCTTTTCACCAAGCTCCCTCATGCCCGCCAGCACCTCCGGCAGAGCCTTGCGCGGGATCGTCCCGTCCATGCAAAGGTAATCGGGAGATATTCGCCCGACGGCGGGGAAGGCCGCCTTGCGCCCGGCCCAAAACGTCATCCGCTCTTCCTCGGACTCCGAGACGCGGATGGTCGAGGCCTGATTGGCGCGAGCAATCTCCTCAACCCGGCCAAGCAGGTGATCGACTTCCGCTTCCGGCCCGTCGAGTTCGACGATCAGGAGCGCCTCAACGTCTCTTGGATAGCCCGCGTGGACGAAATCCTCCGCCGCGTGGATTGCAAGCTTGTCCATCATCTCCATGCCGCCGGGAATGATGCCGGCGCCGATGATATCGGCAACGCACTGGCCGCAGCTTTCGCTCGAAGGGAACCCGATGAGTGCTGCGCGCGCCGTCTCCGGCGATTGCAGAATGCGGACGGTCACCTCGGTCACGACGCCAAGCAGACCCTCCGAGCCGGTCAGAAGCGCGAGCAGGTCGTAGCCTTCGCTGTCCAGATGCTTGCCGCCGATGCGAAGGACCTCTCCGGTCATCAGCACGAGTTCAAGGCCGAGAACGTTGTTGGTCGTCAGTCCGTATTTCAGGCTGTGCACGCCGCCTGAATTTTCCGCGATATTGCCGCCGATGGAACAGGCGATCTGCGAGGAAGGATCGGGCGCGTAGTAAAATCCTTCGCCCTCCACGGCGCGGGTGATGCCAAGATTGGTCACGCCAGGCTGGACCACGACGGCGCGGTTCGGATAGTCGATCTCAAGCACCCGGTTGAATTTCATCATCGACAGCAAAACGCCGTCGGCTGCCGGAAGCGCGCCGCCCGAAAGCGAGGTGCCCGCACCGCGCGGCACGACCTTGACGTTGTTGTCGTAGCAGTAGCGCAGCACCCTGCAGACCTGCTCCACCGTTTCCGGCAGGACCACCACCAGCGGCAATTGCCGATAGGCCGTCAAAGCGTCGGTTTCATAGGCGCGCATCTCGCGTTCCGCGTCGATCACGCCCTCGCCCGGGACGATAGCCTGAAGGGCCTCGACGATCTTGCGCCTGTCCGCAATCACGCTCTCATCCGGCTTTGGCATGAGAATGCCGCTCATGATCCTGTTCCTCCCCTGGAGCATATTCCGGTCAGTGAGACCCGACCCGAATGACGAGAATATGCTCAAGAAATCGCAACGCCCATGGCGTCGGAATAGATTTTCCAGACCATAGTACGATTGCCTTACGGTTGGTGACCTTGACAAATAGCGATTGTTTTCAAAATAGCCAATAAAGACGAAGAACACTTTCCCTATGGTTGAAAATGAGCCATGTGGTTGGAAATGAGCTCCGCGGTTGAAAATGAGACCTGTAGTTTAAAATGAGCGCTTTCTCTGACATGGAAATATTCTCCCGCGTCGTCGCCGCCGGCAGCATGTCGGCGGCCGGACGCGAGATGAACCTCTCGCCGGCGGTTGTGTCCAAGCGCCTCAAACGCCTGGAAGACCGGCTCGGCACGAGGCTGCTTCAACGAACGACGCGGCAGATCGCGCTAACGGAGGCGGGCCAGGGCTTTTACGAACGCGTGGTCGCGATTCTCGCTTCCATAGAAGAGGCGGAGGGCTTCGTCACGCGCCGTTCCGCGCTGGCGAGGGGCCGGCTGCGCGTTACCGCGCCGACCTCCTTCGGCCGGCTTCACATCGCGCCCCATCTTGGCGCTTTCCTTGAAGAAAACCCGCATCTTTCGGTCAATCTCGACCTTCAGGACGAATTCGTCGACATCGTCGGCGATGGTTACGATGTCGCGATCCGCATTGCCGAACTTGCCGATTCAAGCCTCGTCGCGCGCCGCCTCGCCCCGGTTCACCGGGTGCTTTGCGCCGCCCCCTCCTATCTGGAGCGGCACGGCGAGCCGAGATCGATCCACGATCTGGCGACCGATCATATATCGCTGGCCGCCCAACATCAGGACCCCTGGCGCCTGCAAGGTCCGGAAGGTCTGGAGATTGTGCGCATCAACGGGCCGGTGCGCACGAATTCAAGCGAAGTCGTGCGCGAGGCGCTTATTGCCGGCGTCGGCATTGCGCTCCGCTCCACCTGGGATATCGGGCCGGAACTTCGCGACGGCAAGCTGAAGATCGTCATGCCCGCCTACCGCGCCTCAAAGGACGTCGGCCTTCATGCCGTCTACCCGAGCCGCCGGTTTCTCCCGGCCAAGGTGCGCGTCTTCATTGATTTTCTTGCAAGTCTCTACGGCCCCTCGCCCTATTGGGACGACGGCCTCAGCGAATGGCTCGCCCTGCCGGCGGCGGCGGAGTGATCGCGAGCCATTCACGAAAGCGACAATGTATCAGACGATCTCGTGAATTTTCACGCGCATGATGGCGAAATCGGTTTGAGCCATGCTAGAGTCTGACACGGTTTTGACTAACCGACGTCGATAAACGGGAGAATTAGGAATAAATCGTCTGATGCTGATCGCAGGCGCTGCGATGGTGGCCATGGTTTCCGGAGCGCATGCTGAAGGCGACGCTGCAGATGGCAAGAAGGTTTTCCGTAAGTGCATGGCCTGCCACGCAGTGGGCGAAAAGGCCAAGAACAAGGTCGGCCCGGTGCTTAACGGCGTGATCGGCCGCAAGGTCGCAAGCAACGACAGCTATAAGTATTCCACCGCCATGATCGAGTATGGCGCGGGCGACAAGGTGTGGACCGAGGAAATGTTCATGGCCTACATCATGGACCCCAAGGGCGTGGTCAAGGGAACGAAGATGGCCTTTGCCGGCCTGAAAAAGGAAGAGGACGTGACGAACGTTCTCGCCTATCTGGAATCCTTCAATCCGGACGGCACCCCCAAATAAGGCGGTTTCGCGCCTTGATGCCCATTTGTCGGAGCCGGGCGCCTGCCCGGCTCTTTTCATTTCGGGTGATAACTGGCCTGCGAACTTGAAAGAGGCAGATCTTCACCGGTCCTCATCCTGATCGGCATGGTGGGCCCGGATACGCCGTACCATCAGCCATATTGTGAGGATCACGACGGGAACGGCGAATGCGGTCAACAGCGGCGGCGAGATCATCGGCAGGCCTGCTTCGCTCGCCCCCTTGGCCAGATAGCCCACAAGCCCCACCACATAGTAGCTGACGGCCGCGACCGAGAGGCCCTCCACCGTCTGCTGAAGGCGAAGCTGCAGGCGGACGCGACGGTTCATGGCGGACAGCAGATCGCTGTTTTGTTTTTGCAGTTCCACTTCGACGCGGGTTCGCAGGAGATTTGCCGCTCGCGAAAGCTTGCGTGACAGATTGGCCTGGCGCTCTTCCATCGTTCGGCAGGTTCGCATTGCCGGCGCCAGCCGCCGCGTCAAGAACTGTCCCAACGTAAAATAACCGGCCACCGGCTGCTCCGCGATCGCTTCCAGCCGCTGTGTGATGATGGCGCTGTATGCGCGGCTTGCGCCAAAGCGATAGGCGCTCGCGGCAGCGCCTGCCTCCAGTTCCGCGGCAAGACGCGTCAGATCGTCGAGCAGCCTCCGGTTCAGGTCGAAGCCTTCGCTGTCGCGCATCTTCGTCGTGATATCCAGCAAGCCCTGCTCGATACGCGACACCGCCGGCGCATGACGATTGGCCTCCGGCAGCCCGAGCATGCAAAGCACGCGGTAGGTTTCCACTTCCAGGAGTCGCTGCGCCAGCGCGCCCGCCTGCTGCGGATTGAGGCTTGCATCCTCGATCAGGATCCGGGTCAGCCCGTCCCTGTCCTGGCGAAAATCGGTAGCGATGATGCCCGCCCCGCTTTCCACTTCCGACACGGCAAGGCTTGTCCGGTCGAAGGGCTTCAACCCCTCCTCCATATCCGCCGGGCCGAGTTTCAAGAGATCGAGCCTGACGGCCACGAGCAAAGGGCCCGGCTGGCGGAAGCCTGCGCCGAAGGGATGACCCTCGGGCAACTGCGAAAATGCGCCGCCCGCCGTTGCCGGTCCGTCCCAGGTGTAGGTGGTGAATTCGCCGTGCTGCTCCCAGCGAAGCGAACTCTTGCCAAAATCGATCAGATGATGGCGCAGACCCGCGCCCGGTCCGGCCAACCCCTTTGCCTGGCAGAAACCGGCGAACCACTCCCGGTCCTTCTCGGATGCCGCCGCATCGGTTGCAAACCCGTATCGAAGGAAGATGCGCGGCGTTTCAATCAGCCGAAACGGCCTTGCGTGCAGTTCCCCATGCACGGCGTCGCGCTGGTTGTGGGGTTTAAACGCGGGCAGAAACGCCGATGGTTCTTTGTTCATAGATCAAAAGTCCATCCGCAACGCACCGCCCGCATTCCTTTGATCGCATCCCCAAGACTATGGCCGCCGAAATGCCGGCGCAGAAGCATTTTGTCCCGACGACGATGCGACCCTTGACCGCAGGCAATCAAATTTGGGCAAGTTCAAAGCAGTGCTTGCGGCAGCCAAAGCACGATGCCTGGAAACACCATGCAAAGCCCAAGTCCGATCAATTGCAGGATCACGAAGGGAATGATGCCCTTGTAGATATGCTGGATGGTGACTTCCGGCGGGGCGACGCCCTTCATGTAAAACAGCGCGAAACCGAAGGGCGGCGTCAGGAACGATGTCTGCAGATTGGTCGAAACCAGAATCGTGAACCAGATCAGCGCGACCTCGCCCACCCCTTCGAAGCCGGCAAGGTGGGTGCCGAAATCAAGCTTGGCAACGATCGGCCCGAAAACCGGCAGCACGATCAGCGTGATCTCGATCCAGTCGAAGAAGAAACCGAGAAAGAAGATCATGCCCATCAGCACGAAGAGAATGCCCCATGATCCAACGCCTGCCCAGGCGATGAAGGAATCGATCACCTGATCGCCGCCGAGCGTTCGAAAGACGAGCGAGAAACAGGTCGCGCCGAGGAAAATGCCGAACAGCATCGCCGTCGTCAGCGCGGAACGCTGGCAGACATCGACCATGACATCGCGCGACAGTTGGCGATTGAAGATCGCCAGCAGCGTCGAGCCGATGGCGCCCACGCCTGCCGCTTCCGTCGGGGTGGCGAAACCGAGAAAAATCGAACCGAGCACCAGAACGATCAGGATCACCGGCGGAATGAAGCTGCGAAGGATCATGACCCAGAATTCGCCGCTGCTTTTCGGCCCTATATCCTCCGGCAATGGCGGCGCGAGATGCGGTCTCCAGGTACAAAGGCCCAGAATGTAGAGGCAGTACAGCGCGGAAAGCAGCAGGCCTGGAACAACGGCTGCGATAAAGACCGTGCCGACGGGAAATCGACATCAGGTCGGACATGATGACCAGCATGATCGACGGCGGAATGAGAATGCCGAGCGTGCCGGAAGCCGCAATCGTGCCCGTTGCCAGCGGCAGGTGATAATTGCGCTCCAGCATGACGGGCAGCGCCAGCAGCGTCATCATCACCACCGATGCACCGATGATGCCCGTGGTTGCCGCCATGATGGTGCCCATGAGCGTGACCGAAAGCGCAAGCCCTCCCGGAACGCGTCGGGTCAACACCTGCAGGCAGTTCAAAAGATCCTTCGCGACGCCCGATTTCTCCAGCATCGTTCCCATGAATATGAACATGGGAATGGCGACCAGCACCGGGTTTTCCATGGTCTGGCCGAAAATACGATTGGGAAGGACGCTCATCCGCGCCCAGTTCAACACGCCCGCCAGATCGCCGATGACCGCGAAGGCAAGCCCGATGCCGCCAAGCGTGAAGGCAACCGGAAACCCCGTGAAGAGCAAAAGCCCCAGGGCGAAGAACATGAAGACGGGAAGAAGTTCCACAAGGCTCATTAAATTCCCCCGTCAGTCCGTGATCGGACCCTTCGTCGTCACATCTTTTGGCAGATCGGCGTGATGCGTGCCTGCATATTCGCCGGAGCGTTCCTGCAACTCGGCAGGGCCGAACAGATAGATCCAGCATTTGAGCAACGCCCCTATGCCGGCGGCACCCAGTATCACGAAGCCCAATGGCAGCACCGCCTTGATGATCCAGCGATGGGACAGGCCGGTTTGCGCAGCCGAAACCTCGCCCGACATCCATGCGCGTTCGGCGAATGTGTAGCCGAGCTTGCCGATGATGATGCAATAGGGCAGCAGGAACACGAGAATGCCGAGCATCTCGAGCCAGACCCTGGTGCGTGCGGGCAACCGGTCTCGCACCAGTTCGATGCGCACATGCGCGTCTTTCACATAGGCATAGCCGAGGCAAAGCGCGAAGAGCACCGCATGCAGGTGCCATTCAAGCTCCTGCATCTTGGTGGAGGAAAAATAATAGCCTGAATCGATGAAGCCGCTGTCGTATTCGATGATCTTGCGTTGCGAGACATCGTACAAGATCACCACCATCATCGGAATGAAGAGATAGGCAGCTAGCTTGCCGATTATGGTGACGATGCGGTCGATATCGTCCGCCGCCTCCATCGCAGCGTGATATCCGCTCGGCCCGCGCCTCTTTGCCGCCAGCACGAAAAGGACCACGATCAGCGCGATGGACAAGAGTTCCACGATGAAGCCATAGGACTTCAAAAAACGAAGGGGGTTGACGCCGAGCGACTTGAGCAGCGCTGGCAACCCCTCCGGCGCTACGAAGAAGGCCGTGAGCGCCGCGACCAGGACCAGCAATATCGCCGCCGGTCTTGCGCCGAACCAGGCCGCCCCGGCAACGAGGAGCGCGGAAAGCGCGATCATCAAGGGCACCGGCACGCCAATGACGCCGACGAAAGCGAAGGCTGAGGCCGCGACAGACAAAATCAGGAGAAGGTTTCTCATCGGAGAAGCCCCTTGCACAGGGAAGGCAAGATCATCCCGCTCCCCCTCGATACAGCATCATTGCATGGAAACGGCCATCGCGTGAGGCCGAACTACGCGTGAAACCGGAAAGCGCGATTGTCGGATTGGAGCCGCGCAGGGCGGGATCGGGAAATATGCCCGGGCAGCGTTTCGCGCCGCCCGGGAAAATTGGAAGCTGTTACTGGAGATAACCGATATCGCTCCAGGTCTTGTAGTTGTCGCGGAATTCCTGCAGCGACGCCCAGACCTTGTCGAAATTCGGGTTTGAGGCTTTTTCCTCCTCCACGACTTCGAGCCAACCGGCCCTGAGCGCATCGAGGATTTCCGGCGGCCATTTGTGGATCGTCACGCCTTTTTCCTGCAGTTCCTTCAGCGCTGCGAACTGGATCGCCTCGCCTTCGGCAAGGCCGTAGGCGATATTCGCCTCGCACACGGCTTCAAACAGCGCCCTGGTGTCGTCGCCAAGCGCTTCCCACTCGTCCTTGTTGATCATCAGCTCAAACAAGGTTGCCTGCTGGTGCCAGCCGGGGAAGTAATAATGCTTGGCGACCTGGTAGAAGCCGAGCTTCAGATCGATCGCCGGCATGGAGAACTCGGTCGCATCGATGGTGCCGAGTTCAAGGGCCGGGAAAATGTCGCCGCCGGCCAGAAGCTGGGTGGAAACGCCCATCTTCTCCATCACCTTGGCGCCAAGGCCGAAGAAGCGCATCTTCAAGCCCTTGAGGTCGTCGACGGAGTTGATTTCCTTACGGAACCAGCCGGACGCCTCAGGCGCAATCACGCCGCAGACCAACGACTTGATGTTATAGGGAGCATAGATCTCGTCGAGCAGTTGCTGCCCGCCGCCGAAGCGGATCCAGGCGTAATATTCGCCGGCCTGCGGGCCAAAAGGCACGGCCGCGAAAAGCGCAAGCGAGGAATCCTTGCCCGTCCAGTACCCCGGCGTTGACCACGCCGCCTGAACCGCGCCCGAGGATACCGCGTCGAAAGCCTCTAGCGCCGGCACGATTGCGCCCGGCTCCTGGAAGATGACCTGCACCTGCCCGCCCGAGGTTGCCGCGAGACGGTCCTGAATGACTTTTCCAAGCGTCCCCAACTGGGTCAACGAGCTTGGATAGGTGGACTGCATGTCCCATTTGAGTTCGTCGAGCGCCATCGCAGGCACTGAGGCGGCGACCGTAAGGCCAGATGAAAGCACAAGTGTGGTCAGTAGTTTCTTCACGATTCCGATCCTCCCTGAAGATGCTCAAAGCATTATTTCTTGAGAGATTTCCTGCCAGACGGATCACTCCATCCAAACGAAAACCGCTCTTGTGACGAATGCCTGCCAGCGATAATTTGCCCCCGAGGCGACACGCTCCCCATGCCGCTTCCCCAACCCGTCTTCACGGGTGGTTGAAAGGCCTCCCATACGCAAACCGCGGATTACGGCCACATATGCGAAGTGCTTGTTCGTCACACGTCTGCTTGTTGAGTACTCGTCTCGATCAGTTCCGGTCCGGCGACGCTCGATAAATCATCGAAGATTTCGCCGGCCATTGCCCTGGCGCTGCCCTTGTTGCTTTTACAACCCCCTTTATTTCAGCAGCCAGCTTCGGTCTTTTCGCCGAAATACCCTAACTGGATAGCAATATTGACCACGTAAGGCAACACGGAATAGATTGCAAAATAAGCAAAAATTCCATAAATGAGCGCTGCAAGCAATAATAGTTACAGTGCCTCAACGAAAAATACTGATAGTCAGATGGCATTTCAAAATATCAGCGCCACTCGATCCCCCGATACCGTATTCGGTTGGACAAAACAGGCAATCTCGCAGGCCGCTCCCCTGCCCGGCCGCCCCGTGTCGCGACGTTTGATGCGGAAATTCGCCGCGCAATTGACAATCGCGCCAGCAAATTCGTGCCGCTGCACGCAATTTGCTATTGCCGCCGACTTCCGGTGGATGGCGCATTCTGCATCCGCAATCGGCTTTACGATCAGCGCTTGTCGCGCAATAGTCTCCTTGCCCGGCACGGTCGTATCTGCGATGCAATCATGAGGGGCGACCTGACCGCGGCGGAAGCAGACGCCGTTGGCCCTATCGACAGGAAATCGCTACAGAGCGCTTTCCATGAAAACGGAGTTGTTTTCGTGAAAAGAAATCGCTCCAGATTCAAAATGTCGGAGCATGTCCTCATCGCCAAAACACATCCGGTTTGGCGGGATATGCTCCAGGCGACAGAGGACATCATCGTTCCATGAATTCCCCCGGTTCCTCCCCGCGTATCGGACTTTTCGTCACCTGCCTTGTCGATCTTTTTCGTCCAAGCGTGGGGTTTGCGGCGGTCAAGCTGATGGAGGACGCCGGCTGCATCGTCGATGTGCCTGCCGCGCAAACCTGCTGTGGCCAGCCGGCCTTCAATTCCGGCGACCGCAAGGATGCCCGCGCTATTGCCGGGCAGGTGATCAAGGCGTTTGAGGGATACGACTATGTGGTCGTGCCGTCCGGTTCCTGCGCCGGCATGCTGAAGAAGCACTATGTGGAGCTTTTCGATGACGCCACCGGGAAGGCGAGCGCGGAGGCTTTTGCCGCCAAGGTCTTCGAACTGGTGAGCTTTTTGACCGACGTTTTGGGCGTGACGTCGGTCGATGCCGCTTTCAACGGCTCGGTCACCTATCACGACAGTTGTTCGGGCCTGCGCGAGCTTGGCATCCAGGCCCAGCCGCGCAAGCTGTTGAAGAGCGTCGACGGGCTGGAACTCAAGGAAATGAAGGATTCGGACGTCTGTTGCGGCTTCGGCGGCACGTTTTGCGTCAAATATTCCGATATTTCCAACAAGATCGTTTCCGAGAAAACCCGCACCATTCGCGATGCCGGCGCCGGCACCTTGCTAGCCGGCGATCTTGGCTGCTTGCTCAACATGGCGGGCAAATTGAAGCGCGAAGGGTCTGCCATCGAAGTGCGTCACGTCGCCGAAGTTCTGGCCGGCATGACCGACGTCCCGGCTATCGGTGAAAAGGCCATCGGCGAGAAGGCGTCGGCGGAAGGCGAAGGGATAACGCCATGGAGCAGACACTCGAAGTCGATCTGCTTTCCTCCCGCCCCGGCCGACGCGAGGACGCCGACGCTATCGCCAGGATCTACAATGAAGGCATCGACGACCGGATCGCGACCTTCGAGACGGAGCATCGCGGACCCACGGCGATCGACACGTGGTTCGACGCCCGCTACCCCGTCGTGGTCGTGGAGAAAGATGGCGAGGTGGTCGCCTATGCGGTCGCCCACCCCTATCGCAGCCGGCCGTGCTATTCCGGCGTCAGGGAGTTTTCCGTTTATGTCGCCCGCCCTGCCAGGGGCATCGGCGCCGGCAGGCTCGCGCTTTCCGCATTGATCGCGGCGGCGCGAAAGGACGGCGCCTGGAAGCTGGTGTCGCGCATCTTTCCCGAAAACGCCGGAAGCAGAGCGATATGCGCTCACCTTGGCTTTCGCGAAGTGGGCATCTACGAACGCCACGGCAAGCTCGACGGCGAATGGCGCGATGTCGTCATCGTCGAGAAGCTGATAGACAACTGAGAGGTTTTACGGCGCATGGAAATTACCTCGCCCACCTTCAAGGACAATTCCGCCAAGGCGCTTGCCGACGGGCAATTGCAGAAGGCTCTCGGCAACGTCCGTTCAGGCTTCATCGAAAAACGCGCCAGGGCGGCTGCGGCGCTGCCGGAATTCGAGGCGCTGCGCGATGCCGCCCGCGACATCAAGAACCATACGCTGGAGCACCTGGACCTCTATCTCGACATCTACGCGCAAAAGGTCGAGGCGGCGGGCGGTGAGGTGCATTGGGCCGAAACGGCGGAAGATGCCCGCAACCAGATCCTGGAGATTTGCAAGCGCCTTGGCGCCAAGACGGTGACCAAGGGCAAATCGATGATCACCGAGGAAATCGGGCTGAACGAATTCCTCGAGGAAAGCGGCGTCGCCCCGGTCGAAACGGATCTTGGCGAATATATCATCCAGCTTCGCGGCGAGCATCCAAGCCACATCATTGCGCCTGCCGTTCACCTCAACAAGGAGCAGGTGGAGGAGGATTTCCGCCGCGTCCACACCCAGTTCGACCCGGCGCGCAATCTGGATGAGCCGACATCGCTCTTGAGCGAGGCGCGCGCCGTGCTGCGCGAGAAATATTTCCAGGCGGATGTGGGCATCACCGGAGCCAATTTCCTCATCGCGGAAACCGGCACCTCGATCATCGTCACCAACGAGGGCAACGGCGATCTGACCCAGACGCTGCCGAAGGCGCATATCGTCGTCGCCTCGATTGAAAAGATCGTGCCGACGCTGGAGGACGTGAGCCAGATCCTGCGCGTGCTTGCCCGCTCCGCGACCGGCCAGGACATGTCGGTCTATACGACCTTCTCCACTGGTCCCAGGCGCGCGGACGATCCCGATGGGCCGGGCGAGTATCATGTCATTCTGCTCGACAACGGCCGCTCGGCCATGCTCGGCACCGAGTATCAGGACATGCTGCGCTGCATCCGCTGCGGCGCCTGCATGAACCATTGCCCGGTCTATCACGCCGTCGGCGGCCATGCTTACGGCTGGGTCTATCCGGGGCCGATGGGCGCGGTCCTGACGCCCTCCCTGATCGGCGTCGACAAGGCGGGCCATCTGCCCAATGCCTCGACCTTTTGCGGGCGCTGCGAGAGCGTCTGCCCGATGCGCATTCCGCTGCCGAAGATGATGCGCCATTGGCGCGAGCGCGAATTCGAGCGCAATCTCAACTCCGCCACGCTCCGTTACGGACTGGGTCTTTGGGCCTTTTTCGCCAAGCGGCCGCAGCTATATCAGTTTGCGACCGGGATCGGCATGAGGGTGCTCGGCGCATTGGGCAAGACCAAAGGCCGCTTCGCCTCGCTACCCTTTGCCGGTGGCTGGACGAAATATCGCGACCTGCCGTCGCCGCAGGGCAAGACTTTTCAGCAGCTTTGGGCGGAACGGCAAAAAACCGCCGGAAACAGGACGCCGGAAAGCAAATCCCCCGGGAGCAAAGCGGCATGACCACCTCATCTCGCGAGAGAATCCTCGCCAAGGTCCGCGCTTCGCTGGGCCGCAAGGGCGATGAAACCGCACGCCGCGCGGCTGTCACCGACCGATTGCAGCGCGCGCCGAAGGGGCTGATCCCCGCGCGCGGACAATTGCCGCAAGAGGCGAAAGTCGATCTCTTCTGCAAGATGGCGGAGGCGGTTCAGGCAAGCGTCGTCCGCGTCAAAGCCTATGAAGATATTCCGGCGGCAGTGACCGATTACCTGAAGCAAAAGAATCTTCCGGCAAAAATCCGCAAGGGCGCCGACGGTCGGCTCGCAGCCATGCCCTGGGAAAAGCAAGCCAATCTCACCGTCGAGCAAGGCAGGGCCGAGAAGACCGACGAGGTGTGCATTTCCCATGCGCTCGCCGGTATCGCGGAGACAGGCACGCTGGTGCTTGCATCAGGGCCGGACAATCCGACCACGCTCAACTTCCTGCCCGAGCACCATATCGCCGTGATAAGCGCCGGCGATATCGAGGGCGATACGGAAGCGGTGTGGGAGCGCGTGCGGGCGCGATACGGCAAGGGCGAAATGCCGCGCGCGGTCAATATGGTGACCGGACCCTTCCCGATCCGGCGACATCGAACAGACGATCCTTCTTGGCGCCCACGGCCCCCGCGCAGTTCATATTCTCGTCGTTGAGGAAGAGTGAGGGCTTTTTGCCGGTAACGCCCTCTATCGCCACGCCTCTGCCTCGTCATGCCCGGGCTTGACCCGGACACCCATGCAGCCTTTCCCGCTCGCGCAGAATAAGAAGGGTTGCCGGGTCAAGCCCGGCAATGACGATCCGATAGGCAGTGCGGGAGCGACGATAGCGCCCCGGTTGGAATTATCGCTGGGTCCTATCGCCGGTCGCAGACTTCAACAGCAAGTATGGTCGGCAGATGGCGCGCGATCTCTTGCCAGTTGTCACCTTCGTCAAGGCTCGCAAAGACTGACCCGCTGTTCGTGCCGAAATACACCCCTGCCGGATCGCGTTCATCGCCCGCCATCGCCTGACGGAGCACGGTGAAGAAGCAGCTTTCCTGCGGCAAACCATTGCGCAGGGCCTGCCAGCTTCGACCGCCATCGCGAGAGCGCCAGACCGCTGCCGCAGCATCCGGCGGATAGCGTCCAACGCTGTCGCCGTTGAGTGGGAACGTCCAGATCGTGCCGGGATCGCGCGGGTGTACGCGGATCGGAAATCCGAAAGTGGACGGCAGACCCTCTGTCAGGTCGTCCCAGCTTCGGCCTCCGTCGGCCGAACGCCAGACACCGTGATGGTTTTGCTGGTAGAGCACGTCATTCTCGCCCGGCGCGCGCATCATGTTGTGGACGCAGTGACCGATCTCGCCGTCGCGCGGCGCGGCAGGATGGTCGTGCTGAACGCAGGATTCGGCATTGGAAAGCCGGTTCCGCCGCTCCCACGTCGCACCGCCGTCCTCCGTGGCGAAAACCCCGGCTGCCGAAATCCCGACCCAGAGCTTCCCGGGGTCGCCGGGGTCGGAGACGATCGTATGCAGCACCAGCCCCGCCGCACCGGGATTCCAGCTGCCGGCGGAGGGATGCTCCGTCAGACCTTCCACCCGTTTCCACGTCTTGCCGCCATCGTGACTGGCAAGAAGCCCGGCGGGTTTGGAGCCTGCATAAAGTGTCCCATGCGCAAACCCGAGCGACCAGATCTGGGAGAACGTATCGGTGAAGGGGAGCGGTTCCTCGCTCCAGCCGATCATTTTGACAAAGTCGGGATCGTTGGCGGCCCAATCGTCCATGGTGCCCTTTGTGAGCCGGGTGACGGTCCAACTCGCGCCACCGTCGTTTGAGCGCCATACGCCTGCGCCATGCCAGTCGCCGCCGCCGCCCGCCCAAAGCGTGCCTGTTACCGGGTCTGCGATAACGTGATTGATCGGCCAGCCGTCGCAAAAAGGTCCTGCGACAGACCAGCCGGTTCGGTCGCTTCCACTGGTGATCAGGAAAGCGCCTTTCGTCGTTCCAACGAGTATTGTCAAGCCCGTAGAAGACATCCTGGTGCGCTCCGCCGAACGAAGATCGGCGAAGGATACAGGAGGTTGGCTCTGGAGCATATCCCGTCAAACGCCTTGCCTTCATTGCGGACGAGCAAGGGGTAGCCGCCCGAACTCTCCTCCGTCATCCCGGACAAGGGAAGCGAAGCTGACCGCCGATCCGGGATCCGGAAATCTGTGCGGGCAACGCCCGCTGCTGCTTCAAGGGTTCAAGCCGCGCTAACGCGCGAATGACGTCTGGATCCCGGCTCTTGCGATGCGCAAATGCACACGCGGGCCGGGATGACGGGAGTATGTGGCAGGCCCTGGCGAGGAACAAAGAGGTCATGTGGGACGCACTGCCTCTCCCCCGTCATCCCGGACGAGCGAGGCGAAGCCAAGCGATGATCCGGGATCCAGACATATTTGCAGGCAAAGCCTGCTCACCATTCAAGCAAAGACGGCCAGGCCATTTCGCGCAGGCGTGACTTGCCAGCGCGCCGGAGAGGATTTCTTCTCAAGTCTGGATAATCTTCAAACAGCCGCGCGAGGCCGTTCCATGCCGCTGCAAAATCGCGTTGCCCCCGACGGCCAGATCCACACGTCTCCTGCAAGGGGCGGATGGATGGGCAATCGCGGCGGCAAGATGCACGATCCGCAGACAAAGCGTCTGACAGGGCGGGGCTGGGTCAGCCGGCAGTGGATTTGCTGCCGCCTTGCTTTCAAGGGCTGGCATCGCGAAGTGATGGGGCCAGGCTATACGGAGCTTTTCTTCCTTGACGAGGTGACAGCGCTCGCCGCCGGCCATCGTCCCTGTTTTGAATGCCGGCGGGAAGACGCAAAGGCCTTCGCCGCCGCATGGGCAAGCGCGCATGGCCTCGCCGCACCACCAAGAGCGCCGGAAATGGACCTCATCCTCCATACGGAAAGGCGGTCCGGCAAAGCCCCGAAATCACACCGGCTCGACCTTTCGGCCCTGCCCGACGGCGCGATGATCGAAAGGGATGGGGACTTCCTCGCTATCATGGGCGAATTCGATGCTTCCCTGGTCCTTTGAAGGTTACGGCAAGCCGCAAATCCGCCCGTCCACCGGCGAGGCCGAAGTCCTGACCCCGCCTTCGATCCTTGCGGTGCTGCAGAGCGGCTACCACCCGCAATGGCATGAAACGGCGATCATTGAGAACTGATCGACGACAGGCCCGAATTTCGTGATATGGAAGCCGCGCCGCCGGCAACAGGCCGGCGCGCGAGATTACGCACCAGCCTGTATTGCTGGTAGCAAGGAGATTGAAATGACTGAACAGGAACTCGCGCTTGGTCGCGCCGTGGAAATGCCGACCGATCCCGATACCGCGCCGCTCGACCGGGTGCCGAACCCCCATCCCGACGTCGATTACATGATCCGCTTCGTGGTGCCGGAATTCACCTCGCTCTGCCCGGTGACCGGACAGCCGGATTTCGCCCATATCGTCATCGACTATGTTGCCGATCAATGGCTGATTGAATCCAAGTCTCTAAAACTCTTCATGCTTTCCTTCCGCAACCACGGCGCCTTTCACGAAGGCTGCACCGTGCAGATCGGCAAGCGGCTCGTCGAGCGGCTTGAGCCGCGCTGGCTGCGCGTCGGCGGCTACTGGTTCCCGCGCGGCGGCATTCCGATCGACGTTTTCTGGCAGACGGGCGAACCGCCGAAGGGCGTTTGGTTGCCCGACCAGGGCGTCGCGCCCTATCGCGGCCGCGGCTGATTGCGACCGGCAAAGGGCTTCATCGAAGAGTGAAGCCCTTTGCCCCCAGATCGATCAGTGAAACCGATCGGTAAGCAGACAATTATTTGTTGGAACATAAGCCGCCGATCGACGATATGTCCGCCATGAACGCTACTTGAAACGCCCAATTGTTTAGGAAATGTCATGGCAATTGCCCGCGAAGGCTCTCTTTCCGCACCCGCCGACGATCCGGTGCTTTCGCTTGCCGATCTCGGCCTTTACGGGTTGACGATCATCGTCTGGGGCCTCTCCTGGTACGCGCTGAAGCTTCAGGTGGGTGTCGTCGCGCCGGAGGTTTCCGTCTTCTGGCGTTTCGTCGTCGCGGCAATCGTGATGATGGGCTTTGCCCGGCTGAGAGGCGCGCAGCTCGCGTTTCCACTTGCCAAGCATCTGCGCTTCCTCGCCATGGGCGGCTTGATATTCTCGACGAATTTCGTGCTCTTCTACTACGGTGCCCGATATGTACCCTCGGGCCTGCTGTCAGTGGTATTCTCGCTTGCCTCGATCTTCAACCTGCTGCTGGGCTTCATCATCCTGAGGCAGAAAATCAGCGCAAGAGTGCTCGTCGGCGGCATCCTCGGCTTTATCGGCGTTGCGCTCCTGTTTCGCCCGCAGATCCTCGCAGGCGGCGATGAACTGAACGGCAGCGCCCTTGTCGGATTGGGATTTTGCATCGCCGGCACACTGTCGTTTTGCTTCGGCAATATGGTCTCGGCCACGAACCAGCGGGCCGGAATATCCGTGCTCTCCGCCAATGCCTGGGGCATGGTCTATGGCGCGGCTCTCCTCGGGCTTTTCGCCCTCATCAAGGGAGACAGTTTCGCAATCGAATGGACGGCAAGCTATATCGGTGCGCTCTTGTATCTGGCAATTTTTGCATCCGTCATCGCCTTCGCCTGTTATCTGACGCTTCTGGGACGCATTGGTTCGGCGCGCGCGGGTTATGCGACGGTGATGTTTCCGGTCGTCGCCCTGCTCGTCTCGACGGTTCTTGAAAATTTCAGCTGGAGCGAAGGCACGCTGGCCGGTCTTGCAGCTGTGATCGCCGGCAATCTCTTCGTGCTGACAGGCCGCCGCGCTTAGCCGAACGGACGGCCCCCTAACTACTCCGCCGCCAATTGCATGGCGACATTGCCGATTGCTGCATGAATATGGTCGCAAAGCGCGTCATGCACCGGATCGGTTGCATGGGCCGCCCGCAGAATAGAGATATCGCAGGGCGGCAATTGCGGCAGCCCGTCCGCTTCGCCCAGAATGCGCAGTCCCGGCCTGATCGCGCTTTCAGGCAAGACGGCAATCGCCAACCCCGCCTGGACGGCGCCGGTCAGCGCTGCCGCACTCGAAGACGTGTAGGCAATGCAATAGCGCCTGTTCAACCGGTCGAGAGCCGCCACCGCCTTTGCCCGCCAGGAGCAGGTGGTCGGGCCCAGCGCGAGACGAAGCGTATCTTCGCAATGCAGGCAGCGATCGGAAGCGGTTACCCAGTGTAAAGGCTCGCGGCGAAAAACTTCGCCCGGCAAGTTCATGCTATCGCCCGTGGTGACAATGGCGATGTCGAGCTCGCCCTGCTCGACAAGTTGACCCGTGAGGGTCGACTCCTGGCATTGCACGGCGATTTCGATGGAAGGATTGAGCCTTGCAAATGCGGCAAGAACCTGCGGCAACAGCCGCTCGGCATAATCGTCAGGCAATCCAAAACGGACCCGGCCAACCATGGAGGGAGCGGAGAAGGCGGAAACGGTTTCGTCGTTCAGCCGGATCATGCGCTGCGCGAATTCCACCAGCCGGTGGCCGTCTTCCGTCAACCGCGACTGGCGGCCGTCCTTGACGAACATCGGCTGCTCGAGCCGCTCTTCCAGCCGGCGCATCTGCATGGACACCGCCGACTGGGTCTTGTGAACAGCGTCGGCCGCCTTCGTGAAACTGCCAAGCTCGGCGATGGCAAGAAACGTTCTCAACTGATCGATGTCGAGTGCATGGGCCATGACTGCGATCTCCGGTACCGGCGATATCGAGAAACTCAATATATCAACGAATGAGATTGGTTTCCATTCAAATCATTCGTTTGTTGAATTGATGAAGCAATGCCATATTCCAGTCATTCAAGTACTCGGGGCCGACATCGGAAGAAAGCCCCTCATATCGGACAAGCAACTGCTTGGTTCCGCACGGGAGAACTGTGCCATGACTACGATACTGCATCATCAGACGAAACGCCCTGCAAGGGCTTCGGTCGTTCCAGTCGCAATCGAAATCTTGAGCGCGTTCAGCAACAGCGTATCCAATGCCTGGACCGCGTGGCGCAACCGTCGCGAGATTCGACACCTGCTTGAGTTCGACGACCACATGCTCGCCGATATCGGCCTTAGCCGTTCCGACGTTCTGGCGGCAATGATGAGCGACCCATTCGACGATCCGAGCAACCGGCTGATCCGCTCGCGAAACAAATCCCGCGCGGCCGACCGCAGCGCGAAGCGCCTCGCCAAGAACTCAGTAACGAACGGATTTTGACCGAAATCCTCTCAGCCGCAGCAGAGCGCTTTCCACGAAAGCGGATCGCTTTCGTGATAAGAAATCGCTTCAGGATCAATATTTTAAGCATATCCTCTTCGCCAAATCCGATTCAGATTTGGCAGGACATGCTCTAGCCGGCCCCTCGCCGGCAACACCTGCCCGCCTCGCCTCCGAGGCGGGCTTTTTTTCGAACTCATGACGCCCTGTTTGCCTGGTCGAAAATATTTTCGAAGGTCTTGATCTGCTTTTCCTGAATGTCGCGGCCAAGAGCGAGCCAGGCATCGGCGAGACTGGACTCAGATGCCTGCGGCTTCCCATCGCCCGGCCTGGCCTCTTCTTGCGGCGCTGCCTCTTCCCCGTCTCCGGCCGGATTTTCACCAGCGGCGGCAGCTTCTTCCGCCGCATCGGCGGCGGCAGGCGCCTCTTCATCAGCCCCGAACGCCCCCAGGGCGCGGAAATAACCATCCCAGAACGATTGCACAGCCTCGCCGTAGGGAGCGAAAATTTCGGCGGGCGTCGGCACGGGCTTGGGTCGCCCGCGGGCATATCCGGCGAGGAAGGCATCGAGAAGATCTCTTGCCGGGCCGGACACATATTGCCGCGCCATATTGCCGAACGTAAGCGTCGCAATGACCGGCATCATCGTCTCGATGCCGGATGGATCGAGCCCGGTCTGCTTCGAAACCTGATCGATGATCGCCTGTTGCACCGGAGCTGGTCCGAAGAACAGGGAAAGCGGCTCGCCGAAGAAACCTGTTGGCGGCTGCAAAGGTGCTGCCGCAAAGCCGGGCATGAAGGCCATGAACGCCTGCAACGCCGGTATCGTTGGCTCATTGCGGCGAAGGCCGGCTTGCGCCGCAGTCATCAATGCTTCGGACGCCTTCAGAAGATCGGCCTCACCCCAGCCGAACTGCTCCCGCATCGCGCCGGCCAGCGCATGGGGGTCAAATGCGAGAGGAAAGCCAAATGCGTCCGACATCACAGTCCATCCCTGTTGCAGTGCGCTATCATCCTCGTTCGCCCGATGCGGGTCAAATCCGAAGAATTGGTGCAGCGAAAATAGACCGTGTGCCGGACGCGTTTGGCGTCATGCCTCAATAGGCATAGTCGCGGAATGCCTTGCTGGCGTCTCCACCCCACTCGCCATGATAGAGGTCGAGCATCTGGTCGGCGGGCGACTTGCCCGTTGCCACAGTCTCCTCAACCGCAGCGAGATGAATGCGCTCGTCTTCGTCGGAATTGTTCAACCGCGCCCGGCGCTTGAGGCCTTCGCGGGAAAGCGCAAGCATCTCACGCGCCAGATCAAGCACAGTCCCGGAGCGGAATCGCGCCTGCAGGGCGTGACGGGGTACGTCGTCGCGCAGGCCGTGACGCTCTTCAAGCGTCCAGTCCTTGACCATGTCCCATGCCTGATCGAGCACGCCCTTGTCGTAGAGAAGGCCGACCCAAAGGGCAGGCAGCGCGCAAATCCGGCGCCACGGCCCGCCATCGGCGCCGCGCATTTCCAGATATTTCTTCAGCCGCACGTCCGGAAACACCGTGGACAGATGGTTGTTCCAGTCGCCAAGCGTTGGCCGGGCGTCCGGCACCCTGCCTTCCAACGCGCCATCCATGAACTGGCGGAAGGTGACATCGGTCGCGTCGAAATAAGTGTCGCCCCGCTTGACGAAATACATCGGCACGTCCAGGGCCCAATCTACATAGGCCGCAAAGCCGAAGCCCTCGTCGAAGGCGATGGGAAGCGGCCCTGAGCGGGCGTTGTCGGTGTCGCGCCAGATCTCGGCCCTGAACGACTTGAACCCGTTGGGCTTGCCTTCGGTGAACGGCGAATTGGCGAAAATCGCCGTTGCCACCGGCTGCAGCGCCAGACCGACGCGCATCTTCTTGACCATGTCGGCCTCGGAAGAGAAATCCAGATTGACCTGGATCGTCGAGGTCCGGAACATCATGTCGAGGCCAAGCGAACCGACCTTCGGCATGTAGTTGGCCATGATCCGGTAACGCTGCTTCGGCATTGCCGGCACATCCGCCCGCGACCACGTCGGCGTCATGCCAAGTCCGAGAAAGCCGATGCCGAGTGGTTCCGCCACTTCGCGCACTTGCGCAAGGTGGGCATTCGTCTCCCGGCAGGTCTGGTGGAGATTGTCCACCGGCGCGCCGGAAAGTTCGAACTGTCCGCCGGGTTCGATCGATATCGCGCCGCCGCCGACTGGGTCCGCAAGGCCGATGATATTGCCATTATCGGCAATCGGCTCCCAGCCGAGAAGCCCTTCCATACCTTCCAGCACGGCCTTGACGCCGTGCCCGCCCTCATAGGGAATCGGGGAAAGATCAGCGAGGTTGAATCCGAATTTTTCGTGCTCGGTGCCAATGCGGAACGAGCTCGGCCGGCTTGCAGCCGGCCTCCAACGTTGCCGCAAGCTCTGCAAACCCCTCTATGGGGGTGGCATCTACGGTGTCGCGGGCCATGCCGTTTCCCTTAACGCGGGAGCGTCTTCCCCCTGCCGAATTCCTCGGAATATCGGAAGATCGCCGCCAGCTATCATGATCGATCGACCCATCCGCCGCCAAAAGATTTCATTCGGCGACTGGTCGATCCTGTTGGCCGGCACAATACTCAGCCGATCCCCGCTTCACAAAGAGGAATTTTCGCATTCACGGTAACGTTTATTGCACTCTTCAAATCCAGTCGCCGAGCGCGGCCTGCACGACGGCAAGGGCGGCAACGGCTGCCGTGTCGGCGCGCAATACCCTTGGACCGAGCGGCATCGGCGTGACAAAGGGCTGGCGGCGCAAGAGCGCCCGCTCCTCTTCGGAAAATCCGCCCTCCGGCCCGACCAGCACGGCGAGCGGACCGCGCTGTAGCCCTGATATCGCCTGATAGGGATTGTGCGATTCCTCGCCTTCATCGCAAAACAGCAACATGCGCTCGCCATCTCGCTCCGCCCAATCGTCAATGACTTTCGCAAGCGGAACCGGCGCTTCGACCGGAGGTACGGCGATGACACCGCATTGTTCGCAGGCCTCGATGATATTGGCTTCCATCCGTTCCAGGTTCATTCGGGAGACCTGAGTATGCTGCGTCAGGACTGGTCTCAGCCGTCCAGATCCCATCTCCACAGCTTTTTGCACCATATAATCAAGCCGCGCCTGCTTGAGCGGTGCGAAAATATAATCGATATCGACGAGCGGCTGCTGCTGGCGAACCTGCTCGCCAAGTGCGAGTACACAGTGCTTGCGGCCTTCGACCTCAAGTGTAGCGAGCCACTCGCCGTCGCGGCCGTTGAATACCAATATCTGGTCGCCGCTCTTCAATCTCAGCACGTTGATGAGGTAGTTGGTCTGTCCCCGGTCCGCCTCGATCCTCGCACCAGCCGCAAGTATGGGACGCAGGAAAAGGCGCTGCATTTTGAAATTCGATCTAAGCATGAACGAAGCCTAACCGATCGAGACGCTTTTTGACACCGGTCGAAAGACGTCTTCCCCATCTTGACCTCGCCACCCCGCTCATGTCCCTTTGAGCTCTATGCCGTTTCATCCAGTCAAAAGGCCAAGAGCAGACAACGTGACCGACGTCAGCAACATCGCCGAATATTCCGTCTCCGAAATTTCGGGCGCAATCAAGCGCACCATGGAAGATACCTTCGGCTATGTGCGCGTGCGCGGCGAGCTTGGCCGGATTTCAAGACCCGGATCGGGCCATATCTATCTCGATCTCAAGGACGACCGGGCGGTGCTGGCTGCTGTCGTGTGGAAAGGCACTGCCTCCCGGCTGAAGATCCAGCCCGAGCAGGGTCTGGAAGTGATCGCTACCGGCAAGATCACCACCTTCCCGGGCCAATCCAAGTACCAGATGGTCATCGAGTCGATGGAACCCGCCGGCATTGGCGCCTTGATGGCCCTGCTGGAGGAACGCAAGAAGACCCTGGCGGCGGAGGGATTGTTCGCGGCGGAACGCAAAAAGCCGCTTCCCGGTCTGCCAAGGGTCATCGGTGTGGTGACCTCACCCACAGGCGCCGTTATCCGCGATATCTTGCACCGGATAAGCGACCGCTTCCCGCTGCATGTGCTCGTTTGGCCCGTGCGTGTGCAGGGGGAAAGCTGCGCGGCGGAGGTCGCGGGCGGCATTCGCGGCTTCAATGCCCTTTCCAAGGACGGGCCGATACCGCGCCCCGATCTCATCATCGTCGCGCGTGGCGGCGGCAGCCTTGAGGACCTTTGGGGCTTCAACGAGGAAATCGTGGTGCGGGCCGCCGCAAAGTCTAAAATTCCGCTGATATCGGCGGTAGGCCATGAGACCGACTGGACGCTGATCGACCTTGCGGCGGATTTCCGGGCGCCAACGCCAACGGGTGCGGCTGAAATCGCTGTACCGGTGAAAGGCGATCTTCTGGCAACGCTTGACGATCTGGCGAGACGATTAACCTCCGGCCTTCTGCGGCTTGTCGCGAACCGACGCACCGAACTCAGGGCGGCAAGTGCGGCCCTTCCCTCTCCACGCGATTTTCTCGCGCTCCCCAGGCAGCGGCTTGATACCTATGCAGAGCGTCTTGGCCCGGCGCTGAGAGCTGCCCTTCGCGACAAGCGCGGCGCCTATCACACCGCAGCAGCCCGTCTTTCACCGCTCACGCTTGTCCGCTCGCTTACTCACGCCCGAGAAAAGATCGATGCGCTCTCCATGCGCAAGGCGCGGGCGCTCACTATTACCGTTGATCGGAGCCGACGCGGGTTCGATGCTACGGCCAAGCGTCTTTCGGCTGACCGCCTGTCGGAACGGCTCGCTTTATCGCGCGAGCGTTTCGATGGCCTGACCATCCGCCTCGCCCGCGCCTATGGCGAAAAACTCAAGGCAGACCGCTCCGCTTTCTCCAGCCAGGCAAAGCTCCTGGAATTGCTATCGTATCGCAATGTTCTGGCGCGCGGATACGCCATCGTTCGCGATGAAGCGGGAAATCCCATTCGCTCCGGCGAAGGCGTTGCCACTGGTGCCGCGATTGATATCGAATTCGGCGATGAGAGCCGCCTTGCCGCACTTGTCAGCGGAGAAGGGAGCGCGCCCTCCCCCCGAAAAGCTCGCCCGGCACGGGCGAAAGCCGGGCCCAGCCGCCAGGGCGACCTGTTTTAGGCGCAAGTCCAAAGCGGTGAAAATAGAAAAGGAGGCGATGCCGCCTCCTTCTCGTTCAAGTGCGATGTCCAGCGCCCTACATGACCGAAGGCAACCAGGTGATGATCACCGGAAACGCGACCAAGAGCCCGATCGTCAATATGTCGGCAGCGAAGAACGGCACGCAGCCCCGGAAGACTTCCTGAACCGGGATATCCGGCCTGACGCCGGAAACGACGAAGCAGTTCAGCCCTATTGGCGGTGTTATCAGACAAAGCTCCGCCATCTTGACCACCAGAATGCCGAACCAGATGGCGCAAAGCTCACCCGACATGCCGAAGGCGCTGTCGGCCGCACTCACTCCTTCGCCGCCATTCAACGCCATGACCGCCGGATAGACCACCGGCAATGTCAGCACCAGCATGCCGATCGCGTCCATGAACATGCCAAGCACCGCATAGGCGCACAGGATGATAACCAGCGTCAGCCAAGGGCTGAAATGCAGATCGACGATGAAGAGCTTGAACGCTTCCGGCAGGCCGGCAAACCCGAGGAAACGCACATAGACAAGCACGCCCCAGATCAGGGTGAATATCATCACCGTTAGCTTTGCGGTCTCATGCAAGGCCTGGCCGAGTTGGCGGAACTTCATCCCCTTGATCATGGCTGTGACGAGAACGACGAAAGCGCCGAGCGCACCCGCTTCCGTAGGCGTCGCTATGCCGAAATAGAGGGAACCGAAGATGATCACAATCACACCGACGATCGGCAATGTTCCGGGAATGGAAGCGATGCGCTGCCCCCAGGTGAAGCCGCGAACCGGAGGCGCGTCGCCTTTCCAGGCAGATACGCCGACAATGATCAGCACGTAGATCACCGCCGAGAATATGCCGGGCAGGAAGCCCGCAATCAGCAGTTTGGCGACCGACTGTTCAACGAGGATCGCATAGATCACCAGGATGGCGGATGGCGGGATCAGCGATGCCAGCGTGCCGCCGGCCGCAACAACCGCCGCCGACAGCCGCTTCGAATAGCCGACCGCGAGCATTTCGGGAATGGCCACACGGGCGAAAACCGCAGCAGTGGCAACGCTTGCTCCTGAGACGGCGGCAAAGCCCGCGGTCGCAAATACCGTTCCGACCGCCATACCCCCCGGCAACCAGCCGAGCCAGCGCTTGGCTGCTTCAAAAAGGTAGCGCGTGAACCCGGCGTAGAAGGCGAGAAACCCGATCAGGATGAACGTCGGCAGGACAGAAAGCGCGTAGGTGACGGACTTCGAATGAGGGATGGTTCCGGCCATCTTCAATGCCGTGACGACGCCGCGCTCAAAGCCAAGCTTCATGGAGAATATGGCGATAAGCCCGAGCGTTCCCACAAGGGCAGCGGCGAAGGCCACGCGCATGCCGATGACGACGAGCACAAGCAGCAGGCCCGTCATGATCAGGCCGATATCGAATGGTGTCATCAGGCTTTCCCCCCTTCGGCCCGATCGACAATCTCGTCACCGAAAGTCTCTTCTATCTCATGGGCAGCCGTTTCGGCCGCATCGTGAATGACAGGTACTGCCACCGGCTCCGCCTCGGGATTGCGCACCAGCCGCCAATAGCCGTAGATCTGCAGGGTAAGCCGAAGCCACAAAAGCGACAGCGCCACGGGAATCACGAGCTTGGAAGGCCATGTCGGCAGCGCCACGTCGATCGTGCTGTCGCCGATGACCCAGGCGCGCTCGAAGTGAAACCAGGACCCGTAAATCAGCGCCGCGACAACGATCCAGATCAGCAAAACCCCGATGAGTTCAGCGATCCACATCGCCCTGCCCTTGAGTTGGCCGAGCACGATTTCCATGCGGATATGACCGCCGACACGCTGGCAATAGGCTATGCCGCCGAAAGCGAACACCGCCATCGCCTGTTCGGTTATGTCGATGAAACCCGGCACCGGCGAATTGAAAATCGTTCGACCCAGCACCTGCGCCACCGCAAGCAGCATCAACAGCAGGATGCTCGCGGCTGCGATCAGATTGAACACATTTTCGATGACGCCAAGCGCTCCGTCGAAACGGATATAGGTTGTAGGCCGGCCGGTCGGCGCGGTCTCAGACTGCATGGATCGCTCCCATAAGCAGGGGGGGGTAGATAAACAGAAAAGCCGGTTTCGAATAATCGAAACCGGATAAAAACCTGCAATCCGCCCCGACGGATATTAAACCATCGAGACGGATCGCAGGATTATCAGCAGGACGAATGATCAGTTCAATTTGGACTGAACGGTGTCGAGCAGCTCTTGGGCAGGAATACCCTGAGCGGTCATATCAGCGACCCAGGCGTCCCAAAGCGGCTTGCCGGCCTTTGCCTTGAAGGCGGCAAGTTCTTCGTCCGAGTAAGTGATCTGCTGGATCTTCATCTCGTCGAGCGTCTTGTACCACTTGTCGTAAACCTTGTCGTATTCGGCAAGGTAATGCGCCAGGGATTCGTCGATCGAAGTGTCGAGCGCCGCCTTCAGGTCGTCCGGCAAGGCATTATAGGCTTCGATATTCACCACCACCGGGCAGCTGACGGTGCCCGGGTTCATGTTGGTCGTCCACCAGGTGGAGGCCTCAAAGGTCTTGAACGAAAGGTGGGCGTGAGGGGCAAAGGACGCCGAACGCACCGTACCGGAATCGATCGCCTGGAAGGTTTCCGCAGCCGTCACCGTGGTCGGGACCGCGCCGATCGTTTCCATCGCCTTGCCGATGCCGCCAAGCGCGCGCACGCGCATGCCGCTGAAATCGCTCACTTTGGTTGGCGCATCGCCGTTACCGACGAAATTATATTGCGGCATGGGCGAGGGCATCAAAAGCATCGCATTCCAGCGGGCGAGGTCTTTTTCCACCGCCGGGTGCTTGTAGATGACCTTGTCGATTTCAATCTGCGTCTTCAGGTCCGGCACGCCGAGGAAGGGCAGTTCCAGCACCGTCAGCGTCGGATTCTTGTCTTCATGATAGGAAGCGCAGATTTGCGCCATCTCGAAGGCGCCAATCGAAATACCGTCGAGGTTCTCACGCGACTTGGACAGCGCTTCGCCATAGGCGATATTCAGCTGGAATTTCCCGCCGGATTTCTGATCGACCAGCTCGGCGAGTTTCTCGAGGTGCTCGGTAAATGCGCGGCGCTTGCCCCATACCGACACGTTCCACGTCACGTCGGCGGCGAGCGTCTCAGCCGTAAAGGCAAAGCCCATCGCCAGGGCGGTTACCGTCGTAACCAGGCTGCGGTGCAATTTCATTCTCTTCCTCCCGTTATTTTTTCGATCCGATTTATTGGTAAAGTCGCAAAACCCTTCCCGGATTGCGCGATCCTATGCCACCTTGGCAAGGTGGTACAACCCGCTGAGGGCCCATGTCACGATGCACAGTGCTCGATTTTCGCCGATGGAACAAATTTTTCCTCCGGTGGCAACAGCAAATGACGACGGCGTGATATCTGCCCTTCAAGAGCCCGGCGGCTATCCACAGCGGCGGTATGTTTCCTGCGGCAGGAGCTTTACGCAGCGGCCCATTGGTCTGAGCATTCTTTGCCCCGGCCAGAAAATAAAATGAGGAAGGTTCATGCAGTTTTCGTTGTCCGAAGAGGAGACGCTCATTCAGCAGACCGCGCGGCGGCTTGCGGGCGAACGCATCGCGCCACTGGCCGAAACGCTCGATTCAGGTAACGGGCGCGAAGACTTCCTCGCCAACCTGAAGCTCCTCGCGGAAAACGGATTCACTGCCCTCAATGTGCGCGCCGACTATGGTGGGTCGGAAGCCGGGACGGTGGCCTTCGCGCTCTCCGTGGAGGAAATCGGCAAGGCCTGCGCATCGACGGGCGTCACGCTCTCGGTGACCAATATGGTCGCCGAGGTGATCCAGGCGGTCGGGTCTGAAGAACAGCGCGCCCTCTATCTGCCACGGCTGGCCGACGGCACCTATCCCTCAGGCGGCTTCTGCCTGACGGAGGCAGGCGCCGGTTCCGACCCATCGGCGATGAAGACGAAGGCGGAGCGCGACGGTAATCACTATGTGCTGAACGGATCCAAACTTTACATTACCTCGGCCGAATACGCCGGTGTCTTCGTGGTCTGGGCGGTGACGGACCCGCAAGCCGACAGGGGCAAGGGCATTTCCTGCTTTCTGGTGGAGCGCGACACTTCGGGCCTCATTATCGGCAAGGCGGAAAAGAAGATGGGTCAAACCGGCTCGGCCACCAACGAGGTGCATTTTCAGGATTGCCGCATACCGGCGACGCAAATGATGGGTGCGGAAAACGACGGGTTCCGCATCGCAGTCGCAGAGCTCGCCGGCGGGCGGATCGGCATCGCCTCGCTTGCGCTTGGCATCGCCCGCGCCGCCATGGACGCGGCCAAAGGCTATGTGAAAGAACGCAAGCAATTCGGCAAGGCGATCGCCGACATGCAGGGCATTCAGTGGATGATCGCCGACCGGGAAACGGAACTGGAAGCCGCAAGGCTCCTGATCCTGCAGGCCGCCCATTTGAAGGACGAGGGAAAGCCCTTTGCCCGCGAAGCGTCGATGGCGAAGCTCTTTGCTTCTGAGGCCGCGCAACGCGCAACCTATACCGCGCTCCAGCTTCACGGTGGCGCAGGCTATTTATGCGACCTTCCGCTTGAGCGTTTTGCGCGCGATGCCCGCATCACCACGATCTACGAGGGGACATCCGAGATCCAGAGGCTTATTATAGCGCGCGAAACGATGAAAGCGGTCTGATCCCGATAAAGCCAGGCGGCTTAAGCGCTTACGCCCGCCAATTGATCGCGGTCAATGTTACGCCCGATGGCGAAGCGTAAGCTGACTTCGACTGCTCTGGAGAGGTTATCCTTGAGCGAGGACGGAGGGTTATCAAAATGGCTATTAAGGACATTCTGGCGGTTGTCGATCTAGCAGGAGATCAGCGGGCGGTGAAGGTCGCGCTGGACCTGGCCGGACGAACAAACGCCCATGTGACCGGCCTTTCGATTGCGTTCGAGCCGGTGGTTCCCGGTTTCGTCGCCGCACCAATGCCGGCGGACTATATCGAAATCGCCCGCGAATCCGCGTTGAAGGCGGCGGCTGCCTCCGGCACGAAGTTCATGGAAATGGCGCGCCGCGCCGGTCTTCAGGCTGAATCGCGCACCGCCGAAATGATCACCGGCGGCACGGCGGAAGCTGTGGTCACCCATTGCCGCTTCACCGATCTCGTCGTCATCGGGCAGGACAATCCCGACCAGCCGGAACCCATGCGCGAGGTGCTGATCGAAGCGACGCTGTTTGAATCGGGCGTACCGGTGCTGATCGTACCCTATATCAACGCCGGTCTTTCGCTGAAGAATGTGCTGGTCGGATGGGACGGGAGCCCGACGGCAAGCCGCGCGGTGCATGCAGCGCTGCCCATTCTCGCCATGGCGGAAAAAATTACCGTCATGATGGTGGAGACGGGCAAGATCCGCCACGGCGAACCGGGCGCCGATATCGCTACCTATCTCGCCCGCCACGGCCTGAATGTAACCGTCGACGTCGTGCCACGGCCCAGCTCAGGCATCGCCGACGCAATCCTGAACTACGTATCGGACCACAATGTCGATCTGGTCGCCATGGGCGGGTACGGCCATTCGCGCATGCGGGAATTTCTGTTCGGCGGCGCGACCCGCGAAATTCTCAATTCGATGACCGTGCCGGTTCTCATGGCGCATTGACTTCAACGCCGGCTTCGGCGGCTCATGATAATCAATGCTGCCGAAGCCCTGATCGCACCATTTTCAGCCAGCGCGGATCTGCGACAGCGAACGCGCCGGGGTGATGGCCTCCGGGTCGAGTTTCAGGTGCAGGAGTGACGCCTTGCCGCTTACCGCCGCCCGCTCAAAGGCAGGCCCAAAGGCTTCCGCCGTCTCCACTGTCTCGGCGTGACATCCATAAGACTGCGCCAGCGCCTTGAAATCCGGATTGACCAGGGTCGTGGCCGATACCCGCCCCGGATAATCGCGCTCCTGATGCATGCGGATCGTGCCATACATGCCGTTATCGACGACAACGACGACAATCGCCGCACCCTCCTGAACGGCGGTGCCGAATTCCTGCATGGTCATCTGGAAACAGCCGTCGCCGGCGAAAGCGACGACAGTGCGCTCCGGAAATTTGAGCTTCGCGGCAACAGCCGCCGGAAGGCCGTAACCCATCGATCCGCTGGTCGGCGCAAGCTGGGTCATGAAACGGCGGAACCGGTGGAAGCGATGCAGCCACGTCGCGTAGTTTCCGGCGCCATTGGTGAATATGGCGTCCTCCGGCAGATTGGCCTCGATCCAGGCCATTACGTCAGCCATCTGCAAGTTACCGGGAATACGCGGCCGCGCGCCCGACCAGTCGAGATAGGCCTGATGCGCATCCCGCGCCGCGCCTTCCCAGGCGGTGCTGCCCGATTTCTCAAGCGGTGCCAGTGCCTTGGCAAAAGCGTCCGGGGAGGCGTTTATCGCAAGCCGCGGCCGGTAGACGCGCCCAAGTTCCTCCGCACCGGGGTGCACATGGATGAGCTTCTGGCGCGGCTCTGGAATATCCAGCAGCGTATAGGATTGGCTTGGCATTTCCGAAAGCCTGCCGCCCACCAGAAGCACCAGATCGGCCGCGTCGATACGCTGCTTGAGCGCCGGATTGATGCCGATGCCGACGTCACCGGCGTAGTTTGCGTGAAGATTGTCGAACAACATCTGGCGGCGGAAGGAACAGGCGACCGGAAGGTTGAACCGCTCTGCAAAGCGGGTGAAGGCTTCGCGCCCCTCTTCGCTCCAGCGGCTGCCGCCGAGGATGGCGATCGGACTTTTCGCCTCGCTGAGGAGGCGGTCAACTTCGGCGATCTGTGCTGCGCCCGGATGGATCTCCACCGGCTCGAAGGCTGCCGGCTGGTGAGCCGCCGCCATTTCCACGAGCACTTCCTCGGGAAGCGCCAGAACGACGGGGCCTGGCCGGCCTGATGTCGCGACGTGAAAGGCGCGCTGGATCATTTCCGGCACCCGCGCCGCCTTGTCGATTTCCGCCACCCACTTGGCCATTCCACCGAACATTTGGCCGTAATCCACTTCCTGGAAGGCGTCGCGGCCGCGCATGCCGCTTTCGATCTGGCCGACGAAGAGGATCAGCGGCGTTGAATCCTGCTGGGCGATATGAACGCCTGCCGCCGCATTGGTCGCGCCCGGGCCGCGCGTCACCATGCAGATACCGGGTTTACCGGTCATCTTGCCCCAGGCTTCGGCCATGATGGCTGCGCCACCTTCCTGCCGGCAGACGGTAACGGGTATCGTTGCGTCAAAGAGAGCATCGAGCACGGCAAGATAGCTTTCGCCGGGAACACAGAAAACCCGCTCGGTGCCATGGCGTTCCAGCGCCTCGACGAGCAACGCCCCGCCTGTTTTCATCGTTCCGCTCATTGTCAGCCTGCTTCTTTTGTTTGCAACGCGATGCCGCCGCGATCCCAATTACAGCAAGGCATATAGGCACAAGAAAAACGGCCGCGCAAAAGCGCGACCGTCGCCATCCCATTCCTAAGCGGAATGATCCTCTTCGGCAAACCGAGTTACGACTTGCGCTTGACCTCGATCCTGGAGGTCTTGCCCGCGGCTTCAGGCGGTTTGGGCAAGCTGATCGTCAGGATGCCGTTGTCCATCTGCGCCTTGACCTTGTCGGCGGGCGGCTCGAAGGGAAGCGGCAAGGCACGGCGGAATGCGCCGTAGGAACGTTCGCTGACATAGCGATTTTCCTCCCTGACTTCTTTCTCCGCCTTTTTCTCTCCCTTGATCGTCAGCATCTGGCCGACGACCGATACATCGACGTCCTTTTCCGAAACGCCGGGCACTTCGACGGTGACCTCAAGGCCTTCTTCCGTATCCTTGACGTCGACCGCAGGGAAAGCCGTATCAGGAAAACCGGTCATCGTCGGGAAGCGCCTCGAGAAATCCGAAAAGACCCGGCTGAGTTCCTTGTTCAGGCTGCCGAAGGGTTCGGATTTGTCGTCCCACAGTGAAGGCAGCAGTGATTTCATCGCACGTGCTCCTCAAAAGACCAACTACCGGGAACGCGGTTTCATCGTATTCCCGAGCAGCGGGAAAGAATAAGAGCTTTCGTAATTTTAGCCTTGACCTGGATCAACAAGCAGGCCGATATCGCTTATACATCCTGAACCGTGACCACCTGGAACGTATGCAGATCGCCATCTTCATCGCGGATGGAGACATATTCGCCGGGTCGGAAATTATGCGCGCCGAAACGGTATCCCGCCTCGTCGTCTTCATCCCCGCCGATATCGTAATGGAACGCCCAGCCGCCGCCCTGACGGTGCACCAGGTGGCCGATATCTTCTTCCTCGTCGCCCCAGAACCGGCGCACGCGGCAATGCTCGCGGGCCTTCTTCCAGGCATTCGCGTCGATCAATCCTTCGCGGTCGAGGGGAGCCGTGAACTCGTACCCATGCAGGTGGGAGCCGCTCGGAAAGTCCTTCGTCCGGGCTAGGTTCAGTCTGATCTTCTTCAGGCCCAGATGCGCATTCATGGCGGGCTCCTTCTCGTTGAGATACTATATTATCTTCAATGCTCTGTCCGGCAGATCGCAACAATGATCGAAATCAATGCCCCGCAGCCATTGGAGCGAGATCAATTACCGGGTGACATTACGTCAAGTGACATTGCGTCAAGCGCCACTGCGCCAAATGCTCCACGAGGCGCGCAAAACGTAGTGGACCGCAGCGAACAATAGCCCGCCGACGAATAGCGAAAGGGAATTCCCTTGCCCCCCGTTCAGGCCGAACCGTCGCCTCAGGCCGAGGCTATCGCTTTTCTCGCTGAACCTGCAACTCATGGCGGCAACCCCGTATCGCGCATCGACACCCACGCAGCCATTGTTTTTCTGGCGGGCGATAAAGCCTACAAGCTGAAGCGCGAAGTCCGCTTCCCTTTTCTCGACTATTCGACAATCGACAAACGGAAGGTGATGTGCGAACGCGAAGTGGAGCGGAACCGCAGATTTGCGCCGGATATTTATCTTGGCGTTTTGGCCATAACCAGGGAAAGCAACGGCGCGCTCGACTTTCGCGGCAAAGGGCAGCCGGTCGACTGGGTCGTCGAAATGCGGCGGTTCGATGATGCCGCGCGGCTGGATCTCGTCGTGGAAAAGCACGGTATCGACGACGCACTGGCGGATGCGCTGGCTGAGACGATGGCTAAGGCTCATGCCAGATCGCAGGCCCGCGACGCCAGCGTCTGGATTGCCGATCTGGCTCAATATATAGAGCAAAACGACAAGGCCTTTCGTGCCGAAGAGCGCTATTTCCCATATCATCGCGCGAGGGAACTCACCCTTTGCGCCAGACAAAACCACACTCGCATCGCCGATCTGCTCAATGCCCGTGGCCGGCAGGGGAAAGTGCGGCTGGGACATGGCGACGCCCATCTCGGCAATATCGCGCTTATCGAAGGGCGTCCCGTTCTTTTCGACGCGATCGAATTCGACGACACTATCGCCACGGGCGATGTGCTCTACGATCTTGCATTTCTGCTGATGGATCTTTGGGAAGGGGCGAGCGGAAGGGCGCAAATCGCGTTTTCAATCGCTATCTTGAACTTTCCGCCAACACCTCCGATCCAGAGCATATTCCGTCAAAACGAAGCCGTTTTGACGACAAGAATATGCCTCAACATATTGAATTTGGCAGCGTTTTCTTATCAAGAAAGCGACGCCGCTTTCGTGATAAGCGCTCTAGATGCGCTGGCAGCGCTTCCGTTTTTCCTCATGATGCGGGCCGCCATTCGCGCCAAGGTGATTGCCGCCGCGATCCCCCGTCAGCCACCTCCGGAGCGGGACAAGGCGGCGGCTGCGGTTGCACGCTATTTCGAGTGGGCGGAGAATTTCCTTGAGCCTGCCCTCCCCCGCATTGTCGCTATTGGCGGGCTGTCGGGCACCGGTAAGTCGACACAGGCAAGACTTGCCGCACCTTCCCTTGGTATCGCGCCCGGCGCTGTCATCCTGCGCACCGATACGATCCGCAAGCGCCTTTACGGAATTGCCGAGACCGAACGCGCACCGTCTGCAGCCTACGATCCGCAAGCGCATGACCGGGTCTATGCCGCGCTATTGGATGCCGCAGATCACGCTCTCGCCGCCGGTCATAGCGTGATCGTCGATGCCGTTTTTGCAAAACCGGAGGAAAGAGAGGCCGTTGAGGACGTCGCCCGGCGCGTTGAAACGCGTTTCGACGGCATCTGGCTCGATGCGCCGCTTGAGACCAAAATCGCCAGGGTCGAACGGCGTGAGCATGATGTCTCCGACGCCGATACGCAGGTGGTAGCACTTCAGCAGACCTATGACCTTGGCAGGCTGAGCTGGAAAAGGATCGATGCCGCAAGCCCTATTGACGTTGTCGCTGCCGAAGTGCGCGACGCACTTGAACCTTGATCCACAACCCCCATTTTCAAACCTTACCTTAAGGCAGATTTTCTTCAGCATCGCTACGACTTGCGACCGGGGGAATTCAAACAGTAGGCCGGATCGGCTGGGGTAATCTCCTGTCGTTCAGATTGGTTTAAAATTAAGCGGAATATGCTCTAAAGTTGCAGCTGCCGAGAATAGAGAATCGCTTCATGAGCAGTCTTTCCCTTTCACCGCCTCCATTGCGATACGCCGCCCCGCTGGCCTTGCTCATTGCCCTGCTGTCCGTGGCCTCCGCCAGAAGCGAAGCGATCGGGCCACAGGTTTCAATAGACGTAAAACGGCCCTCAGCCACGATCAGCCACGCCGGCATCGGCGTCCGGCTTGAGATGGCGCCCGATCCCGAGAGCGAGGAGGCCGCACCCAGGCTGACCATTTTGGAACGCGGCAAGGAAGCGCTCGTTCAATTCGGTACGCCCGACGGTTTCGACACACCGCAAGGAACGGCGATCCTCGTTGAAATGGACAAGACCAACGCCACGCCGGAAGTCCTCTTCACCAGCTATTCCGGCGGCGCCCATTGCTGCACCAAGGTGTTCGTGGCGACCAAAGGATCGTCAGGCCGATGGCAGGCCATCGATTTTGGCGACTGGGACGGCGACGGCATTCCGATCGAGGATCTGGACGGTGACGGAGTGGCCGAGTTTGCCGCGCCCGATCAGCGCTTCCTCTACACATTCGATTGCTACGCTTGCAGTGCCGCGCCGCAGCGCATCCTCACCTTGAAGCGTGGAAAGATCGAGGATGTTTCCACGCAACCGGGATTTGCCAAGGCACAGGAAGCCTATCTCGCGCAACTGCGAGCCTGGCATGAAAGCGCCGAACCCGGGCAGGAATTCTCTCCCGGTTTTTTCGCAGGCTACATTGCCCAAAGCGCTATGCTTGGCAAAGGCAGGCAAGCCTGGGCCGAAATGTTGGCGCGGTATGACAAGGGAAAAGACAGTGGTTTCGAAATGTGCCGCGACCAACCGTTTCCCGGCGAGTGCGAAACCGATGAGATGGTGAGTGTCGGTTTTCCCGAAGCCTTGCGTTCGTTTCTGGATGCGACGGGCTACCGCTTTTGACTGTAGTCGACCGACGCATTCGACCGGCGCCGCGAAGCTATCCAATAAATTGGACCGCCGCCGGATCATAACCAAAAACCGAAGCAAATCGGGATTTTGGCCTTGATCCGGCTGGCGGTCCCTGGCGAACCGCAGGCAGGAGGGGATGCCCGCGATCACGCTAGTTCCAGTTGCTCTTGTGAGAGGCCTCGCCTTCAACGGCAGGCCTACCAATTCACTACGCGGGGAGCGTTTCGCAGTCAGCCGGCCAATGCCCTGGCGCTATCTTGCCGCTCATCGGCTGCCGGACGACGACGCCTGACACCTTGATAGGCAAGGCGGTGATGGAAACTGCAGTATGATCCGCTCGACTGGGCGTCCCTGCTGCAAAAATGGAAATCCTCGTCGCCGGGGTCGCCGATCGGCCATTTGCAGGTCCTGCTGCCCAACGTCAGCAAGGTCACCCGCTCCTCGGCGGAAACTTGAGCGTGTTCCGTTTCAAAGATCGATCGTTCCAGTTCAAGTTCGGTGCGGTTGTAGTACCGCGTCTCATTGGGCGACAAGGAAACTCTCGCGGCGACTGACGCAGCTCCGCCAATCCTTGCAAGAGATGGCTTGCTGCGCGCACGGCGAGCTTTCGGTCGCGCGCTGGTCGAAGGCGACCGCTTGGGCAGATTGAGCCTATGCGCTTTTCCGATGATGGCGTTGCGGGTAAAACCCTCCATCATGTAAGCAATTTGACTTGCACTGAGCCCCTGCAGCCAGAGTTTCTTCAGGAGATCTTCGCGTTCTACCGTCCAGCCCATCGTTATTTCCAATCGTCTCAAGTTTGCGGCAAGCCCGCGAAATTCGGACAAAGAGATCTCGTTCCGGCGAATGCCCCGCCCCTGGGGATCCACGCCAAGACCCTGATACAAAACGACTTTCAACGAGTTTCCGTATGCGTCCAGATTGCTGCTTCCAGCAAAAGGGACCGATCCGAGGCCGACTTCAGGTTGGTGAACCCACCGCTCCCAGCCACAAATAAATCATAGTGAACAATATATTAATCGGTCAACGATTTGCTGCTTTCAATCTGGATATTACTATTTTCTTTCCATTATAATGTTGTTTATTGAGTTTATTACTATATCTATCATATCTTTCTTAAAGTTTTTATTGATACTACTTATTTCCTGCCCTGGATGAGCGATTTTAATATCATTTGACAACTCATAATAAATTCGACCCTGAGATTTTAAAGCTTTCAATATTCCATCAGAACAGAGTTTCTCGACCTTTCTGCGAACGGTTGAGTATGGAATGTCAGTCTCTTCTGAAATCAAATCCATATCTGCTTCGATTTCGTTCGCTCTTGCAATTGCTATTGTTGTTATAATCATGAGCTGACTAAACTCATTTACCTTATATTCTTCCATGAAGCGGAAAGTGAGGCTGAAGAACATTTCATACAGGCGCAAAATTCCTCGCGCCTCTGTGGATAACTTTCCGCCATCTGGAATCATCGACCTAAACCCCAAGCTCCGTCGTTCGTCATTTTGAATGAGGATAATATGTTTTTCATGTTGCGGATGTCGCGAAATGCAAATCCAGACTCGCCAGGAGAGCCGATTCTCGCAGCAGCCGCAGGGGAAAGACAAATGCCGCGGCGAGTGAGCGGCTTTATTCTAGTCGTCGCTGGTGAGATCGAAAACCAGATCCATGACGGTGCGCACCATTTCCTTCGTCATATCGATGCCGCCATGCCTGCCGGCATCGCTGTTTTCGATAACGTCCGGGCCCAGTCGAAACACCGTCAGTTTTCCCTGCCGTTCCTTGAGAACCACGCCTCTGTCGAGAAAGCGACGTAATCTCCTGTCGACTGTGGAGCGCGAAGTCTGGAGTTTTTCGGCAAGAAGGTCGGCATCCATCGGCAAGCCGCCGAGGTCGCCGATACCCAGCAGCACGATCATGACGACATCGACGGGATCTTCGGCGCCGAAGCGCTCCTTGAGCTGCAGCGTCAAGTCATAGTAGGCACCAAACAATCGCGCGGCGCGAAATCGCGCGCCCGACTCGACAATCTGGTTTCCACTGGTCAACGCCAACCCAATTCTCCCGAAGGCTACAAGATGAGGATCGTGCAACGGCACCTGTGCTGGAACCCGCAGAAATCCTTGCGCCCTTTAAATAGCCGGCACCGCCAACGCGCAACTGAAGTTTGTCAGATTGGTAAATCTGCACAGACATGCCGGTTTCGCCTCCGCACAATAGGCAGGCGGAAAAATTTGAAGGTTGTTCTTTCCCCCAACCCCGCCTCCTCCTTATGATGCGGCAACCCTGCCGCTTTGGTTTTGCGGCACCTTCGTCCAGATCCGATGCGCCGCTTGGGAGCGGTGCTTGGTCAACCGAATGCAAGCCATGCAATCAAAAGACGCACCGACAAGACTATCGAGCGTGAAGGAAACGATCTCGACCGCGCTGCAACTCGCCCTCCGCCCGACCATGCAGGAGCAGGTGCGCCTTGAAAACGCCGCCGGGCGTATCGTTGCAGGCGACGTCATCGCGCTGTTCGCGCTTCCCTTGCACGATCACTCCGCGGTCGATGGCTACGCCCTGTCCCGACCTGGTCAAATCCCGCAGAAGATTGCAGGCCGCAGCGCCGCAGGCGATGAACGGGGATCGCCGCTCCAGGCGGGCGAGGCAATTCGCATTTTGACCGGCGCGCCGGTTCCGCCGGATGTGGCGGCCATCGTCATGCAGGAGCACGCCGTGATCGACGACGGTTGGGTTACGCCCACCTTCGACGTGCCGGCAGGCGACAACATCCGCCGCGCCGGCGAGGATATCGCCCGGATGGACGTGCTGGTAAAGGCCGGTACGCGGCTCGACCCTCGCCACATCGCCTTGCTTGCGGCTGCCGGATATCAGGGTATCGGCGCCTACAGGCCGGTTCGGGTGGCGCTGATGTCGACCGGCAATGAGCTTCGTGAAGCAGGCGTGGGCATGGGACCCGGCTCGAATTTCGATTCAAACCGCCCGATGCTGAACGCATTGCTCGCAAGCCCGGCCACCCAGGTCACCGACCTTGGCATCCTGCCGGACGATCCTGCGCGGATCGCCGACGCCATGCTGCAGGCAGCGGCAAGCCACGACCTCTTGATCTCCGTCGGCGGCGTATCGGTCGGCGAGGAAGACCATGTGCGCGATGCCGTGGCAGTGGCTGGCGGGCACATCGATACGTGGTCCATGGCGATAAAGCCCGGCAAGCCCATCGCGCTCGGGTCGATCGGCAATTGCACCTATCTCGGCCTGCCCGGAAATCCGCTGGCGTGTTTCACCGATTTCCTGCTGGTTGGACGGCCGCTGATAGCCGCGCTCTCCGGCGTGGCAGGCGTGGGCCCAATTGTGCCTTTCGCGGCGGAGGCAGGTTTTTCCTGGGAGCGCAGAACCGGCCGCGATGAATTCTTTCCCGCGGCCATCGAAGGATATTCCGAAACTGGCTTGCCGATCCTGCATAAGACCGGTCGCGCCGGATCAGCGCGCATGCGCCCGCTCATCGATGCGCAGGGTCTGGGAATGGTGGAGGCAGACAGAAGCTCTCTCAAGCCGGGAGACCGGGTCGCTTTCTATCCGTTCAGCACGTCGATGATGCTTTAAGCATGCTATGGCGCGACGGTCGGAAAAACCCATTCGGCCCGAAAGTGTTACCCATGTCTTCGGTATAAACCGTAACCTATGTGTCCGGAATGGACCGGAGAGAAATGGTACAGACGAGTGGATTCGAACCACCGACCTTCGGAGCCACAATCCGACGCTCTAACCAACTGAGCTACGTCTGCCTGTGCAATTGGCGCGGAAACTAAGCGGATTTCAATTCGATTGCAAGGGGGCGAAAGGGCCAAAACCCATTTTCATCCACAGTGCGCAAGGTGCGCTGTTTCCATGTCGAAAGGCGCGTTCAAACGAGCGGGAATCGCTCCGGAACCGATTGACCCAAAGAGCCAAATCGGTACCGCAAGCCAAAGAAAAACCCGGGCCAATATGGCCCGGGTTGATCGTCACCCTTGCGGGAAATCAGGCGCCGGTTCAGGCAGCCTTGAAAGACTTGGCCGACTTTTCGACCGCTTCCTTGACGGGCTGGGACACTTCACTGGCGAACTTGACGCCCAGTTCCTGAAGTTCCTTGGCCTGCGAGGAATAAGTGTCGAACTGCGAGCGGGCGAAGGAGGACTGCAGCTCAATCGCTTCAGCCAGCGTCTTCACGCTCATCAGATCCTTGACGAACTGGAAGGTCGCATCGGTGTTCGTCTTGGCGGCATCAATTGCCTTGAAGTTGAAGTCGATCGCGCCCTTGCGGGTGGATTCGAACGCATCTTCGAGCAGGTCGGTAGCGTCTTCAGCGACCGTCTTGACCTTGGCATAGGCTTCACGAGCCTGTTCGATGCTCTTTTCCGCCATTTCACGAGCGGCAGCGGGAACTTCCATATTCGGCATGTTGAAAGCCTCAAAATTCGGGAAAGCGGCTTTGGCCGCGGAAGACTTGGTGGATTTGGCGCGCGCGTTCTTGGTAGCCGCAGCGGCGGTCATTGTCTCGGTCATGTAGTCATCTCCTATTATGTCTTGTCGGATGCGGTTGCTGCTCATTGGCAAATCCCGGTGCAGGCCGCCGGCCGATCCTGACATTGCAAGGGTCGCCGTCATCCGTGAATTCAATATAGGGAACCTTATTGTGCATTGCAACATATTTTTGCGACGCACCATTTCCGGTGGTACTAAAATGACTTAGCGGAAATTTGTAACGCGGCATCGGCCGGCGGCGACGGTGAACCGCACAATTGAAAGGATACCGCATGCATGGATTATGGCGCTGAATGTCATCGCTCAGCGCATTCGCCGAGCGGCGAGTAAACGCTTCGCCTTGTCGTGCTCAATACGCCGCCGGAGTTTCCCGAGCCTGCCTGGACCGGCGCCGCCTCAAACACCTTCAGGCCGCATTACCTGAAGGTGGAAATTTTGGTCGTCTCTCTCTTTCTTGACGCCCCCACATGAAGCGGGCGACGCGTCCAGGTTCGTCTATGTATCCTTGGCGGCTTTCGCGGCCTTCTGGGCGGCTTTCGTCGCTTTGTCGCCCAATTCACGCGTCTGCTCGCCCAAAGCTTCCATCTGCTTGCGAAGATATTCCTGTTGCAGCGACATGATTTGCTGCACGTCATCGGCACGAACCAGCTTTTGCGCGAATTCGAAGGCCGAGTTCATATGCTCTTCGGCATATTCCAGCGCCTTGCGATTGATGTCCGACGAACCGGATTGAACCGCGGTCGCCGAGCCTTCGACATTTGAGACGGCTTTTTGGGTGGCGGCCATGAAATCGTCGAAGGCCTTGCGGGCCTGATCGACGCTCTTGTCGGCGAAATCCCGCATTTGCTCGGGAATCTCGAAGCCCGTTTTCTTTTCTGCCATTGTATAACTCCTTGCCTCGCTGCCACGTTATGTTTCGCGTTTGCCGCGAAACATCGAGGCTCGCGCATGGTTTCGCAAATCGCGCTCAAAGCGTTTTTCGAGATGCTGCGGCGACTGAATTCGATCCGAATTCCTTTGCGCAACGATCATTCGACGATAGAACCAAAAGGCGATCACCAAAAGACGATCACCAAAAAGACGATTAATGGCCGACCGGCGGATGCGTTGCCGCTGTCCCGCTTTTGGGTATCGCATTAAGAATGCGCGACTGGCCAGCGTATTTCAACCAGTTAGAATGGCACCCACATTAACCACATCGCAAGACAAGACAGGCGAAGCAGTGTAGCGGCGTGGACGACTCGCGTCAGACACGATATTTACTGTTTGTTTACCGATCCACGATCTCGCCCGGTGAGAGTGCCGTCGAGATCAAGGCAGGCGCGGAGTTGGCTTTCTCATGGACAGTCTCACTCGAAGCTATCTGGCTCTGAGCGGACTTGCTGCAGCCAACGCTTATCTTGCCGATCAGCGCCCGGCGTGGATCTGGGCTGCGGACGGCCAGTCGATCGTTTGGGCGAATGCGGCAGGCGCCGTGTTTTTCGGCGCCAAGACCCTTAACCAGCTTTCCCGCATCGAAGGGCTTGCCCGAGCGCCGGCGCGCCCGCATATCGCCCGCATCGCCAAATCCGGTTCGACCGACCGCGATACGATCGACAGGCTGCGGTTTTATCGCGGTTTGAGGGTTATGCTGCTCACCTGCCTTTGCCGGCGGCTGACACTGCCGGACGGGTCTGCGGGCGCCTTGATCGTCGCGACCGATCTGCCGGCAACAGGCATCGGATCCAACAAGGACTTCAACCCGACGGAAGAGCTTTGCCGCCTTGTTGCGGGCAAGGACAATGCCGCCTTCCTGATCGAAACCTCCGGTCAGGCGCGGCTTTGCCACGGTTTGCTGCCGGAACCCGATCCTGCCGACGTCGCCAGGCTTGGCGCATCTGGAAAACGCTCGCCGGTGTTCGGCGAGATTTCGCTTGGCGGCGTGACGCATGAAGCAGCGCTCGTGGCGCTCGATGAAGGCGAGAGCCTGCTCGTTGTCACAAGCGAGGGCAAGCGCCAATCGACCGTCGAGAACGTTGGTGAGCCAGTGGGTCCCGATGAGGAACCGGAGGTGAGCCATGACGACCCCGAAGTGTCCGATTTGGTAGCCGCTTCGTCCCACGACGAAGAGGCGGAGGCGGAAGAGGCTTCTCCACTTGCGGCGGAGCCTGACGCGCCTGTCGAAGCCCCTGACGCGGAAATAATTGACGCCTCGGAAGGCATAATCGAGACGGAAGCGGCAATCGAAATCGAAGCGTTTGACGAAACCGAAATGCCGGATGCAGGGATCGAAACGCCATCGCACGATCTCGGCGGTTTCGTTTTCGAGCGGCGCTCCCGGCCGGTGCGCTTTGCCTGGAAAATGGATATCGATCGCCGCTTCACTTTTCTGTCGCACGAATTTGAAGAGGTGATGGGTCCCCTCTCCGCCGATGTCGTCGGCCAGACGTGGGACGAGGTGGCGAAGCGATTCGACATCGACCGCGACGGCAAGATCGGCGCAGCCCTGGCGCGCCGCGATACCTGGAGCGGACGCACGATAGACTGGCCGGTGAGCGGCGAGGCGCTGCGCGTGCCGGTGGACATGGCGGCGCTGCCGGCGTTCGACCGCCGACGGATCTTCGAAGGCTTCAGAGGCTTCGGCGTGTGCCGGGCAACCGATGCCTTCGACGATCCCGACGCCGTCGGCCTGAGCCTGACCCGCCGCGAAGCGCCAAATGAGGCCGAGCAGGCCGAGCCGGTTCCGCAAGAGCCAGCCGCCGAAGTTCCGGAGCAGGCGGAGGCGGAAGCGCCAGAGACCGGAACGTCAGACACTGAAACGCCAGATACCGAGAGGTCAGCGCCGACGGATCTTTTCGACGAAGTGAAAGCCGAGGCCGATAGCGAAAACCAATCGGGCGAAGGCGAAACCACGACTGCAGCTGAAATTTCGCAAGAACCCGAGGAAGACCGGACCGCCAACCTCGACGTTCAAAAACCCAAGGCCAAAAAGCCCGCAGCACCATTGGACGACGGGGATACATCCCGCCTTTCCCGCCCCGAGCGCGAGGCCTTTCGCAAGATCGCCGAAGTGTTGGGCGCCGCACCTGAGGAGGGGATGACCGGCGTTGCCGTGGCGCCTGCGCCGGACGAGACGCCGAAAAAATTGCCGGGCGCTGAAACGGCCGAAAGCGAAGCGCACGACGACGAGCCGGGCGAGACGCTACTGCTCGCCGCGCATGAGGAAGAGCCGGTAGAAGATGCGCCCATGCCTAATGATGGGCCTGATGATGGGCCTGATGACGGCGAGGCGGAAACCGGCGGCGATGGCAGCGAAGCGGAAGACGCGGAAGCAGGCGTCAATGCGGACACAGCTGAACCCGAGACCCCCGACCACGACGACGGCAAGGTGACGTCTTTGTTTGCGGCGCGGGCAAGAATTGCCGCCGCGGATCATGCCGATGCGCCGCGCGCGCACCCGGACACGGGGGAACCCGGCCTTGAAGGCGGGGCGGAACTCGACGTCTATTCCGAAGCGCGGCGCGAGCGCGCGAAGGAGCGGCGGGCGCGCGCTGCCAATTCCAACACCGCCCCAATCGAGCCGGCGCTGCTCGACCGGCTGCCCATCGGCGTCGCCATCATTCGCGAGCCGGATGTGCTCTACGCCAACGAGACGCTGCTCGACCTTCTGGGCTATGGCGATCTCGACGAGCTGCAGGATGCAGGCGGGCTGGAGGCCGTGTTCGGCGAACCGGAGGAATGGCCGGCAACCAACAACGGCGAGGACGCGGTTGAACGCACCATGCGCGTGCGGCTGGCGGCAGGCGGGCTTCGCCCCGTAAAAGCGCGGCTGCACGCCGTGCCGTGGAATGGCGGCCGGGCGCTGATGATCTCGCTGCTCGACCGGCATGACCCGGCGGTGGAAGCTGCCGTCGACAGCCTGCATGTGGCCCAGATCTCGCTTGGCGAGGCGGAGGAACAGATCGCCGAGATGGACGCGGTGCTGGAAACGGCGACCGACGGCGTGCTGGTGCTCGACGAGAAGGGCAATATCCTCAAGGTCAACCGCTCCGTCGAGGCACTGTTCAACGCGCGCCGCGAGGATATGGTGGGCGCGCCGCTCAGCACCTATCTGGCGCCGGAAAGCCACCGGAGTGCAGCCGACTATCTGGAAGGGCTGGCGCGCAACGGCGTGGCGAGCGTCTTGAACGACGGACGCGAGGTGATCGGCCGGGTGCAGCCCGGCGGCCTCATTCCGCTGTTCATGACCATCGGGCGCATCGGCACCGATCCTTCCTCGCCGAAATTCTGCGCGGTGCTGCGCGACATCACCCAGTGGAAGACGGCGGAAGAAGAACTGACCCATGCGAAGAAACAGGCGGAAAACGCCAGTTCGCAGAAGTCGGATTTCCTTGCGAAGATCAGCCACGAGATCCGCACGCCGCTGAACGCCATCATCGGCTTTTCGGAAGTGATGATGGACGAGCGGTTCGGCACGATCGGCAACGACCGCTACAAGGAATACCTGCGCGACATCCATAAATCCGGCTCGCACCTGATGAGCCTGATCAACGATCTTCTGGACCTCTCCAAGATCGAGGCGGGCAAGGTCGACCTCACCTTCGAGGCGGTGTCGGCCAATGACATCATCCGCGAATGCGTGGCCTTGATGCAGCCGCAGGCCAACCGCGAGCGGGTGATCATCCGCGCCAGCCTGCCGACCTCCGTGCCCAATATCGTCGCCGACGGGCGGTCCATCCGCCAGGTGGTCCTCAATCTCCTGTCCAACGCCATCAAGTTCAACCAGCCGGGCGGCCAGGTGATCGTCTCCTCCGCGCTGGAGGATACCGGCGAGGTGGTGCTTCGCGTCCGCGACACCGGCGTCGGCATGAGCGCCAAGGACCTGCAGGCGGCGATGGAACCCTTCCGCCAGTTGCACACCGCCCGCCACGGCGGGGGAACGGGCCTCGGCCTGCCGCTGACCAAGGCGCTGGCGGAGGCAAACCGCGCCACCTTCCGCATAAACTCTGAACTCAGCCACGGTACGCTGGTGGAAATCGCCTTCCCGCCGCAGCGCGTTCTGGCGGAATGATCATTTTACAGGCCTTTGGGCAATTCGGGGATTTTGAATGCTGACCTTGGCCGCGATGGAAGACGCCGCGAAAATCGTCTACGGGGCGATGGCCCCGACGCCGCAATACGCCTGGCCGCTGATAGCGGAAGCCGTCGGCCGCCCGGTCTGGGTCAAGCATGAAAACCACACGCCGACCGGCGCCTTCAAGGTGCGCGGCGGGCTGGTCTATCTGAACGGCATCGCGGCGCACAGCGTGAGCGGCGCCGGCATCGTTTCCGCCACGCGCGGCAACCACGGCCAGAGCCTCGCTTATGCTGCAAAACGCTACGGCCTTGCCTGCACCATCGTCGTGCCCTTCGGCAACTCGCGCGAGAAGAACGCCGCCATGCGGGCCTTCGGCGCAAGGCTGGTGGAATACGGCAACGACTTCGACGAGGCGAAGGTGCATGCAGCCGAACTTGCCGAGGCCGAAGCCCTCACCTTCGTGCCGAGCTTCCACCCGGATCTGGTTCGCGGTGTCGCCACCTACGCGCTGGAGTTCTTCCGCGCGGTTCCCGATCTCGACGTGGTCTATGTGCCGATCGGCCTCGGCTCCGGCCTTTGCGGGGTGATTTCGGCCCGCGACGCGCTGAACCTTACGACCAAAGTCGTCGGCGTGGTGTCGGACAAGGCCGACGCCTATGCGATCTCCTATGAAACCGGCAGCTACGCGGAGACGCAAACCGCGCTGACCTTCGCCGACGGCATGGCCGTGCGCTGCCCCTCGGAAGAAGCGCTGGCCGTAATCCGCGCCGGCGTGGAGGATATCGTGCGCGTCAGCGACGAGCAGATCGCAGACGCCATGCGGCTTTACTACACCGCCACCCACAATGTGGCGGAAGGCGCGGGTGCAGCAAGCCTTGCCGCGCTGATGAACGAACCGGCGCGCGGCTCAACCCCCGGTGTTATATTGTGCGGGCAGAACATCGACCGGGAGGTTTTTGCGAAGGTGCTGGAGGGGGAGATGGTGGGGGGATGAGGAAATAATAGCGCCCCTATTTCGGAAATAATTATCATCTATACATAAATTAATACTCTTACGGAGATAAAATATATGCGCTTATATTGCAATTATATAATCTTTACATATTTTCCACTGAGTAAACTATGCTAATTTCTTTAAATATGAAAGAAGAATGGCGCCTACTCACTCTAAAGAACATAAAAGTCCGAAAGGCTTGGGGCTGGGGTCATTCAATTCAAAGGATTGTCGCTGCAGCTGAACCAACTCCTAGAGCAAGCGATCAACTCTTAATTGCATCTGATTATAGCGGTGATCACTCTCAGAGCACTCATAACGTCTATTGCTATTTAGTTGTTCGCCAACTGACACCCCGAGCCGACCTCTGCAATTCGGACAATACGGAGTTTATATTTAACAAACGACCGAAAAATGTCTTACAAACGACTCGACCACCCTCAACGCCAAAAAGCGCTAGTCGCTTTCTTACTCCGCAGCCGCCGAAATCGACGGACATCTAGTTGCCATCTCCGTCGACAAAAAAAAGAAATGGTTATCGACTGCGCCTGGGTTTGCGCATGATCTTTGTGACTTTTCGACCTAATAAAAAGCATCATGATATTCGAGGGCACTCGAAACTATGATGCGAAAGGTTCACTTTGCGACAATCTTGCTATTGATCGGTCGCGCTCCAATACGAACGTTACATGGATAACCGACCAAGATGAGTTTGTCGCTAACGATATCCGCATGTAACTCACGCTCTGCTGGCCATGGCCCGATGTTGATCTTTTATGTTTCACACCCTTTGGGCACCCTCAGGTGAACAACTGGCCAAGAGGACAAAGCGAATGATTACGAAGATTTATGCGCAATACCCGATTTGGCTGCCGGGATGCTTTCTGAGATTTCAACGCTTCTCGCAAAGAAAAGTACTTGGCTTGACGGAGTAAAGCGCGCCATTGATGATTTCATGTCGATCAAAGCTGGGTTTATTGCGGATTGGTTCTGGGGACAACAAAATGAAGCTTCGGAAAACCTTAATCTCCATTGACACAGAAGGGGAAAATTTTCGAGTTCGCGAAATTTGGATGGCTCCTGAATAACAACAGAATGAATAATTCGTAGAAAAGTCGACATAAAATATTAACGATCCTCTAGCCTTATACCCCGAAGATCATCGGCTTGAGTGAATAGAAGATATAGAGTAATTCCCCGGCCTTTTCCGCGTCGCCGACGCCGGCTTTGGTCAGCACCGCCATAACGTCGCCGACGCCGGCCATGGACTTAACGTCGGAGATAGTCATGGCCTTGTGGGCGGCTTTGCACGTCCTTACCGACATATGCGGCAGATTTCGGTGTCGTTCCGGCCAATACAAAACCACTGGAAATCCCATCTGGAAAATGCCATATTGAACTCGGAGGCTTTGTCGGCGACGGCATTGCCTTTTTTATTGCTCGGCGGCGGAGCGAAGGTCGTTGATGACCTTGAACCCGTAGCGGGTGTGCCCTGCCGGGTGTCCTGCCGAAACCGCATTTAACGGCCTTTGAGTCAGGCCATCCAGCTCATCCCGCTTCGGTTCGCTCATGCCTTTCAGCCGCATACCCCAGCTGACGATATAAGCGATCAAATCCGCCATCTGGACCATCGTCGTCAGATCGCTATGAACGAAAAAGGGCTCGGGAATGATCAATCGCGCCCGGCGACGGCCCTTTCGGGTGTGGATGAAATATTCGCCGACCTGATCCAATAATATCTGGCTGGCGCTTTTATCGAGTTCGTCAAAAACAAGATAGCCCATCGGGCCGTGGTCGTAATTGTTCAGGAAATAGAAGCATTCGCTCGAATAGATAAGCGTAATCCTTGCGACAAATATTGTTTACCAGACGGGGCGCGGATCGGGGCACGATCGATGCGAACGCTTTTCCTCCGTGGGCGGCAGAGGGACAGCGCCGTCTCCCAGCAGGCAAGCTTGGCTTGCGAAAGTGCTGTCAACCGCTCCCGCGTCACCTGCGTCCCATCTTCAAGGATTTCCCGCGCAAGCAGCGTACGTCTTTGAGGATCGATAGGCCCCATCTGCGCGGGATCGTCTTAAAGACTTTCTTTTTCAGCAGCTTTTGCGCTTTTGCCTCACTGCCATAGGCCCTGACAAACATGCCGAGATCTTGCGCGTCAGAAAGCTTGCGGATTAATCGCCAGATCTGCTTGTCTTCGATGGTGACGCCGGCAAGGACTTCATACGGAGATTGTCGCTGGTCCTGCCCGGATTCATCAATGAACAAGGCCCAGCTCAAAAGCTATATTCCCAAATCCGAGTTTTTTGCAGACTTAATCCTCGCATTAAATTTCCTGGCAATATCGACATCGCTCTCGGCGAGATAGATAAAAATATCCGTCAAATCGTCCAGCGCTTGGGCGTCAGAATTAGTCTTTTTGGGCCAATCGCCTCATCCCCCGCTTCAGGATCTCAATCGTCAGATCGTGACCGCGAGCGTATTCGGTTCGCTTGTCTGCTGCAACTTCCGCGTCAGCATCATCAACCAATGCCCGCGTCTTGGCAAGCCGGGTTTCGTAGTCCTCAAGCATCCTGAGGCCTGCCCGCACGACCTCGCTGGCATTGTTGAACCGACCAGATTCAACCTGCCGGGCAATGAAGGCGTCGAAATGGTCGCCGACCACATATGATTTTTTGACGCTGGCCATTTGCCCAACCCTATGCGCTACGCTTGATCGTGCCATAAAGTAGCAACTGTTCCTACTCTTATGCATTGTCCGTTTCGCGACATGGGGTCTTGAAACCGCCAATACCGTCGCGGATTCGCGGCACGGAGTATGGCGCGGGCGCCTGAAATTTTGAAGCCCCCTAAATCCCCAGCCGCCCACTCTCTCCTGCCACCCTCACACCCCCGCTTTGACCGCCCAGGCGCGGGCGACGAGTTCGATCGGTTCGCCGATGCCGATGCGGCGGGCAAGGGTTCTGTGCAGTTCAGTCTTTTCTTCCTCGCTCAGGCTGGCGTAATAGGCGGGCGCCGGGCCGACGCCCAAAGTGAACGGTTGCCAGAAGTCCGCAAACGTCGGGAAGACGGTGGGAATTTCAATGGCGCGGACTTCCGCATCCACCACACCCGCTTCCCCGCAAAGCGCGGCAAGACCCTCTTTCGTGCAGAAGGGAAAGCGCTCGCTTTCGTCCAGCTCCGCCGCCTTCGGGTCGCGCTCCGCCGCCGCCTTCCAGAAAGCGTCGATGAAGCCCATGCCGCCGCCCGGATAGTCCCAGACGTAGAAGGAGACGATGCCGCCCGGCCGCGTTACCCGCTGCATTTCCTTCAAGGCGCGCACCCGGTCGGGCACGAAATTCAGCACCAGCGCGGATGCGACCACATCGACGGCATCGTCATCCAGCGGCAGGTCTTCCGCCCCGCCGGCGCGAAACTCCGCCAGCTCGTCGGTTATCGTGCTGCGCGCATGAGAAACGAAGCCCTCCGACGGCTCGATGCCGACGACCGAGCGGGGCGCGCGGGCGCTCAATATGGTTTGGGTGAGCGCGCCCGTGCCGCAGCCGACGTCGGCCCAGTCGAGACCCTTCGGCGCATCCAGCCAATCGAGAAAACGGGCGGCGATCTGCCGGCTCCAACGCCCCATATAGCGCTCGTAGCTCTCGCCGGAAGCCCAGACGTCGTGTTTGGCTGACTTGCCGCTCATTGGTTCCCCCTTTGCTCCAGTAGACAATTCCGCAGCGTCAGGGAGTGTAGCGGAGTTTTCGAATATCCAAACAAAATCCCGCTGCCGTGGCCTCACTCCGGCAGACCCGCCTTGCGCAGCCCTTCCGCAAAAAGGGCAAAATCCTTATCCCGACTGAAATTCAGCCATTCCCGCAAATTGGCCTGCCGGAGGTTCGGATTGACCTCACGCATGCGCGCCATGGCGTCTTCGGCCTCCGCCTGCCTGCCGGAAAGGGAAGCGCTCGCCGCAGCGACCGCCACCCCAAGCAGATAGTTCGATCTCTCGCGCATGGCCGTTTCGGCGAAGGGATAGGCCTCCTCGAAACGCCCGGACAGGAAATGCCCGAAGGCGACGATCCCGTGCATGATGGAAATCTGCGGGTCCTGCGGGCTGAGACGGATGGCATGGGTGGCGCGCTCCACGGTGGTTTCCGGATTTCCCGCAAGCGCCTTGGCAAAGCCGCTGATGTGCCACGCCCAGGCAAGGCTCGGGTTGACGGCGAGCGCCTGATCGAGAAAGGCATCGCCATCGGCGACCTTGCCGAACATGACCAGCGAAAACCCGCCGGCGGCAAGCGCAATGGCATCGTCGCGCCCAAGTGTTGCGGCAAGCTGGCCGAGACGCCGCGCTTCCGCCGCTTCCTTTTCCCGGTCCACCGACCACCCGAACCCCTGACGCTGCGCATAGCAGCGCGCCGCCATGCCGTAGGCAGCGGCGTAACCGGGATCAAGCTCGTACGCCCTGGTAAAATTCTCCAGCGCCTCGATGTTCGCAGCCCTTGTAAACGCATGAAAGGCCGACATGCCGCGCAGGTAATGGTCGTAGGCATCGAGACGCTCGGTCGGCTTGCGCTTGATCCGGTCGATCTCGGCCTGCTCCAGCCGCGGCGCGATCGCCCCGACCACGCTTTGCGTGATGCTGTCCTGAAGGTCGAAGACATCGGAAAGGTCGCCGTCGAAACGGTTCGCCCACAAATGCGCGCCGGTCGCCGTATCGATAAGCTGCCCGGTAATGCGGACCCTGCTTGAGGACTTGCGCACGCTGCCTTCAAGCACGTAGCGCACGCCGAGATCGCGGCCGACCTCTTTCACGTCGACGGCGCGGCCCTTGTAGATGAAGCTGGAATTGCGGGCGATGACGAACAGCCACTTGGAGCGGGACAGCTCGGTGATGATGTCCTCCACCATGCCGTCGGCGAAATACTCCTGCTCCGGATCCGCGCTCATGTTCTGGAAGGGCAGCACGGCGATGGACGCTCTTGCGGTGAGCACCGGGCGCTGGACGGCAGGCTGCGACGTGCCGCCCTCTCCTGCCGGACGCAACCGGTAAGCGCGGATCTTGCGGGAGATATTCTTCACCTCCCGCTCGCCGATATCTTCAAACGAACACTCAAGCTTGCCGGTGACTTCCTCAAAAACCTTGGCGGATATGCAGATGCCGCCAGGTTCAGCCAGCGCCTCGAGCCTGGCTGCAATATTGACGCTGTCGCCGTAAAGATCCTGCCCCTCGCCGATCACGTCGCCCAGGTTGACGCCGATGCGAAGGACAATCCGCTCCGATTCCGGGAAGTCTCCATTGGCCTCCGCCATCTTTTGCTGAAGGTCGAGCGCGCAAGCGACCGCGTTGACCGCGCTGGCGAATTCGACGAGCACGCCGTCGCCCATGACCTTGACGATGCGGCCGGAATGCTTGCCGACGAGAGGGTTGAGGATCGTCGTCCGCCGCAGCTGCAACGCCGTGAGCGTTCCCAATTCATTTGCCTCCATGAGGCGGCTGTAGCCAACGACATCGGCAACGAGTATGGCCGCCAGCCTGCGCTGCACCTATTTTCCTCCACCGCTAGAGCATTGGCATCCGTTGAATTTCCCTAGCGGCACTATGAGCCGATGCCGGATGCGCGTAAATGCTGTAACCATCTGAAGCCATCCGGTGCGAGGCAATCGGAAGAATCCTGGGGCGGACCCTGACAGTAACGGAATAAATTTCCCTTTCTACTTATAACGCCATGAAGTATACGTAGCGATAATGAATTCAACGACTTCTCTACTGAAAAACTCCACTTTTTGAAAATAAATCCGCGGCATTCCTTGCGTGGAAAATCTGCTCATTCCCTTGGCCGGAATGAAGGGGGAGAAATTGAAATGGGCATAGGCAAATGGGTACTTGTCGCCGGAACATTCGGCGCGCTGCTTGCGGTAAGTCAGGCGTCAAGCGCCGCGGACAATGAAGATCTGGTGAAACGGGGCGCCTATCTCATGAACGGGCCCGTCGCCTGCGGCAATTGCCATACGCCCGTCGGCCCGGATGGACCGGATTTTTCGAAGGAACTTTCCGGCTGGCTACTTTTCGACGATCCCTTTACGTCCTATGCGGCGAATATCACCTCCGACAAGGAAACCGGTGTCGGCGAATGGAGCGACGAGGACCTGGCCCGCGCGATCCGCGATGGCCTGCGCCCCGACGGCACGTTGATCGGGCCGCCGATGCCGATCGAGTTCTATCGCCATATTTCCGACGACGACCTGGCGGCGATCATCGCCTATCTGCGCCAGGTAAAGCCGGTTGAAAACGAAGTGCCGGACTCCGTCTTCCCCTTCCCGCTGCCGCCGAGCTACGGTCCGCCGGTGTCGAATGTCAAAGCCCCATCGCGCGACGATAATGTGGCCTATGGCAAATATCTGGTCACCATCGCCCATTGCATGGAATGCCATTCGCCGCGCGAAGCCGATGGCCATCTGGACTTGAGCAAAATGGGAGCAGGCGGCCAGTCTTTCCATGGTCCCTGGGGTGTGTCGGTATCGCGAAACATCACCCCTCATCCGGAAGATGAAATCGGCGGCTGGACGGACACAGAAATCAAGACCGCGATTACCACGGGCGTTCGCAACGACGGCACGCATCTGTTGCCGCCGATGGGTTTTGGTTATTACGCCAATATCAGCGACGCCGACCTAAACGCCATCATCGCCTATCTGCGTTCGCTGCCGCCGCTTCCCTCGGTGAACTGAAGCCTTTGAACGGGCGACGAACAGCAACGGTGCTTTGCAGCGGGATCAGGGCGGGACGAATAGAACCTCAATCGGTCGTTCCGCCTAAATATCTGATTTCCTTGCCATAGCCTTATCCGAAAAGTCTGCAACTTTTCGGGATAAGTCTTTGCTGGCTATAATCTCGTCCGAAAAGTCTGCAACTTTTCGGGATTAAGTCTTTGCTGGCTATAATCTCGTCCGAAAAGTCTGCAACTTTTCGGGATTAAGTCTTTGCTGGCTATAATCTCGTCCGAAAAGTCTGCAACTTTTCGGGATTATAGCCTGTCACGAAGCGCGAACCAGCTCATGGCGAGAACCATCAAGGGCCAGCGCAGCAGCCGCCCGCCGGGGAACCGCGGTGTCGGCAAAGACTGCATGACATCGAAATCGCCGCCGTCGCCAAGCATGGCCTTTGCGGCGAGATGGCCCGAGAAACCGGCGATCGACACGCCTTGGCCGGAGAAGCCTGCCGCGACATAAAGATTGGGCTCGGTGCGGCGGAGATAAGGCATGCGGGTTCGGGTGACGGCGAGCGTGCCGCCCCAGGCATAATCCACCTTCACACCGTCGAGTTGAGGATAGATCTTCAGCATGTGGCGGCGAACGAGACCGGTGATATCGGCAGGAAAATCCGGGCTATAGGTTTCGCCGCCGCCGAAAAGCAGCCGGCGATCCTTCGTCAGCCGCCAATAGTGCACGACGAAACGGGTGTCGGCGACGGCTTCGCGACCGGGGATCAGGGCATCGGCCTCCCGCTCGCTGAAGGGCGCGGTGGTCAAGATATAGTTGTGGATCGGCATCACGGTGGCGTCGAGTTCGCCCTCAAGCCCCGCAAGATAACCATTGCCGGCAAGCAGCACGTCTTTTGCGTGGACGATGCCGTTCGGCGTTTCCACATGCATCATGCCATCTTTGCGCTTCAAAGCGGTCGCCGCCGTCGCCTCATGAATGGTGGCGCCTGCCTCTTCCGCCGCGCGCGCCAGGCCGAGCGCCAGTTTGAGCGGGTGGAGGTGACCCGCACCCCTGTCGCGAATACCGCCGAAATAGACATCGGTGCCGATGGCGGCTGCAAGCGCATCGCGGTCGAGCAGGTCGATGCGCTCATAGCCGTAATCGCGGGAGAGCTTTTCGGCATAATCGTATTCATCGCCGACGAAACGCGCCTTGTGCGCGGCATGAATAAGCCCAGGCATCCAGTCGCAATCGATCCTGAAGCGGTCGATCCGCTCCAGCACGAGCGACTTCGCCTCCTCCGACAGCTCCCAGAGCTTGCGGGCCTTTTCCTTGCCGTATGCCTGCTCCAGATGAGCCTGATCGCGCCGCTGACCCGTGTGAAGCTGGCCGCCGTTGCGGCCCGATGCTCCCCAGCCGATGAGGTTTTGCTCAAGCAACACGACCTTGCGGCCGGCCTCGGCAAGGGTGATCGCCGCGTTCAACCCGGTAAAGCCACCGCCGACGATGCAGACATCCGCGATAGAAGTTCCAGCCAGCGCAGGCCGCGCCGGCGCCCCTTCGACGGTTGCTGCATAAAAAGACGGAGCGTGACGGCTGATGACCCCAGTCATGGACTACCCCCAGATCGCCCTAAATCAGGCGGCAAGCCGGCCGTCGCGCTTCAGGATGCGGTGGGTTTCGTTCAGCGTCTTTTCCACCCGCTCGACCAGGATATCCGCCTCCTCATGGGTGAGCACCAGCGGCGGCGAGATGATCATGCTGTCGCGAACCGCACGCATGACGAGGCCATTGTTGAAGGACGTATCGCGGCAAAGCGTGCCGACTTCGCCTTCGCGTTCGAATTTCTTTGCGCGGTCGCCCTTGGCCGGCACCAGTTCCAGCGCCCCGACAAGACCGATCATGCGAGCCTCGCCAACGAGCGGATGATCTCCAAGCGCCTTCCACTTCTTCTGCAGATAAGGGCCGATATCGTCGGCAACCCGCTCCACCAGCTTCTCCCGCTGCATGATTTTCAAATTGGCGAGCGCCGCAGCACAGCAGGCGGGATGCCCGGAATAGGTATAGCCATGATAGAACTCGCCGCCGCGCTCGATGAAGGCGTTGGCGATGCGGTCGGAAACCATGACGCCGCCGATGGGCAGGTAGCCCGAGGAAAGCCCCTTGGCGATCGGCATCAGGTCCGGCGTAATGCCATAATAGTCGGAGCCAAACCAGGTGCCCAGCCGGCCAAATCCGCAGATGACCTCGTCGACGACGAGCAGAATGTCATAGGCCTTGCAGATGCGGGAAATCTCCGGCCAGTAGGTTTCCGGCGGAATGATGACGCCGCCGGCGCCCTGAATGGGCTCGGCAATGAAGGCCGCGACCTTTTTCGGGCCGACCTCCAGGATTTCCCGCTCCAGCTCGCGCGCCGCCCACAGGCCGAATTCGGCTTCGCTCATGTCGCCGCCCTCACCGAACCAATAGGGTTGGGCGATATGGCGCACGCCCGGCACCGGCAGATCGCCCTGAGCGTGCATGCCCTTCATGCCGCCAAGGCTCGTGCCGGCAAGCGTCGAACCGTGATAGCCGTTCCAGCGGCCGATGATGGTCTTGCGCTCGCCCTCGCCCATCAAATCCCAATAGGTGCGCACCATGCGAAAGACGGTGTCGTTGGCTTCCGACCCGGAACCGACGAAAAACACCCGGTTGAACTGCGGCGGCGTCAACTCGGCAAGCTTTTCGGCCAGTTCGACCGCAGGCGGGTGAGTCGTCTTGAAGAAGGTGTTGTAATAGTCGAGCTCGCTCATCTGGGCGTGCACGGCCTCGATGATTTCCTGCCGGCCGTGGCCCACCTGCGAACACCAGAGCCCCGCCATGCCGTCGAGATAACGGTTGCCGTCGGAATCGGTCAGCCATGAACCCGAGGCATGCGTGATGACACGCGAGCCTTCGCGATTGAGCGCGCCGGTGTCCGTAAAGGGGTGAATGTGATGCGCGGCGTCGCGGGCCTGGAGGTCTTTGGTCGGATAAACGTTCGAATTGGCCGGCATTCTTGCTTCCTCAGATCTCTTGATAGCTTTCTTGATACTTGGCGGGGTCGGGCGCGCGACGTCAGACGTTCAAGAGCAGGTATTCCCGCTCCCAGGGGCTGATGACGGCCATGAAGGTCTCAAACTCCTCCTGCTTGACCGCCCTGTAGGTGTTCACGAATTTCTCGCCCAGCACTTCTTTCAGCTCTTCGCACTCGTCAAAAAGGGCGACCGCTTCAAGCAGACCACGCGGCAGGGCGTGCATGACGTCGCTGGAATAGCCGGTCTTGGGCTCGTCCGGCGTCAATTTGCCCTTGATGCCGAGATAGCCGCAGGCAAGCGAGGCGGCGATCGCCAGATAGGGGTTGGCATCCGACGACGGCAGGCGGTTTTCAAGCCTGCGCGCGGCCGGCTTGGAATTGGGCACGCGCAAGCCGACCGTTCGGTTGTCGTAGCCCCAGAAAACATTGACAGGCGCCGTCGTATTGCGGCTGAAGCGGCGATAGGAATTGACGTAAGGCGCCATGATGCAGGTCACCGCCGGCAGATATTCCTGATGCCCGGCGATGAAGGACAGAAACGCCTGCGAGGCCTCTCCGTCCTTGTTGGAAAAGATGTTCTCGCGCGTCTCGATATCGAGCACCGACTGGTGGATATGCATGGAAGAGCCGGGCTGGTTCGACATCGGCTTCGCCATGAAGGTGGCGTACATATCGTGCCGAAGCGCCGCCTCGCGGATGGTGCGCTTGAACAAGAACACCTGATCGGCCAGCGCCAGCGGATTGCCGTGGCTGAGATTGATCTCCATCTGCGCGGCACCCTCCTCGTGAATGAGGGTGTCGATTTCCAGCCCCTGCGCCTCCGACAGGTCGTAGATATCGTCGATCAGGTCGTCGAATTCGTTGAGAGCGGAAATGGAATAGGACTGGCGGCCGACTTCGGGACGGCCCGAGCGGCCTTTCGGCGGCTCCAAAGGGTAGTCCGGGTCGGTGTTCGGCTTGACCAGATAAAACTCCATCTCCGGCGCGATCACCGGCTCCCACCCCTCGTCCGCATAGAGCTGGAGCACCCGTCTCAACACGTTGCGCGGCGCATTCTCCACCGGAATGCCGTCGCGGGTGTAGGCGTCGTGGATGAGCTGGGCGGTCGGATCGGTCTCCCAGGGCACGACCGTCAGCGTTGAATAATCAGCGCGAAAAAACAGATCGCCGTCGGTCGGATTATGCTTGAAGCGGTCGTCATCAGGCGGATAATCGCCGGATATCGTCTGGGCGAAGATCGACGAAGGCATCGTCATCGTCGGACCGGAAAAGAACTTTTCCGCCGGCATCATCTTGCCGCGCGCCACGCCGGCAAGGTCGGGCACGATGCATTCGATATCCTCGATCCCACGCTCCGCCAGCCAGACATGCGCCTCTTCCAGCGAGGCGACACCGCGGCGGGAATCGATGGAAATCTGCGAAGATTTCTTTTTCTTGCTCATGAAAGACCGTCTCTGGTCGAAAACCAGGGTTTGGAGGAGGCCGGCAAAGCGCCCGCACGAATATCCACGATAAATTGCCTTCGAATTGTGATCACAAATTCTCGAATGTCAATCGGCTTCGAATTTCGACGCTGCCAATTAAACGCTCGCCCGTCGGCTGTTGTCAGTTGGCCAATCGATCTGAAAGCGGTTCTGTGAGACCGCCTTCTCCCTCCCTGAGGATGCGCATCCCGCCACCGATATCGGCAGCAATGGCGGCGCGCATGCTGTCCGGATCGCAAGCGAGAATGGCTGCGATCGCCTCCTTGTGGTGATCCTCCAGAACGGCTGTGCCGACGCGGCCGTAGACGATGCGCATGAAGGGCGCGATCTGCAGCCAGAGGCTCTCCACCAGCGGCAGGAAAACTTCCGATGCGGCAGCCCGGTAGATATGGAAATGAAAGGCGTGATTGAGCCGCATGTAGGTTTCCGCGTCACCGCCATGAATGCTCGCGTCAATGGCATCGTCGATCTTGCTGAGGCGTTTGGCATCCTGCCGGCCAAGGTTTGCCGTGGACATTGCCGCGAGTTCCGGCTCCAGCAGCAATCGCGCCTTGAGCAATTCATCCAGGCGGGCGGGCGTCATGCGTGGCACTTCAATTCGCCCGTTCGGGCGGATGTCGAGAGCGTTTTCCGCCGCCAGAGACCGAACCGCCTCGCGAACGGGCATGGGGCTTACGCCCAGATCATGGGCCAGGCCACGCAAGGTCACCGGCCGGCCTGGCACGAAACGGCCCGTCAACAGCGAGTGGCGCACCGCCTCTTCCACCTTTTCGCGGATCGAACCGCGCGACTTCTCATCCTGCGATGTCGAAGCGCGGGATTTTCCGGCGCCGGCTTTCATGAATTGCGCTGCCTGATTAGCTGGAAGATCGCCCATGCGGTTTTCGTGCCCCGTCGAGTTTCCTTGACAGTCTCTTCAGTACGTGATCACATTTTTACGAAATCGGCAATCGCCGTTGTTCTTCGCCCGCCGAATGCGGGCGCATTGGAGGTTTTCATGCTGCAGTCCGCGCGTTCCGGCTTCGAACGCCCCGCAGGAAGCGAAACCTGGAAGGACGTCGTCGACGCCTTCCTCAAGGAAAACCCGGGGCTCGACACGCTGGAGGTCGTGCTGCCCGACACGAATGGCGTGCTCAGGGGCAAATGGTTGCCGGGAAGCGCGCTGGAAAAGGTGTTTGAGGACGGCGTGGCGCTGCCCTTCTCGCTTTTCGGGCTCGACGTCTGGGGCCGGGAGGTGGAGGAGACCGGGCTGCACATCGAGACCGGCGACAAGGACGGCGTCTGCTGGCCGATCCCCGAAACGCTGAAGCTGGTGCCCTGGGCGGAACGGCCGACGGCGCAGGTGCTTTTGTCTATGTACCACCGCGACGGCAGCCCGTTCCTGATCGATCCCCGCCATGTGCTGGACCAGACCCGGCGCGAGCTTGCCGGGATGGGCCTTGCTGCTACTTCCGCCTTCGAACTGGAGTTCTATCTGTTTGAGGACCAGGAAGACGGCGACTGGAGCGGCACGCCGAAGCCGCTGTTTTCAACCCACCTCGGACCGGCGCGGCAAAACATGTATGCGCTGTCCGATCTGGAAGCCTTGATGCCGCTCGTCGACGACATCCGCCGCGGCGCGGACGCCCAAGGCATCCCGGCCGATGCAGCCGTATCGGAAGCTGCGCCCGGCCAGTTCGAGCTCAATCTTCACCATCGCCGCGATCCGCTGGCTGCGGCGGATGACGCCGTGCTGCTGCGCCGTCTTGTGGCGGGCGTGGCGCGCAAGCACAATCTCAAAGCCTCCTTCATGGCCAAGCCCTTCGTGGAATGGCCGGGCAACGGCATGCATGTTCACGTCAGCATGGAAGACGGCAGCGGCAATATCTTCGCCGACCCGCAAACCGGCGCAATCCGGCAGGGCCATGCCATCAAGGGGCTGCTCGACACGATGACGGAGGCACATCTCCTGTTCGTCTCCACCTTCAACGGCTTCCGGCGAATGCAGCCCGGCTCCTATGCGCCGACGTCGATCTGCTGGGGTCTGGACAACCGCTCCGTCGCGCTCCGCGTGCCTGCGGCCAAGCCCGAAGCTTCGCGCATCGAGCACCGCATCGCCGGCGCGGACGCAAACCCCTATCTGGTTCTGACAGGGGTGCTTGCCGGCATGATCGAGGGACTGCGTAATGCGGAAAACCCGCCGCCACCGGTGGATGGCAACGCCTACGACAAGAAGGCGACGCGACTGACGCCGTGGATGGACGAGGCGATCGACGCATTTGCCGCCTCGCCCCGAATGAAAGCGGCGATCGGCGCTGATCTCCACAAGGTGCTTGTCGACATCAAGCGCGAGGAACTGACCGCCTTCGGCAAGGAAATCTCGTCGCTGGAGCGCCAAACCTACTTGTAAGGACTGGTTTGTAACGCGTAAGTGTGGAATCCCCCGAAACGGGGCTACAAGGAGTTGGAAGATAAAAGAAAATTGGGTGGAACGCCGATAAAAACCGGCGCATCGGCAGCTTGTGACGCTTGAGGCCTGTCTCAATCGCTTCTAGGCTGTGCAACTATAAGCCGAACGGGTTTCAGCCTCGCCAGGGTTTGCCTTTCATACGGCAGGACCTGGCGGGCAGCTTTCCGAATGGAAGGTGCCAATCACTTCGTGTGCCTTGCGTGGAGGTCAAAGATCTTCGCGAACAAGGCGCTCCAGGGTTCGTCGTCCGAAAGCGGGCCGGGTCGGAACAAGCATCCGATTTCGCAAGACCGGCTGCCGGGCAACAGGCCGGACAACAGGGAAGAGCAGAAGGTACGCATCATGAATAAACTGCTTCTTGCAGGTGTCGCCGCAATCCTCATGACCGCCGGAGCGGCCAATGCGGAAGACCGCGTCGTCAACGTCTACAACTGGTCGGACTATATCGACGAAGCGATCCTTGAGGAATTCACCAAGGAGACCGGGATCAAGGTCGTCTACGACGTTTTCGACAGCAACGAGATCGTCGAGACCAAGCTGCTGGCGGGCGGCACGGGCTACGACGTCGTCGTGCCGACCGGCACGTTCCTCGGCGCGCCAGATTTCCGCCGGAGTCTTCCAGAAGCTCGACAAGTCGAAGCTGCCGAACTGAAGCACATGTGGAAGGACATCGAAGAGCGACTCGGTGAAATACGATCCGGGCAACGAGCACGCCATCAACTACATGTGGGGCACGACCGGCATCGGCTACAATGTCGAGAAGATCAAGGAAATCATGCCCGACGCACCGCTCGACAGCTGGGACATGATCTTCAAGCCGGAAATCGTGTCGAAATTCGCCGATTGCGGCATCTTCGTGCTCGATACGCCGGACGAAATGATCCCGGCGGCGCTCAACTATCTCGGTCTCGATCCGGATTCCAAGGATCCCGATGAAATCGAGAAGGCGGGCGAACTGCTGCTTGTCGATCCGCCCGAACATCCGCAAGTTCCATTCCTCCGAATATATCAACGCGCTCGCCAACGGCGACATCTGCCTGGCCGTCGGCTGGTCGGGCGATATCCTCCAGGCGCGCGACCGCGCGGCGGAGGCCGACAGCGGCGTGACGGTCGAATACGTCATCCCGAAGGAAGGCGCGCTGATGTGGTTCGACAATATGGCGATCCCGGCCGACGCCCAGCACGTCGAGGAAGCGCACGAGTTCCTGAATTTCATCATGCGTCCCGGAAGTGATCGCCAAGGCGTCGAACTATGTCTTCTACGCCAACGGCAACAAGGACTCCCAGGCACTCATCAGCAAGGAAGTGCTGGAAGATCCGGCGATCTACCCGACCGAAGAGACGGTGAAGAAGCTCTACACGACGACGACCAAGCCGCCGAAAATCAACCGCGTGCAGAACCGCATCTGGACCAAGGTCAAGACCGGCAGCTGATTATCCCATATATCGGGCCCGGCAAATCGCCGGGCTCGTTTCTTGTGATGCCATAGGCAAGTGGCGGGGGTGGACTTTGGCGAAGCAACCGATTGGCCCGATCAGGCGCGAGTTCGCGCCCTGGGAAGACCCGAACAGGCGAAGCCGTTCATCGAATTTCGCAACGTCACCAAGCGGTTCGGCGATTTCACCGCCGTCGACAACCTTGTCGCTGAAGATCTACGAGAAGGAGTTCTTCGCGCTTCTCGGCGGCTCCGGCTGCGGCAAGACGACGCTGATGCGCATGCTCGCCGGCTTCGAGGAGCCGACCGCGGGCAGCATCCTGCTCGACGGGCAGGACCTCGCGGGGCGTGCCGCCCTACCGGCGACCAGCCAATATGATGTTCCAGTCCTACGCGCTCTTTCCCGCATATGACGGTCGAAGACAACATCGCCTTCGGCCTGAAACAGGACAAGCTGCCGAAAGACGAGATCGAGACGCGCGTCGCGGAAATGCTTCGCCTGGTGAAGCTGCAGGCCTTCGCCAAGCGCAAGCCGCACCAGCTCTCCGGCGGCCAGAAGCAGCGCGTCGCGCTCGCCCGATCGCTGGCCAAGAAGCCGAAGGTGCTGCTGCTCGACGAACCGCTCGGCGCGCTCGACAAGAAGCTGCGCGAGGAGACCCAGTTCGAACTCACCGACCTGCAGACCGAACTCGGCCTGACGTTCCTGATCGTCACCCACGATCAGGAAGAGGCGATGACGGTCGCCGACCGGATCGCGGTCATGGACAAGGGCCGATCGTCCAGGTCGCGACCCCGGCCGAAATCTATGAGCGCCCAATTCGCGCTATGTCGCCGACTTCATCGGCGACGATCAATCTGATCGAGGGCCGGTCGTTCGGCCAGACGGCGAGCATGGTCACGCTCGAGCTGTCAACTGGATCGGCGAAATCGTCGTCAGACCAGCCGACGGACGGCCTCTACCGGCGACACTGCGTGGTTCGCGATCCGCCCGGAGAAGGTCCGACATCGGCCTCGATCGAGCCGCGAAAACGGCGCCACCAACGTCATCGAAGGCGAGGTCTGGGACATCGGCTATCTCGGCGACGTTTCGATCTATCATGTCAAGGCCGAACAGCGACCATCGTGCACTCGACGGTCACCAAGCGCACCCGCCACGTCGAGCGGCCGATCACCTGGGACGACAAGGTCTGGCTTTCCTGGTCACGCGACGCCGGCGTGTTCTGACGATAGTGAAGAAGCGGGGACCATGGCGACCGACCAGGGTCTCGCCACGATGACATCGCCCGGCCCCGCCAAGATCCGCCGTCCTTCGCGCGGGTCGCTGATCGCTCGATTCCCTATCTTCTGGCTGCTGCTGCTTCTTCCTTGCGCCCTTCTTCATCGTCTTCAAGATTTCGCTTTCGACCTCGCGATCGCGCATCCGCCCTATACGCCGACTTTCGGCTTCTCGGACGGCTGGGCGGCATCGCTGCGAAGCATCCGGCAGCTCAGCTTCGACAATTACATCTGGCTCACCGAGGACGCCTCTACTGCGAATCCTATCTGTCCAGCGTCTGGATCGCCGGCGATGTCGACCGTTCATCACGCTCGCTGTCGGCTATCCGCTGGCCTACGGCATGGCGCGCGCGCCAGCGGCGCTGGCGCCGACCCTTGCTCATGCTGGTGATCCTGCCCTTCTGGACTTCGTTTCTGATCCGGGTCTACGCCTGGATCGGCATCCTCAAGAACGAAGGCCTGCTCAACCAGGCTGCTGCTTGTGGACTCGGCGTTATCGACGAGCCGCTGACCATTCTCAACACCAACACCGCCGTCTATATCGGCATCGTCTATTCCTACCTGCCGTTCATGGTCCTGCCGCTCTACGCGACCCTGGAGAGGCTCGACGAGACGCCTGCTTGAGGCGGCCTCCGATCTCGGCTGTCCGCCGTGCACAGGCCTTCTGGAAGATCACCTTGCCGTTGTCGATGCCCGGCGTCATCGCCGGCTGCTTCCTCGTCTTCATTCCGGTCGTCGGCGAATTCGTGATCCCCGATCTGCTCGGCGGATCGGAAACGCTGATGATCGGCAAGACCCTCTGGTCCGAGTTCTTCAACAATCGCGACTGGCCGCTTGCCTCCGCCGTCGCCGTCGTCCTGCTCTTCATTCTGGTCATACCGATCGTGATGTTCCAGAACCAGCAGCAGCGCGCCCAGGAGACGAGCGCTGAGCGCGACGGGAGATGGAGCACGAGCCGGTTTGGACCGTCTGGTTCAATCTCGTCTCGGTGACGTGCTCGGCTTCGCCTTCCTCTATCTGCCGATCGTCCTCCTGGTGATCTATCTCCTTCAACGCCTCGCGGCTGGTCACGGTCTGGGGCGGCTTTTCGACCAAGTGGTACGGCGAGCTGCTGCGACAATGCAGCGCTTGCTCGACGCTGCCTGGGTGACGCTGCGCGTCGCCTTCGCTGTCGGCGACGGTCGCCACGGTCCTCGGTACGCTGGCCGCGATTGCACTGGTCCGCTCACGGCCGCTTCAAGGGCCGCACGCTTTTCTCCGGCATGATCTATGCGCCGCTGGTCATGCCCGAGGTGATCACTCGGCCTGTCGTTGCTTCTGCTTGTTCGTCGCAATCGATTTCGACCGCGGCTTCTGGACGGTCGATGCTCGCCCACATCACCTTCTCCATGTGCTTCGTCGCCGTTGTCGTCCAGTCACGGCTGGTCAGCCTTCGACCGGCAGCCTGGAAGAGGCGGCGCTCGATCTCGGCTGCCCGCCGACCAAGACCTTCTTCGCAGATCACGCTGCCGATCATCCTGCCCGGCGGTGATCGCCGGCTGGATGCTCGCCTTCACGCTCTCGCTCGACGATCTCGTCATCGCGAGCTTCACCACCGGACCGGGCGCAACGACGCTGCCGATGAAGATCTACAGCCAGGTGCGGCTCGGCGTGACGCCGGAAATCAATGCGGTGTGCACGATCCTGATCGGCCTCGTCACGCTTGCGGTGATTGCGGCATCCGTGATTACAAAGCGGCAGGAAGCCATGCGGCAACGCGACATGCGCCAGGCGGAAGCGCAGGCGTGACGATACGTTTTTTCATCATTTGCGCGGATTAAGCGCACCCAGATCCGGCAGGATCTTCGGTTCCCGCCAGCTGCCCCGCACAAGAAAGGGCAGGAATTCACGCGCTTCGACCGTGCCATCAGCCCGGCCCGCGCCCTCCTCCCCGGCAGAACCGGTGACATCGGCAGCCCCTTCCGCAGGTGGAACGGGAGCGGCTGCCGTCACGCGGCCGCGAAGCGAAAGCATGCCGTCGGAGCGCTGAAGTTTGCCCTTGAGCAAAACACTGTGGGCGCTGGTCGCCAGCAACAGTTTTTCGATGCCGAAATCACCGCCGTCCATGGTCATCGTCAACTGGCCGCTGGCGATCGCCGTGCGATTGGACGAGGTAATCTCGGATTTTTCCGTGCTGTCGAGCTTGATCATCTCGCTGTCCAGATCGATGCCCTCGACGACCGCCTGTTCGAGATCGATGGTGGAACTGACGGTGAAGCCCTGCCTGAGTTCGCCCAACGTGCCGCCCTCGGCATGTCCCTTCATTTCGAATGCCGCCTTGCCGCTCAAGGGCAGGTAGCTCAATTCCGGCAACGGCAAACCGGCAAGACCGACGTCGCGAAAGGCGACTTCCCAATCGGCGGAATAAAGCGACCGCCTTGACGGATCGGGATGCAGCCGCAATCGCGCCCGCCCCATACCGCCCTGCAACTCCGCCTCGCTGATATCGACAACCATATCGTCTTCGCGAAGCAGCACGGCAAGGGCGCTGCGCCCAAGCGTAAGCGGACCGATATCGACCGCGTTGGAAGAGAGCCGGAGGTCCAGATCGAGGGTCTCCATCGCCTGCGCCAGCCGCCAGTCGGATTGTTCGTCGGCGCCAAGCGCCATCCACAAGTTCTCTAGATAGGCGGAGGCATTGAGCCGGTCGAAGGCCAATGTCCCCTCAAGAAGGGGACGCGCTGCCAGCGGCCGCAGCGACAGGCGCCCGTCGCCGGTGTTGCCGTCGAAATCGAGCGTTGCGGCGTCGAATTCCAGTGACGACAGGGCGAACGCCCCTTGTCCCGACAAATGCGCAGCACCCAGCGTCGCTCCCGGCGGGAGGCCGGCGCCGAACTGCCGCAGCAATTGGCGGAGATCCCCGGTCGACACATCGAGCGTACCCTTCACCCTGCTGTCGTCCGGCAAAGTGACGCCGTCCAGATTGAACGACAACAAAGGCGAGCCGAGAGACAGGGCGAGCTTGCCGCCTGCAGTACCAGCGAGCACGGCGAGATCGCCAGCGGCAAGGCGAATATCGAAATCCTGCTCAAAAGCGCTGAAACGGCCGCGCAGCAACGCATTGGCACCGCCCGGCCCTGCGGAAAAATCAAGATGAATACCGCTCAGCAGGTTGCGGGGATCGCCGGAGGCGTCAAGAAGCCGGCCATCGACGATCGACAGCCGGTGGCGGAATAGACGCGCGATTTCCCGGCCCGTCCGGCTGAGCGTCGAAGGCCAGTCGGTCTCTGCCCGAACGGGCATCTTCACGCTTATTTCCGGGCTTTGGATGGTAAAGGTGGAGGCTGCAATCTCGCCGAAAAACAGAGATTTGAAATCAAGTCTTGCGGATATCTGCGGGCTTTCCAGCCGCCACGACCCATCGCGGCTTTCCAGGCCGACATCTTCCAGCGAAAGCCGCGTATCGGGAAAGAAGGCGAGCTTTTGCGGCCCCTTGATGGTGACGGCGACATCCAGCCAGCTGGACAAAACGGCCTCGATGCGCGCCTTCGCAGCCTCGCTGGACAAAAGTGCCGGAAGGAGCAGCGTGCCCGCGGCCAACACAAGAACGGCCACCGCAAACGCCGCTGCCGAACGTTTGATGAATTTGGGACCGCCAAAAGACTTGAGCCAGTTTGGGGAGCTGTTTCGGGACCGGTTGGCGCGCGAGGACATGACAAGCGGGATAGGCGTTCCTTCCGCAGGCTTCAAGTCAAAACTCGCCATTTGCCTTCATCTGCCTTCATCAAATGGGGAAGCTTGTGATCATCCCGGTTCGGCGGTATCACATGCCCCGGAGCATAAGGGCGGGAGAAACTTGCCCTTACGGTAGTAAATTGGCTCGCAAATGCAAAAAATCGCGTCTTGCGAAAAGCGCCCGAGTGTATGACTTGTTGATGCAATGGGTCGGAAAGGCGCTACGGCAGCGGGACCATTGGATGATGCAATCAGGGAGACCCCTATGAACAAAGTATATCCGGACGCGGCCTCCGCGCTGGAGGGACTGACATTCGACGGAATGACGATCATGGCCGGCGGATTCGGTCTTTGCGGTATTCCAGAGAACCTCATCATCGCGTTGCGCGAAAGTGGCGCGCAAAACATCACGGCGATTTCCAACAACGCCGGCGTCGATGATTTCGGCCTGGGCCTTCTGCTGCAGACCCGCCAGATCAAAAAGATGGTCTCCTCATACGTCGGTGAAAACGCGACCTTCGAGCGCCAGTACCTTAACGGCGAACTGGAGCTCGAATTCAACCCGCAAGGCACGCTGGCCGAGCGCATTCGCGCCGGCGGCGCGGGCATTCCGGGCTTTTATACCAAGACCGGCGTCGGCACGCTGATCGCGGAAGGCAAGGAACACAAGGATTTCAACGGCGAGACCTACATCATGGAAACGGGGCTCGTTGCCGACCTTTCCCTGGTCAAGGCCTGGAAGGCGGACAAGCGAGGGCAATCTCATCTATCGCAAGACCGCCCGCAATTTCAATCCGATGATGGCGACCGCCGGCAAGGCCTGCATCGTCGAAGTCGAGGAGCTGGTTGAAGTCGGCGAACTCGACCCCGATCAGATCCACACCGCCGGCATTTTCGTGGACCGGATCGTCGTCGGGGCGATCACGAGAAGCGCATCGAGCAGCGCACCGTGCGCTCCGCCGCCTGATTTTAAGGAGACGACACAATGGCCTGGACCCGCGACCATATGGCGAAACGCGCCGCGCAGGAACTTGAAGACGGCTTCTACGTGAACCTCGGCATCGGCATTCCGACGCTGGTCGCAAACTACATTCCCGACGGCGTGCACGTAACGCTGCAGTCGGAAAACGGCATGCTCGGCATCGGCCCGTTCCCCTACGGAGGACGAAGTCGACGCCGACCTCATCAACGCCGGCAAGCAGACCATCACCGAACTGCCGCAGACGAGTTATTTCTCCACCGCCGACAGCTTCGCCATGATCCGCGGCGGCCATATCGACCTGTCGATCCTCGGCGCGATGGAAGTCTCCGAGAATGGCGATCTCGCCAACTGGATGATCCCCGGCAAGATGGTCAAGGGCATGGGCGGCGCCATGGATCTCGTCGCCGGCGTCAAGCGCGTCGTCGTGGTCATGGATCACACCTCCAAAGCCGGCGACAGCAAGCTTCTGCCGGAATGCTCGCTGCCGCTTACAGGTGTCGGCTGCGTAGACCGGATCATCACCAATCTCGGCGTCTTCGACGTAACAGCTGATGGTCTTGAACTCATCGAACTCGCCGACGGCGTGTCGGTCGATGAAGTGAAGGCAGCGACCCTGGCGAAGCTCAAGGTGACTGTCGCCGCCTGAGCGCCGACGCCGAAACAAAAACTCTGAAGAATAGCCGGACCTAAAGAGGTTCGGCTATTTTTTCAGGCGCGGCTCCAAGCGGCGGGAAATCCTCGTCGGTCAGGGTTTCCTTCTCAAGCAGCAGCGCCGCCCCTTCGTCCAGGTCCTTGCGGCGTCGCGCAAGAATTTTCTGCGCTTTTTCATAGGCCTGCTCGACGCGCCCGCGAACGGCGAGGTCGATTTCCCTGAGCGTTTCCTCCGAAACCTCCGCCCCATTGGCGAGGGACTGCCCAAGGAAACTTTGACGCTTGGCACCATAGACCCGGTTTCCGAGCGTCTCGTCCATGCCGTAGCGGGTGACCATCTCGCGAGCGACCTCCGTCGCGCGCTCAAGATCGTCCTGCGCGCCGGTGGAAATGCGCCCTACGACCAGTTTTTCCGCCGCCCTGCCGCCCATGAGTACGGCCATGCGGTTTTCCAGATCTTCGGCTGCCAGCAGGAACCGGTCTTCCGTCGGCCGCTGCATGGTGTAACCGAGCGCGCCCACGCCGCGCGGAATGATCGATATCTTGTGGACCGGATCGACGCCCTTCAGGCTTGCGGCGACAAGCGCATGACCCATTTCGTGATAGGCGACAGTACGTCTCTCATCGTCAGATAGAAGCCGCGAGCGCTTTTCCAGGCCCGCCACCACCCGTTCCACGCCTTCGGTGAAATCGTCGAGGGTAACGAACAGCCTACCGTGACGGGTCGCCAGCAGCGCCGCCTCGTTGACAAGGCTCGCCAAATCCGCACCGGTGAAGCCGGCCGTGATCTGAGCGATCCTTTCAAGATCGATGTCCGGGTCCAGCTTGATATTGCGAATATGGACCTTGAGGATCGCGAGCCTGCCCTTTCGATCCGGACGGTCGACCAGCACCTGACGGTCGAACCGGCCGGCGCGCAGCAGGGCCGGATCCAGAATCTCCGGCCTGTTGGTCGCCGCCAGAAGAATGATGCCGGACGTTGTGTCGAACCCGTCCAGCTCGGAAAGCAGCTGATTGAGCGTCTGTTCCTTCTCGTCGTTGGACGCAGCGGGATTGACACCGCGCACGCGGCCAAGTGCATCCAGCTCATCGATGAAGATGATTGCCGGCGCCCGCTGGCGCGCCTGGTCGAACAGATCGCGTACTCGCGCTGCACCGACACCGACAAACATTTCGACGAATTCGGAGCCGGAAATCGAAAAGAATGGCACCTGCGCCTCGCCTGCGACCGCGCGCGCCAGCAAGGTCTTGCCGGTGCCGGGCGGGCCAACCAGAAGAATGCCCTTTGGCGCATGAGCGCCGAGCCGCCCATAGGAGCGCGGGTCTTTCAGGAAATCGACGATTTCCTTCAATTCCGCCTTGGCTTCATCGACGCCGGCCACATCGTCGAAGGTCACTTTGACATCGGTCTCGACGTAAACCTTCGCCTTGGACTTGCCGACGGTCATGAAACCGCCAAGTCCCTGTTTCTCGGCGATCTTTCGAATGAAGAACATCCATAGAAAGAAGAAGAATACAAGCGGCAGGACCCACGACAGGAGATCCCGCAGGAATGTGGATTGTATCACGCCGGTAAATTTCACATCATATTTGGCAAGCAGCTCGGCAAGCTGCAGATCGACCCGCGTGGTGACGAAATATTCCTTGCCGCCTTCCTGAGGTTCCTTGAAACGGCCCTCGATGGTGTTTTCCTTGACGGCGATTTCGGCGACCCTGCCGTCCTGAAGCAATTGCTCGAATTCCGAATAGGGGATCGTCTCGTAGGTGTTGTAGGCAATCCACCAGCTCTGGAATGTAAAGACGAGAAAAAGTGCCGCAAATGCGTACCAGATATTGATCTGGCTCTTTTTTTCCATGGCATCCGCCTGTCTGCCTGCAACCGGCTGTTCTTGAAGCGGCACTGCTTCATACCAGGCAAAGGGTGGCAGACGTGAGGCGGATGTAAAGTCCGTATAGCGCCCTACGCGGCGAGGATCAGCCGCGCATTGCGGAAGTATCGCCCGTGTTCCGGGATCTGGCTGCGCCTTTTGCGCCCTTCGCACCTCGGCTCCCGCGCTTGTCGCGAAAACTCGTGGCGGAGGTGCGCGACAGCAAGATGACGGGGACGAGGCCGACGGCGACGATCAGCAGCGCCGGGATCGCGCCATCGGCAAAGACTTCCCGCGAGGCGGCGTTATAGACGGTGGTTGCCAGCGTCTCGAAATTGAAGGGGCGGAGCAGGATCGTCGCCGGCAGTTCCTTCATGCAATCGACGAAGGCCAGCAGGATCGCCGATAAAAGCACCGGGCGGATCAAGGGCAGATGAACCTCGAACAAGGTGCGCAGCGACGAGCGGCCAAGCGTGCGCGCGGCCATGTCGAGGTTGGGGGTGAACTTCGCCAATCCACCTTCGATCTGCCCGTAGGAGACGGCGAGAAACCGAACCACATAGGCATAAACGAGCGCGCCGCCCGACCCGATGATGAGAAGCCCCGTGGCAATGCCGAACAGCGAGCGCATCGCGCCGTCGATGGCATTATCGACGCCAGCCACCGATATCAGGATACCGACGGCAAGCACCGTGCCCGGCACCGCATAGCCGATGGAGGCGATGCGCCCGACCAGGCGAATGAGCGGCCGGCGGCTGACCCTATTGGCGTAGCTCAGCGTCAATCCGACGACAGCGGTCAAAACCGCCGCCGCAAACGACAGGATCAGGCTGTTTCCGGTGGCGGAGAGAAGTGCGGGATCGGCGAATTCCTCCATCCGGCGGCTGACATGGACGACGAGCTGCCAGGCCGGCAGCAAGAACCCAAGCACAATCGGCAGCGCGCAGGCGGTTACGGCGAAAGCCGCCCGCAATCCTGAAAGCTTGTAGCTTGGAAGCGCGATGTAGCGCGCGCTCATTGTGTGAAAACGCTGGCGCCGCCGCGCGTATCTCTCCAGCCACAAAAGCGCGAAGACGATCAGGAGCATCATGCAGGCGAGTTGGGCAGCGCCCGCCAGGCTCGACCGGTTGACCCAGGTGTCATAGACGGAGAACGTCAGCGTCTTGACGCCGAAGAAGGTCACCGCGCCGATATCGTTCAGACATTCCATCATCGCCAGCGACACGCCGACGACGATGGCCGGACGCGCGAGCGGCAGCGCCACGCGGAAGAACAGGCGGAGCGGCCCGGCGCCCAACGTGCGCGAAACATCGAGCGTACAGGCCGATTGCAGCAGGAAAGTCGCCCGTGTCGTCAGATAAACGTAAGGATAGAGCACGAAGCCCATGACGAAGACCGCCCCGCCAAGGGAGCGCACCTCGGGAAACCAGTAGTCGCGCGACGTCTTGAAGCCGAAAGCGGCGCGAAGCGCCGATTGCACCGGCCCGGTATAATCGAGGATCTCCACGTAGGCGTAGGCGATGATATAGGTCGGCACTGCTAGTGGGATCAAAAGCGCCCAGTCGAACAAGCCGCGACCGGGAAAGCGGCACATGGTGACAAGCCAGGCCGTGCCGACGCCGACCACCAGCGTAATCGCGCCCACGCCCGCCATCAGCAACGCCGTCGTCAGCGCCGAACCCGGCAGAACCGTGACGAGCATGTGGTGCCAGATTTCTCCAGTCGCCTCGCCCCCGCCCTGAAGCGCGATTACCGCCAGTGTAACGATCGGCATCACCACCAGCGCCGCCACGCTCAAACCAGCCGCCAGCCAGAAAGCATCCTCCCGCGTCAGGGCCCTAAGCGACGACGGCCGAAAACGGGCGGCAAGGCCGGCGACGGAATAAGGTGGGACGCGCGTCGTATCACTCATCAGGCTGCCCGGGATCGGCTCTAAAAGGCAAAAGGCATCGCAGGGCGAACCCTCCGATGCCGGATCAATTCGCAAGCGAGGTTGATGCTCAGCTCGCCGGGCCGTTGTCGAAGCCGACCGTATCGACCAACTCGCTTGCCGCCTTGCGATTTTTCGCCACATCGGCCAGCGGCAATGTATCGGCCTTGAAGCTTCCCCACGAACGGACCAGTTCGGAAGGCTCCACCCCCGGCTTCACCGGGTACTCGTGGTTGGTCTCGGCGTAGATCGTCTGCGCCTCGTCGGAGGAAAGGAACTCCATCAGCGCCTTCGCCTCGGCGGGATGCGGCGCGTATTTCGCCATGACCACGCCGGAGATATTGACGTGGGTGCCGCGATCCTCGGTATTGGGGAAGAGGATCTTGACAGAGGCCGCCCATTCCTTCTGCTCCGGCTCTTTGTCGTTGGTCTGCATCAGGCCCATGTAATAGGTGTTGCCAAGCGCGATATCGCATTCGCCGGCGAAGATCGACTTGACCTGGGCGCGGTCGTTTCCAGCGGGCTTGCGGGCGAGATTGTCGCGCACCTTGGCGAGCCAGTCGGCCGCTTCCGCCTCGCCCTTGTTGGCGATCATCGAGGCGAAGAGATCGACCGAATAGGAGTGTTGGCCGGAGCGGGTGCAAAGGCGGCCCTTCCACTTGGGATCGGCCAGTTCCTCATAAGTGATCGTGTCCTGGTCGACGCGGTCCTTTGAGGCATAAATCACGCGGGCGCGGGTGGTGATGCCGAACCAGTGATTTTCCGGATCGCGGTACTGGGCCGGGATATTCGCCGCAATCACCTCGGATACCACAGGTTGGGTGACGCCCAATTGCTTGGCCCCATCCAAACGCCCGATCTCGGCGGTGAACAGCAGATCGGCGGGCGAATTCTGCCCCTCCGCCTGCATGCGCTCGGCCAGACCCTTATCGGCGAAAATCACATTGGCCGTGACGCCGGTCTTCGCCGTGAAGGCGTCCAGCAAAGGCTGGATCAGCTCCGGCTGGCGGTAGGAATAGATATTCACTTCCGCAGCAAAAGCGGGAAGTGCGGCCCCTACCGCAAACAGGCCGGTAGCGGCCATGCCGAACCGTGCGGCAATATTCGAAATCGTCATCTCAGTCTCCACGCAATCGGGGTGCAAGGCCCCGTCGTTGGTTATTTCGCAGATCAAACCAGATGCCGTGCCGATAGCATATCGGCTGGCAAATCGGGAATGATTGTCATTCGCTTTTTTGACGGCGCGATATTAGCTCTGCAGCATGGCCTGTCAACAAAAATGCTATGAAACTCAATAACTTAGAATTATTCCAAACTAACTTGAGCAAAAAACTCCGGTTTGTTTTCGCGCCAACCCGGATCATTTCCGCACAATGCGTTGATGCGCAAGCGTTTTGTCCGCGTTGGAGGCTTTCAGGATATGCCGCTTCAGTTCGCGCTAAATACACCGCCCGCCGTCGACTTCCAGGGCGACGCCGGTGATGAATTCGGCCTCGTCGGAGGCGAGCCAGAGTGCGGCATTGGCGATGTCGAGCGGCGTCGACAGACGGCCAAGCGGAATGGAGGCACGGAACTGCGCCCGCTTTTCCGGAGTGTCCTCGCCCATGAACAGGTGCAACATGTTGGTTTCCCCCGCGACCGGGCAAAGCGCATTGACGCGGATTTTCTTCGGCGCCAATTCCACCGCCATGGATTTCGTCGCCGTGATCGCCCAGCCCTTGGAGGCGTTGTACCATGTAAGACCCGGCCTCGGGCGCAGGCCCGCGGTGGAGGCGGTGTTGATGATGACGCCGCCGGTCCCCTCCATGGCCGGCACCGCCTTCAGCGCCGCCAGATAGATCGCCTTGGCATTGACCGCAAGGATCCGGTCGAATGTTTCCTCGTCGACATCGAGGAGCGAGCCGTTGCGATGCGTGTAGCCCGCATTGTTGACGAGGATATCGAGACGGCCGAAGCCGCTGGTCGCTGCCGCAATCATCGCTTCCACATCGGCTGGAACGGTGACGTCCACCGTGACGGACCGGGCGCTGTCGCCGATATCGCCGGCAACCCGCATCGCCTCAGCGCCGTTGATATCGGCGACGACGACTTTCGCGCCTTCCTCGGCAAAGCGCCTGGCAATGCCTTCGCCAAACCCCGATCCAGCGCCGGTGACGACCGCAACCTTCCCTTCAAGACGACCCGCCATGCGTTTCCACCCCTGTTTTTCCAATGTTTGTCGTCGAAAAATCAGCTTTCTCAGCCGTGGTTGAACACCACCGTCTTCACGGCTGAAAATTCATACAGTGCCTCAAGGCCCTTTTCACGCCCGTGGCCCGATTTCTTGACGCCGCCGAAGGGAAGTTCGACCCCGCCACCGGCCCCGTAGGAATTAACGAAGACCTGCCCGGCGCGAAGCTTCTTCGCGACACGCATGGCTTTTTGGCCGTCCCGGCTCCAGACGCCGGCGACAAGGCCGTAGTCGGTAGAATTGGCAAGCCGCACACCCTCTTCTTCATCGGCAAAGGGAATGAGAGCCAGCACCGGCCCGAACACTTCTTCCCGCGCAAGCTTCGCGTCGGCGGATATCGGCCCAAAGACGCGCGCAGGACTGTAGAAACCGCCGCCCGGCGTATCCGGCGCAATTGTACCTTCGGCGATGAGCGGCACGCCGGCGGCAAGCGCTTCCGCCACGAAACCTTCGACGCGGCGCGCCTGTTTCTCGCTGATCAGGGCGCCGAGATCGAGATCGCGGTCGTGCGGCCCCGCCACAAGCCCGCGGAACCTCGCTCTCAGCCTGTCGACCACTTTCGGCAGGATCGCCGCTTCGACCAGAAGCCGGCTGCCCGCGGAGCAGGTCTGCCCGCCATTCTGGATGATGGCATTGACGATAACCGGCATCGCGGCATCGAGGTCCGCGTCGGCAAAGACCACTTGCGCGGACTTGCCGCCGAGTTCCAGCGTGCAGCCGATGTGATTGCGCGCAGCCGCAGCCTGAATGATCGTCCCGACCTCGGGCGAGCCCGTGAAGGTTATGAAATCGATGCCCGGATGATTGGCAAGTGCCGCGCCTGCTTCCTCGCCGTAGCCGGTCACCACGTTCCACACGCCTGCAGGAATGCCCGCCTCAAGCGCAAGCTCAGCTATCCTGATGACGGAAAGGCAAGCTTCCTCGGCCGGCTTCATGACCACCGTATTGCCCATGGCAAGTGCGGCGCCTGCAACCCGCGCCATGATCTGCGCCGGATAATTCCAGGGCACGATAGAGCCGACGACGCCATGCGGCTCGCGCAACGTGAGCGCTAAAAATCCTTCCTGAACCGGGATGGTATCGCCGTGGATCTTGTCGGCGGCGGCGCCATAGAACTCGAAATAGCGGCCGGCCGCCTGAATATCGGCCTTGCCCTGCCGGAGCGGTTTGCCGGTGTCGCGCGATTTAAGCGCGGCGAGGCTTTCCAGATCGGCAAGGATCAATGCCGACAACCGCGACAGGATGCGACCGCGTTCAAGTGCTGAGAACCGGGGCCACGGCCCATCCTCGAAAGCCTTGCGCGCAGCGACAACCGCCCGGCCTACATCACCGGCATCGCAACGCGGAATGCGGGCGAAAACCTCGCCTGTCGATGGCGCAATCATATCGACCGTCGCCCCGGTCGCGGCCTGGCAGGGTTTTCCGTCCACAATGGCGTGAAATAGCATGATATCTCCGCCATTCATGGCAGCGCCTCGCGCTTATGGGTGGTATTGTCGCGTCAAACGGTAGCCGATGGTTCGCCCCCCGGCAATGGCGAGACCAAGCGGCCATCATACCCTAGGTCACGGACCCATAAATGTGGTGGAAATGGTATGAGCCGATTTGGTTGGATACAAGGAGCAAGAGCGCAGGAAACCCGGAAGTCGGATGTTTCCGACTTCCGTCTTTATACTGCGCAACCGGGGAACACCCCGGTTGCGTCCGGTTTTCAAGCTCTTGCGACAAAGTAGCCGGCCAAATCGGCCATATCCCAAGATCAACCGATCCCTTGCAGGGATCGACAAGTTGATCGTTGGTTTGCTCGCGGAGCAACTTGTCTGCGCCCGACCGGGCGCAGGTTGCTCCGTGGACACCGAAACGGCTTCGACCTGCCGCGTCGAAGGGCTTGACCGGGTGGCCAACCCGCCCCGCGCCCTTCTCCTTGCATCTCATCGCCGTTTCAGGTGCCATTCCCATCAGATTTATGGGTCCGTGACCTGACGACAGCGGCGGCAAACAGGAAAGCCCTTATCCTTGAACGATGAAACCATCGGCGAAGTAAACGAGCGCGGAGCACGACTTGCACTGCTTTGCAATCATTGTGGCCGGCTCCGGTATATTCGCAATGATTTCCCGGAAACGAGCACGATCAAGGCCGTCGCCAGCACGCTCAAATGCCATCGCTGCGGCACAACCGACGTGAACCTCAAGGCGCTGGTTCGCGACCCGCAAAGCGGCTTTTGGCCAGCGGAACACGGATAAAAACTAGTCGATCCAGCAGGTCGGCACCTTGCCTGAAGCTTCCTGAACGAGGCCAAACGTTCGCCGCGTCTTGAAGCCGATCAGCCCGTCCGCGCCACCGACATCGTGACCTTTCGCCTCAAGTTTCTTCTGAAATTCGCGCACCTCGCCCCGCGTTGCCACCGGCGTCTTCCGCCAGGGCTGAACGAAGCCTTTGCCGCTGCCGTAGCGATCCGCCAGATGCCCGACGAAGAGCGCGTAAACATCAGATTCATTGTAGGTTTTAAGGACGTAGAAATTTTCGGTCGCCAGGAATGCCGGCCCGTATCGCCCCGCCGGCATCAACAAAAAGCCCGGCAGCCTGACCTCATGAGCGGGAAAGGGCCGCCCGGATACGCGCTCAACGCCTTCCGACTGCCAGCGGGCAATCGGCTGGCCGCGATCCGGCCCTTCGCGCGAACAGGAAACGCCGGCGGGAACCGCAACCTCAAATCCCCAGTCGCGACCGGCAACCCAGCCGTTCCCGTCAAGATAATTGGCGATTGATGCGAGTGTATCGCCCACCGAGCCCCAGATATCGCGGTGACCGTCGCGGTCGAAATCGACGGCGTATTTGAGAAAGCTGCTTGGAAGAAACTGGGGTTGGCCTAGCGCGCCACCCCATGAGGACTTGAACCTGGCGCGCGCGATATCGCCGTTGTCGAGGATTTTCAGCGCAGCGACCAATTCGTCGCGATAAAATGCCTGCCGCTGCCCCATGAAGGCGCGGGTAGCCATGACACGAAGCGCGTCATAGGGAAGTTTGGCGCTGCCATAGCCCGTCTCCCGCGCCCAGATCGCCAGCAGTATGCCTCTCGGCACTTTGAACTTCGTCTCGATCGCTTGCAGCGTTGCGGCATTGCTTTTCAGCAATCCCCGACCGCGCGCAACCAGCGCGTTGAATTGCTTGTCGCTGAAATAGGCGCCCGGCGCGCGAAACTCCGCCTGATAGTTGACCTTGGGAGGAACGTTGTCCTGCCCCGGCCTGGCAAGACCGGGCAGCGATGTATCGGGCGTCAGCCCGGCAAGTTCGCGGTCAAGCGTGGTCTGAGAGACGCCGGCGGCACGCGCGACAGGCACGACCTCCCTGGCGAGAAACGTGCGAAAGGCTGCATCGTAATTTTCCGCCGCCTGCGACGTTTCAAACCCGCAAACGATGAGTGCGAGTAGCAATACGAGGAATTTGAGCATGACTGCTCCGGGGTTTCCCTTGGGCATTCCCCAAGGTTTCGCGGATCGCGGAAAACTTCAACCCCGCAATATTGCAACGAACCGTCAGGGCCAGAAGATATCCGGCTCTCGAAGCATCAAGGCCTGAACCAGAATGACGGTTTTCGCGTCGGAAAGACTGCCCTCGGCAATGGCACCCGCTATCCGCCTCAAGGGCCATTCGAGAACCTCGATATCTTCGCCTTCATGATGAAGCCCGCCGCCATCGCCGACCCGGTCGGCGGCGTCATATCGGCCAAGATAGAGGTGGAGCTTTTCGGTATTCATGCCCGGCGAGGTAAAGACCTCGGCGATCTTGACGATCTCGCCAAGGGTGAGGCCGGCTTCCTCATGCACCTCGCGCCTTGCGGTCTCAACCGGGTCCTCGCCGCCTTCCAGATGGCCCGCAGGGACTTCCAGCAGGAATTCGGACCCATCGCCGCGCGCAAGCAGCGGCACACGCAACTGTCGAACCAGAATGGCGACCTTGCGGGCGGGATCATAGGGCAGAACGGCAACTGCATCGCCGCGATGCTGAAACTCGCGGTCGATCACCTGCTTGCGGCCATCGCGGCGGTGCTGGCGGACTTTCGCGATTTCGAAGCGGGAAAAACCTTCGTGGACGATCTTGCGCTCGATAATTTCGGCCGACATATCGCCGCCCGTTTTCTGGTCGCTTTCGCTCACGTCGTTCCTTCCATCGGCAAATGGATGCTCTGCCACACTTCTATCAGCAGCGACAATACGCGATTAGCCGCCAGGTCGAAGCCGACGGTGAAGAAAGCAGGACTGGCTGCTGTGCCGATCAGTCGACGAAGGCGCGTTCGACGACGAATTCGCCCGGCTTGCTGTTGGCGCCTTCATTGAAGCCACGCGCTTCAAGCAGGGCCTTGGTGTCCTTCAGCATCGCCATGGAGCCGCAGATCATGCCCCGGTCCGTTGCAGGATCAAGCGGCGGCACGCCGAGGTGCTTGAACAACTCGCCATTCTCGATGAGCGTGGTGATGCGACCCTGAACGGGATAGTCCTCGCGCGTGACCGAGGTGAAAAGCTTCAGCCGGTCTTGCGCCAGCTCGCCAATCAGCGGATCGTTCTTCGTCGCCTCGACCAGATCGATGGCATATTGCAGTTCCGCCACATGACGGCAGGTCTGCGTCAGGATGACTTCCTCGAACTTCTCGTAGGTCTCCGGATCGCGGATCAGGCTGGCGAAAGGCGCAACCCCGGTGCCGGTGGAGAACATATAGACCCGCTTGCCGGGAAGAAGCGCGTCATTGACGAGCGTTCCCGTCGACTTCTTCTTCATCAGGATCGCATCGCCCGGCTGGATCTTCTGCAGATGCTGGGTCAGCGGACCGTCGGCACCTTGATGGAGAAAAATTCCAGCTCCTCGTCCCAGGAGGGACTTCGCAATCGAATAGGCGCGGAAAATCGGCTTTTCCCCGACCATCAGGCCAATCATCACGAATTCGCCGGAGCGAAACCGGAAGCTCGCCGGACGGGTGATGCGAAACTTGAAGAGATGGTCCGTGTAGTGCTGGACCTCGTTCACGGTCTCAACATAGGTTCCCGCCGGTACGACAGTGGCCAGTTCGTCCGCTCTGCTCAACACATTCATGAAGCCTGTCCTGGTATTGAACCAAACCTGTCCGGCCTGTGCGCGCCAGCGCTGGACCATGAAGCTCGATTTTAGGGTATTAATTAAGTCCCTGCGGCGATTTTTGCAATGCGACATGCCGGCGCGCCCATGGCCTGGTGCCAAGCGGCACCTCGCCTGCACGCCCCACAGGCTGCAAATAGACCGGAACTTCAACGTCGAGATGCGCAAGCAACGCCCGGCGCGTCGGCTCGTTGGTAACCTCGAAACTGTCGATGCCACAGCGAAGCATGAAGGGTATCTGGTCGATCAACACATCGCCGACCGCCCGCAACTCCCCTGTAAACCTGAGCTTTTCCCTGAGCAGCCTGGCGGAAGAATAACCCCGGCCATCGGAGAATTTCGGAAACTCGACGGCGATGAAGGCGAGCCCTTCAAGCCTGCCCTCAAGCTGCTGCACCTTCTCGCCCGCCTTGACGAGGACGCCGATCTCAAGCCCTTCCGGCACAGCGCCGGAAAGCGAAAGAAACCGGTCCAGCGACAGGAGTACGGCGCCGGATGCGGGAAGCTCCGCGTCATCGGCGAGTATCTGCCAGCTGTTGGGCTCAAAAGCGCCGTTCTTGTAAATCGTGTCAGCCATCGTCAGATACCCGCTCCGTCCTCGTTTTCGCCCGGCAGGGCGAAATGGATGCCGCATTCCGTCTTGTCCTGGCCGCGCCAGCGCCCGGCGCGCGCGTCCTCGCCTTCCGCCACCTTGTCGGTGCATGGCATGCAACCGATCGAGGGATAGCCTTTTGCAACCAGCGGATGGCGCGGCAGGTCGTGCTCCTGCATGTGGGCAATGATGTCGCCCGGCTCCCAGGAAACCAGCGGATTGACCTTGATGCGGCCTTCCTCCGGCTCAAAGACCGGAATATCGGCGCGCCCGGAGCTCTGGAACCGCTTACGCCCCGATATCCAGGCATCGAAGCCCTTCAGCGCCCGCGCCAGCGGCAGAACCTTGCGAATATGGCAGCACCGGTCGTTGTCGCGCAGCCACAGAGCGCCGTCGGCGTCGGCAGCGGCGATATCCTCCGCCTCCGGCACGACCGAGCGCACGTCGGTAAAGCCGAACCGCTCCACCAGTTCGTCGCGATAGTGCAGCGTCTCGCCGAAGTGCTTCCGCGTATCGACGAAGATGACGGGAACGCTCTTGTCGACCTTGGAAACGAGGTGAAGCAGGGTCGCGGAATCCGCCCCGAAGGAGGAAACCACCGCAATGCGCCCCTTGTAGAGGTCGAGCGCGGTGGCAAGGATATCCATGCTGCCCATTGCGCCATATTGAGCGTCGAGCGCCCGTGCTTCCGCCGCGACCGCCTCAATCGGGTCGAAGGCTAGAGCGGGATGAGGAAAAGTGGACACCGGTTTTCCGCCCGCATCCCGCTCTAACCTATTAGAATCGATCACGTTAATGGTTTCGGATCGATCCGATCCGAAACCATCGTGATCTGGAAGCGTTGCCTCATTGAGCCCCATAAAGCGCCTCCTTGAACGGGCTTTCGCCCACCCTCCGGTAGGTTTGCAGGAAGGTCTCGCCCTCGCCTTCGCGAATGTTCAAATAGGTGTCGACCACGTTCTCCACCGCATCGACCACTTCCTCATAGGAAAAGCCCGGGCCGACGATCTCGCCGATCGGAGGTGTTCTCGTCGGCGGAGCCGCCGAGCGTGATCTGGTAGAATTCCTCGCCCTTCTTCTCGACGCCGAGAATGCCGATGTGGCCGACGTGGTGATGGCCGCAGGCATTGATGCAGCCGGAGATCTTGATCTTCAGATCGCCGATATCCGTGCTGGCGTTCGGGTCGTACCGAAACGCTCCGAGATACGCTGCGCGACCGGGATCGAGCGCGCGTTGGCCAGCGCGCAATAGTCGAGGCCCGGGCAGGCGATGATATCGGTGACGAGGCCGGCATTGGCCGTCGCCCAGCCCATGCTGCGGCAAGCACCTCGTAGACGGTCGGCAGATCCGCCTTCAGCGACATGCGGCAGGACGAGGTTCTGCTCATGGCTGACGCGGATCTCGTCGTGACCGAAACGCTCGCCAGATCGGCGACCACTTCCATCTGTTCCGCCGTCGCATCGCCGGGCGCGCCGCCGATCGGCTTCAGCGAGATCGTGACGGACGTATAGCCGGCGCTGACGGTGGGCATTCAGATTGCGCGCCGCGAATTCCGAAAGGCCGTCGACCGCGCCAGGCGCACGTTCGAACAGGTTTTCGTCGCCCGCCGGCTTGAAGCGCGGGCGGCGCGAAATAGGCCTCGATCCGGTCGACCTCGTCCTTCGGCAGCGTCAGGATGCCGTGGCGGATCGTCTCGAACTCGCGCTCGATATCGGCCGTTTAGTTCCTCAAGGCCGGTTTCGTGCACCAGGATCTTGATGCGCGCCTTGTACTTGTTGTCGCGACGGCCATAGAGGTTGTAAACGCGCAGGATCGCTTCCGAATAGGCCAGAAGATCGGCCTCCGGCAGGAAGTCGCGCACCTTGCGGCCGACCATCGGCGTGCGGCCGAGACCGCCGCCGACGAAGACGACAAAGCCCGTCTCGCCCTTGTCGTTGCGGGTCAGCTGCAGGCCGATATCGTGGACCTGCATGGCGGCGCGGTCGTGCGGCGCGCCGGTGACCGCGATCTTGAACTTGCGCGGCAGGAACGAGAACTCCGGATGCAGCGACGACCATTGCCGCAGGATCTCGGCGTAGGGGCGCGGATCGGCGATCTCGTCGGCGCCGCACCGGCGAAATGATCGGCGGTGACATTGCGGATGCAGTTGCCGGAGGTCTGGATGGCGTGCATCTCGACTTCGGCCAGATCGTCCAGGATCTCCGGCATTTCGTCGAGCCGGGGCCAGTTGAACTGAATGTTCTGCCGCGTGGTGAAATGGCCGTAGCCGTGATCGTACTTGCGGGCGATATGGGCGAGCTTGCGCATCTGCCTGGAGTTCAGCGTGCCGTAGGGAACGGCGACGCGCAGCATGTAGGCGTGAAGCTGCAGATAGAGGCCGTTCATCAGGCGCAGCGGCTTGAACTGGTCTTCGGTCAGTTCGCCGGCGAGCCGGCGGCGCACCTGGTCGCTGAACTGGGCGACGCGGGCATCAACGAATTCGCGGTCGAACTCATCGTAGCGGTACATGCGAATACTCCTCGGGCGGGCCGATCAGGCCGCGCTTTCCTGGCGGCGGGCCTGCTTGCCCAGATCGAGACGAATGGTGGGACCGGCGGCGCGAATCTGCTCGCGGAAGCGGACCGGCAACAAAAAGCCTTCCTCGCGGACGACGTCGATCGAATAGGCCTCAACCACTTCCTGGCGGTCGACGGAAAGAGCCGCAGCTGCAAGCGCCGCAGCCTCGTCTTCCTTTGTCTCCACGACATGCGCCTCGCTGAAGAACTCGACCCAATGGCCGGTGTGACCGAGCCAGACGACTTCCCCGTCCGACAGGCGATTGGCGGTAACGACTTTCATCAAAACGGACCTCATGCGGCAACAGCGGATTTCTGGGAGGCGACGGGTGCAAGCGGTAGGGCGCCTTCAAGCGCTCCGTAGCCGACGACGTCGCCGATGATGATGAGAACAGGACCCTCGATATCATCGCGATCCTGGAGACGGGAAAGATCGGCAAGCGCGCCTGCGAACGCGGTCTCGTCGCTCCGGCTTGCATTCTCGATGACGGCGACCGGCGTCGTCGCCGCAAGCCCTGCGGCAATCAGCCTGGCCGAAACCCTGGCCGCGACACTGCCGCCCATGTAGACGGCGACCGTCGCGCCCTTGAGCGCGAGATCGGCCCAGGAGGGTAGCGTTTCGCCATCCCGATCGTGGCCGGTGGCGAAGACGAGCTGGGAGGCAACGCCGCGAAGGGTCAACGGAATTTGCAGGCTTGCAGCAGCGGCAACCGCAGCCGTTACGCCCGGGACGACTTCGCAGCCGATACCGGCCGCCTTCAATGCGGCAAGCTCTTCGCCGGCGCGGCCAAAAACCATGGGGTCGCCAGCCTTCAGCCGCACGACCCGGCGCCCGGCCCTGGCCTCGCGCACCAGAAGGTCGTTGATTTCAGACTGGGCGAGCGAATGCGCGCCCTTGCGCTTGCCGACGGAAATACGCTCCGCATCGCGCCGGCCCATGGCAACCACAGCATCCGGCACCAGCGCGTCGTGGAAAATGACATCCGCCTCCTGCAGCACCCGCTGCGCACGAAGCGTCAGGAGATCTTCCGCGCCCGGACCGGCGCCGACGAGCCAGACGAAACCGGCGTCATCCTGCGTCCCGTTCAACAGACGCTGCGCCTCGGCACGCGCAACATCCACGCGCCCGGCATGCACGTTATCGGCAACCGGACCGTCGAAAAACCGCGCCCAGAAGCGACGGCGGGCAACACCGTCGGTGAAGACGCGGGCAACCGTGTCGCGCAGGCTTTCGGCCAGACGAGCAAGCTCCCCCGTCTCGCGCGGCAGCATCGCCTCGATCCGGGCGCGAATATGGCGTGCAAGCACGGGACCAACGCCCGTGGACGTAATGGCAATGGCAACGGGCGCACGGTTGACCAGCGCGCCGACGTAGAAATCGCAAAGCTCCGGACGATCGACCGCGTTAGCCGGCACGCCCAGATCGCGCGCCGCCTCGATCACGGCCCGATCTTCATCCTCCTCGCCGCTGGCGGCAAAGGCCAAAGCGGCATCCGTCAGATGCTCGGGCCGGAAAATCTCGGCGATATGCCGGGCGCCCGCCTTTTCGATCGCAACAGCCAGTGCCGGCGCGACCTCCTCGGCCACAACCTCTATCCGTGCGGAGGTTTCCGATATGAGGCGCACCTTGGCAGCCGCTTCATCGCCGCTTCCCACGACGACGACGCGCCGGCCTTCGACTTTTTGAAAAGTCGGGAAAACCGCAAGCTTGCTGCTGTTCGTTTTCGTGGCGCGTTCGCCCATGACGGACCTCTGACAGGTAACAATCATCGAGTACCAGAGATAGCGATGCCTGCGCCGCAATGCCGGGCATGGCGTTTCAATGGCGACCCGAAACGGAGAAAAGAATTTCACTTTCGTGGCAGAGTCACCAAAGCAGGCGTAACTTGCGCCAGAACATCGATCCTTGAAAATCACAAACTAACAATCTCGCTATTAATAAAAGATCACGGCCACTATGGCTAATTTTTGAGCAAAAAGGGTATGAAATTCTATAATTTAGGCAGGCCACATAGCGGATTCACCAATTCCCCCACCCGGTTTGGACAATTCGGCCTGCATCATGGTATCCGTTTCCAATATCGGCGGAATCGTCGGCGAGGATGCCGGCCGCTGCCCTGAAACCGCCCGATGCGATCGAAAGGGGTTCGGGACTTCGAAGACGAGGCGCGAGCGCGCCGGTCGCCTGCCGGCCTATCATCCGCTCCTGCCCCGGTTTCATTCACCAGGATCAATCGCCAGAAAGCGTGAAGACGCTCCACATGAGAGCGGGTTGATCCGAAGACGAGAAAGGCAAAGAACCATGACCACGGCAAAACGCGGCGATAAGGTTCGCATCCACTATACCGGTTCCCTTACCGATGGCACCGAATTCGACAGTTCCGTCGGCCGCGACCCGCTGGAATTCACCCTCGGTGCGGGGGAAATCATCGCCGGTCTCGACACCGAGATCGACGGCATGGCAGTGGGCGAAAAGAAGAGCGTCACCATCGCCTCCGAAGACGCCTATGGGCCGCATCACGCCGACCGCGTGCAACAGGTGCCGCGCGACGTCATTCCGCCGGAAATCAGCCCGCTCGTCGGCGCGAGACTGCAGGCCGCAAGCCAGGATGGCCAGGAGATCGTCTTCACCGTGACGGCCGCCGACGATCAGACAGTGACGCTCGACGCCAACCATCCGCTCGCCGGCAAGGACCTGGTCTTCGCGGTGGAACTGGTCGAGATCGCCTGACAGCTTGAATTGCGCTTATTGAAAAAGCCGCCGGAGAGATCCGGCGGCTTTTTGCGTTCCCGGAGGTATTTTCGGGATCGTAATGCTTTAGCGGATCGGCTGCAGGATCGACACGTAATTGGCAACCGCCGCACCGCCCATGTTGAAGATGCCGCCGATTTCGGCGCCCTTGACCTGGATGCCGCCGGCCTGGCCGGTCAGCTGCATGGCGGAAAGCACGTGCATCGACACACCGGTAGCGCCGATCGGGTGGCCCTTCGCCTTCAACCCGCCGGAAGGATTGACCGGCAACCGGCCGTCTTTCTCGGTCCAGCCTTCAAGCACGGCGCGCGCGCCCTCGCCCCTTGGCGTCAGGCCCATTGCCTCGTATTCGATCAGTTCGGCAATGGTGAAGCAATCGTGCGTTTCGACGAAGGAAAGATCGTCGAGCGTGATGCCGGCCTTCGCCAGCGCCTTGCGCCAGGCCTCGCCGCAGCCCTCGAACTGGAGAATGTCGCGTTTCGACATCGGCAGGAAATCCTGCACGTGCGCAAGCGACGCGGAAGGCGACCGCCTTCTCGTGGCCAAGCGCGGAGCCCATGTCCGTCAGACACCAGCGCCGCCGCCCCGTCGGAGACCAGCGAACAGTCCGTGCGCTTCAAGGGGCCGGCGACAAAGGGGTTCTTGTCGCTTTCGGCGCGGCAGAAATCGAAGCCGAGATCCTTGCGCATCTGGGCGTAGGGGTTTTCGACGCCGTTCTTGTGGTTCTTGGCGGCGATGCGGGCGAGCGCGTCCGACTGGTCGCCGTATTTCTGGAAATAGCCCTGCGCGATCTTGCCGAAAACGCCGGCAAAGCCACCCGGCGTATCGCCGTCTTCCGGCAGGTAGGACGCCTTCAGCAGGTTCTTGCCGATTTCCGGCGCCGGCGTCGTCGTCATCTGCTCGACACCGACGACCAGCACGTTGCGCGCATCGCCCGAGGCAATGGCGCGCACGCCCTGATGCACGGCGGCCGAACCCGTCGCGCAGGCATTTTCCACCCGCGTCGCGCGCTTGAAGCGGAGCGCCGGGTCGGCCTGCAGCACGAGGGAAGCGGTGAAATCCTGCGCCGAAAATCCGGCGTTGAAATGCCCGAGCACGATCTCGTCGATATCGCCCGGCTCAAGGCCTGCGTCGGCGATGGCGTCGCGGGCCACCGATACGATCATGCTTTCGACGGTTTCATCCGAATGCTTGCCGAAGGGCGTGTGCGCCCAGCCGATGATTGCGGCGGTCATTGGCTCATCTCCCCGAAACACGGTTATGAAGGAAGTTTGGCGCGGATCGTTTCACCAACCGGGCCATCTTGCAAGAGCCTTGTTTACTTCCCCGTCAATACGTCGGATATATCCTTTATATAACAGTATGTTATTCAGGGTTGCCGGTTCGCCCCAAACCGTAGGCCCAGGCCCATGCGAGGCCGGATTCCGTCGTGCCGCGCGGCTTGTATTCCGCGCCGACCAATCCGCGGTATCCTTTGAGGACGATCTGCTCGATCACATAGGGATAGTTGATCTCGCCCGCGTTCGGTTCGCCGCGATCGGGAACCGCTGCTATCTGGATATGGCCGATCTGGTCGAAATGCGTATTCAGCCGGGTGATGATGTCGCCCTGAAGGATCTGGATATGATAGACGTCGAAGAGGATCTTCACCCGGGTCGACCCGACCTCATCGATGATCGACGCAGCCTGTTCGACGGAACGCAGAAAATAGTTCGGCTTGTCGCGGTGATTGATCGGCTCGATCAACAAGGACACCCCGGCGGCAGCGGCTTTTTCGGCTGCCATCTTGAGATTGGCGACGAAGGTCGCTTCCGCCGCCTCGCGGTCATCCTCAGTGACGCAGCCAGCCATCACATGGATCATCGGCACGCCCAGGCCTTCCGCATAATCGAGGGCCTGTTGAAAATCGCGCGAGAAATCTTCTTCGCGACCGGCTATCGCAGCCAAACCGAAATCGCCCATCGCCAGATTACCGGGCGCAGTGTTGATGCCGGTCAGCCTGACTTGCGATTTTTCCAATGCCTCCGCGATTTCACCAATGGAGTGATCATAGGGCCAATGGCACTCCACGCAGTCGAAACCGGTGGCGCGGGCGGCGGCAAACCGGTCGAGGAACGGCAGTTCCGTAAAAAGGAATGAAATATTGGCTGCTAGACGAATCATCAAAACCTCCCCGCGCGAGCATCCAACAGACTAACCAAGGGGAAGCACAAACCCAAGGGCGGCAATCCGCCATTGTCCGGCCGGACCGCGAGACCGCGATAAAATCCGTCGATTTGACGGAACTTTCTGATAGTTCTTGGGAAAGCGATCCGAATTATCGAGCAAGAGACCGTTCATGTCCGACACGCTGCCCGTTTCCGTCTTCATTATCGCGAAGAACGAAGCCGACCGGATCGGCCGGGCGATCGAGAGTGTCATCGATTTTGCCGACGAAGTCATCGTCGTCGATAGCGGCTCGACCGACGGCACACCCGCGGTCGCCGAGGCGAAAGGAGCGCATGTCGTCCACAACGCCTGGCCAGGCTATGGGCCGCAAAAGCGCTTTGCCGAAGATCAATGCCGCAACGACTGGCTGCTCAACATCGACGCCGACGAAGCGGTGACACCCGCGCTAAAGGCTGAAATCGCTGCTCTTTTCGAGAGCGGCCGACACACTGCGGCAGATTGCTGGCAAGTGGCGATCAAGGATGTCTACGCTCATGAAACCGGACCGGCGCCCTGGGCCTATGGCTATATCCAGATCCGCCTTTACGACCGTAGGAAAGGCCGTTTTTCCGTTTCGACCGTGCATGACACCGTAAGGCCGGAACCAGACGCCCGCATGGGCAAGCTGCGCGCGGCAATGGAGCATCGCTCCATCCGGTCGATCGCCTTCCACGTGGAGAAGATGAACCGCTATTCCGCCATGCAGGTGGCGGATATGGCAACGCGCGGCCGCGCAATGCCGCGCTGGCGTCTGGTGACCGAATTCCCCTTCGCCTTTCTCAAGGCCTATGTGGCCCGGCGCTATGCGCTCTACGGCTGGTGGGGGCTGGTGATCGCGACCAACTATGCCTATTCGCGCTTCCTGCGCATCGCCAAGGCCTATGAGGCGGAACTGGGCAGAACCCGCTGAGACCCGCCTTCAAGCCGCGCTGGCAGAATGATGGTGAAACAGGTGCCCTCGCCCGGTTGCGACATTACCTCGATGCGTCCGCCGTGCTTGTTGGCGACGATGTCATAGGCGATTGCAAGACCTTGCCCGGTGCCTTCGCCCACATCCTTGGTGGTGAAGAACGGGTCGAAAATCTTCTCCAGACAGTCGCCCGGAATGCCGATGCCGCTATCCTCGATCTCGATGATGATTTCGCCCGGATGCTCGCGTCTGGTGCGCACCGCTAGATACCCGCGTCCGCCACTGCTGCCGGCATGGGACTTCTTCAGTGCATGAACGGCATTTACCACAAGATTGAGCCAGACCTGATCGAGTTCACCGCCGAGCGCCTCGATTTGCGGCAGCGACGGGTCGAGGTGGAGAAAGACGTCGGCGACCGGCTTCAACTCGCCACGGCTGAGCTTGATGACGCTCGCGAGTGAGGCATTGATATCGCAGGGCGAAAACCGTAGCCCGCCGGGATGCGCCAGCCCGCGCATGGAGGTTACAATACCGGCGATTTTTTCCATACCCTCGATGGCTTCAGTAATCGCCTGCGGCAATTCGCGGCGCAAAAAAGCCAACCCGCCGCTATCGCTGGCCACGGGTTTGCCGTTTGCCGAGAGCTCGTCAACCGGGACCGCTGCAAGGAGATCCGGCACCGCCTTGCCGAGGAATTTGAGATTGTCGGTGACGAATTGCACCGGCGAATTGATCTCGTGGGCGACGCCGCTGGCAAGATTGCCAAGCGCTTCCAGCTTGCTCGCCTGTCGTGCCTTCCCCTCGCCGAGCCGCCGGTCACGCGCAGCCTTCAAGCGTACCACCGCCTCGTGACCGATCGGGCTCATTGCCGAAAAAAGCCGCTCATCCGCCTCGTCAAAACCATTGGGCATGCTTCTGAAGCAAAGGAGCAGGCTTTTCACACCGTCAATCGACAGAGTGCTGGCGAGCACCGACCGGCCGAGAGCAGACGCCGTAGCCGTGGCATCGTCCCAGAAATCGAGGCTGGAAAGGTCGTCATAGCGCTCGCATCGCCTACCCTGCAGTTCCTTGAGAAACTCCGTCAGGTCGGCGGTGAAAAGCAGCGGCGAGCCTTCGCTGGAGGCTTCGATATGATAGGTTGGAGGGTTTTGCTGGATGAGGAGCAAGGTCGCATCTTCAAAGGCCTGCGCCATATCCGCCGCCACCGCCTGCGCAAAAGCGTAAGCATCTCCGCCGTCGGTCAGGTGGCCGAGCAAAGTGGCAAGGACGGAAGCATCCGCACCTGCCCTACGAGGCCTGGGAAGGCGCGGCGGGGAATGCGGAAACCGCGCCCTCTCGAAACTGATGACATTGCCCGATCCAAAGGACATCGGCACCCCATGACAGCGGGCGCTTCGTGGCCATCGCCACCCATGCACACCGCTCTTTTCGTGATTGCAGTCGAAGTGACCGCAATCCTAGAGGGCGTCATTTTCGAAACGGTTTGAGGATTCCCGACAATTTTAACGACATGAAAAATAGACCGGATTTTCGTTACGGCGCGATGCCGTCGCCGCCGTTAACCCTGATAGCAATCAACCGCCGATTGTCCCCAAACTGGGATTTTAGCCGGCGCTGCAAGATGGCATATCCGGGATCGAAGCTCGCGGAGTTCCAACGCTCCCCTCCACATCAACGCTCATGCACCGGGCGGCTGGAGGTGGAACCCGCACCACGCCGACAGCACGATCAAATAGGCGAGGCGCGCGGCAATTTGCTACGCACCTCGCTATTTTTTTGGCGAACCTTCTGTGAACTTGGGTGATGCTTCCGAAATCAGGCGTCGAGCGCCCGGCGGGTACCAGCCAGATGACCCGGGAAGATACTGTAGACGAGCCGCATCAGATCGGATTGCCGGCTGGTGCGTGTTTTCTGGTAAATGCGCTTCAGGTAGGTACGCGCCGATTGCACCGACAGATCGCAAGCCTCCGCCGCCTCGGAAACACTCAGGCCAAGCGCCAGTTGATGGACAAGCCCTGCTTCGCTCTTCGTCAGCTTGAGTATCCGCGCGATGACATCCGCTTTAGGCGGATCGACACGCTCGGGATCCGTCGCAATCAGCGCTACGTGGCTCCGATCTTCCATGAGCCGCAGAGTGATGGCGAGGGGATGCAGCGCGTCCTTTCGCAAGAGCCCGAATTGCAATGCCTCGCCGGTGCGGCGCAACTCCTCAAGCAGCACCGCCAGGTCAACCGGCTTGCCGTCTTCAGAAAGGCGGAGCCGGCCGTCGCCATTTGCAAGAATGCTCCTGCCCCGCTCCATCATGTTGCCGGCCTCCGGATTGGAATAAATCGTCCGCCCGCCTTCATCCAGGACGAAAACGCCCGAAGACAGGAGGTCGAAGGCCTTGAAATCCGGACGGGCGGATGCGGAATCCGGTGTCTTTAAGCGCTCCAGCAACGCCGCCTCGATCCCCATCACCAGCATTTCCGTGGGGCAAGGCTTGGAAAAGAAGCGAAACACCCCCGCCTCGTTGATGGCAGCCGCCGCAACCTTCACTTCAGCTGAACCGGTCAGCATGATCGCCGTTGCATCCACCCCTTCCTTCCGCATGGCCTGGAGAAGCATGATGCCGTCCATTCCCGGCATGCGCATGTCGCAAACGACCACGTCGGGCGCCTCGTCGATAGCCGCGCGAAGGGCTGCGCGTGGATCGCTTTCGAAAGAAAGCCGCCATCTGACGCCGGCTGCGGCGAGATGGCGTTGCAGCGCGCTCAGAATGCGGATCTCATCATCGACGAACATGATCTTCGGCGGCATGGAAGCCTCACTTTGCGGAGGAAACGCGATATGGCGGCGGTGACGGCTTAATCCCGCCCCAAAGTCGGAAACGTGAGGGAAACGATGCCATCTCAAATACTTATTCCGCATTAACGCGAGCGGGATTTTCACTCCCGAAATGCGAATTCCGCACAAACCGGGATCAACGCTCCGTGACAATCGCCGTCTCTGCCGGTATAGCCGTCAGCCTGCCGCGCGCACCGACGCCTCGACTGGAGCCTTGATGTCACTGAACAAGTCCGCCCTGAATGTCGTGATAGTCGGCGCAGGCCCTTCGGGTCTCATCGCGGCCGACCACCTGTCGGGCCTTGGCTATCGGGTGGTCGTTTGCGAAAAGATGCCCTCCGCCGCCCGCAAGCTTCTGCTCGCCGGACGCGGCGGCCTGAATCTCACGCATAGCGAAGATACTCGGTGCCTTTCTTGCCCGCTACCGCGAGGCGGAACCCGCGCTGACGCCGGCGATAGCAGCCTTCGATCCGGCGGCCCTTCGGGCCTGGTGCGAGGAACTTGGACAGGAAACCTTCATTGGAACAAGCGGCCGGGTCTTCCCCAAGGCGCTGAAAGCCTCGCCCCTGCTAAGGGCGTTGCTCCGCCGGCTTGGCGAAAAGGGTGTCAGCCTGCTGACAAGGCACGACTGGCAAGGGATCAACGAGGCTGGCGATCTGCTGTTTCAAACGCCGCAAGGCGCGCTGGCAATCGAAAAGCCCGACGCCGTGCTCTTTGCCCTTGGCGGCGGCAGCTGGCCGCGGCTTGGCTCCGATGCCGCCTGGACCGATGCCTTTGCGACGTTCGGCGTTGAAACCAGGCCTTTCCGCCCGAGCAATTGCGGCTTCGCCGTCAAATGGTCGAGCATTTTCGCCGAGCGTTTTGCCGGCACGCCGCTGAAACGGGTGACGCTTTCCACAGCCGGGCATTCGATCATGGGCGAGGCGATGATCACCGCAGCAGGGATCGAAGGCGGCGCGGTCTATGCGCTTTCAGCCGAATTGCGCGATGCTATCGAGAAGGATGGCGAGGCGAGGCTTGCGATAGACCTGCGCCCCGATCTCGACGAGGCAACGCTCACGACGCGGCTGGATAGACCGAAGGGCAAGCAATCCATGAGCACCTATCTGCGCAAGGTGACCGGACTGCCGCCCGTTGCCATCGCGCTTCTTCGCGAAGCGGGCCCCTTGCCGGATGATAGCGCCAGCCTTGCCCGCCGCATCAAGGCGTCGACCATCGTTTTGACAGCCGCACAACCAATCGAACGGGCGATATCCAGCGCAGGCGGCATCCCTTTTGCCGAAGTCGACGAGAAATTCATGCTGCGCCGTCATCCGGGTTTCTTCGTCGCCGGCGAAATGCTGGATTGGGAAGCGCCCACCGGCGGCTATTTGCTGCAGGCCTGTTTCGCCACCGCTATCGCCGCCGCGAAGGGGATCGACGCCTGGCTCGAACGCTGAAAACGAACAAAGCCCCCGGTTGTTCGGCCGGAGGCATTGTTCGTGAAACAGACAGTTCCGATCAGCGGCAAAAACGCGCCTGGCCGGGACGATAGAAGTAATAGCCGGTGTCCGGATTGAAAGTGCGAAAGCGCGTCGAGCAATAGCGATACCATTCCGGCGTCCACGGCGCGGGCCGTGCATAGTAAACCGGGGCCGGGTAGACGGGTTCGACATAGGCCGGCGGCGGCGCATAATAGCGCGGTTGGGAAAGCGCCGATCCGATCACCGCGCCGGCTACGAAACCGCCGGCAGCCGCGGCTCCCGGCACCCAGTAATTGTTCTTTGCCTGGGCCGCACCGGTTCCGGTGGTCACCAAAGCGGCGGCAGCGAGTGCGATCGCGAGACCTGTGATTGCAAGTTTCTTTTTCATGACTGCGTTTCCCTCTTCCGGTTGCCCCGTTCGCCTGACCGGATGGTGGTGCGAGGGGCTTTTTATTCCCGAGCGGTCGTTTTTTCCGCCGATGATCAAAAACTAGGCGCAGTCCCGCCAATTCGATGTGACAGGCATCACGGATGGGCCGGTTTTGGGCAAAATACGGGGCATTGCCTTCGGCAATGAACCTTTTCAAGGCATTACCGGGAAGTGAAAAGTGCGACCCGCTGCATTCCGCAAAGGGAATTGTTGCGATTTTCATGGGCAGCCATTAGATTGTCATGGTCCGGAAACGTTTCCGGCAGACGACGGGCTTGCGAATTCGAAACCCGGTTAAGAAAGTTGCTAGCCGTTGTTCCTGTCGCCAGATCGGCGGGGATTGCGGGACGAACTGCCTTTCCCGCTTCTGAATGACACGCTCGTGCAAGCAAACGCGCTTCGTGCGCTTGCATATCCATAGACCAGCGGGACAGGAGTTTCCCATGCGCCAGACCGGCACTCTCAAGTTCTTCAACCACGACCGTGGCTTCGGGTTCATTACCCCGTCCGGCGGTGGCAAGGACATCTTCGTTCACATTACCGCTTTCGAGCGCTCGGGCCTGGCTGTCCCGCCGGAAGGCACCACGCTGTCCTACGTTGCCGAAGAAGATCGCCGCGGCCGCGGCCCGCAGGCCGCCGAACTCCAGCTCGGCTGACATTGGTCGGTCGAAAATTCTCGACCGGATGAATTCGGGACGCCGCCGGGATTACCTGGCGGCGTTTCTCTTTTTCGCTCCCCGCTCCTGTTTGAGATAGCGACCACGGCCGTTTCCCGGACCAGAATTCCAACGCCACCATGCATTCCACCGACGTATTGATCCTGGGCGCCGGAGCCGCCGGCCTGATGTGCGCCATTGCCGCCGGACGCCGAGGCAGGCGTGTGACCGTGATCGATCACGCGCGTAACCCGGCCGAGAAAATCCGCATATCCGGCGGTGGGCGCTGCAATTTCACCAATATCAATTCCCAGCCGACGAATTTTCTGTCGCAAAACCCCCGCTTCGCCGTTTCCGCATTGAAGCGCTATACGCCGATGGATTTCCTCAAGCTGGTCGAAAGCCATGGCATCGCCTGGCATGAAAAGACGCTGGGGCAACTCTTTTGCGACGGCAGCGCGAGGGAAATCATCGCCATGCTGCTGGAAGAAGCCGAAAAGGCACAGGTTCGCGTAAAGACGGCAACCGCCATAAGCGAAATCTCAAGAACGGACGAATGCTTCGCTGTTGAGACATCTGCCGGTTCGATGAAAGCCTCTTCCCTCGTCGTGGCGACGGGCGGACCGTCGATCCCGAAAATCGGGGCGACCGGCTTTGGCTACGATATCGCCCGACGCTTCGGCCTTGCGGTTGTGCCGCCGCGCCCGGCCCTTGTTCCGCTTACCTTTGATGACGCCTTGCGGCAAAGGACCGGGCATCTGGCAGGCGTGTCCGTCGATGCGGTGGTATCGCACGAAAAAACCCGGTTTCGCGAGGGATTACTCTTCACGCACAAGGGGTTGTCCGGGCCGTCCGTGCTGCAGATATCGTCTTATTGGCGCGAGGGAACGCCGATCCGCGTCGACATGGCGCCGGGCGAGGATGTGCTTCAACGTCTCAAGGAGGCCCGCAGGACGCAGCCGAAACAGGATCTTCGAACCGCCATTGCCGAAATCCTGCCCAAGCGCCTCGCGCAATTCATTTCGGAAGAACATTTGCTATCTGGAAGGATGGCCGACCTTTCCGACAAGGTGCTGGCGAAAGCCGCCGATGCGATAGCTGCGTGGGAGGTCAAGCCGGTCGGCAGCGAAGGCTATCGCACTGCCGAAGTCACGCTCGGCGGGGTCGACACAAAGGAGCTATCATCGAAAACCATGGAATCAACTCGCGTTCCCGGTCTTTACTTCATTGGCGAAGTCGTCGATGTCACCGGGCATCTCGGCGGCCACAATTTCCAATGGGCCTGGGCTTCGGGCCATGCGGCGGGGCAATTCGCCTGAGTGAGGACAAAAGGCCGGCAATGACCAAGACAACGATCCACGATGTCGCAGCAAGGGCCGGCGTCAGCCTGGCAACCGTCGACCGCGTCTTGAACCGCCGGCCGGGCGTACGCGCGCAAACCATCGCCAAGGTCGAGGAAGCCGCGCGCGAGCTCAACTACAAGCCTGATCCTTACGCCGCCAGTCTCGCCAAGAAGCGCAGCGACCGCTTCCTGTTTCTCTTGCCGGAAGGCCGAAACCCCTTCATGCAGCAATTGGCGCGTGAGGCGGTGGAAACTGCCGACCGCGTGCTGATGGACCGGGTCAGGCTTTCCGTGCGCCACGTCGACACTTTCGACAAGGCGGCGATCGCAGCCGCCCTTTCACAAATCAGCCCGGAAGATTTCGAAGGCGTCGCGGTCGTGGCGCAAGATGCGCCGGTGGTGCGTTCGGCAATCGACGCGCTATCCAATCGCGGCGTCCCGGTCGTGACGCTGATCTCCGACGTGGCGACAGCCGGGCGCGGACACTTCATCGGCATCGACAATGTGGCGGCCGGCCGCGTTGCCGGTCGGCTGATCGGCCGTTTCCTGCCGCAAGCGCCCGGCAAGGTGGCGTTGATCTGCGGCACGCTGGCGCTGAGCGACCATGCCCAGCGCGTCGAAGGCTGCCGGGCGGTGCTTTTTGCCGATTATCCGCATCTGGAGGTATTGCCCATACGCGAAGGGCGCGACGACGACGTCCTGACCCGCGAAACCGCGATGGACCTCCTCAAACGGCATCCCGATCTCGTCGGCCTCTACAATGTGGGTTCGGGCACGCGCGGGCTGATCGCGGCGCTTGAGGCTCACGCAATGCCGGGCAAACCCGTCACCATCGCCCACGAACTGACGCCGCATGCGCGCCAGGCGCTCGATGCCAGAACCCTAGATGCCTTGATCTGTCAGGACGCCGGCCATGAAATCCGCAGCGCCGTTCGCGTCCTGAAGGCTCTGGTCGACAAGGCGGCAATCGTCGAGGGTCAGGAGCGCATTCGCATCGAAATCTACATCCGCGAGAATCTGCCGTAAAACAACACCTTCCCTGCCCGGGCGGCGAGGCATTGGCTGCAAACGCGTTGACGGCGAAGCGATTGGGACGCATATCTATGCCATGCGCCTGACCCAGCAGACCAATTATGCCGTTCGCACGCTCATCTATTGTGCGGTGAACCCGGACAAGCCGAGCAAGGTTGCCGATATCGCGGCAAGCTTCACCATGTCGGAAGCGCATCTTTTCAAGATCATGAAGATTCTGGTCGATGCGAATATGATCTCGACAATCCGGGGCAGAAACGGCGGTGTCGTGCTGGCCAGACCGGCGAAGGATATCACCGTCGGCGAAGTGGTGCGGGCGGCGGAGGAAAATTTCCAGCTGGCCGAATGTTTCAATTCCGGCCGGCGCGACTGCCCGCTCATCCCGTCCTGCGGCTTCAACGGGCTGCTGCACGAGGCGCTGGAAGCCTTCATGGCCGTTCTTGACAGACAGACGATCGCCGAACTTGCCGCCGACCGCTCGAACATTCGCGAGTTGCTGAAGATGGATGATTTTTTCGCAGCTACGGCTTAGAGCACATTTCTGGAGCAGGATACGGCGGCCCGATTGACCGCCGTTTCCTTCCCAGACCCAATCGATTGTTTTCAGATCACTTCATCTCGGTATCGACGACGAATGTGTTGCCCTCGACCTTGAAGAGCGCATAGACGCCGGGGACGTCGCCGTTTTCATCGAAATTGTGATCGCCGGCGGCGCCCTGATAGTCGATGGCCTTGCCCGCCGCGATCAATGCCTTTGCCTTCTCCCATTCGCCCGGCAGGATCGCTTCGCCCTCGCCGTTGGAGATTTCGCGAAGCGCCGCATGCACCTTTGCCTTGTCGCCACCCGCCTTCTCGATGGCAAGCGCAGCAAGGAATGTCGCGTCATAAGACGTCGTCACGAAGATTGCATTCGGATCGCCGCCAATCGCCGTGAAAGCCTTGTTGAAAGCGTCCAGACCATCCGACTTCTCGCCGACCGGCGACGAGGCGACGAAGGTCGTCAGGTTTTCCGCGCCAAGCTCCTTGATCGGTGCGTCGGATTTCATGCCGTCGCCGCCGACGAAATTGGTGAAGAAGCCGTTTTCCAGCGCCTGGCGCAGGATGGTAAGGCCGGAGCCGTCGCCATAGTCGAAGAGAACCAGTGTATCGGCGCCGCCGTTTGCAAGTTCGGCAAGGTTCGAGCGATAGGAAGCCTTGCCTTCCTCATGCGCGGCAAAGCCAGAGATCTCGCCGCCGTTTGCCGTAAATTCCGCCTTGAAGGCTTCCGCCAGCCCCTTGCCGTAATCATTGTTGAGATAGGCGACCGCCACCTTCTTGATATCGCGGCCAAGCAGGGTGCGGGCAAGCGCGCGGCCCTGGAAATCGTCGGAGGGAACGGTGCGGAAAACCGTGTCGTTGTCCTTGAGCCCGGTGATCTCCGGCGAGGTGCCGGACGGCGTGATCATGGTGACGCCGGCGGAAATCGACACGGAATTGGCGGCAGCAAGCACCGCGCCCGAGCAATGCGGCCCGACGATTGCGACGACGCCTTCGATATTGACCGCCTTGGTGGCCGCATCAGTCGCGTTTTGCGGATTGCAGCCACTGTCGCCAACGACGCCGACAAGCTTGTCTCCGGCAAGGATACCGCCCTGATCGTTGACCTGCTGAATGGCAAGCTGCGCGGAATCGACCATCGCCGGCGCCATCGCCGCAATTGGTCCGGTGACGCCGCCAAGCAGGCCGATCTTGACTTCCGCCTTGGCCGGCGCTGCCAGTGCTGTCGCGCATAAAAGGGCGCCAACGAGCGTAAGACCCGTGTTTTTCATTTCATTCCTCCACCATTGTTTTCGCAGCCTTTGTTGCGATACAGCCGCTCTTTTGATTGCAAATTCGATCTCAAATTCTGCCGCAGTCTTCACCGGAACATGATTATTCTCAAGTCCTTACTTTGCGGAATTCGGTGCTTTTCCCGATGTCTGACGAGTTTCGGGCAGCATCCCCTCCGGACGGAACCTGAGCACGAGCTGAAGCATCAAGCCGATGAGAAAGACGCGGATGTATTTCGCCTTCACCGCCACTTCCGCCGGAAACTGATCGGTCAGGATTTCCGAAAACGACCAGATGATCCAGACGACCGCAACCCCGAGGATCGCGCCGCGATTGTTGCCCGAGCCGCCCAGGATCAGCATGATCCAGACGAGGAAAGTGGCGACCATCGGGTCGATCGCCTCCGGCGTGATCGCCCGGTTGAGATGGGCGAAAAGCGCGCCGCCCAGGCCCATGATCGCCGCGCCGAAAACGAAAGCTTCCAGCCGCCGGTAGGGCACGTCCTTGCCCATGGCGCGCGCGGCGAACTCATTATCGCGGATGGCCCGCATCATACGCCCCCATGGCGAGGCGATCTGCCATTCGACGAGCACATAGACAACCAGAAGCACGGCCACGACAATCGCCAGATAGGCAAGCTGCGACTGGACATAGGGCAGATCGCCGAAGGGGCGCGGAATATTGGTGATGCCGCGCGCGGAGTTCGTCAGCCAGTCCTCCGACTTGATGACGAGGCGGATGATCTCGGCGATGCCGATGGTGGCGATCGCCAGATAGTCGGAGCGAAAGCGCAGGCAGATCTTGCCGATGGGCCATGCGATGGCGGCAGCCGCCACCATGGCCCCTGCCCAGCCGAAGACGACCGGAAGATCGAAACCGCCCAGCCGCCCGTCGACATGAGGCGACGTCAGTATCGCCGACGTATAGGCGCCGACGGCGAAGAACCCGGCGATGCCGGCATTGAAGAGACCGGTGAAGCCCCATTGAATGTTGAGGCCGATAGCCAGGAGAGAATAAATGCCGATGAAGATCGCCATGAAGACGGCGTAGTTCAGCAGGCCAAGCCACTCCATTGCCGCCTCCCTTCGTTGAACGCCCGGATCATAATACTTTCCCCCTCAGGAGCCCGGTCGGGCGCACGAGCAGCATCAACAGCAAGATGACGAAGGCCATCGCCGCCTTGTACTCGCTAGGCAGCACGAGAACCGAAAGCTCCTCGGCGATACCGACGATAAGGCCGCCGATGACCGCGCCCTCGATCCGCCCGACACCGCCCAAAATGGCGGCGGCGAACATCGGCAAAAGCATCTGCCAGCCCATCAGCGATTTCAGTTCGGTATTCACCCCGAGAAAGAAGCCGGAGGCCGCGCAAAGCGCACCGACGATGGCCCAGGTCATCATCACGACCTTGCGGTTGTCCACGCCGGAAAGAAGCGCCAGATCCGGATTGTCGGACATGGCGCGCATGGCCTTGCCCCATTTCGTCTTCATCAGGAAAAGCTGCAGGGCCGCGACAAAGCCGATCATGGCGAAAACGGTGACGATCTCCCGGTCCTTAAGGCGGATGCCCCACCAGTTTTCCGGACGGGTTATGCCACGCGCATAGGATTCTGAAATCCACGCCCCAGACCACCTGCACCACCGAACGCACCATCAAGGCCACACCGAGCGAGGCCATGACAGTCACGATCTTCGGCCGCTCGCGCAGATAGTCGTAGAAGAGCTTGTCGATACCGACAGCCGTTGCCGCCGTCGCGATCATGGCAAGCGGCAGCGCCACGTAAAGCGGAAGCCCCGCCGCCGTTACCACGGCAAGCGCCAGGAACGCGCCAAGCGTCGCCAGATCGCCATGGGCGAGATGGGCATAGCGCAGGATGGCGAAAACCAGCGTGATGCCGACCGCGCCCAGCGCATAAATGGAACCAAGCACGATGCCCGGCACCAGATAGAAATTCACCAGTTCCATAAAGCCCATCGCCCGTTTCAGCTCCCCCGGCCAGCTCTTATCCGCCCAAAAACATCTGCGCGACCTCGCGGTCGGCGAGAAGCTCCGCGCCCGTTCCCTCGTGACGATTGGCGCCCGACGCCAGCACATAGCCGCGATCGGCAAAGGCGAGCGCCTGTTTGGCATGTTGTTCAACCAGAAGGATCGCCACGCCCGTGTTGCGTACATCGCGGCAAATCTGGAAAATCTGCTCCATGTATTTCGGCGACAAGCCCGCCGTCGGCTCATCAAGAAGCAGGATCTTCGTCTCCAGCATCAAGGCCCGGCCCATGGCGACCATCTGGCGCTGACCGCCGGAAAGATTTCCAGCCAATGCCTTCCGCCGTTCTTTCAGGTCGGGAAAAAGCGAATAGACCCGGTCGAAGGCGGCCGAAAGATCGCCTTTGCGCAGGAAAGCGCCCATCTCGAAATTTTCGTGCACCGTCATTTCGCGAAAGACATTGTCGACCTGCGGCACGTAGCAGACGCCCGATTGCACGATCCGGTTCGGCGCATGGCCTGTGATATCCTCGCCGTCGATGAAGATGGTTCCGCCACGGATTTTCAAAAGGCCGAAAATCGCTTTCATGGCGGTGGATTTGCCGGCGCCATTCGGCCCGACGATGACGACGATTTCCGCTGGATCGACGAAAAGCGACACGCCCTGCAGGATATCGGCGTCACCATAGCCACCGCGCAATTCGCGCATGTCGAGAAGAGGCGTGGTCGTCATGCGGCCTCTCCGACCGTTTCGCCGAGATAGGCTTCCAGCACACGCGGATCGGACCGTACGGTCTTGAAATCGCCCTCGATCAGCACGCGTCCCTCAGCCATGCAGATCACCGGATGGCAGAGCTTTTCGATCATCTCCATGTCGTGCTCGATCAGCATGAAGGTGTAATTCCGCTCGCGGTGAAGCAGCGCGATCTTCTCCTCAAGCTTGCGCAAAAGCGTGCGGTTGACGCCTGCCGCCGGCTCGTCGAGCAGCACAAGCTTCGCATCCGTCATCATGGTGCGGCCAAGTTCGAGCAGCTTCTTCTGCCCGCCGGAGAGATTGCCGGCACGCTCATTCGTGAGGTGAGTGAGTTCGAGAAATTCCAGCGTCTCGCGCGCCCGCCGCTCGGTTACTTTTTCAGCCGCTGCTACCCGTCCCCAGGAAAACCAGTTTGCGAAAAGCCCTTCGCCCGGCTGGTGCGGCGGCACCATCATCAGATTTTCAAGCACGCTCAGGCGATGAAATTCATGCGGTATCTGGAAAGTGCGCACCAGCCCGCGATGGAAGCGGCGGTCGGTGGAAAGCTTGGTGATATCCTCGCCCAGATAGCGAATACGGCCGCTTGTTGGAGGAAAGGCACCGGCGATCAGGTTGAAAAGCGTCGTCTTTCCCGCGCCATTGGGCCCGATCAAACCGGTGATGGTGCCCGCCTCCACCTTCAGCGAGCATCGATCGACGGCACGAAAACCGCCATAGTCCATGACCAGAGTGTCGATCTCCAGCATTCGTGAAATTCCCCTCAGGTCATGACCTAGCCCAAACGCCTCAATACAGCCCTGACGGGCGATGCATCCAGCCCTTCCAGTTTCAACGGCAGGGCGATCAATTCGTAATCTCCGCTTTGGACTTTAGAAAGCGCAAGATTTTCCAATATGCGCATATCGTAGCGGCGAAACGCCATATGGGCGGGCAGGTCCTTGGAAGTGGCCGGATCGACCGAGGCCACATCGACACCGACCAGACGCACGCCCTTTTCATGCAAAAGATCGACCGTCTCCGCACTAAGCGCACGAAAATCGTCGCGCCAGACCATTGGGTCGATCCGATCTTCAAGACGCAGCAACACGCGCGGCGGCACGCCATCGAGATGCATCGCGATATCTTCCGGCATACAGAGCGGCCCGGCACCGCGCGCATCGATCAGCCGGACCGGGCCGATGAAATCCTCAATCGGCAACCGGTCGATGGAGGCTCCGTCGGCCGCGTAATGAAGCGGCGCGTCCGCATGAGCGCCGCAATGAGCCGACATGGCGAATTCCGCCACATTCACCGGGCAATCGGGGCTGATCGTGAAGGTGTCGCTGCGGCGGTACTCCGCATCTCCGGGAAAGACCGCCATACCCGGGCGCACCGGCGGCGTGATGTCGATGAACCGGCTCATGTCGCCTCCCCCTCCCTCCCCCGCTTCAAAGCTCTGCCCGGATGGACCAGAGTTCGGGAAAGAGCACCACCTCCAGCATGCGCTTCAGGTAGGAAACGCCCGAAGTGCCGCCGGTGCCGCGCTTGAAGCCGATCACCCGCTCCACTGTCGTGACATGATTGAAGCGCCAGCGGCGGAAATAATCCTCAAAATCAACCAGTTTTTCCGCCAGTTCGTAGAAAGGCCAATGTTTGCGCGGGTCGCGGTAGACCTCGATCCACGCTGCGCGAACGCTTTCGTTTTCCACATGCGGCAGGGCGAGATCGCGGCTGAGGAGTGCGGCGTCGATGGCGAAGCCCTCGCGCGCAAGAAGCCTGATCGCCTCGTCGTAAAGGCTCGTTTCTCTCAGAAGCTTTTCAAGCCAGACATGAACCTCCGGCAGATGCGCGTGCGGGCGCAGCAAGGCCGCATTCTTGTTGCCCGCCAGGTACTCGATCGCCCGATATTGATAAGACTGGAAGCCGGAGGATTGGCCCAACTGTTCGCGGAATTCGGAATATTCCGAAGGCGTCATGGTGCGCAGCACCTGCCAGGCGGAATTCAGCTGCTCGAAAATCCGCGCCACCCGCGTCAGCATCTTGAAGGCGGGCGACAGATCGCCGGATGCAATGGCTGCCTTGGCGGCGACCATTTCGTGGATCGCAAGCTTCATCCACAATTCCGAGGTTTGATGCTGGATGATGAAAAGCATCTCGTCGTGAGCGCCCGAGATCGGCTTTTGCGCCGAAAGCAAGCTGTCGAGCCGCAGGTAGTCGCCATAGGACATGCGCCCGTCGAACGCCATCTGCGCGCCGTCTTCGGCGGGATCGTAAGGGGTTGCAGGCGTCGTCATGTGACCTTCGCCTTCTTCTTGAATTCAGCTCTGTCCCACTCCCGCGTCACGACAATCTCTTCCATGATTTCCGCCGCGCGGCAGACATCGCCATAGGTGAGATAAAGCGGAGTGAAACCGAAGCGGACGATATTGGGCGCGCGGAAATCGCCGATGACGCCACGGGCAATCAGCGCCTGCATCAAAGGATAGCCGTAGTCGCAGGAAAACGACACCTGGCTGCCCCTGAGCGCCGGATCGCGCGGGCTGGCCAGTACCAGATCGGGGCAGCGCGCCTCCACCTCGGCGATGAACAATTCACAAAGACCGACTGATTTCTCACGAAGCGCAGTCATATCGACATCGGCGAAAACGTCGAGCGCGACATCGAGCGCGGAGAGCGACAGGACCGGCGGCGTGCCGACCCGCATCCGGTCCACGCCCACAGCCGGGCGATAGTCGAGATCGAAAGCGAAGGGCGCTTCGTGCCCCATCCAGCCGGTAAGCGGCGGCGTGACATTCCCCTGATGCTTCGGCGCGACATAAAGAAACGCCGGCGCACCCGGTCCGCCGTTCAGATATTTATAGCCGCAACCGACAGCGAAATCGGCATTCACGCCCTTGAGATCGACGGCAAATGCACCGGCGGAATGCGCCAGATCCCAAATGGCGAGCGCGCCTGCTGCGTGGGCTTTTTCCGTCAGCCGCTTCATGGCATGCCGGCGGCCGGTCTTGTAGTCGACCTCCGTCAGCATCGTCACCGCGATGGTATCGTCTATAGCGGCTTCGACTTCCCCAGGCGCGACGATCCGCAGTTCGTGGCCCGCGCCAAGAAGATCGCGCAAGCCCTGCGCCATATAGAGATCGGTCGGAAAATTGCCGCTGTCGGAGAGGATCACCTTGCGATCCGGGCGCAGCCCAAGTGCTGCCGCCAACACCTTAAACAGATTGATGGAGGTTGAATCGGTTGCAACCACCGTGCCGGGATCAGCGCCGACAAGCCTTGCGATCTTGTCGCCGACACGGGCGGGAAGATCGATCCAGTCGTGCTCGTTCCAGCCGCGAATGAGGCTCTCGCCCCATTCGGTTTTGATCACCTCGGCAATGCGAGGCGCGACCGCTCTCGGCAGGACTCCAAGCGAATTGCCGTCCAGATAAATCACACCCCCGGGCAGGTCGAAGGCGTCGCGTTTGCCGCGCAAAGGATCGTCGCGATCGAGCGCCTCGATCTCAAGCCGTGTCAGCCGCGCCATGCTCGTTTCTCTCCCTGATTCCCACGGCGAAAGGTCTTTGTGACTTTAGTGCAAATCTTTGTGGCAGGCGCATATTTCATTGGCAGGAATTTGTGTTTCGAGTTGCCTTAACCTCGGTTTCACGAGCAGAAGCGACACGAAGTCTCCCATTTTCGCCATGGCCTATGGAAAGGATGACGTCTGCATCCATTTTAGGCATAGTCCGGCGCAACCGGCGAAGAATGGCCGGACTGATTTTTGCGCAATGACCGCCGGGAGGCCTTTTTGTTCATCAGCGTTTTCGATGTCTTCAAGATCGGGATCGGACCTTCGTCATCGCATACGATGGGGCCGATGGCGGCTGCCGCACGCTTTCTCGACCAGTTGCGGGAGGGGCAGCTTTCGCCCGCCCGGATCGTCGTTTCGCTGCACGGGTCGCTCGCCTTCACCGGCAAGGGTCACGCGACCGACCGGGCCATATTGCTCGGCCTCCTGGGCCATGAGGCGGCAACGATCGATCCGGACCAGGCCGAAGAGGACCTGGCGCAGTTGAGACAAACGCATACGCTCGCCATTGCCGGCATCGATCGCGTCAGTTTCGATCCGGACGCCGATCTGATCTTCGACTATGGCGCGCCACTTGAAGGCCACGCCAACGGCATGATCTTTCGTGCCTACGACAAGGACGGCGCGCATCTCTTTGAGGAAACCTACTATTCGATCGGCGGCGGCTTCGTGCTGAGCGCGGCCGAACTGGCGGCAAGGGACAACGGCGAGCCGATCACGGAAGAAAAGGTCGTGCCCTTCCCCTTCAAGTCAGCAAAGGAAATGCTGGCGATGGGCCGCGCGCGCAGCTGCACGATTGCGGAAATGAAGCGGGCGAATGAGGAAATCCGCCATCCGGATCGCGATCTCGACGCCAGCCTCGACGAACTATGGAATGCGATGAATGCCTGTATCGAGCGCGGACTTGCGCAGGACGGCCAGCTTCCAGGTGGACTGAAGGTCAAGCGCCGGGCAAGGCAGATCCACCAGAAGCTCCTGGCCGAACAGGGAAAGAACCGCCCCTTCCAGCACACGGTGATGGATTGGCTGGCGGTCTACGCCATGGCAGTGAATGAGGAAAACGCCGCTGGCGGACGGCTGGTGACAGCGCCCACCAATGGCGCTGCCGGCGTCGTGCCGGCCGTGATCCGCTATTATCTCAGCCATTGTCCCGATTGCAGCCAGGACGGCATCCGTACATTCCTGCTGGTCGCGGCAGCCGTCGGCGGCATCATCAAGGCCAACGCCTCGATTTCCGGCGCGGAAGTCGGCTGCCAGGGTGAGGTCGGATCTGCTTCCGCCATGGCGGCGGCAGGCCTTTGTGCTGCCCTTGGCGGTACCAACGAACAGGTGGAGAACGCGGCGGAAATCGCCCTCGAACACCATCTCGGCATGACCTGCGATCCCGTCGGCGGGCTGGTTCAGGTGCCTTGCATAGAGCGCAACGCCCTTGGGGCGGTGAAGGCGGTGACGGCGGCGTCCCTGGCGCTTCGCGGCGACGGCAGCCACTTCGTACCACTCGACAGCTGCATCGAGACCATGCGTCAGACCGGCCTCGACATGACCGACAAATACAAGGAAACCTCAAAGGGCGGACTTGCGGTCAACGTGGTGGAATGCTGAAGCGGCTGCGGTCCGGACCCGCCGTTCAAGGCGATTGATCCGCGTTTCCGGCCTCGCCCACCTTCTGCAACGCGATCTGCGTGAGCACAGGTCCGATCAATTCGAAAACGACCGTCGTCGCGATGGCCACGGTCAGGAGTTCGCCGCCATAATTGGGCAACTGCTCGCCCGCCACCAGCGCCATTCCGATTGCCACTCCCGCCTGTGGCATGAGCGCTGCGCCCACCCAGCGACGCTCCGTCACGGGATAGCCGGCAAGCCAGCCGCCGATCGATCCCCCCATAAGCCGGGCCACTATTCTGAGCACCAAATAGAGAACCGCGACGAAACTGACCGCGCCGAGATCTCCTGTATCGAGCGATGCTCCCGCCAGCATGAAAAACAGGATCATGAAGGGCCATTCAATGTGTTCGACCTCATGAAAGGGGCGTGCGTGGTGGCGGGCGAAGTTGGCGACGACCGAGCCGGCGACAATGCCGGCAAGCAGGAAGGAGACGTGAAACCAGATCGCAAGCCCGGTCGTCAGAAAAACGACACCGAGCGCTTCCGAAAGCGTGGGGTCACCCGGCGAGATGCGGCCCGTCAACCATGCAGCCGGCAAACCAACAGCCACACCAAGCCCAACTGCGCCAAGAATTTCCCATAAGGCACGCGAAAACGCCCCCTCCACGGCCGTTCCATCCACAGTGTTAGCCGCCACCAGTACCAACGCGAATACGAGGATGCCCCAAAGGTCGTCGACCGCAACGATGCCAAGCAGGCGGTCGGTGAAGGGTCCGTCGGCGGCGGCTTGATGCACCACATCCTGCGTCGCGGCAGGGTCGGTCGCAGTCGCCATCGCCGCCAGCACCATCGCCATGCCGAGAGGCACGCCGAAGGCTATAAACCCCGAGGTGACAACGACCGCCGTCACGACAACCACAGTGACGGAAAGGATCAGGATTGCCGTCCCGTTTTTCGCCAAAGATTTGGCGGTCAATCTGCCTCCGAGCAAAAATGCCACGACGCTCAAGGCAAGATTGGCGAGAAAATCGCTCCAGTTCAAAAGCCCTCCGGGAAGCGCGTCAAAGCCTGACGGGCCAGCAACAAAGCCAACGATTATCAGCAAAGTGACACGAGGAAGGCGCGTACGATGGCCGATCTCGTCGGCCACCATGCCGAAGAGCAGCATGACGCCGAGGGCGATCATGACAAGTCCTGGCTCCACCTGTCGTCCCTTACTCCTGCTCCGGCTCACACTATCGCATGATGGCGCCGAACCCGCATTCACCCGGCGAATGTACGCTCCATTTCACGGCGAAACAGAACCGCGTCGTCATTTGCATCCATGTCGACATCGGCCCAGGTTACGATTTCGCCCTCAGTGATATCCCGCTTGAGGCGAACGCCGCTGGCAAGCCCGATCGGCAGAAAACCTTTTGTCAGTGAGGCCTTCGCCGGCTGTTGCTTTCCCCAGACCGTAAATCCGCCTTCCCCGTCGAGCATATCTCCAGCCTTAAGCCCCTTCTTCGCGGTTGCAACCACATCGGAGAAGAACCCTTCCGGCGCACCCGTCGGTTCATTGCGCAAGGCGGCGGAGGCGACCGATACGCCGAGTTCCAGCCCGATCATATGCGTCGGTCGGTAGAGAGCGGCAAAGCGACCGCTTCCGTCTTCCAGCATGTGATATTCGCGAAAGCAGCGGCGGGCGTAGTCGCTCTCGCCCTCGATCACCACATAGGTGCCCATGGCAAGGTGGTGGGGAATGTCCTCGCCGTTGCGTGAAAGCGAGGAGACGACCTCCGTCGTACCGGAATGGCTGAGCGTGCCGCCTTCGGTCTTCGGCTTGCAGACATCGGCGAGTTCGAACCGGCTTGCAGGCGGAAAATTCAAGCCACCCGGCTGCGGTATCAAACCCGTGGCATTGCAGACAGCCGTCATCTCGATGCCGGACTTCGTGCCGTCGAGAAAGGAATTGAACATCTTCAGGTTCAACCCTTCCTTGCCTTCGAAGGCGAGATATTTGGACACCTCGTCCCAGGTGGTATCCGGGTTGAGCTGATGATAGCGCGGCAGATAGCGCGTGCCTTTTCCCGCCGAAACCACCTTGAAGCCGCAAGCGCGCGCCCAGTCCACGTGCTCGCATATCAGCGCCGGCTGATCGCCCCATGCGAGCGAATAGACGACGCCCGCCTGACGCGCGCGGCGCGCCAGAAGCGGCCCTGCCAGAGCATCAGCCTCCACATTGACCATCACCACGTGGCGGCCTGCGGCAATCGCGCCAAGTGCATGGCGAATACCGATGGCCGGATCGCCAGTCGCCTCGATCACCACTTCAACACCGGGAGCCTTGATCGCCGAAGCCGCATCGTCAGTGACGCAGGTGCCGCCGGTTGCCGCCGCTTCCTCCGGCGTGCGGGCGGCAAATTGCTCGTCCGGCCAGCCGGCAGTGCCAAGCGATCCGCGCGCCTTGGCGACATTGAGGTCGGCGACGGCAACGATATGAACGCCCGCCGTCAGCCTGGCCTGGGACAAATACATGGTGCCGAATTTCCCGGCGCCGATCAAAACCACCTTGACCGGGCGTCCGGCTTCGCCTCGGGCGGCAAGCATCCTGGAAAGATTCATGCGGTTCCTCCCTCACCTTCGCCAGTGCCGCTCAGGGTATCAGGTAGACGACGCGACGGGCGAGCGATCGTGGCAGGCTTTTTGGCTTTGGGAAAACTCGGGCTTCAGATCGACCAGCGCCGTACCGTCGACGCAATCGAGGCCGCGGACGCTCAAGAAACGGCCATCCACCTTTTCAAGCGTCACGATTGAGGCCGCAATGGGATTTGGCCGCACCGGCGAGCGGACCGCAAAGGTCCCAACCGCACGATCCTTGTGCCCCGGCGTCTGCAACAGAAGATCCCGGCGGGCGAGATGCATCCAGTAAAGCACGAGAAGCCTTTCGCAGCTTTCGATGCCGGCGAGCGCCGCCTCAAAACGCGGATCGACCTCGATCGTGCAAAGCGGACCGTCCACCGCTCCCCTTCGCGGACAATCCTTGCGGTCTTTCCAGGGCGTGTGGATGCGACCGATAAAATAAAGCGATGCGTCAAAGGACGGCGGCAGTTCCACTGCGACTTCGCCGGGGCGAATGCCAAAATCGCGCTCAGCGGCATCGGTTTTAGTCAAAACCCCGCCGGCATCATCCTTACTGGCGACATCGTTTGAATGCGTCATTGCCGATCCCGAAAAAAGCGTCCCTGTTCGGCAATATCATGTCCACGCCGCTCTGTCGCGCGGCGGTAGCAACCTTAAGAGACCGTTTGGAAACTCCGACGGCGCTCGCGTTTCTGCCGGTCGAGGCGCATGGCAGGCGGATTTCGAAGCCGATATCCGGTATATCGGCGAGAAATCCAACGCATCAGGCGTCCGCCCGGCAAAAACCCGGAGGGCTGCGTCGCTTTGCGGCCGGCGCTGCGTCGCCGCTCTTGCCGATATTCGAGATATCGGTCTGCGAGCAGCTCCTGGCGGCGGCTCGCAAATCGGCTGCAGCGTGAGCCCATCGGAATTCCCAAACGGTCTCTAAGCCGTCGCGAAGGCAACGTCGGATTCCGATCCATTGACGCGATTGCGCCCCAGTCGCTTCGCCTGATAGAGCGCGCGGTCAGCGCGGTTCAGCAAGTCAGCCAGGGATTCGCGCGGGTGCGCCGCCAATTGCCCAACACCCAGACTGCATGTCAGCCGGATAGTGTCATGCCCGAACCGGATCACCTTGCTTTCGATCTCGAAACGCAACTGTTCCGCCTGCCTCATCGCCTCGAATTCAGAAGCCCCCTGGACGAGAATCGCGAATTCCTCACCGCCCAACCGCCCGACCAGGGAATGCCTGCGCGAAAGGACTGCAGCGACCGAACGGATCGCTTCATCGCCCGCCTGATGGCCCTTGCTATCGTTGATACGTTTGAAATGATCGATATCGAGCATGATCGCGCTGAAGGGCGTTTCCGTCAGGCTTTCTCCAAGCAGTTTTTCTCCCGCTTCAAAAAATGCGCGGCGGTTCAGGAGGCCGGTCAATTCGTCCTGGGTCGCCAGCCACAGCAATTGCCGGTGCATGGTCGACATCCGCTCAGCCGCCCGCAATCGGGCGAAAAGCTCTTCCGCGACCGGAGGCTTGCGGATGAAGTCGTCGGCACCGCAATCGAGCGCCTCGATCGCCTTGGCCGTCTCGGTGCCGGACGACATGGCGATAATATAGATATGCCGCTGTTCCTGGGTCAAAAGCCGGCAGTGCCAGCACAGTTCCATGCCCGACATGCCATCGGTTTCAAAACTCGTGAGGACAACGTCGACGGAAGGCGTGTGAACGATAAACCGCAGAGCTGCCCGCGCGTCGGAAAACGCATTGACGGTATGACCGCGCCCCTCAAGGAGGCCGCTCAGGATCCTGCGCCCGATCGCGCTCGTCTCTACCAGGGCAACGTGCATCTGCGGCAACCAACTCTCGTGATCGCTCCAGTAAGCACGAAACGCTTTAACGGAGGGTAATCATTGCAAGATTTTCCAATGGCATGTGGTCGCAAGAGCATATCCCGCCAAATCTGAATTGGATTTGGCGACAAGGATATGCTCAAAGCATCGATACTGGAGCGAATTCTTGTCACGAAAGCGACCCCGCTTTCGTGGAAAGCGCTCTAGTGTGGTGAATTTGAAATACGCCTCATTTCAGCAGCATCCGCCGGAGCGTATTTCAAATTCAAAAACCACACTAGAAACATAGACCTGCTAGTCACCCTTTTGAATTTGAAGTTCGCTTAGAGCCGGTTGCGAAATGAGACGAACTTCAGATTCGGGTGACTAGGCTTTCAGGCGAAAAGCCTTGTTTCCTCGACCTCCTCGATTTCCGCTTTGTAGCCCCACAGGCGGCGCAGGTGGTTGAGCGTTGCATCCCGCGTCCGGGCGTCGAGCGATATGCCGTTTCGCCGCATCGATTTCAGCTTCAAGGTGCGGTCGCCCAGAAGATCGACATCGACGATCTGAATGTCCGGATCGGTCGTCGAGATATCGTAGTCGCGCGACAGCGCTTCGCGCAGATCTCGAAAACCGCGTTCATCGTGAATGTGGGTGACGGTGTAGAAGGGCTTCGAACCATCGTCTGCGAGCGCGAACATGCGGAAATGCCGCATGACCGTGGGGCTCAGGAATTGCTGGATAAAGCTCTCGTCGCGGTAATTCGCCCAGGCGTCCTTCAACACCCCGCGCCAGTCGCCGCAGCCGGCGAAATCGGGGAACCATGCGAGATCTTCCTCGCCGGGTTCCTCGCAGATACGGCGAATGTCCTGCATCATGGCAAAACCGAGCGTATAGGGGTTGATGCCGCTGAAGCGGGGATCGTCGAAATCCGGCTGGGTTATCACGTTTGTATGGTGATGCAGCACTTCGAGCATAGTGCCATCGTCGATCAGACGCTGCTCGTGCAGCGCCTTCATGATGTAGAAATGCACAAAACAGGCGCAGCCTTCGTTCATCACCTTGGTTTGGCGCTGTGGATAGAAATATTGCCCGATGTTGCGGATGATGCGCAGGACTTCCCTTTGCCAGGGGCGCAGGATAGGGCTGTAGTGCTCCAGGAAATACAGGAGATTTTCCTCAGGCAGATGCATCTCGCGCTTGCGTTCCAGCTTGTCGGCGTCGATCAGCCCGGGCGATTGCCCAGTGGAAACCGTATCCCAGAGATAATGCACCGCCTGCTCTTCCGCTTTCAGCCGTTCCATGCGCCGCTGCTGTTCCTCGCGAAGCGAAGGCGCCGGCGGCCGGCGGCGGCGAAAGACACCGGTCGACATCAAGGCATGGGCGGAATCCAGCAACGCCTCCACTTCGTCGGAGCCGTATCTCTCTTCGCAATCGGCGATAAAGCCACGCGCATAATTGAGATAGTCCAGCACGCCGTCGGCGTCCGTCCATTGCTTGAACAGGTGGTTGTTCTTGAAGAAATGATTGTGGCCGAAGGCTGCATGGGCGATCACCAGCGCCTGCAGCGCCATGGTGTTTTCTTCCATGCAATAGCTGATGCAGGGGTTGGAATTGATGACGATTTCATAGGCAAGCCCCTGCATGCCTTTCCGGTAGAGATGCTCATGATGAACGAAGTGCTTGCCGAAGGACCAGTGCCTGTACATGAGCGGCATGCCGATCGAAGAATAGGCATCCAGCATCTGCTCCGACGAGATGATTTCAATCTGGTTCGTGTAGAAATCCAGCCCCAGGTCCTGCCGGGCGACGACCTCTATCGCATCATGCGTTCGGTATAGGGTGTCGAAGGACCAGTCGGCGCCGGTGAACAATGGAGTGGTCTTGCGCGCGCGTTTAGCCATTCTCGGCACCTTCGTGCTTGCGGGCGAAAAGCTCCCGGAAAACCGGGTAGATATCGGCCGGGCGGGCGATCCGTTTCATGGCGAAATGTCCGGTCGTCTCCGCAACGCCCCGATAGGCCCGCCACAGTTCCATGCCGTTGGTTTCGCTGTTGATGAGGCGCGCCTCCTCCTCATCGACGATTTCGATATAAGCGAAATACTGGCAAAGCGGCATCAGTTCGCCGAGCAGAATGTCCGCGCATCGGCTTGAAATCGCCGCTGAAATTCTCGCCGTCCGAGGCTTGTGCCGCGTAGATGTTCCATTCCGACGGCGGATAGCGCTCGTCGATGGCCCGCTTCATCTCGACAAGCGCTGTGCTGACCACCGTGCCGCCGGTTTCGCGCGAATGAAAGAAAGTGTCCTCATCCACCTCCGACGCATTGTGCGTGTGGCGGATGAACACGAGGTCGATCTTCTCGTAGCGGCGGCTGAGGAAGAGATGCAGCAGGACGAAGAACCGTTTTGCCAGATCCTTCTCCCGTTCGCCCATTGAAGCGGAAACATCCATCAGGCAGAACATCACCGCCTTGGCGTTCGGTTCCGGTCGCTGGACGTAATAATTGAAGCGCACGTCGATCGGATCGATATAGCCGATGACCTTTTGACGCCGCAGCATTTCCTCAAGTTCCAGCCGGATCGCCTTGAGCTCCTGCCGCTGCTTCGGCGTTGGAGAGGAAATCGCTTCCAGCGCGAACAGCCGCTCGCGCAATACCCGCACTTCCCTGTCCTTGGGCCGATGAAGCGCGATCCTGCGGCCGAGCGCATTGCCCATCGTGCGCTTGACGTTGATGTTCGATGGCGAGCCGGCAACGGTGAAGCCGGCGCGATGGTATTTCTTGGTCTTGAATTCCTTCAAGGTGCGTTTGATCAGATCCGGCAGTTCAAGATCCTCAAAGAAGAGGTCCAGGAACTCGTCCCGCGAAAGGGCGAAGAGGAAATCGTCCTCGCCCTCCCCGTCCGACGCGCCGCTTTTGCCGCGCCCGCCGCCGCCGGATTTGGGCTTTTCGATGTGGTCTCCCTGACGGAAGGATTTGTTTCCCGGCAGCACCCGCTCGCGGCGACCACCCTCGCGAGCGTAGTGGAAGCTTGGCTCCAGGATGCCATCCATCGGGATTGCAACCTTCTCGCCCCGGTCCACATCGGCGACACGGCGCTTGCTGACGGTCTCATTGACGGATTTCTTGACGTATGCGCGCACCCGCTTCAGGAAACGGCGCCGGTTTCCAAGGCTCTTGTCCTTGGGATTCAGACGTCTGTCGACGAAGTGGGCCATGTTACGAAGTGCCTTTCCTGCTTCACCCCGCCTTGTTTACGCGCATGTACCATTCCACCAGCCGGCGGACCTGACGCCGCGTGTAACCGCGTGCGATCATCCGCTCCACGAATTCCGTATGCTTCGCGTCGGTGTCCTTGTCCCGCTTGGCGCCGAAGCTGATCACCGGCAGCAAGTCCTCCACCTGGCCGAACATCCGCTTCTCGATTACCCGGCGAAGCTTCTCATATTGACGCCAGTCGGGGTTCTTGCCGTGGTTCTCCGCCCGTGCCCTGAGCACGAATTTCACCACCTCGTTGCGGAAATCCTTGGGGTTGCCGATACCGGCCGGCTTTTCGATCTTCTCAAGCTCCTGCTCCAGGACCTCGCGATTGAACATCTGCCCGGTGTCTGAAATCCTTGTAGTCCTGATCCTCGATCCAGGCGTCGGCATAGGCGATGTAGCGATCGAACAGGTTCTGTCCGTAGTCCGCGTAGGATTCCAGATAGGCTTTCTGGATTTCATGGCCGATAAACTCGGCATAGCGCGGCCCGAGTTCCGTCTTCAGGAAATCGAGATAGCGGGCCTGGGTCTCGTCGTCGAATTGCTCGCGCTTGACCGCCTGTTCCAGCACATACATCAGGTGCACCGGATCTGCCGCCACTTCCTCCGTGTCGTGATTGAAGGTTTCAGACAAGACCTTGAAGGCAAATCTGGTGGAAATGCCGTTCATGCCTTCGTCAACCCCGGCGGCGTCGCGATATTCCTGCATGGATTTCGCTTTCGGGTCGGTATCCTTCAGCGTTTCGCCGTCATAGACCCGGAGCTTCGAATAGGGCGTGGAGTTTTCATGCTCCTTCAGCCGGGTCAGCACGGAAAAGCGGGCAAGGATCGGCAAGGTTTCCGGCGCGCAGGATGAGCTGCCGAGCGTGCTTTCCCGCAGCAGCTTGTCGTAGATCTGGGTTTCCTCGCTCACCCGCAGGCAATAGGGCACCTTCACCACGCTGATGCGGTCGAGAAACGCCTCATTGTTCTTGTTGCCCTTGAACTGCTGCCATTCCGCCTCGTTGGAATGGGCGACGATGATGCCCTGATAGGGAAAGGCGCCGATGTTTTCCGTGCCGACGTAGGAGCCTTCCTGCGTGGCGGTCAGCAAGGGATGCAGAACCTTGATTGGCGCCTTGAACATTTCGACGAATTCCATCAACCCCTGCGTCGTGCGGTTGAGGCTGCCGGAATAGCTGTAGGCATCGGGATCGTTCTGGCTCAGATGTTCCAGCTTGCGGATATCGAGCTTGCCGACGAGCGAGGAAACGTCCTGGTTGTTTTCGTCACCCGGCTCCGTCTTGGCGATGCCGGTTTGCCGCAGCTTCGACGGATAAAGTTTGACGATCGAGAACTTCGAAATATCGCCCGCAAACTCGTCCAGCCGCTTGACCGCCCAGGGCGATATCAACCCGGAAAGCAGGCGCTTTGGTATGTTGTATTTGTCTTCCAGCAGGTCGCCCAGGCGCTCGCGATCGAAAAGGCCAAGGGGAGATTCGAATACCGGGCTGATCTGGTCGCCCGCCTTGAGCACGTAGATCGGCTCTTTTTCCATCAATTGCTTCAGGATTTCGGCAATGGTCGACTTGCCGCCACCAACCGGCCCGAGCAGATAAAGGATCTGCTTGCGCTCCTCCAATCCCTGACTGGCATGGCGGAAGAAACCGACGATGCGTTCCATCGTCTCTTCCATGCCGTAGAGGCTGGCGAAGGATTCGTAGCGTTTGATCGTTCGATTGAGAAAGATGCGGCCCAGCCGCTGGTCTTGCGCCGTGTCGACGAACTCAGGCTCGCCGATCGCCTTCATCATGCGTTCGGCCGCGGTGGCGCGCATGGAAGGGTCGTCCCGACACCCGAGCAGGTAGTCCTGGACAGACATTTCTTCGACTTTCGTGCGCTCGTAGGCTTCCGCGAACCGGGTGTAGACTTCCATTGCCAAACCCCTTTCTGTTGCCTTCGTTAACTTGCCGAGAATGCCTTGACGAGGCTCTGTTTTTTTAGTTGGCGCAAACTTCTCCCGAGGCAAGTGATGTCTTCGATCACAAATTGAGTCGTTATCTCAGTATACTCCAAGACGGCATCAGCCAGGCAGTTAAAACGCCGTAACATTCGTCCCGGTGACAATTCCAACACAGCAAGCAGCGTGCCAAGAGAACTGGATCGACGTCCTGACGGGCGCGCTCCCACTCGGCAAAAAATGGAAATCAATTCGAAAAAACAATTATGATTGCGCGAATGTGAATATTATGAGGCAGGCGTGCAGGCACTCCGCCCGCCTTGGGCCTGTCCCGGGATCGCGCAGCCCTTTGTCCCGTATTGATACTTAATTGCATCATGTTTGATCATTACGGATCAGATGCGACATGATCTAGACGAGCCGGTTGCCTCTCAGCATGCCGGCTGCCTGCAATACCGGATAGGTGATGGAAACGAGCAAGGAGTTTATCTCCTTGAGATCACGGATCGTATCGATGTGAATGGAGCTTGTGTCACGGCTGGAGGCGCGTCCCTCGCGCAGCCGTTCCAGGTGCCGCGCCTCGCTCTTTTGCTCCATCGCGCGAACGATTTCCTTCTGGCTGGCAAGCTGGCGGGCAGTCTCCAGATCGTTGGAAACCAGAACGTTGAAGGCAAGCCGGGCGTTTTTCACAACTTCGTTGTGGATATCGCAAAGCTCCTGCCAGCCTTCAGCCGAGAACTCGACCTTGCGGTCTTCTTTCTTGCGCGCCTTGGCGACCATGCTCTGGGAAATGATGTCGGCGATCTGCTCCAGCTTGATGGTCGCGCCCAGGATGTCGTTGAGCCGGCGCATGGTAGACGCGTCCAGAGCTTCATCGGGAATCTTGGCAAGGTAGAATTTGACGCCGGCATGGATCTCGTCGATCTGATCGTCCAGCAGGCTCAGTTCCTGCAGATCTTCCTTGTCGGGCCGCTGATAGAGTTCGAATACGCGCTGCAGCATCAAATCGATCCGCTCGCACATGGCCAAAAGCTCGCGGGAGGCATTGGCGAGCGCCAGCGTCGGCTGGTCGAGATCCTTCTCGTTCAAGGCGGTCATACGCCGATGGGCCAGGTCGCGCTCCACGATGCGCGCCGGCAACGTGCTTTTCAGCAGTGCGGGCAGGAAACCGGCAATCGGAATGCCGAAAAGCGCGATGGCGCCATTGAAGGCGATATGCGCCATGACGGCGGCATCACCCGCGGAAGCCGAAAACACAGCCGTGTCGAGGTTGAAAATCAGCTGCAATATCAAGGCGAAGACCGCGCCGAAACCCCGGATCAAGACATTACCGAGAGGCACCATCCGCGCCTCCGCTTCCATGCCGCGGGTCAGATAGGCGGCGATCATCGCACCGCCGAAGTTGATGCCAAGAACAAGCGGCACGATCAAAACCGGCGGGATCAGCCCGCGGTCGCACAGCGACGCCACCAGAAGCACGGCTGCAATGCTGGAATGAAACAGCCAGGCCATGATGGCGGCCAAAAGGAAGGCGGAAACCCAGTCGCGGGAAAGATAATTCAAAACGATCGGCAGGATCTCGCTGTCGCGAAGCGGCTCGGAAGCGTGCCCGATCAGCTCCAGCGACAGGAGCAGGAGGCCGAGGCCGATCATGATGCGGCCGGCCTGACGCAGCGAGCGGGACTCGCTGGCGCGGAAAGCGACTGTGCCGAGAAGCAACAAGATCGGCACCAGCAGCGAAAGATCGAAGCGCAACAGCCTGGCGACCATCGCCGATCCGAAATCCGCCCCGAGTAACGCTGCAATTCCAAGGCCGGAGGTAACGTAACCGCTGCCAACGAAGCCGGAAACGATGAGCGCCACCGCCGTCGCGCTCTGCAGGGCGACAGCAAGAAGAGCGCCGGCGAGCGCCGCCGTCGGGCCGTTGCGGAAAGCGCCGCGCAGGTGATTTTTCAGCGCGTTGCCATAGGCGCGCTCGACACCGGTGCGCACCATTCTCGTCGCCCAGAGCAAAAGGGCGACCGCGCCGGCCAGATTGAGGAAGATTAAAGAACCAGACATTCACATTCCGCCACTATCAGCCCGTTAATCGCAGATTCAGGCCAGCTCCGAACTTTGGAGGTTTTGACATTATCGACCGAATTACAGCGGTTTAATGATCATATTAACGCGATTTGCGCTCAAGATTATATTAGCCGCCTAAGTCGGTCTCGGCTTTTTTCAGCTTTTGCGCCACAAGTGACCCAAATTGTCCCAAAGCGTTGCTAAAAGGATTCATTCGGTGCGCCATCTTGTCCAAAAAAAGCGCACCCGGCCCTCGAATGTGATCACAAGACCCGCGCACCCTGTCCCCGCACCGGGTCCACTGCGGGCGGCGGCTTATCCCCGCCCGTGCCCCATCGCAAGGAACGCCTCAGATGGCGGGGATAACCCAGTCGGGCACAATGCCGCTTGCCGCGATGAACTCTTCGACAGAAAGGCCACGGAACAGTCCGTGATCGGAAACCAGCACGCTCGACCAACCCCTCGCCGCCGCCCCTAAAACATCGGTGTGGAGCGTGTCGCCCATCATGACGACCCGTGGCCGCGCCGCCCTCGCTTCGATCCGCTCTTCGACCAGATCGTAGATCGAGGGAAACGGCTTGCCATGAAACGCAACCTCGACGCCGCAACGGTCCGCGACACGATGGGCGTAAAACCCGGGCTCCAGCGAATTGCCCGTCTCGCGCGGCGCGACCACATCCGGGTTGCCGACGATAAGCGGCCTTTTTCGGTGGGCCAACGAACGCTCAAGCATGTCCTGATGCCGCCCCGTCCAGCGCGCCGTGCTCAGAAAGAGAAAACCGTCGACGGCGTCATATTCGGCTTCGCCGTCGAGCAATGACACCAGCGGCGAGGGAAAATCGGCGCAATCGTCGGCAGCCGCCGTGATGACGCCCCAGCGACCCGTTGCGGCGGTTGCGGCAAAAGCCCGCCGCGCAGCATCGCGGCTGGAGACGATCTCGTCGGCTGCGAAGTCGAAGCCGAATTTCTCGAACTTCCTGACGGTATCGGCCTCATTGAGGCTGGCGGCATTGGTCAGCACGACGATCTGCTTGCCGGCCGCCCGCAGCGCGTCGATCCGGCGGCGCGCGCCTTCGATTGCGGTATCGCCGACGTTCAGCACGCCGAAAGCGTCGAAGACGAAGACATCGTAGCGCTCGGCCAGTTCGCCCAGATCGGCAGCGCGGGTGAAGGCGGCCGGAAACGCCGCTTCGGGCAAACGGTGGCGTATGGATTCATAGAAGCGGAAGGCTTCTTCCGCCTCCATCGTTCTCACATCAGATGATAGCACCGCGCACCTTTGCCGAGACCCACTCGCTGCCGAGAACCGCCATCAAAATGACCAGGAGGATCAGGGCGACCTGCGGCCAGGCAAGCGTATTCATCGAGGATTGCAGCTGTAGCCCGATGCCGCCCGCGCCGACAAGACCCAGAACCGTCAATTCCCGCAAGTTGATGTCCCAGCGGAAAACGGCAACGCCTGCGAAAGCCGGCATGATCTGCGGCACGATTCCATAAGCCATGACCTGCCAGCGGCTTGCCCCGGTCGCGGTGATGGCTTCCACCTGTTTGACGTCGATCTCCTCGATCGCCTCATAAAGCAGCTTGGCGCAAAAGCCGATGGAGCGAAGCGCAATGGCGATGAGCCCCGCCAGGACGCCCGGCCCGATGATCGACACAAGCAAAAGCGCCCAGATCAACGAGTTGATCGACCGGGTGGCGACGATGATCAAAAGCGCGACAGGCCGGATGAAAACCGCGCTCGGCGTGGTGTTGCGGGCGGCGAGAAAGGCGACCGGCACAGCCATGAAGAGCGCCAGCAAGGTGCCGAGCGTGGCCATATTGAGCGTATCCCAGAGCGGCCCCCAAAGCTGGCTCATATAGGACCAGCGCGGCGGCCACGCCCGCGAGCCGATATCGGCGGCGATACGCGGCGCGTCCCAGAAGAACACCCAGGTCGTCACCTCGGAAATATGCTGCCAGCACCACATGAAGAGGGCAACGCCGGCCAGATAGAAGGCGAAGCGGAGCAATTGCTCGTTTCGCGAGCGCAGCTGCCAGACCTTTTTGCCTGCGGTTTGCGAAATCGGCATTATTGAACCCGCGCTCTGATGATGCCCGACAGATATTCAAGCAGCATCACGGTTACGATGATGATGAGAAGGATGGCGGCGGCCGTGTCGAATTCATAACGGTCGAAAGCCGTGTTCAGCGTTGCGCCGATACCTCCCGCGCCGACGAGGCCGAGCACGGCGAATTCGCGGAAATTGATGTCGAGACGATACATCGACAATCCGATGAGGCGCGGCATCACCTGCGGCTGGACGCCGTAGTTGATCCATTGCAGCCAGGAAGAACCCGTCGCCTTCACCGCCTCCGCCTGAACGCGGTCCATATCTTCGATGTCTTCGGCCAGGAGCTTCGACAAAAAGCCGATGGTGGCGAAGCTCAAGGTGATGAAACCGGCAAGCGGCCCGAAACCGAAGATCGCCACCATGAGGATCGCGACGATGATTTCATTGAGCGCGCGCGACAGCGCGACAATCCCTCTGCAGATCAGATAGACCGGCAAAGGCGCGATGTTGCGCGCGGCACCCAGCCCGATCGGTATGGAGATCAGGATGCCGACGACGGTGGAGGCGACGGTGATGATCGCGCTTTCCAACAGCCCGTCATAAATGTCGCCGCCGCGCTTGGTGAAATCGGGACTGGCGAAGGCTGCAATAAAGCGCCAACCGCGCACAAGCCCCTCGCTGACGCGCTGCCAGTTGACGTCGATGGAGTTGAAAGCCAACACGAGATAAACCAGGGCGGAAACGGCCAGCGCCCAACGCAAACCCGCACTCTTTATGAAATGCGGCTTGCGCCACGGGCGCCCGATACGCGCCTCAAGCGGGAGCGTCGTCATGCCGCCGCCTCTTCGCCCGGAGCGATGGTCGCTTTCCAGTCTTCTTCGCCGTAAATCGTGGTGAGGACGTCCGGCGTCAGTGCGTCCGGTTTGCCGTCGAACTGGATCTCGCCCCTGCGCAATCCGATGATGCGCTGCACGAACATCTGCGCAAGCGCCACATCGTGAATATTGATGATCGCCGCAAGCTCGCGCTCGGCGCAAAGCTCGCAGATCAATCGCATGATCTGGCGCGAGGTCTTGGGATCGAGCGAGGCGGTCGGTTCGTCGACCAGAAGCACTTTCGGATTCTGGATGAGCGCACGGGCGATGCCGACGCGCTGGCGCTGGCCGCCGGATAATTCGTCGGCACGCTTGTCGGCCATCTCAACCAGGCCAACCCGATCAAGCAGGCGGAATGCTTCATCGACGTCTTTTTGCGGGTAACGCCGCAGGAAGGAACGCCAGAAGCCCACATAACCAAGACGGCCCGACAGGACGTTTTCCATCACCGTCAAGCGCTCGACCAGCGCATATTCCTGAAAGATCATGCCCATTTCGCGCCGTGCGCGGCGAAGGCGGGCCGAACTCAGCGACGTAAGCTCGATTTCGGTTTCCCCATGCCCCAGAAAAACCTTGCCCGACGTCGGTTCCACCAGGCGGTTGATGCAGCGGATAAGCGTGCTTTTCCCGGCGCCGGACGGACCGATCAGGGCAAGGACCTGCCCTTTCGGCACTTCGAGATCGACGGCGTTCAAAGCCTTGTCGCCCGTGCGATAGGTCTTCGTCAGTTTTTCAAGTCGGAGCATCTTTCACCCGGCGTCAATATGATCAAACGCCCCGGAGGCTTGCTCCGGGGCGGTGCTGAAACGTCAGGCGACGATCAGTTGCAGGAATAGGAGACGTCGTTCGCCACATCGATCTTGCGGATCACGTCCCAGAAGTCCTTGTAGTTCATGTGAATGAACTGGGCTTCCTCGGACTTCTCGAACTCTTTCTGCAAGGACGAGCCTTCCCAGTCGAAGGTGAAGAAGGCTTCCTCGATCTTGGCGCGCAGTTCCGGCTTCAGGTTATGTGCCGTACCGAAACCGGTGGTCGGGAAGGTCTGGGACTCGTAGATGATCTTGACCTGCTCCGGCTTGATCACATCGCGGCTGATCATGCGGTACATGACCTTGTCGGCGATGGCGGCTGCCGGATAGTCCTGATTGGCGACGCCAAGGATGGAATTGTCGTGCTTGCCGGAGAAGACCGGCTCAAAGTCCTTTTCGGCCACCAGATTGAAATCGGCCTTCAGGATGGCCGAAGGCGCCTTGAAGCCGGAATTGGACGTCGGCGAGGTAAAGGCCATCTTCTTGCCCTTGATGTCTTCGATCTTCTCCACGCCGCTGCCCGGATGGGTGATGATCGCCATCTTGTAGCCGAAGGTGCCGTCGGCGCTGGCCATGATGGTGAAGGGGCTGAAGCCGGCGCAATTGACCGCAAGCGGGTTGGAACCGGTGTTGAAGCCGGCGATATGCAGACGGCCCGAACGCATGGCCTCGATCTGCGCCGCATTCGACTGAACCGGGAAGAACAATGCCTTCTTGCCGGTGACCTTTTCCAGATGCGTCAGGAAATCGCTCCAGGCTTCCTTGTAGACGGCCGGATCTTCCACCGGCGTATAGGCAAAGACCAGCGTGTCCGGATCGACAAGCTCAGCGGGATCGGTCGGCGTATCGGCAACGAGATCGCCATTGGTATCGCAATAGCGCGCATCGAGATCACCACGCGCGCATTCCTCGGCGCTGGCGCCGGATGGAGCGAGGATCGCGCCGAATGCCGCGACGCCGGTAAAGGCGATAGCGCCCAGTAGCCATGATTTCAATTTCATCTGCCATTCCTCCCGAGAATGCGTAGGATTCTTTGTTTTGGGACTGTTTGATCGACCATCTTGCACTTTTTACAAAGGATAAAAATGATCCAAAGCCCATTTCAACCACTATAATGGCAAGCTAACCAGAATTTATTCGCAAATATTCCAGACACATATATTTCTTATTACAAATAAAAATGGAAAATTACATTTATTACAATTGTTTCGCCGCCGCTTTGTTGCATTCATTAAATCGGATGTTTGGAATCGAAATGCGTTTTGAAACCCGAAGAGGGCCTGCGCGTCTGTCATGCCCCCCGAAGGCGGGCATACGGTAATCAGTTGCGTCAGTGGTTCTGCCGCAAACAAAGAGGATACTGGATCCCCGATCAAGTCGGGGATGACAAGCCCTCGTTCAGGGCATGTCAATCATTCAGCAATTGCCCCACGCCCCTCGCCCAACGATCCGATCAGCCGGTAATCTGAGCGGCCATGAGTTCCGCCAGATAGGGGTTTTGCGCGCGGCTGGCCTCATAGGCGCCAGCGTCGATATCGGCAACGATGAAATCGGCCGCGTCGTCGCTCGCCTGCGCCAGCAGCGATCCGTCTGGTGCGGCGATACAGGAAAGCCCCTGATAGGAGAAGCGTTCGTCCCTGCCGGCGTGATTGGCATAGACCAGGAAAAGCTGGTTTTCGAAGGCGCGCACCGGCAGCACGGATGTGGCGATGAACCGGCCCGCCTGGCTTTGCGGCAAGGCGGTGGCAACCAGTACGGCGTCCGCGCCGCGCCTGGCGAGATCGCGCACGCGCTCGGGAAATTCCACGTCGAAGCAGACGAGCAGGCCGATGTTCAACCCGCGAAAGGCGATGATCGGAGAAACAGCGCAGCCGGGCGAAAACAGGTCCTTCTCATAGTCGCCGTAAAGCTGGATCTTGCGGTAGAGCGTCACGTCGCCATCGGGAGCGATGAAGGCAGACGCATTGAAGACCGCGCCGTCCTCCGCAAGCGGAAAGCCGCAGACGAGCGCGATGTCACTTTCCCGCGCGATTGATTTCAGCCGTTCCAGCGTGGGACCGTCAGCGGCTTCGGCATGGGCGCGGATCGCGTCGCGCGCGCCATAACCCGTTGTCGCCAGTTCCGGAAAGACGACGATATCCGCGCCGTCCGATTTTGCACGACGGGCGGAGGCTTCGATAGCGGCAAGGCGATCTGCAAGGCTGGCCGGGGCCGCATCCATCTGGCAGGCGGCGATCTTCATCAGCGCTCCCCCTCGTCCCATGCGCCGAGCAGTTTCGGCAGGTTGCCGAAGCGCGCGACCGCCCCGAAGACGGCAACCGCGACAAGCACGAAGAAGACCGAAACGCTCGCCATGGTCGGCGTATAGCCGTAGCGAAGCGCGTTGAAGATCTTGATCGGGATCGTCTCCAGCGTGAAGCCGATGGTCATATAGGCGACGATATATTCGTTGAGCGACAGTACGAAGGCGAAGGCGAAACCGGAAATCATATACGGCCGGATCAGCGGGAAGATGACGGTTTTCAGCAACGTCCGGTCATCCGCGCCCATGGTCATGCCGGCTTCGATGATCTCCCGGTCGATGGTGGCGAAGCCGAGCGATATCGTCACCAGCGGCAGGCTGACGAAGAAGATGCCGTGGCTGATGACCACCGTCCACGGCTGGCCGTAAAAGCCGGTGGTGGCCCAAAAGCTCAAGGCGCCAAGCGCGGTGATGACCGGCGGCAGGATGAAGGGCGCAAGGCCAAGCACCTGCACGATACGCGCCCACGGCGCAACCCGCCGCCACAAGAACCACGCGAGCGGTGCGGCGATCATGACGCTGATGGCGGCCGCCGTCGCGGCGATGACCACCGAATGAATGAGCGCCTGACGCCAGCCGTCATCGGTAAAGATCTGCAGGTACCAGCCGGCGGAAAGCCCCTGTGGCGGGAAAGCCAGCGTCTTCTTTTCGTTCAGCGCCACACCGGCGATGACCACCAGCGGCAGGGCGAGGAATGTCGCCATCGCCGCAAAGAACGCCCGTTTGAGCCAGACCGCGCTCATGTCGCCGGCTCCTTCTTGTTCACCGCATTCGATATCAGCACCAGCGCGAGGCTGGCGAAGACAAGGAATACCGCCATGGCGGCTGCGAACGGCATGTTCGACTGGTAGACCGCCTGATCGGTGATCAGCACCGACAGCGTCCAGTGCTGCGGGCGGCCAAGGATCTGCGGCAACAAATAAGCGCCGAGCGCAAAGATGAAGACGATGATGAAAGTGGCGATGAGCGTTTTTCGAAGCGCCGGCACGACGACGGAAAGGAAGGCTTTCAAGGGCGAGGCGCCAAGCGTGCGCGACGCTTCCATCAAGGACGGGTCGAGCCGGGAAAACGCCGGATAAAGCACCAGCACACAATAGGGGAAGGCCTGATAAACCATGCCGATGAGGACCGCGGCGAAGCCCGGCGTCCAGGCGACGGGCTGTTCCATCAGGCCCAGCGCCACAAAGAGATTGCTGATACCGGCGGTGCGGCTCAACAGCGTCGACCATGCAAAGCCGATGATGACTTCCGACAGCGAAAGAACGCCGAGCAGCGCAATCAGCCAGGCGACCTGCGCCTTCCTTGAAAGCCTTGTCAGGAAATAGGTGAAGGGCACGCCGACAAGCAGGCAGACGGCGGAAACAAGCGCGGCCAGGGACAGTGAAAAGACGAGAATATTGGCAAAGAAAACCGACAAGAACCGGCCATAATTCTCAAGCGTGAAAGCCGGCTGGTAGAAGCCGCCCTGCACGCGCTCGAAAAAGGAAATCGCCACCATGATGGCGAAGGGCACGACGAAGAAGAGGCCCAGCATCGCCGCCGGAAAGGCGATTGGAAGATAGTCTGCCGGTTTTTCAGGAGGGGTCGGGCGCATGGCTCAGCCTTTCTCGCCCGGGAAGACGACGCAGGCTTCCGCTGGAATTGCGATGCAGACCTCGTCGCCCACCTTCACATCCGGGCGCGTCTGCGGCGTGGCGACCGCGACGATGCGGTCGGAACCGGCATCGAGGTGAAACTCGATTTCCGAGCCCATATCGCGGATGAAGGCGACCCTGGCGGAGATCGGCCCGGCGCCATGGGCTACAATCGCCACATCTTCCGGCCGCACGGACAAACGTGCCTCGCCCCCCGAAGGCAGCGAAAGACCCGGAATGAGCCCACCGGAAATTTCCGCGCAAGTCTTGCCCGCCCGCGCCTCGATCAGATTGGCCTGGCCGAGGAAATCGGCGACGAAGGGATTGGCGGGCCTGCGGTACATGTCGACGGGCTTCGCCATCTGCTGGATCCTGCCCTTCGACATGACGACGATCTGGTCGGACATGCTCATCGCCTCGCGCTGGTCGTGGGTGACGACGATGGTGGTGATGCCGAGCTGCTGCTGAAGCTGGCGCAGTTCCACCTGCATGGCTTCGCGCAGCTTGGCGTCGAGCGCGGAGAGCGGCTCGTCCAGCAGGAAAAGCTGCGGGGAAACGGCGAGCGCGCGGGCAATCGCCACACGCTGACGCTGGCCGCCGGAAAGCTGGGTGATGGCGCGTTCCTCCACGCCAGGCAGATGCACGAGATCGAGAAGCTCGCGCACACGCGCATCGCGCTCCGCGCGGTTGCTGCCGCGGATCTTCAGCGGATAGGCGATGTTCTCGCCAACGGTGAGATGGGGAAAAAGCGCCAGAGACTGGAACACCATGCCGAAATCGCGGCGGTGGGCCGGGACGCCGTTCAACAACTCGCCGTGCATGCGGATATCGCCCGACGTCGGCTCCTCCAGACCGGCAATCATGCGCAAGAGCGTGGTCTTGCCGCAGCCCGACGGTCCAAGCAGACAGACGAAAGTGCCCGTCGGCACCGAAAGGCTGACGCTGTCGACGGCAGCTACCTGACCGAAGCGCTTGGTGACGTCGATGAGGTCCAATGCTGACATGCGCCTTGTCCCGGGAAAGTGGCCAACAGGAAGCCGCCCGGCCGCGACCCGGCCGGGCGTCATGATCGAGATTCAGAAAGCCTTACTGGACGATAAGCTCGGTCCATTTCTGGTTCAGCCAGTCGGACTTCGTCGTATAGAGATCGTAGCGCGGGATGATCGGCGCGATGTCTGAGGAAACGGAGGCGAATTCCGCATCGGTCAAACCAAGCACCGAACGCTTCAACGTCGGCGCGGTGCCGACCTTGAGGGACATCAGCGACTGGATCGCCGGCTGGGTCATATAGTCGATGAAGACATGCGCCTCGTCGACCTTGGCGGACGCGCGCGACAGCGCCCAGCAGCCGGAGTCCGAAATGCCGCCTTCCTTGGGGAAAGTGGAGCGAACCGGGAAGCCGTCTGCCGCTGCTAGACCCGTAACATCATGATAATACTGACCCATCGGGATTTCGCCCGATTTCAGCGCCTGCTCGAATTGCGCCTCGTCGCGGTACCAAAGCTGGACGTTTGGCTTCACCTCGGCAAGCTTGTCCATGACCTTGAGGATGCCTTCCTCGGTATCGAGGATGCCTGTGCCGCCGAAGAAGGTCGTCGCGGTAACCTCCAGCAGGAAGGAGTTGGAAACAAGCGCCAGGAGGCCGAGCTTGTTTGCATTGGCCGGGTCCCAGAACGCTTCCCAGGAAGTCGGCGCTTCCGGATAGGCCTCGGTGTTGGTGACCAGCGTGATGTACCATGCAACGGCGCCCACACCGGCAACGCGGCCGTCGGGATATTTGTTGATGAACTGGGGCAGCACGTCGCCGGCGTTCTTGATCTTCGCCAGATCGATCGGCGCCCAGAGGTCGGTCGACTGTCCCTTGAGCATGGCGACCTGCGACATCATCGAAAGGTCGGCAGGTGCCTGACCGGCGCGCGCCGCCTGCTCAAGCTGCACGAGCCATGCCTCGCCCGTCGGTTCGGCCACGGATTCAACCGCAATGCCGGTTGCCTTGGTGAAATCCGGGAAAACGTGCTTGTCGAAACTGTCCTTGAAGTAGCCGCCGTAGACGCCGACCTTGATCGAGCGATCCTGCGCCCGAAGCACGCCCGGCATGGCAAGCATGGCCGCACCGCTTGCTGTGCCGGCCAAAAGCGTCCGCCGCGAAAGGTTGAACCCCGCTTTATTCGTCATATTCGTTCCCCTTTTTGTTTTGGTCTCTTTTAATTCAGATATTTGCAATCACCCGTTTATCTTGCCCGATTGGCTGAAGACCATCAGCGACAGGATTTCAAAAAGCATCTGCGCGCCAGCGTGCGCCGTATTGGTGGTCGCGTCATATTGCGGGGCGACCTCGACGACATCGCCGCCGACGAAATCGACACCCTTTAGTCCGCGCAGGATTTCTTGCGCCTCGCGCGTCGTCAGCCCGCCGATTTCCGGCGTTCCCGTGCCCGGCGCGAAAGCCGGATCGAGACTGTCGATATCGAAGGAGAGATAGACCGGGCCGTCGCCGACTTTCTCACCGCGCCATTTCGGCAATGCGGGCGCAGCCGAGTTCCGAAATCTTCTCGGCATGAACGACGCTCATGCCGGATTCCACCGAAAACTCCCAAAGATAGTCGGAGGAACCGCGAATGCCGATCTGGATGGTGCGCTCCGGATCGAGCACGCCGTCGAGCACCGCCTGACGGAACGGACCGCCATGATGGAAGCGGCTGCCGTCGAAAGGTCCAGCCGTATCGCAATGGGCATCGATATGGATCATGCCGACGGGTCTTTCGCGCCCCACCGCGCGCAGGATCGGCAACGTCATGGAATGATCGCCGCCGGCCGAAAGCGGCACGACGTTTGCTGCGACAATCTTCGCCACCGCCGTCTCGATGTCCTCATGCGATTGTTCGAGATTGAAGCGGCTGCGGAAGGGCACATCGCCGATATCGGCAATGCGAAGATCCCTGGACGGCATGCATTTCAGCACATGGTGGAAAGGTCCCACCCGCTCGATGGTGCGCAAGGCGCGCGGGCCGAAGCGGCAGCCGTTGCGGTTGGTGATACCAAGATCCATCGGCACGCCGAGAAGAGCGACATCGAGGGCGGAGAAATCGGGCGCGCTCCAGTCTACCGCCCGATAAGGCGCGTCCAACAGCGTCGGAATGCCGGCATAGGGCGCAACGCGGGTACCCTTTTTGTCGAAGAGTTTGCCGACCACCGCCTTGAAGGCGGGATCGTAGACCTCGGCCTCATTGTCGCCGCCGAAGCGCTGACGCAGGCTTTCAAGCTTGTCCTTATCCATGACCGGCCTTTTCCCGAGTTGGAATGAGTTTCGCCGCAACGCCGTCGAAGGCTGCAAGCCGCCTGCCGAATTCGGCAATGGTGTCTGCCCCGACATTGGCGAATGCGACGCGCAGATGCCCCTCCTGCCCCGGCCCGAAGTAGCTGCCCGGAAGCGTCAATATACCAAGCTCGCGCGCCAGAACCTCGGCGACCTTAACCGCAGGCGTGCCAATGCAAGGGTGGCGCAAATAGGCGAAATAGGCCCCGATCTGATCGATCCGCCATTCGGGAAACGGCTGAAGCGCTGCGCGAAAGGCTTCAATCCGGGCAAGGATCGTGGATCGCGTTTCTTGCCGCCAAGATCTCAGCGCCTCAATCGCCCAGGGAAGCGCAAGCTGGGGAACGCGCGGCGCGGAAATCTGCACGCAGTCGAGCACCTTGCCGATTTCGGCAAGCAACCCGGCCGATGCCGTGATCGCGCCCACCCGGTGGCCCGGAATGGCATAGGCCTTGGAAAAACTGTAGAGGCTGACGAGGGTCTTCCGCCAGTCGGGATCGCAGAAAAGCCCGTGCGGCGCGGCATCGTCACCGGCTAAAAAGTCGCGATAGGTCTCGTCGACGATCAACCACAACCCGCGCGCCTTGCAAAGATCATGGAAGGATTTGAGCAGCGCGGGCGGCGTGACCGCCCCGGTCGGATTGTTGGGCGTGACGATGACAATCGCCTTGACGCGCTCATCGATCAGCGCTTCCGCCGCTTTCGCGTCGGGCAGGAAACCGCCCTCGGCCGACAATGGCATGGGACGGGCCTCAATGCCCAGCATGTCGAGCGTCATCTTGTGATTGAAGTACCAGGGCGCCGGCAGGATTACCGCGTCGCCCGCCTTCGCAATCGCCATGATGGCAACGAAGAAAGCCTGATTGCAGCCGGATGTTATGGCAACCTCATCCGCCGCGACCGAAGCGCAATAAGTGCTGGAAACCTCCGCCGCATAGGCTTGGCGCAAGTCGCGGTCGCCCAGGATATCGCCGTAGCGCGTGGCTTCCGTCCGGCCTGCGGCCTCCGACAATTTGTCGAGGAAGGCCTGCGGCGGCGGATCGCCGGGAACGGCCTGACTGAGGTTGATGACCGGGCCATGCGCGCCGGAATAAGCGGCAAGCCAGGCCTGCGCCTCCGGGATCGGCGGTGTGGCGGTATCGAGGAGAAGCGCGTTCATTCCCTTGTTCCCCTTCCCACGCGTTCAAGCTCGCATGAAGCGGAATTAGTGCAGCCACATTCGCCTTGAAGAATAGGAAAGTTTCAAACATAACTTTGATAAACCCAAATGTGAATGGCGATACCATGCGACCTTCCGGCAGCGACCTGCGTCTCCTTCGTGTCTTCGACGCGGTGGTTCGCAATGGCGGTTTCGCAGCCGCCGAAGTGGAATTGAATCTTAGCCAGTCGACGATATCAAACCATATGAGCGCACTGGAACAGCGCCTTGGCGTCACGCTTTGCCAGCGCGGACGAAAGGGCTTCCGCCTCACCTCCCAGGGCCGCGCCGTCCATGAAGCCGCGCGCCGCCTCGACAAGGCGCTGCATGATTTTTCCGCCGATGTCGGCTCGGTCAGGGGGGAACTGAGAGGCGAACTCCGGATCGGCATTCTGGATGCCATCGCCGAAGACCGGCAGAACCGGCTGCCCGAGGCGATCGCGATCTTCCGCAAGAAGGCGGCCAATGTTCGCCTGATGATCGCCCAGGAACGCGCGCAGGAACTGCAGCAGCGGGTGCGCGACGGCGTCTACCATTGCGGCATAGGCGTAAGGCTGAACCGCGTCGACGGGCTTGAGGAACTGCCGCTTTACGAGGAATATCACGGCCTTTATTGCGGGCGCGGCCATCCACTGTTCGAGGTGCCGGAAGAAGACGTGACCCGGGAGCTGGTTGGCAGCTTTCCCTTCGTGCAGCGCGGCTACTGGCGCGACGAGGAAGCCCGCCGTCACGCGCTCGGGCCGGTGGCGGCCACCGTCTACCAGATCGAACCGCAACTCCTGTTTTTGAAATCGGGCGAATTCACCGGCTTCCTGCCGCGCCATTACGCAGACCGGTGGGTGGCGGAAGGCGTGCTTCGCCATCTTGCGCCTGCCCTTTTCGGATATCGCTCGACCTTTTACCTCTTCACCGCGAAAGGCGCGCGCAAGACCGACGTGGTGACCGCCTTTGTGGAGGCGGCGAAAACCGCATTCAGCGTGGAAGATTAAGCCGGCGATGGCCCCGTGGAATGCCGGAAAGCCAAGTGAGGCTCACTACCTTGCATGTCGATGGGGAAAGGAAGCGGGGCAGACCAGACCCCGATCTAGTCGATATAGGAGACGCCGTTCTTTGCGCATTTGCTCAAAAATCTTATTCCGTATTCGCGCCCGCGCGACCAGATGATTTCCGCGTCCGTAATCGTATCCGTATTCAAGATCGAGAATGAAAAAATAACCGGGACATCGAGTGGCGTCTCGGTTCTAATCTTGCAACCCGTAGCGTTGAGATTTAATATTTCGCATTCTATTTCCTTATGACCATCTATTATTTTACCCCAAGAATCGCCTCTCCCCGATGACCTACCGTGAGAATACGCGATACTGTCTCTCTCTGCGGTCATTACTCCCTCCAGAATTCATTTGAGATAAATATTCGAGATAAATAGAACAAAAACTATTGGTACTATTGCCAATAAAAGATAAAATCGTTTGATAAACCAAACAAACTCCGAAATATTTACGCAAAGCACGTTCAATCGACCGGCAGTGCCAATTCTATCTCTTGCTTTGGCTTGTAAAGAGGGTTTGTACTGACTTTTATTCCAACCCTGTCTTTATAGTCGGACAGGCTTCCCAACCAGAAGCGATAGAGATCCATGTTGTTATTGAGCACAGGCCAACGATTATTCATGACCCACTCTGTAATTGCCCCGTGTTCCATCCAGCAGAAATGATAGTTGGCAACCGATATCGTAGCATTGGATGACCACTGGACAGGCGGGATTGGCGGGTTCATCTGAAGCAGAGCCATGCGCATGATGGCGTTTGGCGGAATATAGTCGTTATAGGCGCACGACCCCATGGCATCGAGTGAGCCGACCGCCTGCTGAAAGTCGTTCTTCAACGCATTGCTATAGTGACTTACCCGCTCAAGCCGGGTGCCTGCAACCGTGTCGCGCCCCCGGCTGGTCTGCTCGAAGACGTCCTCGTCCGCCCGCAACATCGAAGCGTCGAGATAGGCCGTATCGATCTCGAGAACAGCGGCATAGGCGTCGTTGTTTCGCATTGCCGCAGCAGCCGCGAAATAGACCGGATAGGCGTCGGTCAGATAAACGCAGTTCGGGTTGGAGGGTCGCTCGCTCCACGTCGAAGTCCTGGTTTCACGGCGCGGCTTGATGCCGTGACGCAAGGCATCAAGCGCCTGCGCGCCGCTTGTGCCATGATAAAGGATTGTCGGGAAGTCCACGACGCAACCCCACCCTATACGGCGCATCGGACCGCCAGCGGGCCGTCCCCGCAAACAGCGAAATGCAACCAATGTCGATGCATCCAAATTACCTTACGAAAGGTTTTAATTTAGTGAACGCAAAGTAATCATCTGTATATAAAGATCAGAAATCGCAAAACTTGTATTAAATATCGAAATTATCTTTGTATTTTCAACGGTCGGCATGTGCAGGCATGAGACGATCTCACGCAGAGATCAGGATCGCGCGAACTTCACCGCAATCCCTTCCAGCGGCAGGCCGGAAAGCTCCGTAGTCCAAGCTTCACCCCCTGCTACGGGCAAGGCCCGGGTTAACGTGCCGGTGGAGACAATCTCGCCGGGCTGAAGCGCCGGCGCTGAGGGATCGTCCGCAATCTCCCGCACCAGATGCGCAAGCGCAGACAACGGTCCCCCACCCAGCACATTCTCCGAATGCCCCTCGTCGGCGATTTCGCCTTCACACAGCAAGGCTATGCGGAACCCGGCAAGCTGCCGGCGCCACGTCTCGCAGGCTTCAGGCGTAACCGCCATGAAAGGGCCGTGCAACAACGCCCCGTGCAAGCCGAAGGCGGCAACCGTATCGGCGGCGGCGAACCGCCAGCCGGCAAATAGCGACTGGACGATTTCAAACCCGTGCGCCACATGGGAAATGCACGCCATCAACGCCGGTTCATCCATTTCCGGCTCCGGCCGCTTACCCAAGCAGAAGACGATCTCGGGCTCTATGCGGGGCTCGACGAGGGAGGCGAGCGAAAACCCATCGCTTATAGGGTGCACGGTGGTGGAATACATCGCACCCCAGATCGGCGCGTGAACATCATACTCCTGCCAGATCGTGCGATTGGTAAAACCGATCTTGCGCCCAACCTGCCGTTCGCCGCGCGCTTCGCGCAACCGCGTCACTTCGGCGGCAACCCGATAGGCAAAAGCCTTGTCGAAACCGCTTATCCTTTCGCTCAAACAGGAAATCTGCCGCCGCTCGTCCAGAGCATCGAGAATGTGCCCTGCCAATTGGACCGGATCCGCCACGAAGCCACCTCCTGTTTGATGCCGTAGAGGACGATAAAACAATTTTACGAAGGAAGACGAGCCAATATGCGAAAAATTCAGGCAATCAAAGTTATCTGCCTAAAAAAATGCCGCATGGCAACATCGCCCTCAACGTAATCCAAGATTATATTTTTGTAATTCATTTATGAAATCAACAGTTTGAGTAGAAATACCACGAATCCCGCACCTCTGGCACGGCGATTGCGAAGCGGTTTGCGTCGCAACATCACTCGCAACATCACTCGCAACATCACCGGGGGAACCCCACCATGCCTCTTACGCCTATGTTTAAAAACGGTGCCCAAGCTGCCCTCGCCGGCGCTTTGCTGATGGCCTCCACCACGCTTTCCTCGGCTGAGGAGACGATCAAGGTCGGGATTCTGCATTCGCTTTCCGGCACGATGGCGATTTCTGAAACCACGTTGAAAGACGTGATGCTCATGCTCATCGAGGAGCAGAACAAGAAGGGCGGTCTTCTCGGCAAGAAGCTTGAGGCGGTTGTCGTCGATCCGGCGTCCGACTGGCCGCTTTTTGCGGAAAAAGCGCGCGAATTGGTCGAGAAGGACAAGGTCGCAGCGGTGTTCGGCTGCTGGACGTCCGTCTCGCGCAAGTCGGTGCTGCCGGTATTTGAGGAACTGAACGGTCTGCTTTTCTATCCCGTCCAATATGAGGGTGAGGAAAGCTCCAAGAACGTCTTCTACACGGGGGCTGCGCCCAACCAGCAGGCAATCCCCGCCGTCGACTACCTGATGAGCGAAGAAGGCGGTTCGGTCGAGCGCTGGGTTCTTGCCGGCACCGACTATGTCTATCCGCGCACGACCAACAAGATTCTGGAGGCCTATCTCAAGGCCAAGGGCGTCGCCGAAGAAGACATCATGATCAACTACACGCCCTTCGGACACTCCGACTGGCAGACGATCGTCTCCGATATCAAGAAGTTCGGTTCCGGCGGCAAAAAGACCGCCGTGGTATCGACCATCAATGGCGACGCCAACGTGCCCTTCTACAAGGAACTGGGCAATCAGGGCATGAAGGCGGAAGACATTCCGGTCGTCGCCTTCTCCGTCGGCGAAGAGGAACTGGCCGGTCTCGACACCGCCCCGCTGGTCGGCCATCTCGCCGCCTGGAACTATTTCCAGAGCGTCGACGTGCCGGTCAACGCCGCCTTTGTCGAGCAATGGAAGGCCTTCATCGGCGACGACAAGCGCGTCACCAACGACCCGATGGAAGCCCATTACATCGGCTTCAACATGTGGGTCGAGGCGGTGAAGAAGGCCGGCACGACCGATCCGGATGCGGTGGGCGACGCCATCATCGGCGTCACCGTACCGAACCTTTCCGGCGGCTATTCGGCCATGATGCCGAACCACCACATCACCAAGCCGGTGCTGATCGGCGAAGTGCAGGCGGATGGCCAGTTCGAAACGGTCTGGGAAACGTCCGGTCTCGTCGTCGGCGATGCCTGGTCCGATTATCTCGAGGGATCCAAGGACCTGATCTCCGATTGGCGCAAGCCGCTTTCCTGCGGCAACTTCAACGTCAAGAGCGGCAAATGCGGCGGTCAGGGGAGTTGATCCCGACCTCTCTATGATTGACCTGCAAAACCGGGAGCGCCGGGCGATTTCGGCGCTCCCCCTCACCCAACAATAATCCGGGGGAAACGGGATGCGCGGTTTGATGCGCCGGGCAGTGAAGCTTCTTTCATGTATCTGCCTGCTTATGGCTGTCTTTTCCACGGAGGGAAGAGCCGACACCTTTACCGACGCGCTCAGCGGGCTGAAAAGCGCAAGCTTCAATGCGCGCATCGAGGCGATCAACGATATTGCCGCAACCGGCGATGACCGGGCGGCTGTTGTTCTGGACGCCTTGTCGGACGGCAAGCTCTACATCGCGCCGGATGGCCGCATCGTGCTTCCGTCGAAGGAAGCGCGGAGCAAATTCGAAGATGCGGCGACAGGCGAAATCGTCGATGAGCTGTCGAAATCAAATCTTGAAAAGATCAAGACCAACAACCGCATGCGCAGCGTCATCCGCGATGCGCTCGGCACGCTGACGCTGCAATCGAAGAACCCGCAACGGCGGTTGGAAGCCGCCAAAACGATCCTCGCCGCCAGGGACGCCAGCGCGGTCGAGATGCTCGACCAGGCAATCGCGGCTGAAAGCGAGCCCGATATACGCCTCGTCATGGAGCAGGCGCGCGCGGCGGCGGTCCTCAGCGGCGACGCCGACGACGCCGCCAAACTGGAGGCCATCGAAGTCATCGCCGATATGGGCGGTCAAGATGCGCTTACGCTGCTTGTTCCGCTTTCGGGGGCCGAGGGCGCGCTTGGCGAAGAAGCCGCCAAAACGATCAAGCGGATCGAGCGCAATCAATCCTTCTGGTCGGCGGTGCAAAACGTCATCTACGGATTGAGCCTCGGCTCGGTGCTGCTTCTGGCGGCAATCGGCCTTGCCATAACCTTCGGCGTGATGGGCGTCATCAACATGGCCCACGGCGAAATGGTCATGCTCGGCGCCTACACGACCTTTATGGTGCAGGAGACCATTCGCACGTCGATGCCCTGGCTCTTCGACTGGTCGCTGCTGATCGCGCTGCCCATGGCCTTCCTCATCACGGCGGCAATCGGCATGGCGCTGGAACGCAGCGTCATCCGCTGGCTCTACGGCCGTCCGCTGGAAACGTTGCTGGCAACCTGGGGCGTGTCGCTCATCCTGCAGCAGACGGTGCGCACCATCTTCGGCCCGAACAACCGGGAGGTCGGCAATCCGGACTGGATGTCGGGCGCGCTTCAGATCGGCGAACTGACGCTCACCTGGGGCCGGCTCTACATCATCGCCTTCGCTCTCATGGTCTTTGCAGCGCTCTATCTGGTCATTCGCTTCACCAGTTTCGGCCTGCAGATGCGCGCCGTCGTCCAGAACCGCAGGATGGCATCATCCATGGGCATTCGCACCAAGTGGATCGATGCACTGACCTTCGGCCTCGGCTCGGGCATCGCCGGCATAGCGGGCGTGGCGATAAGCCAGATCGACAACGTCAGCCCGAACCTCGGGCAAAGCTACATCATCGACAGCTTCATGGTGGTGGTCTTCGGCGGGGTCGGCAATCTCTGGGGTACGCTCGTCGGCGCCATGACACTAGGCGTGGCGAACAAATTCCTCGAGCCCTATGCAGGCGCGGTGCTCGCCAAGATCCTGGTTCTCGTCTTCATCATCCTCTTCATACAAAAGCGCCCGCGCGGCCTCTTCGCGCTCAAGGGCCGGGCGGTGGAAGCATGATCACCACGCTTTTCTTTCGCTCGCTCGACCGCTGGAGCCTCATGTTTCTGGCAGTGCTGTTGGCGATCGCGGCACTTGTTCCTCTCCTCCATCTGGCGGTCCCGGCATCAAGCCCCTATCACCTGTCGAGCTACGCCGTCGCACTCACCGGCAAATATCTTTGTTTTGCCTTGCTTGCCTTGTCGGTCGACCTGATCTGGGGATTTTGCGGCATCCTTTCGCTCGGCCACGGAGCGTTTTTCGCGCTCGGCGGCTATGCGATGGGCATGTATTTGATGCGCCAGATCGGCAGCCGCGGCGTCTACGGCAATCCGGACCTGCCGGATTTCATGGTCTTCCTCAATTGGAAGGAACTGCCCTGGTACTGGCTCGGCTTCGACAGTTTCGCTTTCGCCGCGCTCATGGTCATACTGGTGCCGGGGCTGCTCGCCTTCGTCTTCGGCTGGTTCGCCTTCCGCTCGCGGGTGACGGGGGTCTATCTCTCCATCATCACGCAGGCGATGACCTATGCCTTGCTGCTCGCCTTCTTCCGCAACGACATGGGCTTTGGCGGCAACAACGGCCTGACCGACTTCAAGGATATCCTCGGCTTCTCGCTTCAGGCCGATGCAACCCGCGCCTCGTTGTTTTCCGCATCCGCGATTGCGCTTGCGCTTGGCTTCATCCTTTGCCGCATGATCGTGCGCTCGAGGCTCGGCAAGGTTCTCATTGCCATTCGCGACGCGGAAAGCCGCACCCGCTTCCTCGGCTACCGGGTCGAGCACTACAAGCTCTTCGTCTTCGTGGTTTCCGCCGTGCTGGCGGGGATCGCAGGCGCACTCTACGTGCCGCAGGTCGGCATCATCAACCCGGGCGAATTCGCGCCCGCAAATTCCATCGAGATCGTCATCGCGGTTGCCGTCGGCGGCCGCGGCACGCTGATCGGCGCGGTAATCGGCGCAGTGCTCGTCAATTACGCCAAGACCTGGTTCACCGGCGCATTTCCGGAATTCTGGCTCTTTGCCCTGGGCGGCCTCTTCATCGCCGTCACGCTGTTCATGCCGAAAGGCATCGTCGGGGTATTCGTCAAGGGGTGGCAGTCGATAGGCAGCATCAAGAGACGCGAAGGCGAGAGCCGCGCAATCACCACCGAAGCAACGGGAGCGGCCGAATAGCCATGACCGCAAAGGCCAATACGATCCTCTATCTCGACGGGGTCAGCGTTTCCTTCGACGGCTTCCGCGCATTGAACGATCTTTCGCTCTATCTGGAACCAGGAGAAATGCGGGCGATCATCGGTCCGAACGGCGCCGGCAAGACGACGATGATGGATGTCATCACCGGCAAGACCAAACCCGATGAAGGCGAGGTCTATTTCGATGGAGAGACCGATCTCACCACACTGGACGAGGCCGGCATCGCCGAACTCGGCATCGGCCGGAAATTCCAGAAGCCGACGGTGTTCGAAAGCCAGACCGTCTATGAAAACCTTGAACTGGCGCTTGCCGGCAACCGCAGCGTGGCGAAATCGCTGTTCTGGTCCGCTACCGCGCGGGATAAGGCGCGCATAGGCGAGATCATGGAAACGATCCGGCTTTCAGACCTCGCCCACAGACCCGCGCAAACCCTTTCGCACGGGCAAAAGCAATGGCTGGAAATCGGCATGCTGCTTGCCCAGGAGCCTAAGGTGCTTCTGGTCGACGAGCCGGTTGCCGGGATGACCGATTCCGAGACGGCGGAAACGGCAAGGCTCCTGCGGGAAATCGCCAGAACGCGATCCGTCGTCGTCGTGGAACACGATATGGCCTTCGTTCGCGACCTCGACGTCAAGGTGACCGTACTCGCCGAAGGTTCCGTTCTGGCGGAAGGCACCCTCGACAAGGTCAGCGCCGATCCACGGGTCATCGAAACATATCTGGGGAGATAGGCCTATGCTTGAAGTGGCGAACGTCGATCTCTATTACGGCGCGGCTCAGGCGCTTCGCGGGGTATCGCTGGAAGTGCCCGTCGGCAAGGTCACCTGCCTGCTCGGCCGCAACGGCGTCGGCAAGACGAGCCTGCTGCGAGCGGTCGCCGGGCAATTGCCCGTCACGCGCGGCGCGATCAAATGGGACGGCAAGGATATATCCGCATTTGCCGGCGAGAAGCGCGCCCGCAACGGCATCGCCTATGTGCCGCAGGGGCGCGAGGTCTTTCCCCTGCTCAGCGTGAGGGAAAACCTGCAAACCGGCCTTTTCGTTCATCGCCGCGCCGAGCGGCGCATCCCCGATGAGATCTTCGATCTGTTCCCGGTCTTGGGCGACATGCTGTCCAGACGCGGCGGCGACCTCTCGGGCGGCCAGCAACAACAGTTGTCTATCGCCCGCGCACTCGTCATGAAGCCGAGGCTATTGCTTTTGGACGAGCCGACGGAAGGCATTCAGCCCTCCATCATCAAGGATATCGAACGGGTGATTTCGCTGCTGCGCAATCGCGGCGACATGGGTATCTTGCTGGTGGAGCAGTATTTCGACTTCGCCCGCGATCTCGCCGACATTTACGCCGTGATGGACCGTGGCCAGATCGTCATGTCCGGCGCGATGGAAGGGGCGGACGAAGACAAGATACAGACGCATCTGACAATCTGAAAAGCGCTTATTCGGCTGCCTGCCGGCTCCAGTCTTCCATCTGCGCCTCAGGGAGAAACGGTGCCATATCCTGCAAGGCCCGGGCGTCGATCTCAGCCTCAAACTTCGCAAAAATCATGCGGACATGCTGAATGCTGCCGCCTTCGGGAAGCCGCGTGAAGAGATGCAGGTCGACAGGGCCGCGTTTGGGAACCGCCAAATCCGCCCTGATCTGTCTGGCGTCCAGCGGATGGTCCAGCACCACCCAATCGCTCGCCGCAAGCGCTCCCTCGCCGCTTGCCGCTGCAAGTTCCGCCTCATCCGGCCCCATGCCGGGCGCCATGACGACGATGCGGGCGGCAAGGCCGCGCGTCTGGCAGCGGCTTTCATCGACGGCGAGCGAGCAGGTTATGGCGCTCAAGCCCTCATAATCCGGCAAGGGCACAAGGGCCGCCGATATCCGCTTCGGGAAAGGACGCAGCAACACCCTGCCACTTTCGAGATAGCCGAAGCACGGGTAATTTTCGTTGATTTCACGCGTCAGCCTGACCTCCGCGATATCCGCTGGATCGATCGCAACGACCGGGTTCGGCGGCGGTAATGCCCTCGTCTCCTGCAGCGCCGCGTCTGTCGAAAGACCGGGGAACCCACCCCAAATCCGCATGGAAAGCATATTGGTTCTTTCGAAGGGGGCATCACCTACCGGTAGCTCAAGCCCGAATTCAGGCAGAAGGCCGGTGGCGCTCGTGCCGAGGCGTGGCGCCTCGCCGCTGCCTTCCGCCGCGATGCGGAGTTCGAGAGAGCGCCAAGGCAGGGAGGAATATTTCTCAAGGCGGAGCGGCATGGTGCCCTTGCGCAAATCCTCAAACGGAATACGCCAGTCGGCGAGCCTTTCGTCGCTGTCTCTCGTGACAAGAGCAATATGCAGCCGGCCGATACCCGAACCTGGATCGGCGATCGTCAAATCAAGCCCGCCCAAGCCACGCGCAGCGACCGGCACCCTTTGGCAAAGCGCATTCGACTTTCCCAATTCGCCGCCCATCGCCGCCAGTTGTCCGGGCGGCATGAGCGGTATTGGAATGTCGCCGGACTTCGCAGCGCCGGTAAAGACGAGCTTTGCCGGAGCAAGGCGCAGGTTCTCGACAACCTCCTGAACTTCCTGTGGAATTCGAACGTGGCTTTCCATGGCCTCGCGGATGGCGGCAATATCGCGGAGCAGCATTTCGTTGACCCGTGCGAGCCGCTGGCTTTCTTCCGGCGCCCGGCTCAAGAGAGCTTCCTTCAAGGCCGAACAATCGCCCTTCACGAGACGCGGCAGAGAGACCTCTCCTCCGGTCAGCGACCACCAGCGCATCAAAAGCTCGCCCGCCTTGCCATAATCGGAACCGGTAACCCATATGGCCCAAACGTTGGTCGGCGGCACCGAAAGCGGCAGGGGATCGGCGTCGCTATCGGCCAGATCAGCCAGCTCGCCATCTGCCTGGACCAGAACAAGCCGCTGGCCGCCGTCCAGTTTCAAGGCGTAGGAACGAAGTTGAGCATCGGTCATCGCCTCCTTGCGTAATTCCGCCGGCGATTTCAAAAGCAGAAGCTTTGGCGCAGCATCGTAAAGCGAGCTGAAGAGCGATTGATGCGCATAGAGTGTCATATCGTCAAAAGCTCCCGGTTCTCGCTCGCCAGCCTGATGCGGTTTTCTATTTTCGCCTCTCTTTCCGCGGCGTCCGACATGACGCGCAGCTTCTTTTCCGGAAGACCGATCGCGCGGCAAAGGTGAAGCGTTCCAGGACTGTCGAGAAGGATCGTGTCGTAGGCCTGTTCGAAGGCGGCGCAGAGATTGATTTCGTCGAACGGCGTGCCTTCACGAATGGCGTCGCCTTGCAGCAGGCAGCGCGTTTCCACGCCCAGATGGCGCAGCGAACCCATCAACGTATGGGCAATCCGGCCCGCCACGGAGACAACAACGTCATAGGCGGCAAGCGTTGCGATCGCGGCCTGGGTATCGTAGGGGTGGAGCCTAACCGCAGGCGAGCCGCCATAGGAGCGGGTAGGCGTTTCCGCCGATTGCTCGCAGAACTGCGACACGGGCAGAACGACGACATCGTGATAATCCTGAACGTCACCCTGGCGCACATTCAGCCTTTCAGCGATTGCAACCAGATGCACGATGTAGCCTTCGCCCGACAATTGCTCGCGCAGCATGCCCGCGGCACTCATCACTGCGGGTGCATCACTTTCCACGATCAATGCCGCATATTTTCCGCGCGGCCCGGGAATCGCGGCAGGAAAGACGGACGGAAGATTGACGTTGGAATAGACGTCGCGGGGAAGCGAGGGCCGCGCCCGGTAGCGGTCTAGCTCAGCCGATTTCCAAAGTGCTGCATGTTGCTCGCGGGCTTTTTCGGCGAGCGCATTGCCAAGATCCATCAGCGCTTGCGTGGCATTGCATTCAAGCGTTGGAGCAGTCGCGATCCCCATTTCCAGATGAAGGACGTCATTCGCCTTGCCCAATTGCGAAGGAATGCCAATGAACCCTTTCCTTGCCTCTATGGCGGATAAAAGCTGGCTTGCCTCCAGCGCAATCGCGCAAGGGCTGCATGGCAGAGCAATGGGCAGCGCCGCATGGGCGGAGCCGGTCGATTGACCGCCTGAACGCACCCGTCGCCAGCTGATCAAAGGCTCGGGAACCAAAGGCTGGGGCGCCAAAGGCTGAGGCCCCAAAGGCTTAGGTGTTGTAGCAGGCGCGAAGGTTATCGCGGATACCGTGCTTTCCCTCAAGGCGCACTCAAGCACCCAAAGGACGCCGGAGAGCATCCGCCGCTCCCGGAGAGCCTCGAAAAACCCCTCCTCCATCACCATCAGGTAGCCCGGACATTGGCCATAATCCGGCCTTTCGCCTGCTCGCAGCAAGCGGATCAAATAGTCGTCGAGATCGAGGGTTTCCCGCTCAAAGGGCACCGTCAGGCGGCTGACGCGGTTCGTATCCGGATGGTAGATGGAGTAGCGGGATTTCGCCGCGATTTCGCTTTCCAGGATCGCGCGCGCTTTAAAGAGAGCCGGATGGGCGGATCGGATGTAGTCGAGGATCGGGGCAAAATCCCTTTCAGCCGCAACAAGCATGCTCTCGCCGCGCTTTCGGTATCGAAATCCGGTGTCGGGCACATGAACGCCGCAAAACCCCTTCTCAAGGCCCTGTAGCCAGAACTCCCAGTCTTCCGCGCCTTTCTTCATTTTCGTGTCGAAGCGAACGCCGGCATCGAGCATGCGTCGCGCCGCCATGCTTCCAGCTTCGCTGATATTCCTGAAAAGATGTTCCAGCGGAGAATAAGCGCCCGACATATCGGCGAATTCGGCAAAGCCGAACTTGTCGATATCAGGATAGGCCCAGCCGGTATTCTCGCTGCCCGATCTCAATGCGTCCAACAGGCGTTGAAGAAGGTTTGGCCCGATCCTGTTGTCGCAATCCAGGAAATACACTGCCTCAAGCTTGGGAAATGCACCGAGCGCAAACTCGATGCCCGTGTTTCGGGCAGCACTCAAACCGCCATTCTTCTTTTGCAGGTAGAAGACCCGGCCGGGGTTTGCCGCTGCAAAAGTCAGACAGATATCATGGGTTGCCGACTGGGGGCAGCCGTCATTGACGACGACGATGGCATAGGGAAAATCGGTTTTTTGCATCAACGCGCTTCGCAGCGCTTCAGCCGCAAGCGAGGGTTGGCCATAGGCAGGGACGATCACCGCCAGAGCGCATTTCGATACGACTGACTGTTTTAATATCCCTTCGCTTTCCGACATATCGCAATATTACTCGAGAATTGACCGCATTGAACAAATAATACGCCTTTCATAATTGGCAATCTTAAGGCAAAAACATGACAGCTATAAGTATAATTAACGATCGCTCGAACTTAATTCAAATTTATCGCCAAAATAAAACTAAAATAGATTTATATAAATGCAGTAACTGACGTATTTATATCATTGAAATCAATTTCCGCGGCCAAACGCTCCCTCGACAGGCAGGTTTCGGCCATACTGGGGAAGGTAAGCTTTCGATACCCATTCCATCGTGCGGCCAAGCCCTTCTTGCCAGATTATCGCCGGGCGCCAACCCAACTCCCTGGCAATCAGTGATGGATCGAGCACATTTGCGGGAACGTCGGCGGCAAGGGCCGGCTTGCGGACTACCGCCAGCGGCTTGCTTGCAGCCAGGCGTGCAATGTCGCTCGCAATCCGGTTGACGCTGATGCCTTGCCCTGAACCGACATTCATGACCCGGTGAGGGCCGTCATATGCGCAGACACCGATCATGGCATCGACAACATCGTCGACATAAACCAGATCGCGAACCGCATCTCCGGTGCCCCAGATTTCCAGCGGCTCTCCCTTGAGCGCGCGCTCGATCATCGTAGGTACCACGCCTTGCCCCCGCCCGGGCGCCTGATACGGCCCATAAGCGTTGGCAATGCGCAGGATACGGTAATCGAGGGCGTGCAAATGCCGGTAAAGCGAGACGTATTTCTCGCTCATCAACTTGCCGATGCCATAGGCCGATATCGGTTCGGCAGGCGCGTTCTCCGGTATGGGCAGCATCTCTTGAGCACCATAAACAGTGCCGCCAGAGGAGGCGAAAATCAGCCTGCCGCAGCCGGATGCCAGAAAAAGGTCCAGAAGTTGGACAGTCGTGCGAACATTCGCGTCGATATCGGCCAGCGGGTTCTTGTTGGCTTTGCCGGGAACCGCAGTATTCGCCAAATGGAAAACGATCGCCTGGCCGCAAAGCGCTTGCCTGAGCGCATGAGCGTCGTTCAAATGCCCTCTCGTCCATGAAACCCGCCGGTCAAGCACGCCCTCAAAGGCGAGAGAACGGCCAAAGGCGGAGACGTTTGCACCGCGCGCAGCCAACGCATTGCAAAGGTTGATGCCAAGAAAGCCGCCGCCCCCAAGCACAAGGCACCTAACACCGATCACGTGCACTCACAAAGCGTCTCATTATCTTGCAGCAGTAGACCTCAACCAAACTATACTGCGGAATATATCACATTATTATAGTTTAATAGCCAAATCATGGCCTAACATTTTTAATCCATATCCATAATGTTAAAAAATTATACAATATAAATTTCGAAATTCGAATTATTTTACGTATTAAATACTTTAAATTTCGATATTTAAGTTTGAAATATATTACAAATCTGACCTTCAACCTGCAGCCAAAAGCCGCTCCAGGCGCTGCCGACGTTGAGCAGCAAATGTCCACCTCTTTGCCGCGAGCATGGCAAACCGCGCCGTATCGAACGCTATCCAAAAGCATGCCGCGCAGATGAAATCATCTAACCGACAAGAAATCGCTCCAGATTCATGGCTTTGCGCCTATTCTTGTCGCTCATGCCGCCTCTCGCCGGAGAAAATATACGCTTGGAAAAACGAGGAAACCCATGACCGGCCATGCAAAAACAGCCGCGACATTGCGGAGCGCCAGATGGTTCGCGCCGGATGACCTGCGCAGCTTCGGGCACCGCTCGCGCATGATGCAGATGGGCTATTCGCCCGAGGACTATATGGGAAAGCCGGTCATCGGCATCTTGAACACCTGGTCGGACCTCAACCCCTGCCATTCGCATTTCAAAACCCGCGTGGACGACGTGAAGCGCGGTGTCAGTCAGGCGGGCGGTTTTCCAGTGGAGCTTCCGGCAGTTGCGGTTGACGAAACCTTCACCAAACCGACGTCGATGCTTTACCGCAACCTCCTCGCCATGGAGGCCGAGGAGCAGATCCGCTCGCATCCCCTCGACGGCGTGGTGCTCATGGGCGGCTGCGACAAGACCACCCCGGCGCTGATCATGGGCGCGCTTTCAGCCGGCGTGCCAATGATCTATCTGCCGGCTGGCCCGATGTTGCGCGGCAACTACGCCGGCAAGATCCTCGGTTCCGGTTCCGATGTCTGGAAATACTGGGACGAACGCCGCGCTGGCAATATCTCCGACGAAGAATGGCTGGGCATCGAAGGCGGAATCGCCCGCTCCTACGGCACCTGCATGACCATGGGCACCGCCAGCACCATGACGTCCATCGCCGACGCCATGGGCCTCACGCTGCCCGGCGCATCCTCGATCCCGGCCGCCGATGCGGGCCATATCCGCATGTCGGCCGAATGCGGCCGCCGTATCGTCGGTATGGTCTGGGAAGACCTGACGCCGAAAAAGATCGTGACGGATGCCTCGATGCGCAATGCGGCGATCGTCGCCATGGCGACAGGCTGTTCCACCAATGCGGTGGTGCATCTGATCGCCATTGCCGGGCGCGCGGGCGTGCGCCTCACCCTCGACGACCTCGATGCTCTTGGCCGCACCAGCCCTCTGATCGCCAATGTGCGCCCGTCAGGCAAAGACTATCTGATGGAAGATTTCTTCTATGCCGGCGGCTTGCGCGCGCTTATGGCGCAACTTGGCGACAAACTGGACCTCACGGTCATGACCGTGTCGGGCAAGACCCTGGGAGAAACGCTTGAAGGTGCGGAAGTCTACAACGACGACGTCATTCGCCCGCTCTCCAACCCCGTCTACAAGGAAGGTTCGCTCGCTGTGCTGCGCGGTAATCTCTGCCCCGACGGCGCGGTGATAAAGCCCGCCGCCTGCGACCCGAAATACTACAATCACGAAGGCCCGGCGCTGGTGTTCGACAGTTATCCCGAAATGAAGGCCGCGATCGACGACGAAAATCTGGATGTGACGCCCGACACCGTTCTGGTGCTGCGAAATGCCGGCCCGAAAGGCGGTCCGGGCATGCCGGAATGGGGCATGTTGCCGATCCCCAAGGCGCTGATCAAACAGGGACACCGCGATATGCTGCGGATCTCGGATGCGCGGATGTCCGGCACGTCCTATGGCGCCTGCGTGCTGCATGTGGCCCCCGAAAGCCATGTGGGCGGCCCGCTTGCCCTGCTTCAAACGGGCGACATCGTGCGCCTCGACCTGGCCAAGCGCTCGCTCGACATGCTGGTCGGCGAAGAGGAACTGGCGGCAAGACGCGCAAGGTGGGTTGCCCCGCCAGCCCCCTATGCCCGCGGCTACGGCTGGATGTTTGCCCGCCACGTGACTCAAGCCGACAAGGGCTGCGACTTCGACTATCTCGAAGCAGGCTTCGGCCCGGCTGCCGGTGAGCCCGATATATTCTGAGCGGTCTCAACGCTCATGCCCGAATGGAGAATTCAAAGTCCGCAAAACATGATATGCGCCAACACCCGAAGAGCAAGGTCGCCCCATCGCGCCGACCACCGGCGGCGGAGTGCATATTCCGTTCAGCCTGACGCGGCCTGCATGATAGAAAATCGTTCCGAAGCCAATTTCACACAGAAAGGATGATCCGATGATCAAAGGACATCACCTTATCGCCGGCCAATGGGTCGCCTCCGACGAGACGTTCGACAATGCGCCCGCCCACGGCCCCGCTCGCGCCTTTTCCAAAGGTACCGTGGCGCACGTCGATGCTGCCGCCAAAGCCGCCGAAGAGGCATTCTGGAGCTATGGCTATTCGAAACGAACCGAGCGTGCCGCCTTCCTGAATGCCATCGCGGATGAGATCGAGGCGCGCGGTGGCGAGATCACCGAGATCGGTACGCAGGAAACCGGACTGCCCGCCGCACGGCTGGAAGGCGAGCGGGGCCGCACGACCGGCCAGCTGCGTCTCTTTGCAAGCCATATCCTGAAGGGCGACTATCTCGACCGTCGCCACGATGCCGCCCTGCCCGACCGCGCGCCCCTGCCGCGCCCCGACCTCAGGATGATGGAACGCCCCATCGGTCCAGTCGCGGTATTCGGCGCATCGAACTTTCCGCTCGCGTTTTCGACGGCAGGCGGCGATACGGCTGCAGCACTTGCCGCCGGCTGTCCGGTCGTCGTGAAGGGGCACTCCGCCCATCCGGGAACCGCCGATATCGTCGCTCAGGCGATCGACGCCGCAATCCGGAAATGCGGCATTCATCCAGGCGTATTTTCGCAGGTGCAGGGTGGGGACCGCGCCGTCGGTCAGGCCGTCGTGCAGCATCCGCTGATCAAGGCGGTGGGCTTCACCGGCTCGCTGGCAGGCGGTCGGGCATTGTTTGACCTGTGCGCCGCGCGGCCCGAGCCGATCCCCTTCTTCGGCGAATTGGGGTCGGTGAACCCGATGTTCCTGCTGCCGGGCGCACTCGCCGCCCGCGCCAAGCAGATCGCGGCCGGCTGGGCGGCGTCGCTGACCATGGGCGCAGGCCAATTCTGCACGAACCCGGGCATAGCCATCGTGATCAAAGGTGCGGATGCCGAAAAGTTTGCAGCCGCCGCGACTGAAGCGCTTGCCAATGTGGCGGAACAGACCATGCTCACCGACGGCATCGCCAAGGCCTATCGCGATGGCCGCGACCGGGTCAGGGCCGCAGCAGGGGTGCGCGAAGTGCTGACCAGCACCTGCGATCTGCGCGGGGCGACGCCCTATCTCTTTGCCACAACCGGCGCGCAATGGCTTGCAAACGAGGTGCTTGGCGAGGAAGTCTTCGGCCCCCTCGGCATGATCGTCGAGGTCGAGGACTTCGCGGAAATGCAGCGCGTCGCCCATGCACTCCACGGGCAGTTGACCTGCACGCTGCATCTGGACGACAGCGATACCGCGCTGGGGCGCACCCTCATGCCCATACTTGAGCGCAAGGCGGGGCGCATTCTGGCCAATGGCTTCCCAACCGGTGTTGAAGTCGCCAACTCCATGGTGCATGGCGGCCCCTACCCGGCCTCTACCAACTTCGGTGCAACCTCGGTCGGCACGCTCTCCATCCGCCGCTTCCTCAGGCCGGTTTGCTACCAGGCCATACCGGCTCAGCTGCTGCCGGAAGAAATCAGGGACCTGATATGAACCCGGAAACCCGCGAAAAGCTTCGCCATGTCTCGGTGGCGACCCTTGCCACCGCGCTGTTCAAACGCGGGCTGCGCAACCAGACCATTCAGGATGTCCGGCCGGTTGCGCGCAAGGGGCGCAACATGGTCGGTCCTGCCTATACGCTGCGGTATATTCCCGCCCGTGAAGACCTCAACACGCTGGCGGAGTTTCGCAACCCCGAGCACCCGCAGCGGCTTGGCGTAGAAACCTGCCCCGAAGGCCACGTCATGGTCATGGACAGCCGCAAGGACCCGCGCGCCGCAAGCGCCGGCGACATCCTGATAACCCGGCTGCAAGTGCGCGGCGTCGAGGGGGTCGTGACCGACGGCGGCTTTCGCGATTTAAGGGTGATCGGCGAGCTGGATATCCCTTGCTACCACAATCGCCCCTCCACTCCGACGAACCTGACCCTGCATCAGGCGCTGGATTTGAACGTGCCGATCGGCTGCGGCGATGTGGCGGTGTGGCCTGGCGATATCGTGGTGGGAGACGATGACAGCGTGATCGTCGTTCCAGCCGCAATCGCCGATGAGATCGCCGATGAGGCGACCGAGATGACGGTGTTTGAGGATTTCGTCGTCTCAGAGGTGAAAGCCGGCAAGCCGATCATCGGGCTTTATCCGGCGACCAGGGAAGAAACCCTTGAGAATTTCAGGAAATGGAGGAAAGCTCATAACCGCTGAAACAAACCGACGGGGCGTGGGATGTCGTATTACGAAGAATTCGACCCGGTATTCGGGCGCTATATCGCCAGCACCGCGCACTTGAAACAAATCGCGACCGGCTTTGAGTGGACCGAAGGCCCGGTCTGGTTCGGCGATGCAGATTGCCTGTTGTTTTCCGATATTCCCAACAACCGGATCATGCGCTGGAGCCCGGCATCGGGGCTTTCCACCTATCGCGCGCCATCCAACTTCTCCAACGGGCAGACCCGCGACCGCCAGGGCCGGCTGATCACCTGCGAGCATGGCGCACGCCGCGTTACACGCACCGAATACGATGGCACCATCACCGTCATCGCCGACCGCTTCGACGGCAAGCGGCTCAATTCGCCCAACGACGTGGTGGTCAAATCCGACGGCACCATCTGGTTCTCCGATCCGCACTACGGCATCGCCACGAATTACGAGGGCCACAAGGCGGAGCAGGAATTGCCCTGCAATGTCTACCGCGTCGACCCGGCAGCCGGCACGATCGAAGCCGTTCTGACCGACTTCGATTGCCCCAACGGACTGGCTTTTTCGCAGGACGAAACGCGGCTTTATGTGTCCGATACGGGCCGCAAATTCGACCGGCCGAGAAAGGCGCATATCCGCAGTTTCAAAGTTTCGGGTGAAAAGACGCTGACCGGCGGCGACGTGTTCCACGTCATCTCGCCCGGAGCCTCGGACGGCTTCCGCCTCGATACGAACGGCAACATCTGGTCGTCCGCCGGAGACGGCGTCCACGCCATATCGCCATCCGGCGATTTGCTTGGAAAAATCCTCGTGCCGGAAATCGTGTCGAACGTATGCTTCGGCGGCCGCGCGAAGCACCAGCTATTCATCACGGCAACCACAAGCGTCTATACGATCAAACTGAATTGCGAAGGTATCCAGACGCCGTAAAGCCACATCCCGGCCGCCCGCGATCGGACCAGCGGAATTGAAGGCATGTCGGCGTGGCCTCGCTTTGTCGCCGGTTGATCTCTTCAGGAACGCCGGTTCGGCCCATTCAAAATGAATGCCGACGACGGCATCCAGTTTCATTCGTCCCCTACGCGGGCATCCGCCGGCCCCGATCAGGTGTATGATGCCGTCGTTACACACCGCATTTTGTCGTCCCTGTCCCGTCGCCATCCGGCATCCCCGGCCCTGGCGACGGTAACGTCCGGAGGAACGAGCATGAAAATCAAACGATACGGTTCTGCAGTTTGGAGTGGCGGCCTGAAGGATGGCCGCGGGGCGATATCCACCCATAGCGGCGCTTTGAAAGACCAGCCCTACGGCTTTGCCAATCGCTTTGAGGGCGTGCCCGGCACCAACCCGGAAGAACTGCTGGGTGCTGCCCATTCCGCCTGTTTTACCATGGCCCTCTCGCTAATCCTTGGAGACGCAGGCTTCACGGCAACTAAAATGGAAACCAAGGCCACAGTGACGCTGGAACCGGTCGATGGAGGCTTTGCGATCACGGCAATCGCGCTTGCACTCACCGCCGAGATTCCCGAAATCGATCCCGATACTTTCCAGCAGCTTGCCGGGGTCGCCAAAGCGAACTGCCCTGTATCCAAGCTGTTAAACGCCGATATCTCGCTCACGGCCAACCTCGTCTGACCGAAGCTCCGGCAAGTCGCACCAAGTTGGTGAAAACAATCACGTCGACTTTTGTTTCGCCGGCGTGAGGTCGGCCCTGCATGCGCAGGCCGCCCACAAATTCACTGTCCAATACACGTTCACCTGCCGCCGTCGCCGTGGTCACCGGAAAGGCCGGCGGCGACGAGTTCGCGCAATTGCTGGGCGAGCGGGCTGATCACCTGGTTCTTGCGCGATATCAGATGGTAGGGGTTCACGATGATCGGCTCTTCAAGCTCGAGCGCGGTGAGCCCGCTTCCGATCCCCCTTGGGCCGAGCAGATCGGCGACTTCGCGCGATATCGGCCCGATGGCATCCGTGGATGAGAGATAAGCGATCATCACCAGGAGCGACGTTGTATTGACGATCTCGTCGGGCAAGGGATTGCCCCTCGCGACGAAAGCCTCCTCGACGGCTTGCCGCATCGGCGTGTGCGGCGCCTGGATGACCCACTCGAAGCCAACCAGTTCGTCGAGCTTCAACGGGCCGCGACCGGCGAGAGGGTGGCTTTCGCGAACGAGAAAGCGGATCACTTCCACCCGGCCACGGCGGATCGTGAATTGCCGGGCATCCGTTCCGGCGGGAATGCGCGAAAGGACGAAATCGTACTCGCCCTGGATGAGGCCGCTGATCAGCACGTCGCTCGGCGCGACATCGACGTGAATATCCGCCCTTTTCGCAGTCTCTTTCAATTGCCGGATCGCCGGCACGACGAAAGCGACGGCGCTACCGGTAACCGCTCCGACGCGGGCCGTACCGGCACGCCCCAGGCCCACGGCATGCACTTCATTCACGGTCTGATCCAGCCCGTTGAGCAGGCCGACCGCATTGCGCGCCAATATTTCTCCCACAGGCGTAGGCGTCATTCCTTTGGGATGGCGAATGAAGACGGGCGTTGCAATCGCGCGTTCGATACTGGCGAGCATGCGCGAAGCAGCCGGCTGCGTCATCGCCAGTTGTTCGGCGGCAAGCGCAAGTTGCCCCGTCTTGTAAATCGCCAGAATCAGGCGAAAATCTTTAAGCTGCAGGCGGTTGGCAAGAACAAGCATTTATGACTTATCAATTTTGATATGCAGATTGTCAATCTACTCATTTGAACAGCATGTGTCAGTTTTCCTAGCTTGTTGCGGGATCGGGAGGATCCGTAACGGTAACCGCCAGACAAACAACTCGTTGGCTCGCGGTTACGCACATTTTCTCGGGAGGAACTGATGAGGATACTCGCTTCCGTAGTGGCTACGCTTGCGCTTGGCGCGGGACTGCTTGCTGCACCGGCTCTTGCGCAGGACAAGGGCACCGTCGGCATCGCCATGCCGACCAAGTCCTCGGCGCGCTGGATTTCCGACGGCAACTCGATGGTCGAGCAGTTCACAGACGGCCGGCTATGCCACCGACCTGCAATATGCCGAGGACGACATTCCCGAACCAGCTCGCCCAGATCGAGAACATGATCACCAAGGGCGTCAACGTGCTGGTGATCGCGGCAATCGACGGCACCACGCTGTCGAACGCGCTGGAAAACGCCGCCGCCGCCGGCATCAAGGTCATCGCCTATGACCGCCTGATCCGCGACAGCGGCAACGTCGACTACTACGCCACCTTCGACAACTTCAAGGTCGGCGTGCAGCAGGCGACATCGCCTGGTCAACGGGTCTGAAGGAGCGCTTCGGCGACGGCAGCCGTGGAACGTCGAACTGTTCGGCGGATCGCCCGACGACAACAACGCCTTCTTCTTCTACGACGGCGCGATGAGCGTGCTGCAGCCGCTGATCGACGCGGCAAGATCGTCATCGTTTCCGGCCAGATGGGCATGGACACGGTCGGCACGCTGCGCTGGGATGGCGCGGTGGCGCAGGCGCGCATGGATAACCTTCTGTCGGCCAACTACACCGACAAGCAGGTGCATGGCGTGCTTTCGCCCTATGACGGGCTGTCGATCGGCATTCTCTCGTCGCTCAAGGGCGTCGGCTACGGCTCAGGCGACCTGAAGATGCCGATCGTCACCGGCCAGGACGCCGAAGTTCCTTCGGTCAAGTCGATCCTGGCGGGCGAGCAGTATTCGACCGTCTTCAAGGACACCCGCGAGCTTGCCCGCGTCACCGTCGGCATGGTCGATGCCCTGCTGCAAGGCGGCGAGCCGGAGATCAACGACACCAAGACCTACGACAACGGCGTCAAGGTCGTGCCGTCCTACCTGCTGGAGCCGGTCTCGGTCGACGCAGTCGAACTGGGAAGAGATCCTGATCGGCTCCGGCTACTACACCGCAGACCAGATCAAGTAAGCCTCGCCACTGAAAGCAACTCTGCCCGCCGCACGCTCTTTCTTGCGCGGGCAGCTGACCCTTGTGGACGCACGGCAATCGAGGCGCGGCGATGACACCCCTTCTGGAAATGCGCGCCATCACCAAGACCTTTCCCGGCGTCAAGGCGCTGGACACGGTGAACCTGACCGTCGATGGAAGGCGAGATCCACGCGCTTGTCGGCGAAAACGGCGCCGGCAAATCGACGCTGATGAAGGTGCTGTCGGGCGTCTATCCGCCGGCACCTACGACGGCGAGATCCACTATGACGGCAAGGTCGCGTCCTTCTCGCGGCATCGCCGACAGCGAGAGCCGTCGGCATCATCATCATCCACCAGGAGCTGGCGCTGGTGCCGCTGCTGTCGATCGCCGAGAACCTGTTTCTCGGCAACGAGCGTGGCGCAAAGGCGGCGTCATCAACTGGCGCGAGACATTTCAGCGCACCGAGCAGCTGCTTGCACAAGGTCGGCCTGCGCGAGCCGCCGACTGCGCTGGTCGACAACCTCGGCGTCGGCAAGCAGCAGCTGGTCGAGATCGCCAAGGCGCTGTCCAAGGACGTGCGCCTGCTGATCCTCGACGAGCCGACCGCGGCCCTTTCAGGAGAACGACAGCCAGGCGCTGCTGGACCTGCTGCTGGAGCTCAAGGCGCAGGGCATCACCTCGATCCTCATCAGCCACAAGCTGAACGAGGTGCGCAAGGTCGCCGACCGCATCACCGTGCTGCGCGACGGCACGACGGTATCGACGCTCGACGCGCGCACCGAGCAGATCAGCGAGGACCGGATCATCCGCGACATGGTCGGCCGCGACATGGCGCACCGCTATCCCGAACGCGACAGCGCGCGCCGGCGAAGTCGCTGATGGAGGTGCGGAACTGGAACGTCTGGCACCCGGAACATGCCGGACGCCAGGTGATCCGCGACGTCGAATTTCACCGTGCGCGCCGGCGAGATCGTCGGCATTGCCGGACTGATGGGATCCGGGCGCACCGAACTGGCCATGAGCATATTCGGCCGCAGCTACGGACGCAACATCTCGGGCGAGGTGCGGATGCACGGCCAGCCGATCGACGTCTCGCACGGTCGACCGGGCCATCGCCGGCGGTCTTGCCTATGTGACCGAGGACCGCAAAGCGCTTGGGCTTGTCCTGGACGAACCGATCCAGCGCAACATCACGCTGGCCAATCTCGAGGCGGTGTCGACGCGCGGGCGTCATCGACGGAGGCCCGGGAAACCCGGGTGGCCGAAAACTACCGCGCCGCCATGAACATCCGCACACCTTCGGTGTTTCCAGAAGGTGGTCAACCTGTCGGGCGGCAACCAGCAGAAGGTCGTGCTGTCGAAATGGCTGTTCGCCGAGCCGGAGGTGCTGATCCTCGACGAGCCGACGCGCGGCATCGACGTCGGCGCGAAATTCGAGATCTACAGCATCATGAACGAACTGGCCGACGAAGGGCAAAGGCGTCGTCATGATCTCGTCGGAGATGCCGGAACTGCTCGGCATGTGCGACCGCATCTACGTCATGAACGAAGGCGCACTCGTCGGCGAACTTGCCGCCGCCGAGGCCAGCCAGGAGCGCATCATGTCGCTCATCGTGACGAATTAGGGAGGAAGGCGGATGGAAGCGGTGGAGACCAGCGCCACAACCAGCCGGCACATCGAACGGCATCGGCGCCTATCTCGTCAAGCACATGCGCGAGTACGGGCTGTTGTTCGCGCTGATCGCCATCATGGCGTTCTTCCAGGTCGTGACCGACGGCACGCTGCTGCGGCCGGTCAACATCACCAACCTGTTCCTGCAGAACAGCTACATCATCATCATGGCGCTCGGCATGCTGCTCGTCATCGTCTCCGGCCATATCGACCTGTCGGTCGGCTCGGTGATGGGCTTCGTCGGCGCGCTTGCCGCCGTCATGATCGTGCAATGGCACTGGCCGGTCATCGCTCACGATCTTCGCTTGCGTGATGGTCGGCATCTGATCGGCGCGGCGCAGGGCTATTGGGTCGCCTATTGGCAAATCCCGTCCTTCATCGTCACGCTTGCGGGCATGCTGGTCTTTCGCGGCCTGTCGCTGTGGCTGCTGGAAGGCCAGTCGGTCGGCCCGTTCCCGAAGAGCTTCCAGGTCGCTGTCGACCGGCTTCATTCCCGATATTTTCGGCATCAGGCCGGCCGAACTGCAACGGCGCATAGCCGGCGGGCTGTTGTCGCCGCCGCGCTTATCGTCTGGATGGGCTTGCGCGACCGCGCGCGCAACCGGACCTACGGCATCGAAGGCGAACCCGCCGGCTTCTTCATCGCCCGCAACGTGATCGTCGCCGGCGCCTTGCTGTTCGTCGCCTACAAGCTTTCGACGTTCCGCGGCCTGCCGAACGTGCTGATCACCATGGTCATGCTGACCGTGATCTACGCCTTCCTCACCGAGAAGACGACGCATCGGCCGGCGGATCTACGCGCTCGGCGGCAACGAGAAGGCCGCGAAGCTGTCGGGCATCAAGACCGAACGGCTGACCTTCCTGGCCTTCGTCAACATGGGCATGCTGGCGGCGCTCGCCGGGCTGATCTTCGCCGCACGCCTGAACACGGCGACGCCCAAGGCCGGCTTCGCGTTCGAGCTCGACGTTATCGCGGCCGTCTTCATCGGCGGCGCGTCGATGTCGGGCGGCGTCGGCAAGATCGTCGGCGCGGTGGTCGGCGCCTTCATCATGGGCGTGATGAACAACGGCATGTCGATCATGGGCATCGGCATCGACTACCAGCAGGTCATCAAGGGCCTGGTGCTGCTCGCTGCCGTGATCTTCGACGTCTACAACAAACAAAAGCAGGGCTGACGCCGGCAGGCGTCCGGCATTTCGGGCGCCTTGCAACACGGCTTCATCCCCACGAGGTGAATCATGACTTTCAAGCCCGCACAATGGCCAAGGAAGCTGCGGTCGCAGGAATGGTTCGGCGGAACCGGGCGCGACCAGATCTACCATCGTGGCTGGATGAAAAATCAGGGCTTTCCGCACGATCTGTTCGACGGCCGGCCAGTGATCGGCATCCTCAACACCTGGTCGGAGTTGACGCCCTGCAACGCGCATCTGCGCGATCTGGCAGAGCGGGTCAGGCACGGCATCTACGAAGCGGGCGGGTTTCCCGTCGAGGTGCCGGTTTTCTCGGCAGCGGAAAGCTCCTTTCGGCCAACGGCGATGATGTTCCGCAACCTGGCGGCGCTGGCCGTCGAGGAAACCATGCGCGGCCAGCCTATCGACGGTGCGGTGCTGCTGGTGGGCTGCGACAAGACCACGCCGAGCCTGCTGATGGGAGCGGCCTCCACCGACCTGCCCTCTATCGTCGTCACCGGTGGGCCGATGCTGAACGGATATTTTCGGGGCGAACGGGTCGGTTCGGGCACCCATTTGTGGAAGTTTTCCGAAGCCGTGAAGGCCGGCGAGATGACGGCGGAGGACTTTCTCGAGGCCGAAGCTTCCATGTCGCGGTCGCCCGGTTCTTGCAACACCATGGGCACGGCCTCGACCATGGCGTCCATGGCGGAGGCGTTGGGTATGGCGCTCTCCGGCAATGCCGCAATTCCGGCTGTGGACTCGCGCCGCCGCGTGATGGCGCATCTATCCGGCCGGCGGATCGTCCAGATGGTCAAGGATGACCTGAAACCATCTGACGTGATGACGAAACGGGCGTTCGAAAATGCCATCCGCACCAACGGCGCGATCGGCGGCTCGACCAACGCCGTCATCCATCTGCTCGCCATTGCCGGCCGCGTCGGCGTCGACCTGACGCTCGATGACTGGGACCGCTGCGGCCGTGAAGTGGCGACCATCGTCAATCTGATGCCTTCCGGCAAATACCTGATGGAAGAATTCTTCTATGCCGGCGGGCTGCCGGTGGTGCTCAAGCGCCTGGGCGAAGCGGGGCTACTGCACAAGGATGCCCTCACCGTGTCCGGCGGAACCATGTGGGAACAGGTCAAGGACGTGGTCAACCACAATGAGGACGTGATCCTGCCGGTTGAAAAAGCATTGACGCAGCAGGGGGGCATTGCGGTCCTGAAGGGCAATCTTGCGCCGAAGGGTGCGGTATTGAAACCCTCCGCCGCCTCGCTGCATCTGATGAAACACCGTGGCCGCGCCGTCGTGTTCGAGGACATCGACGACTACAAGTCGAAGATCAACGACGACGCGCTCGACATCGACGAAACCTGCGTCATGGTGCTGAAGAACTGCGGGCCGAAGGGATATCCCGGCATGTCGGAGGTCGGCAACATGGGCCTGCCGCCGAAAGTGCTGAAAAAGGGCGTCACCGACATGGTGCGCATTTCGGATGCCCGCATGTCCGGCACCGCTTACGGCACGGTCGTTCTGCACACCTCGCCGGAAGCCGCCGCCGGGGGTCCCCTCGCCGTCGTGCGCAATGGCGACATGATCGAACTCGATGTCGAGGCCCGGCGACTCCATCTCGATATTTCCGAAGAAGAACTGGCGTCGCGGCTGGCAAAATGGACACCACCGGGCGAACCGGCATCGGGCTACGCATGGTTGCACCAGACCCATGTGCAAGGCGCGGATACCGGCGCCGACCTTGACTTTCTGAATGGCTGCCGTGGTGCGGCGGTTGGACGGGATTCACACTGATGCCCAGGAAAATCGCCCTGGCAGGCATCGGCAAGATCGCTCGCGACCAGCATATCCCGTCGATCAATGCCTCGCCGGATTGGGAGCTGGCGGCGACCGTTTCGCGCCACGGCACGGTGGACGGCGTGGAAGCCTTCGGCGATATCGCCTCGCTGCTGAAAGCCCGGCCCGACATCGAAGTTGTTTCGCTTTGCCTGCCGCCGGTGCCGCGTTTTGCCTATGCCGCGGCTGCGATCCGGGCCGGGCGCCATGTGATGCTGGAAAAACCGCCGGGCGCGACCTTGTCGGAATGCCATGCGCTGGAAACACTGGCGCGCGACGCAGGCGTTTCAATCTTCGCCACATGGCACTCGCGCGAGGCCGCACAAGTTGCGTCCGCCAAATCCTGGCTCAAGGACAAGCGCTTGCACCGTCTCAAGATCACATGGAAGGAGGACGTGCGCCGTTGGCATCCCGGCCAGACCTGGATTTGGCAGGCGGGCGGCCTGGGCGTCTTCGACCCCGGCATCAACGCGCTTTCCATCGTCACCGAAATCCTGCCCGATCATATCCACCTTTCGTCGGCGGAGCTGTTTTTTCCGAAGAATTGCGAGACGCCGATCGCGGCACACCTCACCTTCGCTCATCCAGATGGCGCGGACGTATCGGCCAAGCTCGATTTCCGCCAGCAAGACGAGCAGATCTGGAGCATGGAGATCGAGACCAGCGAAGGCAGCCTGCTCCTTTCCGAAGGCGGCGCTAAACTTTCCATCAATGACACCCCGCAGACCGAGGCACACGGTGACGCCAGTTCGCCGGCTGGCGAATATCCGCGCCTCTACGCAAAGATGGCTGAATTGGTGCGCTCCGGCGGCATCGACATGGACCTGGCGCCGATGGCCCATGTGGCCGACGCCTTCCTGCTTGGCAGACGCATCACGGTCGAACCCTTTTTCGAGTGAGGCGGTTGCGGGCACCGATCTGTGCATAGCAGGCGGCGACCGGCGCCGGTCTGGTGGCACCCTGCTATACAGCCGGTTTCGGGGTTGCCGGATGAAGAATTTGAGCGAGAGGACCTGACATGAAAGACGCACTTTCAGGCATTTTGCCCGTCGCACCGACGCCTTTCCACGAGGATGGCCGCGTCGACGAGGATGGCATGCGCCGCGTTATCGACTGCATGATCGACCAGGGCGTGGACGCGATCTGCATCCTTGCCAATTATTCCGAACAGTTCCTGCTGTCGGACGACGAACGCACCCTCCTGATGCGCCTGAGCCTCGAACATACCGCAGGCCGGGTGCCCGTAATCGTCACGATCAGCCATTTCTCTACCGACATCGTCAAACGCCGGGCTCTGGATGCCGAGGCCGGAGGCGCATCGATGGTCATGATGATGCCGCCTTATCACGGTTCGGGTCTCTTTCCCGCGCCACAAGGCATTTTCGAGCATTTCCAAGCGGTTAATGACGCGATTTCGATACCGGTCATGGTGCAGGACGCACCGCTTTCCGGCGTATCCCTATCCATCGAGCTGCTGGCGCGTCTCGCGCGCGAGTTGCAAAACGTTTCCTATTTCAAGATCGAATGCCCTTTTGCCGCCGACAAGCTGGCGGCTCTGATCGAGGCCGCAGGCGAACATATCGCCGGGCCATTCGACGGTGAGGAAGCCGTGACCCTGCTCGCCGATCTCGATGCCGGCGCGACAGGCACAATGACCTCGGCAATGTTTCCGGACAAGATCCGCCCGATCGTGACGGACTATCGCGCGGGCAATCCCGGGGCGGCACTCGAGCACTGGAAGACCTGCCTGCCCCTGATCAACCACGAGAACCGCCAGTGCGGCCTCCGCGCAGCGAAAACCGTCTTCAAGGAAGGCGGCGTCATTCGCAGCGATTACGTGCGCCATCCGCTAAAGACGATGTCCGCTCGCACGAAAAATCGACTTCTCGAGCTTGCACGCGAACTGGACATCCTCGCGTTGAAATGGGGCAACTGATCCACAAGAGCATATCCCGCCAAAACGGAGTCGTTTTGACGACAAGGATAGGCTCCAACATATTGATCCTGGAGCGAATTCTTATCACGAAAGCGTATCCGCTTTCAGGACAAGCGCTCTGGCGACCAAGGAGCAACGCGCGTGACTATCGTCAAGGCAAATACACAGAAGCTGGCGGCCGAATGTTGCGAACTGGGCGAAGGACCGCACTATGACCCGGCAAGCGATTGCGCCTGGTGGTTCGACATCGTCGGCAAGGCGCTTTTCGAGCACCATTTCGCAACCGGCGAAACCCGCAAACATAGTCTCCCGCGAATGGGTTCCGTCGTCGCGCCCATCGACAAAACCCGCCAGCTCATCGCCATGGAAGATGGAATATACGTAAGAGCGAAAAACGGAAGGCGCACTTGTCCCTCCTGGCGCCGCTTGAAGCGGACAGGCCCGCGAACCGTTCCAACGATGGCCGGGTCCATCCATCCGGACGGCTTTGGATCGGCACGATGGGCAAGAACGCGGAGTGGCAAGCGGGTGCGATCTATTGGTTCGACGGCAGGGAAGTCCGGCCGCTCTACCGCAAGATCACCATTCCGAATTCGATCTGCTTTTCGCCCGACGGGCGCGTTGGCTATTTCGCCGATACCGCCAGCAACATCGTCTGGCGCGTGGCGGTCGATCCCGCCACGGCCTTGCCGGTCGGCGAGCCCGAGCCGTTTCTCGGCGCAAAAGACCTGCCGCTTGGCGGATTTTTCGACGGATCCGTGGCTGACGCGGAAGGCGTTGTTTGGAATGCAGCCTGGGGTGGTGGATCGGTGTCCGGTTTTGCACCCGACGGCTCGCTGGTCGGGACCTTCGAACTGCCGGCCGCGCAGACCAGTTGCCCATCCTTTGTCGGGCCCAAACTTGACCGCATGCTGGTGACATCCGCCTGGCAGGGCTACACGGACGCAGCCCGCGCCAACGATCCGGGCGCCGGCTTCACCTATGTGATCGATGGCGGGTTCAGGGGAAGTCCCGATTGCGCATTTCTTCTCGAGAGCGAATTCCAGAAAGCGAGTTGCCAGAAAACGAGTTGAATGACCCGCCAGGCTGAAACTGCCTCCGCCGGCAGCCGTAGAAAATAAGATCGGGGTGCAAAATAAGTTAACTAATTGGAAAATAAGGCGCATCTTGGAGGAGAAAGTTCGAACACTCTCTTCTTCGTCGGAGGAAAACAGGATGCCTGCAAGCGGCAGCAATTCGTCCGTTGCGCGGCGCGCATCGTCGGGCTGATTGTTTACGACAGGCCGGAGACATGCAGAACCCGAAAAACGCTTCGCGAAAAGGACCGACGCTCGCGGCCGACAGAAAAGCGACGCTCCCGCCCTCCGGAGCAGCCGCGATAGCCGCGTTTGATGTGTTACCGCTGAAGCCCTGTTCGTAGAATACGAGTGCGCCGCCGTCGGGGAGGCGCATCAACCCGACCAGCGCTTGGCCCGGCGTCAGGATATCAGCCATCGTGTGTTGTCCTTACATCGTAGCCGGGATCCGGATGCGGCCTTCGCGCCGGGACCGCACTTGGGGTCAATTCCTGTTTCCATTCGTGGCGCCGCCCGGATATTGATCTTGGGCTGGCTCTGCAAGGTGAGGAACCGCTGCGTGACGATGCCGATATTTGCGACCGGCGGTTCCGGCCGACCGGGACCGCCGGGACAGGTGCCTGATCTCCTGCGGGAGGACCTGGTGCGCTTGCTTGGCCCCGGCTATCCAGGGTCCGGCTTCGCCGCTGTGCGTATTGCCGATGTCGAAGAGCATCTTGGCTGGCGGCTTGAGCATCTGATCTTCACTAGCGCCGCGGATGGAGCGGAGGGCGAGGACATTCCAGCCGTTTTCCTGCGTCCGCCCGATGGCCAAGGGCCGGTTCCGGCGGTGATCTACGCCCACGCCCACGGTAACCGCTACGAGACCGGTCGCGCGGAGCTGATCGACGGACGGCCCGCGCTGCGGGGTCCCTACGCTCCCGATCTGCAGCGCCTCGGGGTTGCAGCGCTCTGCTTCGATCTGCCTGCCTTCGGCGACCGCCAGAACCCCGGCGAGGCCGCCAGGGCGAAGGCCCTTCTTTGGCAAGGACGGACGCTCTTCGCACAAATGTTGTCCGAACTACGAGCCGGTGTCGATTACCTCTGCGCCCATCCCGCTGTTGCAGCGGACCGGATCGGGGCCTTGGGCTTTTCGATGGGCAGCACGCTGGTGTGGTGGCTCGCGGCTCTCGATCCCCGGATCCGGGCGACGTCGGCGATCTGTTCCTTCGCGGATCTGGAACAACTCGTCCTGACCGGGGCCCATGACGGACACGGCATCTACATGACGGTACCCGGTCTTCTGCCTCTGGCCCGGAGCGGGCAGATTGCCGGGCTGGCCGCGCCGCGGGCGTTGCAGATCTGCGTAGGGCTCAAGGATTGGTCGACGCCCGAGGCCGCCTTTGCCCGCGCCCACTCGGACCTAGAAGCCGCTTACCTCGCGGCCGGTGCTGCGGACCGGTTGCGATTTCATGTCGAGCCCGAGACCGGGCATGCGGAGACCCCGGCGATGCGGCAGGCGGTGCTCGCGTTCCTCGAACATGAGCTATGCGCCTAGAGCGCTTATCTTGAAAGCGGGTTCGCTTTCGCGATAAGAATTCGCTCCAGAATCAATGTGTTGGAGCATATCCTTGTCGTCAAAACGACTCCGTTTTGGCGGGATATGCTCTAGCACCGCGACACGCGCGGCGGTCGATCCAGTCGTCCGAGGCGTCCTTCAGTCCGATAAGCCTTGCGAGCGCGGCACAGGCGCCGCGAAGATTGGGCGCATCGTCGATCAGCGCCGTTATGCCGAGGCGGTCAAAATGGGCGCGTGGACGGAACCCGGCCTCGGCGAGAAGCTCGGCGATCTGGTCGTAGATCGCATCCGCCGTGTCAGGTCCAAGCGGCTCCTCGATTCCGAGGGTATGGTGGATCGTGTCGTAGAGCGCCATCGCCGGTGCGGGCAGAGTGGGGCCGGAGTCTCATGCAAGATTTGGTCTCGCGTTTCCAGTGTCGTTGAAATCGAAATAGCCATGGTTGGCGGCCACGAGGTCGGACAGCGTGTCGAGCACCCTGCGCAGGTGCTGACGGGTGCGCGCGACGGCTGTGGTTTCATCGCGAGCCAGGATTGCGGCTGCGATGCTCTCGTGGTCATCGAGAAGCAGTGCCCGGTGCGCCGCGCTGTCGAGCGACAAAACCCGCAGCCGGTCCAGGATCGCCTTCTCACGAATCAGAACGGCACCTATCCGGTCGAATTGGGTGGCCTCGGCCAGAATTGCGTGAAAGCGGTCGTCCAAGTCCCGGAAACCGGACGTGTCAGCCCGGTCGGCGGCGCGCCGCTGGCTGGCCAGGTTGTCGGCAAGCTCAGCCTCTGATTCCGAAGGCAGCCCCTCGGCGCAAAGCCGGGCGACGATTGCGACTTCCAAGGCTTCTCGAAGGAACTGGGCGCCACGAATCTGGGGGACTGAAAGGCGAGACACGAATGTGCCGCGGCTTGGCCATGTAACGAGCAGCCCTTCCTCGCGAAGCTGCGCGAAGGCTTCGCGAACCGGCGTTCGGCTGGCGCCGAAATTCTGACCGATTTCCGCTTCCGGGATCATCTGACCAGGCGCGAGGCGCATGGAGAGAATCGCCGATTTCAGCGAAGTGGCAATCTGTTCGCTGGCCGGTCGAGAGAAATCCAGACGTGCGCCCGCCAAAGCGTCCGGCTCGACGTTCTTAACTTTCTGGTTCATGCGCCGTCCTCTCGTCTGCAGGTCGCGCCAACGAAGCGCTCCAACGGTATACCGGTATTCAAGTTGCTTGACAACCGGTATACCGGTATGCATAGCCGGCAACCAGTAGCGGAGGAAAGACTAAACATGACTGATGCGCCTCGAAAAACCGCTGTGCTGATCGGCGCGGGGATGGTCGCAAAGACCCATGTTGCAGCCATTGCGGCCGGGACATCGGTGCATCTGAAGGCCATCTGCGCACGCGGGCTCGACAGGGCGCAAGCGCTCGCCGAGGAGGCGACGCAGTTGGCCGGGTACCCGGTCACCGCGATTTCCGACCTCAACGCAGTGGCAACCGATCCTGAAGTGGATTTTGCCATCGTTCTCACCCCGCCGGATGTGCGGGCCGACCTGATCCGCCGGCTGGCCGGGTCCGGCAAGCATATCCTGCTGGAGAAACCGATGGGCAGGAATGCAGACGAGGCACGCGCGGTGATCGCGATCTGCCGCGATGCCGGTGTGACGCTCGGCGTCGTGTTCCAGCATCGAATGCGCGCGGCCTCACGTGCGGCAACCCGCCGGATCGCATCCGGCGAACTCGGCCCGCTCGGCCTCGTCGAGATCGCGGTGCCGTGGTGGCGCGCGCAGAGCTACTACGACGAGCCAGGCCGCGGCACCTACGCCCGCGACGGCGGCGGCGTGCTGATCAGCCAGGCGATCCATACGATCGATCTTGCACTCAGCCTGGCCGGGCCAGTCACCTCGGTGCGCGCGTTCGCCGCGACGAGCCGCTTTCACGACATGGAGGCGGAGGATTTCGTCGCTGCCGGGCTCACATTCGCCACCGGCGCCGTGGGCTCGATGGTGGCGAGCACTGCGAGCTTTCCGGGGCGCGCGGAATCCATCATGCTGCACTTCGACCGGGCCAGCCTTCACCTGGCCTCGGGCCAGCTCGTGACCCGCTGGCGCGACGGGCGGGAAGACGTGGAAGGCGTGGCCGGCGGCACCGGCGGCGGCGCCGACCCCATGGCCTTCACCCACGAGTGGCACCAGGGCATCATCGAAGACTTCGCAGCCGCGCTTGCCGAAGGCCGCGACCCGCTTGTCACCGGCGAGGCTGCGCTTCCCGCCCACGACCTGATCGACGCAACCATTCGCTCCGCCAGGAGCGGCCAGATCGAGGAGATCGCCGCATGACCGCGCCCCTGCGCTTTGCCGCCATCGGCATCGACCACCGCCATGTCTTCGGCATGGCCGCCAACCTTATCGCCGCCGGCGCGGTCTTCGCGGGCTGGTGGACGGAAGGACATCCGAACACCGAAGAGGGGTTCGTGGAGCGTTTTCCCGACGTGCCCCGCGCCGCCAGCGCCGAGGCGTTGCTGTCGGATCCGACGATCGGCTTGATCGTTCTGTCAGGCATCCCCCGCGATCGGACGGACTGGGCTGTGCAAGCGATGGAGGCCGGAAAGGACGTCTTGAGCGACAAGCCTGGCTGCACGACGTCAGAACAACTCGAGGCTGTCCGCGACGCGGTGGCGCGTACCGGACGGATCTGGTCCGTCAACTTTTCCGAGCGTTTCGAGGTTCCCGCCGTTACCCGCGCGGCAGAACTGGTGGCCGAGGGCGCTATCGGCAGGGTGATCCAGACGCTTGGCATCGGCCCGCATCGGCTCAATCGCGCAACGCGGCCCGACTGGTTCTTCGACCGAAAGGCCTATGGCGGGATCCTGACAGACATCGCCAGCCACCAGATCGACCAGTTCCTGTTCTTCACAGGCTCGACCAACGCCGAGGTGACAATGGCGCAGGTCGCCAACTACGCCAACCCCGACGATCCGGGATTGCAGGATTACGGCGAAGTCGCCCTGAAGGGCGATCGCGGCCACGGCTATATTCGTGTCGACTGGTATACTCCAGATGCCCTGCCCACCTGGGGGGACGGGCGGCTGACCATCCTTGGAACGCAGGGCTATATAGAGCTGCGCAAATACGTCGATATCGGCCGCGAGGGCACCGATCATCTGATCCTTGTCAACGGCGAGCGCTGCGAAAGGATCGACGCATCGGACGCCGGTCTGCCCTTTTTCGGACGGCTGATCGACGATATCCGCGACCGGACCGAGACGGCGATGACACAGGCGCATGTCTTTCAGGTCTGCGACCTTGCGCTCCGCGCACAGGCCATTGCCGAGGGTCTCCGCCAATGATCCGCGTCGCCATCGTCGGGGCTGGCATCGGGGCCGAACATCTGTCCGGCTATCGCGCCCTTCCAGAACGTTTCGCGGTGACAAGGCTGTGCGATCTGGACACGGACCGGGCGCGGAAGGCGACCGCAGGTGACCCGGCGATCGCAGTCACTGGCGACCTCGATGCAGTGCTCGCGGATCCGGACGTCGACCTCGTGGACGTATGCCTGCCGCCGCACTTGCACTTCCCGGTTTCGGTGAAGGTGCTTGACGCCGGCAAGCACGTGATCTGCGAAAAGCCCATCGTCCGCTCGCTTGCCGAGGCCGACGCGCTGGAAGCGGCGGCGAAGGCTGCGGGCCGGGAGGTGTTTCCGGTATTCCAATACCGCTATGGCCGGTCGATGGCGCAGCTTGAGGCGCTGATCGCTGCAGGTCTTGCCGGCAGGGCCTATGTCGCCAGCCTCGAAACGCACTGGAACCGGAACGCAGACTACTACGCGGTGCCCTGGCGCGGGACATGGGCGGGTGAATCGGGCGGATCGCTTCTTGGCCATGCAATTCACATCCACGATCTACTATGCCATGTGCTGGGTCCGGTCGCCGAAGTTGCGGCCTTCTCGGACACGCGGGTCAATGACATCGAGACCGAGGATTGCGCGGCGCTGGCCATCCGGATGGAGAGCGGCGCGCTGGTAACGAGTTCGGTTACGCTCGGGGCCGGAAACGACACGACGCGGTTGCGCTTCTGCTTCGAAGGCTTCACCGCCGAAAGCGGATCGGCGCCATACACCCCGGCACAGGGCAATTGGCAATTCACGGCACGCGCGGCCGACCAGGGCCAGATCGACGCGGTTTTGGCTGCGACGGCAGAGGGCCATTCGGGCTTTGCGGGCTATCTCGAAGCGGTCGCCGATGCGATTGCGGGCCGGCCCGGCCGGGCGGTCACCCTGGCCGATGGCAGACGGTCCATAGAACTCGTCTCGGCCATCTACGCATCGATCCGCAGGGGAGCGCCCGTCTCGCTACCGCTCGGACCGGATGCGCAGATTTACAACGGGTGGATGCCAGCGCTACCGTGACGGAGCCACATCCAAATGAGGAAACGAGGGAGGAGCCTGAAACATGAGAAACTTTATTCTGACAACCACCGCCATCGCGGCGGGTCTGGGCCTGGCGGCGGGCGTCGCATCGGCGCAGGAAATTCGCTTCATGTGCTATTCGGACGGCAACGAATGCGAGGTTTATGACGACCTGCTCAACCGGTTCGAGGCGGAAAATGCCGGCGTCGACGTTGTTGTCGACGTGGTGCCCTACAAGGCGATCCTTGAGAACCTGCCGGTGCAGCTTGCCGCCGGTACGGGGCCGGACATGGCCAAGGTCACCGACCTCGGCGGTCTGAACAAGTACTACCTCGATCTTGCGCCCTATATCGACACCGCCTACTGGGACGCATCCTTTGGCAAGACGCTCGACTGGTACAGGGTCGGCGACCGCAAGGGCTATTACGGTCTGCACACGCAGCTCACCATAACCGGGCCCTTCGTGAACGCCACCCTGTTCGAACAGGCCGGCGTCGAGATGCCGGGCGCGAAAGCGACCTGGGACGAGTGGGCCAAGGCGACCCGTGAAGTTGCCGACAAGACCGATGCCGACTTCCCGATGGCCATCGACCGTTCCGGCCACCGCGTCGCCGGGCCCGCGATCTCGTATGGCGCAAAATACTTCGATGCCGAGGGCACCGGGTCGTTCGACGGTTTCGCCCCGTTCGCAATGCAGTTCGTGGCGTGGAACGAGGACGGCACCATGGCCCGCGATGTCTGGGCCAGCCAGGGCGGTGCAACCTATGCCGATGCGGCGCAGGAGTTCATCAACGGCGAGGTCGTGTTCTACTACTCCGGCTCCTGGCAAGTCGGCCGGATGGACGAGCAGGTCGGCGACTTTTTCGACTGGAAGGTCGTCGGTTCGCCCTGCGGTCCGGCAGGCGCCTGTTCGGGCATGCCCGGCGGTGCCGGCGTGGTCGGGTTCGAGCAGACCAAAAACCCCGAGATCGTGGCCAAGATCATCGATTTTCTCGCCCGGGAGGACATCTATGCCGAAGCCTCGGCCCGCACCCGCAACCTGCCCGCCCATGTGGGCGTCGCTGCCAAGGGGGTGACGTTCGAAAACGCCTCGCCGGCAGCGCAGGCCGCGCTGAACGCCTTTGCCTCGGATCTGCCCAACGTGTCGCCGATCGCCTTCGCCTACCAGGGCTATGCGGGCAACCGTGCGATGTTCGGGATCACGGTGGAACGGCTGAGCCAGGCCATCGTTGGCGAGCTTTCGGTCGACGACGCGCTGGCGCGGATGTCGGAAGACCTCAAGGCCGCATTGGCCGAAACCAAGTAGCGTCGTCTCGGCTCCCCCGCGCGCATCCTGCTGCGGGGGGCCAAACCTTATGGAGCGCCGCCCATGCCCGCGATTGTCACGCCGATCATGCGGATCATCGAAATTCCCATGTCCGCCCTCCAGCGGCTTTTGGGTATTAACCGGCTCGCGTGGGTGTTTCTCGCCCCGAACCTCATATTGTTCGCCCTTTTCGCCTTTCTTCCCGTGATCCTGAACGTGTTTTATTCGCTGACCGGCGGCGACAACGTGCTGCTCAGCGAACGCCCGAACGTGGGTCTGCAAAACTTCGCGACGTTCGGCGATTGCGGTAACTATCTGGACCCGAATACCTGCCGGGAGGACAAGTTCTGGCGTGCGATCTGGAACACCTGCTGGTTCGTGACGCTTCAGGTCACCATCACGGTCGGCTTCGCGCTTCTGACCGCGATCATTCTCAACCGCGACATTCGGGCGCGCGGCTTCTTCCGTTCGGTCTTCTTTTTCCCGGTCCTGCTTTCGCCGGTGGTGGTCGCGCTGATCTGGAAGTGGATCCTGCAGCGCGAAGGCGTGCTGAACGCCTTCCTCGACGGGGCCGGGATCGGTGGCGTGAACTGGCTCGTGGACGCGCAATGGGCCTTTGGCTGGTCGGTCTTCATCTCGGTCTGGGCGCATATGGGGTTCTACACGCTGATCCTTCTGGCCGGGCTTCAGGCAATCCCGCGCGACGTCTACGAGGCCGCAACCATGGACCGCGCCAGCCCGTGGCGGACGTTCCGCCGAATCACGCTGCCGCTGCTTGCACCGACGATGCTCGTCGTTCTCGTCCTTGCCCTTATCAAGGGCGTGCAGACCTTCGACGAGGTCTATGCCTTCACTGGCGGCGGCCCGGGCACCGCGACAACCTTCATCATCCAATACATCTATGAACGCGGTTTCGCCGGCGCTCCCAGGCTTTTTGGGGTTGCCGCCGCCGCCTCGCTCCTTGTCGCAATTGTCCTCGTAATCCTGACCCTCGTGCAACTCTGGGCCAATCGGAGGAATGCTGATGGCTGACCTTGTATCCGCCCGCCGAACCGGCGTCTGGGGTTTCCTGACTGCAACCCGTGGCAAGGGAAAGCTCCACTGGACCGACTGGGTCAGCTACGGCTACCTCTCCTTCGGCATCCTTTTGATGTTCGGCCCCGTTGTCTGGCTCGTCCTTTCCAGCTTCAAGGACCAGAACGAGCTCGACCGCTTTCCGCCACGCTTCCTGCCTTATGCGCAGGAAACGATCGAGGTCCCGGGTTTTGCCGATCCGCTCCTCGCCTTCGAAGTGACGGCGGGCGACCTCGCGGGCCAGATCGTCGGCCAGACCCGCCGCGCCGCTGGCCGATCCGAAGTCGTCCTGCCCGCCAACCCTGAAGAACGCATCCGCCTGACAACAGAGCAGCTTCGCCCCGTCGAGGGCGTGTCCTTCGCGACCAGGAACTATTTCCAGCTGTTCGAACGCTTTAACTTTTTGCGCTTTTTCTGGAATTCCACCTTCATTACCGTCGTTGCGACGCTGTTGATGCTGACCGTGAACTCGATGGCGGCCTTCGCACTGTCCAAGTATGAGTTCCGGGGTCGGACAACCGTGCTGCTTTTGGTGATCGGCACGCTGATGATCCCCCTTACGGTCGTGCTCGTACCGCTCTTCCTGATCGTGACCGAGCTCGGCATGTTCAATTCGCTCTGGGGGGTCATCATTCCGGGCGCTGCAACGCCCACGGGCGTGTTCCTGCTCAGGCAGTACATGATCACCATCCCCGACGAGATCCTCGAGGCTGCACGCATGGACAAGGCCTCCGAATGGAAGATTTTCTGGCGGATTATCTTGCCCCTGTCGGCGCCGGCCATCGCGGTCCTTGCGATACTTGCGATCATGTGGCGCTGGAACGATTTTCTCTGGCCGCTGATCGTTCTGACGCGGACCGAAAACTTCACACTGCAACTAGCACTGAATTCCTTTCAGGGTGAACTCCAGACCGATTGGCCAAGCCTTCTGGCCATGACCGTGCTGACCCTCCTGCCAATCGCCGCGGTCTTTATGTTCCTGCAGAAATACATCGCGACCGGAATTGCATCGACAGGCGGGAAATGATGCGCATACGAGACCGAAAGGGAGGGAACCGAAATGGCAAGAGTTGAACTGAGGGGCGTGCGCAAGTCCTACGGACCCGTCGATGTCATCAAGGGTATCGACCTCGATATCCAGCAAGGAGACTTCTGCGTCTTCGTGGGGCCTTCCGGCTGCGGGAAATCGACGCTCCTTCGGATGATTTCGGGACTGGAGCCGATCACAGGCGGCGAAATCGTGATTGGCGGCGATGTCGTGAACGACATTCCCGCCGCCGACCGTGGGCTTGCCATGGTGTTCCAGTCCTACGCGCTCTACCCGCACATGACCGTGCGCCAGAACCTGTCCTTCGGGCTTGAGAACATCAACACGGCGCGGGCCGACATCGCGGCCAAGTTGGACCAAGTCTCCAACATGTTGAAGATCGACATGCTTCTGGAACGGCGGCCAAAGGACCTCTCGGGCGGCCAGCGTCAGCGCGTTGCGATCGGCCGTGCGATCGTGCGGGAGCCGCGGGTCTACCTTTTCGACGAACCGCTCTCGAACCTCGACGCCGAATTGCGCGTCGACATGCGCAGCGAGATCACGGCCCTTCATCGTCGGCTCGAGAACACAATGATCTACGTCACCCACGATCAGGTCGAGGCTATGACGATGGCCGACAAGATCGCGGTGCTGCGGTTGGGCAAGCTCGAACAGTTCGGCCGGCCGCTCGATCTCTACAACCGACCCGGAAACCTCTTTGTCGCCGGTTTCATCGGCTCGCCGAAGATGAATTTTCTCGCCGGCCAGGTAGCCGCCGACAACCCCGGCACGCTCGAATTGGAGACGGGCGAGACCGTTGCGCTACCGACTTCCGGCTTCGCACAGCGTCCGGGTCAGGCGATTACGCTTGGAATTCGGCCAAATCATATGAGCATCGTCGCAGACGGCCCGGTGAAAATGGAAGTTCGCAGCGTCGAACAGCTTGGTGGCGAATCCGACATCTACGGCACATTGCAGAACGGGAAATCTCTGACCCTGCACTTGCCCGGTCAGGTTGGCGCGAGAATCGGAGAAATTCTGACCATCGCCGCGCGGATGGAGGAGGTCCACCTCTTCGACACCGAAAGCGGCATTTCGTTGCGCCAGGAATGACGACGACATGAATTGAGACGGACTTGGCGCTGGTTCGGTCCGGCCGACGAGATCCGCATCGCGGAGATACGGCAAACGGGTGCGTCTGGCATTGTCTCGGCGCTGCATCACGTGCCCACCGGAACCGTCTGGACGCTGGAAGAGATCGCAAAGCGCAAACGCGAGATCGAAGGGCTGCCTGACGCGCGCCGGAATATCGGCCTAGCCGAACATCTCGTGAACCGCCAGTGGCAAACCTTCCAGGTGAGTGACAAACACTTTGTTTGACGCCCTCAAGAAACCCAATATTTTCAGGGGATTATGGCGCACCGGGGAAGATTCGAACTCCCGACCCCCAAATTCGTAGGCGGCGACAAACTATTGAAAACATTGGCTTTTCAAGCCAAAACCACCCTACCCCACTCCAAGGAAATCAAAGGGTTACAGCCCCTTTTACAAACCCATATTCCGAAGAAATCCGCGACCTCGCTTACCGTATTCGGCGCATAGGCAGCGGGCGGAATGCGACCCCGGAAACGATCCTTGAAGACAAGCACGAAGCGGCTGACCGCCTCCTTCTGATTGCCGAAAGGCTGGAGGGCGTGGCATGACCGACTATGCCGCGCATATAGGCGAAATCGCCAAGAGGCTCTTTGGCGAGCCTAACAAGTCGCTATCCAATGCGACCGAATGGCGGTTCGGCTCGCGTGGTTCGCTATCAATCAAGATCAATGGGCCGCATCGCGGCACCTGGCACGATCACGAACGCGAAGCGGGCGGCGGTGTGCTCGATCTGGTCATTTTGGAGCGCGGCGGCAATCGTAAAGACGCGGCGCAATGGCTTGCGGCGGAAATGGGCATCGGCAATTCGGAACCCGTTAGCCAGCGCCGGGAAGTCGCCACCTATCCTTATGAGGGTGAAGACGGGGAAATGTTGTTCGAAGTGGTGCGCTTCGAACCGAAGGATTTTCGGCAACGGCGGCCGGACGGCAAAGGCGGGCATATCTGGAACCTCAAGGGCGCGCGCATGGTGCCCTATCGCCTGCCTGATATTGCCCAAGCCCTCGCATCGGATCTCACGGTTTTCATTGTCGAAGGCGAGAAAGACGCCAACCGGCTTTGGGACCTTCGAATTCCAGCCACCTGCAATCCGGGCGGCGCGGGCAAGTGGCGCGACGAATATTCGAGGCACTTTGCGAACGCGGACGTTGTGATCGTTCCAGATAACGACGAAGCCGGGCGGGATCACGCGGAAAAGGTGGCGCGGTCTCTCCACGGAACCGCTAGCCGGGTCCGCGTTCTCGATCTCGTTAATCTGCCACGCAAAGGCGACATATCCGACTGGCTGGATTCGGGCGCTACGTTCGAAGATTTTCATGCCTTGGTGGAAAACACCCCTACCTGGCAAAAGCGCTGCATCACCCGGCTTCCCGGCGTCTGGTACGGCGATGAAGACAACGGGCCTACTCTGTCATGGTTGGTCAAAGACCTTCTGATCGACGGCGGGCTTTCAACCGTATTCGGCGGTCCAGGCACGTCCAAAACCTTCCTTGCCCTCGACCTTGCGCTTCACATTGCACATGGCCGCGAATGGTTCGGCAGGAAGGTCACGCAAGGCGGCGTGGTCTATGTAACCGGCGAAGGAAGCACCGGATTTCGCCAGCGCATGAAAGCGTGGCGACAGGAGAAAGCGGGCGAGTCGCGCGTTCCGTTTCGTCATGGTGCCGGAATCGGTCAATTTGTTCGATGACGATGGCGGTACGGAAGCGCTGATCGCGGACGTGAACGAATATGCGCCGGCAATGGGAATGCCGGTTCGGCTGATCGTGCTGGACACCTTGTCCCGCATGATCGGTTCAGGCGACGAAGACAGGGCGCGGGACATCAATGTCATTGTCCAGCGGGCGGAGCGCATCCAGCGGGAAACCGGCGCTCACGTCCTGATTGTCCACCACAGCGGCAAAGATAAAGACCGGGGCATGCGCGGCTCGAACGCCCTGCTAGGCGCGGTCGATGCGGCTTGGGAAGTGTCCCGGTTCGAAACCGGGCTGTGCGACGTGAAGATCGCGAAGTCGAAGGACGGCGGCGATACCGAACCCTTCCATTACGAGCTTTCGCAAGCGGTTCTAGGGGAAGACGAAGACGGTGATCCGATCACCTCTTGCGTCATCGTCCCTGCGGATGCGCGCAAGGGCTCAGGAGGGGCGGGCAAAGCCAACCTTCGCGACGATGAGGAGATTGCGAGGCGATGCCTTGTCGATCTCCTGAACAATCCGGGCGTGACAGGCGTGACAACCGGATTACCGCCAAATGTCACGCGAGGTGTCACGCTCGATCAATGGCGGGACGCCTGCCGTGACAGGCTTTCATTCGATGATGGCGCAACAGGGAGGAAGCAGTGGGAACGCTTGAAAAACAAGCTCTTAAGGCTGGCAATCATAGGCATCGAGAAGGGCATTGTATGGCTGGCGTGACACCTATGTCACGCCGTGACAGTCACGCTTGTCACGGCGATGCGAGGGGGCGTGACACCCCTAGCCCCCTTAAGGGGGGCGTAGGGTGTCACGACCGCCCCCGCACCGGGATCGCCGGCGGCTTGGGTCCTTCCGGGGCGAAAACAATGCGGGGGGACGAGCCCGGAATTTCGCGCTGTGAGATAAATTTGATGGCTAAAAGCAAATTGGATCAATGGGTTAAGTATGCAAAATGCGCATAACTCGGATATGCTGAGCGAACCGAAATCCCTGCGAAAGTCGGATTTTGCCAAGGTGGCCGGCGTTTCGGCGGGCCGCGTCTCGCAAATGATCCGCGCCGGCTTGCCGGTCGAGGCGGACGGGCGCATCGACGTGGCGCGCGGCAAGCTCTGGATCCAGGCGAACATTGATCCGAAGCGCTCGGCGGCACAGGCGCAAGGCGAAATGCCCTTCGCCGCGACCCCTGACGCCAGCAGCGAACGGGCGCGGCTGGTGAAGGAACAAGCCGACAATGCGGCGCTGAAAAACGCGGCGCTGCGGCGCGAGCTGGTGCCCGCCGCCGAAGTGGAGCGCGAATGGTCCGGCATCCTGCGGCAAGTGCGCTCCAACGTGCTTGCCGTCCCGTCCCGCCTTCGACAGATGCTGCCGCATCTGACCAGCCATGACGTTGCAACCGTCGATGCCGAATTGCGGCGGATCCTTGAGGAACTTGCCAATGCGGAATGAAACCCTCGCCACCGTCCGCCGAAACGCCCTTCGCGCGCTGATGCCGCCGCCGCGCCTGTCCCTTTCGGCATGGATCGAGAAAGAGATTCGCTTGCCGGCCGATGTTTCGGCCTTGCCCGGACCAATCCGCCTCTACCCGTTCCAGCACGGCATTGCCGACGCCATGAGCGATCCGGCAATCGAGCGAATCAGCGTCGTGAAATCGGCGCGCATCGGATATACGACCCTGCTTGTCGGCGCGCTCGGCTCGCATGTGGTCAACGAACCGGCGCCGGTGCTGTTCGTGCTGCCGACCGAAGACGACTGCCGGCAATTCGTGGTGTCCAACGTGGAGCCGACGTTCGAATCATCGCCCTGCCTGGCGGGCGCTCTTGCCGGCGTCCAGGGCGGCGACAATCGCAACACGCTCCTGTCACGGCGGTTTCCCGGCGGCTCGCTGAAGGTGGTGGCGGCGAAAGCGCCGCGCAATCTTCGCGCCCATAACACCCGCATCCTGATCATCGATGAAGCCGACGGCATGGAAATGACCAGCGAGGGAAGCCCGATCCTCCTGGCCGAAAAGCGCACCATGTCGTTTCCCGACCGAAAGATCATCATCGGTTCAACGCCGATCTACGAAGAAACAAGCCATGTGCTGAACGCCTACGCCCGTTCGGACAAACGGATTTTCGAAAGTGCCATGCCCGGAATGCGGCGACTTCCACGAAATCGCATGGAAGGATATCCAGTGGCCGGAAGGCGAGCCGGAACAAGCGCATTGGTGCTGCCCTTCCTGCGGTTCGGTGGTCGAGGAACGGCACAAATATGCGATGGTCGAGGCGGGCCGCTGGCGGGCGACAGCGCCGCATGTGAAGGGGCATGCGGGCTTTCGCATCAATGCGCTGGTGTCGCCCCTTGCCAATGCCGCCTGGGGGAAGCTGGCGGCGGAATTCATCGCCGCGAAGGACGATCCGGCGCTGTTGATGACCTTCGTCAACACCGTGCTTGGCGAAGGGCTGGCGCGAAGATGGCGACGAGCTGGACGACGCGGTCAGGTGGGACATCAGATGGGGCTTCCAACATCATATGGGGAATGCCGGCTAAAGGCTGGCGGCGCTTTCACCGACTGCCATCTCGTGTGGACGGCGCGTAGCCGATAGCTTCGCAATGTCGTCGCACCTGACGGCGCGCAATAGCGCTGCAGCTGGGAGAGGGACGAATGGTCACCGCCGCAGAGGTGATTGCGAAGCTGCCGCTCCTCCAGGAGCTGGAGCCGGCGACGGCAGAGCGGGTCGCTGCACTGTTCCGCCTTGAGCGCTTCTCGGCCGGTGCCGTGCTGCACCGGCAAGGCAGCCCTCGTGAGCATCTGCTTCTGATCCAAAAAGGCGCTGTCGAGATCACCAGGTCCCAGGGGGAAGGGTCAGAGAAGAACCAGCCGCTGATTACATACGGGGCTGGCGACGGCCTTAGCGAAGGTGTGCTTCTCGACGAAGGGCAGCATTCGACGACGGCGATCGCCAAGACGCCGGTGGACGCGCTCCTCGCCGATGGCGCAGCGTTGCGGGCAGTGCTCGACGAGAACCCAAATCTCAAGGTACGGGTCTATCGACGGATCATCGAGCGTTTCTCCGAACGCCTCGACCGGCTTGCCCCCCGGTCGTCGCCTGACGCCCTGCAGCTTCTACCCGGCAATACGCGTAAGGAGCGCGATTTGCTCGGCGAGAAAGAGGTGCCGGCAGATGCTTACTATGGGGTGCAGACCGCCCGTGCGCTCGAGAACTTCCAGATCACCGGCGTGCCCGTCTCACTCTATCCCGACTTCATCAGTGCGCTGGCCATGGTCAAGTGGGCGGCCGCGAAGGCAAACTGCGACTGCGGCGTCTTCGGCGCCGAGATCCGCGACGCCATCGTTGCAGCGGCTGACGAATTGATCCAGGGCAAGCTGCTGGAGCAGTTCGCCGTCGACGTGATTCAGGGCGGCGCCGGCACCTCAACGAACATGAACGCCAACGAGGTCATCGCCAACCGAGCCCTGGAGCTGATGGCGCACCCTAGAGCGGCCTATGAGCATTGCAGCCCGAACGACCACGTCAACGCATCGCAATCGACCAACGACGTCTACCCCACGTCGCTCAAGCTCGCGATGCTTACCAGCAACCGGCGCCTCGTCGCCGAGCTTGAGTCACTGGTCGCAGCGTTCCGAGCCAAGGGCGTGGCGTTCGCCGAAATCCTTAAGATGGGCCGGACACACCTCCAGGACGCGGTGCCGATGACGCTCGGCCAGGAGTTTGATGCATTCGCATCGACTATCGAAGGCGAGATCGCGGGCCTGGAAGCGGGGGCCGGCACGCTGCTCGAAATAAATATGGGCGGAACCGCGGTCGGCACCATGCTCAACGCGCCTGAGGGCTACGCTGAGAAGGTGGTCGCCTACCTATGCGAGGTTTCAGGATTTTCATTCCGTCTCGCGCCCAATCTCGTGGAAGCGACGCAGGACACGCAGGGCTTCGTTCTCTATTCGTCCGTGCTTCGTAGCCTCGCGGTAAAGTTGATCAAGGTCTGCAACGACCTTCGTCTTCTGGCGTCTGGGCCACGCGCCGGCTTTGCCGAAATTCGCCTGCCGGAGCGGCAGCCCGGCTCCTCGATCATGCCCGGCAAGGTCAACCCGGTGATTCCTGAGGTGGTCAACCAGGTCGGGTTCAAGGTCGTCGGCAACGACATGGCCGTGGTTATGGCGGCGCAGGCGGGCCAGCTCCAACTCAACGTCATGGAGCCTGTTATCGCCGCGAGCATTCTCGATTCCGTGCGAATGATGATCAACGCGTCGGCCACGCTCAGGCGCAACTGCATCGAGGGCATCGAAGCCGCCACCGAGCGCTGCCAAGGCTATGTTGATCACAGCATCGGCGTGGTGACGGCGCTTGTGCCCGTGCTCGGCTACAAGACGTCGTCAAGCCTTGCCCGCGAGGCCCTCGAGACCGGCAAGGGACCCGTGGACCTTGTCCGAGAGAAGGGGCTTCTGACGGACGACCAGATCGCGGAAATTCTGTCACCGGCACGCATGGCTAATCCGCTCGGACGCTGACCGCGTTACTGGTCGCAGGAGCAATCAAGGCAAGCATGATGTTTTGGGTCCAGTTCGCGATCGTCCTGCTCTGCATCCTCATCGGCTCGCGCAAGGGACCGATGGGTCTCGGCACGTTTTCGGCGATCGGCCTCGTCATCATGGCGTTTGTTTTCGGCGCGCAGCCGACCTCGCCGCCAATCGACGTGATGCTGATGATCCTGGCCGTGGTTACAGCGTCGGCGGCACTGGAGGCGGCGCGCGGGCTGGACTATCTGGTCGAGATCGCTGAGCGTCTGTTGCGCGCGAAGCCCGAGCTGATCACCTTCGTCGCGCCGGCGGTGACGTACGCTTTCACCTTCGCCGCTGGCACCGGTCACACGGCCTACGCGACCTTGCCGGTCATTGCGGAGGTCGCGCGAAGCGCCGGTGTGCGGCCGGAGCGACCGATGTCGGTCTCGGTCATCGCCTCGCAGTTGGCCATCGTTGCCTGTCCGATCTCCGCAGCGGTTGTCACGCTGCTTGCACTCCTGGCCGGCGCCGACGTGCATTTGGGGGACATCCTCATCGTCACCATCCCCTCGACCATCGCGGGTGTGGTAATCGCCGCGATGGTCATGAGCCGCTACGGCAAGCCGCTGGCCGAGGATCCGATCTATCAGGGGCGGCTCGCGAATGGCGAGATCAAGGACCTAGAAGCTCGCGAACCGCTGGCCGGCGTAGATCTGCGACGCGCCCAGATTGCCGTCACCATATTTCTTCTGGCGGCGCTCGGCGTGGTGACGCTCGGCCTCGTGCCGGGGCTGAGGCCGACCTTCCTTGTTGACGGCGAGCCCATTCTCCTCGGCATGCCGCACACGATCCAGATCCTGATGTTGTCTGCGGCGGCCTTGATCCTCTGGCTCTGCGACGCGTCGTCCAATGACGCGATCAAAGGTGGGGTCATGCGGGCCGGCGTCGGCGCAGTTATCGCCATCTTCGGCATTGCCTGGCTCGGCAATACCTTCTTCGAGTTCAACCGCGCCTTCGTGGTTGACCACCTCGAGGACGTCATCGAACAGGCGCCCTGGCTCTTTGCCTTCGGCTTGTTCGCCATGTCTATCCTGATCTTCAGCCAAGCGGGCACCACGGCGGCGCTGATGCCGGTCGGGATCGCGCTCGGCATCGAGCCCGCTTCCCTGATCGCGATGTTCCCTGCCGTGTGCGGCTTCTTCTTCCTGCCGGCCTACGGCACCAGCCTCGCGGCGATCGCCTTCGATCAAAGCGGCACGACGCGAATCGGCCGCTTCGTCCTCAACCACAGTTTCATGGTGCCCGGCCTCGTCGCTGTGTCGACGGCGGTGGTTGTGGGTCTCCTCGTCAGTGGCATCGTCCTGTAGGAAGGAGCGTGATGCGGAAGCCGTCGCTTATCGTCACTGTCTGCGTCGCGCTCCTCGTGCTGGCTCCGAGCTTCACCCATCGGCGGGCCGGCGCGGAATCGACGCCGCGCGAGGGGAGTTTCACCGCACGCTGGGTCGTTACGGGAACTTGGCGTGGAATGGCCCTGGGCGAGGACCGAGAGATCGTCCTTGCCGATCTGGGCGGACGTCTAGATGTCGCGGCCGACGGCGTTGTCATTACTGACTTCGCCTCGCGCTGCCTCGTTTTCTCGGACGAGGTGACCGGCGGCATCGCTCGTTGCCGATGGAGTCATCCCAGCGGTGACGAGGCGTTCAGCGAGATCGAGGGAGGGATCCTGGTAGCCGGCGAGCCGGTACGCGGTCGCTTCGTCGGTGGGACGGGGCGATATGTGGGTCTCGCTGGAGAGTTTGGCTTCGACTCCTGGTCGGCGCTCTATATCGACCGTCAGGATCGGACCTCTGAGCAATACGAGCGGGACGGCCGTTCCATCAACGGCTTTGTGAGCGAACTGACCGGCAATTGGCGCCTACCTTGAGCGAGGTGCGAAGACCGGGCGCTTAGAATAATGCTCACTGAACCACCCGACAGTAGAATGCCGAGCACGAGGGCATCCTACGCTTGCGCATTGCATCTGCATTGTTGGGAACATTGGCGTTGCGCAGACTACGGCGCGCAATTGCGGAGTTCGGTCGCCCCGCTTGGCGGATGCACTTAAACTGCAAACGGGTCAAGCTCAGCGTCCGGATGAAGCGTTCGGCGCAGCCGTTGCCTTCGGGGGCCCGGACGAAGGCCGGAGAGGACGTGGCGCCGAGCCAGGTGATCTCCTTCTGGAAGTCGTGGGACATGTATTGGCTGCCGTGATCGTGGCGGATGCCGAGGCCCGCGGTTGCATCCTTCTCGACGCCGCCGAAGCGTTCGGCGACGCCCTGTCGGACTGGCTCGAGTGCCTCGTGGCGGGTGCCGTGGAGGGCGGCATGGATGCCGACGCATTCCGCCGAGCAATGGTCGACGGCGATGAAGACGGCGACCTGGCCGTGCTCGACGGTGATCGTCGCGGTCATGTCGGTTCCCCACATGGTATCGATCGTCTCCGGGATGATCGTGCCGTCGTGGTTGCGCGGACCACGCGGGCGGCCCATGCGGGTTGTCGCCGACAGGCCGTTTTCGCGCATCAGGCGGCGCACGCGCTCCTTCGACGTCCGCAGGCCCGCATGGCGCAGCCGCGCCCAAACCTTGCGATAGCCCTCGCCATGAAAAGGGCTGTCAATGAGCACCTGCCGGATCGCTTCGACCAGCGCGGCGTCGGCCATCGGCCCCTGCGGTCCCGGCCTGCGCCGCGGCGCGTTCGGCGTTTCCGTTACGCAGCGGCGGCGGTAGACCCCCGCCCGGGCAATGCCCCAGATGCGGCAGACGCGGGCGACACCGTAGCGGCGACGCGTGGAGATCGAGATGACTTTGCTCATCGCTTCGACCTCCGCGCCGCAAAAGGGGCGCCGCCACCACCAGCCTCCAGACGCTCGATCTTCGCGTGGAGCAGCTCGGTGTCCATGGTCAGCTCGCCGACCTTGGTCCGCAACCGGGCGATCGTTTCGTCCCGATCGTCCCGCGCCCGTGATTTAAGGGTTGCAGCGCCCGCCTCGAGAAAGGCCTCCCGCCAGCCGCTCAGATCCGCAGCCGTCACCGCCAGCTCGCGCGCCACGATCTCCAGCGGCGCGCCCCGAAGGACACGCAGCACCGCGTCCCGCTTGCGCCCCGCCGTCATGCGCCGTTCCCGGCCCGGAGCCGCGACCGCTCCGATATCTGAGGTCTCCGCGCCCGCGGCTCCTCCACGCTCAACGTCATCCATCTCGACACCTCCGTCGGCTCAGATAAGCCGTCTGGGATGTCTCAAGGAACCCTGGGGCGGGGGATCAGGAAGCAAAGTCCTTTGGTCATGAGCAACGGCTTGCCGATTGGGCTGCGCTCGCGGTCAGCTTCAAGGACGAAGCTGGCTGGCGTATCGCCTGACCGCATCGCCCGTCGTCTTCTGATGGTCAGCGGCGGTGAGACCGGTCACACGCTTGCGCGGCCGCAGATCGTTGCTGTCTTGAAGCCGAAGGCTTCGCCGAATGCGGCGCCACCTTCGCCTGCGGCCACCACTGGGGCACCTTCCAGCTCACCGACGAAGGCATCGAGGAGCCGCTCCAGGCGCTCGACGTGGCACTCGCCGACCAGGCCATCCCCACTACTCGCTTCCGCCCGCTCCGCCCGGGCGAAGCCTGGGACGTGCCCGAGACCGCCTGAGTTTCAGGCTCATACGCATTCCGGGTACGCATTGGCGCTTAATGCGGCACAGTTTAACGAAAGGTAAACGCAGCTACGGCATGCTCACCGGTCAAATCCACGAGGAAGGTGGAAGCAAATGACCGCAAGCAGGCTCACAGATCTCTGGTGTAAGCCGCCATTCACCGGGATCTCGGCGCCGGTGATCCACGAGTTCTGGTCGGTCGCACGCTTGCCGTGCGTCATGCGCTGCAAGCCGTCAGGCTTCGACCAGCGGCCTCGAAGACGTGCCCCTGATCGCGGTTTCCCGCTCGGTCAGGTAGTCGCGGGTGATCGGCAGGGCGTGGCGGTCGCGGATGTATTGGATCTGGTAGTTGACCATGCTGCCGTGGCGGAAGCCCACCAGCGCATAGGCCAGGTAGAACTCCCACATGCGGAAGAAGCGCTCGTCGTAGAGCTCGACGATCTCGGCCCGGCGGGCATGCGTCCGTTCGTACCAGGCGGCGAGCGTGTAGGCGTAGTGCAGCCGGAGCATCTCGGTGTCGGCGGCGATCAGCCTCGCCTGCTCGCTGGCCACGATGATCTCCGAAAGCGCCGGCACGTAGGAGCCGGGAAAAATGTACTTGTTCGTCCACGCATTGGGGACGCCGGGCCCGCCCATGCGGCCGATTGTGTGCAGCAGCATGACGCCGTCCGGAGACAAGAGCTCACGCGCCTTGCGGAAGAAGCTAAGGTAGTGCCTGGGGCCCACATGCTCGAACATGCCGACCGAAACGATCCGGTCGAACTGGCCTGATACCTCGCGATAGTCGATCAGCTCGAAGGTCACCCGGTCGGCCACACCCGCCGCTTGCGCCCGCTCGCGCGCCACCTTGAGCTGCTCGCGCGAAAGCGTGATGCCGAGCACATCCACGTCCGCAATCTGGTTGAGGTAGAGGGCCATGCCGCCCCAGCCGCAGCCGATGTCGAGGACCCTCTGCTTCGGCGCGAGGTGCAACTTCGCTGCGATATGCGCCTTCTTGTCGGCCTGGGCCTGCTCGAGCGATGCCGATCGATCTCGGTAATAGGCGCAACTGTATTGCCGGTCGCTGTCGAGGAAAAGATCGTAGAGCCGGTCGGACAGGTCGTAGTGATGCGCGACGTTACGCGCCGCGCGGCTCTTCCAGTTGAGCAGCGCCAGCTTGCGCAACAGCTTGCCGGTGCCGCGGCCGATCGCCTTGCGCGACTGCCCGCCCGCTTCCCATGGGGCGTTCGAGGTGATCAGGTCGAGGAGGCCCAGGACGTCTCCCTGCTCGAGGATCAGCCGGCCGTCCATATAGGCTTCGCCGATACCGACCTTCGGATGGCGGAGAACGTCCGGGATCACCTTGGCGTCGGCCAGGCGAAGGGTGATCCGCCGCTCGCTGCCGTCGTCGCTGCCATAGGTCCGGCGGTTCCCCTCGGCATCGACGATGGCCAACTCGCCTTTCTTAACGATGCGCCCCAGGAATCGATCGAGCAATGCCGCGGGACTGAGCGCCAGCCGCTCAACAGCGAATACCAAACCGACGCTCCTCCTGCTGACCTTCGATCACACACCCAACCGACATTCCCCATGTGTGGATGCCCCCGGATGTGCAAGCGGTTTTTTTGAACAGTTTGAGCGTGTGATCGAGTGCACCCATGTGTCAGGCCTGCGTGGTGCGGCGCTGAGACGAGCCGCGGGCCGGTATCGTGATGCGCGGATCAGAAGCAAATCATTTGGCCGAGCTCTTTGGCTCTTGGGGAATACCTGCTTTCTCTGACCCGGATCTGGTCGATCATGTGCCCTTACTATTCGGCGACCTCCTCACACACCCGACTGACCGGGATGATACGACGCGCTCTGAGCGATCACGCCTTCGCCACCGCCGGTTCTCGGTAAGGCTCCTTTTTCGTCATCATGGCCCACAGACTGCGCGCCATTTTGTTCGCCAACGCGATGGCAACCAACAGGCGTGGCTTCTTTGCCAGCATGCGGGCGAGCCAGGAGCCCTCTGGCGCCCCCTTGCGCGTGGCTGCGCGCACCACTGCCATTCCACCGATGATCAGCAGTCGTCGTATGTCGCGTTGGCCCATCTTCGACGTTCTCCCAAGCCGCTGTTTGCCCCCCGTCGAATGCTGGTTAGGGACGAGGCCGAGCCAGGCTGCGAAGTCCCGCCCACGCTGGAACGTTTCCATTGGCGGCGCGAAGGTCTCCAACGCCGTGGCGGTGATCGGTCCGACGCCTGGCATGGTCTGCAACCGTTGCGTGGTGTCGCTCTCGCCGGCCGCCACCCTGCACTCGCTCCGTGGCCTCCATCACGTTGAATAATGTACCGAAAGTCGCTCCACACGCTTCAAAACGCTGTGTTATCTGGGGCATGCGGGTTTAAGCCACAAATTCGTCCCACAACCGCCTCTCGGCGCACGGCGATTTTCCATTAAGGATCAAGTTTTGGAGTGCTGGATTTGGTCTGTGCGCCGTGAACGCTTGCTCTAATTCTGTCTTAACCGGATAGGCACGCTATGAACTTCTGAACGACTGTAAATCCAATGTCGATAAGATATTAAGGCCTCTTCCTCACCGCTGTGATGGTGGCGCGCTGGATCTGGCTCAAGAGCCGCGGCGCCTCTCCCTAGCAGCCTGCCGGCCGCCTAGCGGAGGCTGACGCCCTGGCGGCCGGCGGCCCGCTCGCGCTCCATGGTCTGCCGCTCCAGCGCCGCACCGGCGGCGTCCGCGAAGAAGGTGAAGACGGCAAACCGACGTCCACGGGTCACGGGCAGCGCTTCGTGCAGCAGGTTGCAGGAGAAGATGACCGCACCGCCAGCCTCGGCTTCGTAGCGCTCGCGCCCGAACTCGGCGAAGACCACCTGCCCACCCTCATACGCGCCGGTATTCAGGTTCAAGCTCATGGCGAAACTGCGATGCGCGGTGAACGGCGTGGCATTGTCGCGATGCCGCTTGAAGTAGCCGCCGGCGTTCGAATCGTAGCAGCCGATGCGCAGCGCCTCGAACGAGGCGACGTTGAAGCAGAAGGCCCGCTTCAGCTCCGGGACGACGCGCCTGGCGAGCCGCGTCTTGACCGTCTCGAACAGCGCCTTGTCGCTGATCGGCACGTCGATCCGCCGCTTCGCTGGCGCATGCGCGCGCTCGTTGCCCTGGCTGCTGGCGACGCGGTCGGCAACTTTCTCACCCGACCGCCAGTAGTCGATCAGGCTGCGGCAGAGCTCGGGCTCGAGCACATCCGGCACGATCAGGACAGGCGCCCCAGCGCGACGGACGACGGGCTCGCTCTCTGCGAAGAGGGCTCGGCACTGCAGCGCCGCCTCGGCGAAAGCGTCGCCAGCGAGCACGCTGGAGAGCCGGCCACGCGGATCGACCACCAGCACGCAGGGCGGGCGAACGCCGAGGCCGGGCGCCACCTTGTCGTCAGGGTCGAGGGCAACCGGCACCGGCAGGTCATCGGCCCCGGCAAAGGCCGACCTTGCGATCAGGAAGGGGCGCGCCTCGACGGCCGCCAAGTCTTCGGCGAACGTCTTGAATGCCGCCAGCGCCGCTGCCTCCGGCACCCGCCCCGGCAGCCAGATCACGACCGTGTCGCCGGCGATCGACTGGTGCCGGAAATCGATCCGGCCGCCGCCCGCATCGGCCAGCACCAGATGCGGCATGCCATCGCCGGGCAGGAGCACTGGTGGCGATACAGTGGCACGGGACATAGAGGCTCCCTCAAGATGATTTCACCATCCGCGCCCGCGCGCTCCGCGATGACCTCGCGGTATTCGCGCTGACGCTGCGCGGCTAGCAGACGGTGGCGCTGCCGCCGATTCCGGGCAACTCGAGATGGCCGGGATCGGCGGCTGTTCACCAGGTTGCCTATTCGGAGAAGGCGCCCATCAGGTAGACGAAGCGCAGCCCCTCGCCGGGCGGCAGCTCGCCGAAGCTCGCCTTGTAGACCCGATCGATCACCTCCGACTGGTAGATCCGGCTGAGCGCCGCATCGACCGCGAGCCGGAAGGCCGAATCACCATGCGGCAGGCCGATCGCGTAGACCTCGTGCGTGAAGAGCCGCTCGCTGACGACGAGCGTCTCGTTCTCCTCGCTGGACAGATAGAGGAAGATCAAGATGGCCCGATCGGCGAAATAGCCATCGATCGTGCCATCCCGGAGCGCCTCGACGCCCGCCTGGTGGCTGTCGAAGCTCTCGAAGGTCGCCGTGAGCCCGATCGCCGTCAGCTCACGCTCGAGCACGCCCTCAGTCGTCGTGCCCGCGCGTACGCCGATCGTCTTGCCCTCGAGCTCGGCAAACGAGGCGGGACCACCATCGCGGTAGAGCACGCCCATGCCGGTGATGAAGGTCGGGGAGGAGAAGTCGACCATCTCGCGGCGCCCGAGCGTCACGGTGGTGGCACCGCAGAGCATGTCGATACGACCATCCTGGATGGCCTGGAAACGATCGTCGGTCGTCACCTCGACATACTCGATGGCGAGCTCTGCAAGACCGAGCTCGCTCTTGAGGTCGGCGGCGACGGCGCGGCAGAGCTGGACCGTGTAGCCGGCTGGCTCGCCCAGCGTATCGGTGAACGAGAAGGCCGCGGCGTCGGTCCGCACACCGAGGCGAACGCTTCCGCGCTCCGCGATTGCGGCAAGCGTGTCGGCCATCGCTGCAGCCGGCAGGGCGAGCATGAGAAGTGCAGTCAACAGTAGGCGCCGCAAGGCGTTTCCTCCCAGGATTGGTCGGACAGAATCGTCCGCAAGTGAAAGTGTGGCGGGAGCTATAATCGCCATTTTCCATTTGGCGCCGGATTGACGGTCAGAGTGCCCTCGTTGGAGGCATGAAGCAAGCGACGCGGGCTCTTTTGCACCGCTCAAGGGGGCGGTTGTTTGAGGGTCATCGAAGGGAGCGAGTTTCAGCGTCCCCATTTCAGCGCTGATGCCGTACTGAATTGACAGCGCCTCAAAGGGCCTGCTTTTGGCGGATCCCGCTGGGAAATGCTGGGCAGACGCCAAGACCGTGCGGTCTCGCGGTCAATGTCGATCCCGAATTCGTGCAGCATGTCTTCCCGGTGCCGCAGCAAGAGCGCGAAGCGGAAGAACGTCATCACCTCAAGGCGGATGACCTCATGAAAGCTGGTGAAATAGCACAACGGAACGCGAATCCGTTGAGGCCATTGCCTGCCCATTCGCATCTCAAGCGGATTTGGTCTGACACTGCCACGAAGAGAGCACGCGCTCAGCAGGCGTAGAGTGGCGTCAGATGAGGCTCAGCGCAGGCGGCGGACACCTGGTCGCGTCGCTGCTGCGTCAGTCGATCCAACCGAGCACATTGCGGATCACCGACCAGCGCGGCGGTTGGCTCTCCTTGACCTCGCCCAGCATCCAGTAGCGATAGAGCTGATCGATCGTGCCGTCGATCTTGGCGTTGACGAGCCAGGTATCGAGGTAGAGCAGTAGTTCATGGTCGCGGCGATCGACGGCATAGCCGAACGGCAAGAGCCTGACCGGCGTCGGCACCACGAGGTTGAATCTGGGGTAACGGATCGTCCAGGCCGCGCCCTCCTCCCCGGCGGCGAGAACAGCGTCTACTCCCGGAGCGCCTGCGGCCAGCATCGAATCGAGGTCGGCCTTGCTTCTAAAGACCGTGGCCGTGGCGTTCGGCAACTCCCTGGCGAGCCAATTTCGGCCGACAAAGCTGTCGGATATGGCAACGTGAAGCCCGTCGATTTCCGCGATCTCGGCCCATGTTGCGAATTCGTTCCGGCGATGGTCCGAAACAATCATCGCGAGCGCGATCTCGAGCACGCTTTCCGTCAGGGAGACTGCCCTGGTGAGGTCGGGCGAGATCGGCACAAGCGACATCGCGACGTCGCAGTATCCTGTGGACACGCGCCTTTCGATATCGGCGATCGAGTTGATCGGCACGAACTCGATCGCCAGATTCATGCTGCTGGCGAGCCGGTGGGCCATTGCGACGTCGAAACCGACCAGTTCGCCTTTGGCGTTCAGGAAGGCGGACGGATAGTCGTCTTGGGCGTAGCAGACCTTGAGCGTGCCACGCGCCAGGATCCGTTCCAGGCTTTCGCTTGCGCTGCCGGCCGTGTCGCCGTCGCTCGGTGGCTCGCGATAGACGGTGTGCGGCTGCGGCGGTTCCGTCAGTTGCAGGCTCTCGAGCAGATCGGCTGTGCGATAGGGAGCGACGTAGACGTAAGTATAGACCGCTCGGATACCGGCCAGCGATACCCCAAGTAGGATGACCGTCACCAGGGCGAAGCGCAGCAGGGGAACGAAACGCAGCGTGATCGCGCCCTGCAACGCATAGGTGCCGATCAAGGCGATCGCGATGATATGCATCGCCGCCAGCAGCGTGCCGAAGCGGCTGCCGATGACATCGACCGTGATGAACACCTGGAACAGGTCGGCCGGCAGGCGCAGCAGGTCGAAGAGGAACGGCAACGCCAGCACGGTGCCGCCGAAGAGGCTGGCGAGCCCGGCAAAGACGAGGGTCGGATAGGCCGAGAGCTCGACCGCCGAGCCGACATACCACCCGCCGAAAAGCACGAACATCAAGGCCAGGATGCCGCCCAGGTTCGGGAACGGATAGGCCGCGGGAATCAGGATATCGATCGACGACCGTTCGATTCGCCTGGCCTTGGGATCCGTTGTCGCGTCCTCGGCGCGTGCGAGGATCTCCTTGCCGTCGGCGGCGAGGATGGGCAGCACGATCAGCACGTTGCCCGTGGCGAAGGCGGTAATCAGCGGGCCGCGGAAGGTGCGCATGATGTCGCCATAGCGCAAAGGTGTCGTAGCTGCGATGAGGCCGGGAAGGAGCCAGAAGCTCATGATCAGCGCGATCACGACATAGACCGCGATATAGACCTGCAGGCGGCCGAGATCGCCAACGTCGATCGTGCCGCTGGCACTGGCGGTGATCGCGAAGACTCCATAGGGGGCGAGCCGACCGATGAAGCCGTTGATGGCCAGGAGCGCGTCGCTCGCCGTCGTCAGCAGATCGAGGATGCGCGCCTTGGTGGCGACGTTGATCAGGGCCACGCCGAAGAGGATGCCGAAGACGACGATGGCGGGCACCACCGCATTCGACAGCGATGCGAAGATGTTGGCCGGGATGTACAATTGTAGAAAGTCGACGGGCTGCGGCGGTTCGATCTGGCTGGCGCTGAAGAACGCGCCCGACGGCCAGTCGGGAAAGGCGAGAGGGCTCGCCAGGACCACCACGATCCCGATTGCCCAGAGCACCAGGAGAACGCCGCCCGCCCGAAGTCCGAGCGCCTTTGCGTGATCGAGAGTCAGCCGGCCGAGCGAGGTGATCAAAGCCACGACCACGTAGGGGATGACCGTGACCTGCAGGAGCGCGATGAAGATGTCGCCGCCGATCTTCAGGAACGCTGCCTCCTCACCGAAGAAGATCCCGACGAGGATGCCGAGGCCGAGGCCGATGAAGACCTGCGTGGGCAGTCCTAGTCGCCGCGGCGGCTTGCCCGTCGTGGTCGTCGCCATGATGCTATCCTGAAGCTATGCGATACATGGGGCGACAGCCTCGATGCCCCGTGTTGTTGCGCTTGTCACTTGGTAAAGGTGATGCGATCATTCGATGTCCTGACTGTCGTCGGCTGCGCGTTCGGGCGGGACACCCGATCAAGTGGTAGTCCTGGTGGTCGGCCCCCCGCTGAGTTGCCCAGATCAACCGTCGGCCCGTGGTTGAATGCCGCATCGGCCACTTCGCGCGGGTCAGACCTCGGGCCGGCTTCCGGCCGGTGTTGCTGCGGTCTTCGAACTGGACAGAGGGGCGATCGAACGATTTTTCTCGTCGACGCAGTGCGATACGGCGTTGGTGGCGATGGCGACATAGATGCCGGTGATGATCACGCCGATCAGCGCTGCTAGAATGTTGGCTGTTCGACCGGCGAGCGTGACGGGCGAGATGTCGCCGTAGCCGACGGTAAGGCCGGTGATCAGCGTGAGGTAGACGGCATCACCGAACGACCTGTCCTCGGCCCACCAGATGACCAGTGCCAGCAGCAGCAGGGCCACGATCAAGCCGGTGAGGATATGGCGCAGGAGGGCACCGCCTACAATGGGCACTTTGCCTGCACCTGCTATCATCCGCTGTTCCTGTTCAACCAGTTCGGCGACCTCGAGCGCAGCCTCCTGCGTCCCGGCAATGCCCACAGCGCCGAGGACTGGCGCCTTGTGCTGGAGCCGGTGATCGCGCGGTATCGCGAGCGGGGCATCGATCTCTACTTCCGCGCCGATGCGGCCTTCGCCAAGCCCGAACTCTACGAACTCCTGGAGGCCGAAGGCATCCGCTACGCTATTCGGCTGCCAGCCAATCGGGTGCTGCAGGAGCGGATCGCGCACTTGCTGACCCGACCGGTGGGGCGACCGCCCAACAAGCCGCAGGTCTTCTTCGCCAGCTTCAGCTACCAGGCGCAGAGCTGGAGCAAGCCGCGCCGGGTGGTGGCCAAGGTCGAATGGCATCGGGGCGAACTCTATCCGCGTGTCGGCTTCATCGTCACCAACCTGACGCGCCCCAATCACCGGGTGGTGAAGTTCTACAACGGCCGCGGCACGGCCGAGCAGTGGATCAAGGAGGGCAAGAACGCGATCCGCTGGACGCGGCTGTCCTGCCGAGCCTTCAGGCACAACGCCGTGCGGCTCCAGCTCCATGCGCTGGCCTACAATCTCGCCAACTTCATGCGTGCACTGGCCCTGCCCGAGCAGGTCGAGCACTGGTCGCTGACGACGCTCCGCGAGAAGCTCGTGAAGATCGGTGCCAGGATCGTGCGCCATGGCCGCTACGTCGTGTTCCAGCTGGCCGAGGTGGCCGTGCCGCGCGGGCTGTTCGACGAGATCCTGCAACGGATCGACCGGCTCCGGCCGCAGCCGCCGCCGCTCGCGGCATGAGGGAGCGATCACAGAATGAACATCGATCCGACAGGCGAGGTGCGCCCGAACTCCCAGAAAACGGCGCCTCAGCGGACACAGCGCACCATTCTCAAACCGCGTGGCGTCTGCCATCGCCGCGAGAGGCGACCTTACGCCGACATGGGTTCCCTGGCGTCGTCATCGAGGGTACTCTCGACCTGAATCCGGCGCCAAATGGGGGATGCCGGTCAGATAATCGATTGCACCACCAGCGATTGCCGTACCGGCGCTGTCACCCAGCCACTCTTTCGCCAAGAATTTCGCGAGCGGAACGCCGATCGCGGGAACCAGAAGCTCGAAAATCGTGCCGCGACCCTCTTCCGGGCGTGCGTTGAAACCAGAATGGGATAGCAGCGGAGCTTCGCCAAACCAAAAGGAACGGTCGGACCGCGGGGAGGCTTGCAGACTGCGTTAGAACACACTGTTCTAGCAAACTAGCGCGATCGGCCGGGAGAGATTGATGGCGGGTTGCATCTTGGGCGAGGCCGTTGCGATCTCACGCAGCGCCGTCGCCCGGCGCGGCTTCGCCACGTCGGCGGGCCGAGCGGAGCAGCGCGTAGTCGTTGTCGCGCAACCCGTTGATCAGCTCGGCAATGACGGGGTCGGCAAGGCTGGCCGCACGCAGCATCTCCTGGCCCAGTTGGATATTGCCCTCGATGCCGGTGCAGACGACCTCGGCCGCACCGAGGCCGCGCAAGCGATCCTGGGTCGGCAGATCGGGTGCGGCGATCTGGATCGGCAGATGCGGATAGAACTTTCGCAAGGCGACGACCAGGCGGGCCGCGGCTGCCTGGTCCTCAAGGGTGACGACGACCGACCGGGCCTTGGCGAAAGCAGCCGCGCCTTGCATGTTCTGGTCGGTCACGTCGCCGTAATGGACGTTGTGACCCTCCTGCTTGCCGTCGTAGACCCGCGTCAGGTCGAGATCGAAGGCGATGTAGGGTGTGCTGGTCTTCTCCAGCATCAGGCTCATCAAGCGGCCGGGCCGGCCGTAGCCCGCGACGACGACGTGATTCTCCAGCTCCTGGCTCAGCTCCTTGAGCTGCGGCGGCGCTGTCGCCGTGCCGCCGAGGCGGTCGGCCAGGCGATAGCCGAGGCCGACCACGAACGGCGTCAACGCCATGGAGATCGAGACGACGGCAACGGCGATCGCGAAGCCATGCGGGCCCAGCAGGCCGCCGCTCTCGGCCGCAGCGAACAGCACGAAGCCGAACTCGCTGCAGGGTGCGAGCACGAAGGCGGCGCGAACCGCATCGGGCGTCGCCAGACCGAACAGCAGCGCCAGCCCGACGATCGCCACGGTCTTGATGGTGACCACGAGGAGCACGAAGCCGAGCACCAGGAGCAGCTGCTCAGCCACCAGCCGGATGTCGATGGACATGCCGACGGCGACGAAGAAGAGCGCCAGGAACAGCCCCTTGAGCGGCAGGATGTTGGCCTCGACCTGGTAGCGGAAGTCGGAGTTGCTCAGCAGGATGCCGAGCAGGAAGCTGCCCATCGCCATGGACAGGCCGCCCAGGTCCATGACCAGGGCCGCGACCAGGACGCCGACCAGGACGACCACGGCGAACAGCGCTGTCGAGCCTTGCCGCGCGGTCCAGGCCAGGAGGTAGGGCAGCACGTATCGCCCGGTCAGGACGACGCCGCCGAGCGCGGCAACGGCGAGACCCGCTTGCTCCCACCACGGATAGGCGCCATCGCCCGACGATACCTTGGTGATCGCGAGGAACGGCACCAGGACGAGCAGGAGGACGGACGCCAAATCCTGCAGCACCAGTATGCCGAAGCTCGCCTTGCCGTAGTCCGTTGCCGTGTCGCCCTTCTCGCCCAGCACCTGCATGGTGATCGCGGTCGACGACAGGCCGAGGCCGATGCCGACGAGGATGGCACCATTGACCGAGAGCGTCGTCGTCGTTGCCAGCGCCGCCCCGATGAGGAGGCCGGTGAGCAAGACCTGCAGCGGCCCGAGCCCGAGCAGATAGCGCCGCATGGCCCAGAGCCTGGCCGGCTGCATCTCCAGGCCGATCGTGAACATCAAGAGGACGACGCCGAGCTCGCCGATTCCGAGCAGACCGTCGACCTGGGTGGTCAGCACCGGCCCGGGCGAATGCGGCCCGAGCGCTATGCCCGCGGCCAGGAACCCGAAGATCGAGCCCAGCTTCAGCGCATTCGCGGCCGTCACGAAAAGGGCGCTCACCGCAAAGAACAAGATGGCCGCGAGCATCAGTTGGTCGGTTTGCACGCCCTCGCCCCCACTCTTTCCGCTGGCCGGGATCGCCGGAAGCCCGACGAGCCTGGAGCACCGCTACCCGGCTGATCCGGAGCTGTCGACACCAGCTGCACGACATCGCCGTGGCGCCAGCGGCTCCGCCGCGCGCCCTGGTCGATCTCCAATAAAGACCATCGCTCAGGGAGTTGTCGCCGTCCAATCTCCCGATCGCTGGAGACGGTCCCGCGCACCGCGCGCGGCGCGACGTGCGGCGATAGGTGATGTGCCGGTCCAGCGATGGAAGGCACGAGTGAAGTGGGCCGGATCGCTGTAGCCGAGCGAAGCTGCGACCTGGGCGATGCTCATCTCGTCCGACTCGATAAGCCGCGTGGCCTCGACCCAACGAATGGCCTCGACGATCTGCTTGAAACTGGTGCCGGCCCGCGCCAAGCGGCGCTGCAAGGTGCGGACGTTGAGGTCGAGAGCAGTGGCGGTAGCGGAAAGCGCCGGATTGCCGTGCGGCAGCTGCGACGCCACGGCTTCGGCTACGGCCTCTCGCACAGAGATAGCGGAACCGTCCATACTCATGCTTTTGCCGCATCGGGCTGATCGATCATTCGCGGCTAGTCTGGCCGGTCATGGGCGATGCTGCTTGTCATTACACGACAGATGCGCGCCGTTCGCCATGGCCTCCGGCAGCCCGCTCCGACGACCGGCCCGAGTTGGTGATTCCGGCCCGTCGAAGCGGCTGGACGCGCGGCCAATTCGCACTAATTCCGATCAGTACGTTCAGCTGTAACCCTATGCATATTGGCAGATCGGTAAGCGTGTAGGCGTTTGATGGGCGCCTTGAGAAAGATACTATTTGGCGAAGTTCAGCAGCCCGTCCTCGTGAGGACGCCAAACAGCGGATGGCAAATTTTTGCTTTTCCAACCACAGCTGGCCACAAACCCCTTGCTACCTCTCAGCAGGGTCAGCGAGTTTGTTCATGTCGCCGAGGCCTGCGAGTTGCTCGGGGTCTCGACAGAAGCTGTTTGCCGGCGTCTCGGCCAGCCATTCTGGCACGATTGCGACCCGGCCGGATACGCGCCAGTGGAACACTTCCGCCGCTTCATCGATGGCGCGGCGCACGCGGCGAGCTCACGGTTGTTCGGCTTCGCGATCCGGGAGGCCTCGCGGGTCGAACGCCTGGCCGTTGTCGGGCTGGCGATAGCCCGGTCTGCGAACCTCTATCAGGCGCTCATGCTGGCTTGCCGGCTGATGGAGGGCCATTCGAACGGCATCAAATACTGGCTCGACGAGAAGCACGACGCTGTCTGGATTTGCCGCCGCAGCAGGCGCTTCCTGGAGACAGGTGACGATATGACGATCCAGTATGTGCTCGCCGGGATGATCCAGGTGGTGCAGTGCGGCGCGGGCAAGGCCTGGTGGCCGAAGCGGATCGTGCTGCAAGGCACTGGGCCGATCGCTCTGCCACCGGTCGAGGCGTCGGGCGAAGCGGCGGTTCAGTACCACCCCGACATATCGGCGATCGCCGTGCCCCGAACTCTCCTACCGCAGCCGGTCCACTCTCTTGACGCCGATCCGCGGACGCCGGTCTTGGCGGCGTTCGACGAGCCGACCTTCCTGCAGACGGCGCCGGCCGATACGCTGGTGGCGGCGCTCAAGCAGCTGATCGTCACCATGATGCCGCACGGCTGCCCGTCGATCGAGACGGTCGCCGAGATTGCCGGCGCTCATCCGCGGGCCCTGCAGCGCAGCCTGCATCGCCAATCGACCAGCTTTCGCCAACTGGTCGACGAGATCCGCGCCGAGCAGGCAACCGTGCTGCTCAAGGCCGAAGACGCCCCGATCACCGACATCGCCTTCGACCTCGGCTATTCCGACGTCGCCCACTTCAGCCGCGCGTTTCGCCGCTGGACCGGCGTCTCGCCAAGAGCTTACCGTAGAATCACCAGATCGGCCGCCTGAGCGCTGCTGTCGGCACATCGTTGTCGCGAATTGGTAAGTCTTGACGCGCGTTTAGGGTCGAGAAGACAGCTTGGATAGAGCACCTTCAGATCCAAGTGCATCCAAAGGAGTAGAAACCCAGGTGACGCTTTCGCGAGGTTTCAAGGACGCCTTCAGGGTGGCGCTCGCGATGGTCATCGTCTATGGGATCATTTTGGCGCAGGGCTGGTCCAATCCCCACTGGGGTGGCCTCGCCGTTGCGATGTGCGGGCTGTCGACTGCCGGTGAGTTCCTTCGCAAGGGATTGCTGCGGATCGGTGGCACGCTCGTCGCCGTGGTCGTCTCGCTGACGCTGATCGCGTTGTTTCCGCAGGATCGTTGGCTTTTCTGCCTCTTCCTGTCCGTCCCATGTCGCCTTCTGCGCCTACATGATGATGGGGACCTCGCATTGGTACTTCTGGCTGGTCGCCGGCTTCTCGGTGCCGATGTTGACGCTCGCCGGCGGTCCTATTGCGGTCAACGCTTTCGACATCGTCATGCTACGGGCGCAGGATACGGTACTCGCCATCGGCGTTTTCATGTTGGTCTCGGTCTTCGTCTGGCCGAGCAGCAGCCGCCAAGACTTCGAGCAAGCCGTTGGCCGGGCTCGTCGCCCTACAGAACCAGTTGTTCGCTGGCTATCTGGCGATGGCTTCAGGTTCTCCGCCGACCGAGCACTTGAGAAATGCGGCATCGCAGGCAGCGGCAACGCAGTCGCGCCTCTCGGGGCTGCTGGACGGTGCCGCGCTCGACAGCTTCGAAATCTGGGAGGTTCGTAACGCGTGGCGGCGTCTCGTCGGCCAACTCCAGCAGCTGACGATCATGCTCGAGCGGTGGCGAAACGGCTTCGCCGACCTCGACGGCACGCTGCCGGCGTTGCTGCCGTCGCTCGAGGCATTCGGTATCGAGATCGAGCAGCGGTTCGAGGCTATCGACGATATGCTCGCTGGGCGCGCGCCGCGACACGAGCCGGCTGCAGTTGCGCTCGATTTCGACGAGAGAGCGCTCGCGAGGCTGTCGCATTTCGACCGTGCAGCGGCTGCCCTGTCGCGCGATCAGCTGCGGCAGCTGGGCGCGATCAGTCGTGAGGCGCATGCGGTCGTCAGAGCCGTCAAAAGCGCCGGCCGGGTCGTCGCAACGACGACGGCGGGACCGTCTTGGACGGTTGCCTCGGCTTTCGAGCCTGAACGGCTACGAGCGGTCGCACGACAATTCACAGCGTTCTGGTTGGTGCTCTTGGTCACGATCTTCGTGCCCGATGTGCCCAATCCCGTCGGACTGATCGCCCTGACGACCTCCGTTTCGCTCTTCCTTTGCATCATGCCGCAATTTTCGGTTACCGCCCTGTTCCTGCCCATCGCCTTCAATGTCCTCTTGTCCGGCAGCATCTATCTTTTCGTGATGCCGCATCTTTCCGCTTTTGCCGCGCTCGCGGTGCTGCTTTTCTGTGCGGTTTTTTTCATCTGCTACACTTTGAGCGCGCCGCAGCAAACCATCATGAAAAGCGTGAGTTCTGGCGTTGCTCGTCTTGTTGCTCGACGTCGAGAACGTCCAGACGTACGATTTCATTCGCGTGGCCAACTGGGCATTCGTTTTTCCGCTGTTTTTTGCCGCTGTGGTGGTGGCGTCGTATTGGCCGTTCTCGTTCAAGCCGGAGCATGTCGTGATGCGGCTGCTGCGCCGGTTTTTCGCGAGCGGAGCGAGGCTCGCGGCACCCCCCGCGCCGCGCGGTGGCTGGTCCGGCTTGATCCAACGCTATCGCCAGGCGTTCGACGTCCATACGGCGCGCACCGTGCCGAGTCGGCTTGCGGTTTGGAGCCGCGCGCTGCCTCGCGACGCTCTCGGCACGACGCCACCCGAGCGCTTGCCGGAGCTCGTCGCCGGGCTTCAGCTGCTCGCCGATCGCTTGCAGGATCTGGGAACGGTGCGCGGCTACCCGATGGATGCAGTGCTGGTGCGTGAGCTCGAGGCCGAAAGAGATCGCTGGCATGGCGGATTGAAGAAGGCGTTGCAGTCTGCCGCGGATAGCCCCGGTCGCGCCGATGCGTCAGCACTCGGCGCGCAGCTTCAGGCACTCGTCGAACGCGTCGAACAACGCCTCGAGGAAACGTTGACCGGGCCCGCAGCAGCCCTTCCGGCCGAGCAGTGTGCCGACATGTACCGCGTGCTCGGCGCCTATCGCGGGGTATCCGTGGCAGTGATCGATCTGGCGCGAACGGCGTCCGGCATCGACTGGGCCCGGCTTCGCGAAGCGCGGTTCTGAAGCGACGAAACGCCATGCAGCTGATTCCTCACGAGATCGATGTGGCCGGTGTGTTCTTGTCGCCGATGCTGTTCGCCGGCGCATTCGGCGTGATCGCCGCGTGGCTGACGGTCGCCATGCTTAATCGCTACCGGCTGTCGCGGCTCTTCTTCTATCCGCCCTTGGTCTTCGTCGCCATGGTCGTCATCTACGGCACGGTCTTCGCCACCTTCGTCATTCCGGGATAGGTCCATGCAGCGGGCGATCAAGATCGGTCTCACCGCGGTGATCGTGCTTGCTGCGGTAGCAGTGGTAGCATTCAAGTACCGCCAGTACCTCGTCAATCCCTGGACCCGGGACGGGATGGTCCGGGCGCAGGTGCTGCAGATCGCGCCGCGGGTCTCTGGCCCGATCGTCGAGCTGCCGATCCGCGACAACCAGCTCGTCGCCGCAGGCGATCTGCTGTTCGAGATCGATCCACGGACCTTTCAGGCGGCCTACGACCAAGCGCTCGCCGATCTCGACAAGACGCGCGACGATCTCAAGGCACTCGAGGCGCAGGTTGCCGCGGCGGCAGCGTCGGTCGACCAGTCCACCTCGCAGGTCGCGCAGGCGCAAAATGAGATCGCCGGCTATCAGGCGAACTTCGATGAGGCCAGCACCGAGCTCAACCGGGTCACCGTGCTGGTCGAGCGCCAGGATGTTTCGCGAGCCGTCTTCGATCAGCGCAAAGCGGAGAGCGATATCGCCGAGGCGCAATTGCGCAACGCCCAGGCCCGGCTCGTCGAGGCCAACGCCTCGCTGGCTCAAGCGGAGGCGGATCTCGCCCGGGCGCAGGCCAATTTCGGCGCAGAGGGCGAGCAGAACGCACGGCTTCGCGCGGCCCGGGCGGCTGCTGAGACGGCCCGCCTCGATCTGGAGTTCACGAAGATGGCGGCTCCGGTCGACGGCTACGTCACCAACCTGCAGCTACGGCCCGGCGACCAGACCGTCGCCAATCAGCCGGCGCTCGCACTCATCGACAGCACCTCGTTCTATGTGCAGGGCTTCTTTCGCGAGACCCTGGTTGCCGGCATCGAGCCTGGCGACCGGGCGATCGTCACGCTGATGAGCTACTCCGACCAGCCGCTCGAGGGTCGGGTCGACAGCGTCGGCTGGGGTATCGCCCCGGACGATGGCACCACCGGGTTCGAGCTGTTGCCACAGGTCAGCCCGACCTTCGAGTGGATCCGCCTCGCCCAGCGCATTCCCGTCCGCGTCCATCTGGCGGAGCTGCCTCCCGGGGTCCAATTGCGCGTCGGCACGACAGCCTCGGTCGTGGTCATGACGGGCACCAGCGATGGTGGGGACGGTGGAGCAGTGCCGCCGGCGCCATCGGTCCTGCAATAGCGTGACGTCGCGATCTCGCGGCAATCGAGACGATGGCGCAAAGCCTTGCCGCGCAACGGAAACGCAAGCTTGCCCTCTCTGGGACGCCCGCGGCAGCACGGCGATGACGACAGCAAATTCGCTGATCTCGCGCTCGTCTGGCTTCGGGAGACGCCGAATGTGAACGGCCCCGGCACACGGTGAGATCTAGCCGGATGAGCCTCGGCCTCGTTTTTTGAGCGACACCTCATTCGGCAGGGCCCGGCAGAGGCGCGGCTGGGCCGACCACCAGCCTCGGGTAAGCGGTAGTCGACGCGGCATTAACAGCACAAGGGCATCATCGACCGTCATGAACCAGAACAACGTTGCCAACCTTGCTTGTCTGGCCGCTGCCATTGCCGCCCTCTTACTCACGGCTATCTGGGCCGCGTCGGCGTTGGCCGCTGCACCGAGCGACGTCGATATCGTCTTCCCCCCGGCGCTCGACAGCTACGACGACGCCGAGCTCACGAGCATCGCCGAGATCCTCGTCCATCGGATCGAGCAGGAGCCCTTCAATCTGTTTGCCACCCTGATCTTTGTCTTCGCCATCGTTCACACCTTCATGGCGAGCAAGCTGATGGCGATGAGCCACACGCGTGAGCACGCGCATCTCGAAAAGATCAAGAGAGGCGAGGCGCGCGAGGGCACGCGAGACCTGTTGGCCGGCGCCTACCACTTCCTGGGCGAGGTGGAGGTCGTTTTCGGCCTGTGGGTCATTCCACTGATCATCGGCATTCTCGTCCACCACGACTGGTCGACGGTGCTCCACTACATCGATGACGGGGTCAATCTGACGGAAGCCGCTTTCGTCGTCGTCATCATGGTGCTGGCGTCCACCCGGCCGATCCTGCAGCTGGGCGAGCTGATCATGATGCGGATCGCCGGCCTCTTCGGCGGAACGCTGGGCGCCTTCTGGGTGACCGTGATGACCATCGGGCCGCTCCTCGGCTCGTTCATCACGGAACCGGCGGCGATGACCATCACCGCGCTGCTGCTGTCGCAGAAGTTCTACGACCTCGGTACCAGCGCTCGCTTCAGATACGCCACCCTCGGCCTGCTTTTCGTCAACGTCTCCGTCGGCGGCACGCTGACCCACTTCGCGGCACCACCCGTGCTCATGGTCGCGGGCCCATGGGGATGGGGAACCGACTTCATGCTCCTCAATTTCGGCTGGAAGGCAGTCCTCGGCATACTGATCGCCAATGGTCTCTATTTCCTGGCGTTCCGACAAGAGCTTGCCGCCATGCAAGGTGCCTACGCCCTGGAGCTCCTGAAGGACAGAATCGCCAGGGATTTCGTCCCACGGCAGCTGATGGAAGAGGAATGGGCGAGGTCAGTCGAGGAGGTCGAGCAACGGCAACGGTTCATCGAGACGATCCGAGCGCGAACGGACGAATACGCGCGCGCCATTCGCCAAAGCGTAGAGCCCGTTATTCTAAGCAAGGCCGAGAGCGCTGGCGCCGATCCGGAGCTCGTTAAGGAAGCGATCGAGGCCCGGTTCGCCGAGGTCGTGCGCTACAAGCTCAGGCGATTCATGCCTGCGCTGCTACCCGAGGCGGAGCGCCCGGATTTTCAAGACCCGGATTGGGACCAGCGACAGGATCCGGTCCCGGTTTGGGTCACGTCTGTCCATCTTCTCTTCATGGGCTGGACCATCATCAATGCCCACCATGCCGAGCTGTTCGTGCTCGGCTTGTTGTTCTTCCTCGGCTTCGCGCAGGTGACGGCCTACTACCAGAACCGGATCACCTTGCAGTCTCCGCTCCTGGTGGGCTTTTTCCTGGCTGGCCTCGTCATCCACGGTGGCCTGCAGGGCTGGTGGATCGCACCCGTTTTGGGCAGCCTGTCGGAAATGCCGCTCATGCTCGGTGCGACGGTGCTCACCGCGTTCAACGACAATGCGGCCATCACCTATCTGAGCACGCTGGTCCCCGGATTCTCCGAGAGCATGAAATACGCCGTGGTCGCAGGTGCCGTCTCTGGCGGCGGGCTGACGGTCATCGCGAACGCGCCCAATCCGGCGGGCCAATCCCTGCTCAAGAAGCACTTCGACGATGCCGTATCGCCCCTAGGCCTGCTCATGGCCGCGCTGCTGCCGACGATCATCGTCTGGCTGTGCTTCGCGCTGCTGTAACGCCTCGGTTGCGATCGAGCGTCCCGAATGTAGACCGGTCGCGTTAGAAGTGATTGCCATCAGTGAGTCCCAATCCAAACGTTGCCCATCGCGCGGTTAGCATGGCGAAGCGACAAGACGCCATGCCGACGTGATCGCCGCGGTCGTCAAATGGTAAGAAAACGTCATTCACGCCGCTTAGTGAGCATGGTGACGACAGTCGCGCAGCCCTGGCCTGAACCAAGCGACGCTGCGATCGACACAGGGATTCGGCTCTTCGAATCTCGCTGAAGAGCGCAACAAGAGGGAACTCTCGATCATGGCATTGCACGCCAAGAAGGACATCAAGGATTCGTTGCTCGACGACATTTACGGCTCGGCCGATCTCGGCAATATTATGCCGAAGTACAAGATGCCGGAGCATGAGCACGATCCGCGGAACGCGTTTGCGGTGGTGCGTGACGAGCTGATGCTGGACGGCAATTCGCGCCAGAACCTCGCCACCTTCTGCCAGACTTGGCTCGATCCCGAGGTGCACGAGCTCATGGAGCTCAGCATCGACAAGAACATGATCGACAAGGACGAGTACCCGCAATCCGCCGAGATCGAGGCGCGCTGCGTGCACATCCTGGCCGATCTCTGGAACGCGCCGGATGCCGCCAACACCATGGGCTGCTCGACCACGGGCTCGTCGGAGGCGGCGATGCTCGGCGGCATGGCGATGAAGTGGCGCTGGCGCGACAAGATGCGCAAAGCCGGCAAGCCCACCGACAAGCCCAACATGATCTGCGGCCCGGTGCAGATCTGCTGGCACAAGTTCGCGCGCTACTGGGACGTCGAGCTGCGCGAGGTCCCGATGGAGAACGGCCGCCTGCTGCTGACACCGGAGGAGGTGCTGAAGCGGTGCGACGAGAACACGATCGGCGTCGTCCCGACGCTGGGTGTCACGTTCACCTGCGACTACGAGCCGGTCAAGGCCATCGCCGAAGCCTGGACAAGCTCGAGAAGGACACCGGCCTCGACATCCCGATGCATGTCGACGGCGCCAGCGGCGGCTTCCTCGCACCCTTCTGCGCGCCTGAGCTGGAGTGGGATTTCCGCATCCCGCGGGTCAAGTCGATCAACACCTCGGGCCACAAGTTCGGCCTCGCCCCACTCGGCGTCGGCTGGGTGATCTGGCGCGAGGCCAGCGACCTGCCCGAGGACCTGGTCTTCAACGTGAACTATCTCGGCGGCAACATGGCCACCTTCGCGCTCAACTTTTCGCGACCGGGCGGGCAGATCATCGCCCAGTATTACAACTTCCTGCGCCTCGGCAAGGCAGGCTACCGCAAGATCCACACCGCTTGCTACGCGACGGCGCAGTATATCGCCGACGAGATCGCCAAGATGGGGCCGTTCGAGATCATCTATGGCGGCGATCCCAAGGGCGGCATTCCGGCCTTGTGCTGGAAGGTCAAGGACGGCTTCGATACTCACGGCTACACGCTCTACGACCTGGCAGACCGGCTGCGCAGCCGCGGCTGGCAGGTGCCGGCCTACGCGCTACCGGCGAACCGTCAGGATCTGGTGATCCAACGCATTCTCGTTCGGCATGGCGTCAGCAGAGATTTGGGCGCGCTGTTGATCGAGGACATGCAACGCTGCCTCGATTATTTCAAGGCACATCCGATCACCAGCCCGCTCAGCGCCGAAGAGGGCACCGGGTACCACCACTGAGAACGACCGCCGGCGCCGCCATTGCGGCGCCGGCATGTGCCCGGGAAGCAACCGCGCCCTTGTTCTTGGGAGGGTGCGGTTGCGCCCAACAATCAATTTGGAGGTTGGATCGCCATGCGTGAGATCCTTGACTGGCCCTGCCGATACCTGGTTGCGGCCTGCTTTGCTTTGGCGCTTTTTGGCGCCGGCGAGGCATTGGCGCAGGCTGCAGACAGCAACTCGGACGCCGTCGCCGGATCTGGCGCTGTCGAAATCGATCGAAGAGGGTGCGGCTGCGGTCGCCACTGCGGCCGAGGACGTGGCTGGCGCTGTCGTCGACGATGCCGAGAGCCTGGCCCACACGCTGGCGCCTTACGTCGAGCCGGTCGCCGGGACGGGCTTGGGCTACATTTTGAACCTGCTCGAAGCACAGCCGTTCCTCTTCATCTTCCTCGCCATGGCGTTGGGCTATCCGCTCGGGCGGATCGTGATCAAAGGGGTGTCGCTGGGATCGACCGCCGGCACGCTGGTGGTCGGCCTGATCATCTCGATCATCGCCTTCACCGGCTTCGACATCCAGTTCCAGTTGCCGGGCCTGGTCTCGACGATCTTCCTCTCGATGTTCATGTATGCGCTCGGCCTCAAGGTCGGACCCAGCTTCTTCCCGGGCCTGATGCGCGGCGGTGTCGGCCTCATCATCATGGGCTGCATCGTCATCGTCGCCAACTTCATCATCTGCTTCGGTGGCGCCATGCTGGTCGGCCTCGACCCGGGCTACGCGCCAGGGTTGATCTCCGGCAGCTACACGGTCACCGCCGTCATCGGCGTCGCCACGTCGGCAATGCAGGGCGGTGCCTGGACGCCCCCCGACGGCTTGTCCACCGACCAGGTGTCGGCCAACATCGCCGCCGGCTATGCAATCAGCTACGTGCTGGCCACCGTCGGCGGCATCCTGCTGATCAAGTATCTGCCGCAGCTGTTCGGCAAGGACCCGGTGGCCGAAGCCAAGGCGGCGGAAGCCGCACTCGGCGGCGGAGGCGACAATGCCGCGCTGCCGGGGACCGACGCCGCGTTCGTCATGGGCGCTTCGCCGCTCGACATCCGCGCTTATCGGGTCGAGCACGACGAGCTGGTCGGTCAGACGGTCAGCCAGCTCTTCGAGAAGTACCCGCACGCCGCCATCCTGCGCGTCGTGCGTGGCGACCAGGTTCTCGATGCTGAAGACGACCCGACCCTGCAGAAGGGCGACATCATCGGCGTGCGCGGGCGCTATGCCGGCCTGATCGAGAAGGCCGGCGAGATCGTCGGCACCGAGGTCGACGAGCCGCGCGCCCGCGACGTCGCCATCGAGGTCGCCGACGTGCATGTCGGCAAGGGTGCCCCCGGCGGCCGGACCGTGACCAGCCTCGCACGTGAGATCGGCTTCGGCCTCTATCTCAATGCCATCTTCCGCCAGGGCCACCAGATGCCGGTGCTCCCCGATGCCAAGGTCGAGGTCGGCGACGTCCTGCGTCTCGCCGGGCCCGACTGGGCGGTGCAGAAGGCGGCCAAGACGCTCCGCGGCAAGCCGATCACGCTCAGTGCCTTCACCGAGGTCATGTTCCTCGCGGTGGCCCTGGTGATCGGCTACTGCATCGGCCTCTTGACCCTCACGCTGGGCGGTATCCCGTTCGCGCTGGGCACTTCTGCCGGCTGCATGCTCACCGCCATCGGCGTCGCGACCTTGCGCACCTGGAACCCCGCCTTCGGCGGCCCGGTGAGCGAGGGCGCCAGGAGCTTCATCCAGGACATCGGGCTGAACGTGTTCATCGCCGTCCTTGCCGCCAATGTCGGCTCCAAGGTCCTGGCCAGCTTCCAGGGTACGACCGTGATCTGGCTCGCCATCATCGGGCTTCTGGGTGCCACGGTGCCGCCGTTCCTGGCGTTCCTTTTCGGCAACTACATCACCAAGATGAATACGGTGGTCAACGCCGGTGCCTGCGCCGGCGCGCGCAACAGCACCCCGGCCTTGAACGCCCTGCTCGACCAGAGCAAGAGCGCGATTGGTGCCACACCCTATCCCGTTACCTACGCCATTACCTCGGCGATGGTGCTCATCAGCGGCTATATCGCGATGATCCTGTCGTAAGCTGAGGTGATCCGATGACCACGCGGGGTTGGCGCCAGCGTCAGCCCCGCGTCGCCATCACCAGCGAAGGAAGACCCCTCAATGCAGCCGCGAGGCGAGGTTCGGGTTGCCGTCAACGTCATGCGGGCACGCCTGACGGTGGTGGGCTTCAACCTCGCCGTGATCACCTTTCAGCTCAACGCGGCGCCGCGCCTGCCGGGCGCCGTGGTGCCGCTGCCGGAGCTCGGCACGGCCGTCCACCTCTCGACCGACACCACGCTGCTCTTCGGGCTGGCCCTGTCGATGATCGCGCTGATCAGCTTCATCCTCTCCAGCGCCTTGGACCAGCAGGGCAGCTGCGATCACTGGGCGCTGCTCGCCGGCGACATCTTCATGTATCTCGGCCTCGCGCAGAGCGTGTCCGGCTTCTTTCAGCCCTACATGGCCGTGCTCGACACGATCGGCCCGGCCGTGTCCGGCGCCACGACGAGCCTGGCTGCCGTCCACGCTGCATTGCTCGGCGGCGGCGGCGCGGCCTGGTTGGCGGCGACCTATGTCGGCCCGGTCGTCTCGCTGGTGCGCTCGCCCTTCGGCCACATGCCGACCCTGGCTCTCGCCCTTCTCTATCTGATCTTGCTCGTGGCGCTGGCGCATGTCAGTGCCGAGACGCTACGTTTCGAGGCCGCCCATGCCGGCGGCGACGGCAGCGGCTTCTCGATCCCGGGCGAGCTCGTCCAGCCGCTTCGCTGGTGAGCCGCCGCCAATAGGACTGGTAACGTCGTGTGAGCTCTTCGGCCTGTCCAGCGCAAGGCCACTTCGCGTCCGCTACTCCCGGCACGCCTTCGCCGAGCATGGCGGCACCGGCCAATTTCTCCCTTGTCGCAATATGGCAAGATTCAATCGCGATATAACCGTAGGCGGATGTTGATTGGGTGGCTTGCAGAGGTATTTGATCAGCGCTGGTTTCAGAGCATTTTGACAGAGGGTCCGATGTCAAATTTCATCATCCGGCTGCTCTATTTGAGGGTACGAGGGCAGCAGGCCCAGTGAGGAAGAACGCATTGATTGCGGCTGAGCTGGTCGGTTTGCCAAGAATGCCAGCGGAGCGAGGTGGTGAGGTCGAGTAGGGCCGATGTATTGCCTGGTTCGCCGTGTGGGATAGTAGGCTGTCCTCGTCCATGAGCGATGACAACGTCGCCACTCGAATGTGCGACAGTCTGGCGTGAGGCGATGGCGGCCGGTTGGTTGATCAAGAGTTCGCTAGAGCGACGATAGGGGTAGGATCGCAATGACGAGGTTCCGCTTTCCGACAGCCTTCACGATTCTGTTCGCGCTGATCGCCATCGTCGCGGCGCTGACGTGGATTATTCCGGCTGGTCAGTACGAGCGGGCGCTGAACGAAGCGCTTGGTCAGGAAGCGCCGGTGCCGGGGACTTATCACGAGGTCGAGTCGAACCCGCAGGGCGTGTTCTCTGTGTTGCTCGCACCGATCATGGGCCTCTACGACCCGTTCACGGGCGTGGCGAATGCGATCGATGTCGCGGTGTTCGTCCTGATCATCGGCGGCTTTCTCCTGGTGGTGACCAAGACCGGTGCCATCGATGCCGGAATCGGCGGGCTCTTGAACGTGCTCGAGGGCCGCGAGATCCTGATGATCCCGATTCTCATGGTGGCGTTTGCCCTGGGCGGGACCAGCTACGGCATGGCCGAGGAATCGCTCGCCTTCTACGCGCTGATCATTCCGGTCTTCATTCGCGCCGGCTATGACAGCGTGACGGGCATTGCCGTGATCCTCCTGGGTGCCGGGATCGGCACGATGGGCTCCACATTCAACGCCTTCGCCACGGTGATCGCGTCGAACGCTGCCGGCGTGCCCTTCACCGACGGGCTGATGCTCCGCGTCATCATTCTGGTGGCGTCGCTCGCCGCCGGCATCGCCTTCGTCATGCGCTACGCCAGCCGGGTCAAGGCCGACCCTTCGCGCTCGGTCGTCGCCGACCTCCGCCAGGACCATATCGACCATTTCCTCAAGGGCGAGACTGCCGAGGACGGCGCGCTGCCGACGCTCACCCGGGTGCGCGGCATCATCCTCATCCTGTTCGCGCTGACCTTCGTCATCATGCTGGTGGGCGTCATCAGCCTCGGCTGGTGGATGGGCGAGATGTCGGCGCTGTTCCTCGGCATGTCGCTGGTCGTCTACGTGGTCGCCAAGTTCGGCGACGAGACGGCAATGGACGAGCCGACCTTCGTCGAGACCTTCGTCAATGGTGCCCGCGATCTCCTGGGCGTGGCGCTGATCATCGGTGTCGCCCGCGGTATCGTGGTGATCATGGACAACGGCATGATCACCGACACCATCCTCAACAGCCTCGAGGGCCTGTTCGCGGGCATCGGCGAGATTGCCTTCATCAACACCATGCTGTTCGTGCAGGTGCTGCTCTCGTTCCTCGTCCCGTCCTCTTCGGGCCTCGCCGTCCTCTCGATGCCAATTCTGGCACCACTCGCCGATTTCGCCGACGTCGCCCGGCCGCTCGTGGTCACCGCGTATCAGTCGGCGAACGGCTGGGTGAACCTGTTCAATCCGACCTTCGCCGTGGTGATGGGTGGCCTGGCGCTGGGCCGGGTCTCCTACGATCGCTGGCTGCGCTTCGTCTGGCCGCTGCTCTTGATCATCATGGTCATCCTCGTGGCAGCGCTCAGCCTGTCGGCCTGAGATCGTGGCGGCAGCCGACCCTACCGTGCAGGCGATGGCTGATACGAGCCCGCAGCAATCGGGTGCCGCGCTCGGGCTCGGCGCGTGCATCGCGCTCGTCGTCGGCAACATGATCGGCTCGGGCGTTTTCCTGCTGCCGGCGGCACTCGCCGGCTTCGGGGCGATCGCCATCGGCGGCTGGGTGCTGACCTCCGCGGGTGCCCTGGTCCTGGCGCTGGTCTTCGGCCGGCTGGCGCGGATCGTCACCAGCACCGGCGGGCCTTATGCCTATGCGCGCGAGGGCTTCGGCGAGTTCGCGGGTTTCCTCATCGCCTGGGGCTACTGGATAGCGCTCTGGGCCGGCAATGCCGGGGTGGCCTTGGCGCTTGCCGGCTATGTCGGCCATTTCGTGCCGATCGTCGGCCAGAGCGAGACCTACACGCTGGCCGTGGCGCTGCTCGCCATCTGGGTGCTCACCTTCGTCAATGTGCGCGGGGTCGAGGAAGCCAGCGTCGTGCAGATGGTGACGACGGTCTTGAAGCTGCTGCCGCTCGTGGCGATCGCGTTCATCGGTCTCTTCTGGCTCGATGCCGGCAATTTCGCGCCGGTCAACAAGAGCGACCAGGGCACCGTGGGGGCGCTCGCCGCCACGGCGGCGCTGACGCTCTGGGCCTTTCTCGGCCTCGAATCGGCGACGGTGCCGTCGGGCGAGGTGCGGAACCCGACGCGCACGATCCCGCTCGCCACGGTCCTCGGCGTGCTGATCGCGTCCACCGTCTACATCATGGTGACCGTGGTCGCGATCGGGGTCATGCCGTCCGCCGATCTCGCCGCCTCCTCGGCACCGCTCGCCGATGTCGCGAGCCTGATGTGGGGCTCTTGGGCCGGGTCGGCGATCGCCCTGGGTGCCATCATCGCCACGATCGGCACGCTCAACGGCTTCACGCTGCTCTGCGGGCAGGTGCCCTACGGCGCCGCCACCGACCAGATCTTCCCGAGTGCGCTGGGCAAGCTGTCGCGGTTCGGCACGCCGGCCAACGCGCTCGTGCTCTCGAACCTGCTCGCCAGCCTGCTGATCATTTTCAACCTGCATCGCGGCCTGGTCGAGACGTTCACGCTGATCACGCTGCTGGCGTCCGCGACGACGCTCGTGCCCTACGCGCTCTGCGCCTTGGCCGAGCTGATGATCTACCTGCGCCGCGGCACGACCATCGCCAGCGGCGCCGGCCTCTGGAAGATCGTCATCCTCGGCGCACTCGGCTTTCTCTACGCCTTCGGCGCGCTCTACGGCGCTGGCACCGACACGGTCTTCTGGGGCTTCCTGCTGCTGATGGTGGGGGTGCCCATTCACGTTTGGATCAAGTTCAGCAATCGACGGGGCGCAACGGTGCCCGAAGAAGGGAGATAAGGGATGGAATTCGGCGTTCATTCGGAGATCGGCAAGCTGCAGGAAGGTGATGGTCTCCCGGCCGTCGCCTGGCGCATGACCGGCTGACCCCGGCCAACTGCCACGACCTGCTCTTCGACGACGTCATCTGGGTGCAGAAGGCGCGGAGCGACCATCACGACTTCTGCCTGAAGATGAAGGACCGTGGTGTCGACGTCTACGACATGCAGGATCTGCTCGCCGAGTGCTTCGAGGCCAGCGCCGAGGCGCGCGCCTTCGTGCTCGACCGGCGGATCACCGCCAACATGGTGGGTCCCGGCATTGCCAAGGTGTTGCGCCCCTGGCTCGACGAGATGCCGGCGGAAGACCTTGCACGGCACCTGCTCGGCGGCATCATCGCTTATGACGTTCCCAAGGAGCTGATGACCCCGCTCATGCTCGCCGAGCTGCCCGGCACCGAGTTCATCGTCAGGCCGATCCCCAACGCTCTCTTCCAGCGCGACCCGTCCTGCTGGATCTACAACGGCGTCACCGTGAACCCGATGTTCTGGCCGGCGCGCAAGCCCGAGACGCTCTACCAGCGCACGGTCTACAAGTTCCATCCGATGTTCAAGGACGCGTCGTTCAACATCTATTGGGGCGACAGCGACGAGGATTTCGGCAACGCCACGCTCGAGGGCGGCGACGTCATGCCGATCGGCAAGGGCGTCGTGCTGATCGGCATGGGCGAGCGGACCACGCGCCAGGCCGTCGTGCAGGTCGGCATCGAGCTGTTCAAGAAGCAGCAGGCGACCCGGGTGATCGGCTGCCTGATGCCGAAGAGCCGGGCGGCGATGCATCTCGACACCGTCTTCTCCTGCCTCGACCACGACAAGGTCACCTCGTTCCACGAGGTGGCGGACGAGATCAGCTGCTTCAGCATGCGCCCGACCGACGACGACGGTGGCTACGAGATCCAGAAGGACAAGGGCAACCTGTTCGAGACCTACAAGGAAGCGCTCGGGCTCAAGGACCTGCACGTCATCGGCACCGGCGGCAACGACTTCCAGCAGGAGCGCGAGCAGTGGGACGACGGCAACAACGTCGTCGCCACTCGAGCCCGGCGTGGTCGTCGGCTACGAGCGCAACACCCATACCAACACGATCTTGCGCAAGGCCGGAATCGAGGTGATCACGATCAGCGGCTCGGAACTCGGCCGCGGCCGCGGCGGCGGGCATTGCATGACCTGCCCGTTCCTCCGCGACCCGGCCTACTGACCCGACACAAGACGAAGCAAGTGATCTAGGGAGTCATCGACATGTCATTCAATCTCAAGGGCCGCAGCTACCTCAAGCTGCTCGACTTCACCCAGCGCGAGCTGCTCTATCTGCTCGATCTGTCGCGCGACCTGAAGCGCGCCAAGTATGCGGGCTCCGAGCAGCAGCGGCTGAAGGGCAAGAACATCTGCCTGATCTTCGAGAAGACCTCGACCCGCACCCGCTGCGCCTTCGAGGTGGCGGCCTACGACCAGGGCGCCAACGTCACCTATCTCGATCCGTCGGGCAGCCAGATCGGCCACAAGGAGTCGATGAAGGACACGGCGCGCGTGCTCGGCCGGATGTTCGATGCCATCGAGTTCCGCGGTGCCGGCCAGAAGCTGGTCGAGGAGCTGGCGGAGTATTCGGGCGTGCCGGTCTACAACGGGCTGACCGACGACTGGCACCCGACCCAGATGCTCGCCGACATGCTGACCATGGTCGAGCACGCCGACAAGCCCCGAAGCCAGATCGCTTATGCCTATTGCGGCGACGCGCGCAGCAACATGGGCCATTCGCTGCTGATCGTCGGCTGCATGATGGGCTGGACGTGCGCATCGCCTCGCCCAAGGAGACCCAGCCCTCGGCCGAGATCGTCGCCACGGCGACAAGAGATGGCCGAGCTCTACGGTGGCAAGATGACCATCACCGAGGATCCCAAGGAGGCGGTCAAGGGCGTCGACTTCATCCACACCGACGTCTGGGTCTCGATGGGCGAGCCGGCCGATGTGTGGAAGACCCGGATCAAGCTGCTCGAAGCCCTATCAGGTCAACACGAAGCTGATGAAGGCCACGGGCAACCCGCAGGTCAAGTTCATGCATTGCCTGCCCGCGTTCCACAACGCCGAGACCAAGGTCGGCAAGGACATCCAGGAGAAGTTCGGCATCAGCGAGATGGAGGTGACCGACGAGGTGTTCGAGAGCCCGGCCAACGTCGCCTTCGAGCAGGCCGAGAACCGCCTGCACACGATCAAGGCGATCCTCGTCGCCACGCTCGGGGAGCTGACGGCGATGCGCGTCGTCGTCGCCCTCGGCGGCAACGCCCTGCTCACGCGGGGCGAGGCCGATGACCGCCGAGAACCAGCGCGCACAACGTGCGCATCGCCGCCGAGGCGCTGGCCCCGATCGCCATGGAGCACGACCTGGTCATCACCCACGGCAACGGCCCGCAGGTCGGTCTCCTGGCGCTGCAGGGCGCCGCCTACGACAAGGTCGAGGCCTATCCGTTCGACGTGCTGGGCGCCCAGACCGAGGGCATGATCGGCTACATGATCGAGCAGGAGCTGGGCAATCTCCTGCCCTTCGAGCGGCCGTTCGCGACGCTGCTCACGATGATCGAGGTCGACCCGGACGATCCGGCCTTTCAAGACCCGACCAAGTTCATCGGCCCGGTCTACGACAAGGCCGAGGCCGATCGGCTCGCGGCCGAGAAGGGCTGGGTGGTCAAGGCGGACGGCGACAAGTGGCGCCGGGTGGTGCCGTCGCCGCAGCCCAAGCGGATCTTCGAGCTGCGGCCGATCGAGTGGCTGCTGGCGAACAACACGGTGGTGATCGCCGCCGGCGGCGGCGGCATCCCGACGATGTACGCCAAGGGCGAGGCGCGCCGGCTGCTCGGGGTCGAGGCGGTCATCGACAAGGACCTCGCGACCGAGCTCCTGGCGCGCGATCTCGAGGCCGATGTCTTCGTCATGCTGACCGACGCGGACGCGGTCTTTCTCGACTGGGGCAAGCCCGAGCAGCGGGCGATCCACAAGACGACACCGGCGGATCTCCGCAAGTTTCCCTTCGCCGCCGGCTCGATGGGCCCGAAGGTGGACGCCGCCTGCCACTTCGCCGAAGCGACCGGCAAGACCGCGGCGATCGGCGCGCTCGCCGACCTGCCGGCGATCATCCGTGGCGAGAAGGGAACGCTCATTGACCAGAGCCATGGGGCGATGAGCTTCCATTGACGGGATCATCGAGATGGGGCGACGGTCGAGCGCGAGGCCAAGCATCACCAGGCCGGCGCCGTCGCCGCATTCGCGAGGAAAGGGGATCGACATGACGCTTCGGGCAGGGCTTCTCGCGGCCGGGATCATCGTCTCGGTCGGCACCGCCGGTGGGCCGGCGATGGGCCAGTCGGCGGCCGATCAGCTGACGCTCGCCTCCTGGGGCGGCTCCTACACCCGCAGCCAGATTCTCGCCTTCGTCGATCCGTTCCGCAAGCAGACCGGGAGCTGGGTCGAGGTCGTGGACTTCAACGGCGATCTGGCCGCGGTGCGCGAGCAGGTCCGCTCGCTCAACGTGACCTACGGCGTCGTCGACCTCGAGGGGCCCGAGCTCATCCAGGGGTGCGAGGAAGGCATCCTGCAACGCCTGGACAGTGTGACGCTGCTGCCCGGCGCGGACGGCACGCCGGCTGCCGACGACTACTTCCCGGGCATGCTCCGGCCGTGCGGGATCGGCTCGGTGATCTCCGCCACGTTGCTGGTCTACCGTGAGGACGTGTTCGGCGAGTCGGGGGCCCGGCCGTCGACCGTGGCCGACCTCTTCGATCTCGAGCGGTTCCCGGGCTCGCGGGCGCTGCGTCGCACGCCGCGGGTCAATCTGGAGTGGGCGCTCCTCGCCGACGGCGTTCCGGCAGGCGGGATCTACGCGGCGCTCGACACCGATGCCGGTCTCGACCGGGCATTCGCCAAGCTCGACACGATCCGCGATTCGATCGTCTGGTGGGATGAGGGCGAGGAGCCGTTCGAGCTTCTGGCCACCTACCGGGTCGCCATGGCCTCGGCCTTCAATGGGCGCGTGTTCGCCGCGTCGCACCATCTGGGACGAGCCGGTCGAGCCGGTCTGGTCCACCGCGTTCTCGACCGACAATTACTGGGCGATCCCAGCCGATGCGCCCCATCCGGAGCTTGCCGAGGCGTTCTTGACCTTCGCCAGCTCGCCCGAGCGTCAGGCGCTGCAGGCCAATGAGATCGCCTACAGCCCGCCGCGGCGCTCGGCCTTGGACCTGGTGGCGTCTGCGGTCAGGCCGTCGCTGCCCACCGCGCCCGAGAATCTCGCTCAGTCGATCGCGACCGATTCGGCATGGTGGGCGCGCAACGGTGCGAGGATCGAGGCGCGTTTCGAGGCCTGGCTGCGTGGCGACACCGACGGCGAGCGGCGCACCCGCGGCCGCGACGTTTATTGAGCTGTGGTCGCACTTTGAGGAAGGACTGAAAGCGATGCGGAAGGCTCATCGATCGACCACACTGCGTGGCGCTGCAGTCGCACTTGCCGTTCTTCCTTTCGCCGGCCCGGCCATGGCGCAGGATGCGCGTGTCGAGCAGCTCGAGGAGCAGATGCAACGAATGCAGGAGCAGTTCGAGCAGGAGATGCGCCGCATGCAGGCCGAGATCGAGCGGCTCAAGGATGTCGATGCCGAAGCGGCCGAAGCGGTCGAGCGGGTCGAGGAGAAGGTCGCCGAGCGCGAGCCCATCGTCTCCTCGGGCTCCGACAAGCTGTCCTTGACGGTCTCGGGCCAGATCAACCGCGCCTTCAATGTCGTCGACGATGGTGACTCGACAAAGTTCTACGCCGTCGACAACGACGTCTCGAACACCCGCTTCCGTCTCGTCGGCGAGGCCAGGCTCGACGACTGGACCGTCAATTCCGTGCTCGAGCAGGCGCTGAGCCCGAACAACTCGTACGACGTGTCTCAGGACAATGAGAGTTCGGGCGACTTCCTCGACACCCGCAAGGCCGAGCTGATCGCACAAAACGACCGGTTCGGTGCCTTCTTCGGCGGCAAGGGGTCGGGGGCCTCGGACGATGTCTCCGAATACGATCTTTCGCTCGTGGCGACCGCCATCATGTATTCGGGCGTCGCCGATCCGGTGGGCGGCATCCAGTTCACCGCCGACGGCAATCTGACGGGGCAGACGCTCGGCGATGCCTACACCGATTTCGACGGGCTCGGCCGCTACAACCGGCTGATGTACGTCACGCCAAATTTCGGCGGCGTGCAGGTCGCGGGCTCGGTCGGCGACGACCAGCAGTGGGATTTGGCGCTCAAGCTGGGCTACGACTACAACGACTGGACCGGGGTCAAAATCGGCCCGTTCACAACGCTCGCCGGCGTCGCCATCAGCGATCCGAGCGAGAACGGCGTCGACTACCGTGTCAATGGCTCGGTCTCGACGATCCACGACGCGACCGGGCTGGGTCTGACGCTGGCGGCCGGCGGTGACCGCAAGGACGGTGGCGGCGACGACCCCTATTTCGTCTACGGCAAGCTTTCCTGGGACACCAATATCTTCGACTTCGGCGACACCGGCTTCGGCGTCGATCTGCAATACAACGAGAATGTTCTTGCCGACAATGACAGCGGCTACTCGTTCGGCGTCGCCGCCCTGCAGCAGTTGGACGACCTCGGCGTCAACTTCTATGCGCAGATCCGCTACTTCGATTACGACAATGACGAGGGGCCGTCGTTCGACAGCGTGATTGCCGCGACGACCGGCTTCCTCGTCAGGTTCTGATCATGCCGAACGCGTCCGCCCGCCTTGGCCTCGGCGCCGCATTGCTGGTCCTTGCGACCGGTTGCGCGGCGCCGCATTTCGCCCCTGGCGACCTCGGGCCGCGCGGCCGCGACATGCCGGCCGGGCCTGGACTGTTCAGCGGCCCGGACGGCACCTTCACGATCATGGAGCGGCCGATCGACCGCGAGGCCGAGCCGCCCTCCCTCACGACGCCGCCACCCGAGGCGCGATCGCTGACGACACCACCGCCGGAGACACCGACGACCCGGAACAATGCGACACCTTGACCGGATCGCATCGGGCAGCGTCACCCGATGTTCCGATCCGGCTCGAGGTCCGATAGACAGATGAGTCACTCCGCAGGCCCCGCAGACCGCCAGATCGTGACGGGGCCGGATATGCAACAGGCCAGATGTGCCAGAGGAAGGATAGATCATGACCCAGGTTCTCAGCCCCGCCGACATCAAGAAGCGCGCGGAGGAGGTCGAGCGCCAGAAGCTGCGCGAGGCCATGGAGGCGATGAAGAAGAAGGAGTCCCACGAGGACGAGGTGCGCAAGGCGTTCATGACCGAGGGGCCGCGCCCTGATTGGGCCGACCGTCTCAATCGCGCCATAAGCGCCGCAGTCGAGCGCGGCCAGAACGATGTCATGGTGATGCGCTTTCCGGCGGCGTGGCTTTCCGACAAGGGCCGGGCGATCAACAATTTCGAGCCGGACTGGCCGGAAACGCTCACCGGTCGCGCCAAGGCCGGATACGAGGAGGTCTTCAAGAAAGAGCTCGAGCCGCAAGGCTACAAGATCAAGGCGCAGATTCTCAACTTCCCGGGCGGCATGCCGGGCGAGGTCGGCATCTACCTCATTTGGTAGGTGACGGCCGAGGCTGGACCGGCCGTCGGTTGGTATCGGAGCGCCTCGGCGTCGCCCTACGCTCGTTCGCCATGCCTGAGAATCTGCCGCTGCAAACCAACTTGCGGCGCTTGCGGTTGCGATTGGGTATCAATCACAGCATGAAATTAAATCGAGCCAATGATGATGCTCGGAAAAATACAGTGATTGTGTTGCCGAGTTCAGGTGCTCTAAATATTCGGCTTCGTGATCAACGTCTCACCGTTCGACATCGGATTGAACTGCACAAGATGTAACGGCCCGTTCTTGACCGCCTGCACCGACCTGATCGATACGCGCCGGCAATGGCTAAATTGATGTGCAATCGCCGACGAGGCTCGCGCAATGTCATGTTCTGTCTCGAGACGGCAAAACCGAAAGAAGCCTATGTCCAGTGAGCGCCAGCCTTCAGCCAAGCCCGACCGCGCGCCGGACGACCTCGAGCAGGCCGATCTTGCCAGGGTCTACAAGGCTCTCGGCACATCACCGCAGGGCCTGAGCGCGGCCGAGGCCAGCTCGCGACTGCAGCACTACGGCCGCAACGAGCTTGCCGACAACGAGATCAGCAATCTCCAGAAGTTCCTGCGCTTCTTCTGGGGGCCGATCGCGTGGATGATCGAGGCGGCGGCGGTCTTGTCGCTGCTGATGGGCCATTGGGCTGACCTCACGATCATTCTGGTCCTGCTCTTCTACAATGCAATCTCGGGGTTCTGGCAAGAGCGCAAGGCGTCGGATGCCCTGGCCGCCTTGAAGGCCGGCCTGGCGCCCAAGGCGACGGCGCTCCGCGACGGCACCTACGCGACCATCGATGCCGCCGAGGTGGTGCCGGGCGACGTGCTCCGGATCAAGCTCGGCGAGGTCGTGCCGGCCGACGTGCGCTTCATCGACGGTGACTATATCAGCATCGACCAGGCAGCGCTGACCGGCGAATCCCTGCCCGTCGCCAAGAAGATCGGCGACGAAGGCTACTCCGGCAGCATCGCCAAGCAGGGCGAGATGAGCGCCGTCGTGATCGCCACCGGCGACCAGACCTTCTTCGGCCGCACCGCCGGCCTGGTCGCCACGGCCGGCAAGGGTGCCTCGCATTCGCAGCAAGCCACGACGCAGATCGGCGACTTCCTCATCATCACCTCGGTGATCCTCTGCGTCATCCTGGTCTGCTTCAAGCTCTACCACGACGTCGTGCTCGCAACCGCCTGGCATTGGTCGGACCTCGCCGACATCGCGCGGATGGTGCTGGTGCTGCTGATCGCCTCGATCCCGGTGGCGATGCCGACCGTGATCACGGTCACCAACTCGCTGGGCGCCCAGGGGCTGGCGCGGAAGAAGGCCATCGTCTCGCGCCTCGAGGCGATCGAGGAGCTGGCCGGCGTCGACATCCTCTGCTCGGACAAGACCGGCACGTTGACCAAGAACGAGCTGACCCTGGGCGATCCGATCCTCTTCGCCGCGGCCTCGGCCGATGAGCTGATCCTGGCCGGCGCGCTCGCGTCCGAGAAGGGCAGCGAGGACGCCATCGACAAGGCGGTGAGCGCCGGCGTCACGGACGCAAAGGCGCTGGACGGGTACACGGTCGGCAAGTTCACGCCGTTCGACCCGGTCGGCAAGCGCACCGAGTCGGTTGTCACCGACAGCAACGGCAAGACGCGGCGCTACACCAAGGGCGCGCCGCAGGTGATCGTGGCACTCTGCGAGCCCGATCCCGCGACGGCGGCCAAGGCCGACAAGACGGTGGCCGACCTGGCCGCCGGCGGCCTGCGCTCACTCGGCGTCGCACGCTCCGACGACGATGGCGCCAGTTGGGTCTTCCTCGGCATTCTGTCGATGCTCGATCCGCCCCGCGACAACTCCAAGGAGACCATCCGGCGCGCCATGGAGCATGGGCTCGGCCGTCAAGATGGTGACCGGGGACGACGTCGCCATCGGCAATCAGATCTCCGGCCAGCTCGGCATGGGAACCCATCTCATCGCGGCAGCGGACCTGTTCACCAAAGACATGGACATGAGCCACCTGCCCGATTCGATTACCGCATCGGTGGAACGGGCGGACGGGTTCGGCCGGGTGTTCCCCGAGCACAAATACGGCATCGTCAAGGCGCTGCAGGACCGCGGCCACGTGGTGGCGATGACCGGCGACGGCGTCAACGATGCGCCGGCGCTCAAGCAGGCGGATTGCGGCGTCGCCGTCAGCGGCGCAACCGATGCCGCCCGGGCCGCGGCGGCACTCATCCTGACGGCCCCCGGCCTGTCCACGATCATCGACGCCATCGACGAATCCAGGCGCATCTTCGAGCGGATCATCAACTATATCCTGTTCCGCGTGGCGATGACCCTCGACATCATGTTCGTCGTCGTGCTCGCGACGGTGTTCTTCGGCTTCTCGCCGCTCACCCCGGTCATGATCATCCTGATCGCACTGCTCGACGACGTGCCGATCATGACGATCGCCTACGACAACACGCGGCTACCCAAGCAGCCGGTTCGCTGGCAGATGCGGCGCCTCCTGTTCATCTCCGGCTTCATGGGCGTGCTCTCGGTGGCGCAGAGCTTCGGCCTCTTGCTCATCGGCATGGAGTGGCTGAGCAACACCGACTGGCAGGCCTGGATCACTCTGACCCAAGAGCAGATCCAGACCGCCGTCTTCCTGCAGATCGTCGCCGGCGGCCATCTGCTGCTCTTCGTGATGCGCTCGCGCGGCACACTCTTCAGCCCGCCCTGGCCGGCCAGGCCATTGTTTTTGGCGATCGTCGGCACCCAGGTCTTTGCCGTCTTGATGTGCGGCTTCGGCTGGTTCGTCACCGCGCTACCCTGGATCGTCATCCTGATGGTCTGGGTCTACATGCTGATCTGGATGGTCGTGCTCGACCTGGTCAAGCTCGCGATCTACCGCCGGATCGCGGCACGCGATCATGGGCTGCCATCAAGAGGGAGGCCACAGCCGGATGCTCGGGCCCCCGCGTGAGCGCAGGCAATCCGACACGAGCGGCCGACCGGCCCGGCAAGTGCCCAGCCGAAAGGCAACGGTCAACGGAGGTCGAAGTGAACTATCGCAAGCACTTCCGCGTCGAGCCCGACAGCAAGGTCGATCTCGCCAAGGTCGATCCCAGCTTCACCGATCATCACGAGACGGCGGAGCACGCCCTGCCGGAGATCACCGCCTACGCCAGCAAGCTGGCGGCAATGGGCAATTGTGGGTTAGGGTCCGATGATTGCGGCCTCGATCTGACGTTCCGGCGCTCGGGTTGGTCGGGTTGGACTTACGAACGGGGGACTGGGACGGATGGAGCTGGTCGACGGGACACTGGCGGTCGGTCCCTATTTCGCCGTTACGCTCGGCATTATCGTGCTTTTTCTGGGCCGGCGGCTCAATCTGGCTTTCGCCTTCTTGCGGAACTACAGCATTCCGGAGGCGGTGAGCGGCGGCTTGGTGATGTCGGTGCTGCTGGCGCTGGTCTATGTCCTGACCGATGTCGCCGTGGCGTTCGATCTGGCCGCGCGCGACCTCTTGCTGGTCTATTTCTTCACGACAATCGGCATCAACGCGCGGCTGTCCGAGTTGCTGCTCGGCGGCAAGCCCCTGGTGATCCTCCTGGCGGTCACCGTGGGCTTTCTTTTTGCGCAGAACCTCATGGGCATCTCGGTCGCGGCGTTGCTGGGGTTGCCGAGTGCGGTCGGCGTCCTGGGCGGCTCGGTCTCGCTGATCGGCGGGCACGGCACGGCAATCGCCTGGGCGCCGCGCATCGCCGAGGAGCACGGCATCGCCAATGCGATGGAGATCGGCGTCGCCACGGCGACCTTCGGCCTCATCCTCGCGAGCTTGATGGGCGGGCCGATCGGCAAGTTCCTGATCGAGCGGCACAAGCTGCAATCGACCGACGAGCATCAGGATGTCGGGACCGACGATACGGACCCTCGGGCCACGATCACCCATCTCGATTTTCTCGATTCGCTGCTCGCCATCCATCTGAGCGCGATCCTCGGGCTGATCCTCAACGACCTGATCGGCGATGCCGGGCTGCAGCTGCCCCTGTTCGTCACCTGCCTCTTTGCCGGGATCTTCCTCACCAACGTCATGCCGCGGGAGAAGCAGCGGCTGTTGACCGGCACCCGCTGGCCGTCACGGACGCCGGCGATGGCGCTGATCGCCGAGGTCTCGCTCGGCACGTTCCTCGCCATGTCGCTGATGTCGATGCAGCTCTGGACACTGGTCGATCTCGCCGGGCCGCTGTTTGCCATCGTCGGCGCCCAGTTCGTCCTGGCGGTCGCGATCAACATCTTCATCGTCTTCCCGCTGATGGGGCGGACCTATGACGCGGCCGTCATCTCGGCCGGGTTCGGCGGCATCTCCTTGGGCTCGACCCCGACGGCCATGGCCAACATGGCGGCCGTCACCCAGCGCTACGGTCCCTCGCACCTGGCCTTCATCGTGGTGCCGCTGGTCTGCGCCTTCTTCATCGATCTCGTGAACGCACTGGCGATCCCGTTCTTCCTCGGCCTTGGCTGAGCGCACCATTTCCAGGTTGCCTCGAAAACGAAACTGGCTGACCAACGGACATCACTCACCGATCAAAGGCGGGTAAGGCGGACGCTCACTAGGTAGGTGAGGGCACTCAAGGACGAACTACCCGTATCGGCGTGGGTCTGGCAGACAACGTGGTTGAGCTGCAGGGTGCGGCGGAAGACAGGGCGGTCGTTTTCCGAAGACAGCTGTCACGGCCGCTGTTCCACCGATTCATGTCGGATTATTTGCGTCGTGTCGTCGCTATTGAGGCTTGCGACTGGCCCCATCGCTGGGAGCGCGAGATGGACCGCCTCGGCCATTACACCAGACTGATCGCGCCGCGTTACGTCAAGCCGTTTATCAAAGAACAGAAGCATGACACGGCGGACGTCGAGGCGGCCTGTAGCGCGAGTGTCTAACCGACGGGATCGCGTACCTCTGAACTCACGGCAGCGGCCTAGAGTTCTCTAGTCAGCAGCCTTGCCAAGATCACCGTGCCGCAAGTCATTGAAAACAAACAAGAGAAGGTTAGACCCCAGTTCCTTTCCCTCCGCCAGCTCTGGCCATAGCGCAGGGTCTCTGCCGCCGGTGTGTAGCCGCTAAATCCCGTTGAAATAAAAGACTTTTCTGGAGCGGCTGTTCACCTGGTAGGCGGCTGAATATCTCCCTGTTCGGTCTCTCTTTGCGCCGTTTTCTCTGTCGGCTGTTGACTCGGCCAAATCGGTCAACAGCTTTAGTTTTCTTTTTTTATCAATAAGTTAAAGGCGCCGGCCAATTGGGGCAGTTTCGAATTGCTCTCGGATGAGGGAAAGACCGCGAACTGTTCTACACTAGCCGATAACCGGACAGCCGTCCCTCGCCGTGCTACCCCGCACCCATGAAAGCCTAGGCATTGACACGGGTGGGGAAGAGCACACCGGTCACTGACGATCGGACAGTGCCTGTGAAGCGGCGGAAGAACGAGGAGCTGCGCTCGCGCGAGCACCTCACGCCCGGCGCGATCGAGCTGCTGATCAAGACAGCGCGGGTCAGGGAAGGGCGCGACGGCCAAGCGACCGGCACGTCTCTTGGGCGTATTTACAGCCGTCCATATCGCCCTTAAGTTCTAGATCCGCCGGTCGCCGTGGTGCGACCGAGACCACGGCGATCGGCGCGCTACGCCGCCAGCTCGACGGCGGCACCGTTCTACAGCGCATCGGCGATCCGCCCCCTCCCGCAAAACGACCTCCTTGGCTGATCGCATTTGCGGAGCAATCTCCGGACCAACTTGGTCGAAGAGCTAGGCGCGCATTGGCTTTGCAGTTCATCAACGATGGGTGTAGGTGGCCCGTTTCCGTCCAACCAAAGGCCAAGTGCCATGACATCGAGCATCACTTCCAGCTTCTGCACCGCAAGGGTTTTCAAACGGACCTGATCAAGGTTGCGGACCGGCTCTCGCTCGATTTCGTCGTCGATGGCCAGTCCCTTTACACATTGTTGATGGAGGCCGCTGATCGCGGTGATCGGATGGGTGCCTTCGTCTCCGACCGGCCGCGAGAGAACCTAAGCGCTCGTGCTGTCCTGCCGCTCCGACGACGCGACCCGGATCTGAAGACCCGAGCGATGCTGTATGTCTGTCCGGAGTGCGGCGACATTCAGTGCGGGGCGATGACCGTCGAGATCATCAAGACTGGCAACACCTACACTTGGCAAAACTTCGCCTATGAGGGCTATCCTGGCGATGACCTTGTCGAGCACCTGACCTTCCCGGAGATCGGCCCCTTCACCCTCCGTGCCGAGGACTTCGAACCGCTAATCGAACGCGCGCCCACGATGGTTGAGCTCCGCGGGCTAGTTCACTGAGCTTGCATCTGGCGAACGCTCGAACCGAGGAAGAGACGGGCGTCGTCGTCGCTGCGATTGCCGCTCAGACGATAATGCATGCCGCTGGCGCTCGCTCTCCCTTCGCCCAGTCTAACGTTGGTAGCATCAACGAAGGCTCACGACGATTAAGCGCGGGACGTCCGCACGCCCACGCTTCGGACCCTTTCCAAGGGGTGAAAGGCGCATACAGTGCTTCACAGAAAAGGCGTTATCACATGACCCACCATCGCCCGAAACGCGTCGGCGCGGTCGAGGGAGTAGCGGAAATCGGCACCGATCAACGCGGCGGCAATGCCAACCAAGATCGATAGCGATGCCAAGGCCGCCAATGCGCGGATCTCGGAGACGGATTTTTTTCGCCAGCGGTTTCAACGCCGATTTCGTCGGCTAGGCAGCGCTAGGTCAATCTTTCAATAATCAAAACCGTCGCTTGCGCTGGCGCACCTTCAATCGTCCCCTGTCTCGTCAACCAAACGGGAGATGAGCGCAGTATCGAAAAATTGCACAGCACTTCCTCTTACAGGACAGTCCGAATATGCCAAAAAATCCAGTCGATTTTGCCGACAACGAACTCGATAATCTGATCGAAAACCATCGCCGTCACGACAAGTTGGAGGCCAAGCTGTACATCGACTGCTTGGCCGAGCGGGCGCGGCGCAGCGGCAAGGGGCTCAGCTTCGACAAGACCTTCGCCGTCGTCATCGGCGCTGCGAAGGATGGCCGGTTCTTGAGCTACAACGAACTGGCCAACAGCAGCGGCGCCAAATGGACCCAGGTCAATCACTCCGTCGCCAAGCATCTGGGCCATCTGGTCGAATACGCCGACCGACGCGGCTGGCCGATGCTGAGCGCCGTCGTGGTCAACAAGCCGAACGTGGCAACCGGCAAGATGGACCCGGACAAGCTCGAAGGTTTCGTCACCGCTGCCAAGGCGCTAGGCTACACGGTCGACGACGCGACGCTCTTTCTGAAAGAGCAGCAGCAACGCGTCTTCGACTGGGCACAAGATCAGGACGACGCCGGCGACTTCGAAGAGGCGTAGAGCTGGCGCGACATGGCCACGTACAGCAGAGGTCAGACCCGCGCTTCGAGAACGATGTTTGTCGCCGTCTCCGCCGCGCGGCGCACCTTGCCGAAGCCGCCTTCCGTAAGCACCTCGGTCAACCGCTTCTCACCCGCCTGCGCCCCGAGCGCCAAACCCACTTCCTGCGAGATGGAGTTGGGCACGCAAACAGTCGTCGAGAACGAGTAGTAGATTTGGCCCAAAGGGTGCAGGTTTTCCTCTAGGCTGTCACCGGCGAGCGGCTCGACGAGCATGAACGTGCCGTCGGGGCCAAGCGACTGGGCCACATGGCGGCAGGCGCCCACCGGATCGCCCATGTCATGCAGCGCGTCGAAGATCGCGACGAGATCGTAATCCTTGCCGGGATACTGCTTGGCTGTCGTAACCTCGAAGATCGTGTTTCTGGCGACACCAGCAGAGCGGGCGCGCTCGCGTGCGTGGTCGATCGAGGGCCCGTGAAAATCGAAACCGTGGAACGTCGAGTTCGGAAAGGCCTGCGCCATGAGAATGGTCGACGAACCGTGGCCGCAACCCACATCCGCGACCTTTGCCCCGGCTTCGAGCTTGGCCTTGACGCCGTTGAGCGCTGGAACCCATGAATTGATCAGGTTTGCCGCATACATCGGTCGGAAAAAGCGCTCGGTGCCACAGAATAGGCAAGTGCTATGGTCACCCCAGGGTAGGCCTTCGCCTGTTCGAAATATCCCAGTCGCCTTCGGCTCGTCGGCATAGGTCGACATCACGGCCTGAAAGAAGCCCTGCATACAGGCGGGATGACCCTCGGCTGCAAAGACCAGAGCCTGCTCCGGGCTCATCGTGAACTGCCGTGTGCTCGAATCATAGCTGATATAGCCGCCAGCCGCGTTGGCCGACAACCATTCACGAACGTAGCGCTCCTTGAGGCCAGTGCTGGCCGCCAGTTCGTCGCTCGTGGCAGGACAGATCTCCGCAAGAGCGCTGTAGAGATCAAGTTGATCGCCCATGTAGGCTAAGAGTATCCCGAGTGACCCTGCCACATCGGTGACAACCTTACCCTGCAGCTCTTCGAGTTTTTGATCGTTGATGTCTGTCAAGTCTACCGGCATCGCCTCGCTCCCCAAGATTTAGTGCGGCGGAAAACTTGTGCCGAGCAAGCCAGTGGCATGACGCCTAGTCACTGCGGAACATCATGAGCGCAGCAGCTCGGCCTGTCGTTATCGTCTCAACGACAACGAAGATTCGCGGTAGCAACCGACTAAAGCGTAGTGTCGAGCCACGTCACTGATGCAATTCGCAATTCTGTGGCAAAATGATCTCGACCAGCGTCCCTGTTTCATTTCCGCCTCGCATGTTTGGCTGCGAGTTCATCGTACTGCCTGCCAAGGCTCTGGCAGCCCGACAAAGAGTTCTGCCCCAACGTTTCCAGAGACAGCCTCCAAGACACCGGCAAGTTAAACTATGGTGCAGAACACATCAACAAAAATTGCTGTTTGCAATATAACCCCCAACTATTCTCACAATGATCTGTCGGAGGCTGTCGGGGAGACGACCTAATGGATTGATTATAGTGGGAATTCGAGCGCACTTCGCCTGTCGGATCGATGTTCATTCTATGGTCCTCCCTCATGCAGCAAGCGGCGGTGGCTGCGGCCGGAGCCGGTCGATTCGTTGCAGGATCTCGTTAACATGGAACGACCACGCATCCGCTGCCGGCGGACATTTTGGGATGCTGCGGTGCATCACGCCGCGACAGAGGTTCCAGTCCACAGCTCGTAGACGAGCGTGCCGTCGTCGAGGTCGGCGCCCGGGATCTCGTCGCGCTCGCGGAAATAGTCCTGGCTGAAGATCCACGGTGCCCGGTCGCCCTGTTTCGGCAGGATATCGGCCTTACGAAGAATGTATCCGGCGTTGAAGTTTTCGGGGTCGATGAAGGGAAGCGCGGGCATGTCGGCGTCATCGGGCCGGAGCTGCGGGGTGACGACACAGTCGCCGCTCGCGTCCATCCGCGCGAGCAAACGGCAGACAAATTCGGAGATCATATCGGCCCGGAGCGTCCAGCTCGACCGCAGGTAGCCGAAGACCCAGACGAGATTCGGCACGCCAGAAAACATGATTCCGCGGTGCGCCCAAGTCTCGGGCCAATCAACCGGAGTGCCGTCCACCGTGAAGGGGATGTCGCCCATCATCGACAGGTGAAAGCCGGTGGCCGTGATCACAATGTCCGCCGCCAACTCGGCACCCGAGGCGAGGCGCACGCCAGCCGGTGTGAACCGCTCGATCCCGTCGGTGACGACCGAGGCGTCGCCGCGCGCGATCGCCGTAAAGAGGTCGCCGTCGGGCACGACCGCGATCCGCTGCCGCCATGGCGCGTAACGTGGGCTGAAATGCGGGTCGATGGGGAAGTCCATGCCCAGATACGCTTTCGCGCCGGCGAGCAGGTCGGCGCGCAGGGCGTCCGGCTCATCTCGCGCGCGTCGAGCCGTCACGCTGCTCTCCAGAAGGTAGTGCCGGCGCATGATCTCGTGCGTCCATTCTGGAGGCAGTCCAAGAGGCGCAAGCATCTCCGCCAGAGGCGAGACCTTCGGACGTGGATAGAAATAGGTGGGCGATCGCTGAAGCATCGTGACATGCGCCGCAGTTCCAGCCATGGCCGGCACTATGGTCGCCGCTGTCGCACCGGAGCCGATCACGATCACCCGCTGGCCCGAGTAATCCAGGTCCTGCGGCCATGTCTGGGGGTGGACGATCCGCCCGGCAAAGCTGTCCATGCCTGCGAAGTCTGGCAGGTAGCCGGCCTCATGGCGGTAGTAGCCCTGGCACATCCACAGGAAACGGCAGGTGATCGGCGCCTGGCGGCCATCCGGCCCGTCGACGAGAAGTCGCCAGTGGTCCCCTTGCCAGTCGGCGGCAACGACACGGTGGCGATAGCGGACATGCCGGTGCAGGTCGTTCTCCGACATAGCCTCATCGAGGTAGGCACGGATCTCCTCAGCCGTCGCCAGCGGCACACCGGTCCAGGGCTTCCAGCCGAAGCCGAAGGTGTAGAGGTCGCTGTCGGAGCGCGCGCCCGGGTAGCGGTGCGTGCGCCAAGTCCCGCCGAAGCTCTCCTGTTGTTCGAGAATGGCGAAGCGTCGGTTTGGGTGGCGCTGCCGCAGGTGGTACGCAGCGTCGATTCCGGAGATCCCTGCGCCGACGATCAGAACGTCGAGGTCAGTCTCCGTCATTGCGAGGCCTCCTGCACCGGTCTTCCGAATGTAGATATTGTTCGGGATGAGGGTGCTATCTTGAGCGAGTTATGGCAATTGCGCCTGGCCAACGAGATCCTTCGCAAGGCGTCCGCGTATTTTGCGATGGCGGAGCTCGACTGCCGCGACAGACGATGATGTCGTTTATCGGCGCCCATCATAGGGGGCTGGGGATCGAGCCGATCTGCCGTGAACTGAAGATCGGATATTCGGGTCCACAAGAACTTATTTGTCCCGACATTTCGCATCTGGCTCCATCCTTGGAGACAGAATGCGGCCAAGGATGGCTTGTGACAACCCGGATCGATCCCCTCTACTGCCGCGGATAGAGCGCCGAAGCGCGTTTTCGGCAGCCTCGATGCCGGCTCTCCGCGCCGCCGAACGAATTCGCGAAAAACTCGACGCACCTTGCCCGTCGGTCTGAAGCTGATTACGTAACCCTCCATCATGCCGGAAGCGGCGGTGGCTGTGACTGGAGCCGATCGATCCGCCGCAGGATCTTTTCGAACAGCGCTCGCGGCACGGCGACCTCGGCAAGTTGGAATGTCAAACGGCATCCAATCGGGACCCTGTATCGGCGCCGAAAAGGGACCCCCTTTGGAACGAGTTTGCGCGCAGCCCTGACCGCCGTGGAGCCGAAGGCGGAGGGGCGGTCAGGGCTGCGTCGGTGCCGTCGTTTATGGGGTCAGGCGCGGTTCTTGAAGCGCCAGCTCTCGTTGCCGGTCTCGACGATGTCGCAATGATGGGTGAGGCGATCGAGGAGCGCGGTCGTCATCTTGGCGTCGCCGAACACGCTGGGCCATTCGCCGAAGGCGAGGTTGGTTGTGACGATGATCGAGGTCCGCTCGTAGAGCCGGCTGATCAGGTGGAAGAGCAGCTGCCCGCCGGTCTGGGCGAAGGGCAGGTAGCCGAGCTCGTCGAGCACGACGAAGTCGAGCCGGCAGAGCAGGTCGGCGGTGCGGCCCTGCCGGCTGTCGCGGGCCTCGGCGTCGAGCTTGTTGACGAGGTCGACCACGTTGAAGAAGCGCCCGCGGGCGCCGGCGCGGATGCAAGAGCGGACGATGCCGACGGCGAGATGCGTCTTGCCGGTGCCCGTGCCGCCAACGAGCACGAGGTTGCGCTGCTGCTCGAGGAAGGCCCCGCCGGCGAGGTCGCGGACCAGCGTCTCGTTGATGGGCGTGTCGTCGAAGGCGAACTCGTCGATCTCCTTGGCGAAGGGCATCCGCGCGATCGTCATCTGGTACTTGATCGAGCGCGCCTGCTTCTCGCTGAGCTCGGCGGTCAGCAGGTCGCCGACCACCCGCTGCGGCTCGTGTTGGCGCTTCACGGCTGTGGAGACGATCTCGTCGTAGCCGGCCTTCATGCCGAAGAGCTTCAACGCTCCCATGGTGCTCAGAATCTCGGTGCGGTCCATCATCGGGCGGCTCTCCTCAGATTGTCGTACCGGCCACAGTCGGCGGCCGGCTCGTGGGCAAGGCGCAGCGCCTCGGGCGTCATGATCGGCCCGGGCGGCTCGGGTTCGCGCCGTCGCGCCAGGATGTTGAGGACCACGTCCGCGGAATGGACGCCGTCGGCGAGCGCCTCGGCGCAGGCCGACTCGACGGCCTCAAGGCCGTCGCCGAGCACGGCGCCGAGGATCTTGACCATCTGGCGATCGCCGTCGGGAGCGCCGCACAGCTTGCGTCGGATGCGTTCCAGCGCGGACGGCAGCGCCCAGTTCTTGAACGGCGCCCCGTTCCGCAGCGCGCCGGGTTTGCGCGACAGCACGGGCACGTAGTGCCAAGGATCGTACACGGTCCTGCCGCGGCCGAAGGCGCGCCGATGCTCGCCGACCACGCGCCCGTCCTGGCGGATCTCGATGCGCTCGGCGTAGGCGCGGATCTCTACCGGTCGCCCGACCGCCGAGGCAGAGACCGAGTACTTGTTGCTGTCGAAGCGAACGAGGCAGGTCTTCGAGACGGCGGCCGGCACAGCGTGAAAGCCATCGAACGGCCCCCGATAGGGCACGAGGCTCGGGCGCTCGGCTTCGAACGCTTCCCAGACCGTCGTGTCGGGAAGCTCCGGGTGACGGTGCGCCTTCGCCCAGGCGACACAGCGATCCTCCAGCCAGGCGTTGAGTTCCTCGTAGCTCTTCACCCGAACCCGCGGCGAGAAGAACCGCTGCCGCACCGTGCCCACCTGGTTCTCGACCTGGCCCTTCTCCCAGCCCGAGGCGGGCGTGCAGGCGACCGGTTCGACGAGGTAGTGGCCGCACATCTGCTGGAAACGACGGTTGTAGGCGCGCTCCCGGCCCGTGAAGATCGCGTCGACCGCGGTCTTCATGTTGTCGTAGACACCCCTCGTGCAGGCGCCGTCGAAGAAGGCGAACGCCTTGTCGTGGGCGTCGAAGACCATCTCCTGCGTCTCGCGCGGATAGGCCCGCACGAACATCATCCGGCTGTGGCAGAGCCGGACATGGGCCACCTTCACGGTCGTGGTCACGCCGTCGATGACGATGATCTCGTGGCTCCAGTCGAACTGGTAGGCCTCGCCAGGCGCGAAGCTCAGTGGCACGTAGGCTGCCGCCGTCGCCTCGCTCTCGCGGCGCTTCCAGTCAGCCGCGTAGCGGCGCACCGCGTCGTAGGCGCCGTCGTAGCCAAGCCCGCGTAGTTCCTCGAAGACGCGCACCAGGGTCAGACGCTCACGGCTCGGTCGCGCGGCATTGGCGGCCAGGAGGCGATCCAACTCGTCGCGCCACGGCCCGATCTTCGGCTGAGGCTGGGACGATCGCTCGTAGGTGAACGCCGTCTCGTCCGAGCGGATCACCTTGCGCACCGTCTTCCGGGAAACTCGCAGCTCCCGGCAGATCGCCTTGATCGACTTCCCTTGGACGAAGTACGCGCGACGGATCTTCGCGATCGTCTCCACTATCAGCATCCCGACATCGGCTCCCGAGCAACCTCGGGAGCACTGTGGACCCCAAGCTTCAGGGGGGTCCCGTTTGGACGCCGATCAGCCCCGAAACGGGGGCCTTATTCCATGCCGATCCACACCTTGCCGAGCCCGGTCCGCCGCATGATCTCGGCTGTGCCGACCCGATCGCCAGTGAACAGCACAACCTGGGCACGCCAGGCGTGCTTCTGCGGGCTGTTACGGTCGGCGATAATCGCTGCCAGTCGCGCACGATCCGACGAAGACACAAAAAATCCGAGGTTTCCTCGCATTCGCAGAGGATAGCCCTGCGGACTCATATGTCAAAGACGTACGACTAGCTCAACTCGGCTCGAAGGGCGAGGTTTCTGGAGCCTTCCAGGAGATTGCTGACCCGATCCGCTGTGCAAGGGCGCCCCAGCAAGAAGCCTTGCCCTTCGTGGCAACCCAGCTCACTCAGGAGATTCAGCTGTTCGAAAGTTTCTATGCCCTCGGCAATCACTTGAATGGTCATAGACTTAGCTAATGAAATGATGGCCGATGCAAGAGCTACATCGGCCGCTTGCCTAGTTATCTCACTCACAAAGGAGCGATCAATTTTCAGTCGCTGTATGGGGTATTCACGTAGGTGGCTCAGGGATGAGTAGCCCGTGCCAAAGTCATCCAGCGCCAAGCTTATCCCCAAATTGCGAACTTCCTGAAGCGTTACCAGTGTTAAAGCCCGCTTTTCTAGAAGCGCGGTTTCGGTGATTTCTAGTTCCAATAAACTTGGGATAATATTGTATTTGCGTAGAATGTGGTCAAGTTCTATCTCCAATCCATGAACCAATTGCTGAGGCGAGAGGTTGATCGCCACACGAGGCACATAGAGACCCCGGATCTGCCATGCAGCCACGTCCGCACAGGCTCGATTTACTACCCAAGCCCCAACACGCCCCATTAGGCCCGCCTCTTCCGCCATCGGGATAAAATGGTCCGGTGGTATCGGGCCTTTTGACGGGTGATGCCACCGAAGCAGCGCTTCGAATCCGACAACCTCACTCGTACGGAGATCGATTTGCGGCTGGTAGACTAGCGAAAATTCACCGGAGTTGAGCGCCCGACGAAGATCCGTCTCGAACGTGGCACGCTCATTCGCCCGCAACATCATCGATGGTTCAAACAACTCGAGACGGTTGCGACCGTGAGCTTTTGCCCGGTAGAGCGCAGTGTCTGCGTGAATCAAGTAGGGTCGAAGCGTCAGTAGCATCCGTCGGATATGCTGCCGCTCCAATGCTAATGCTGACATGAAACTGTCTGCCTTGCAGCGTGAATGGTTCGTCGAAGCAATGGAGCAATTTGCGCAGTGTTTCCGCCATGTCAGCCGTGCAGCGTAGGTTTGTTAAAATGATGACGAACTCATCACCGGCCATTCGGGCGACGATGTCAGTAGTTCGAACAAATACTCTGAAACGACGAGCAGATTCTACGAGTAAGGCATCGCCGGCGGCATGGCCAAAAGTGTCATTCACCGATTTAAAGCGGTCTATATCCACGAATGCGACCGCAAAACTTCTCTTTGTGCGATTTGCGTGCTCGATAGTCTCTGCTAATTTTTCTTCCAGCATTGCCCGGTTCGGCAAACCGGTTAACATGTCGTGCGTCGCTTGGTAGGCAATAGTCGCTCGTGCTTTCTTCTCCTCTGTGACATTGCGGAGAATTGCGATAAATATAATTTCACCACGCCAGAAAACACTCTCAATTTTCAGTTCGACGACCAAGTCACCTGATTTTCGCTTGCCGATCAATTCCAAGGGCCCTTGCCCTTGAAGTTCCTTTAACATATTCAGGCGGGGCGGTCTCGTTGTCCGCTTCTCCAAGTTTGGCCAAGCCAGAAGATCATCCAGTGAACTCCCGACCAGACGCTCTGGCGCTTCTTCGAACAATATCGGCAGCATCCGATTGAAGGTCTGGATTTGTCCGCTTTCATTGAGGGTGATAATTACTTCACCTGCGTTGTCCATAATGACGCGAAGACGTTCTTCGCTCTCGAGAAGAGCATTCTCGCGCGTTTTGACTTCGGTAATATCGCTATAGATGGAAACAGTTCCTCCGTCGGCCATGCGCCACTCGCCAACTCGCATCCACCGGCCGTCTGTAAGTGCTAGCTCGAAGACAGCGTCGCCCGCTCGACGGCGATCGACCCAGCACCTTATCCAGGCTTTGACATCCATATTCCTGGTATCGGCTATTCGGTCACTCGTCATCCGCAAGAAGTCATTGAAGGCAATGCCGGGCTCGACAGCAATAGGAACACCGTCGTGTAGCTCACGGAATCGACGGTTACACAACAACAGGCGGTCCGCGGCGCTCCAAATCGCAAATCCGTCATTCATTGCCTCTGTTGGAAGCAAGAGCAGATCGCGGCTGCGCACTGCCTCTTGGAGCTGCAACTCGAGGCGATCGAGCATGCTGTCTATTGCGGCGCCAACACGAGCGATTTCTTCCGTGCCTGAAAAGCCTGTGCGAATTTCGGTATCGCCATCGGCGACTCGGTCTGCGACTTCTGTCAGCCAGCTAAGCCGACGGGTAAGCACATGGCCCATCACAAGCCCTACAATAGCGATGAGAGCCATTCCGGCCAAAGCTATGCTATATCCGAGCTTGTACGCCTCATTGTGCGATTCGATCAGGTCGTGGTCATTAAATATCACGACCATCTTGCCGATGGACGTTCCGTAATCACCCAACTCAAACACTTGTGCTCTGCGCCAATCTCCGAGTGCTCTTGGCGAATAAAGTTCTCCTATCCAAGTCGGATCAATCGCTGAAACAATTCGTCCCGACAGGTCAATCAGCGCCAAACTGTCCAAGCGAGCCTTTGTGCTCGGTTGTTCAATAAAATCCTGAAAATCAGCAAATTCGTCGGTGAGGAGCGCTAGGCGCGCAAGATCGTTCAATAGGTCGGTGGTAAGAGTGTCGCTCTGCTCAAATTGCGCCTGTGTCGTTCTCAACGTGTGACCAATTGTTATAAATAGGACCACGCCTATCAGAGCAGCCTCAAGCAAAAAAATAGTTAATGCTATTCGATATCGTAAAGACATAAAGTCGCGTTGAATTTAAATTGCATTATTGCGGCTCAATATATCTTGGTACTTTCGAATGGGCAAGAAGTCGTGATCATGTACTTCGATTAGATTCGGCCAGTTTGCCTGCTGAAGAACGTACTTCCCTTGTTCCGTATGTTGCCATTTGACCATCTGATCACAAAGGATGTTGCATTTTTCCGGGCCAAGGCGCTTGGCCGCTGCAAGGATCAGATTTGGAATGGGTCGCGATAATGCAAATTGCTTTAGATTCATTTGGCCTATCGCCTCCAATTGATCAATCATGAAGGAGGGGATGACACAAGCGTCGGCAGCCTTGGTGGCAACGGCATGAAGACAAGAGCCTTTGCTCCTGAAATACAGTAACGTAATATCCGTGTTGGGATTTATCCCTCGTTCGATGAGTTCTAGCTTCGCGAGATAGGTGACGCCGGCGAGGGGCGCGGGGAGGGCCAAGGTACGTCCCCGGAGGTCGCCGAAACCAGCAAGGCCAGTATCGGCGCGACCAAGAACCACGGCGCGCAAATCACCGGCCACACGAACGAGCGGATCGTAGTGAAAATAATCCTGCGCCTCAACGGCAAAAAATGGATGCATAAGAGCGACGTCATAACTTGTGCGCGCTAATTCCGCGCGAAAACCTTCGAAGGTTCGTTTAGTTTTAAGCTGCGTTGGAGAGCCTAAAATATCGGATATGGCCGACGTCAATGGCGAATAAAGCTTTTCAATTTTTAACGCCGGCAGATAAGGAAAAACACCAAAGCTATAAAGATCCTTTTGGCCAACGGCGGAACTGCCGAACATCGCCGTGACCGCAGCCGACGCCATCACTGTCGTAGCGCTCCGGCGGCTAAATCTTCCGAGCCTTCGTCTGCGATCCAAAGAGCGAGCTGTCGGCAGCAGCAACGATCCGGACATCCTGTTTCAACCCTTCGTTATGCTGACCGAGGCTACACAACTTGGGGGTGTCTGGCTAGCCGGTTTTTCAATGTGTGAGCGAGCTTGAGGGATTGTTTTAGTAGATTGGAGATCTCCGGAAAGCTCCCCTGTGCCGCCGTATTCGGCTAAGTTTGAGCCGACGAACGAGGGAGGCGGCGATGCCGAGGCAGGCGGGGTTCTGGAGTGTCGAGGATCGACTTCGCGAGCTGTCGGCGCAGGGGGATCCGCTCGAGAAGCTGCAGGAGATCGTCGACTTCGAGCTGTTTCGGCCGGTTTTGGATGAAGCGGTTGGCAGCATGGGCGGGCCGAAGGGTGGCCGGCCGCCGTTCGACGCCGTCTTGAAGCTCAAGATGCTTTTTTTGCAGGCGCAGCACGGGCTGAGCTTCGAGGCGACCGAGCATCTGGTGCGTGATCGCCTTTCCCTCCGCGGCCTGCTGGCCGCGTCTCCTTCGGAGATCGGATCGATGGTCTCCTGACCATCGATGGATGCGGTTCTGTGGTCTGACGATCGCCGATCCGGTGCCGGATGCGAACACGTTCTGGGACTTCCGCGAGGCGCTGATCGCGGCCGATGCCCTGGACAAGCTGTTTGCCAGTCTCGATCAGGCGATCAAGGATGCCGGCTATTTGCCGATGTCGGGGCAGATCGTCGATGCGAGCCTCGCGGCGGCACCTCGCCAACGCAACACCGACGCGGAGAAGGCGGCGATCAAGGCCGGCAAGAAGGCGGCCGAGATCTGGCCCGACAAGCCGGCCAAGGCGGCGCAGAAGGACACCGACGCGCGTTGGACCGTGAAGACCAGCAAAGGCAAGGTCGAGGCCGACGGCACCATCAAGCGCGACCTCGCGATTCCCGCCTTCGGCTACAAGTCCCACATCGGCATCGACAAGCGGCACGGCTTCATTCGCCGGCAGCAGGTCACCGACGCCGCCGCCCATGATGGTGCCCGGCTGCGCGAGGGGCTGATCGATCCGACCAACACTGTCGGTGCTAACTGAATTTGTCCCGTTTGTGCCAAACGAAAATGTCTCAGTCTGAGCGCTTCAGCCGCTAGCCCGGGGGCATGCCCCCGGGCTAGCGGCTGCGGCAAAAATCCACCCGTAGTCTCTCGGCCAGTGGGTTGGGAGAGGTGGGTGATTTCGCTGAGAGATGTCGTCATGATCCACGATTTGAAAAAGCAGGGTTTGTCGAACACGGCGATCGCCAAGCAGCTCGGCATCAGCCGACGGACGGTCACGCGCCGTTTGCGGCAGGGCCTCGAGGCGCCGACCTATGGGCCGAGGTCGTCCAAGCCGAGGCTGCTCGAGCCGTTCGAGGCCTACCTACGAGATCGCGTGACGGCCTGGCCCGATCTCTCGGGTCGGCGACTGCTTCGCGAGGTCAAGCAGCGGGGCTACACCGGTGGCTATTCGGCGCTGACCAACTTTCTGCGCGAGGTGCGACCGCCGTCGGTCCAGCTCTATGAGCGCCGCTTCGAGACACCGCCCGGTCAGCAGGGGCAGGTCGACTTCGCCTATTTCGAGGTCGAGTTCACCGACGCCCCCGGAGTGAAGCAGGTGGTCTGGCTGTTCACCATGGCGCTCGGCTACAGTCGTTTTCTTTGGGGCCGATTCTGTCCGAACCAGAAGCTCGCCACAGTGTTGCGCTGCCATATCGACGCGTTCGCGGAACTTGGTGGTGCACCCGAGGAGATCCTCTACGATCGCATGAAGACGGTCGTGCTGGGCAACGACGAGGCGGCTCGCGCGATCTACAACCCGTCGCTCGTCGCCCTCGCCAAACACTACGGCTACCAGCCGCGGGCCTGCCAGCCGTACCGGGCCAAGACCAAGGGCAAGGTCGAGCGACCCTACCGCTATGTCCGCCAGGACTTCTTCCTCGCCCGCAGCTTTCGCAATCTCGACGATCTGAACGCGCAGTTTGTCGGCTGGTTGGCCGAGGTCGCCAATCCGCGCCGGCACGCCACCACCAAGCGGATCGTGGCCGAGGCGTTCGCCGAGGAGAAGCTCCTGGCACTGCCGGCGATCGCCTACAGCGCCGCGATCACCATCGAGCGTCGGATCAGCCGAGACGGCATGATCTCCGTCGACGGCAATCTCTACAGCGTGCCCGATAGCACCCGGCGGCGCACTGTCGAAGTCCAGATCTACCCAAAGGAAATCCGGATCTTCGAGGCCGGGCAACGCGTCGCCTGCCATCCTGTTCTGCCCGGCAAACATCAAAGCCGCCTCGATCCGAGCCATCGACAGGCGCCACCGAGGCTGCAGGCAGTCGAGGTCGATCCTGGCCCCGATCGTGGTGTCGGCAAGCGGCCCTTGGCCTTCTACGACGCCGTGGCGCAACGACTCGCCACGGAGGCGGTGAGATGACCGAGATTCTCGATCGCATCGCCGCCCACCTGGTCGGCCTGCGCATGCCGCGGGCCCTCGAGGCGCTCGACCACACGGTACGGCTGATCGAGCAGGGCGAGCTCTCGACCCTCGAAGCGATCGACAGGCTCCTGGCTGAAGAGCTCAACATCCGCGAAAATCGCCGGATCGGCGTCGCCTTGTCGACCGCCAGGTTGACCCCGCCCAAGACGCTCGAAGGCTTCGACTTCTCTTTCCAGCCGTCCCTGGATCGCGATCGCATCATGGCGCTCGCCCAGCTCGACTTCATCGCTCGTGCCGAGGTGGTCCACTTTCTCGGCCCGCCAGGCACCGGGAAAAGCCACCTGGCCACCGCCCTCGGCATCGCCGCGGTGAAAGCCGGCAAGAGTGTCTATCGCTGCACGCTGGCCGAGCTGATCGAGGGCTTGGCCCGGGCCGAACGCGAAGGCCGCCTGGTCGAGAAGATCCGCTTCTACAGCCGAGCTGCCCTGCTGATCATCGACGAGATCGGCTACCTGCCGATCGGCAATGGCGGCGCCAACCTCTTCTTTCAGCTGGTCAACGCCCGCTACGAAAAGGGTGCCATGATCCTCACCAGCAATCGTGGCTTCGCGGAATGGGGCGACGTCTTCGGCGACCCGGTCGTCGCCACCGCCCTGCTCGATCGCCTCCTCCACCATGCCGTCGTCGTCCAAATCGAGGGCGCCAGCTACCGCCTCCGCGCGCATGCCGATCTCATCCCGGAGCACGCCCGCGCCCACGCCGCCATCACGCCACCACCGCCACCCAAGCGGCGGGGTCGGCCGCCCAAAATACGGAGCACCGATCAACCAGCCAACTGAGCACCCCCACCGCCAAAGTGGGACATTTTCACTTGGCACTTCTGCGACTTTTTCGGTTGGCACCTACAAAGGATGCAAAAGCGCTATTGGCGGCACAGCAGTATGTCTTCGCGGCTCAGGACAAGCCCCCTGCGGCAGCCAAGAAGCCATTTGGGAAATTCAGGTGCACTTCGCCTGTTGGATCAAAGCTCGTCTTCGGTCCTTCCTCATGCCGAGAGCGGCGGTGGCTGTGCGCGGAGCCAGTCGATTCGTTGCAGGATCTTGTCGAACAGCTCGCGCGGCACCACCAGCTCGGCCAGCTGGAACATGACGTAACGCCCGTGGTGCACGATCCTGTCACCGATCTTCATGAGATTCTCGCGGAGCATTTTCAGCGACCAGCGCTCGACCTGCTCGGGCAGGGCAAGGGCACGCATGAAGTTTGCCGGATTGTAGGCCAGCGCATGAAGCTGGAGCCGCACGGCGTTGTGCTTGAATGCCCGGCAGGATAGCCGCGTCCAGCGGATCGCGTTCTTGCCCTCGCGGATCCATTGCTCGACCGTGCAGCGGCCATTGTAGAATTTCACGACCCGGTCATTGGGTCGGGTCCGATTAGTGACGGTCGCAAGGGGCTGCTTGCGATCGAGGACGGCTACCGCGAGAGTACGCAGAGCTGGCGCGAGCTGCTGCTCCGCCTGCGCGACGAGAACGGCCTCGCCATCGCGCCCGAGCTCGCCACTGGCGACGGGGCCGTGGGCTTTTGGAAGGCGCTGCACGAGGTCTGGCCAACGACGCGGCAGCAGAGGTGCTGGGTTCACAAGACCGCCAACGTCCTCAACGCCTTGCCCAAGTCCGTGCACGGCAAGGCCAAGAAGGATCTGCACGCCATCTACGAGGCGGAGACCCGCGCCGATGCCGACGCCGCCTTCGATCGCTTCATCGACAAGTACGGCGCGAAGTACGACAGGGCGGTGACCTGCTTGGCCAAGGATCGTCCGGTACTGCTCGCCTTCTACGACTTTCCGGCCGAGCACTGGAAACACGTGCGCAGCTCGAACCCGATCGAAAGCACCTTCGCCACCGTGCGGCTCAGGACCGACAAGACCAAGGGCTGCCTCTCACGCGAGACGGCGCTTGCCATGGTCTTCAAGCTCGCCAAATCGGCCGAGCGTCACTGGCGCCGGCTCGACGGTGCCAGCCGCCTCGGCCAGCTCATCGAGGGCATCGAGTTCCGCGATGGCGAGGCCGTTCAAGACGCCGAGGAGCAAGCCGCTGCCTGACACCCATACACCAGGATTGACCATAGCCCCCAAGGTAGAACAGATTCCCCTTATCCATGGACCTGTTTCAGGGGGCCGGGTCATCGCGGCTCGACCTCATTGCCGCCACCGCGTATATGATGATCGGTGACATCAGGCCGCCCACTATTGAACTGCTTTGTCCTGAGCTGGTTGACAGGAGCACTCAAAAGGCAATCTATATGAGTTTGTGAATAGCTGCTTTGGCGAACGCTTTTTAGGTATGCCCGATTGAAGAGAAATGTTGCCACGCAGTTACGGTAAATGCCAAGCACTGGTAAGCCGCTGCACCAAAGCTTTTGGCTAGCGGTCTCCATGTTGTACATTGCCGGCCAAGTGAGGGTCGGCGTGCCTCCGCCGGGTAATTCCGGCCGCAAACGGTAGATCGGATGGCCGATGAGCAAAAATCAAAAGAGAGGACGTAACTCGGGTGATCCGTCGAAGGAAATCTTCGACGACAATGTGATGGTCGACGTCCTCGGTATTTTTAGTTCGCTCCGCCGCCGTAAGTGGATAATTGCTATCATTACGTTTGCCGGAACATTCGCTGGCTATCTCTATGGTGGATCTTTGATTCCGATCTATTACGCTCACACAACACTTCTAGTCGAGCCTACCCAGACAGGCATCGACGATTTTGAGCCGACAACAAGCGGTGTAACCACGGACTTCAATGTCATTGCCACCCAGATCCGGCTTCTCCAATCACGCAGTTATCAAGCCCGTGTCATGGAGGATTTGGGCCTATTCGAGGATCCCGACTTCAATGCGGCACTCCGTGAGCCGGAGGAAAGCCTATTCGACAAGCTGCCCCTACAGCTTCCGGCTGAACCACTCGATCTTTGGCCAATTGGTTGCCAGCTGATTGGCTGGTTGCACGTGGCGCGGCCCAAGAACAGGCCGAGATGCTCGAAAGCATGGCACCACGCATCGCACGCGAACAAGCGCTCGATGCCTTCAGCCGCGACCTAGAGATACTGAACGATTCTGCGGCTTATGTGATCAACATCGGCTTCAATTCGCCGGACCCAGAGAAAGCGGCGCGCATTGTCAATCGTGTTGCCGAAATGTATGTCGACGATCAGTTGAACAGCAAGGTCTTCGCCACCGACCGAACCTCGAACTGGCTGCAAGAGCGTTTGGCCGAGTTGGAGGTCGAGTTGCGTGAAGCCGAGGAGCGGGCAGCCGAGTTCCGTTCCAGCAACCTCGTCGGCGACGGGAGCGGCATCACCCTAAATCAGCAAGAGCTTTCTGATCTAAACCGTGATCTCATCGTTACACGTGGCGAGATGTCCGAGACACAGGCAAAATTGCGATTGGTTCGTGAGCTTCGACGTGCCGGCAGAGGCATTGATTCCATCGCTGAGGTGGTCAATTCGCCACTGATCATCAGTCTACGTCAAGAAGAGACGCAATTGTTGCGCGAGAAAGCTGAGCTCTCGACCCTTTATGGTGACCGACATCCACGGATGGTCCAGCTGCAAAATGATCAACTCAATCTCTCTGAGAAAATTGACTCCGAGATCGAACGCGTGGTCCGTACCCTGGAGAATGATCTCCAAGTCACGGCGACCCGCATCGCCACCATCGAATCACAGCTCGGCACGGTAAAAACACAGAACGTCAGCGATCAAACGGCAGAAGTCCGGCTCGCCCAGTACGAACGTCAGGCGGAATCAATTCGTACCATATACGAGAATTTCCTCAATCGCTTCAAAGAGACCAGGGAGCAGCTCGAGATAGTGCAGCCGGATGTGCGCATCGTCTCTATGGCAAGCCCGCCGACAGTACCTTCTACACCCGGCAAGCGGATCTTCGCAGCTGGCGGGCTCGTGGTCTCTTTCGGGATCGCGGCTCTTTTGGCGATCGTGCTGGATCGAATGGATCGCGGCATTCGCAGTGCCAAGCAGATAGAGAAACGACTTGGCCTGTCGACCCTCTCTCTCGTGCCTCTCCTCGATAGACGCAAAAAGAACCAGAAACCGTATCAATATTTGATGGAGAAACCGCTGTCAGCCTATGCCGAAGCTCTGCGCGGCGTCTACATGGCTGTGAAGCTCTCCAACGTCGATCGTCAACCCAAGGTCGTGCTCGTCACCTCGTCACTGCCGCAGGAGGAAAGACTACCTTCGCCGTAAGTCTCGCCACTTTCGCCGTGCGTTCACATAAGCGGGTGCTGGTAATTGATCTCGACCTTCGTCATCCGAGTGTGCATCGTGAACTCGGATGGCAAATATCGGGCGGGCTCGTGGAATACATGGCCGGCGAGCGGGCTCTTGAGGAAGTCATTCATCACGACCTCGAGACCGGACTGCACTTTTTGCCCATCAAGGGGCAAACCACCAATCCGACCGAGCTCCTCGACAGCCAGAAGATGCGGCTTTTAATTGAATCTTTGCGTGATTTTATGACTATAGTCGGTGCTCGATTCGGCGCCGTTGGCGAGTGTCACTGATACGCGGATCGCAGCGTTATTTGCAGACAAGCTGATCTACTGCGTTCGCTGGGGCCAAAATATGGTCGGTGCCGCCGAGGATAGCATTCGTGGTTTGCGCGAGGCAAATATCGAGCCAGTTGGTGCAGTCTTGACTATGGTCGATATGAAGAAGCATGCGCAGTACGGATACGGTGACATCGGTCCAGTATTATACGCAGAGTCCAAAAATACTATGTTAACTAGATCAATTTTCAAGACTATGGAATTATTTGAGATTCCCATATGCGTTGGTTTGTGATTTAAGATTGGGGCTGGTGAAGGGGGCCAGCCTCGATGGATCTCGTGAAGGGCTATGGTCAATCCTGGTGTATGGGTGTCAGGCAGCGGTCTGCTCCTCGGCGTCTTGAACGGCCTCGCCATCGCGGAACTCGATGCCCTCGATGAGCTTGCCGAAGCGGCTGGCACCGTCGAGCCGGCGCCAGTGACGCTCAGCCGATTTCGCGAGCTTGAAGACCATCGCCAGGGCGGTCTCGTATGAAAGACAGCCCTTCGTCTTGTTGGTCTTGAAGCGCACAGTAGCGAAGGTGCTTTCGATCGGGCTCGAGCTGCGAACGTGTTTCCAATGCTCGGCCGGGAAGTCGCAGAAGGCGACCTTCGCGGCGGAGCAAGGCGTGCAGCCGCAGATAGCCGTAGCGCTTGTTCTCCGCAGCCAAGCTCCCCAAACGATCGCGCAGCTCGGCGTCGTCCTTGTGTCTCGGGCTATAGTCCGCGGTGCTCCGATGCAGCCCGACCAGCCGACAGGCGCGGCGTTGCGAGAAACCATGCCGGTTTCGAAGAATGCCCATGGCAGTGCGTTTGGCCATGGGCGTCACCAGTTTTTTGCCAGAAGGTCTTTCATCGCGACCAGATCAACCGCCTGATCCGCGACGATCCGCTTGAGCTTGGCATTCTCTTCCTCGAGCGCCTTCAGCCGACGGGCATCGGAGATCTCCATCCCGCCATACTTCTTCCGCCAGGCATAGAACGTTGCCTGACTGATCCCGTGGCGACGGCAAATCTCGTCCACCTTGGCGCCGCTGTCCTGCTCCTTCAGGACACCGATAATCTGTTCCTCGCTGAACCTGCTGCGCTTCATGAGCTTCCTCCGGTCCGGGTCTAACGGGAGAAAACTCCAGCTTGCAATGGCCCAAATTCAGGGGAGAAGGTCACGTACCCTTGATGGAGCAGGTGTTGATCTGCACCATCAGGCATCAGAGATAGCATGTAATCATGCTTGCATGTTTTGCGCTTTGTAAGCTTCCCACATCTTGAGGAATAGCTGCTTCTTCGCGCCGTGGGTGAAGCCGAACTCTCTACCCGCCTGTTCGCTGAATTCCTCAAATACCCGCACGGGCACGCGTACCTGGAGCGGGCGCAGCTCGGCTTTCTCTTCGCGCTGGTTTTCTGCGATCACGTCAGGGGTATGGTCCGCCAGCGGCGGAGCCCCCTTCCCTCGCTTGAGCTTCGAGACGTTCGTTGCAGCCATTTACGCGACCCTCCGAACACCCACTTCGGCGATTTTGTCGATCATGCTTTGGGCCAGTTTCGCCGCGCGCTCATTGAGCGTGCGAAATGAGGTTTCAGTGATAGCCTTGCCAATATCTGAGGCCGAGCCGTAGCCGGTCGAGACCGGGATATCGCCGTCCAGGACCAGGTAGCCGGCCTGTGTGAGATATTCCCGCGCGGCGGCATTCTCCTTCTCGCTCCCAGTCGTCTTGAACATGGCGAAGGCGATCCGGTCGGCCAGGACGTTCTTTTTGCGGAGCGTGTGCGCAAGAACGACGCCCGGATGCAGATCATCGACGGTCTGGCCGGTCGGTATGACCACCAAGTCGGCGGCGCGGGCAATCTCGAAGGTTCGATAGGAGGCATTGGGCTTGCCGTCCAGGATCAGCGCATCAAAGCGTGAGGCCTCTTCGAGCGCGGTCTTCACGCTCGCAAAGCTCTGGACCTGGACTTCCGGCGTGAGGCCGTTCTCGGCCCGACGCCCGGCCCAATAGGTGCAGGTTTGCTGCTGGGTATCGAGATCGGCGATCTTGGTACTCAGACCCCCTTCTATGAATTCTCTGGCCATCATCCGGGCGAGCGTGGATTTCCCCACGCCGCCCTTCTGAGAGACCATTCCGATGATGTATGTCATTGTCTCCTCAATCTTTGGTGCAAAGCGTGAACGCGCGAATAATGATACCAATCATTCATGCTATGCGCCATGCATGAAACACGCTAATCCACAAATGCGTATTTCATGCAAAGAATATACATGAAAGCATGCAATCACTCATTCACGGCTAGGCCTTGCATGCGCCGCGCTTGCGGCAGAAGCTCAGAAAATGTGCATCCGGAGCTTTAACCGTGATGCCATTCTCCAAAACCCACGCCCGCCAGTCCTGGGCAAGGACCTGGATATTCCACCCGGGAGCCAGCTTGCTGGCTTCGTCGAACGTCCCATCCTCATCAAGACGCAAGGACGTCTCCGGCACGGGCAGGGCGGTCTGAAGCGAGGCGGACTTGCGCCGCACCACGATATTGTCCTCATCAAGGCTGAAGGCATAGTCCGGCATATGATCGTGATGGAGATCATCCTCGATGATCTTGCCCACGAGCTGGCGAAGCTCTTTTTCCACCGAGCCCGAGCCGCACTTGTCCCGCAGGGTATCGAGGCCGACCCTCCATCGGTTCTGCGTTCCACAGTGCTTGCGCGCCAGCTCGTAAAGCCGCCGTTCTAGCGGCCTGCGCAGGAAGAAATAGCTGCGGTTGAGCGTCAGGCCCCGCATCCGCTGCACACCCTCGCGCAAGACCGCCAGCAGCGAATCATCTTCCACACTTGATCCTCGTCGCGGTAGCCGAACAACATTATCCTCGCCCACGGCGTAGTCCTTCTGGTGACTTCGAACATCACCGAGGATACGCTGTCTCGCAGCTCAAACATCAAATTCGGCTATACCCCCAGAAGGTGGCCCTGCAGCTCAAAATCAGCCCGGAGAGGCAGTTGCAGAACCCCTTGATCGCGCCGCTTATTGCCGCTTTTGCGGGTGACGGCGTGGCATCGTCGAGTTCGTTCCGATAGGTTGAGTTTGTCAAGACCGAACCCGACCGAAAGGTACCGGCGATGCCACTGGACAAGAGCCTATCCGAGCATTGGCGCTGTGTCCAAGGCGAGCTGTTTCCCTGGCTCGAAGAGCATATCGGCCCGCTCGGCCCGCGTTACGAACTGTTCGTGGCGGTGCTCGAATTCGCCCGGATCGAGGCCTTCCTGCCGGCGGCGGGCGGTTGGCTCGGCCGGCCGCCGGCCTGCCGTGCCGCCCTGGCGCGGGCCTTTTTGGCCAAGACCGTGTTCGAGTTGCCGATGACCGTCATGCTGCGCGAGCGGCTGCTGGCGGACAAGACGCTGCGCCGGCTGTGCGGCTGGGAGCGGGCGGTGCAGGTGCCGAGCGAGGCGACGTTTAGCCGGGCGTTTGCCGAGTTTGCGGCGAGTTGCCTGGCGGAACGGGCGCACGCGGCGCTGGTCGAGGCGCGGCTGGGTGGCTGCCTGATCGGTCATATTGCACGCGACGGCACCGCCATCCTGGCGCGCGAGCGGCCGCCGCCAGTAGCCAGGCCCAAACCGCCGAGCAAACGTCGCCGCGGTCGGCCGCGCAAGGGCGAGCCGACAGCGCCCAAGCCGGTGCGCCGGCTCGAGCACCAGCCCAAGATGAGCTTGAGCGACATGCTCGCCGACCTGCCGCGCGCCTGCTCCATCGGCAACCGCAAGAACGCCAAGGGCTACAAGGAGTTCTGGCGCGGCTACCGGCTGCATGTCGATGTCGCCGACGGCGACATCCCGATCAGCTGCGTCCTCACCAGCGCCCATGTCCACGACAGTCAGGCCGCCATTCCCCTGGCGACCATGACCGCCCAGCGGGTCACCAATCTCTACGACCTGATGGACAGCGCCTACGACGCCGCCGAGATCCACGTGCATTCCAAAAGTCTCGGCCACGTCCCCGTCATCGATCCGGTGCCCCGCAGCAAGGCCGCCAAGGACGCCTGGGCCAACGAGAAAAAAGCCCGTCAACAGATCGCCTGGAAACCTGCCGAGGCCCGACGATTGGCCCAGCGCACCGCCTGCGAGCGTGTCAACAGCCGCCTCAAGGACCAGTTCGGCGGCAACACCCTGCGCGTCCGCGGCCCGACTAAAGCCATGTGCCACCTGATGTTCGGCATCCTGGCGTTGACCGTCGACCAGCTCACCAGGTTGGTCAGCTAGAGCCGACGTCCGCTTTCCGTCAGCGACAACCGCACCATCTCAGAGTTGATCCATCCGCACGCCCGACTTGTCCCCCAAAAGTCACCAGACGTGATTGTCGTCGCCAACAACCTGCCGATCGCGACCGAATGCCGCCTCGCTCAAGACAATCGATCGCCGATGCGAGGTCAAACGCGTGAGCAGTTTTGCAACTGCCTCCGGAGTGTTGATTTCCGCTGAGACCTGACCCGGGCTTTCCATCGAGAAGTGACCCGCCTGAAGGTTATGGTTATCGGCTCAGGTCTGGGTCAATGCCGGTCGTCCCTCCTTCTTCCTGCGTACCGCTTCGGAGCTGGCCCTGAAGCGAAAGCTGTTGTTTCCGGTCTCCAGGATGTGGCAGCGGTGGGTCAGCCGGTCGAGCAGCGCGGTGGTCATCTTGGCGTCGCCGAAGACCGTGGCCCATTCGCTGAAGCTGAGGTTGGTGGTGATGGCGACGCTGGTGCGCTCGTAGAGCTTGCTCAGGAGGTGGAAGAGCATGGCGCCGCCGGTGGCGCTGAACGGCAGATAGCCGAGCTCGTCGAGGATCACGAGGTCGGTGCGCGTGAGGCTCTCGGCGAGTCTGGCCGGCCTTTCCCTTGGCCTTCTCCTGTTCGAGCGTGTTGACGAGCTCGACGGTGGAGAAGAAGCGGACCTTCTTTCGATGATGCTCGACAGCCTGGACGCCGAACGCCGTGCGCGACATGCGTCTTCCCCGTGCCCGGCCCGCCGATCAGGACGACGTTGTGGGCGCCGTCGATGAACTCGCAGCGGTGCAGCTGGCGGACCAGGGCCTCGTTGACCTCGCTGGCGGTGAAGTCGAAGCCCGCCAGATCCTTGTAGGCCGGAAAGCGTGCGGCCTTCATGTGATAGGCGATGGAGCGGACCTCACGTTCCGCGACCTCGGCTTTCAGCAGCTGCGACAGGATCGGCACGGCCGCTTCGAAGGCGGGCGCGCCCTGTTCGACGAACTCCTCCACGGCCTGGGCCATCCCGAACATCTTCAGGCTGCGCAGCATGATCACGACGGCCCCGCTGGCGGGGTCATGACGCATGGCGCACCCCCGCTGTCTGGCCGCGCAGACCGTCGTAGCGCTCGACATTCGCCCTGGGTTCCTCGATCAGCGCCAGACCACTTGGCGGAGCGATCTCGGGTGGGCCCAGAGGGCGTTCGTCGATCAGCCGATGCAGCAGGTTGAGGACATGGGTCTTGGTCGGCACCCCGGCCTCGAGGGCCAGTTCCACGGCGCAGAGCACGGCCTCTTCGTCGTGCTGCAGGACGAGCGCCAGGATCTCCACCATCTCCCTGTCGCCGCCCGGGCGCTTCAGGAGGTGCTGCTGGAGGCGCCGGAACGCCTCGGGCAGTTCGGCGAAGGGCGCCCCGTTGCGCAGCGCGCCGGGCTTTCGCTGGATCACGGCCAGGTAATGGCGCCAGTCGTAGACCGTGCGGGCGGGCATGGGTCACTTCTCAGTGGAAATCTCCCGGCCGCCCGGGTCAGGTCTCAGCGGAAATCAACACTCGAGGAAGAGAATGCCAAGCTCAAGCGGATCGTCGCGGATCAGCTATGTGAAGGCTCCACGCCCCCGCCCACTCGGCTCACTTCGAAGCCGGAAAACTCCAGTCTTGCGTGGCCGTGAAGAAGGGGGAAGGTCACATGAGGCGACTCCCCTACCCTTTCCGGCGCAGGTCGAGGAGATCGTCGTCGGTGACTGATAGACCTCTCTCTTTTAACGCGTTGAGGATGAAGGCGCGCATGGTCATGTCCGCGTCGGCCGCCAAGCGCTGGAGTTCTTTGCGTTGGCTCTTGCGGAGGCCGAAGGAAAACTGAACGATCGGTTCGGTCGGGGTCGGTGCAACCGCCAGGGTCGGTCGCGACGGCTCAACGTTTTGGGTCGGCAAGTGAGCGGCGACCGTCATCAGCGACGCCGCGACACTCCGGAGATCCTTCTTGGCCATCGTCCCCTTCCCTTCGCGTCCGTTCGCACTCGATGCAACTAGGAACCTAGGAAGTCAGCTTCATAGTTAAAAATGGAAGCGCGCCCAAGGTGGCGATCTCGGTCAGAAAGGCTTCGACCTGGTCGCGGGCTGGCCCGCTTTCGGGCACCTCGCCCGTGAACGTCATCTCCTTGAACGCCACGAAGCGATGCAGACGGGTGTTGAGCGCCTCGAGGCCACACGCCAGAAGCTCACGCTCGACGTGGCCGGCAATCAACGTCTTCGGCTGGTAGTCGGTGAGCACTACCCGCGCCATGATCTCCTGTCGCGTCATCGCCGCGGCGCTCGCGACAAGCTGGTTCGTCTTGACCGCTTCGACCACATCGGCCGAGGAGAGCTGACACGGGATCAGCACGAGATCGGCGCATCCAATAGCGAAGACCGTCGCTTGTGTGGCGGCACCCGCCGTGTCGATCACCAAGCAGGTCGTGCCGGTCGGCGAGTTGCTCCGCCAGTGGGATGATGTTCGTCTCGTTGAGTTCTGTCGCGACGTCGATCGGGTAGCGTTCAAAGGTGCGCACCCAGTCGGCCAGTGAATGGTTGAAGTCCGCGTCGATGGCCGCGACGGTCTGCCCTTTCGCGGCAATGGTGCCGGTGATCAACTGTGCCAGCGTGGTTTTGCCAGCACCTCCCTTACTGCTCGCGATGGTGATGATGCTCATGATCTCAACAGCATAGGTGTCTAGGTTCCGGCAAACCTATGAACGTAGATAACTGGGTTCCGCAACAGCTGGGTTCTTAGGAAGCTGGTTTCGTATGAGCCTGTCGCTTCCCCGCCACGGGCATGCCGGAGCCTGGCCGTGTGATACAATTGTTCAGTATGGAACCATATGTACCAGATGAGAAGCGACAGCCCGAAACGTCGCTTCCCTCTCCCCCGCGCAGCCTAGCCAACACCGCAGAGGGGTCCCGGTTCCATGCCGATTGACACCTCGGTCAAAGGACAAGAAACAGCCGGTTGCCGGAGGTCTCCTTATGCCACGTTGTTGTCCTACGCCTGGCACAACGACTACTGTTTTCCCGGGCAGGAGCGATTAGCCGAGGATATGGGCGTTTCTGATCGTTCGGTGCGCACCTACCTTAAAGAGTTGGAGGAGGCGCATCTCTTGACCGTGCAACAACGAGGGCAAGGCAAGCCCAATCTGTACCAGCTCGATCTTACAGTTAAGCTGGGGAAAAGATAAATTGCTTCCAACCCAGACCGGAAATATTTTCCGGTCTAAACGGAAACCGTTTCCGGTCTAAAGTGGAAATATTTTCCTACTAATAATATGCATAGAAAAATAAAAAAGATTAATAATAAAAGTCTTTTAAAAAAGGGAGGATGGGGATAACTCACTTCGCATCTGCGGTCGCCATCTCTTGGCTAAACAGGGTGACAACCGCCACGATGTGCTCGGTGTTACCAGTAGCGCGAGCCCGCCTTCCCACCTTGGGGCGCTGGAGCTCGGCATAGGCCTCCTTCAGCTCGGCTTCATCCTTCCGCCACCAGTACAGGCTCACCGCCACCACCTTGCGCCCTTGCTTCACCGGTTCGATCTGGCAGCCGAAGGAGGCGATGGCGTTGATCTCCTCGACCGCGGGGGTGATCGCCCGGAGCTTGAGATTGGAGAAGGTGACCAGCTTGTCGGGTGGAACGCCGAGCATCTCACGGAAGGTGTCGAGCGGGATCTCCTCGGAAAACTTGTACGTCAGCCGTACCCGCCTCGCGAGGGCCTCATAGAGCGCCAGGCCGTATTTGGTGGTGAAGGCATGCATCACCGCCAGCTCCAGCTTGCCGAAGACCGAGCTCTCGCGCAGGAGCGGCACCAGGCGCTTGTCGAAGGAGTAGGTGAGGGCACCATGGGTGCGCTCCGGATCGCCCATGTCGTTGCCCCCAAGGAGCGCCACCCGCCGGGTGCTGCCATCAGCCAGGCGCACGGTGACGATCGTTTTCATGAGGGCGACAATGCTGTCCTCGATCCGCTCGTTGCCCTTGTGGGTACCGCGCAGCTCGCTCAAGCGGATTGTCCATTCGTGGCCTTCCTTGCCCATATCGGGGCCGAAGGCATGGGCAATGAGCTGGTTGTACAGGCGACGAGCCGCCAAGGTCAGCTCGGTAGCGCCGTCGACATCGATCAGCTCGGCGGGTTTCAGCATCTCACCCGGTACCGGCGTCAGATCGAGCGTGCGCCGGACGGTCTCCGAATTCTTACTTTCGGGGGGATATCCCAACACGCCCAGCGTCTCCATCGCTTACCTTACACGCAGGCTAGGTAAGGGTAAGGGATGGCGCAAGCCGAAAGGGAAGGGGAGCGGTCGGACGCCCCCCAAACGTAAGGAAACATCCCCCCAAACGTAACGGATAGTCCCCCCAAACGTAAGGGAACCACCCCCGAAACGTAAGAAATTGAGGGCCAACCCATTGTTTTGAAATATGAAAATGGCCACGAAGACTTGAAGAATCAGAATATATAGAAGATAGGCCTGTGGATAGTTTGCCTCCTGAAGCCCAAAAATGCCCCAGGAACCGCCAAATAGGTGTCGGCCGCCGCTAACCCCCTATTGGACTTAAAAAAAGCGGGCGGTGTCTGGATTGCGTGTTGAAGTCCGCACAAGTTGGTGAGAACATTTATGAAACATCGATTTCGGAGCGGACGATGAACAAGGCACGTTTCAGGCGTTTGTGCGCAGGCATGAAGAGATTGAGTGTCGGGCAGATGCGGGCGCTGCGAGGCCAGCTTCGAGCACTCGATACGCGCATCGAGGTTCTTTCGCGCATCGATGCCCGGGGACAGGCGCTCACCGAATGTGTTCACTGTACCGCGCCTTCGTTGCAGCGCTGGGGCGAGACCCGAACGGGGTTGCAAAGGCTGAGATGCAAGGCCTGTCGTCGGACATTCTCCTCGGCCACCGGGACGGTGCTGGAGCGCATTCGTCGGCCCGAAAAGCTGCTCGCGGTGCTGCGTGACATGATGTCGACAAGCCCTCGCTCATGTCGAGCCCTGGCGCGATGTCTCGAACTGGACAAGACGACCGTCTGGCGTTGGCGCCTGAGCCTGCTCCAGGCGCTCATCGGGGCTGGTGCGAGCGAATTGAACGGTATCGTCGAGGCCGATGAGAAGTTCTTCCGGAAGTCGCGCAAGGGCAGCCGTGAATGGGTTGATCACGAACGCGACCCGACCCGTCATGCCGAGCCCGACCGCCCGCGTTGGCGTGATTTCCGGCGCCTCCGGCTGCTCTTCCCGGCCGGATTGTCGGCGTGGCAGATACCAGTCTTGACCCTGACCGATCGAACGGGCGCGCGGCGCGCCGACGTGCTCCCCGATCGCCGCGCAACGAGCCTCGTCTCCCGGCTCGAAGCCCATGTCGGACAGGATGCGGTCCTCTGTACGGATGGTGACAGTGCTTACGATCTTTTCGCACGACAACGCGCCATGCCGCACTATCGCCTTCACCCCAAGAAGGGTCCACGGGTCATCGCCAAGGCTTTCCACATGCAGACCGTCAACAATCTGCACAGCCGCTTCGAGACCTTCATGAAACCATTCTGCGGACCGGCAACCAAAAACCTCCCCGCCGATGCCGCATGGTTCGTCTCCAGGCTCGTCGGCAATCAACAAGACGCAGAGAATGCCGCTTGGCAGATCGCCCTCGCTGCTTGATCAACACCCAATCCAGACACCGCCAAAAAGCGCAGGCGCCAATTTTAGGCGTCTGCGCATCCTGACCCGCCCCGGGTTTGCCGGAGGCTCTTTCTCTTGAGAGGATGGAGCCATGACGACGAGATCGACGAGATATTCACCTGAGGTGCGGGCGCGGGCGGTGCGGATGGTGTTCGAGCATCGGGGTGAGCATGCCTCGGAATGGGCGGCGATGTGCTCGATTGCGGCGAAGATCGGCTGCAAAGCGGAGACCCTGCGGCTCTGGGTTCGGCAGGCTCAGCGGGATCAGGGTCTGCGGATCAGGGTCTGCGGGACGGCGTGACGACCGACGAGCGCGCCCAATTGAAAGCCCTGGAGCGTGAGAACCGCGAGCTTCGCCAGGCCAACGAGATCCTGCGCAAGGCATCGGCTTATTTCGCCCAGGCGGAGCCCAAGATCCCTTGATTGGCGCCGGTTCAAGCCATGATCGCGTTCATCGACGAGCATCGCGCGACGCTCGGGGTCGAGCCGATCTGCCGGCTGCTGCAGATCGCCCCGTCAACCTATTGCGCGCATGTGGTGCAGCGCGACGATCCGGCAAAGGCCTCGGCGAGAAGCCGGCGCGACGCCAAGCTGAGCGCTGCGATCAAGCGGGTCTTCGAGGCAAACTTCGAGGTCTATGGGGCGCGCAAGATATGGCGGCAGCTCAGTCGGGAAGGCATCGAGGTGGCTCTAAGAATCACCACAGGAAACCAAACTGGCAGCGTGAGATTTCAAACCAACCAGCCTCCGGCAAACCCGGGGCGGTTCATCCCCCCAAATGTAAGGGATGAGGGGAAGGGGAAGCGCCTCCCTCGGCTAGTACTCGCTTGCAAAGCATAATGGTGAGGACGCGAACGGTCAGCTCGGGATTGGCCGGGGCAGGCGAGAGCCCTTCAAGGCTTTGATCGTAGTAGTCGATCTTCCAGTAGACGGTCTGCTCCTCAAGTTCGACGCCGCCGAAATCATGCTCGCCGTACGGGTCGTTGTCCTCGGTGAAGACCGCCAGCACCCAGTTCGTGCTCGACGCGCTCGAGCAGGCGGTCTACATGCGCCGGCCTGCCGAGGCCGAGGCCAACTATCATACCGCTCTCGAGGCAAAGCCGATGGCGGCATAGGACTCAAACAAACCGGCCTCCGGGAAACCCAGGGCGTCTGTGGATGCCCCCGGTTTGGCAAGCGTTATCTTCGATGTTTCGGCAGGGTCTTCGATCGGACGTGTGTCAGGCCTCTGAGCGTGGCCTTGCATGACGCCACGGGCCGGTATGCTGTTCGGAAGGCCGGGTTCACATCGGTTCAAAGAGCTGCAAGCGCTCGAGCCCCGGGTCTGAATGTCCCAGCCTTGAACTTCGAAGTCCGTGTCGCCTACTCCTCGTCGATCGCTCACCCCGGCCTTGCGGCCATGCCGTGTCCTCGTCCCTTCTTGAGGGTCGAGGTCACGCCATCCGGTAAAATTCCTTCTTTGTCGTCACCGCCCAGATCATGCGGGCCATCTTGTTCGCTAGCGCTACTGCCGCGACCATCTTCGGCTTGCGCGCCACGAGAGCTGCAAGCCAGCGGTTCGGGCTGCCGCCCTTGCGCACCACCCAGCGGATCACGCTCATGGCGCCGACGATCAGCAGTCGGCGGATATCTGTCTGGCCCATCTTGCTGACCGATCCCAGCTTGGCCTTCCCGCCCGTGGACCTCTGCCTCGGTACCAGGCCGAGCCAGGCGGCGAAGTTGCGTCCACTGTCGAACGTTTCGAGATCCGGCGCGAACGCCGCGACGGCGCCCGCAGTGACGGGACCGATGCCAGGAATGGAGCACAGCCGACGCAGCTCCGTATCTGTCCTCGATGCCGCCTCCAGATCAGCCGCCAGTCGTTCGATCACTTCGGTCAACCGCGTGATCTGCTCGAGATAGACCAAGCCCATCTCACGCACCGTGCTCGGCAGATCGCTGGCCTCATCAGCCAAAGCGTTTTCGAGAAGGTTCAGGTTCGCCGGCCCCTTCGGCGCCACGACGCCGAACTCGGCCAGATGCCCCCGAAGCGCATTGATGAGTTGCGTGCGTTGCCGGACCAGGCATTGGTGCGTCCGGAACGCCACCGCACGCCCCTGAGTTTCTGTGTCCTTGAAGGCAATACGTGGCGTCG
>CAVOQM010000005.1:0-358117 GCA_963698365.1 uncultured Alphaproteobacteria bacterium
CTGCGCTTTCCCGCAAAATGCCGGCGACTTGCGGCGCATGCTTGCAGACGGCGAGACGGATATCGCCTTCACTTTCAACCCAGCCGGAATATCGGCAGCGATCGAAGCGGGCGAGCTTCCCGATACCGTACGGACTTTCGTGCTCGATGGCGGCACGATCGGCAACACCCATTTCGTCGCGATTCCCTTCAACGCCAATGCCAAGGCTGGTGCACTAGTCTTCGCCGATTTCCTGCTTTCGCCGGAGGCACAGGCAAGAAAGCAGGACCCGAAGATCTGGGGCGACCCGACGGTGCTGGCCGTCGACAGGCTCGATCCGCAGGACCGCGCCCGCTTTGCCGATCTCGACCTCGGCATCGCCACCTTGAAGCCGGAAGAGCTTGGGCCCGTCATTCCGGAACCGCATGCCTCCTGGATGACCCGGCTTGAAGAGGAATGGATTGCGCGCTACGCAGCGCAATGATTTCTGCACCGGCAATATTCATCGGCGAAAAGGGATGCTGAGGTTTGCGCCCGCCCTGACGATTGCCCTGCTGATCGGGCCGGTTGCCGCCGGCTTGATCGGCACGATCCTGCCTGCCTTCGGTTATCTCCCCGCCCTTGGCGGCACGAGACCCAGCCTTGCCGCATTCGAAGCCCTGTTTGAAACGCCAGGTCTATGGGTTTCCTTGCGTCTCAGCATCGTTACCGGGTTTTGCGCAAGCGTCGGCGCGCTTGCCATCGTGGTCTTTTTCACCGCCGGTTTTGAAGGCACGCGGCTGTTTCGCCTGATGCAGCGATTGCTCTCGCCGATCCTTGCCATTCCGCATGCGGCTGCTGCCTTCGGCCTCGCCTTCCTGATCGCCCCGTCCGGCTGGCTTTTCAGGATTTTCTCGCCCTGGGCGACCGGGTTCGACCGCCCGCCGGACCTGCTCATCCTGCATGACCCTTCCGGCATCGCCATGACGCTGGGACTGATGGCAAAGGAAGTCCCTTTCCTGTTTTTGATGGTGCTGGCAGCGCTTCCCCAAACCGAGAGCGCGCGGTCCCGCCAGATCGCCGCATCCTTTGGATATCGGCCCGTCGCAGGTTGGCTGAAGACGGTGTGGCCGGGGCTTTATCCGCAGATCCGCCTGCCGTTCTTCGCCGTAATCGCCTATGCGACTTCAGTCGTCGATGTGGCGCTGATCCTCGGGCCGACGACGCCTGCCCCGCTCGCCGTGCGCCTGACCGGATGGATGAACGATCCTGACCTCTCGCTTCGCTTCATCGCCGCCGCCGGAGCGCTCGCTCCAGCTGGCCGCGAGCTTTGGGGCCATCGCTGTCTGGATACTGATCGAACGCGCCGCGATCCACCTTGGCCGCCGGTGGCTGGAGGGCGGCGGAAGGGCGTTCGCGGACAGGCCGCTCGCCGCAATTTCCGGCACGGCCATGACCGGAACTGCGGCAGCGCTCAGCCTCAGCCTGCTGACGATTGCGCTTTGGTCCGTAGCCGGGCCGTGGACCTTTCCCGACAGCCTGCCGTCGAGGTTGACCCTCGCCGTCTGGAGCGCCAACCTTTCAGGCGCGCTCAATGCGATTGCCACGACCGCCTGGATCGGCGGAGCGGTTGCCCTGGTCGCGGTGACGCTCGCGCTGGCCTGCCTGGAGGGGGAAAGCCGCCGCAAGAAAAGGGTAGAACATCGCAGTCTGCTGCTGCTCTATATGCCCTTGCTGGTGCCGCAGATCGCCTTCCTGTTCGGGCTGCAGATCCTGTTTTTAGGCATTGGGCTGGATGCCACCGTGCTTGCCGTCGCGATCGCGCATCTGACTTTCGTCCTTCCCTACGTCTTTCTTGCCCTCTCCGACCCCTGGCATGCCGTCGATCCGCGATACGCCGATATCGCTGCCTCGCTCAGCGCCAGACCCGGGCGCATATTCTGGCGGATCCGCTTTCCTTTAGCGCTTCGCGCCATTGCGACAGCGGCAGCCCTTGGATTTGCCGTCTCTGTTGCGCAATACCTGCCAACGCTGCTGATCGGCGCGGGGCGCGTGGAAACGGTGACGACGGAGGCCGTCGCGCTTGCTTCCGGCGGCAACCGCCCGCTTATCGGCGTATATGCAACGCTGCAAATGCTTTTGCCGTTCCTGGGATTTATGACGGCCGGACTGATAACCTCGCTGGCGTTTAGAAACCGCCGCGCCCTCAAAGCGACACTCTGAGCCGCCAATATGCACGAACCATCGATAGCCGCTCGGCCCAAAGGCGCCCTCACCTTCGAAAAGGTGCGGATCGACTATCACAGCGCGCCGCTGATTGAGCTGAACGCCACGATAAGACCCGGCGAAGTTCTGACCGTGATGGGACCTTCAGGATCGGGAAAATCGACGCTGCTCGCCTATGCGGCGGGTTTTCTGGCATCCGCTTTCACTGCCACAGGAAACGTGCAGATCGGCGATACCGAGATCACCCGTCTTCCCGCTCGTGAACGCCACGTCGGCCTGCTTTTCCAGGACCCTTTGCTCTTTCCCCATCTCTCGGTCGCGGGAAACCTGCTCTTCGCCCTCCCCGAAGTGGTGAAAGGCCGATCCGCCCGGCGCGAGCGGGTGGAACAGGCGCTTCTCGAAGTCGACCTTGCGGGCTTCGGCGGACGCGATCCGGCAACACTGTCCGGCGGTCAAAAAGCCCGCGTCGCCTTAATGCGCGTGCTTCTGTCCGAACCGCGCGCACTGCTGCTCGACGAGCCGTTTTCCAAGCTGGACAGCGGGTTGCGGACGCAAATTCGCGAGCTTGTTTTCGCCAAGGCGCGCGCCCGCGCCTTGCCCGTCCTCCTCGTCACCCACGACAAGGACGATGCCGCAGCCGCCAGCGGCATCGTCGTCGAGGTCGGGATTTGAGCCCTCAATCCGCCTCGTCGGCGGAACCTGCCTGTAGCTGACCGTATTTCTCGATGCCGATCTGTTCGATCAGTTCAAGCTGGGTTTCCAGGTAGTCGATATGGCCTTCCTCGTCGGCCATGAGGTCTTCGAAAAGCTTCATGGTGACGTAGTCGCCGGCGGTGTGGCAGATTTCCCGCGCCTCCTTGTAGAGCGCGCGGGCGGAATATTCGCCCGCCAGATCCGCCTCGATCACTTCCTTCAGCGATTCTCCGATCCTGAGCGGATCGAGGCTTTGCATATTCGGGTGGCCTTCGAGAAACAGAATGCGCACGACCAGTTTGTCGGCGTGCTGCATCTCCTCGATCGATTCCTCCCGCTCCTTCTTTGCGAGCTTCGTGTAGCCCCAATCGTCGAGGATGCGGTAATGCAGCCAATATTGATTGACGGCGGTCATCTCGTGCCGCAGCGCCTTGTTGAGATACTCGATAACCTTGGCATCACCCTTCATGTCGAACTCTCCTCGTCTTTTTCTTCGATGTAAACTTCATTGGTCTCAGGGTGAGCCGCCCCGCGCATGGCGGCCGCATGGATGATCGGCACGACAGCGCTGAAGCAGCCGCCGCAGCGTGGCCTGCAGCCGAGTTCGCGAAAAACCGCGCCGGGCGTCACCACGCCGCCGCCGGGAGCCGACCTCAACCGCGCCGCCGCGTCCCGAAGCTCTTCCTCGCGCAATACGTTACAGGAACACACGATCACCGTCGAAACCCTTGCCCTGGATGACCGGGGCGAAACGACCGTCGCCGCAGTCCTCATCTGCGTTGATGATAGCTATACGCCCATGGATCGGATAGATAACAAGATACCGCGCAGGAGTGCTGCCCCTCGGATTTTGCGGAATTCAAACGCTGAAGCGGCGTATTTGAATTTGGGAAGGTTCATGAACAACCCGGTCGAGCCGTCGGAAACCGAACGCAGGACAATCGTTTTAACCGGTGCAAGCCGTGGCATCGGCCACGCCACCGTCAAGCGCTTTTCCGCTGCCGGATGGCGGGTAATCACCTGCTCGAGATACGCCTTCTCCGACAAATGTCCCTGGCCATCGGGGCCGGACGATCACATCCAGGTCGATCTTTCAGATCCGGAAAACCTGGGCGTTGCCGTAGCGCAGATCCGCAAGCGGCTGGAAGCGCAAGGCTCAAGGCTCCACGCCCTGGTCAACAACGCCGGCATCAGCCCCAAGGGCGACAGCGGCGGCAGGCTCGATTCCCTGACGACGCCCATGCACGTCTGGCGTCATGTCTTCCAGGTTAACTTCTTCGCCCCGATCATGCTGGCGCGCGGACTCTTCAACGAGTTGAAGACAGCACAGGGCTCGGTCGTCAATGTGACGTCGATCGCGGGCATGCGCGTGCACCCTTTCGCCGGCACATCCTATGCCACCTCCAAGGCGGCGCTCGCCTCCCTCACCCGCGAGATGGCGGCCGACTTCGGACCCCATGGCATCCGCGTCAATGCCATCGCACCGGGCGAGATCGACACGGCCATTCTTTCTCCCGGTACGGAAGGCATGATCAAGGATATTCCGCTTCGCCGGCTGGGCCGACCGGACGAAGTCGCCGACACGATTTTCTTCCTCTGCACCAGCCCGTCTTCTTACGTAACGGGAGCTGAAATTCATATCAACGGTGGCCAGCACGTTTGAGCAAAAAATCGCACCGATAAAAGCGACTTTTGCATGAATATATAGATTATCTCATTGTATTAATTACCTTTATCACTGCCAACGAAAATTTGATAACAAGATGCGCAATGCGTAAAATCTTAATCGTTTTGGTTGAGCTTTAGCTCCGTTGAAGTCAATCGATGGAGCCAGCCTGCTATGCAACGTATGTTTCTCGCCAGCGCCTGTGCAATCGCCCTTTTTTGCAGCACAGCGTCTGCAAATGAGTTTGCCGATCAGCTGAATGCCCTCGCCAAATCGGAAGTTGCCGAATTCATCAAGTCGTCGGAAGTGGTGGAAGCCATCAAGGCGCAGAACACTGAGACCGCCGGTTACGATCAGGTCAAGATCGATGCGCTGGACAAGCAGTGGCGTGCAGAGGTCGGCGCTCCGGATCAGCCGCTCATTTCGGCAACGCTTGCAAAATCCGCATCGAAATTCCTCCAGACCATCAAGGAACAGGGCGCCGGCCTCTACACCGAAATATTCGTGATGGACGCCAAAGGTTTGAACGTCGCGCAAAGCGATGCGACTTCCGACTACTGGCAGGGCGACGAAGCCAAGTGGCAGGAGACATTCCTCAAAGGCAAGGATGGCCTGCACATCAGCGACGTCGAGCAGGATGAATCCACCCAGACCTATCAAAGCCAGCTGAGCGTTTCGATCGTCGATCCGGCCGACGGAACGGTTATCGGCGCCGTCACCGTCGGCGTGAACGTGGAAATGCTTCAGTAATGTTTGCGTAATCGATCGCCTCGGAGGCCCGCGGCCGTCCGAAGTTTGGATAGCCGCAGGCAAATTGAAGTTTAAAGAAATACACGCCAAAGCGCTTTCCCTTCAGGTGAAGTCACCTGAAGGACAAGAAACCGCTTCAGGATCAATGCTTTAAGCATATCCTTGTCGCCAAATCCGATCCAGATTTGGCGGGATATGCTCTACAGCGCTTTCCACGAAAACGCGATCGTTTTCGTGACAAGAAACCGCTTCAGGATCAATGCTTTAAGCATATCCTTGTCGCCAAATCCGATCCAGATTTGGCGGGATATGCTCTACAGCGCTTTCCACGAAAACGCGATCGTTTTCGTGACAAGAAACCGCTTCAGGATCAATGCTTTCAAGCATATCCTTGTCGCCAAATCCGATCCAGATCTGGCGGGATATGCTCTAGGGAGGATACGATGTCTTTGGGAATATTGCAGAAGACCGGAGCTGCCGCTGCAGCCGGAGGCAGGAAGCGCAAATCCATTCGCACAAGGGTCAGCGCTGCGTCATTCATCGGCGTGCTGGCTGGAATAGTCGCCGTATCCTCCTACAACTACTGGCAAAGTTCTTCGGCGATGGAAGCCGAAAACGGGCGCTACGAGCAAAAAATTACCGTTCTGCTCGCTGGCGAGATGTCCGGGGCGATCCGCTTCAAGAAGACGGAAGCCATCGATCAGATCTTGAGCGAGTTTCAATCCGACGGGGAAACGCACGCAGTTCACCTCGCTGCCTGGCCGATGGAAGGGGATCAGCTCGGCGAAGCGGGCTCAAGCCCCATGGGCATCGTCTCGTCTGACGCCGTGAAGTCGGCGATGACGGCGATGGCTCCCATCCTCACGGTATCGGGAAATTATCATGTCACGGCGGCGCCTGTGTATTTCGGCAATTCGAGCGAGCCGATCGGAGGCATTTCGATCGCATGGGACCTCTCGCCGAAATTCGCGGAGATGCGCGAGAGCCTGCTCGTCAATCTAGCACTCGCCACAGCGGTCGGTATATTTCTGGCCTTTTTGATCAATCAGGCCATGCGCCACTGGATTTCCCGCCCGATCGACGGCGTAGTCGAGACCATGAAGCGGCTGGCCGGCGGAGAAACGGAGTTCGAACTTTCCGGAACGGAGCGCAGCGACGAGATCGGCGATATGGCGCGGGCGGTCGAGGTGTTTCGCGATAACGCGCTGGAACGTCTGCGCCTGCAGGAAGAACAACAACATGAACAGGCAACGCGCGGCGAACGGCAAAAAGCGGTGGACGATCTCATCGCGACTTTCCGGTCGCAGGCCGTAGCCCTCACCTCTTCCGTCGGCGACACCGCCTCCGGCCTGGAGGAAACCTCGCGCACCCTGACCGGCCTTGCCCGCGAAAGCGCCACCAAGGCGACGGAAACCGCAGGCGCCAGCGACGAGGCCACCCAAAGCGTGGAGACCGTGGCCTCGGCGGCAGAAGAACTCTCCGCCTCCATCTCCGAAATCGCCCGACAGGTGAGCCAGACCACGGAGGTCGTCGCAAAGGCCAGCGAGGGCACCCGCATGACGAACGAAAAGGTCGAAGGGCTCGCCACGGCGGCAAGCAAGATCGGCGAGGTCGTGACGCTGATCCAGGCGATTGCCGAACAGACCAACCTCCTGGCGCTGAACGCCACCATCGAGGCGGCGCGCGCCGGCGAGGCAGGGCGCGGCTTTGCCGTCGTCGCAGCGGAAGTCAAGGAACTGGCGACGCAGACCTCAAAGGCGACGGAAGAAATCGGCGCGCATATCTCCGCAATCCAGGGCTCGACCCGCGAAGCGGTTCAGGCCATAGCCGAGATCACCGAGACGATGGAAGAGGTGAACGGTTTCACCACGTCGATTTCCACCGCCGTGCAGCAGCAGGGTGCTGCAACCTCCGACATCTCCCAAAGCGTGACCCAGGCCGCTCATGGCACGGGCTCCGTGACCCAGAACATGATAGTGCTCTCGTCGACCGTCGAGCAGACGTCGGCCGCCGCAGACGAGGTCTTGCGCGCTTCCAGCGAAATGTCGGCCAAGACGAACGCCCTGCGTGAGGAAATCGACCATTTCCTTCAGCGCGTCGCCGCTGCATGACGCATCATGGCTGAAGGCTGACGCCCGGAGCCAGGTGCATGACGCCGGAGGTCTGACACATGACTTCGGCCCTCAAGCCGACACGCGTAATCTTGCGCCATTTTGACCGGCGGCGGTTCGTCGCCGGGACGTTAAAAACCGAATTTCCTATGCGTAGCATACCGGCGATAACGAAGTCTTCAGACATATTATGTGTGGATACACGCAAGACTTTTTAAGGGTCGATTGCTACCGATGCGGAGGTCATCATGCGATTTTTTGCCAGACTAAACCTGCAAACCATTATGGCTACCGCTTCCGCGGTAATGATCGTCCTGGCTCTCGCTACCGTCGGCGGCGTAATTTACATGCTGATCTCCGATCAGATCCACAGCGACGCGGCCGCCCGCCAGAACGCCAGCCTGCGGGTCGCGGCGACGATCGTCGAAAAGGATATTGCAGGCACGAAAATCACCTGGGCTAAGGATGGTAACGTCCAGCGCGTGGAAATGGCCTCAATTGGCGAGTTCAACGATCACGCGATGATCGACGGCATCGGCCGGATGACCGGAGAAACCGCGACCGTTTTCGCCTGGGAACCGGAAAGCAAGGATTTCTGGCGCAAGACGACGAATATCGTCAAGCCCGACGGCAATCGCGCGGTCGGTACGCCGCTTGGCCAGACAGGCGCAGTCTATCCCGTCGTCACCAAGGGCAAGACCTATCGCGGCGAAGCGGTCATCCTTGGCACCCCCTACTACACGATCTACGAACCGATCTTCTCGCCCACCGGCGACATCATCGGCATCCTCTACGCCGGCGTCCGCAAATCGGTCGTCAATGCGCTCATGGGCGATATCTCCAGCAAGCTGGCAATCGCATTCACGATCATCCTGCTGGTTTCCGTTACCGCTATGACGTTGCTGGTCCGTACCCTGCTTCGCCCGATCCCCTTGCTGGCAACGATCACCAACCAGCTTGCCGAAGACGATCTCGACGTGCAGGTTCCCTACGCGGATCGGCAAAACGAGATCGGACTGCTCGCCAAGGCCATCGAGACGCTGAAGACCCGCTCGCAGGAACGCCGCGCGCTTTCCCTTGCCCACGACAGCGAACAGGCAACACGCGGCGAACGGCAAAAGGCGGTGGACGATCTTATCGCCGCTTTCCGGTCGCAGGCCGTAGCCCTCACCTCTTCCGTTGGCGACACCGCCTCCGGCCTGGAGGAAACCTCGCGCACCCTGACCGGCCTTGCCCGCGAAAGCGCCACCAAGGCGACGGAAACCGCAGGCGCCAGCGACGAGGCCACCCAAAGCGTGGAGACCGTGGCCTCGGCGGCGGAAGAACTCTCCGCCTCCATCTCCGAAATCGCCCGCCAGATCGGCCAGACCATGAAGGTCGTCGCCCAGGCAACCCAGGGTGCGCAGTCGACGAATGAGAAAGTCGCAAGTCTCTCAACGGCGGCAAGCAAGATCGGCGAGGTCGTGACGCTGATCCAGGCGATTGCCGAACAGACCAACCTCCTGGCGCTGAACGCCACCATCGAGGCGGCGCGCGCCGGCGAGGCAGGGCGCGGCTTTGCCGTCGTCGCGGCGGAAGTCAAGGAACTGGCGACGCAGACCTCAAAGGCGACGGAGGAAATCGGCGCGCATATCTCCGCAATCCAGGGCTCGACCCGCGAAGCGGTTCAGGCCATTGCCGAGATCACCGAGACGATGGAAGAGGTGAACGGCTTCACCACGTCGATTTCCACCGCCGTGCAGCAGCAGGGTGCTGCAACCTCCGACATCTCCCAAAGCGTGACCCAGGCCGCTCATGGCACGGGCTCCGTGACCCAGAACATGACGGTGCTCTCGTCGACGGTCGAACAGACGTCGGCCGCCGCTGACGAGGTCTTGCGCGCTTCCAGCGAAATGTCGGCCAAGACGAACGCCCTGCGTGAGGAAATCGACAACTTTCTTCAACGCGTCGCCGCTGCATGAGGCAAAACGGCTGAAGGCTGACGCCTGTCCCACGGATGAAAATGCCGCAGGGACAGGCATCCCTGCATACCCTGTTTGCCTGATCGCGCAATTGACGCGACGCGACGATCTATATGAAAATCTCCATTAGTTTCAATATTCTAACTATATAAAAGAATATCCGCAAGTTTACTTCTTCTTCATTTCACAACCCCTACGATAGCTGCAAAACGCCATGCCACTGTGTGGGGGAGCTCATGTTGCACGTAACGAGTATCATCAACAATCTTCGATTTTCAGCCAAGGTCGGCGGAGGTTTCGCAGCCGTCCTTCTGTTGACGGCAGCGGTGGGTGGCGTCGGCACATTCGCTATCGTGGCCTTGAAGGACCAGATGACCACGTCGGGCAAGGCGACCCACGTCATGGCCGATCTGCAGAACGTATCCGCCAAGCGCGAAGCCTATCTCTCCTCCAGGGACGATCAGCTTGCGGCCGGACATCAGCAGGCGGTCGAAAAACTCTCCGCCGACCTTGCTGAAGTCCAGGCATCGGTCAAAGGCGATGCGGCGGAGAAAATCATTGCGGCGCAAGAAGCTGTAGAGCGCTTGCGCAGCACGTTCACCGACGTCACCCGGGAAATCGCCACACAGGACCAGCAGCTCGCCATGCTGGCGCAATCGACAGGCCAGCTCGAAGCCCTTGTCACCACGATTGACAGTCAGATTCAAAACACGCGCCGCTTCGCCAGGAGAAATGCGCGAAATGCCTCCACGACCCGCACGAAAGTCGACGCGATCGGCCGTGCGATTGGCACCGCCCAGGAAAACGTCCTTACGATCCAATATCTGTTTCTTCAGTCGACAACGTCAACCGCGACCGATTCGCTCAAGGAAGCTGTGGCGCTTGCCGGGCCGATGGAAAAATCGCTGGCTACCCTGACGAACCAAAACGTCGAAGGTATTGACGCTGGAGCGTTGAAAACCCTGGCGGCAAAATCGACGGAACTTTCCAACCTGTTGCAACAACTGCTTGAAACGACCGATTTTACCAAGGTTTATTCACTTCGCGGCGCGGTAAAGATGAACCTTGCGGAAATAACGACAATGATGACCGGCCTGCGTCAGTCGGCCTATGCCGCGATTGACAAGGTGCAAGCGATCAACTCCAGCAGCGCAGCGGAGCTGGCGGCTATCGATACGGCGTCGGCCAATACCGCGAGGCTGGCGAAAAATACCCTGGATGTGAAAGCCACCACGCTTCAACTCATTGCCGAAGTCGATGACGTGAGCGTCTCAAACGTACAGAGCCGCCTCGATGAGCTGCGGGAAGCGGCAGACTTGCTGAAAGCCGACGCCGGCACCTTCTCTTTTATCACCGATATCGTCGGCAAGATCGCATCGGAGATCGACACCTATTCGCAAACCTTCGAGGAGATGACGGCAAGCACTGCTACCTTGAAGGAAAAACAGGCGACGCTTGCCACACTTTCCTCCGAGGTTGCCGCGAAAATCGTCGATCTCGCCGCCAGCCAGACGGATGAAGCGACGGCGCAGGGTCAGGCATCGCTTTGGACCATCGCAATCGCATTGCTGACGGCGCTTGGCGCCGGTGTTCTGCTTGCCACCGTCCTGGCGCTCGCAATAACCCGCCCGACGCGCCGTCTGACCGAGATCATGGGCCGGCTCGCGGAGGGCGATACCAACGTCGAGATCTTCGGCGCGGATCGCCGCGACGAAATCGGCGACATGAGCCGCACCGTCCAGGTGTTTCGTGACAACGCCATTGAGCGCGAGCGGCTGAGAAACGATCAGCTTCACGAGAGCGAAGCCCAGCAGCTGCGTCAGGAACGCATCGAAACGCTGATTTCCCAGTTCCGCGCAACGGTCAAATCCCTCACCAGTTCCGTCAGCGACACCGCCTCCGGTCTGGAAACGACCGCAAGAGCGCTCACCGGAATTGCCAGCGAAAGCGCCGATCGCGCAGCCGAAACTGCGGGAGCGACCGACGAGACGACCGCCAACATGGAAAGCGTTGCCAGTGCTGCGGAAGAACTGGCGGCCTCCATCGCGGAAATCGCCCGCCAGGTGGGCCAAACCACGGAGGTCGTCGCAAAGGCCAGCGAAGGCACCCGCATGACGAACGAAAAAGTCGAAGGGCTCGCGACGGCGGCAAGCAAGATCGGCGAGGTCGTGACGCTGATCCAGGCGATTGCCGAACAAACCAACCTCCTGGCGCTGAACGCCACCATCGAGGCGGCGCGCGCCGGCGATGCCGGCAGGGGCTTTGCCGTGGTCGCAGCGGAAGTCAAAGAGCTTGCCAACCAGACATCGCGGGCGACCGAGGAGATCAGCTCACAGATTTCCGCGATCCAGGGCTCGACCCGGGAAGCTGTCGACGCCATTGCCGCCATCACCACCACCATGGGCGAGGTCGATACCTTCACGTCGGCAATCGCGAGCGCCGTAGAGCAGCAGGGCTCGGCGACGAACGAGATTTCCAGCAACGTCCAGCGCGCGGCGCAGGGCACCAACGCAGTGAGCGCCAATATGTCGGAACTCGCCAAGGCGGTAGCCCATACCAATGAATCCGCCGATCATGTCCTCGATGCATCCGGCAACGTGGGCCAGAAAACCCAATTGCTCAGCGAGGAAATCGACCGCTTCCTGCGCGACGTCGCCGCCGCTTGAGGGTCGCGCCACTCCACCGCATCGACGAAGGGCCGGCTGCGGCCCCTCGTTCGCCTTCAGCGACGAAGTTAAAGACAATACCACCCAGCCATCAACAGAGAACCCCGGACACGGCGCCGCCGCGACATTTTGACCGAACGATCAAACCGTCTGCAACTTCAGATATTTACCTCTCCTTCATCGATCGCGCCTAGTGTATGGACGACAAACTCGGGCCGTTCGTTCGCAGATCGCCTTCCCCCTGAAGGTTCTGCATAAAACGACCGGTCCTTCCCTGCATTCGTTTCCATGCGCCGACCTCCTCGTGCCGGCCGGCACCTGGAGCGCTTTTCGTGAAAACCGCGGTGTTTTCGCGATTGGAAATCGCTCCAGTATCAACATCCCGGAGAAGATTGATGTTTCGTGCCTTCAACTTCATCAGCAACATGAGGTTCTCCGGAAAGGTGGGAGGCGGCTTCGCCACGGTTCTTATCCTGACCGCCATCGTCGGCGGTGTCGGCACCCTCGCCATCATCGGCATGAAGGATCTGATGGGGACGTCGGAAAAGGCGACGAAGGTTCTAGCCGAATTGCAGGACGTTTCGGCAAGCCGCGAGGCCTATATCAACCACCGCGACCCAGCGCTCGCCGTGGAGTATCAAAAATCGGTCGATCAGCTTCTTGCCGAGCTTGCCGATCTGAAGCAGGCCATCGGCGCCGATGGCGAAGACGGCGCGAAGGTCGAGGATACGCGCGCCGCCGTCATGCGGCTGAGCAGCGGTTTCGGCGATGTCACCGCCCTGGTTGAAAAGGAAAAGCAGCTCACTGCGGAGATCTCGGCCTCTATCGAGAAGCTTGGAACAATCTCCAGCACGCTGGACGAGCATACCCGCGAAATCCGCGAAACAGCCGAACGTCACGCCCGCCATTCCTCCGAAACCCAGATTACAGCAAGCGGCATTGGCCGATCCATCGCCTTTGCCAACGAGCGCATTTTGACCATCGAGCACCTGGTATCCATGTATTCGACCCCGCAGGACCGGGGAAAGATCAGCGAAGCTGCATCGGTGGCGAAAGAACTTGCAGAGACGACGGCAAAGGTGGCCGAGCTAAAGCTTCAGGGTATCAACGCAGACGCCTCCGCATATCTTGCCGAGCAATCGGCGAAACTACCGGACGTTCTCATTGGATTGCTGAAGGAGAGGGACGCCGATAAGGCGCTCCTCCTCAAGGACGGCACCCAGGAGGCCATCTCGGAAATTTCCCAGCTAACCGATCTTATCCGTCAGGCCGCGTATCAGGCGATGGACGAAGCGCAGGCGACAACCGTCAAATCCATGACGGAACTGACGGCGGCCGCCGCCATGTCGACCAACTCCGCCGCGTTGACGCGCAAATCCCTGGAAATCAAATCCACGACGCTGGAAATCATCGCCAATATCGATGGCGCAAGCACAATCACGGTCTTCAGCCGATTGACCGAGTTGGAGCAGATTGCCAGAAAACTGCAACAAGATGCCGTCACTTTCCCCGAGGTCGCAGGATCGGGCGAGGCAATCGTAGATGAGGTTCTCATCTATGAGGAAGCATTCGACGCAATGATTTCCACGACCGAGGCGCTGGAGGAAAAGCAACAGCTGCTGGAGACCCTCTCCGCCGAAGTGCGCGAAAGGATCGTGGAACTTGCAGGCAGCCAGACGCGCCTGGCCTCGTTGACCGGACAGACCTCGCTTTGGACGATCGGTCTGACGCTTGCCGCGGCCATGGCCGCCGGCCTGTTCCTGGCGATGCTTCTTTCGGCCGCAATCTCCAAGCCCACGCGCCGTCTGACGAACGTGATGGCGCGCCTTGCCGAAGGCGATACCAGCGTGGACATCGCCGACAGCGAGCGCGGCGACGAGATCGGCGACATGAGCCGGGCCGTCAGCGTGTTCCGCGACAACGCCATCGAGAGCGAGAAGCTTCGCTCCGCACAAGCAGCAGAACAGGAAGCCCGCGACGCCCATCAGCACCGTATCGAAGCGCTCATTGCAAGCTTCCGCGAAACGGTCATCGACCTCACCTCCTCCGTCGGAGACACCGCACAGGGATTGGAGGAGACGGCGCGCGCGCTGACCGGCATCGCCGGCGAAAGTTCCGAACGCGCCGGCGAGACCGCAGCCGCAAGCGACGAGGCCACTCACAACGTGGAGAGCGTGGCAAGCGCTGCGGAAGAACTCGCCGCATCCATCTCCGAGATCGCCCGCCAGGTTGGCCAGACCACGGAAGTCGTCAGCCAGGCGAGCGAAGGAACCCGGGCGACCAATCGCAAGGTGGAAGGCCTGGCCATGGCCGCCGGCAAGATCGGCGAAGTCGTCACCCTTATCCAGGCCATCGCCGAACAGACCAATCTGCTCGCGTTGAACGCCACCATCGAGGCAGCGCGTGCAGGCGACGCGGGCAAGGGCTTTGCCGTCGTCGCCTCCGAAGTGAAGGAGCTGGCAAACCAGACCTCACGGGCGACGGAGGAAATTTCCGCCCAGATCGCGGCGATCCAGGCTTCCACGCGCGAAGCAGTCGAGGCTATCGCCGCCATCACCGGCACGATGAGCGAGGTCGACACCTACACGTCGGCAATCGCCGCCGCCGTCGAGCAGCAGGGTGCCGCCACCAACGAAATCTCCAGCAACGTGCAAAGAGCCGCGCAGGGAACCACCGCTGTAAGTGCGAACATGGCCGAACTGTCGCGCGCTGTTGCCCATACCAACGCATCCGCCGATCAGGTACTGGCGGCATCCACCATCGTTGGCGAGAAGACGCAGACCCTCAGCGAGGAAATCGAGCGCTTCCTGCGCGATGTCGCCGCCGCCTGATAGCGGCGACCTTCCAGCTACAAACAACAAAAGGGCCCCTAGCGGGCCCTTTTTTCAAATTCACAATTGAGCGAAACCCCATTCAAAGGAAACGGGCGACCGATCGGCCGCCCGTTTCAACGCATTCGATGAAAATTAGCGCCCGATCAGCCGGCGGCGGCGACCGCCCGCTTGGCCATCACCGTCACCAGATTGGCGCGGTATTCAGCCGATCCGTGAATGTCGGACAAGAGATCGTTCGCAGGGATCTTGATACCTGCCACCGCATCGGCCGACCAATTGCCGCCAAGCGCCGTCTCCATCGCCGCTACGCGGAAAACGCCGCTCTGGCCGACGCCAGTCGCCGCGACCCGGACGGAACCATCGCCAAGCTTGGCGATGAACACACCGGCCATCGCGTAGCGCGAAGCCGGGTTCGGGTATTTGGCGTAGGCCGATTTCTCCGCCTTCGGAAAGGTCACCGCGGTAACGATTTCATCTTCATCCAGCGCCGTTTCAAAGAGCCCGGTGAAGAAGTCGCTTGCTGCGATCTCCCGCTTGTTGGTAGCGATGGTTGCGCCAAGCGCCAAAAGCGCCGCCGGATAATCCGCAGCCGGATCGTTATTGGCGACCGAGCCGCCGATCGTGCCCATATGGCGCACATGCGGATCGCCGATGCCGCCGGCAAGCGTCGCCAGGCCCGGCAGAATTCGCCGAACAATCTCCGAACTCGCCACTTCGGCGTGGGTGGTGCCGGCGCCAATCCGCACGCCGCCCGCCGCCGTCTCGGTAATGCCCTTGAGGTCTTCCACATGGGCAAGGTCGATCACGTCGGAAGGTGCTGCCAACCGCTGTTTCATGGTCGGGATCAGCGTTTGGCCGCCGGACAGCAATTTCGCCTCGTCGGACTTGGCAAGAAGCGCTGCGGCATCCGCCAGGGTTTTGGGTCGATGATAGGTTGTCTCATACATGAACGTGGTCCATTCATCTCTCATTGTACGGCGGTGCCGGGCGACCCGGCACCGATCGACGCTTTATTCCGCTGCTGCCGGCATTTTCGCCGCCTGGATGGCGCGCCACACCTTTTCAGGTGTCGCCGGCATATCCAGATCGTTGTTGCCGATGGCATTGGTGATCGCATTGATGACCGCAGGCGGTGAGCCGATAGCGCCAGCCTCGCCGCAGCCCTTCATGCCGAGCGGGTTACCGGGGCACAGCGTTTCCGTCGTCATCAAATTGTAGGACGGCACATCGTCGGCGCGCGGCATGCAGTAATCCATGTATGACGCGGTGATGAGCTGGCCGCTGTCGTCATAGGCGGCATTTTCCAGAAGCGCCTGGCCGATGCCTTGCGTCAGTCCGCCGTGAACCTGGCCCTCGACGATCATCGGATTGATGATCTTGCCGAAATCGTCCGCCGCCACGAATTTCACCACTTCCGTCTTGCCGGTATCGGGGTCGATTTCCACCTCGCAGATGTAGGTCCCGGCCGGGAAGGTGAAGTTGGTGGGGTCGTAGAAGGCGCCTTCCTTGAGGCCAGGCTCCATGCCCTGCGGCAGGTTGTGGCCCGTATAGGCGGCAAGCGCCACCTGGAAGAAAGGCAGCACCTTGTCGGTGCCCGCCACCTTGAACTCGCCGCCTTCAATGACGATGTCGCCTTCCGCGGCTTCCATCAGGTGAGCGGCAATTTTCTTGGCCTTGGCCTCAACCTTGTCCAGCGCCTTGACGATTGCCGACATGCCGACCGCGCCGGAGCGCGAGCCGTAAGTACCCATGCCGAACTGCACCTTGTCCGTATCGCCGTGAACGATCGACACGGTTTCGGTGCCAACGCCAAAGCGATCGGCAATAAGCTGGGCAAAGGTCGTCTCATGCCCCTGCCCGTGGCTGTGCGAGCCGGTGAGCACTTCGATCGTGCCGATCGGGTTGACGCGAACTTCCGCCGATTCCCAAAGTCCGACGCCGGCGCCGAGCGAACCCACCGCCTGTGAGGGCGCAATGCCGCAAGCCTCGATATAGCAGGAGAAACCGATGCCGCGCAGTTTGCCGCGCGAGGCTGCTTCCGCCTTGCGGGCGGCAAAGCCGGCGTAATCGACGGCCTTCAGCGCCGCATCGAGCGAGGCATCGTAGTCGCCCGCGTCATAACACATAATCACCGGCGTTTGATGCGGGAACGAACGGATGTAGTTGATCCGGCGGAACTCGGCCGGATCCATGCCGACCTCCCGCGCCGCCGTTTCCATGATCCGTTCCACGACGTAGGTCGCTTCGGGCCGGCCGGCGCCGCGATAGGCATCCACCGGCGTCGTGTTGGTATAGACCGTCTTGACGTTGCAGTGGATGGCCTTGATGTCGTATTGGCCGGAAAGCAACGTCGCATAGAGATACGTCGGCACCGAAGAAGAAAAGAGCGACATATAGGCGCCGAGATTGGCGACCGTCTTCACCCTGAGGCCAATGATCTTGTTGTCCGCGTCGAGCGCCAGCTCCGCTTCTGTGCGGTGATCGCGGCCATGAGCGTCGGTGAGGAAGGCCTCGGTCCGGTCCGCGACCCATTTTACCGGCCGGCCCGTGCGCTTGGATGCCCAAAGGCAGACCATCTCTTCCGGGTAGATGTAGATCTTGGAGCCGAAGCCGCCGCCCACATCCGGCGCGATGACCCGGAGCTTGTTTTCCGGCGCGATGTTGTAGAAAGCCGAAAGCACCAGGCGGGCCACATGCGGGTTCTGCGAAGTCGTCCAGAGCGTGTAGTGCTCTTCCGCTTCGTCATAGACGGCAAGGGCCGCGCGCGGCTCCATGGCGTTCGGCACCAGGCGGTTGTTGTGGATCTCCATCCGCGTGATGTGCTTGGCGCGGGCGAAAGCCTCGCTCGTCGCCGCCTCGTCGCCGATCTCCCAATCGTAGATCAGGTTGCGTTCGGCTTCCGGATGAAGCTGCGGCGCGCCCTCTTTCATTGCGTCAATGGCATCGACCACCGCCGGCAGTTCCTCGTAGTCGACCATGACCGCTTCAGCCGCATCGCGCGCCTGGGACGGTGTGTCGGCAACGACCACCGCGACAGCCTGGCCGACGTGGCGAACCCGCTCGGCCTCAAGCGCCCGCCACGCGCCCATCTTCATCGGCGTGCCGTCCTTGGAGTGGATCATCCAGCCGCAGATCAGGTTGCCGACGCCGTCGCCGACCAGCTGATCGCCGGTCAAAACCGCCGTCACGCCCGGCATATCGAGTGCCGCCGACGCGTCGATCGATTTGATCGCCGCATGTGCATGCGGCGAGCGGACGAAGGCCGCGTGGGCCATGCCCGCCACGGTCATATCGTCTGTGTATTTGCCCTTGCCTGTTATAAAGCGCCGGTCTTCTTTGCGCAGCACGCGCGCGCCGATACCTTCAGCTCCCATCGGTCTCTCTCCCAGGGTCCGTCCGTCGAACGGGACTGTTCCTCAATCTGAAAATTTTATGCTTTTGTTTTTGTTCGTATTTTTGTCTATTCCGCAGCCTGCGAAAGTCCGGCCATCTGATCGGCGGCGGCCTTGATGGCCTTGACGATATTGTGGTAGCCGGTGCAGCGGCAGATGTTGCCTTCAAGCTCGTGGCGGATCGTCGCCTCGTCGAGCCTGGCGCCATGCCGCTTGATCATATCCGTCGCCGCCATGATCATCCCGGGCGTGCAAAAGCCGCACTGCAGACCGTGATGCTCGCGAAACGCAGCCTGAACCACGCTCAATTCGCCGTCCTGCGCCAGGCCTTCGATGGTCAAAACCTCCGCGCCATCGGCCTGGGCGGCCAGCATGGTGCAGGACTTCACCGCCTTGCCGTCGACATGCACGACGCAAGCACCGCACTGCGACGTGTCACAGCCAACATGCGTGCCGGTAAGACCTACCGATTCCCGCAAGAACTGAACCAGAAGCGTACGATCCTCGACGGTTGCCGAGCGCTTCTTGCCGTTCACCGTCATGGTGACAGTTGTCATTCCTACCTCCCTCAATTCCAGCCGGTACGACCCGCGCCCGGCTTTTGTTCAAGATAACGATTTTATCTGCTGAATTCGATTTGTCTAAAGCAGTTCAGATGCTTTGCGCGAGCGCCAACTCCCCATCAGCTCATCAATGCAAGGATGACGATAATCGCCGCCAGCGCGATCATGCCCCAGACGACCGGTCCGCCGAACGCATTCTTGGCGGCAGCCGCCTCGACCCGTTCTTCGGCCTTGTGCATGGCCTCCTCGACACTGTGTTCCACCTTGCCGGCCATGGTGGTCATATCGTCCGCCAGATGATTGTTGGCGATCGTCTGCGCTTCCTCGATCAGCCCTGGATCGGGTTCCGCAGATGCTGCTGCGGCAGCGGTCGCGCCGCCGCCTTCGACGACATCGCGGAACTTGCTGAAGAATTCATCCGCCATTTTGCGCGAGGTTGAATCGATCAGCCTGGAGCCCAGCTGCGCCAGTTTGCCGCCGACCTGCGCCTTGACCGTATAGCTCAAAACGGTCTCCGCGCCGTCCTCGGCGAGGCTCACATCGGCCGATCCCTTGGCGAATCCGGCGACGCCGCCCTTGCCCTCTCCGACGATGCGGTAGCTTTCCGGTGGCTTGATGTCTTCCAGCGTCACCGCGCCTTTGAACTTTGCCTTTACCGGCCCGATCTTGGCCGTGACGGCAGCATTCATTTCAGTTTCGGAGGTCTTTTCAAGTTCCTCACAACCCGGAATGCATTCTTTCAAAACGCCCGGGTCATTGAGCGCTTCCCACACGCGTTCGCGCGGTGCGGCGATCCGATACTCACCCGTCATATCCATCAGGGGACATTTCTCCAGTCGAGGCACCAACTGTGCGACTGCCCGGCGACTACCGCCGCGGCGTTTCGCACTCGATAATGCTACAAAGTGTCCAACCGACGCAACGATGACAAGCCATTGAAAAAAATAAAAGACCCGGCGCCCTTCATGCTGCAGTGCAACATGGCGAATACCCGCCACATTGGCAAGGAATGCGCACAAAGATTGACCTTGGCCCGCGAAACATTCTAAGGCACGTCTTCCCGGTTTTCATCGCTTGAACCCGGCTTCAATCACAGTAGAAGGTCCAGCAAACGTGTCCGAAGGTCCGCCCGCCCCGGCCGCCGCTCCTCGTGGCAAGCCGCCGACCGCCAGCTGGCCGGTCGTCCTGGAAACCCGTGGCTGGAAGGACTACGCCCTCATCGACATGGGCCACGGGCGCAAGATGGAGCGCTACGGCAAGATCACGCTCATCCGTCCGGAACCGCAAGCGATGGGGACGCCGCGCCTTGCCCCTGCCGCCTGGGACGCCGCCGATGCGATCTTTACCGGCGATATCGAGGAAGAAGGGCCGGGCCGCTGGCGTTTCGCCCGCGATCTGCCCGAAACCTGGCAGATGGACTACGGCCCCGCCCGCTTCAACGGCCGCTTCATGTCGTTTCGCCACGTGGGCGTTTTTCCGGAACAGGCCGCCCACTGGGACTGGGTGGACGATCAGGTGAAGGATCAGGCGAAAAAACTCGGACGACCGCCGAAAGTTCTCAATCTCTTTGGTTATACCGGCCTTGCCTCGCTGCTTCCCGCCGCCGCCGGCGCTGAGGTGACCCATATCGACGCTTCGAAAAAGGCTATCGGCTGGGCGCGGGAAAACCAGGCGCTTTCAGGGCTGGACCATCTGCCGATCCGCTGGATCTGCGAGGATGCCTCGAAATTCGTTGCCCGCGAAGTACGGCGCGGCAGCACCTACGACGGCATCATCCTCGACCCGCCGAAATACGGACGCGGCCCGAAAGGCGAGGTCTGGGACATTTTCACCAACTTGCCGGAAATGCTTACCCAACTCGAACAGCTTCTCTCCCCCGATGCCCGCTTCATGATCCTGACGGCCTATGCGATCCGCTCAAGCTTCGTCGCCATCCACGAATTGATGGCGGAAACGCTCGCAAAACGCGGTGGATTGCTGGAATCGGGCGAACTTGTCCTTCGTGAGGAAAGGCCGCGCGAAGGCAAGCCGCCACGCGCCCTGTCCACCTCGCTTTTCAGCCGCTGGAGTGCTGCATGACCGGCCCCGCCCACAACCGCCCGCGCTTTGGCTCGGTAAAGCAGATCACCGCGCATTCCAATCCCGTCGTCAAGGAAATCAAAGGGTTGGTGGCGCAGCGCAAGAACCGCTCGCAATCCGGGCTATTCGTCGCCGAGGGCCTGAAACTTGCCACAGACGCGCTCGATGCCGGCTGGGGCATTCATTATCTGGCGATCGGGCCGGAAGCCCGCGAAAACCCGCACGCCCAGCAGGCGGCGGCAAGAGCCAAAGCGCGCGGCGCCACCATTTTGGAGGTTTCGACGGCGGTTCTCTCCAATATCACCCGCCGCGACAATCCGCAGATGGTCGTCGGCGTCTACGAACAAAAGACGCTTGCCGTGGAAGAAATCCGCCCGGAAAACACACAGGTCTGGATCGCGCTCGACCATGTGAGAGACCCCGGCAATCTCGGCACGATCATCCGCACCGCCGATGCGGGCGGCGCGAGCGGCGTGATCCTGGTTGGCGAGACGACCGACCCCTTCGCGGTGGAGGCGGTGCGCGCCACCATGGGATCGCTTTTCCATGTGCCGATTGCGAAAATAAGCCGCGATGCCTTCAAGGCGCTCGCCAAACGCTGGCCCGGCATGGTGGTCGGCACACATCTGAGCGGCACTGACGATTACCGCGCCGTATCCTACAAGGCGCCGACGCTTCTCCTGATGGGTAACGAGCAAGCCGGGCTTCCAGACGATATGGCGGAGGTTTGTTCGCAGCTCGTGCGCATTCCCCAGGCGGGACAGGCGGACAGCCTCAATCTGGCGGTGGCGACCGCCATCATGCTGTTTGAAATCCAACGGCCAAATCTTGGTTTGTGAGCAATATGACAGAGCCCTCCACCTCCCGCCTTTTCGTCTTCGGCATCGGCTATTCCTCACGCGCCTTCATCGAGGAGGCGCGAGGAAGCTTCGGCTGGATCGGCGGCACGACGCGCTCGCAGGAGAAAGCCGAAAAGCTTGAGGAACAGGGGATTCACGCCTTCATTTTCGACGGAAAGGCGGCAAATCCGGACATCGCGGACGCTCTGAAATCGGCGACGCATGTGCTTTTGTCGGTCGCGCCGGATGAAGCTGGCGACCCGGTCTTATTGTGCCATGGCGAGGATATTGCCGCCGCGCGGCCGGAATGGACCGCCTATCTTTCGACCGTCGGCGTCTACGGCGATCATCAGGGCGCCTGGGTGGACGAGGAAACGCAGTGCCGGCCGGTTTCAAAGCGCTCGGTCTACCGTGTCGCGGCGGAAAACGCCTGGCTGGATTTCGCCAAGAACAACGGCCTGGCCCTTCAGATTTTCCGTCTGGCGGGAATTTATGGGCCAGGCCGTAACGCACTCGTCAATCTGAAAGAGGGCAAAGCCCGCCGGCTCATCAAGCCGGGGCAGGTCTTCAACCGCATTCATGTGGCCGATATTGCCGGGGCGCTCACCGCCTCGCTCGATGCTCGCCGGACACGAATTTACAATGTCAGCGACGACGAACCGTCGCCACCGCAAGATGTCGTCACCTACGCGGCAAAGCTCTTAAAGCTTGATCCACCAGAGGAAATTGCCTTTGAGGACGCGGATTTATCTCCGATGGCCCGCTCGTTCTACGGCGAGAACAAGCGCGTTTCGAACAAACGACTGAAGGACGAATTGAATTACACTTTTCGATATCCGACCTATCGGCAGGCCTTCGATGCACTCGCAAGAGAAGGCTTCAGGTAAAGCTCGACAAAGCGAAAAGCACTATTTCTCAATTATTTGCAGCCATTGCCTTGAATCCGCCTTAAGTCCCCCCATATTATGCATAGCCCGGTGCGCCAGCCGGAGTGCAATCCGCAGGCACGATCTGAATTTCGTGCGCGGAAGCCTCTGAACGCGCGGGAGCATAATTGCCTCTCCCTTGGTCGCAGGCGCTTATGCCGGGCATTTCAAACGATCCGAAAGTTCGTTTGCGGCGGTCTTTTATCGACTGTCATGAAAACGACTCGGATTCTCTGCTCAAATGATATTTGAGAACAACGCGAAAGAAAAAGAATGCAACACGGTAATGTAAAATGGTTCGATATTCGCCAAGGCTTTGGCATGATCGAACCGGATCAGGGCGATGATGTTCTGGTCGCACTCGATACGGTCCGCAAGTCTGGCCGCAATACACTGACGGAAGGCCAATTGGTCGCCTATGATCTCGCCTATGCGAGAGGGCGCCAGATCGCCGATAATATTCGCGTTCTGTAAGAAAGCGAAAGCGTCAGTTAATTCGACGGAAGGGCGGCTCGACCGCCCTTTTTTGCGTCTAAACTTCTGTGATGGCTGACATTTCGAGAAAAGCAGGGCAATGTAAACTTCGTTTCACGAAGGAAGCTTTGCTTTCATGACAACTGCCCGCGATGCAATCATCCTGGATATGGCCCGGCAGTTCGGCCGCGTCACCGTCGAAGATCTCGCCAGCCATTTCGATGTGACGCCCCAGACGATCCGCAAGGATCTCAACGATCTTTGCGAACAAAACCTGCTGGCGCGGGTCCATGGCGGGGCGGTGCTTTCCACCACCATCCACAATATGGGCTATGACGCGCGGCGAATGCTGGCGCATGAGGAAAAGGCGGCAATCGGCCTCGCCGCCGCCGGTCTCATTCCCAATTCCGCCTCGCTTTTCATCAATATCGGCACGACGACGGAAGCCGTAGCCCGGGCCCTCGTGCATCACGCCAACCTCATGGCGGTGACGAATAACATCAATGTCGCCAACATCTTGCGGCCCTGTCAGTCGATCGAGGTGGTGATCGCCGGCGGTTTGGTGCGGCCGGCGGACGGCGGTATCGTCGGCGAAGCGGCGGTCGATTTCATCAAGCAATTCCGCGTCGATTTCGCCGTCATCGGCACCTCCGCCATCGATGAGGACGGCTCCCTTCTCGATTTCGATTTCCGCGAGGTGAAAGTGGCGCAAGCCATCATCGAGAATACCCGAAGCGTTATCCTGGTGGCGGATTCGACGAAATTTTCACGCACCGCGCCTGTCCGGATCGGTCATATTTCCCAGATCAACACATTCGTGACCGACCGGTGCGACAGCGAGATTTTCCGCAAGATAGCGGCTGTAAATGACGTCCACCTGATCGAAACCAGCAAGGTCGATTGACCGAACGGCTATTGGCCGGCCGATGACCGTGTTTTCGGTTGACGGCGAAAAACCTTCGTATGAAAGTCCATTTACGCTGAAATCACAAAAAACGAAAGTCGGGAGGATAGCCGGCGCAAGTTCGGGATAGATCATCTTCAGGGAAAATTATCTCCCCGCACCAGATGCATTCGGTATGATCACCATCCCGTAAACCGAGCCGGCCTACGATCATGAGCGGAATCATACTTGCAATCGACCAGGGCACGACGTCGAGCCGCGCCATCCTTTTCGACGGAAATTTCCGCCCCGCCGCTGTCGCGCAGCAGGAATTCGACCAGCATTTCCCGCGCTCCGGCTGGGTGGAACACGAGGCGGAGGACCTTTGGACCTCGACGGTTGCCGTCTGCCGCGAAGTTATCGTCAAAGGCGGCGTGGATTTGGCGCAAATCGCCGCGCTCGGCATCACCAACCAGCGCGAAACAACTGTCGTTTGGGATCGCAAGACCGGCAAGGCGATCCACCGCGCCATCGTCTGGCAGGACCGCCGCACTGCCGATTTCTGCGCCAGACTGAAGCACGAAGGCCATGAAGCCACGGTCACCGCCAAGACCGGACTGCTGCTCGATCCGTATTTTTCCGGCACCAAGCTTGCCTGGATCCTTGACAATGTCGATGGCGCGCGCGCCAAGGCGAAAGCTGGAGACTTGCTGTTCGGCACGGTCGATACCTGGCTGATCTGGCGGCTGACCGGCGGCAAGGTGCATGCGACCGACGCCACCAATGCGGCGCGCACGCTGCTCTACAACATCACCGAGAACCGATGGGACGAGGAGCTTTGCCGCCTGATCGGCGTGCCCATGGGCATGTTGCCGCAGGTTTTCGATTCTTCAGCCGATTTCGGCATGACCGAGCCGGAGATCCTCGGGCGTTCGCTGCCGATACTGGGTGTTGCCGGCGACCAGCAGGCAGCCACCGTGGGCCAGGCCTGCTTCAAGCCCGGCATGGTTAAATCCACCTATGGCACTGGCTGTTTCGCGTTGATCAACACCGGCAAGACGCCGGTACAATCGAAAAACCGGCTGCTTTCGACCATCGCCTACCGGCTCGACGGCGAAACGACTTATGCACTCGAAGGTTCGATTTTCGTCGCCGGAAGTGCTGTGCAATGGCTGCGCGACGGGCTGAAAATCATCTCCGATGCGGCGGAAACGCAAGCGCTCGCAAATGCGGCAAGCGATGAAAACCGCCTCTATCTGGTGCCGGCCTTCGTTGGCCTCGGCGCACCGCATTGGGACCCGGACGCGCGCGGCGCGATATTCGGCCTGACGCGGGCAAGCGGACCTGCCGATTTCGCGCGCGCGGCGCTTGAAAGCGTCGGATATCAAACGCTTGATCTGATCGAGGCCATGTATGCCGACTGGCAGGCAGAAGCAGGCGGCGAAACGATTCTGCGCGTCGATGGCGGCATGACCGCGTCCGACTGGACCATGCAATTTCTGGCAGACATCCTTGGTGCGCCCGTCGACCGGCCGAAAGTGCTGGAAACCACGGCGTTGGGCGCAGCATGGCTTGCCGGCCGCAAGGCGGGCGTGTGGCCCGATATGGCGGAATTCGCCAAGGAATGGCAGCTGGAAAACCGGTTCGAACCGCAAATGGACGCGCAAACGCGGGGCAAGCTCATCGCTGGATGGCGCGACGCTGTGCGCAGGACGAAATCGAGCGCCTGACTGGGCAGCGCCCCTCGGTTCGATTGCTGAGGCTTAAGTACTTACCCTTATGGCACGAGCCATTTTCTCCCTCTACGTCAAGCTTGAGCCGGATTATAGTACCGGATCAAATACAACGAGAGGGAGAGGGATCATGACATCACTCAAGATCGGCGATATTGCGCCGGATTTCGAAGCTGAGACCACGCAGGGCCGCATTCGTTTCCACGATTGGCTGGGTAATTCCTGGGGCGTGCTCTTCTCCCACCCCAAAGACTACACGCCGGTCTGCACGACTGAACTGGGCTATATGGCCCGCATCAAGGACGAATTCGACCGGCGGAACGTCAAGATCATCGGCCTCAGCGTCGATCCGGTCGCCAATCACGAGGGTTGGGCCAAGGATATCGAGCAGACGCAGGGCACCAAACCCAACTATCCGATGATCGGCGATACTGAACTCAAGGTAGCCAAACTCTACGGCATGCTGCCGGCCGGCGCGGGCGAAACCTCGGAAGGCCGGACGGCGGTCGACAATCAGACGGTGCGGACTGTCTTCGTGATCGCGCCCGACAAGACGATCAAGCTCATGCTGATCTATCCGATGACGACGGGCCGCAACTTCGATGAGGTGCTTCGCGTCATCGATTCCCTGCAGCTGACGGCGAAACACAAGGTGGCGACGCCCGCCAACTGGAACCCGGGCGAAGACGTCATCATCGTCACGTCGGTTTCAAACGACGACGCCAAAGCGATGTTCCCCGGCGGCTGGAAAACGCTGACGCCCTATCTGCGCGTCGTGCCGCAGCCGAAATAACCTTGGCTGGTTTCCTATAAGGCCGGAGCGGGCGGGAACGCCGCCGCTTCGGCTTTTTCGTGTTCCATTTGTCCCGGCGGGTGCGCCAGGGTGGCCGATCAGGTCACCAGAATGTCCTGACCGTGTCCGAAAAGAGAGCCATGGGCGGAATGGAGGAGGAATTTCGCGCCGTCGCCTGGTTTAAGGTTTTTCTCGAATATCGAGGTTTGCAAGCATTTCTCGCATATCGCCAAGCTCCCTGAATTTCCAAAAAGCCCTTAAAAGAACTCCTCAGGGTTTGGATAATATTCCTTCCTTTGGCTTATTGTTAATCCACGAACCAATCTATAAGCTTGCCATATAATGGTTGCAATCGACAATAAAACGGCGCCAACAGCTAAAAACCCACCAGGAACAAACGCGAACGGAGATATTAATATTTGCACTATTAAACCGACCCAAAATACTCTTATAAAATTACTGTAATGACTATCGCCAAATCGCGTTTCAGCTCCATTTTTATGTATGTAAGTGTATATTATTAAGACTATCCACCATACTATTACAAAAAATCCAATAAGCGGGATAAAAAATAACACAAGAGATATAATTGAAGTTAAGTATATAAAGAAGACAGAATTTGATTCACGCTCCGGAATGTCTGCTATGACATTTTCATCCACACTCATTCTACACCTATTTCTTTTTTTATCGCTTCGTCTTGAAATTATTACCCGAACTCGTTCGCGCTGCGCCTAGTAAATTCGAGTTGTAACTATTCCACGCAAAAAACTGATTCTCAATTTGAGATTACATATATTTCTCTGTATCGAGCAATCGTGCGTAGCGCGACCGGCCGTTCGCTTTCGCCTGCCCGCTCGACTCTCGCGTGCGTTCACCCCTCGGATCGATTCACAGAATCGATCCGTCCGCCGGACCTCCGCCTGCCCGCTCGACGGCGCAAAAGCGCCTTACACTCGCGGGCGTTCACCCCTCGGATCGATTCACAGAATCGAGCGATCACGCTTCGCCAGACCTGCGCCTGCCCGCTCGACGGCGCTGACGCGCCTTACACTCGCGGGCGTTCGCACCTTCGCTCGATTCACTGGATCGAGCGATCACGCTTCGCGTGACCGGTGCTCACTCATCCATCTTCAGAGCCTTGATGAAGGCTTCCTGCGGGATTTCGACCTTACCGAACTGACGCATGCGCTTTTTGCCCTCTTTCTGCTTTTCAAGCAGCTTGCGCTTGCGGGTGGCGTCGCCGCCGTAGCACTTGGCGGTCACATCCTTGCGGAGCGCGGCAATCGTTTCGCGCGCAATGACCCTGGCGCCGATGGCCGCCTGGATCGGGATCTTGAACATGTGGCGCGGGATGAGATCCTTCAGCTTTTCGCACATGGCGCGGCCGCGACGCTCAGCCTGCGTGCGGTGAACCAGCGTGGAAAGCGCATCGACCGGTTCCGCATTGACGAGGATCGACATCTTGACCAGATCGCCCTCCCGGTAATCCGAAAGGTGATAGTCGAAGGAGGCATAGCCCTTGGAAATCGACTTCAGCCGGTCGTAGAAATCGAACACCACCTCGTTCAATGGCAGATCGTAGGTGACCATGGCGCGCGAGCCGACATAGTTTAGATCGACCTGAACGCCGCGCCGCTCCTGACAGAGCGTCAGGATGGAGCCGAGGTAATCGTCCGGCGTCATGATGGTGGCGCGAATCCAGGGCTCCTCGATGGACTCGATCTTGACCACATCCGGCATGTCGGCGGGATTGTGCAGCTCCTTCAGGGAGCCGTCGGTCATATTCATCCGGTAGACCACGGAAGGGGCGGTGGCGATGAGATCGAGATCGAACTCGCGCTCCAGCCGCTCCTGGATGATTTCCAGATGCAAAAGCCCAAGGAAACCGCAGCGGAAACCGAAGCCGAGGGCAGCAGAAGTTTCCATTTCAAAGGAAAACGAAGCATCGTTGAGGCGAAGCTTGCCCATGGCGGCGCGCAGATCTTCAAAATCCGCCGCATCGACCGGAAACAGCCCGCAGAACACGACAGGCTGCGCCGGCTTGAAGCCCGGCAGCGCCTCGGCGCAGGGCTTGCGGTCGTCGGTGATGGTATCGCCGACGCGGGTGTCGGCCACTTCCTTGATGGAACCGGTCAAAACGCCGATCTCGCCCGCGCCCAATGTATCGACGGCGAGGAACTTCGGCGTCATGACGCCGACCCGGTCGACCTCGTAGGAAGCGCCGGTTCGCATCATCTTGATCTTCTGGCCCTTTTTCAGCGAGCCGTCGATGACGCGCACCAAAACCATGACGCCGAGATAGCTGTCGTACCAGCTGTCGACCAGAAGCGCTTTCAGCGGTGCGGACGGATCGCCCATGGGTGCGGGCAACCGCTTGACGATGGCCTCCAGCACCTCGTCGACGCCAAGGCCGGTCTTGGCGGAAATCATCACCGCTTCCGAGGCATCCAGCCCGATCACATCCTCGATCTGCTGCTTGATGCGCTCGGGCTCGGCGGCGGGAAGATCGACCTTGTTGAGAACGGGGACGATCTCGTGGTCGTTTTCAATCGCCTGATAGACATTGGCGAGCGTCTGCGCCTCAACGCCCTGCGAAGCGTCGACCACAAGCAGCGAACCCTCGCAGGCGGCAAGCGAGCGCGACACCTCATAGGCGAAATCGACGTGGCCGGGCGTGTCGATCAGGTTCAGCTTGTACTGCTTGCCGTCCTTCGCGTTGTAGATGAGGCGAACGGTCTGGGCCTTGATCGTGATGCCGCGCTCGCGCTCGATATCCATCGAGTTCGAGGACCTGGTTCGTCATCTCCCGCGCCGTCAGCGTTCCCGTCATCTGGATGAGACGGTCGGCAAGCGTCGATTTACCGTGGTCGATGTGGGCCACGATGGAGAAGTTGCGGATGTTGGAAATCGGTTCGGTGGTCATGCCGGCCCGTTTAGCATTGGCCTTGGCGGACGCAAAGAGGATAAACGCAGCCTTTACGAAAAACCCGATTTCTTTGGCACCGCTGCCCAGCGCCCGCATGAGATCGGAGCGCAAGCCCCATGGATTGCCGGATCAAGTCCGGCAATGACGATGGAGAGGCAAGAGCGGGACGCAGGTTTTATGCGCACCTTTGCGCGATAACATCAAACCGAATGCGTCAAGCCGCCGTCGATGCGAAGGTTCTGGCCCGTCATATAGGCGGCGTCGTCGCTGGCGAGATAGGCGATCAGCGACGATATCTCGCCCGCCTTGCCGTAACGCCCCATGGGGATGCGGGCGCGGCGGTCTTCCGTCTCCGGCAGGCTGTCGATGAAACCGGGAAGGATATTGTTCATCCTGACGTTTTCAGCTGCGTATTTATCGGCAAAAAGCTTGGTGAAACTGGCAAGCGCTGCGCGGAAAACGCCGGACGTCGGAAACAGCGGGTCCGGCTCGAAGGCAGCGAAGGTGGAGATATTGATGATCGCGCCGCCGCCCTGCGCCGCCATGATGGGCGCCACGAGACGGGTGGGGCGAATGACGTTCAAAAGATAGACCTCCATGCCAAGGTGCCAGTCTTCGTCGCTGATATCGAGCACCGGCCCTTTCGGCCCGTGGCCGGCGGAATTGACCAGCACATCGATACGACCGAACCGTTCCTTCGTGAGATCGACGGCGCGCCTGATATCGGCGACCGAACGATTGGAGCCGGTGACGCCAACGCCGCCCAGTTCGGCGGCCAGCGCCTCGCCCTTGCCCGAGGACGACAGGATCGCGACCTTATAGCCGTCGCCGGCAAGCCGCCTTGCCGCATCCGCGCCCATGCCGCTGCCGCCGGCGGTGATGAGTGCAACTTTCTGAACCGTCATGATGATTTCTCCGCTATCGAATTTCGCCGCGATCATGACTCCGGGAAGACTGTTTGAGCAATCATCCCCCGGTGAGAAGCGTTCGGCATCCGCGAAGAGTTAGCCAATCGCCGGGCGACAGAATTTTCATGGCTTTGCATACCGCGCGACGACCACGGGTGAGTTTACCGGCAACGAATTTTAAGCCGCCTCACGCCTCGCCGCCCTCACCCATGCCATCCGCCCAGTCGATCGCCCATTTTCCGATCGGCTGGAGATAGGAAAACAGCTCCCTCCCGCGCGCAGTCAGGCAGTAGCCATCCCCGCCAAGCTCGACAATGCCGCTTTGCCTGAGTTCCTTCAGCCGGGTGTTCAAGACCGTGGGTGAAAGCGTTTCGCAGTTTGCCTGAAGCACGCGAAACGTCTGCGGGCCTTGCGAAAGAATTCCAGACGATTCCAAGCGCCCAGCGGCGGCCCAGAAGATCGAACAGCGCCATGATCGGCTTGCCGGATTTCGATCCGCGAACGGGCCGTCCGGGCTTTGGAACCTTGATCACCATTATTTTTCTTCCATGTTCGCTACTAATTCAGTAGCACGATCTCGCTACACAAACCGTAGCGTAGATGAAGGCTCGTTCCCATGGCAATTCTGGCAATCCTCGCATCCCTTGGCGCTTCTTTCGGCTGGGCCTGCGGCATCGTCATCGCGCAAAAGCCGGCAAGTGCGCTTGGCGCATTCGAATTCACCCGCATTCAACTGCTGACCTCCGGCGCGATACTCGCGGCGATTTGTGCGCAGGCCGGGCTCTGGAGCAGCATTGCGTGGAACTATTGGCCGGCATTCGCCTTCAGCATTTTTGCAAGCGTGATCCTCGGAAATCTGGCGATGATCGAATGCCTGCGGCGCGGCGGGCCGCGCCGAACCGAGCTTCTTGTCGCCCTTAAAGCGCCCATCGTCGCGATCATCGCCTATTTCTGGCTTGGCGAGACCCTTGGGCCAATGGACATGATCGGTGGAGCGATTGTCCTGTCGGGCGTGGTGCTGGCAATTCTTTACGGCAACGGCCGCCGCGCTGCCGCCGATCCGGTCACCGGCAGCCTGATATGGGTCATCCTGCTGGGCGCGACCTCCGCCACCTTTCAGGGGCTGGGCCTTTTGACCATAAAACCGGCCATGCTTGCCGGGACAGACCCGCTTGCCGCATCCGCGCTTCGAATTGCGGGTGCTGCCTTCGTCATATCCCTGATCGGGTTATGGCCGGCCAAAGCCACCCGGCCCAAAACCGAACTGACGCCAAAACTACTGTTCGCAACGATACTGCCCGGGTTCATCGGCTACGGTATCGCGACGTCCCTGCTGCTCTACGCATTCGCCAATTTCCACGCCGGAATCGCAGCGGTTCTGGGATCGCTTTCACCCATCATAGTGCTGCCGATCATCTGGCTGAAAACAGGACACCCGCCGCACCCAATCGCGTGGATCGGAGCCGCCACCTCCATTGCAGGAACAGCGATGATCGTGTTGGTTTGAATAACTCCGCCCCTTCACTGCGCCACAAGCACCTCCGTGCAGGCCTTGGGCAGGGCGGCTAACCGCATGGGCGGGCGGGGCTTGGCGGGCTTGGCGTTTTTCTTCGGCACCCAGGGTTTGTCCGATAGCCACTGGGTGAGTTCCGCGCCGCAGCCGTCGCCGGGAGGTGGCGGGTTCTGGTTCTGGCAGCCGGCGCTGCCCGCAGGACAACTGATGCGGACGTGGAAGTGATAATGGTGCCCCCACCACGGCCGCACTTTACTCAGCCACGAGCGGTTGCCCTTCTCGAAGCGGCAGAGCGCCTGCTTGATGCCGGGGTGGACGAAGATGCGCGCGACGCGCTTGTCCTGGGCGGCACGGCGAATGAGCCGGGCGCGGCTGTCGGTCCATTTCTTCGGATCGACGCCGCGATCCGCACCTTTCAGCTCGGAATTGCCCTTGAGCATGGAGACGGCTTCGATCGTCTCGCGCTCCTGATACGAAAGCTCGCGCTTCGGCATGGGCGTCAGCCATATATCGGCATCGAGCCCGATCTGGTGGCTGGCGTGACCGGAAAGCATCGGCCCGCCGCGCGGCTGCGCCAGATCGCCGACCAGAAGCCCGTTCCAGCCGAGCGCCGGGGCGTCATTGGCGAGGTCTTCCATGAAATCGACCAGTTGCGGATGGCCCCAATTGCGGTTGCGCGAAAGCCGCATGACCTGCCACGTCGGGCCGTTGACCGGAAGGGCGCGGGCACCGGCAACGCAGCCCTTCGCGTAAGAGCCGATGGAGCGGGCGGAAAGCGGGGCGGGCTCTCTCACCTTGCCGAAAAGCTCCTTCGCCACAGCGTTGGGCTTTGCGACGATTTTCACCGGCGCGCTACCCGATGGTGGCAATGCCGCCGCCGGCGGTGCCGGAGCAGGACGGGGAATGGCGACAGATGCAGCAGATGATGCGGCGGAAGATTGAGCCTCGGCACCGGGCTTTGCCGCAGGAACGGGGGCTGCATCCGCGTGGCCGGGCAAAAGCGCAATGCAAAACAGGGACAGGAGACCAGGAACAGCAAGCCGCATCATCGATTTCCCAACCACGTGTTTCCTCTCTGTACAACGCTTTCCTGACCCTAATGCCTTCCCGTTTAGGATCGATTAACCACAAGCCCCCGCCAACGCGGGAGCTCGTGGAGAGGATCAATCGATCCGCGGCAAGACCATCAAACCGGAGCTTCGGCCTTGCCGTTGGTCTTTGCATCGGCCTTCGGTTTGGGCTTCGCCCGCGCTTTTGCAGGAGATTTGGCGGTCGATTTCACAGTCGATTTCACAGTCGATTTTACGGGGGCTTTCGCGGTGATTTTAGCGGCGGGCTTTGCCGCCGTTTTCCTCGGCGCTTTCGCGACCGGCTTTGCAACCGCCTTTACCTCGGCCGGGGGCTGCTCAGCCGCCAAGACCGGAGACGGCGCGTCAACCTGGATATCGAGCGAAGCCGGCTTTTCGGGCCGCTCCTGCATGCGCTCGGCCAGATCGTCCAAAAGAAGCGTATTGTCGCGAATGATCCGGTCGGCGATGCCGTTCAACTCGATGATGTTGCCGGGACGGGCGTTATCCATCGCCGCCGCCGCCTTGGAGAGCGTACCGTCGAGGCGGATATGCTCGACCTCGCCGAATTCGGAAAACAGCCAGTTTGCCTGATAGGCGGCGGTCGTCGCCTGCCCGTGCATGAGGATGGAGAGCAGCGGCTGGTCGTTCTTTGGGCTAAGCCAGCCGAGCGCGGCCCAGCGCGACGCTTCGCGGAACGTATAGGGACGCTCAATCGTCTGGCCAGTGCCGAGCGAGACAATGACGATATCCTTCGCTGCCCAGCCAAGCTTGCGCGCCTCGATATAGGCGGCAAGAACAGGGTTGTTCATGAAGACGCCGCCGTCGATCAGCACCTGCTCCTTGCCGGTGGTGAGGTTTTCCACCCGCGCCGGATCGAAGGAAATAGGGGCGGCCGTAGTGGCGCGAACGGCTTGCCAGAAATAATAGTCGTCTTCCGCGTCGCCCGAGCGGTTCTTGCCGTTGGTCATGAAAACGGCCGCACGGGCGCCGATGTCATAGGCGGTGAAGACCACATGGGTCAGCGCGGAGGCAAGCGAGGTCCAGCCGAGACGCTCCTTCAAGAGCTTCTCCAGCGGGCGCTCGTCGTATTTCACGTCGAAAACGCTGAGCGGATTGCTCATCAGCTTTTCAAGGAAACCACGGTGGCGGAAAGTCTCGCGTGCATCGACCTCGTAGAAACGGCGCAATTCCGCAATCGTTGCAGCGGGTTGGGCAGCAGGTTGGGCGGCAGGATCGTCGGGTTTTGGCGCGGCGAGACCGGCGGCAATGATGGCCCCCGTCGAAGTGGCGCTGATCAGGTCGAAATATCGGCAAAGCGGCTCGCCCTTGCCGCGCACCCTCAACCGGTTTTCCAGAGATTCCAGAATGCGAAGCGGAATGAGCCCCCGAACGCCGCCGCCGTCGATCGTCAAAATGAAATGCTTACGCACCGTCATGTTATCTCCCCCATACAAATTGCCGCACCGGCGAGCCGCTGCTAAAAATATCAATGATCCTGACCAAGGCAGACAAAGTTCCGGCAAATTGCGACAAAGCGATGGCCGAAGTGCGGCTTTTCTAAAGCCGCCGCAGATTCAGTTCTCCAGCACGGCAAGCTCGGCCACCGCGCGGATCAGCCGCTCGATATCTTCCACACGCGACAGCCGATGATCGCCGTCCTTGATCAGAGAAAGCACCACATCCTCGCCGGCGAGAACCTCCATCAAACGAAGCGCATGCCGCCACGGCACGGAATCGTCCTTTTGCCCCTGCAGGATGGTGACGGGGCAGCCTGTGACGATCTCCCCGCCGAGAAGCAGATTGTTGCGTCCGTCCTCAATCAGCTTGCGGGTGATGACATAGGGGTCTTGTGAATATTCGTTCGGCTGTTCGAAGCGCCCCTCCTCCATGATCGTGCGGCGGATCTCATCGGTGAACTCGTGCTTCCACATGAGTTCCTCGGTGAAATCGGGCGCAGGCGCAATCAGCACCATGCCGTGGAGACGGCTCATGTCCGCACCCACAGCGGCAAGATGGGCGCGGGCGAGAAGCAGCGCGATCCAACCCCCCATGGACGAGCCGATGACGATGGTCGGCTCCTTGCAGAAGCGGTCGAAGACGGCAAGCGCCTCTTCCGCCCAGGCGGAAATGGTTCCTGCCTCGAAATCTCCGCCCGAGACACCGTGGCCGGAATAGTCGAAACGGGTGCAAGGGCGACCCTCGCGCGCCGCCCATTCGGCGAGCGCCTCCGCCTTGGTGCCGGCCATATCGGACTTGAAACCGGAGAGCCAGAAGATGCCGGGCAATACGCCCGCACCCTCGCCCCTGGCCTCATCGCGCAGGACCGCGATCCGGCGTTCATCTTCACCTTGACCGACCGTGATGAATTGCGGTTCCTGCGCGCTCATATTATGCCTCCTTCAAATCATTCCCGCCCAGTTTGGCGCTTTGATGTGGCACAACGAGCGACGAGAGGAAAGCCGACCTTGCACCGCCGCACCATCCTGCAGATCATTCCCGAACTGGAAACCGGCGGCGCGGAACGCACCACCGTCGATATCGCCGCAGCTCTCGTCGAGCACGGCGACCGGGCCATCGTGCTTTCCGAAGGCGGACGGCTGGTGGCGGATCTGGAGGCGGCGGGCGGCGAGCATCATGTCTTTCCCGCCCGCACGAAAAATCCGTTCTCGATCATCGCCAATGCCTTTCGCCTGAAACGAAAGATAGAACGCGAGAAGGTGGACATCATCCACGCCCGCTCGCGCGCGCCGGCATGGTCGGCGCTGATCGCCGCGCGAATGGCGAAGATCCCCTTCGTCACCACCTATCATGGCATCTACAACCAGAAATCAAAGGCGAAGGCGCTTTATAATTCCGTCATGGCGCGCGGCGACGCGGTGATCGCCAATTCACGCTATACGGCCGCGCTGATCGCAGAACGCCATCCTTTCGCCCGAGGAAAGATCGCCGTCGTTCATCGCGGCTCGGATCTTCAAGGCTTCAGGCGGCAAGCGATCCCGCAAGGCCGGCTGGACGCCCTCAGGCAGGAGTGGGGGATCGCCGAGGGAGAGATCGTGATCCTCAACGTGGCGCGGCTGACCGCATGGAAAGGCCAGCGCGTGCTGATCGACGCGCTGATCCAGATGGCAAAATCAGGCAACGACAGATGGACGGCGATCCTGGCCGGAGCAGACCAGGGCCGCGCCGGCTATCGCGCCGATCTGGAAAGCCGGATCGCGCAGGCGGGACTTGACAAGAAGATCCTTCTCGTCGGCCATTGCGACGATATCGCAGCCGCCCACGCACTTGCCACCGTCGCCGTCGTTGCCTCCACAGAGCCGGAAGCCTTCGGGCGCGCCGCCGTGGAAGCGCAGGCTTCAAGCGTGCCGGTGGTCGTCACCGATATCGGCGCAGCTCCGGAGACCGTGCTCGCCCCTCCGGACGTGGCGGAGGCAGAGCGCACCGGCTGGCGGGTCGAACCGGGCAATCCCGCAGCGCTGAGTGCGGCCCTTTCGCAGATGCTGAGCATGGGCAATGAGGAGCGCGAAGCGCTTGCTGAACGCGCGCTCAGCCATGTCGAGCGGCACTTCTCCAGGAAGGCCATGGCGGCGGCGACACTCGCCATATACGATCAGCTGGTGGGCGAATTGGCCTCAAACGACGCGAAAGCGGCCGGGTAAGGGCTTTCAACCGCGCAAGCCGGTTGACTTTGCGGCTAATTCACCGGATTTTCTAAGCGCTGACTTCCGAAAGATGACGTGGCTCATGCGTTTTGCGCGTTGAGACGGCTTTTCATGCAACCGTTCATGCGCGCGCATCAGGTCATGGCATTTTGACGCGAAGTAGGCTACCAGTGCGACCGGCATCGTGATCGATGCCGAAAATATCGACAACGACAGAGGAGATTGCGACCATTCGCCGTCCATTTCGTGCCCCGCCTCCGACCAAGGAAGGCCCCCGCACCAACGAAGAGATCCGCGTCCGCGAAGTACAACTGATCGACCATGAAGGTCAGAATCGCGGGACTGTGCCAACGGAAGAAGCGATGGAGATCGCGATGGGGGCCGGTATGGACCTCGTCGAGATAGCTCCGAATTCGGTTCCCCCGGTCTGCAAGATTCTCGATTACGGTCGGTTCAAATACCAGACCCAGAAGAAAGCTGCAGAAGCGCGCAAGAAGCAGAAGACCGTCGAGATCAAGGAAATCAAGATGCGTCCGAACATCGACACCCACGACTATGAGGTGAAGATGCGGAACATGAAGCGTTTCTTCGATGAAGGCGACAAGGTGAAGGTCACGCTGCGCTTCCGCGGCCGCGAAATGGCCCACCAGGATCTCGGCATGGCGCTCCTGAACAAGGTGCGCGAGGAAACGGCGGATTTCGCGAAAGTCGAATCCTACCCCAGGCTCGAAGGCCGGCAGATGGTGATGGTGCTCGCGCCGATCGTGCGCTGACGCATCCGCCTCGCGCAACAAGTGCCGTTTGAACGATTTTGAAAGCCCGGCCATAGCGCCGGGCTTTTTTCATGCCGGGATTTTTCGTATTGGGATTTTTCGTAGCGGGATTTTTTTCACAAGGGCCGGTTGAGCGGGTAAAAGATCGACACCCCGCCACACCCGGCCTTGCATTCCCAATAGCCTGCCAGTATAACGCCGCGTCCCGAGCCGCCCGGCTAAGCGGGATCGTCCGGTTTTTGCCGGACACGCCCGCAATCACAGGGCATGCCGTGGCGGCTCATAAAGGCTCCAATAACCACCGGTCGAACCAAACTGGCCGACCGGGCAAGAAAGGACCCGAAATGCCCAAGTTGAAGACGAAATCCGGCGCCAAGAAGCGCTTCAAACTGACCGCGTCCGGCAAGGTCAAATCCGCCCAGGCTGGCAAGCGTCACGGCATGATCAAGCGCACGACGAAGTTCATCCGCAAGGCCCGCGGCACCACGGTGCTGAGCGAGCAGGATGCACGCATCGTCAAGAAGTTCCTGCCCTACGCCTGAACCAGCCCGAGTCGTAAAGACCTCAAGGAGTTATCGACATGTCGCGTGTCAAAAGGGGCGTTACCGCCCACGCCCGTCACAAAAAAGTTCTCAAAGCCGCCAAAGGCTATTATGGCCGCCGCAAAAATACGATCCGCATCGCCAAGCAGGCGGTGGAGAAGGCCGGCCAATACGCCTATCGCGATCGCAAGGTCCGCAAGCGCAATTTCCGTGCGCTCTGGATCCAGCGCATCAATGCCGCCGTTCGCGAGCACGGCATGACCTACAATCGCTTCATCGAAGGCCTGAACAAGGCCGGCGTGGAAGTCGACCGCAAGGTTCTCTCCGACCTGGCCATCCGCCAGCCGGAAGCCTTCAAGGCGCTCGTCGCCCAGGCACAGGGCGGCCTCGCCGCCTGATATCGGCCTGACAGGATTTAGAAAAAGGCGCGCCAACGGGTGCGCCTTTTTTGCTTTGGGGCGGGCATTGACCGAAATTGATGCAGCGTTCGAGACGGCATCCAACAAGCGGTAACATTTGAGAATCCTTGCCACTGCGGAGGCTACTGGATCCCCGATCAAGTCGGGGATGACAAACCGAGACTAAAGGCGAAGGAAAAATCGCCTCCACCAAAAATATGCGACAGAACAAAGCGCAGCTTGCGACCGACGATTGCAGAACGCGAGGTCGCGCAATCTCATACTCTGTGTCATCCCCGACTTGATCGGGGATCCAGTATCCGTAGGCGCCAGAGGCTCGTTCGTCAGCCTTGGCCATTACTGGGTGCCCGCCTTTGCAGGCATGACAAACCGAATTGGATCCACCCTGCCCCTTGAGCCGGAGGGGAGGAGCGGCTACATCCTTCAGGCCTGTTTTTCGCCATCCAGCCGGCAAGTCGACAAACTGCCTTCCGCCCTTCCGGAGACCGCCGCCCGATGAACAACCTGAAAGCTGAACTCCTGCGCGGCCTTTGGTATGTCGCCTGCCCGTCGGCGGAAATCAAACCCGGCAAGACGGTCGGCAAAAAGCTGATGAACGAGCCGGTGCTCATTGGCCGCGACAAGGCGGGCAAAGTTTTCGCGCTGCGCGACATCTGCCCGCATCGCGGCATTCCGCTACGTCACGGGCATTTCGACGGCGAGACGGTGCAATGCTGCTACCACGGCTGGAAATTCGATACGTCCGGCGCCTGCGTCGATATTCCCTCCACCCATGAATATCAGACGATCGACTATTCCAGGATCACCTGCGGCGCTTTCCCGGTGAGGGAACAGCAGGGGCTGATCTGGATCTATTTTTCCGAGACAGGCGAACGCCCGGAAGACGGCCGCCAGCCGGAACCGCCGCGCCTGCCGGATTTCGACGATCAAACTGGCCCGAAGCTCGCCATCATGCTGCCCTTCGTCTGTTCGGTCGATCATGCAGCGCTTGGCCTGATGGACCCGACCCACGCCGCCTTCGTGCATACCTCCTGGTGGTTCAAGAAGAACGCGACGAAGCTCAGGCCCAAGGAAAAGCACTTCGCGCCCGCAGAACTCGGTTGGGCGATGGTGCGCCACAAGCTGCCGCCGCAAAATATCGCCTACAAGGTGCTCGGCAACGACGTGACGACGGAAATCCGCTACCAGCTTCCCGGCCTCAGGATCGAGCACATCAAGGGCGACAGGCATTCGGTCGTCGGGCTGACGACAATCACGCCCATCGACGAGGACAAGACGGAAGTGCGGCAGATGTTTTGGGCGAGCATGGGCTGGGTTGCGCCGCTAAAGCCGCTGCTGCGCCATCTCATGACCGTGTTTTTGGGCCAGGACAGGCGCGTCGTCATCCAGCAGCGCGAGGGGCTTGAGTACAACCCCAAGCTCATGCTCATCAACGACGCCGATACCCAGGGCCGCTGGTGGATGCAGCTCAAGGACGAATGGAAGCGATCCGGCGCGGAAGCGCGCGAGTTCAAAAATCCGGTGAAGGAAAAGGTACTTCGCTGGATGAGCTGAATCCAGCCGCCCGGCACTGGAAACCCCTGCCAGTTCTGCTAAAAGACCCGTCGACTTACCGGATCGCCGCCGTGTCTCGTGACGATACGCGGGCGCTCCAGCCAACGAACGAGTGATCATGTCCGATCTCGATAGTCTTGAATCCGAAATCCTGGCGTCGATCGATGCCGCCGGAACCGAAGCCCAGCTTGAGGACGTGCGCGTCGCCGCTCTCGGCAAGAAGGGCAGCGTTTCGGAAAAACTGAAAACCCTCGGCAAGATGACGCCGGAAGAGCGCCAGGCCATGGGGCCGGCGATCAACGGGCTGAAGGCCCGCGTCACGGAAGCCCTTGCCAGCCGCCGCGACGTGCTGAAGGAAGCGGCCCTTGCAGCAAAGCTTGAGGCCGACCGGGTCGACGTGACATTGCCGCTGCGCCGCGCGCCGGCGGAGGAAGGCCGCATTCACCCGGTCAGCCAGGTGATCGACGAACTGACGGCGATCTTCGCCGACATGGGTTTTTCCATCGCCGAGGGTCCGGATATCGAAACGGACTACCTGAACTTCACCGCGCTGAACTTCCCCGAAGGCCATCCGGCGCGCGACATGCACGACACGTTCTTCTTCGATCCGAAGGAAGACGGCGAGCGGATGCTTCTTCGCACCCACACCTCGCCGGTACAGATCCGCACCATGACCAACGGCGCGCCGCCGATCCGCGTGATCATTCCGGGCCGCACCTATCGCTGCGACAGCGACCAGACCCACACGCCGATGTTCCATCAGGTGGAGGGTCTCGTGATCGACAAGGAAAGCCACATCGGCCACCTGAAGTGGATCCTGGAAGAATTCTGCAAGGCGTTCTTCGAGGTCGACAACGTCAAGATGCGCTTTCGCCCGTCGTTCTTCCCCTTCACCGAACCCTCAATGGAGGTGGATGTGGGCTGCGACCGTTCGGGCGACGAAATCCGCATCGGCGAAGGCAACGACTGGCTGGAAATCCTCGGCTGCGGCATGGTGCATCCGAATGTCATCCGCAATTGCGGCCTCGACCCGGACGAATACCAGGGCTTTGCCTGGGGCATGGGCATCGACCGCATCGCCATGCTGAAATACGGAATGCCGGACCTGCGCGCCTTTTTCGACGCCGACGTGCGCTGGCTCGACCACTACGGCTTCCGCCCGCTCGACCTGCCGACGCTCTTTGGAGGTCTTTCGCGCTAACTTTGGCCCGCAAACATTGGCACTTCGCCACATGAGGCTTTTCATGGCTCTCCTGCGCTTGCTCATACTCGGTTTCGCGCTGCTTGCGACTGCGGTTCCAACCGCATTTGCGCCAGCGGCTGCATTTGCGCAAGGAATAGCGGCAAAGACCGACGCTCCTGCCTCCTTTACCGAGGTCTGCGCCGACAAATCGAAGGAACGGGGGCGGCTGCGCTTTTGCGACGAGTATTTCACCAAAGCGCTCGGGGCCGGGGCCGACCCGGTGCTTTACCTGCGCGACCGCATCACGGTGGTCCGCGCCCAGCACGAGGCGAGCGCCGCAGACAAATACCAAAGCTTTTTGACCGCGATCTATATCACCGCATTCCTGGCCATCGCCACGATGGTGCTGGTCGCGTCAGAGCGGAAAATACCGGGAATTGCCCGCTGGGCGACGATCACCGTATCGGCGGCGCTTCTGGTGCTGATCGGCGCGGTCACGGCAGGCTGGCTCGGCAAATATCGGGCCGAACATTCCGCGCAAGTTGAACTTGGCCTCTTGCGCGACCAGATCGAGACCGAAACCGCGCACCGCATCGCCAGCGGCGAACCTGTCGCCATGGACGACGTTCGCAAGTGGACCGACCGCATGTATGACATCGGCCAAAGGTTTGCCGCCTCCTATAGCGATGCATCGACGCTGCCGGATTTCGGCCGCTTCAACCCGAAACGCTGACCTCGCCGGTTTCTCCCGCTCGAAAGGCCGTTGGCCAAGGCGGTCGAGAAACCCCACGAAAAACAACTGACGAAGAGACCGCGACGATGAAATTCACCCTGTCCTGGCTCAAGGATCATCTGGAAACCGACGCAAGCCTTGAGGAAATAACCGAGAAGCTGACGCTTATCGGCCTTGAGGTCGAGGCGGTGCACAATCCGGCCGAAGCCTTGAAGCCCTTCACCATAGCAAGGGTGGTCGAGGCGAAGCAGCATCCCAATGCCGACCGGCTACGCGTGCTCACCGTCGATACCGGCACGGGCGAAGAGTTGCAGATCGTCTGCGGCGCGCCCAACGCCCGCACCGGCCTCGTCGGCGTATTGGCTAGGCCTGGCGACTATGTGCCCGGCATCGACACGACGCTCGCCATCGGCAAGATCCGCGACGTGGAAAGCCGCGGCATGATGTGTTCGGAGCGCGAACTTGAACTTTCCGACGAACACAGCGGCATCATCGAACTGCCCGAGGATGCACCGGTGGGCGCATCGTATGTCGATTACGCCGGGCTGGACGATCCGGTCATCGAGATCGGACTGACGCCGAACCGGCCGGACTGCACCGGCGTGCACGGTATCGCCCGCGATCTGGCGGCTGCCGGCCTCGGCAAGCTGAAGGAAAACCGCCCGGCGCCGATCAAGGGCGAAGGCGCATGTCCTGTTCGCGTCAATCTGGACCTTCCCGGCGCGCCGGAACTTTGCCCCGCCTTTTCCATGCGGCTGGTGCGCGGCGTGAAAAACGGCCCCTCGCCCAAGTGGCTGCAAAAGCGGCTGATCGCCATCGGTCTCAGGCCCATCAACGCGCTGGTGGATATCACCAATTACATCACCTTCGATCGGGGCCGCCCGCTGCACGTCTTCGACGCGGCCAAGGTCAAGGGCGATCTCACGGTCCGGCGTGGCCGCGAGGATGACGAACTTCTGGCGCTGAACGGCAAGACCTATCGTTTCAACGGTGACATGGTGGTGATCGCCGACGAAAACGGCGTGGAATCCATCGGCGGCATCATGGGCGGCGAACACTCCGGCTGCGACGAGACCACCACCGACGTTTTGGTGGAATCCGCGCTTTGGGATGCCGCAAACATCGCCCAGACGGGCCGCAAGCTCAGCGTCACCAGCGATGCGCGCTACCGTTTCGAGCGCGGCGTCGATCCGGACTATCTGCCTGCCGGGCCTGGACCAGGGCACGCAGATGATCCTCGACCTGTGCGGCGGAACGCCGAGCGAACCATTGCTGGCAGGCACCGTGCCGGAACCGCGCACGATCGTCGATTTCCCCTATTGCGAAGTGAAGCGGCTTTCCGGCCTGTCGCTTTCGAACGCGGAGATCAAGGGCATCCTCACCCGCCTCGGCTTCTGGGTTGCGGGCACGGAAGGGGTGGTGAAAGTCGCGGCCCCCTCCTGGCGCCCGGACATCGAGGGCAAGGCGGATCTCGTCGAAGAAGTGATGCGTATCGCCGGCGTCGACCAGATCCCCTCAACGCCGCTGCCACGCGGCACCAGCGTCGGCCAGAAAGTGCTGACCGCCGGCCAGATCCGGCGCAATCAGGCGCGGCGAACGCTGGCTGTGCGCGGCATGAAGGAAGCGGTCACCTGGTCGTTCATTTCCAGGGAACAGGCGGAAGCCTTCGGCGGCGGCGCGGCTGAACTGAAGCTCGCCAATCCGATCTCCGCCGACATGTCGGACATGCGCCCGAGCCTGATCCCCGGCCTTGCGGCAGCCGCACAACGCAACGCCGACCGCGGCTACGCCAATGCGGCGCTTTTCGAGGTGGGACAGATCTTCACCGCCGACACGCCGGAAGGCCAGGCGATGGTTGCCGCCGGAGCCCGGCGCGGCACGGCGGTGATGACCGGCGCCGACCGACATTGGTCTGCCAATGCGCCAACCGTTTCCGTCTTCGACGCCAAGGCGGACGCGGAAGCGGTGCTGGCTTCAATCGGCGCGCCGGTCGACAAGCTGATGGTCTTTGCGCAAGCGCCCGCGTGGTATCACCCTGGCCGTTCCGGCGAATTGCGGCTCGGACCAAAGACGGTGCTTGCCCGCTTCGGCGAATTGCATCCCGGCCTTTTGGAGAAGCTCGATATCGGCGGGCCAATCGCCGCCTTCGAGGTTTTCATCGACGCTGTGCCGGAAGGAAAGGCTAAGGCCTCCCGCTCCAAGGGGGCGCTGCAGATTTCCGACTTCATGCCGGTGCGGCGCGATTTCGCCTTCATCGTCGATGGCGACGTGACGGCGGACCGATTGCTGAAGGCGGCGCGCGGCGCGGAAAAGCAGCTCATCAGCGACGTCACCCTCTTCGATATCTACACCGGTCAGGGCGTACCGGAAGGCAAGAAGTCGCTGGCAATCGACGTTACGCTGCAGCCGCGCCAAAAGACCATGACGGAAGAAGAGATCGACGCGGTCGCAGCCAAGATCGTCGCCTCAGTCGAAAAAGCGACAGGCGGAACGCTGCGCGGTTAGGACGCGCCTGCAAGCAAACGAGAGCAAGCGACGAACTGAACAAGGGGCGGAGGACAGACCTCCGCTCCTTTGCTATTGCGCACGCTTGCAGGCGGATACCGCTCTTACGGATGCATTTCCGATCTCACTGCTGTAAATCACAGAACTACATTGCTATAAATAATTCCATCTACGTCAGTTTCAGTCTCCAGAGATGGGGTTACCCATGAAAACCGAGCGAATTTCCAAGTCGTCTCTCTCTCATGCCGCAATATTTGCAGCTGCAATGGCCGTTGCTCTTCCAGTTGCGATTACGTCGTTTCCCGCAGGCGCCCAGGACGACCCCAAGGAACTCATCGCCGTTCAGGTGCGCGATCAGGGCCACAAATGCGACGAGCCGAAAAGCGCGGAAAAAGACGAAGCGCAATCGTCGCCCGATGAACAGGCCTGGATACTTGAATGCGAAGACGCTTCCTATCGCGTGAAGCTCATTCCCGACATGGCGGCGGAAATCGAACAGATCAAATAACGCGAGCCGTTGAAACTCACGGCGAAGCGGCAGAAAGCGGCAGGCCGAGTTCCGCCATCGCCGCAACCAGCAAATCGGTCTGCGGACCTGGCCTGAGATCGCCGCGTTCCTTCAGATCTGCCACGGAGGAATATGGATAGTTCGTCCGCATGAGCCGGAATTCTACCGCTGCCCGCTCTTTTTCGCCGGTGCGCAGATAGGCGAGCGCAAGATACTGCCGGCAGGGCCAGGAATCCGGCTGGCGCCTCACACAGTCGCGCAATGGGCCTGTCGATTGCTTAAACAGGCCGCTCAGCGCCAGCGCACGGCCCATATACATATCGAAAAGCGGCGGGTGCAGCGGATCGAGCGCGAGCGCCTTTTGCAGCGGCTGAATGCCTTCCCCTGCCCGGTTGATGAACGCCAGGATATTGGCCAGCGCGGCATAGGCGTCGGGGTCGTTCGGATCAAGCTCGATGGCCTTGCCGGCCCAGCGCAACGCCTCTTCATGCGCGCCGCGCTTGAGGAGGAGGTTGGCCATCGTCAGATTGGCGAAGGCGAGCGTCGGGTCGAGTTCGAGCGCACGCGATACGGCCGTAAACCCCTTGTCGAGAGCCTCCTGCCGACGGGCGCCGGACCAGCGCCGCGCCATCTCCCGGTAATACGAATAACCAAGCCAGGCATAGGGCGGCGCCCAGTCGGGATCGCGTTTCACCACCTCTTCAAGCACCGCGCGCGCCTCCAGCGTCGCCTCCTTGTTGTAGGACGACGCCATGATGGAACGCGCCTTGAGAAAGAGATCGTAGGTTGTCACATCTGCCGGCGGCTTGCGCGATGCAGCGAGAAGTTCCGCCCGCTCGATCCGGTGGTCGAGACTGGCGGCGATCGCCACCGAGATTTCATCCTGAACGGCAAAGATATCGCCAATCGGCCGGTCAAAGGTCTTCGCCCAGAGATTGCTGCCGCTTGCTGCATCCACCAGTTCCGCTGCGATGCGGACCGTATCGCCGCTGCGCTGCACGGTTCCCGTCACAAGATAGCGCGCACCCAGAAGGCGGCCGATTTCGACGGCCGATTTGCCCGCTCCGGCTTGAGAAAACGACGAATTGCGGCTGACAACCCGCAAATAGGGCGACTTCGACAAGGTGGAGAGGATCTCGGCGGCAAATCCGTCGCTGAACAGCGCCTGATCGTGCGCCGCGCTCAGATCCGAAAAAGGCAGCACCGCGACCGACGGCTGCGCGGAGAAGGCGGCCTCGGTGACATTGCTGCCGTTCGCCACCATGGACCGCAGTCCGTTCGGCATTCTCCAAAACCCAATGGCGAGGGAGACGGCAAGCGCCGCCGGCGCCAATATCGCAAGGGCAATACCGACGCGACGCCATCTCACTCGCCGCCGCGCCTGACCAGGGCGCGGCAGGACGGCGGCTTGCGCGGCCTTGTCGTCGAGGATCACGGCGAATGCGCGCACCGGCCTTGCGATGTTCTTGAGCTCAAGCTCGCCGCGATCTTCAAGGGTGAGCGGCAAGCGGTCGCGGATCTGATCGCGAACGGCGCGGGAAATCAAAATGCCGCCGACGGGTGCCTGCGCCTCAAGCCGCGCGGCAATATTGACGCCATCGCCGAAGATATCCGCCTCGCCTCCCCGCTGGTCACTTCCCTGGCCATCGCCTCCCAGGCCGTCACTTCCGCCGTCCTCGATGATCTCGGCGAAATGCAGGCCGATCCGAAGGGCGATCGTCTCATCGGCGCTTTCGTTTGCACGTTCGTTTTGTCGGGCAACGCCAAGCTGCAAGGCGATCGCGCACTTCACAGCCGCGATGACGCTGGCGAAAGAGACAAGCGCGCCGTCGCCGGTGAATTTGACGATTCTGCCGTCGAAGGCCGCCGCACAGGGTTCGATCACCTTCGAGCGCAAGGACTTCAAAGCGGAAAGCGTCGCATCCTCGTCGCCATGCATCAGCCGGCTGTAGCCAACAACATCCAGCATGAGAACCGCTCTCAGGCGCCGGTTCATGGCTCGTTCCTCTCGACTGGCCAGGCGATCGCCCGACCGGATGCAAGGACCTTCCCGTTGCTCTTTTCGTTTTAACTTATGGCCGCCGCTCACACAGCCGAATTTATTTATACTGCCGCAGTGGCAGGCTTGTCTTTTGTCGAAATTTCCGAGCCGGCTTCTATAAAGAATGGGTGAGTGAACGAATTGTGATCCATTCAACGACCCGTATATGTCGAGAAAGGTAATGGAACCCGCTACAATCCGGGATCAATTCGTGCATTTGACTTGATCGTCCATCAGCAAAGCAATGGAGAGCACCATGACAGCGGGCTTGAACCCCCATCTTAAGGTTTCCTCCGCATTCATCGCGGCCCTTTTCGCCGGATTCGTCTTTGCCGGATTTGCCGCGACCGCCAATGCGCAGGAAACCAAGCGCAGCATCGAACAGGTGACGGGCGACGTTTACAAGTTCCAGAACAATTTTCACAACGCAATGTTCGTCGTGACGGAAGACGGCATCGTCGTCACCGATCCGATCAATGCAGACGCCGTTGCCTGGCTGAAGGGCGAACTGGCAAGCCGGTTCGACAAGCCCGTGACTCATATGATCCTCTCCCACAGCCACGGAGATCACGCTTCCGGCGGTCAGGGCTGGGGCGATATCGCGGTCATTGCCCATGAAAACGCCAAGAAGCACATCGAAGCCGGCGATACGGATACCGCCGTGCCGACCGTGACCTTCGCCGACACCCATAAGTTCTCAGCCGGTGGCAAGGACTTCGAACTCACCTATCTGGGCGTCGGACATGGCGACGATCTCATCGCAGTTGTCGTCAGACCGGAAAACGTCGCCTTCGTCGTCGACGCCGTATCGCCGGGGCGCGTGCCTTATCAAGACTTCCCCGGCGCCGATATCGACGGCTACATCAATCAGATCAAGGCCGTAGAAGCTTTGGACTTCGAAACCATGGTCGGCGGACACAGCCGCGTCGGCAACAAGCAGGATGCGGTAGACGCAAGGATCTATCTGGAAGAACTCCGCGCCGGCGTGCTGCAGGCTCTCAATGAGGGCAAGACGGAGGAAGAAATCATCGCCTCCGACCTTATGTCCGGATACTCGGACTGGTTCTCCTATGACCAGTGGCGAGACCTTAACATTCAGGGAATGGCTCGCTGGCTCAAGGAAACCGGAAAGGCGGGCTGATCTCAAACGAGACGGCACAAGCCTGGCAGGCTGAAGCCTATCCGAAACAAGCTCCAAGGCAATCAGGCAAGACACGGTGAAGAAACATTCTCCATGGCTTGCCCGTTGCCTGCCAGGCTACTTCACAGGATGAGGGATAACGCCGCCGATCGACCCGGTAATTTCATCGGCGGCATGTTTGATCAGATTGCCGAATTCCAGATCCCGCTCAGGCTTGACCCTTACCGACGGGCCGGAAAGCGACACACCGGCAATCGCCTCCCCGTAAGCGTTGAAGACAGGCGCTGCGATACACCGCATGCCTTCCGTCCTTTCTTCATTGTCGACCGAAAAGCCGCGCCGGCGGATCTCCGCCAATTCAAGAATGAATGCATCGGCGCTCGTGATCGTAGTGTCCGTGTAACAGGGCAGCGCCGCCCCCGTCAGCTTGCGGACCTGATCCTCCGGCAGGAACGCCATGATCGCCTTGCCGATACCCGATGCGTGTCCGGGACCTCGGGTTCCCGGCCGGAAGAAAGCGCGGATCGGCTCGTGGGTCTCGATCTGGCTGATGAAGATCACCTCGCCCCGATCGAGGATTGCAAGGTTCGCCGTCTCCCCCGTCTCATTCATGATGCGTTGCATGACGGGCCTGCTCTGCTCCGCGATACGCGTACGCCCGAGAAAACTCATGCCGATGCGAAATGCCTCCAGCCCGATGTGCCAAAGCTGGGTCACCTCGTCGAACTCGACAACACGACGCTTCGATAGGGTCGTGAGAATACGGTAGCAGGTTGCCTGCGACTGACCCCCGGCCTGCGCGATCTCGGTCAGCGACATCCCCGACCCTGCCGAGACCGTCTTGAGGACGTCGATTGCCCGGTCGAGGGATTGGATGATTGCCCCTTGCGACTTGTCGTGAAACGCCTTCGGGCGGCCTCGGTTCCTGTTCGTCATAGCGCTTCCACCTGTTTTCCATTAGCATTATGAAATACTTTTTCAAAAATTGAAAAAATAAAAATGCCAATATAACAAATATGATAACCGCGCTTTTTTGATTTTGAAAAAGTTTTTCAAAATAATTGCACGCTGGGGCAACCGAGAGTTAGGCTTTGCTTCAAGCATTTCGTGTCGGGCAAGATCAAGAAATCAGGGCGTAAGGGAGGCAGACCATGTCCAGCCAGAATCCGATTTTCATACCGGGGCCGACGAACATTCCCGAAGAATTGCGCCGGGCTGTCGATTATCCCTCCATCGACCACCGCTCTCCCGTATTTCAAAAGATGCTGAAACCCGTGCTTGAAGGCCTCAAGCGCATCGTGATGACGCATCACGGCGAAACGCTGGTCTTTCCCGCAACCGGAACCGGCGCGTGGGAAGCCGCCGTCACCAACACGCTGTCGCCGGGCGACAAGATCCTCGCCGCACGACACGGCATGTTTTCCCATCGCTGGATCGACCTTTGCAACAGACACGGGCTGGATGTTCAGGTGATCGAGGAGGAATGGGGAAGAGCCGCACCCGCCGATGCCTTCGAAAGGGTCTTAAAGGCCGACAGGACGCATGCAATCCGCGCCGTTCTCGTCACTCACAACGAAACGGCAACGGGTGTGCGCAGCGACGTCGCTGCGGTTCGCCGGGCGCTGGATGCAGCCGGTCACCCGGCGATGCTGTTCGTCGATGGCGTCAGTTCCATAGCATCCATGGACTTCCGCATGGACGAATGGGGCGTCGACATTGCAATCACCGGATCGCAAAAGGGCTTCATGCTCCCTGCCGGACTGTCGATCCTCGCCATCAGCCCGAAGGCCAGACAGGCGATGGCGCGCGCCACCTGCCCCAAGTGCTTTTTCGATTTTCGCGACATGCTGAAATCCAATGAAAGCGGCGGCTTTCCCTATACGCCGCCGGTCAACCTGATCCGCGGGCTGGATCTTTCAATCCGCATGCTGGAGGAGGAAGGGCTGCACAATGTTTTCGCCCGGCATTTCAGAATTGCGGAAGGCGTCAGAAGGGCAACATCCGCTTGGGGCCTCAGCCTCTGCGCGAAGGAATCGAGGCATTATTCCGATACGGTCAGCGCAATCGTTGTCCCAGGCGGGTTCGACGGCACGAAAGTCGTAACCCATGCCGCCGCGAAATATGGCGTGGCATTCGGCGTCGGGCTCGGCGAAATGGCCGGCAAGGTCTTCCGCATCGGCCACCTCGGCTCCATGACGGATGTGATGGCCCTTTCGGGTATCGCTACCGCCGAAATGGTAATGGCGGATCTCGGTTTTCCGATCCGCGTCGGCTCGGGCGTCGCCGCCGCCCAGGAGTACTACCGCACCAGCTCCAGCTCCGTTCAATCCAAGGCGGCATGAGGTCGGGTATGCCGTGTCAGCACCGCCCGGCACGGCAATCGAGCGCACGGTCGAAACAGGCCATACCGCGGCCGGACGCAACCTTCGAACTGAGACCCGGTCGCGTATCCGTGCCGGGTCATCCACTCAACCGGGGGGCCGATGCTATTCGTCGGTCTTAGCCGCTATCGCGGCATAATCTTGCGGCTGCCGATGCAGCGAGAAATTGAAAACATTCGCCCTTATTTCGGTACAGCGATCGAGATCGACGGTGGCGGTTATGACTTCGTCCTCAACGGTTGCGGCTTTCGCCACGATCTCACCCGTGGGAGCGACGATGATGCTGTCGCCGATCAGGTCGCAGTCTTCTTCGCGCCCTGCCTTTGCGACCGCAGCGGCCCACAGGCCATTTTGATACGCGCCCGCCTGCACGCTGAGTTCGTTGTGGAAATATTGCAGGTGATCGTGCTCTGGCGCCGGCGGATAATGGAACGGCGTATTGTAGCCAAGCACCACCAGTTCCGCACCGCCGAGACCCAGCATCCGCCAGGTTTCAGGCCAGCGGCGGTCATTGCAGATGCACATGCCGATCCGGCCGTCGAATGCGTCGAAGACCGGAAAGCCAAGATCGCCTTTCTCGAAATAGCGCTTCTCAAGATGCTGGAACGGCCGCCATGGCTCATGTTCGGTATGGCCCGGCAGGTGGATCTTGCGATATTTTCCAACGATACGCCCGGTCTCGCCAACAAGGATTGCGGTGTTGAAATGACGCCCCTCCGGCGTGAGCTCGGCGTAGCCCAGATGAAAACCAATGCCGAGATCCGCCGCAGCCGCAAAGAGAGGCCGCGTCTCTGCCGATGGCATCTCGGTCTCAAACCAGCTGTCGCGCCATTCCGGTTCCTCGCGATACCAACGCGGAAAGAAGGTGGTGAGCGCAAGCTCGGGGAAGACGACGAGGCGCGCGCGCCTGCCCTTCGCTTCGCGCATCATTTCAATCATCCGCGCGACGGCGGAGCTTCGCGGCTCGTCGGCGGCGATCGGCCCCATTTGGGCAGCGGCAAGGACGAATTTGCGGCTCATGGCGCTTCTCCCAGCAAATCGAGGGCAACGTCGAGCAGGACTTCGGCGCCTGCAACCAGATCCGCGGGCTCGGTGTGCTCGGCGATGTTGTGGCTGAGGCCGCCCACCGACGGGACAAAGATCATTGCGGTCGGGCAGTTCGGCGCGAGACGACAGACGCCGCCGCCCGCCAATGCGCCGATTTCGCCCATGTGCTGGAGCCGCCCGAGGAGGCGTTCACCATCAATCCGGGGCCTCATGCCGCACGCTCCCGGACAACCGCAGCTTCGGCACCGACAAGTTCGGCATAAAGCGCTGGATCGGTGTCGCCCTCCGTCCCGAAAACCAGGATCCGGGATCGGGGTCCAAGTGCCAGGGCAGCGCGCGCCTCGTCGTCTGCCATCGCGGCAAAAAGACCGGCGAGACCGGCCACCGCGCTTTCGCCCGCAACAACCGGTGGATCACCCGGCAGAGGCTCGGCAAGGCGTCGCATCATATTGACCGCCGCAGCGTCAGGAAGCGCCATGGCCGCGTCGCCATGGTCCTTCAGGATCTCCCAGGCGAGGGCTGAAACCTCGCCACAGGCGAGACCCGCCATCAGGGTGTCGAGATCGCCCTCCACCGCAGTGGGCGCGCCAGCGCGATAACTGTCGACCCAGCAGGCCGAAAGGTCGGGATCGGCGAGCACGATCAAAGGTCGATCAGTGCCCCACCGGCGCTTGGCTTGCGCTGCAACCGCCGCCGCCATACCGCCGACACCGGTCTGCAGGAAGATGTGGGTGGGTTTTTCGCCGAGAGCATCGAAAGCCTCCGCCGCCATCAGCTCGTAGCCCTGCATCACGTCCTTCGGGATTTCCATATAGCCTGGATACGACGTGTCGGAGACCACGAACCAGCCTTCGCGTGTTGCTGTTTCCTGCGCCGCACGCACACTGTCGTCGTAATTGCCTTCGCAGCGACGGACCTCGGCGCCATAACTTTCGATAGCCTGCTTGCGGGCCTCGGAAACAGTGGCGTGAATGAAAATCACACAACGGCAGCCGAACGTCTGCGCGCCCCAGGCGACCGAGCGACCGTGATTGCCGTCAGTCGCGCAACACACGGTGATGCCGGCAACCTCGTCGCGATAACCGCCGGCGAGAATTTGCTCGATGCCGACCTCGTCGCCGGTTCTCGCCGAGACCTCACGGCAAAGCAGCCGGGCCACCGCATAGGCGCCGCCCAGCGCCTTGAAGCTGCCAAGACCGAAACGGCCGGCCTCATCCTTATAATGAATCGCCGCCACGCCCGCCTCCGCCGCGAGCCCCGGCAGCGCGACGAGCGGCGTCGGCGCATAGCCAGGCCAGGCGGAAATCGTCTCGCGCGCCACTTCAAAGGCGCGGTCGTTCAGGATCTTGTCCTGCATCGGGGTCCAGGGCGCATCTTTTCGCGCAACAGCGTTCATCACCAGGTCGAAAGGCCGATCGGCCTCGCCTTCTCGTCTCACGATCTCGCGGGTCATTCCATATTTCCATAGATGCCGGAGCCCACCGGTGCTCTCAGCCGTTTAGAATGGCCCGGGGAAGGGCTCCCCGGGCCGGCTTTCCTAAAAGTTGTTTTCTTCCTTGATCGAATTCAGCAGCGAGTCCAGCATCTCAGTGCCGGGGGCGCCATATTGCTCCTCTATCAGCTTGCGAACGGCGGGCTGTGCCACTTCGGCGAATTTCGCCTGCTCAGCAGCTGGAATAACGTTCACCTCCATCTTCTTGGCGAGCGCGGGCAGACCCTTGTCCGAAGCCTCGATGACCCGGCTCATCGACCGGCCGGCTTCTGTCGCGACCTCTGACGCCCAGTTGACAAGCGACCTATGCTCGTCGGAAAGCCCATTGTAGAAATCGGCGTTCATCGTCCAGATGTAGGGCGTGATGATGTGATTGGTGACCGACAGGTATTTCTGCACCTCGTCGAACTTGGCGAAGGCGATGATCGGCACCGGGTTCATCTGTCCGTCGGCAACACCGGTCTGGAGCGCGGTATAGACCTCCGCCCAGGGAAGCGGCGTCGGCTGGCCGCCGAGGGAGGACACGATCGTCTCATGCGTCGGCAGCGTCATGGTGCGAATGCGCAGCCCCGCCATGTCTTCAACCGAATTGATCGGCTTTTTCGAGTTGGTAAAGGCAAAGAACCCGCCCGAGTCAATCAGGCCAAGCACCTTCAGCCCTGTCGTTCCTTCGAGATCGGTAACGAATTTCTTGCCGAACTCGCTATCGTTGGAGATCACGCGGCTTGCGACACCGATGTTCGGGAAGGCGAACGGAATATCGAAGACGCCGACCAGCGGATAGTGCTGCGCCATTCCGCCCGAGGATGAAATCGTGCTCTCGACGAGGCCGGAGCGGACCTGCTCGATCACCTCGTTGTCTTTTCCAAGCTGGCCATTGGGAAAAAGCTGTACCTCGATCTCGCCGTTTGAGCTCGAATTCGACAAGGCTCTTGAAAACGGCGGCCATCGCACCCGAATGGCTGGCGAAGGGATCCTCCGGATTGAGATGCGCCAGCCTGATCGTCACGTCGGCGGCATAGGCCTGCGCCGACATGCAGGCGGCGGCCAGTCCGATACTTAGTGTTCTGATCATAGTCATGCCTGTCTCCCTTCCGGTTGATGGATGCCGCTCATAAGCCGAGCAGCCTTGGTATGAAGAGGGTGAGGTCCGCCCAGAAAGCGATAACCAGGAGAACCGCGACCTCGGCCAGAATAAAAGGCCAGAGCTCTCGCGTAATCTTCTCGACCTTCTCGCCCGTGACCGAAGCCAGAACGAACAGACACGCCCCCACAGGGGGCGTCATCAGCGAGATGTTGAGCGCAAGAACAATCATGATGCCGGCATGAACCGGGTCCATTCCAAGCTTCAGCGTAAGCGGAGCAAGCACAGGCGCAAGGATGATCAGGGTCGCATTGATATCCATAACGAGGCCAATCAGCAGCAGCAGCAAAACGATCAGCCCGATCACGACGTTCGGGTTTTCCGAGATGGCGAACAACGCTTCGGCGATGGCTTGAGGCACGCGGTTGAAGGTCATCCACCAGCCGAGGATGGTGGCCGAGGCTATTATGAGAAAGATCACACCCGTGATGCGGGTTGTCCTGACGCCGATCTCGTACAGGTCGCGCCAGGAGAGCGCGCGATAGATGACGCCGCCGACGAAAAGCGCATAGGCGACCGCAATCGCCGCGGCTTCGGTCGGCGTCGCGAAGCCGCCGAGGATCGATCCCAGAATGAAGATCGGCAAAAGGGCGGCGAGGAAACCCTCGCGCAACGCGGCGAAGACGGCGCGAACGCTCGGCTTCCCCTCGCCTTTCGGCAGGTTTTTCCGCCGCGCCGTCAGCGCAATCACGATCATGCAGATCGCGCAGATCATCAGACCGGGCAGAATGCCCGCAGCGAAGAGCCCGGCGATCGAAACGCCCATGATAGAACCGTAGATGATCATGAGCGTCGAAGGCGGGATCGTCGGTCCGATGATCGAGCCCGCCGCAGTGACCGCGCAGGCATAAGGGCGGCTATAGCCCGCCTTCTCCATCGCCGGAACCAGCGTATTGCCGAAGGCAGCCGCGTCGGCTGTGGCGGAGCCCGTTATGCCGGCGAACATGACGGAGGCGACCATGTTCGAATGCGCCATGCCGCCCCGCATCCATCCGACGAGCGAGTTGGCGAGCTTCACAAGCCCCTCCGTGATCCCCGAGCGGTTCATGATTTCGCCCGCAAGGATAAAGAACGGCATGGCGAGGAACGGAAACAGGTCGAGCCCGGCGAAGACGCGGTCGGGCGCCATCTGCATGAAGCGCGGCCCCATGTCGAGAATGCCGATCGTGCCTGCCACTCCGATGGCGAAACCGACCGGCATCCCAAGCGTGAGGAACCCGAAGAAGGCGAGAGGGACCAGCCAGACTCCCATCATTCCAGCCCTCCGCCGGCCACGCGGGGCGCGACCGTTTTTGGCGCCCGGGCTGAGAAAAAGTCGTGGAGGCCAATGAGCGCGAGCTGGATGCAGGCGACCAGGGCAGCAAGCGGCACGCCGGAAAAAGCATAGCCCTTCGGCATGGCATAGATCATGGTGACGCGGCCAAACCCCTTTTCGGCAAAGCCGAGCCCGTACCAGAAAAGCGCTGCGAAGAAGGCGAATCCGATCACGTCGAAGGCTACCGCCAGCCACCGGCGAAGCGGGGCCGGTAGCCGCTCAAAGACGAATTCGACGCCAATATGCTCGCGATAGGCAATGCCTGAAGAGACGGCAAGAAGCGCCATCCAGATCATCAGATAGCGCGCCAGTTCCTCAGTGAAGGTCAGCGGCAACGGGATGATGTAGCGCACCAGAACGCCGAGCCAGACGTCCATCACGAGAAGCAGAAGCAGAAAGACGCAGGCCCGTTCAACGAACCAGTTGACCCGTTGACTCCAGCGTTTGGCGGTGATGGCGATATCGCTCATGCATCATCCCCTGGAGCATATTGATCCTGGAGCGATTTCTTTTCACGAAAACGAACCCGTTTTCGTGGAAAGCGCTCTGGAGCATATTCCGTCAAAACGGAGCCGTTTTGTCGGCGAGAATATGCTCCAACATATTAATCCTGGAGCGATTTCTTTTCACGAAAACCAACCCGTTTTCGTGGAAAGCGCTCCGGTGGGCATATCCAGCTTGCACCTTGACTTGGACGATGAAACACGATTTTCATCAAGTCAACCGAGATAAAAAAATATTTTCTAGCATGACCTTCAAACACGGGCGATGCACGGGAGACGGCGATGGAGGCCAAGGCGGGGCAGCAAGTGGAGGGATCGCCGACGCAACGCATCCACCGTGTCTATGGCGGGTTGCCCGAAGGCGAGAGGAAGGCGGCCGACCTCATCCTCGACATGCCCGGGGAACTCGCGATCTGGTCGGCTTCCGAACTTGCGGAAAGGGCGAGTGTTTCCAATGCGACGGTGTCGCGCCTCGTTCGCCGGCTCGGCTACGGATCCTTTGAAGAGGCGAAACGGGCGGCCAGGACGCTCAGGGCCGTGGGTTCCCCGCTCTATCTTGCCGATCGCGCGAAGGAAGCCACACGCGAGCACGACGCTATCGCGCGCCAGATCACCATCGAGACAAAGCTCGTCGAGGCGACCCTGGCGATGCTGAACCCCTTGACTCTGGATGCCGTGGCCGAGCTTCTGGCCAAGGGCCGCCGCCTCAGGGTCGCGGGCTTTAGAAACAGCTATTTCGCCGCGGAATACGCGCGAAACGATGCTGGCCCAATTCCGTCCGGGAATTGAGATGCTGAATGCCCCCGGCCAGACACTTGCCGAAGGAATTGCGGGCGTTGGGCCGGGCGATGCGGTGCTGGTGATCGGACTGCGGCGTCGCCCCTCAAACTTCAATAAATTCATTCGATCGGTAGCCGAAACCGGAGCCGATGTCGTGCTCATCGCCGATCGTTCGATCCGCGAAGCTCCCGCCGAAGCACACTTCAATCTGAGTTGCATCGTCGAGACGCCGCAAGCGGTGGACTCCTATGTAGGCGTCCTGGCGCTCCTGCGCCTGCTGGCGCTTTCGGTTCTTTCGCGGCTCGACGCTCAGGGCCGTCGGCATCTTGAGCGCATCGAGACAATTCACGAGAAGCTCTCCGAGCTTGAATAAATGCATCTGGCTGATTTTTTAACGCTCTGCTGAATCTGGAGCCAATCTTTAAAGGCGGCCGGGAGCAGCACGGTCCCGGCCCCGCGCCCTATTGGTATCGTAGGGGGAAAGCAGACCCCATTTGCGGGCCCGCCGTCAGTAATTCACCTTGTCGAGCGGCACGACATCGGCAGAAACAAGGATGACTTCCTTATCCGTCTCATTCTTCCACCAATGAGCGACGCCTGGCCCGAAACGAGAGGCTGAATCGCCTGCGTGATGAAGGATGGGGACATCACAGAAGCTGTTGTGTTCCACGAGTTCGCCCTGAATGATGTAGTCGACGGTTGGCCGATCATCGTGCCAATGCAGCGGCACCCAACCGCCCGGCACCACGGTCAGCTTGCGGATACGCAGAGCCAGTTCTTCGACCCCGCGCCAGCCGTCGAGAGGCACAAAGCTCTTTACTTCGCGCACTGTGCCTTCATCGGGCGGCGCCTTGAGTTCGCGTGGGGCGGCAAGGCGGTGCTCGGGCGGGCACTCCTTGATTACGACCGGCTCAGCCGCCGAAGCAGCACCCGCTGAGAGCAGGATTGCAAGTGCGGCGCCGGCACAAAGGTTGCGGCTGTTCATCATCATGATCTCCCAGATACGGACCGCGCAGTGCGGCCCTTCAAGGTCATGACAATCCCAAAATAGATGCCGTCGCGGAAATGCCGGATGATTTCCGGTTCCATGCACGCAGGCTATCGATACAGTTCAGGGTTCAAGCTCAATGCGGCCTGCGCCCGGACAAAGGCGGCAGATCGCGCGGAAACCTGATAAAACTGGATTACAAATCCAAATTCGATTTCGAGGCGCAACGCGATGGATCAGCTTTCTGAGACCACAAATCCGGAAGGAAACAGCGCGGAGCACTCCGGCTATCGGGTGGTTCTCAAGCGCGTCGGAAAAAGGGTCCGAGCCATATCCCGTGGCCAAACGATCGCCGATTCATCCGACGCGATGGTGATGCATGAGACGCGACTGCCGCTGGTATTCTATTTTCCGCGCAAAGACGTTGCGATGGACCTTCTCGCCAGAACACCTCACAGGACGCACTGTCCGTTCAAGGGGGACGCTTCCTACTGGTCGCTGAATATCGATGCAACGACGATCGAGAACGCCGCCTGGAGCTATGAAGCTCCCTATGACGAGGCGCTGGGCGTTAAAGATTACGTGGCGTTCAATTGGAAAGATATCGACACCTGGCTTGTCGACGACCAGCAGGTGTTCGAGCAGCCTCGTGAATATTCTGCTGCTGAAACCAATCCTTTCGTCGATTGGCTTGTGCAAATGGCCTGGCGGCCAGCGACCCTGCGCGATTCCGTGAAACAGCTTGCCGAAGTTCTGATCGAGAACCGATTTCCATTGTGGCGTTTGCGCGTCCTGATCAGAACCCTGAACCCCCAGCTGTTCGGCCTGGCATATACCTGGCAGTCGGGAACGGACGACATCAGCGAATTCCAGATATCCCACGAGGCGCTAAACAGCCCCCAATACCTCAATAGCCCGTTTGCGCTTATCATTGCAGGGCAAGGCGGCGTCCGCCGGCGGCTGGAAGGCGCCAACCCGCAACTGGACTTTCCAATCCTGGAGGACCTCGTGAAGGAAGGCGCCACCGACTATGTGGCGATGCCGCTCCAATTTCTGGACGGACTGACCAACATCATTACCCTTGTTTCCAATGCCCCAGGCGGATTCTCCACCGACGATCTGGGTCAACTCTACGAGATTTTGCCCAGCCTCGCTCGCCAGTTTGAAACCCACGCCCAGCGCATCTCGTCACTGACGCTTTTGCGAACGTATCTGGGCGACAACGCCGGCGAGCGGGTGATGAGCGGGCTGGTGAAGAGGGGAGACGGCGAGGAACTGCACGCCGTCATCTGGTTCTCAGACCTTCGCAACTCGACAACGCTCGCCGACACGCTTTCCAGAAGCGACTATCTGGCCACGCTCAACGACTATTTCGACAGCGTTGCCGGCGCGGTGATCGAACATGGCGGCGAAGTGCTGAAGTTTATCGGCGATGCTGTTCTCGCCATATTTCCGATCGACGGTCTGAATTGCAACGATGCGGCTGCATGCACAAAGGCTCTGTCGGCGGTTCGCGACGCTCAGGATCGAATGATCGCAGTCAATCTGGAACGCGAGGCAAGGAAACAAAAACCCCTGGCGTTCGGGACGGGTCTGCACCTGGGCAACATCACCTATGGAAACGTCGGCACGGCCGGCCGCCTGGATTTCACCGTCATAGGGCCCGCCGTCAACGAAGCCGCCCGCATTGAAGACCTGTGCAAGTCCCTGAACGAGCCGGTGCTGGCATCCTCGGCATTTGCCCGGCGCGTCCCCGGCGAACTGCGCTCGCTGGGTGTGCACACGCTGCGCGGAGTGAGTGTCCAGGACGAAATATTCGCCCTTCGACCCGATGCAAAATGATCACGACCGGTAGTTCGGTGAAATGCGATGCCTGCATTGGTCTTCGTCGCCTTGCCACGCCGGCGCAACAAAAGGAGGAAATCGGATGGAGATAAACAAAGGCGGGAGCAGGCCGTCGAGCAAGGGGTCGGCGGAATATTTCACCGGGAACGTTCGTATGGACCCGGTAATCACAGCACCCGAACCGGCCAGGGTTCGCGCGGTCATCGTCACCTTCGAGCCGGGCGCCCGAACTGCGTGGCATACCCATCCTCTCGGTCAGACGCTCGTCGTTTTGTCCGGTCTTGGGCTGGCGCAGGCGTGGGGCGGCCCGATTTCAGGAAATCCGCCCCGGCGACACAATCTGGTTCGAACCCGGTGAAAAGCACTGGCATGGCGCCACCGCAACGACCGGCATGACGCATCTGGCCATTCAAGAGGCGCTTGACGGGACGAACGTGGACTGGCTGGAACATGTGTCGGATGAACAATATAGCGCCGCACTGAAACCTGCTGAATAAAAAACGGTGCGATTAAAAAGTTGCCTGCCGGTAATAGAGGCTTCTGTAACTTCATATTACCGTAGCGTAAATCTTGTTCAGAGGCCTGCCATCGGTCAATCATCATCAATGCATCTATCGCGTAATTAATTTATAACTGTGATTTACCAACTAATCAGGCCGCTCAAGCCATGATTTCTGTGCCCTGAGATGCTGGTCGATGCCTGTTATCGTCTATCGGCGGTCGGCTCGCAGGGCTCACAAGCATTGGAGACAGACATGACACGACTTGCAAAACTCTCGCTCATGTTCGTCGTCTTCGTAGACCTGCTTGGCCAGGGGCTTGTCTTTCCCATCATCAACTCGCTGATAATGGAGCCAAGTTCCAGCATGCTGCCGGCCGATACTTCCGATGCCAGCCGGCATTTGAGCTATGGCGTCGTCATTGGCATCTTTTTCCTCGCCTGGTTTCTCGGCGGGCCCTACATCTCCCGGCTTTCGGACATGATCGGCCGCAAGAATGCAATCCTGATCTGCCTGTTCGGCGCACTGGCCGGCTATGCAATCACCATCGCCGCGCTCTATATAAACAGTCTCGTATTGCTCATTTTCGGCAGAGCCATCACCGGCTTTACAGCAGGAAATCAGCCGATCGCGCAGGCAGCGATGATCGACGGCAGCACGGATGAAACCGACCGCGCCCGCAACATGGGCTACATCATCACCGGCATCAGCTTCGGCCTGGTCGGCGGGCCGATGATCGGCGGGTTTTTATCGGACCCCGAGATCATGGGAAGCTTTGCCAGCCTGCAGCTTCCCTTCTACGCCTCCTTCGCGCTGGTCGCCCTGGTGATCGTGCTGATACTGGCCTACTTTGAAGATGCGCGGCAGGAACGACAGCCTGTCGTATTGCGCCCGCTGGAAGTCTTTGAAATCCTTTGGCGTGTGCGGGAATATCCGATTGTCATTCGCCTGACAGCGGTGCTCTTCTTCTTCCACGTCGCCAATGTCACTTTCTACATTTTCGTCGACAACTACCTGACGAGCCGCTTCGGTTACGGAGAACTCGGCGGCAGCATGGCCATGCTGACAATCGGCGTAGCGCTTGCGCTTTCCAGCACGTTTCTCGTGGTGCCCGCGCAAAAGCTATTCGACAAGCGGAGCATCATCATGGCGAACCTCCTGATCTGGGCCGCCTGCGCCGCCGCCTTCATCGTGTCACCCGTCGCCATCCTCTGCTTCGTGCCGATCTTCATATTCTATTTCGTCTTCGGCATTTCCTACTCGACATTTCTTGCAGTCTACGCTGCAAGCGTGAGCGACGAGGAACAAGGCTGGGTGATGGGCATCACCGTTGCCGTGTTTACATTCGTCGCCGGCATCATGTCGCTTATCGGAGGCGACCTGATGAGCGTCGATATCAGGATGCCGTTCTATATCGTCATAGTCGCAGCCCTTGCTGGTTGCGCAGCCATTCCTGCGATTTGGGGCAGCCCCGAAATCAGGCCACTATTGCTGCGCCCGAAAACCTGAACGAGCGAGCTACGTCTCAGCCCGGCCGATAGACGCGGTTCGCCTCCGGGTCTTCCACCGAGTAGGGCAAGTCTTCCAGCTCCGCCCAGAAAGCCGCAGGGATTTCGGCACTCGCCCAATGCAGGTTCTGCTCGATGCTTTGCGGCGAGGAGACGCCGACAAGCGTGGTGGCGATCCTGGAATCACGCATGGAAAACTGCAGCGCCGCCGCACCCGGCGCTACATTATGCCTGGCGCAGAGCGCCTCGATGGCACGGACGGGAGCAAGACCGCGTTCATCGGTTTCCTGATAGGCGATCCGGTTGGTTTCAGAGCTTCCTTTGGCCAGGATACCGCCGGCAAAGGGCGCGGCGTTGATGATCGCGATCTCCGCCTCATGGGCGAAGGAATACATCGCATCGGCGCTTCGGTTCAAAAGCGTGAAGCGGTTGTGGTTGATGAGCACATCGAAAGGCCAATCCTTCAGGAGCGCCATCATCATATCGAGCCGGCCCATGGCAAGACCCACCGCCTGCGCAAGCCCCTCTTCCTTCATCTTGAAGAGCTCGTCGAGCGCCCCACCCTTGCCCCGGATTTCTTCCAGGTCGGCGGAATGCTCAGGATCGTGCAAATGCAGCATCGGCACCCGGTCGAGCGACAGCGCCTTAAGGCTTTCCTCAAGCGACTTTCGCGCCCGTGCAGCATCGAAACGGCCGGTACGCATATCGCGGTCTAGCTTGGTGGAGATCACAAAGCCTTCGGGCAAGCCGCCCCGCTCGCGGATTGCTGTGCCGACCCGCTCCTCGCTACGACCGAGACCGTAATTGCGGGAGCTGTCCAGCATGTTGACGGGGCTGGCGAAGACCGCGCGAACCGTTTCCAACGCCTGTTTCTCGCTGACCTCATAGCCGTAAGTATCCGGCATATTGCCAAGCGAGGCGCTACCGAAACTGAGCGTGGTGATCTCAAGGCCGGTCCGGCCGATCCTGCGCTTTTCCATGAATTTTCTCCCTTGAAGGAAGAGTCATAGACACCCTTTCCGCCCCCTTCAACAGCCATGGCCTGAAGGACGGAACCAAGAGGCCGTTGCAGGGCGCAATGCAGACTGGAGGTCACTTCGGCAATAGGCGAGTGACGCTGCGCGTGCGCGGGAGATCAGGTACGAGCGTATGGTTGAGGCAGAAGCCTAGGTGCTTGAGCGCGCCGACAGCCGAAGCACCGGCGTTCGCTCACGCAGGCTCGCTGCTGATCAACCACATCGCAGCCGGCAGGCGCACGCTCTCACCGTCCGCATAGGGCGCCAACGCCTGGCGGAGAGAGGCGACGGCGGCTGAGATGATCTCTGCCGGCTGGTTGCGCAACCAACTGTTTACGGCACCGATCTGGGTTGACTGTACCACAGCCTCCTCCAGCCCGCGACCTGCGGCAATATCGAGGTCCATGTCGAGCTTTTCGAAGCGCGGCGGCCGCCAGCCGGCCGCGGTGAGAACCTCGGTAACGTGCTCCGGATCGGCGAATGCGAACATTCCAGGCGCGTTCGGCACCGGCTTCGGCCGCGGCGGCAGGTGCCGCGCGACTGCGGTCATCGGCACCTCCATCCACGGGTTTTCGGCCAGCGTGCGCCAGCACACGAGCGCCATGCGCGCGTCCGAAGCGGCACTCCGGCGCATATTCTTGAACGCCGCCACCCTGTCGCCGAAGAACGTTACGCCGAAGGCCGAGGTCAACAGATCGTATTCGTCCAGCGCGGCGATGGCGGGATCGGCCTGCCGCCAATCGACATTGGCAATGCCGGCTGATTTCGCGCGCAGCTCTCCCTCAGCCAGCATCGGCCCGGAGATATCCACCCCCACGACGCGGCCGGAGGGACCTACGGCGCGCGCAAACTCCAGCGTGGGCGCGCCGCAGCCGCACCCGATATCCACCACCCGTTCGCCGGCACGCGGCGCAGCAAAGGCGATCAAGGCGTCCGTTACCGGCGCGAGCGTGATGTCGGTGTGCTCCTGTCGAACCACCCAGGTATGGCCGCCCTTCCCGTTCCAGAAGGCAAGCATGTCGGCGTTGATCTCTTCGGGCGCGGCCATGCAAATCCTCCTGCTGAGCCAGCTTGCACGGTGCAGTGTTGCTTGGCCCATTACAAGCCGCATCCTTCGATATCTCGTTCAGTCAGAAAGCAATTTACTGGTCCGTTTTCTTACTCACCGCACTCCGTCTCATCCCCACTGCTTGATGGTTACGATGAGCCAGAAATCCTCTTCTATCCGCTAAGCCGGGTTTTTCTCATGACGCTGCCGGCAGCGGCCGCGTGTCCTTCCATTTCGCCGAAAAGAATGCACCGTCAAAATCCGGGATCAAACACCTGGTGAAATGCCTAACCATGTTTTGTCGACCTGGTTCTTTGTGCGAATTGCGCGCAGCGCTCCTTTCCTCCTCCTCATAGAGTTTCCGCAGGGTATTCTGCGATTGCATATTCTTCTCAAGCGTTTGTGATTGCTTTGTTTTTGTTGGTTGTTGACGCGACTCGGACGAACAACCGAATTTCGAGTCTGTGTGTACGTGCGATCTGAAATTGTGATTGCTTGAGTGGAATTTCGTCTTGCAGCACGAGTCGTTCGGGACGCGCTTCGGGGGAAGCGCGTTCGGGCGTCGGCGGCAGGTTTATTTTGGTTTTTAAGCGATCCGGCCGGGGCGGCCGCGATCCGGGGAGAGATTTCGATGACGGTTGAAGCTGGCGGATTTGGCGACGAAGGCGAAGCTCTGGTGAATGACGGCGGCACTGGCGGTGGTGCTGTTGTCAGCGCCGAAGTTGCGACGGCGAGCGAGGCGGTTTCGGCGGCGGAGGCGACGGGCGCCAACACGCCGCCGGTGGTGTCGGGGGACGTTGCCCTCTCCACCAGCGAGGATACGGCAATCGTCATTACCGAGGCGGAGCTTTTGAGCCTTGCCTCGGACGCGGATGGCGACGTGCTTCGGTGGTCAATCTGGTGGCGTTTGGCGGCACCTTGTTCAACATCGGCAATGGCACCTGGCTGTTCACGCCAGGCGCCAATTTCTCCGGCACGGTGTCGCTCTCCTACGGGATTTTCGATGGCGCCGATACGGTGGCTGCACAAGCCACGGTGACGGTGGATGCCGTCAACGACTCGCCGGTATTGAGCATTCCCGCTCCCGGTGGCGACCGGGGCGTCAATACCTATACGGCGAACCATCAGGATTCGCCCTCGCTTGCAGCCCTTGCCGACGGCGGCTGGATCGCGGTGTGGACGTCCTCCGGCCAGGACGGGTCGAGCCTCGGCGTCTTTGCGCAGCGCTACGACGCGGACGGCAATGCGGCTGGCGGTGAGTTCCAGGTCAATACGTTCACGGCCAACAGCCAGCGCGAGCCGCAAGTGGCGGCCCTTGAGGATGGCGGCTACGTGGTGACGTGGCGCTCGGCGGGCGACGGCTCGAGCGACGGAATTTTCAGCCAGCGCTATGACGCGGCCGGCAATGCGGCAGGCGGCGAACTTCAGGTCAACACGTATACGGCGGGTTCGCAGGATAGCGGCGCGGTTGCAGGCCTTGCCGGCGGCGGCCATGTGGTGGTGTGGCGCTCGGCAAATCAGGACGGGTCCGGCGGCGGCGTCTACGCGCAGGCCTATGACGCGGGCGGCAATGCGCTTGGCGGCGAGGTTCTGGTCAACTCCGAGACGGCGGGCGATCAGGACGAGCCGGCGGTGGCCGCCCTTCTCGATGGCGGCTATGTGGTGACCTGGACGTCGGACGGCGAGGATGGCGACGGCAACGGCGTCTACGGCCAGCGGTTCGATGCTTCCGGCGCGGCGGTCGGGGCGGAATTCCGGGTGAACACCTATACGGCAGGCGCGCAGGACGATCCGGCGATTGCAGCGCTGGAAGACGGCGGCTTCGTCGTCGCCTGGCGTTCCTATGGTCAGGACGGATCGAACTACGGGGTTTATCTGCAGCGCTACGATGCCGGCGGCAACGCGGCAGGTTCCGAGACGCTGGTCAACACCCACACTTTCAACAACCAGCTTGAACCGTCGGTGACCGGGCTTGCGGGCGGCGGCTATGTGGTCACCTGGCAGTCGCAATATCAGGACGGTTCGGGACGGGGCGTCTACGCGCAGATCTTTGACGCGTCGGGTCGGGCCGTCGGCGGTGAATTCCGCGTCACCGATGTGACCGCAAGCGACCAGCAGAAGGCCGTGGTCATCGCGCTTGCCGACGGCGGCTTCGTGGCGAGCTGGGCCTCGCTCGGTCAGGACGGCGACGGCAACGGCGTGTTCCAGCGGGTGTTCAATGCCGACGGGTCGTTGCGCATCTCAACGCCGACCTTCGTGGAGGACGGCGCGGCGGTCGTCGTCGCAGCCGAGCTGCAGCTTGGCGATATCGACAGCGCCACGCTTGCCGGCGCCAGCGTTGCCGTTACCGACTATGTTCAGGGCGAGGATGTTTTGGCCTTCACGGCGCAGGCGGGGATCTCGGGCTCGTTCGATGCGCAGACCGGCACGCTGACGCTCACCGGCACGGCGAGTGTGGCCGAGTATCAGGCGGTGCTCCGCTCCGTCACCTATGCCAACATCAGCGACGCGCCAAGCGCAGGCGCGCAAGGCCTGTCGCCGCCGATCAGCTTCACCGTCGACGACGGCGGCAGCGAAAACAGCACCTCCGCGCCGGTCAGCGTCACGGTGGAGATCGTCGCCGTCAACGACGCGCCCGTCGTTTCGGGCAGCGTTGCGCTGGAAACGGCGGAAGACACGGCGCTGATCATCTCCGAGGCCGAGCTTCTCGCCCAATCTTCCGACCCGGACGGCGATGCGCTCACGCGTGCAGAACCTCACCGCCGCCTCCGGAACTCTCACCGACAACGGCAACGGGACGTGGACGTTCACCCCGGCGGCGGGCTTCGACGGCACTGTCGCGCTCAGCTATCAGGTGAGCGACGGGGAGCTGACCGCGCAGGCGAGCGCAAATGTCGAGGTGGTACGCGGCGAACGAAGCGCCGGTGCTCGACTTGCCAGCGCCAACCGGTGGGGACCGGCAGGTGAATACGTATACGACAAATGCGCGCAGCAGCATCCATCAGCGGCTCTGCGGATGGCGGTATGTTGTGACGTGGCATTCATTTGACCAAGATGGGTCGGGATACGGGATTTATGGTCAGCGGTATCGATGCAGATGGCGATGAGCAGTTGGGCTCGGAGTTCCGCGTGAATACTATCATTCAGAGAAGCGCAATTCGGTCACGTGACGGCGTTGTCAGATGGCGTGTTTGTTGTCACTTGGGATTCATCGGCTCAGGATGGTTCAAGCTACGGGTCTATGCGCAACGCTATGACGTAGACGGTTCAGCTGTGGGCACTGAGTTCCGCGTCAACACAACAACACTAGGCAGTCAGAATTATCCATCGATGACTGGTCTTGCCGATGGCGGATTTGTAGTTACTTGGACTTCTGACGTTATTATTAATGGCGAATATCGCGCTGAAATTTAAGGCAACGTTATAATGCCGAAGGCTCTCCTGTAGGTCGGAGAATACCATCAATACGTTTAACTTCGAGACAGCCAGATTCAGATCCTCAAGTATCGGCATTGAGATGGAGGTTATGTGGTCATTTGGCAGTCGAGAGATCAAGATGGTTCCGGCTTGGGAATTCGGTATGGAAAGATATTCTGCTCAGCGGTTCGATGCCAATGGGTCGAATTTCAGGTAAGCACTTTTACAGTCGGAAACCCAGGCAAGCCCGCAAATATCTTCCGCGTTCGTTTGAAGGAGGTTTTGTCGTCACCTGGGAATCGTATGGACAGGATGGATCAGTCACTGGAGTATTTACGGCCAGCGGTTTGATGAAATCGGGGATGCAGTCGGAACAGAATTTCAGGTAAATACACTACTCGGCAGAGTATCAGATAAAATCTGATGTGTATCGGCCTTGTCTCATGGCGGATTGTGGTGACGTGGGCATCAGATTTGTCAAGATGGGTCAGGGTACGGTATTTATGGGCAGGGGTATGATAGCTCTGGAGCCGGGTGGGTGGGGAATTTCAAGTTAATACCTACAGTCGAGATAATCAGTTTCAGCCAGCGATTACAGCACTGTCGGATGGTGGGTTTGTCGTGACTTGGGATTCGGACGGCCAGGACGGTCCAGCTCAACGGCATTTTCCAGAAGATCTTCAACGCCGACGGAACGGAACGCATCGGGCCGAGCTATGTGGAAGGCTCGGAGGCGGTTGCCTTTGCCGGTGAGTTGACGATCTCGGATGTGGATAGCGCGACGCTTGTCGGCGCTACGGTTCAGATCGACGATTTCGTCGCCGGTGAGGACGAGCTGAGTGTTCACCGATCAAGGCGGCATCAGCGGGTTCGTTCGACGCGCAGACCGGCGTGCTGACGCTGACCGGCGTTGCGAGCGCTTGCCGACTATCAGGCAGCGCTTCGCTCGGTCGGCTATCGGAACACCAGCAACGATCCGAGCGGCACAGGACGGGATATCTCGATCACCGTCGATGACGGCACCGGCTCGACGCAAGTCGTCCAACACGGTGACCGCGCATGTGAATGTCATCGCCGTGCCGGATGGCCAGCAGGCGTTCGGGCCGCAGACGGCGGAGGCGAACGAAGCAGGGGTCGAACCGGAAGCAACTTCAGTCGATCCCGCTTCTGGCGACCTCGACGTCTTCGTCTTCGCCGCCGATGCCGGGCACCAGGTGGTGGAGGATTTCGCGGCGGGCAGCCTCAGCGATCTCTCCGGCGACGGCGTCTTCGACGCCATGACCTTTGATGGGGCGAGCGGGTTCGCCAGTTTCGACGACGTGCTTTCCCATTCCTCGCAGGATGGCGACGATGTCGTGATCACGGTGGATGAGGCGACGTCGCTGACTCTGGCGAATGTGCAGCTTTCGTCGCTTACCGCCGACGACTTCCGCTTCGTGGCGTAAGCGATGCGCACCTCGCCAAACAATCCCCGGCAGCAGCTTGTTGCCGGGGCGCTGGCCGCCTGCCGGTCGTCCTTTGGGGTGATCGGCGGCTTCAGCTTCGTCATCAATCTTTTGATGCTGACGGGCCCTTTGTTCATGCTGCAGGTCTACGACCGGGTGCTGTCGAGCCGCAGCGTGCCGACGCTGGTGGTGCTGGGCGGGCTGACGATCGGGCTTTATGCGTTCCAGGGATTTCTGGAAGCGCTGCGCTCCCGCATGCTGACGCGCGTCGGGCAGCGGCTGGACGCAAGGCTTTCCGGCGTCAGCTATGAGGCGGCGGTGGGGCGCTCGCTCAACGCCAATCCGGCGCTGCAAAAGTCGGAGCCGGTGCGCGATCTGGAGCTGGTGCGCGCCTTCATGGCAAGCCCCGGCCCGGTGGCGATCTTCGACGTGCCGTGGATGCCGATCTATCTCGGCATGGTGTTTTTGCTGCATCCGCTGTTGGGGCTTTTGTCGCTCGCGGCGGCCATCGTCATCAGCCTGCTGATCGGCGTGAATGAGTGGATCTCGCGCAAGCCCACGGCGGAACTCTCCGGCCGGTCGGCCCGTCGTGCTGCAATGGTGCAGACGGGGCGCAGCAACATCGAGGCAATCGCCGCCATGGGCATGCTGAAGGTGCTGGGCGAGCGCTGGCGGGCGGACACCGACGAGTGGCTGGCGGCGCAAAGGAAGGCCGCCGATCAGCAGGCGCTCTTCGGCACGATCATCAAGACGTTGCGCTTCATGCTGCAATCGGCACTGCTTGGCACGGGCGCGTGGCTGGTGATCCTAAACGAGGCCTCGGGCGGGGTGATGATCGCCTCGTCGATCATCTCGTCGAGGGCGCTGGCGCCGGTTGAACAGGCGGTGGCGCATTGGCGGCCGTTTTTGGCTGCAAGACAAGGGCTGGCGCGGCTGAAGGAGACCTTGAAGGCGCACCCCACAGGCGTGCCGGAGACGGAACTGCCCGTGCCTGTGGCGCAACTCGACGTGCAGCAGGCGGCGATCCGTCCGCCGTCCGCACCATCGGCGACGGTGCAGGGCATTGGCTTTTCGCTTGCCGCCGGCGACGGGCTCGGCATCATCGGCCCGTCCGGCTCGGGCAAATCATCCTTGGTCAGGGCGCTGGTCGGCGTCTGGCCGCTGGCGGCGGGCAAGATCCGCCTCGACGGTTCGGAGATGCACCATTGGGACCGGGCGGTGCTTGGCCGCTCCATCGGCTATCTGCCGCAGGATGTGGAACTGCTCGACGGCACGATTGCGGAAAACATCGCCCGCTTCGATCCGGAGCGTTCATCCGAGGCGGTGATCGCGGCGGCACAAGCCGCCGATGTGCATGATCTCATCGCCCGCTTCCCGCAGGGCTACGACACGCAGGTGGGCGAAAATGGCGCGAGACTTTCCGCCGGCCAGCGCCAGCGGGTGGCTTTGGCGCGCGCGCTTTACGGTTCGCCCTTCCTGATCGTGCTGGACGAGCCGAACTCCAATCTGGACGCTGAAGGCGATGCAGCGCTGACGGCGGCGATCGGATCGGCGCGGGCGGCCGGCAGCATCGTCATCATCGTTGCCCACCGGCCAAGCGCGGTCGCCGCCGTCGACAAGCTGTTGTTTCTGAAGGACGGGCGGCAGGGCGCTTTCGGGCCGAAGGAGGAGGTGCTGGCGGAAGTCACCGGTCAGGCGAACGCGCAGCGCAAAGCCGCAAACGCGCTGAAGGTGGTGGCCGATGCATGACGCGCAGTCGAGTGACGCGCTGGAGGCGGCAGTCACAAACAGTCTGAAGCGGCACGCGGTCATCGGCGGTCTTGCGGTGCTGTTGCTTTTGGGCGGGCTTGGCACCTATGCGGCGCTGGCGAAGATCGGCGGCGCGGTGATCGCCTCCGGCACCGTGGTGGTGGAGACCAACACCAAGCGGGTGCAGCATCAGGAAGGCGGCATCGTCAAGGAGATCGCGGTGAAGAACGGCGATCTGGTCGCCGCCGGCGATCTGCTGGTGCGGCTGGACGATACGGTGGTGGAGGCCAATCTGGCGATCGTGAAGCAAGCAGATCGTCGAGCTTGCCGCGCGCGAGGCACGGCTTGCAGCGGAGCGCGATGGCAAGGCGGAGATCGCTTTCCCCGACAGCCTCACAGGCCCGCGCGGATGAGGCGGAGGTGCAAGTGGTGATCGCCGGGCAGGAAGCCTTGAAGCAGGCCCGCGCCGCCTCGCTTGCCGGGCGGATCGGCCAGCTTCGCGATCAAATCAAGCAGTTCGAGAAACAGACCGAGGGGCTGGAGGCGCAACGCACGGCCAAGGAAGAAGAGATCGCGCTGATCGACGATGAGCTTGAAGGATTGTTGCAGCTTCTCGACAAGGGGCTGGTGCCGGAAACGCGGGTGACGGCGCTTCGCCGTGACCGGGCGCGGCTGCAGGGCGAGCGCGGCGGGTTGATCGCCGAAGTGGCGCGCGCCGGCGAGGCCATCGGCGAGCGGCGGTTGCAGATCATCCAGCTTGGCGACGAGGCGCGGCAATCGGTGCTGGAGGAATTGCAGCAGGTGCGCTCGGAACTGGCGCAGTTGGAGGAACAGCGGATTGCGGCGGAGGACCGCAAGCGGCGGGTCGATATCCGCGCCCCGCGCGAGGGCTTCGTCCATCAGCTGGCCGTCCACACCATCGGCGGCGTCGTCGGCCCGGGCGAAACGCTCATGCTGATGGTGCCGAAGGAGGATCTGCTGGTCATCGAGGCGCAGGTGGCGCCGACCGACATCGACCTGCTTTTCCCCGGCCAGGAGGCGGTGATCCGCCTGCCGAGTTTCGACCAGCGCACGACGCCGGAGCTCATGGCCCGCGTCGCCACGCTCTCCGCCGACCATGCCGTTGATGAAGCAACGAAGCTCTCCTTCTACAACGCCCGGCTGACGCTGGATTCTGCTGAACTCTCAAAGCTCGGCGACAAGCACCTGGTTCCCGGCATGCCGGTCGAGGTCTTCATCGTCACCAGGGAACGCACCGTGCTCTCCTACCTCGTCAAACCCCTCGTCGACCAGGTCACCCACGCCTTCAGGGAAGAATGAGGGAGATGCGCCAGGTTTGCCTCGGCGCCTTCGATATTTTGCGAGGGTAGCATTGCAGATGAGAAATCGACGCTCGACACTTCGACGCTTAAAAGCAATGGGCTGGATGTGAAACAGGCTCGGTTTCGCTGACCGAGCCAGTCGGCGAGTTATTTCGAATTCCGAAACGGTCAGCCAATTGCCGCGCTTTGACCGTTGTGGGTCGTTCGAGTTTCGAACCAATTCGTTCTTAAAGAGCGTCCCGAAGTTCATCGGAATATCTTTTTCGAATTTCGTCAAAATTTTCGACAGCCTGATCGCCCTTTGCGAGTTCTCGTGCCAGCTGGAAGAATCCTCAAAACTGACCGAGCGCTACCTCCTGATGAATGGACGGTGAGGAAGCAAGGCCGGAGATCATTTTCTGGATGGTTTTAAGTTCCCCGAGGATTTCGAGACGTTTACGCTCAGCCTTGAGAAGTCGTTCAAGGCCATCCTGACCTCCGTTTTCATCGCTTGTTTCGTTCGACACGCCCGGTTGTCCTGACAGTCCGAAAAGCCGTCATGTATGACTGATCAGGAGATCAGCCTAGCGTCTTGCTTCCCGGTGGGGGCAGGCGCCAAGGCTGATCCGGATCGGCGCCGCACGGCGTTCCGGGTCCAGTTGTTTCGGCCATCGAACCTGAAAAAGATAAACATTTCCCGAGCGGACCAGATTCGGGCCCGGGGATGGTGGTTTGGTCTTTAGGGGTTTCGGTGTCCCGGAAGGAGGAAGGGAAGATAGGTTCCGGCGGTGTCCTTGACGGACAGCTTCCAGGGAGACGACAGACGATACCTTGCGCGATACCATAAACGATACCAACCACGTTTCAGGTTGACCGTCTTATTGGAAAATCGCGGAATTCTGCCGTCCGCCTAAATAGCGGAGAGTTCAATGGAAATTGGCGGAGAGACAGGGATTCGAACCCTGGATACGGTTTCCCGTATACACGCGTTCCAGGCGTGCGCCTTCAACCACTCGGCCACCTCTCCATCGCGCCAGGGAGCGAAGCCCGCTGGCAGCAAGACGCGCACTATACTGACGGCGGTTAGGACTTCAAGCCGTTGCGCAAGAAATATTATCCGTTTTCAACATGTCCGCTTCCATTGCGCCGCAGGCCGTGTGTCGCTACTTAAGGAAGAAGGCTGATCACGACGGCGCTGGCCCCTTTATGGTTCCGCTCTGGCCGACCGCAAAAAGGCGATTGATACTCGAAGATGCTGCGTTTCCTGTCGAAAATCCTGGGTCTTTGGCTCATTGCCGTAGCCCTCGTCGCCATCGTGCTCGACGGCACGCGCACGATTGCCGCCGCAAGCTGGTCCGTCAAACCGCTTGGCCAATATTGGTTCGATCTTTCGCCCTCGTCACTCAACACGGCGCAGGCGGCGGTTCAACGTCACATCAACCCGTTCCTGTGGGATCCGGTGATCTTGTGGCTTTTGCAACAACCGGTGTGGCTGACCATCGGACCGCTCGGCCTGTTGCTGCTATGGCTCGGGGAAAGGCGGCGGAAGCGGATCGTGTTTTCATGACGTTACGCCCGCATCCATTGCCGATACCGCAAACTTGATTGGCCACCGGCGGATACGGGCTTGTTCTTGAACGGATTGCGCCCAATTGTAGATCAAGACAACACACCATAGCCGCGACCAGACATTCGCACCGGCCGCAAGCAGGCGATCCGGCCCTTGCTGCGCCACCGCGAAAAAAGCGCAATTGCGAAAACCGGAAAGCTCACCGCCGCCCGTCATGGGGACGACCGGCGCGGGCGATCCAGCCAGACTAAAACGTTTCGCCTCTCGAACGTTTTGCCAATTGAACGTTTCGGTTCATAAAACGTTCCACCCGAAGGAGAATGAGCCCATGTCATTCATGTCCATGCTGAACAAGAAACTCGCCCTTCCCAACCGCGAGGAAGCTTTGCCGGGCCGCGATGCGCCGATCATGCGGCCGGGTCTTCACACGGTAAACCGCCGGCCGATCGACGCGCCGGTTCCTGAAGGTCACGAGGAGGTGCTGCTCGGGCTCGGCTGCTTCTGGGGAGCGGAGCGGCTGTTTTGGCAAACGCCCGGCGTTTATGTCACCGCCGTCGGCTATGCAGGCGGCCACACCAAAAATCCGACCTACGGCGAAGTCTGCAGTGGGCGCACCGGGCACACAGAAGCCGTGCGCGTTGTTTTCGATCTAAGCCAGATCTCGCGCGAGGAAGTGCTGCGCCGGTTCTGGGAAGGCCATGACCCCACGCAGGGCATGCGGCAGGGCAACGACATGGGAACGCAGTACCGCTCGGCGATCTATTACACGAGCGAGGAAATGCGCGAGGCGGCGGAGACGACCCGCGCCGCTTATGCAAGCGCCCTCAAGGCGGCAAGCCATGGCCGCGATATCACCACCGAGATCAAGCCGATGCAGCCCTTCTACTATGCGGAGAACGACCATCAGCAATATCTCGACAAGAACCCGCGCGGCTATTGCGGCCTGGGCGGCACCGGCGTGTCCTGCCCGATCGGCCTGGGGATCGGCGCCTGAATTTGAAGGTACGCATCTGCGTCTGAGCGAATGGACCTGACAACTTTGCCGGCCGGGCGGAAACAAACGGCCGGCAATTTGCTTTATCCGCCTCCGCAGGGAGAATTTGAAGCATCAGCGCCTCGTGCAATCGTGGCGCTTTAGCAATCGTTAACCAACTCGCCGCAAGACTCCGCAAAATCAACCGGAGCGAGGATCAATGGCGGCGGGAACGCTTCACGAGCAATACGAAGGCTCGCTTGCTGCAACCCGGCAACGGCTGGCGCGGCTCGTCGTCATCATCTGCTGGCTCGCCGGGCTGGCGACGATGACAATTGCATACACAGTCGCGGTGTTGTCACCCATTATGATGTCCGCTTTCGTCTTGTCCGCTGGTGCGGCCATAACGTCACTGTGGCTAAGGGCTCCGACAGGGCCTGCGGTGAGGCATGCAGCCGCGATATTTCTCGCATCGGAAGCCATACTCTTTTCTTCAGGCCTGACGGGCAGCCCTCACATATATATCGCGCAAGCCGATGGCCTGCTCCTCGCGATAGTCTTTTGCGCAATCGTCGCGAGTTTCGCCGACTGGCATGCCGTTGCAAGTTATGGCGGTACAATCTTCGGCCTGACGGTTGTCGGGGCATTGGCGAATGGCATAGAGGCCACAGCCGACGCATCCAGTTCCGGGTCACCCGTGCTCAATCTCGCTCTCTTCTTCGGCGGAATATTCGCGCTCGCCCTTCTTTCCGAAAAACTGCGAAGCGCATTGATCGACAGCGACCTCGCCAAAGCCAATGCTGCTCATGCGGCAAGCTCTACGGAAGAGGAACTCCGCAGCCTAGAGCATATCCCGCCAAATCTGAATCGGATTTGGCGACAAGGATATGCTCAAAGTATTGATACTGGAGCGATTTCTTATCACGAAAGCGATCCCGCTTTCGTGGAAAGCGCTCTAAACGAAGCGCGGGACCTTGCCTGGGCCGCACGATTTGCAGCAACGGAAAATGCATTGGCAATGACGATTGCAGATCTGGAGGATCGCGCCCACAAGCTTCGCGACGAGAATTCATCGTTGAAAAGCATGGTGCAAGCGGCGGAGGCATCTTACTTGGCGACACTCAAAGAAGCTTGCTCCCATGATACGCCCTGCAACGGCAGGCAAAGCCGGGATGTGCCGGACATTGCCGAAACAGCTGAAAGAGCGGGTGAATTTTCGGCGGCACTCGGCGAGATCCTGGAGCGGACGACGACGATGCGACAAAACATGGAAATTGCAGCGCTCGACGCGCGCGTGGCGAATGAGCGGGTCGCGCGGCTGGCAGACACCTGCCAACGGATCGGCGACGTGCTGACGCTCATCCGCTCTGTCGCCGACAAAACCAACCTCCTGGCGCTGAATGCCACGATCGAGGCGGCACGTGCCGGCGAGGCAGGGCGAGGGTTCGCGGTTGTGGCAGGGGAAGTGAAGGAGCTTGCCGGCCAGACGGCGAAAGCCACCGAAACGATCGCCGCCCAGATCGAGGCATTGCGTTCCGAAACCGGACAATCGACCGCCGCTTTGGAAAAGATCGCTTCGGCCATCGGCACCCTGGACCGAGATGCGGCCGCCATCGCCACCGGATTGGGCGAAAACGCCGGACGAGTCGGCGAAATCGTAGCGAGACTGAGCACTATCGCCGCATCGAACAAGGAAGATCCTGGCAAGAGTCTCAGCGACACGCAAAGCCAGACGGCCAGGCGATACAGAACCGAAGAAACATCCCCTGGAGAGGTCGAAGCCGTGTCGCTCCTTCATGTCGAAGAGGCAATAGCTGCATTGAAGCAAACGGCTGCGGACTTGCGGGCAGCGCTGCCCGGTATCACCGACGAATTAACCTACGTTACAAGGGTCGGTTGAAGCGAAGCGGAAAAGTCTGCTGCGAGCCGGCTGTATGATCCACGCCTGCTTATCAAAATTCCCGTCGATCAGCGGTATTCGCAACGGCTCCCGCACCCTATATTTTCCAAGATGGACGGATTTTCGAGCATCAACCCGGACCTTCAGGCCCGTTACCGCCTCCGCAATCTGCGGCAGACAGTCCTCCTTGCCGGCGGCAGCCTGTTGCTCCTCGGCCTTTGCGCCTATGTGATTGCCGGGCTTCAGGGCGTCTTGTGGATCAGCATTGGCGGCAGCCTGTCGCTTTATGCCGCCACGCATTTATCCCCCAAAATGGTGCTCGGGCTTTATCGGGCAAAACCCTTGCCGGATACCGTTTTCCCCGAAGGCCACAGGATGGTCAGCCTTTTGGCCGAACGAGCCGGGCTGACGCGCGCGCCTGAGCTTTATCTGGTCCGCAGCCGGATGATGAACGCCTTTTCCATCGGACGGCGGGACGATGCCGCGATCTGCATGACCGACGGTCTCATTCGCGGCCTGTCCAATCGCGAATTCCTTGGCGTCATGGCCCATGAGATCTCCCATATTCTCCACGAGGACATTCGCGTAATGGCGCTCGGCGACGTCGTCAGCCGCATGACCACCGTCATGTCTTTTCTGGGCTTGATGCTTGCGCTTTTCAATGTGCCGCAATTGACGGGCGGCCGACCCGGCACGCCGTGGCTGGCGATCGGCATTCTGGTAGCGGCGCCGACAATCGGTACGCTGCTGCAACTGGCCTTGTCTCGTACCCGCGAATTCGAAGCCGATCTTACCGCAGTGGAGCTAACAGGCGACGCGGAGGGCCTTTCCTCCGCGCTGGTGAAACTGGAGACCGCACAAGGGCGCATGTGGGAGGCGATGATGCCCGGAGCCCGCATCCCGGACCCTTCGATCCTGCGTTCCCACCCCAAGACAGACGAACGGGTGAAGCGGATCATGGCACTGAGAAAACAGCCGCACCCCGGCCTCGACGTTGAGGCATGGCCCCATGTCGCCGGGCATTCACCCGTTCCCGTAACCGGCCGGCCGCGCCGCCGAATGGGCGGACTAGGCGTATGGTACTAACGTAAAATCTGGCGTCGATGCCGACTGTCGGCTGACGGCCCTTGCCATGTCGCTTGCAAGCGTTTAGCTCACGACAATCAGGAATCAACCGGAAAGCTGGTCATGATCGCCGGCACGGATGCGCAGGCCGCAAGAGTGCTCTTGCTGGACGCCAAGACGACCAATGGCGCACTTCTCTTCGAGGAGCCGGGCGACATCATCGCCTGCCATTGTCTGGCTGACGTTCGCAGCACCCTTGCCAGACTGGAAGCGGCAAGCTCTGCCGGCGCTCACCTTGCAGGCTATGTGGCCTATGAAGCCGGCTTTGCCTTCGAAGAAAAGCTGAAGGCCTCGGCACCGGCAATGCCTGATTTGCCTCTCATCTGGTTCGGCCTCTTCAAGTCGCCACGCGCCCTGACCAAAACCGAAGCGCTGGATTGGCTGGAAAGTGCGGCGAAAGACAAACCGCGCGCCCATATCCGCGATCTCGCCTTCGATATGGATCGGGAGAGCTACGACGGTGCCTTCGCAACGGTTCAGGACCATCTGGCGAGGGGCGACATCTATCAGGCCAATTTGACGATGCGCGCCCGCTTTCGCCTCGACGGCGATCCGTTGCGCCTGTTTTCAGACCTGATCCGCCGCCAGCCGGTCGGTCACGCCGCTTGTTTGGATCTGGGCGGCACGCAAATCCTCTCCCTGTCGCCGGAGCTTTTTCTGGAGCGTCAAGCGGAGCTTCTGCGTACCCGCCCCATGAAGGGAACGGCAAAGCGCGGCAAAACGATGCGTGAAGACCGAAGGATCGCGCGCGAACTGGCCGCCGATCCGAAGGCGCAAGCCGAAAACGTCATGATCGTCGATCTGATGCGCAACGATCTGTCGCGCGTCGCCGAGACCGGGAGCGTCAACGTCCCCGAGCTTTTTTCCGTCGAGACCTACCGGACGCTGTTTCAGATGACGTCGACCGTCGAAGGCCGGTTGCCGAAGAATGCGAGCCTTTGCCCGATCTTCGAGAACCTGTTCCCCTGCGGATCGATCACCGGCGCGCCAAAACTGAGCGCCATGCAAATTCTGCAGAAACTGGAAACGAGCCCGCGCGGCGTCTACACCGGATCTATCGGCCATATAACGCCTCAAGGCGACTTCCGCTTCAATGTGGCAATCCGAACCCTCACGATCGGCAAGGACGGAGCAGGAGAAGTAGGCACCGGCTCCGGCGTCGTATTCGATTCAGCCGCCAGTCCGGAATATGACGAATGCCTGCTGAAACTCCGCTTCATGAGCGACTATGAAGCCCCATTCGGCCTTATCGAGACGATGCGCTGGACGCCACAAGACGGGTACTTTCTCCTGCCCCGCCATCTCGACAGGCTGGCGGAAAGCTCTGCCTACTTCGACTTCGCCTTCGATTTCCGGAAAGTGGAGCAGGCGCTTGCAGATCACGCTGCAGCGCTTGCCTGCGAAACACGGGTGCGGCTGGAGCTTTCATCGACAGGCGGCATCAGCATCACCGATCAGCCTTTGGCACCCGTCGCAAGCGGCGCCTGGAGCATCGTCATCAGTGCTGAGCCGACGGATGCTGCGGACCCGTTCCTCTATCACAAGACCACCCGCCGGGCCTTTTACGATAACACCAGGAAAAGGCTTGCCGCGGAGACGGGCTGCGATGAAGTTCTCTTCACCAATGGCGAAGGCTTCCTTACGGAGGGAAGTTATACGACGCTTTTCATCGAGCGGGACGGTCGACTGCTGACGCCCGCCCTCCGCCATGGCCTCCTGCCGGGCACCCTTCGCGCCGCGCTGCTGGAAACCGGCCGTGCGGTGGAGGCGGATCTCAAGGTGGAAGACCTGCCCGGCGCGACCCTCTATCTCGGGAACTCAGTGCGAGGACTCATCCTCTCCAAGCTTATTTCAATGGAGAAACTGCTTGCGGCAGAATAATATAGCCGGATCAGCTTTGATTTCCCGTTATTAGTATGATTATTAAAAATCACCCTGAACAAAGATCTCTTTCATTGCACAATGCGCTGCCAATTAACCTTTAAATAACTTTTACTGGAAATTCCCTTCGTTACTCGACCTATCCAAGACCACAAACTCCCTCAGAGGAAGCACGAACCGACTGGGTCAAATCACGGAATTAGGTTAGAAAATTCAATGATCTCATGTATATAATGAAATTACCTTACGATAGAAATATAGTAATTTATGATTGTATCGAGCCATAAATTACAACCATAAATTTAATATGCAATTAAACTTGATTCAATCGCCTTTTTTAACTAATGTTAATCTTAGTAAACACAATTCTGCCCAGAAACAAATAAACGCGTATTGTTTATTTGTTTGACGGAGAAATATTGTTTCATCAAAGTCTTTATTGATGAACAAATTTCTTCGCCCGACAAAGAGCATTTACGCGGAAGCCGTAAGTGCTCTATTTGCGTTTTGGGGGGGCGATTACTCGATCAGGGGGGTAATTGTCTTAGATACCGTAGATGCGCTCGACATGATCTTCTTCTAACTGCGGTGCAGTGGAAGAAAAACCGTAGAGTGTTATTTGGAATGCCTCGGTCTTACCGTGGTGAGTGCCGGAGTTTGTAACGCGTACCAGGGGGGCTCGCTATGCTGCGTTGGATCATTAGGTCGAGCGTCAATTTTCGTCTTCTCATCGTCTCTCTGGCGATGATTGCCATGTTTGTCGGCGTTACGAACCTCCGCAACATGCCTTTCGACATCCTGCCGGAGTTCTCAGAGCCTTATGTCGAGGTTCAGACCGAGGCGCTTGGCCTCTCGGCTGTCGAAGTGGAGCAATTGATAACGGTTCCGCTGGAGGCGGATCTTCTCAACGGCGTCGCATGGCTCAAAACCATCCGATCGAAATCCATTCCCGGCCTTTCCTCCATCGTCCTTGAGTTCGATAATGGCACCGATGTGCTTTTGGCGAGGCAAATGGTGCAGGAGCGTCTGACGCAGGCCGCCGGCCTGCCGAATGTTTCCAAGCCCCCGGTCATGTTGCAGCCGCTGTCGTCGGCCAACCGCGTGATGCAGATCGGATTGACGGCAAAGGACGTTACCCCGATCGATATGTCCGTGCTCACCCGCTGGACGATCCGGCCGCGCCTGATGGGCGTACCCGGCGTTGCCAATGTCTCCATATTCGGCCTGCGCAACCGCCAGCTTCATGTCCAGGTCGATCCCAAGCAACTTCGTGACAAGGGCGTAACCCTCAATCAGGTCATCAAGACCGCCGGCGACGCGCTTTGGGTTTCGCCGCTGACCTTCCTTGAAGCCTCTACGCCGGGCACTGGCGGCTGGGTCGATACTCCCAATCAAAGGCTCGGAATCCGCCATCTGATGCCGATCACCAAGCCGGAGCAACTGGCCGGCGTTGCCGTCAGCGGCATGCCGCTGGTGCTGAAAGACGTGGCTACCGTCGTCGAGGACCATCAGCCGCTTATCGGCGATGCCGTGATCAACGATGGTCCTGGCCTGATGATCGTGGTCGAGAAATTTCCCTGGGCAAACACGTTGGATGTCACAAAGGGCGTCGAAAAGGCGCTTGAGGCCCTGAAGCCCGGCCTCACCGGGATCGAAGTCAATTCCAGCCTCTTCCGTCCGGCAAGTTTCGTGGAAAATGTGCAGGCCAATCTATCCTGGGCACTGCCTCTCGGCGGGGCGCTCGCGATACTTGCCCTCTTTGCATTTTTCTTCAATTGGCGCGTTGCCGTGATCAGTTCGGTTGCGGTCGTATCGTCCGTGCTCGCTGCAGCGCTCGTCCTCTACTTCTACGGCATCACGCTCAACATGATGGTGCTGGCGGGACTGGCCGTCGCCATTGGCGTGGTCATAGACGATGCCATCGTCGATTCAGAATACATCATGAGGCGGTTGCGCCAGAAGCCGGAAGACAAGTCGGCAACGAGGACGATCATCGAAGCGTCGATCGGGATGCGGCGCCTCATGCTCTTTGCGACCTTCATCGTCTTGCTGTCGGTCGCACCGATCTACTTCATCGAAGGTCTTTCCGGATCCTTCCTGAAGCCGCTCGGCGGCGCCTATGCCCTGGCGGTGGTTGTTTCCATGCTGGTGGCCCTGACAGTCACGCCGGCGCTCAGCGTAATGCTGCTGGGGGACAAAGGAATTTCCGGCAGCAAGTCACCGCTTGCGGAGATGCTGCGCGGTGCAGCGATGGCCATTACCAGGCCATTCGCCAAAACGCCGGCGGCAGCCTATGCGGCCGTCGCGGTTCTGCTGGTTGCAGGCGCTGCCGCATGGCCGCAACTCGGGCAACAGTCGCTTATTCCGTCTTTCCGTGAAAACGACTTGCTGATCGAATGGGAAGGCCCTCCGGGCACCTCACGGCAGGCGATGAACCGGATCGTTTCCAAGGCGACGGCCGAACTTCGCGCCATTCCAGGCGTCGGCAACGTCAGCGCCCATGTCGGACGGGCGATCCTTTCCGACGAAGTCGTCGACGTCAATTCCAGTGAGCTCTGGGTCAACATCGACAAGACGGCCGACTACGACGAAACGGTCGCCAAGGTCAGGGAAGTCGTCGATCACTATCCCGGCCTTCGCCGCGACATCATGACCTATCTGAAAGAAAGAACCCGTGAAGCCGTAACTGGAGAAGACGAGGAAATCGTCGTCCGCATCTACGGCCAGGACATAGCGGTGCTTCGTGAGAAGGCAATCGAAGTGCAGTCCGCCCTTGCAGGAATTGACGGTATTGTCGATCCGAAAATCGAACAGCAAATCGAAGAGCCGAGCCTCGAAATCAAGCCGAACCTGGCGAAGGCCAGGGCATACGGCCTAAAACCGGGCAATGTTCGCCGTGCCGCTGCAACGCTTCTTTCGGGCATCGACGTCGGCCTGCTGTTTGAAGACAACAAGGTCTTCGATGTGGTGGTCTGGGGCGCGCCCGAGATCCGCAATAGCCTGACCAGCATCAACGAACTCCTGCTCGATACGCCGAACGGCCAATATGTCGAGCTTCAGGATGTCGCCGATGTGAAGATCGTGCCGATACCCACCGTTGTGGAGCGCGAAGGCGTTGCCCGGCGTATCGACATCACCGCCAATGCGCAAGGACGCGCACTTGGCTCCATCGCACTCGATGTCGACCAGCGCATCAAGCAGATCGCATTCCCGCTGGAGTATCATGCGGAAGTGCTTGGCGAATACGCTGAACGGCAGGCTGCCGAGCGGCGCACCATGGCCTTCGGTTTAGCCGCTGCCATCGGCATCTTCCTGCTGCTGCAGGCAGCTTTCGGCAGCTGGCGGCTGGCGGTCGTGACCTTCGTTGCGCTGCCTGCGGCCCTGGTCGGTGGAATTCTGGCGGCTTACACGGCGAGCGGTATCATATCGCTCGGCTCGCTCGCGGGGCTGCTTGCGGTATTCGCAATCGCCGCCCGCAACATCCTGGTGCTCATCAGGCATTTCCAGAACCTGGAAAACGAGGAAGGGCTCGAACACGGCCTGGATCTCGTGCTTCGCGGCGTGAAGGACCGCTCGGTTCCGATTCTAATGACCGCCCTGGTTACAGCTTTGGCGGTTCTCCCTCTCGTGGTCTCCGGCACCATAGCCGGGCATGAGATCCTGCACCCGATGGCGGTCGTCATACTTGGTGGCCTCGTGACATCCACGCTGGTCAGCCTTGTCATAATTCCCGCCCTGTATCTGCGTTTTGGAGCGGGTTCAAAGCCTGAAATGTCATTGGCCGAGATGGAAACGGAGGCGAGCTAAATGCGACGCATTCATGAAATAACAATGGTGGCCGCCCTTGCTGTGGCGGGGCTGCAAATCGCAGGTTGCCAGGAAGTGGTCGGCGACCAGTCGAAAATCGAACCGGCCCATGTCGAACATATCGAGGGATCGAAGCTGAGTTCGGTCACCCTGACCGAAGATGCGATGAAGCGAATCGACCTTCAAACGGTAGTGGTTCGCGAGACCGAGGTATCAGGCGCGGAAGGCGGCGCACTCGTTACGCGCAAGGTCGTGCCCTACTCCTCGCTGATCTACGATCCGCAGGGAGAAACATGGGTCTACATCAGTCCTGAACCCGGCAAGTTCGTTCGCCATCAAGTCGAGGTCGATCGCATCGAGGGAGATGACGCCATGCTGACGTCAGGCCCCGATAAGGATACGGCGATCGCGACGGTCGGAGCTGCGGAACTTTACGGCGCTGAGTCCGGCGTCGGCCACTAACAGGACTGTGCCGGCTGCCGGCACAGTTCACAGGCTCCCGCGTAATCGGGGGTGACCAAGGAAGCACTGCAAGCGCGACACCGCATAATTTGTAACTCGTTAATGGGGGGCGCCGATATGATGCGCTTGATTGTCGGAACCAGTCTTAGATTCCGCTTCATCGTGATAGCCATCGCGGCCGGGTTGATGTATTTCGGCGTCGGCCAGCTTCGCGGTATGCCGGTCGACGTTTTTCCGGAATTCGCGCCACCGATTGTTGAAATCCAAACCCCCTCGCTCGGCATGTCCGCGCAGGAGGTCGAGGAGCTGATCACCCTGCCGATCGAGGAAGCGCTCGCCGGCGTTCCCGGCGTCACCAACCTCAGATCGAAATCCGTCCCGGCACTCTCCGCTGTCAAGCTTTACTTCAAGCGCGGCACGGACATCATGCAGGCACGGCAATTGGTGAGCGAGCGTATCGCGCAGGTAACCCCTCACCTGCCGATCTCCCAGCTCCCGCCTTTCATGTTGCCGCCGCTTTCGGCAACCAGCCGAGTGATGAAAATCGGCATCACCTCCGACAAGCTTTCCGTTATCGACCTGTCGATGATCACCTACTGGAAGATCAGGCAGCGTCTCCTCCTCGTTCCCGGCGTGGCGAATGTGGCCATGTGGGGCGAACGGCTGCAGATGCTTCAGGTGCAAGTCGACCCCAAGCGGCTGCATGACAATGGCGTCACGCTCGAAGAGGTAATGGAAGGAACGGCGAACTCCATGGAATCCGGCCTGCTCAGGTTTTCCGACGGCGCGATTGTCGGCACCGGAGGCTGGTTCGAAACGCCAAACCAACGGTTCAACATCCGCCACGTCCTGCCGATCGAGAGCTCCAAGGAACTCGCCGAAGTAACGCTGCTGAACAAAGAAGGGCAGCTCGTTCGTATGGGCGATATCGCCAATGTGCTTGAAGACCATCAACCGATGATCGGCGACGGCATCATCAACGACGGTATCGGCCTGCTTCTGATTGTGGAGAAATTCCCCTGGGGCAATACGCTCGAACTGACCCGCGGCGTCGAAGCAGCTCTCGAGGAAATGAAACAGGGCCTGCCCGACGTGGAGATCGACAGCAAGATTTTCCGCCCGGCCACTTTCATCGAGGATTCGATCGATAACCTGACCACAGCGCTGGCGCTGGGTTGCGCGCTCGTCATCGTCGTGCTTTTCGCCTTCCTCTATGAATGGCGCGTCGCCATCATCAGCATCGTCGCCATTCCCCTGTCCCTCGTTGTGGCGGGAATCGTGCTCTACCTGATGGGCACGACCATGAACACGATGGTCCTGGCGGGCTTCGTGATAGCCATCGGCGCGGTGGTGGACGACGCCATCATCGATATCGAGAATATCGTGCGGCGATTGCGTCAATCCCGGAAAGAGGGCAGCACAAAACCCATATTCAACGTTATCCTTGGGGCAACGCTTGAGGTGCGGAGCGCCATCGTCTACGCCACGATGATCATCATACTTGCGCTGGTGCCGGTGTTTTTCATGGACGGGCTATCGGGCGCGTTCTTCAAACCGCTGGCCTTCTCCTTCGCACTGGCACTTCTTGCAAGCATGCTCGTGGCAACGACGGTGACGCCTGCGCTGGCCATGATACTCCTGCGCAACGCGCCGCTCGATCAGCGCACGTCGCCATTGGTAGTCTGGCTCCAAAAATACTACGACGCGCTCTTGTCGAAGACGGTAAAGACGCCTCGCCCGGCCTATCTTACGGTCGGCGTGGTGGCGGTGCTCGGCATTATGGTCTGGCCAATGCTCGGGCAGCAGTTGCTGCCCTCCTTCAAGGAGCGGGACTTCCTGATGCACTGGCTGACAAAGCCCGGCACATCCCATCCGGAAATGAACCGGATCACGATCCAGGGCAGCAAGGAACTGCGCGCGATCCCCGGCGTCCAGAATTTCGGCGCGCATATCGGCCAGGCCCTGCTCATGGACGAGGTCGTCGGCATGTATTTCGGCGAAAACTGGATCAGCGTCGACCCCAGCGTCGACTACGACGAGACCTTGAACAAGATACAGGAAGTCGTCGATGGATATCCAGGCCTCTTCCGGGATGTTCTGACCTATCTGAAAGAAAGAATAAGGGAAGTTCTAACCGGCAAGTCGGAATCCATCGTCATCCGCATCTACGGCGAAAACCTCGACGTGCTGAAGGATACGGCAGATGATGTCAAAACTGCTCTTGACGGAACGGAAGGCCTCGTGAACCTGCATGTCGAACTGCACGAGAACATTCCGCAAATCCAGGTCAAGGTCGACATCCCGAAGGCGGCTAAATATGGCTTCACGCCCGGCGATATCCGGCGGGCTGCAAGTGTGCTCGTGTCGGGCGAGGAAGTCGGCGATCTCTTCCGCGGCGGTAAGGCCTACGACGTGCAGGTGTGGAGCACGCCTGAGATCACGCCACAGCCTGCACAGCTTCAAGAATCTCCTGATCGACACGCCCAGCGGCGGCCAGGTAAAATTGACAGACGTAGCTGACGTTCAGATCCGGCCGACACCCAACGTTATCGAACACGAAGGGATGAAGCGCCGCATAACGGTCAGCGCCAATGTGCGGGACCGGGATCTCGGCTCCGTTGCCAGCGAAGTCGAAGCTAAGCTCGAAGCCTTCGCTTTCCCGGAAGGATATTATTCGGAGATGGCCGGCGAATACGTCGAAAGGCGTGCGGCGCAAAAACGCCTGATGACCTATTCGATAATCGCCGCCATTGGCATCTTCGTGCTCCTGCATACTTCGTTCAAGAGCGCGCGCCTTGCAACACTGCTGTTCCTCACCCTGCCTTCCGCGCTGGTCGGCGGAGTGCTGGCCGCCTATCTGGGCAGCGGCATCATTTCGCTCGGGTCTCTGGTCGGCTTCCTGACGGTCTTCGGTATCGCCGCCCGCAACGGCATCATGATGATCAATCACTTCCAGCATCTTGAGCACCAGGAAGGCATGGCCTTCGGTCCCGAACTCGTCCTTCGCGGCGCCAAGGAAAGGCTTGCGCCGATCCTCATGACCGCGACGACGACGGGGCTGGCGCTGGTGCCGTTGGTGATAGCCGGCAACATACCCGGACAGGAAATCGAACTGCCGATGGCCATCGTCATCCTTGGCGGTCTGGTGACATCCACCCTGCTCAACCTGTTCGTGGTGCCTCCGCTATATCTGCGGTTTGCCGCAAACGACAAATCGCGCGGAGCAGGCACAAGGGAGCAATTCGCATAGAATGCACTGCAGCAGGGAAATGTCCGGCGGTCAGTAGGCGCCGAAATCGATGCGGACTTTCAGGAATTGGAAAAGGAAAAGAAGAAATGACAAGTGTATCTCGTTCGCGTTTTCTTCGGACCCTTTCAATGGCATTCGCCTCGGTGATCGTCCTTGCACCTGTCGCAAGCGCCGACGATGTCTATGGAAAGCTGTTCCTTGAAATGAACCCAGCCGACTTCGAAGACCTGGCGCCTATCGATAACCCGTTCATGCCGCTGACGCCGGGAACGCGATGGGTCCAGGAAGGATCGAGCGTCGAGGAAGGCGAGCGCATTCCCCACCGGATCGAATTCACGGTCACCGATCTCACCAAAGAGATCAATGGCGTGCGCACTACGGTGGTTTGGATCGTGGACTATAGCCAGGGCGAAGAACTGGTGGAGAGAGAAGTCGCCTTCTACGCGCAGGCCAAGGACGGAACCGTATGGTATCTGGGCGAGCACCCGGAAGCCTTCGAAGACGGTGAACTGGTGGAAGCGCCGACCTGGATCGTGGGCTTTGAAGACGCCAAGGCGGGACTTGCCATGCCGGCAAACCCAAAAGTCGGCGACGGTGACTACGCGCAAGGCTGGGCTCCTGCCGTCGAATGGGCGGATCGGGCGCAAGTCCACAAGATGGGCGAAAGCATGACGGTTGCGGCAGGCACCTTCGACGACGTCCTGATCATGGACGAGTTCACCGTCAAGGAGCCAGGCTTCAAACTGAAATACTATGCGCGCGGCTTCGGCCCGGTTGGCGTCGGCTGGCGGGGCGAAGGCGACCAGCAGGAAACCCTGGAACTCACCAGGAAAGAGACGCTTTCGCCGGAGCAACTGGCTGAAATCGACAAGCTGGCCCTGGATCTGGAAGCGAACGCCTACAAGATCAGCCCGGACGTTTATGGCAAGACGACACCAATGGAGAAACGCGCGGATTAAAGGTTCGCAACAGTTGATCATGACCGGGGGGCGGGGGAAGAGGCCGATGAAATGGCAACATTTCATCGGTCTTTTCATTTGGCAGGTCGCCGCCGCGAACGCATCACGCAAAAGTCGGGCAGGCCAAGCGGTGGCAAATTGCGCTTCCGGCGCGCAGACCAGACTTGCGGATCGGCATGCTGCCGATCCTCCATTCCCACGATGCTCGAATGCGCGACGGGGGCGATGTCGCCTTCAGCTCTATCGCCATATGCCAAGTCCCTGCCCCGATTACCGGAAAGCCGAAGACGCTGCGTCGTTAAGATGGGCTTTTCTATGCTTCAAAGAGTTTGCCTGGTCCGCGCTTCAAAATATAGACCGTGACGCCGATCAAGGGTCGCTCTTTCGCTGAACGCACTATCAACGGAAGAAATCGGCGCATTCCACCGAACGGTTAACGCGATGGATCGAGATACTCCCTCCGCCTTCCGCACGCTTTCAGGTCAAGCTAGAATTTGATCCTGACGCCAGTCATTACAATGTCAAAATTCTTCAAAGCCTTGCTCGCTACGGGTCCGTCTTCCCCGATCAGATCCACATCAAGCGCGTAGTGTCTGTATCCCAGATAGAAGGACGCCGACGTGTTCTCTATATATTGCACGACGCCGGCACCCCACACCGTGACCGTGCTGTCGGAAAGCTCCGTTGCGGTATCTTCGAAAAGCTCGAAAGCCGCAAGCTTCTCGGAATCGCTCTCGTTCCACGCCTTCTGGCCGTTGTAATATTCGCCGTAAATCGACGTATCGCCCAACCCGGTGAAATCGCGTTCAATACCACCAATTACGTAATAGACATGATCATCGCCCCGGCATGCCCCAGAGATCTCACCTGGCTCTTCGCAGCGGTTCGTATGATCGGCCGTGCTGTAGTTGAAGGCGAGATTCAGTCCGGTCGGCAAATGCCGCACGGCAATCGAGCCGCCCCAGCCGGAATCATCTACCGGTTCATCGGAATCGGGCTCTCCGGTGGTATTATTCCAGTAGCCTATGGCGGCTCCGACCGCGACCTGATCGTTCCACTCCTTATCGAAGTGCAGGCCGACGTCCCAGTAATCGACCCCGTCATAAGCGGCCGCCGCCTTCAACCCGTAAAACTCCGGCGTCTCATAATAAATGACGTTGCGTGTATCGCCGGCCATGGCGCCGTCGATATAGTCGCCCCAGCGGATTTCGGCATCGAGATCCAGATCGTTGCCGCGAACGAAGAAATTGGCGTTCCAATCGCTGACATCGGGACTGGCGAGAGCATCCGCATTGGCGGCGTTGATGCTGTCGACGCCGTCGGAACCGGTACCTGCGTAGCCGAAGACCAACAACCCCCAATTCTCTCGTCCCAAGGTCAGGAAAAGGTCCGACAGCTCTACATCTGAACCATCACCGGTTGCATCGAACTGATCTACGGTATCCGACTGGGAGTTCAAAATATCGAGACCGAAGACGAAACCGGTCGTCCATCCATCGCCAAATTCGCTCTCGCCCTCGACGGTAATGTTGGTGCCGTCCGGCGAACTGCCGACGATATTGCTGCCGGTATCCACGCCGTCGTTCCAGATCAGCATCGCCTGGTTGAGGACCATCGTGAAGACCAGCGAAATCGGCAGCTTGCCCTCGTCGGGCGGAGTAGCCTCCAGGCCGGTAACCTCGCTCTCCACTTCCTCTTCGCTATTTGCGTCCTGAGCATAAACGAGCTTGGAATCCAGGCTGACAACGACTGATGCGGCGCATAAAACAACTGCAAGCCAGCGCTTGAAACTCATACGCATCAATCAACCCCATCCCCGCCCAAGTCACTTCCGTCGACTCTATAACAGAGTTCTGTAACTTAAATTAATTGCATGCCTTTCCCTTGCCGGTAAACGCCTTTGCCTTACGGCAGATCCAATAAAAAAGAACTGTGGCAAGGGAGAAACACTGTTCTGCCACCGTTCGCAGCGACTATTTGGTCGCCGCAATCATCCTGCGATCGGGGAGCTCTTCAGAAAATTGAAAACTGTTTTGCATCTCAATGCTTTGTACGAAATCCACCCCGCGGCACTACGGTGCTCAAGCGCGTTCGCAGAAGACAGGCAGATCCGGCATCACCACGGCAACGGCTTTCCGCGATAGTCGAAGAAGCCGCCGGAATGCGCCGCCGTCAGCCTATCGATGACGCCAAGCAGGTCGGATGCCGCTATTTCTGGCGTTCGAACGGTCAATCCGGCTTTGGAAAACGGCGCAGACAGCCGTGTATCGACTGTGCCGGGATGCAACGCAACGCAAACCGCATCCGCGTGGCTTCGGCGAAGCTCGATGGCTGCAGTGCGAACAAGCTGGTTGAGCGCTGCCTTCGACGCCCGATAGCTGTACCACCCGCCCAGATTGTTTTCGCCGATACTGCCGACCTTCGCGGAAAGCGTGGCGAATACCGCTTTTCCATGCTTCGGCAATAGCGGCAAAAAATGCTTCATCAGCAGTGCGGGACCGATCGCATTAACGGCAAAGACGCGCGCCATGGCCGACGGTTCTACCTGCCGCCAGCTTTTCTCCGGATCGACGCCCTCCTCATGCAGCAGACCGGTTGCGTCAATCACAAGGCGTATCCCGGCAGGCAGAGCAGCCGCCGTCGCGGCAGCATCAGCCGCCGCTCCGGCGATACTTTCTTCATCGGTCAGATCGAAATCCGAATGCCCCGACCGACTCAACCCGATGACTTCAGCGAAGTGAGCGCTGGCGCCAAGATGCCCCGACATCGCCCGCCCGATGCCTCCGGAGGCACCGATGACGATTGCCGCCCCACCTGCGGAGAGCGAAGAAAACTCCAGATTTTGCGGCTCATTTGTCAAAGCTTTCCGCCCTTTTCACTCAATCCACGCTTGCAATTATAAAAACATGATCGACAGGACGATGCTTTTCCTGCTTCGCTTACGTGGTTCGCGCGCATGCAGTTCAAGTCGTCGTCGATAAATTGCGAAAAAAGATCAGCTAAGGCGTGCGCCTATTCAAAGTTGATCGGCAAATTGGCCCTACACCCTATTCAGCCACATTTTTTTGGTTTATGAGTTTGCTCGTCGTCCCATTATTCAGGACGAATAGTGAATTAAATGAGGATTAACTCCGAATGGACGTGCTCAATGATATCCTTGATACGCTCAATTTGAAGGGCGTCCTCTATTTTCGCACCGACTTTTCTTCGCCCTGGTCGGTTACCGTGCCGGACCTCAATCAGGCGGCGCGTTTCCACCTCGTCGTCCAGGGTCATTGCCACGTACAGTTTTCCGACAACGAGGAAGTCGATCTGGGGCCGGGTGATATGGTTCTGATCCCACGGGGCCGTTCGCATATTCTGGCCGATGCGGCCTGTCAGGCGGCTCCTCCGCTTGAGACCGTGCTGAAGACCGTGGGCTACAAGGGCGACGGCGTCCTCGTCGTCGGCGAGGGAGATCCCAACGCCACCACGCAGATGGTCTGCGGCCACTTTACGTTCCGCAGCGGCGCGGACCATCCGATATTGCGGGCACTGCCCGATTACATGGTCACCTCGGCTTCCATTCGCGCCCGCGAGCCATGGCTCGATGAAATGCTGCGGCTCGTCGTCAGACGGGTATTTTCCGATGAAATGGGTTCGTCGGCCGCCGTCACCCGCCTTTCGGAAATCGTCTTCATCGAATTGCTGCGCGTCGGCATCGGCCAGAGCGCCGAATTGCAATCGATCCTTGCCGCTTTCCGCGACCGCCAGATCGGCCGCGCCCTGCAGCTTATCCATTCCCGCCCGGCAGAGCCCTGGACAGTGGAAAGCCTTGCCGGAGAGGTCGGCATGTCGCGCAGCCGCTTCGCAGAGCGCTTCAGCGAACTGCTGGGCACAGGCCCAATGGCCTATCTTTCCGACTGGCGTCTGCAAAAGGCCCTGTCGCTGCTCGACGATTGCCGCTGCAGCGTTCAGCAGGTCGCAATGCAGACCGGCTACCAATCTCCAGCGGCCTTCAGCCGGGCCTTTTCGGGCAAGTTCGGCCTGCCTCCGACGGAATATCGGCGAAACGTGGCGTGAGGCCCTGGACCTGTCGTCAATGGAAGGCCTCGCCGGATTCGGATCTGGCCTGAAATTCAAGCCGCGAAGCGAAAGCTTTCGCGGCTTTTTTATGAAAATGACGCAGCGGCATCAATATCACCGCCAGATCCTTTGCGCCCCCACATTGCAATCCGTCCCAAACGCTTTGCGGTTACTCCCATACTCTCCCGGCATAGTTGATCTATCGTCCCAACCCGAGCAATATCCTCTCCAGATGCTGACCGATCGAAAACGCCAGCATCGATGGCGATGAATTAAAGAAAAACCTGAGAGGTCGGGCTACCGATTCGAAGGTCGAGAACGCCCTGCGATTTGCTCCGCGCGTTGCGGAGTGCCGTGGGGAGGTTACGGGAGGGGATGTGATGACCGTTCGCAATGCGGGTCTTGGCGATGAGGAAATCCTCGCCAATGCGGTCCTGACTATCCTCGCCAATTACGAAAACCACGTCGGCGGCATCGAAATCGACTTTCCGGTCGCGATCGCCAAAGCCGTGACCGCCTGATCACCAAAACCTGGACACAGAGAGGAAAACCTATGTTCAACACCCTGAAAATCGCCGCTGCTGCCGCTGTGGTCGCCGCTTCCTTCACCGCTCCGGCTTTCGCCGAAGAAAAGATGAACGACCTGGAAATCGCGCACACCGCCTACACCGCCGGTGGTCTCGACATCCGCTACGCTCACCTTGCTCTCGCTCTCAGCGAAGACGCTTCCGTGCGCGAATTCGCCCAGGTCATGATCCGCGACCACAGCGCCGTCAATGACGAAGCCGTTGCGCTTATCACCAAGCTGAAGGTCACCCCGCAGGACAACGGCCTGAGCCAGGCCCTCGTCAAGGGTGCAGCCGAAAAGCGCGCCGAATTCGTCAAGCTCTCCGGCAAGGCTTTCGATTGCGCCTACGCCAAGAACGAACTGGGCTACCACCAGATCGTCAACAAGACGGTTGAAGGCAAGTTCATTCCGGAAGCGACCGTCGAGCCGCTTATCGGCCTCCTGAAGAGCGCTCTCACCACGTTCAAGGCTCATGAAAAGCACGCCGAGAACATGGTCAAGGGCCTGCACTGCGGCGCCTGATATGCACCGCTTCGGCAAAATCGGCAGCGCCCTTTCGGGCGTTGCCTTTCTCCTGGCCGCGACTGCCGCAACCAATGCTTTTGCGGGCGAGACGCATCAGGTGATCATCGAGCAGTTCGAGTTCGTGCCGGCAACCCTCACGGTGAAGGCGGGCGACACGGTCGAATTCATCAATCGCGATATCGTGCCTCACACGGCAACTGAAGCCGAGTTTGAATGGGACACGGAAGAGCTCGCCAAAGGGCAATCCTCCCTTATCGAATTTTCAGTAGCCGGAACCAACGAATATTTCTGCGTCTATCACCCTCACATGAAGGGCAGGATCGTCGTAACCGCGCAGTAGAGCATACTCCGGCAAAACGAAGTCGTTTTGGCGACTAGAATATGCTCCAACATATTGATATTGGAGTGATTTCTTGTCCTTCACGTAATCCCGCCCGAAGGGAAAGCGCTCTGGAAGAGCAAGCACCATAACAGGAGAGTGTCTAATGCCTATCGTCGATCACCTCAGCGTTGGTGTTCCCAACATCGCCGAAGCGCGCAAATTCTACGACGCGGTCATGGAAGCCGTCGGCGCAAGCTGCCTTGCCGCCAGCGACGGCTTTGCCGCCTACGGTAAGGACCGCGTCGAATTCATCATCATCCCGCCCTTCGACGGCGGCGCCCCGACCGGCGGCAACGGCACGCACATTGCTCTCGTCGCAGCGACCCCGGCCGCCGTTGACGCAGCCTATGCGGCAGCTCTCGCCAATGGTGGCACGGACGAAGGCGCTCCCGGTCCGCGCGAAGCTTATCCGATCCCCAACGTCTATACCGGTTATGTCCGCGACCCCTTCGGCAACAAGCTCGAAGTGATTTACAACGGCTTTGCCGGCTAAATATCGGCAGGCCGGGCGTTGTCGCCCCAGCCCGGAGATGGATCTGCCCCCGCTTTTCCAACTCCGGCATAAACGCCCGGAATTGCCGAAATCCGAGCGTCGATTCCAATAAAAAATCGGGTGCCGGTTTCATGACCGTCGCCACGCCCCAGGAAATCGCGCTCGGGACCGAAAGGCCTGTCATGTTCGGGTTCACCTCTTCCCCGATCCCGCATGGCAGGCCTTTTTCGCAAGATCTACCAAATTGCCCGCCAGGCACATTCCGGCTATCGAATCCACGGCGCTGAAACAATTCCCGATCAATGTGCTGATGTGGCACGAGCATCATGAGCGCCACGCCACAATGGCGTGGGACTTTCGACTTCCGCACGCCGAAAGCGCGATCCCGAAATCTTCATTGGCGTACTCAAAAAGACCGGATTATCCCAAGCGAATGCAATGAGAAACGGGGGTATCGGTCATGTCTTCAGCAATCGCCCTCGTCGCAATTGTACTGGAGCAACCATGGACGACCTGATGCGCAGAGTGCGCGGCTGCACCTTGTGTGCCGGTCTGCCGCTTGGGCCAAAGCCGATCCTGCAGGCGGATACCGGCGCAAGGATTCTGATTGCCGGTCAAGCGCCCGGCAAACGCACGCATGAAAGCGGTATCCCTTTCGACGACCCTTCGGGAGACCGATTGCGGCAATGGCTGGGCGTCGATCGCGATACTTTTTATGACGCCTCCAAAATCGCAGTGCTGCCGATGGGCTTCTGCTTTCCGGGCACGGGCAAAAGCGGCGACCTGCCGCCGCGTGGCGAATGCGCCCCCGCCTGGCGAAACGAATTGATGGCCGCCCTCCCCAATATCGAACTGACGATCGTCATCGGCCAATATGCGCAAGACTGGCACCTCGACGACAGGCGCTTCAAGACCTTGACGGAGACGGTCGAGAACTGGCGTTCGTTCTGGCCCCGCGTCCTGCCATTGCCGCATCCAAGCCCGCGAAATCTCAGGTGGTTCAAACAGAACCCGTTTTTCGAAACCGATATCCTTCCGGTCCTGCGGGCGCGCGTATCGCAGTTGCTTGACTGTTGATCCTCCGTCGATACCGGTTGCCAATGCGAATACGGCAACGGCAAACTAGGGTCAGGACCATTAATTTGACCGGAACGGCGATCGAGATGACGAGAGATGCGAGGAAAAGCTTGAAGATCGGGGTTATTCTCCCGGTCGAAGGCTTTGACGCGGCAGATCGAAGTCAGCTCGACCGCCGTTCCGGTCAATTAATGGGTCCTGACCCTAGGCCTATCCTGCCGAATCTGAATCGGATTTGGCGAAAAGGATCTGCTCAAGATTTATGCGGGCAACAATAGCCGCCGGACTGGCAGTATCCGGCCTTTAATTTGGAGTAGCCGATGCCCGCCGACCTCGTCCCCGTATTCGATGGCCACAACGACACTTTGCTGAAGCTCGAACTCCAGGCCGGCACGAAACGGGATCGTTCGTTTTTCACCGAAGCCGGTTTCGACCATATAGACCTGCCCCGGGCCCGAAAGGGCGGCTTCGCCGGCGGGCTCTTCGCCATGTTCGTACCCTCCCGCTTGCCGCTGGATCTGAACAGGCCATTCGATCCGGCCGACCCGGCCAATTTTGCGCCTATCACCCAGGAAACCGCTTTGGATTTCACCCTGCGCCTCATGGCGCGGGCGCGGGAAATCGAAAAAGCAAGCGAGGGCGCGGTTGTCATCGCCCGCTCAAGCAGGGAAATCCACGCCGCAATCGAAGCCGGGCAACTGGCCATGATGCTGCATATCGAAGGCGCGGAAGCGATCGACGCGGATTTCAAGGCGCTGGAAAGCTTGCACGCCGCAGGCCTCAGGTCACTTGGTCCGGTGTGGAGTCGTTCCAACATCTTCGGCCACGGCGCGCCGATGACCTGCCCATCTTCTCCTGATACCGGCCCTGGATTGAGCGACGCCGGCAAGGCGCTCGTCAAGGCATGCAACGCGCTCAACATCCAGATCGATCTCTCCCATCTGACGGAAAAGGGCTTTTGGGATGTCGCCCGTATCACTGAGGCGCCACTCGTCGCCTCCCACTCCAATGCCCATGCGATCTGCCCTTCCGCCCGCAATCTGACCGACAAGCAGCTCGATGCAATCGCCGAAAGCGGCGGGCTCGTCGGCCTCAATTTCCATGTCGGCTTCCTTCGGCCCGACGGCGCCATGCGCAGCGACACGCCGCTTGAAATCATGGTGCGGCACACCGATCGCCTGATCACAAGACTTGGCGAGGAGGGTGTCGAACTCGGATCGGATTTCGACGGCTGTCTGGTGCCTGCTTCGCTCAAGGATGCGGCCGGGCTGCCGAAACTCGTCGATGCTTATAGAAGCGCTGAATACGGTGAGGAATTGATCGCTAAAATTTGCAGCAGGAACTGGCTATCCGTGCTGGAACGGGCAGGCGTGTAGCCCAGCGCAACGGAGTGGGCCCTAATCCTTTTCGGCAGTCGAGCTTGACGCTACCGCCTCGGCTTCGATCCGCTCGCTCAGGTAATTCGCGACGCTGACAGCCACCGCGTGCAGTCGCTTCAATTCCGCCTCCCGGCGCGAAAAGGCAATCACCTCGCTAATGCCGCTGCTATGAGCGCCATTGCCGAAACGACCGGCCGTGCGTACGACAAAACGATACAGTCCGCCGTCGCTCGCTTGGGGCGTATGGAGGATATCGCCGACATGCTGCTCCGCAAAACGCAGGGAATCGTCCAGCGTCGGAATGGTCTGGAACGCAGCAGGCGGCAGTGGCAAGGCATGGCTCATAGATCAATCCCGAAAGCCTTTGGGCTTAAACCAACTCGACGCCCGGTAATCCTCCCGAAGCCAAGTCAATTCGGAGCTCCCGAGGCCGAGACCTCAGATCACCTCCATCCAACACGTATGAAGTGTGAGGCAATTCGCAGGAGATTCCAAAAACATTACCGGGGCCTTAAGGTAATTTTTCTTCAGTTATTCGTGAAGATTTTAGTGCAGTGCGATAGTTGAATGGCATGGAAGATTGACGCCGGCAGAGCAGTCCGATTAGCTCTTTCCATGAAAAAGAATGAAGAATCGCCACAGAATGAGGAAACCAGGGGCCGCAAAGAGGGCGTGCGGGAGGTTCTGCGTTACCTATACTATGGCGATGGACCGGGCGCGCGCCGCTTTCGTTTGGCGCTGCTCATCTTCGACCTCGTCACCATCGCCTATTTCATCGTTTCATCGATGCTGGACCCCTACAGGGCGGATCATACGCTCGACTATGGAATCGCGCTGATACTGCTCGCCGATTACCTGGCCCGGCTTCTGGTCGCCAATAAACCCTGGCGCGCGGTTTTCGAATTCACTTCCCTGACCGACCTTCTGGTGATCCTCTCACTGCTTGCGTCCGCTGTCGTCGAAAATCTCGCATTCCTCAGGGTGGTGCGAATGTTGCGGCTGCTGCGTTCCTATCACGTGCTCAAAGAGCTTCGAAAAACATCGAAATTCTTCGCCCGCAACGAAGAGATCATCCAGTCCAGCGTCAATCTTTTCGTATTCGTCTTCGTGGTGACGGCAATCGTCTATGTAGCGGAAGCCCATCGCAACCCGGCGATCAACACCTATCTCGACGCGCTCTATTTCACCGTCACGACGCTCACGACCACAGGCTTCGGCGACATTACAATGAGCGACAGCTTCGGCCGCCTGCTTACCGTTCTCATCATGATCTTCGGCGTGGCGCTGTTTCTGCGGCTGGTGCAAACGATCTTCAGGCCGCAAAAAATATCCTACACATGCCCCGATTGCGGGCTTTCCCGCCATGACCCCGACGCAGTGCATTGCAAGCACTGCGGACGCACCATTCACATCCGTACGGAAGGTGAATGGTTATAGAGCGGCGGAAAAAGTCGTTCAAAGTGGCGCAGGCGGATCTAAAAGATTTTGGGCAAAGCACTTTCGCGCTAATTTTCATTGTATCGTAGGTTTTCTCTACGCAATGAAAAGGCCGAGAACATCGAATGAAACGCTTCCACGATTTGACGGAGCCGGAAATCCTTGCTCTCGCAATTTCAAGCGAAGAAGAAGACGCGCGCATCTATCATGCATTCGCAGGAAAGCTTGAGGAGAATTATCCTGCATCGGCCAAAATTTTCGAGACGATGGCCGATGAAGAAAAAGACCACCGCCATCGGCTTCTCGATCTCTACACCCGCAAATTCGGCAAGGCCCTGCCCTATATTACCAGGCAGGATGTCAAAGGCTTTTTGAAGCGGCGGCCGATTTGGCTGATGGACGGCCTGCGCATCGATGCCGTGCGCCGGCAGGCCGAAATCATGGAATTTGAAGCAGCGCAATTCTACGCCAAGGCGGCAGAGCGCGCTCGCGACGTCGACGTCCGCAAGCTGCTTGGCGATCTGGCTGAAATCGAGAAGCGCCACGAAGCCAAGGCTGGCCAACTTGAGAAGAAACTCGGCGAATCCGCTGCCTATGACGAAGAAAAGGCAACGGCGCACCGCATCTTCGTGCTGCAGGTGGTGCAGCCGGGTCTGGCCGGCCTTATCGACGGTTCGGTGTCGACGCTTGCGCCGATTTTCGCCGCCGCCTTTGCAACCGGCCGGTCGTGGGATGCTTTCGTCGTCGGTCTGGCCGCCTCCATAGGCGCTGGAATTTCCATGGGTCTGACGGAGGCGCTTTCAGACGACGGCGAGATCACTGGCCGCGGCTCGCCCTGGCTGCGCGGGGTCGTCTGCGGCGTCATGACCGCCCTCGGCGGGCTGGGTCACACGCTCCCCTATCTCATCACCGACTTTTGGACGGCCACGGGAATAGCCGGCGCCGTCGTGGTGGTCGAATTATTCGCCATTGCCTGGGTCAGGTGGAAATATATGGAAACGCAGTTCCATTCGGCGGTCGTTCAGGTGGTTCTGGGTGGCTTGCTGGTGCTGGCGGTGGGGATTTTCATCGGCTCCGCGTAAATCCTGAAAAGCGAACACGCCCAAGAAGGAGTGATCGGATGGACGAATTGGCCGTGGATCTGGCGAGAGCGCAATTCGCCTTCACCGTATCCTTTCACATAATCTTTCCCGCTTTCTCCATCGGGCTTGCCAGTTTTCTCGCCGTTTTGGAGGGGCTGTGGCTGTGGACGGGAAGGCCGGTCTATCTCAGGCTCTTCAACTACTGGCTGACGATTTTCGCTATCGCCTTCGGCATGGGCGTCGTTTCCGGCATCGTCATGACCTATCAGTTCGGCACGAACTGGTCGGTCTTTTCCGACAAGACAGGGCCGGTGCTTGGTCCCCTCATCGGTTACGAGGTCCTGACCGCCTTCTTCCTGGAAGCCGGCTTCCTCGGCATCATGCTGTTCGGCATGAACCGGGTCGGGCCGTGGCTGCATTTCCTGGCAACTTCTCTCGTCGCCTTCGGCACCGCGCTGTCGGGCTTCTGGATCCTTTCGGCAAACAGCTGGATGCACACGCCGACAGGCCATGTGATCAACGAAGCCGGCCAATTTGTTCCCGACAACTGGCTGGCGGTCATCTTCAATCCCTCCTTCCCGTTCCGTTTCGTCCACATGATGCTTGCCGCTTATCTCACCACCGCCTTCGTGGTCGGCGCCGTCGGCGCCTGGCACCTTTTGAAAAACAATCGCAGCGAAGCGGCAAAAGTGATGTTTTCCATGGCGATGTGGATGGCCGCACTCGTCGCGCCGGTCCAACTCGTCGCCGGCGACATGCAGGGGCTGAACACGCTTGAGTACCAGCCCGCCAAGATCGCTGCGATAGAGGGGCATTTCGAAGGAACGCGGGAGGCTCCGCTCCTTCTCTTCGGCATTCCGGACATGGAAACCGGCGAAACCTACTACAAAGTCGAAATTCCCAAGCTCGGCAGCCTCATTCTCACCCATTCCCTTGATGGCAGGGTTCCGGGCCTGAAGGACTTCCCGCGCGACGACTGGCCGAATGCCACGATTATATTCTTCTCTTTCCGCGTCATGGTCGGGATCGGCTTCCTCATGGTTGGCCTCGGCCTCCTGAGCCTTTGGGCGCGTTGGCGCGGCACGCTCTACGAAAGCGTCTCGCTGCATCGTCTGGCGCTCGCCATGGGGCCGGCCGGGTTCATTGCGGTCCTGGCCGGCTGGATCACCACCGAAGTCGGCCGCCAGCCTTTCACCGTCTACGGGTTGCTGCGCACGGCAGACAGTGTCTCTCCGGTCAATTCATCTGCCGTCGGCACGTCTCTCGCCGTCTTCGTCATTGTCTATTTCATCGTTTTCGGCATCGGCCTTCGCTACATCCTGAAAGCGATGAAGGCAGCGCCCGATGAAGGCAGGGGTCCCGAAAGCGGCCAGCCGACGAGAACTGCGGGGACGACACCGGCTCCGGCATTCGCCGAGCCGGCAACTAACCCCAGCCGGCCCCCAGCGGAGTAAGGTCCATGAGCATCGACTATGCCCTGATCTGGGCGCTGCTGATTGCCGCCGCCATCTTCGCCTATGTGGTTTTGGACGGTTTCGACCTCGGCGTCGGCATTCTCTTTCCCACCGCCCGCACCGAGGGCGAGCGGACCATGATGATGAACACCGTCGCCCCGGTTTGGGACGGCAACGAAACCTGGCTCATATTAGGCGGCGGCGGCCTCTTCGCCGTATTCCCGCTCGCTTATTCGATCCTCATGCCCGCGCTTTATGCGCCAATCATCGCGATGCTGGTCGGGCTGATATTTCGAGGCGTCGTCTTTGAATTCCGCTTCAAGGCGAGCGACAGGAGGCGTCACAACTGGGACATAGCGTTTTTCCTCGGATCGCTCGTCGCCGCATTTGCGCAAGGGATTGCACTTGGAGCCGTCGTCCAGGGCATCGCCGTCGAGGGCCGCGCCTATGCGGGCGGGTGGTACGACTGGCTTTCACCCTTCTCGCTTTTGACCGGCGCGGCGCTTGTGGTGGGCTACGCGCTTCTTGGCGCAACCTGGCTCGTATGGAAACTGGAAGGCCCGAGCCAACAGCATTTTCGCGATATCGCCAGCCGCGTCGGGCTTGCGCTTCTTGCGCTCATCGGTCTTGTCAGCCTGTGGACGCCATTCCTCGACCCTGAGATATTCCGCCGCTGGCTCGCTTTCCCGCAGGCGATGGTGACCCTGCCCGTTCCGCTTCTGGTGGCGGCAGCCGCCGGCCTGCTCTTCAAGGGGTTGAAGGGAACACGCGACAGCGTGCCTTTCTTTGCGGCGCTTGCGCTGTTTCTACTCTCCTACGGCGGCCTCGCCATCAGCCTCTATCCCTATATCGTGCCGCGCAGCGTAACGATCTGGGAGGCGGCAGCCCCTGAAGCCAGCATGAAGTTCCTGCTTGCCGGCGCTGTCGTGCTGCTGCCGCTGATCCTTGGATATACGGCCTATGCCTATTGGATCTTTCGCGGCAAGGTCCGCCCGGACGAGGGTTACCATTGAAAGGCAGGAGGAAGAGCGGGACACAGGGGACTAGGCCGCTGTGGAAGCGGCTTTTGTGGTTCGCCGGCCTCTGGCTTGCCGGCGTCCTTTGCATCGTCGCCTTTTCCTATGGGGTTCGTTTACTCATCCTTTGACGAGGCGAACCGCGATCGTGGCAAATGGTTTTACGAATGCGTTTTCCGGGGTATGCTTTTCAAATCAGCAACAAACGAAAGGAGGTGATCCAATGTCGAGCAGGACCACAGGATCAAACCTGATGTCTGGGCGGTTGATCTTAACGTTGGAGCAGCCTTCGACGCCAAAGGTTTCCGCCGGGATCTGATCCGGCCAGCAGGTTTCAAATCCTGTCCTACGGGAGGGCCGCGAAATGCGGCCCTCTTCCGTTTCAAGCATGCCCCCAAAAGTGGGCACCGGTTTTGGGACAAGGGCATGCGCAATAAAAAATAGCTTAGGCGTGTCACGCAGTTCCATGGGTACGTGACACGCTCTTGAATTTCGGTTCAAATCTTGCCGTCGTAGGCGCGGCGGCTGATACGGCAGGCAAGCAGCGTGAATGTATCGCGTTCAAGCGCCGCTTCTGCCTCTTGCACCAATGTCTCGCGATCTTCCACCCAAACGCCGTGCCCGCCGAATATCCGCGCAAGGGCCGGAAAATCCGTGCCGCCGAAATCCACGCCCAGATTCGGCCGCTGGGTGTTTCGCTGTTTCAACTCAATCAGCGACAGGCTTTCGTCGACAAGAACGCAAACGATGACCGGCAATCGCATGTCGCGAAGGGTAGCAAGTTCACCAAGGCCCATCTCCAGCCCTGCATCGCCGACGAATACGACCACCGGACGCTCGCTGTCGGCGAGACGATGCCCCATGCCGAGCGGCAAGGCGCAGGCCATCGTGCAAAGTGCGGAGGATTGCAGCATGCCGCGCGAAACGCCCGTCTTCCAGATTTGCGAGACGAGAATACGGTGCGCACCGCTGTCGGCAGTGGCGACCGTGTTGGCCGGGAGTGTCTCGCGCAGCGTGTGAAACACCGTGGCCGGCCCCCACCCTTCCGCTTCAGACGTGAAATCGGCTTTCAAAAGCGCCCGCGCCTTTGCAGGCTCCCCGTCCGGCCAGCGCGGTTTCAAGGGGACATTCCCTCCCAGCGCCGCAAGCGACGGCGCCAACGCGCCAAACAGCGAATGGCGGACGGCATGCATGCCGTGGTCGCGCATTACCGGGGTGATTTCAATCACCGGAGCATCCTCCGGCCAAGGGTTGCGCCAATTGATGCGCATCTCGATGGGATCGTAGCCGAGAAGCAGGATGCAATCGCTTTGCTGCAAGAGCGGCAGCAGGTGCTTGTCCGCCTTGGGGCTAAGGCCCGCGCCGCCGAGCGAAAGCGGGTCGTCCTCGTCCAATAACCCCTTGGCCTTGTAACTGGTGATCAACGGAATACCGAATCGCCGGCAAAAGTCTGCGACGACTTGGCCCGCCTCTTCATTTACCGCATCGACGCCGGCAATGGCGATCGGCCGCTCCGCCTTGGAAAGCAGCAGCCGCGCCGCCTCAAGCTCGGCCCCGGCTGGCTGTCTTCCCGAAGCGTGATCCAGCTGGCGGAAAGGCGTCGCCTTCTCCGTCGTCTCAGCTTCCGCAACGCCAATCGGCACGTCGATATGAACCGGGCCGGGTTGGCCTTCAAGGGCGAGAGCGACCGCCTTTTCCATCATCCGGTCGAGCGCGCCGAGGCTTGCACGAAAGCTTCCCTTGACGATGGGCCGAAGCAATTGCTGATGATCGAAGACTTGATGGGTATAGGTTTCCGCCTCCGCCTGATCGACGCAGCCGGTGAGGAATACCAGCGGCACCCGGTCCTGCCAGGCATTCGCCACGACGTTGACGGCATTGGTGACGCCGGGACCGAGCGTTGCGAGCAAGACGCCCGGCGCATTGCCGCCGGCGCGGGCTTCCGCGTGCCACACACCTTCCGCCATGAAGCCGCCGGCGTTTTCATGTTTGACCAGATGAAACGCAAGTCCAGCCCTGTCCAGGGCTTCCATCACCGCCAGAACCTCGCCGCCCGGAATGCCGAAGGCGTGGCGGCAGCCGGCTGAATTAAGCTTCGCCGCAATCAGATCGGCACCCGTGGTCATGCATCGTCTCCAAGCTCGATAATGTCCTGTGCAGCAAGCTCTGCGATTTCCGTTTCGCTCAAGCCGAGCTGCACGGAGAGGACTTCCAACGTGTCCTCGCCAAGACGCGGCGGGGCCTTGCGATAGGTCACCGGTGTTTCGCTCATCTTTACCGGATTACCGATGAGATCGACCTTGCCATTCGCACTCGTTTCATGCGGCAGCGATATCCGCATACCGCGATGTTGTATCTGCGGGTCGTTGAAGACCTGGGCGAGATCGTTGATCGGCCCGCAGGGAACGCCGGCCTTCTCCAGTTCAGCGATCCACCACGTTGCAGGGTGGCGGATGGTCGAGCGGCTGATGATCGGCTCAAGTTCCTCGCGATTGCGTACGCGGTCTGCGTTCTTGGCGAAACGCGGGTCGAGCGCAAGCTCCGCCATGCCCGCCACCTCGCAAAACCTCGTGAACTGGGCGTCGTTGCCGACGGCGAGAATGAATGCCTGATCGGCGGCGCGATAGGCATTGTAAGGCACGATTGTCGGATGAGCATTGCCCCGCCTTGGCGGTACGTTGCCATCCGTCAGATAGGCAAGCCCCTGATTGATCAGCCAGGCGACCTGCGTGTCCAGAAGCGCGATGTCGATATATTGCCCCTTGCCGCTGGCATGGCGGTGGTGAAGGGCCGCAAGGATCGCGTTTGAGGCGTACATGCCGCACATGACATCGGCGATGCCGACACCGGCCTTGGTGGGTTCGCCGCCTTCGATGTCGGGCCTGCCCGTCAGCGACATCAGCCCGCCCATACCCTGGATGAGGAAATCATAGCCGGCTCGCGGCGCATAGGGACCCGTCTGGCCAAAGCCGGAGATGGAACAATAGATCAGGCGCGGGTTGATTTCGCTCAATGTCTCGAAATCGAGGCCGCGCCGCTTCAGGTCGCCAACCTTGAAGTTCTCGACGAGGATATCGGCCTTTGCGGCAAGGCGGCGGATAAGTTCCTGCCCTTCAGGTGCCGCGATATCGACGGCAAGCGAATGCTTGTTGCGGTTTGCGGCAAGATAATAGGCGCTTTCCCGCGTGTCGCGGCCATCGCCATCCTTGAGGAATGGCGGCCCCCAGCCGCGCGTGTCGTCGCCCTTGCCGGGACGTTCGATCTTGATGACAGTTGCGCCAAGATCGCCAAGCAATTGCGTTGCCGTCGGTCCGGCAAGAATGCGCGAGAGATCCAGCACCACAAGGCCGTCTAGCGGACCGAGCCGGCCGCCCTCGTCCATCGCGCTTTTCTTTGGCTTATCGCCGCTTGTCGATGTCACTTCGAAATAAACTCCAGTCGAGCGCGGACCCAGCCTCTTGCGCCCGGAATTACCGCGGCCCGGCAGGTTGGTACGTCACGATTTAAAGGGCGGGCATTCAAAGGCCAACCCCGAAATCGGCGCCGCCGCATCTTGCGAAAGATTTACCAGCCTTTGGTCTTTGCCAACTCCCGCCAGGCGCGCTTCACCCATTCGGCGCGCACGCTATGGCCGCCCTGATGGAGGCAGACTTCCAGCACGGCGGTATCGGCTTTCTGACGCTGGCAGCCCAGCCCATTGACGGGCGCCGACTTCGGAAAAACCACCGGTAACCCCGCCGTATTCTGCCACACGGCCAAACCATTCGCGACGTCGCCCTGACTTCAGCGCGAGCCTATCGGCCGGCCACCGAGCGGCACTGTGCGATCCGACATTCCGTGAACGTGAAAAAGCGTCGGTGTCGGCGTCGGGCAATGCTGCGGTATAGGGTCCCAAAAGGCCCCCGCAATAGGAGCATAGCCGGCAAACAGGGGGCTGCGGTAGCAGGCGAGGTTCCACACCATCGAGCCTCCGAGGGAAAAGCCTGATGCCATCAGCTGGTCCCGGCGGATTGGAAACCGGGTCGTGATATCGGATACCAGGTTCTCGAAATAGGCGAATTCGTCGCGGTATTGCATCGGCGAACCGGGGTAGGACCATCCGCCGTTCTCTCCGTCGGCGGCGATGAAGGCGACATTGAGTTCGTCCGCGAGTTTCGCCCAACTCCGATTGCGCATTTCAGCGGCAGCGGAGCCTTTCCAGCCGTGAGCGAAAACGATGGCGCCGATCGGCGTCTTGCCGTCCCAGGAGGTGGGAAACCGAATGCGATAGTCGCCACCCTCTATCGCGCATGCGTCCTGCGGGCCGCAGGCGGCTGCCGTTTGAACGCCTGTGGCTAGACCCGGTAAAAGCACTGCAAGCGCCATGAACAATGCGATGCGACGAAAGGCGCGGGACAAACAAAACATGAAACTTCCTCTTGGCAAATAGCATTTCGCGGTGGCGACCGGGTGAAGAATGCGCCGCTGACACTTTCCGGCAAGGGAAATTCAATCACGCCTCGGTGAATACGGCGATTGGCCTGCTCACCAGCGGGGCGCCGCTCGTCAAGATTTCGTTATGGGATGTCACTGGATAGCAAATATCGAAAAATTCATTTGAGTATGACCGCACTATGATGCAGCGATGAAGCATGAATAAATTGCGCGGCATCCGGCTCCGCATCATCGTGCTTGCAGCCTACGCATTCATGATGATGGTGATGGGCTTTCTGCACCAGCCAGTGGCCGGTGTGGGCGTGGGCGCATCCAGAATTCAGATCGCCGATGCAGCAAGCGCCACCGCATATCGGCATGACGCGGCCAGCGGCAACAACGCCCGAGCGGCCTTGGATCATGTGGCCATGGGCCACGGCCAGACGCCGGACGAACCAGGCAATGGCGGCGATCCGCACAAGAACCACAATCGCGTTATCTGCGACGCCTGTCTGGCCAATGCCGGGCACGCCGCCCTGCCATCAGCGCCGGAGCTGGAAAAGCTCGTAGCGCTGAAGAAAAGCGCGCACGCCATTCTGGCGGCGCTGGTCTTGGAAGAAGCCTACACTCTTATTGCCCAGCCGCGCGCACCGCCGGCCTCCCTCATCGCCTGATCAGCCCATCGGCCTGCTTAAACGGCGCCGAAAACTGTTGCCGTGATCGCGCCTCGAAGCGATCGGCCACACAGACGAAATCCATTCCGTATTCAAGCGACATTTTCATATCGGCGGCGCCCTTGCGCGCTCCGGCAAGATCTTGAGCCGACCTGGCGTTTGCCGCTGCCGATATGTGCCGATTTTCCGAACCGGGGAAGAGCTGGCGACGGTCGCCCGCCGGCCGGATCAGGGAGCACGCCTTTCCAAGGCTGCTCCGGCGACCGAACATGACCGAAAAACAACAAAGCGAGACACCAAAACCATGAAAACGCTCAATAAAATGATCGCCGCTCTTCTCGGGACTTCCTTCCTGGCCGCACCGACGGCGGCCTTTTCCCACGCCACGCTCGAAGTTCAGGAAGCAGCCGTCGGGTCCACCTACAAGGCGATCGTTCGCATTGGCCACGGCTGCGGCAGCGAGGCGACGCTCAAGGTCCGCGTGCAAGTTCCCGAAGGCTATTTCTCGGTGAAGCCACAGCCCAAGGCCGGCTGGACGCTGGAGACTGTCAAAGGCAAATATGAAAAGACCTATTCGCGCTTCGGCCACGATTACAAAGAAGGCGTGAAGGAAGTCGTGTGGACCGGCGAGCTGCTCGATGAACACTATGATGAATTCGTTCTGCGCGGATCGCTTGCCGATGACCTGAAGGTTGGCTCTACCTTCTTCATTCCGATCATTCAGGAATGCGCCAACGGCGCCGAGCGCTGGATCCAGATCCCCGCCGAAGGGCAGGACCCGCACGACCTGGAATATCCGGCGCCGGGCGTGAAGATCATCGAAAAGAAAGCGCACTGACGTCGAATTACGCCCCGGCTCCGCGCCGGGGCGGTTCTCATCGCTTGAACCGGCGATTTACATTTGCAAATCTTGAGGGCGATTGCCATGGCCGGCCAATTGTTGCACGGAATCCGACCGTTGCTGGTGCTTGTCGCCTGCCTGTGGCTGAGTGCTGCGAGCGTCCCGGCTTTTGCCCACGCGCAACTCTTGTTGACCCAACCTCAAAGCGGGGCGGTACTCGACGCAGCTCCTCGGGAGGTGCGGCTTGAGTTCAACGAACCGGTCTCACCCGTGTCGCTGAAATGGTTCGGCCCCGACGGCGCCGGGATCGCGCTTTCCCCGCCAAAGTTGAACAATGGCTCTACTCTTGCGGTCACCGCACCGGCCGACCTTGCCGAGGGCTCTCACCTCCTGAGCTACCGGGTGACCTCCATAGACGGGCACGTCATAAGCGGCTCGCTGCCTTTCGCGATCGGCGCTGCGACCGCCAATCCGCCCGGCGGAACCGCATCTGACTCCAGCACCAGCGCAAGACGCGCCGCGATAGGCCGATACGCGCTGACCCTTTGTCTGACGCTGGCGGTAGGCGGCGCGATCTTCTTCACGCTGCTTGCGGCATACCAAAACCTGCCGCGCTGGCCGCGCATTCTTGCAAGGCTTTCCGCTTTTGCGGGCCTTTTTGCCGCGCTGCTCGCCATGGGCCTGCAGGGCCTCGACCTGACCGGCGAGGATTTACCCGTCCTCTTGACCCAAGCGCCCTATCTGGCCGCACGGCAAACGTCCTTTGTCTGGACAAGCGGACTTGCCTTTGTCGCCTGCCTACTGGCGATAGAAGCACTTGGTCGCCGCGGAAGCCGCGCTGTCGCTGTCCTCGCCTGGATTTTCGCGACGGCTAGCTTCGCCGCCTCAGGTCACGCCGCAACCGCCTCGCCGCAATGGCTGATGCGGCCGGCAGTCGCAATCCACGCCGCCGCCTTCCTCTATTGGATCGGCGTCCTTCCCGGCCTTCTCGCCGTGTCTATCCACCGTCCGGCGAATGAAAACAGGATTTTGGCCCGCTTTTCCAAATTCGCCGTTCCTCTTGTGGTGGCCCTTGCGGCAACTGGAGCCGCAATTGCCATCATCCAGGTGGAAAGCGTCTCCTATCTCTGGTCCAGCACCTATGGCTACGTCCTCATTGCCAAGATCGCGATGTTTGGCATTCTTCTGTTGCTGGCAGCACTCAACCGTCTGGTGCTATCGCCCGACATGGCCAAAGGCGAAGGTAGCGCCGCACGCCGCCTCAGCTGGTCGATCCGTTCGGAAATCCTGATCGCGGTCATCGTATTGGCGGCAGCTTCTTCCTTTCGGCTGACACCGCCGCCGCGTGCGCTTGCCGCTGCCGACCGGGCCGGCGTCAGTACCCATATCCATCAGGAACAGGCCATAGCCAATGTAACGGCCCGCCCGGGGAGGCGCGGCGAAAACCGCATCACGCTCGACATTCTCAATGGCGATGCAACACCGATGACGCCGAAGGAGGTGACCCTTGCCTTTGAACGGCCGGATCTCGGGGTTGAACCGATCAAGATCGCCGCGCGTCGCGACGAAAGCGGCGCCTGGGTCAGCGATCCCGTTCCCCTCACCGCTTCTGGCCCATGGCGCGTGACCGTCGCCGTACTGGTCAGCGACTTCGCCGAAGCATCACTGAAAGGCCAACTCGACATCCGCGATTGACGGCGCGCGTTTCAACTCTACGAACCGCCAGGAGCGGTGCCCGCAAAGCCGCACCGGAATTACTATGTTGGATATTCATCGTTCTTCGACCGGGCATTTCCTCTCGCCCGTCCTGGCCGGGCCGGCTCGCAAGATCCGGCCCGGTTTTTTCTGCGCTGTTACTTCCACCCGTCGCAGGTCATTTCATTCGACCGCCTTGGCGGAAATTGCAGCAAAAACACCGTCGAGTTCAGCCGCCAACGTCTTGAGATCCTCTCCGCCCTCGTCGAAATAGGGCGCGAAGACGAAACTCGGCAGTTTGTAGGACAGCGTCGCCGTACCATCCGCGTTTTCGGTGACGTAGAACCGGATCGGGGCTTCTATGCCTGCCGCGATGCTGGCCTCCAGCATCCGGCGCGCATAATCGTTGCGGTAGACGCCCAGAACCCGATTGCCCGGGATTGTGAATCCCTGCGCCTTTGCGCCATCCGACGCGCTTGCTTGCGTCACAAGCCCCATTTTTTGATCCGCTATCGCAGCTTTCACCCGATCGACAAGATCGTCGAAGGGAATTTTCGTGGCCGTTACCGACCACCCCTCGCGCGCGTTTTGCGCCGATGCAGTAGTGCTCACCAATACCGCCCCCAAGATTGTCAAAACAACTGCCAAAATACGCATAGCACGCTCCCTTTAGATCTGGAATCCCATATCGATCAATGACCTAGGGTCAGAACTTCAGCCCATGCCCAGCCGTATTCTGAGGCGTGTGCCGACAAGGCTGCCGGCGAAGCCGAAGACGAGCCACAGCCAGCCGTGCAGCGAACCGGAAACGATACCGCCGAGATAGGCGCCAATGTTGCAACCATAGGCGAGCCTCGCGCCGTATCCCATCAGCAATCCGCCCGCGCAGGCTGTCAGCACATCGCGAGACGTCAGCGATAGGCGCGGGGCATATTTCCCTGCAAGCGAGGCGGCCGTCATGGCGCCGACAATAATTCCGAAATTCATCACAGAGGTCGCATCGCGAAATACTGATCCTTCGATCGCGGCGGCCTGGCCCCGCCAATACGGCCATTCGAGGACCGGAATGCCTGCTGCGTGAGCGATTTTAGCGCCCCACAGCGCGAATCCGGACGTAATTCCCCATGGCCTTCCCAACACCAGGAAGGTCGCTATACCGACTAGCGCGATGGCGACCGCGCCGAAGGCCGGCGACCATGGCCCGGCGATAACCGATTCCGTCCGTCGGGGGGTGGCGAGCGATCCATGCGATGCTTGTTCGATCCGGATCGACCAGAGAGCTAGCGCACCGAGAATGACAGCGGTCACGCCATAGGCCGAAAACGGGCCTAACTTGTCGATCAACGACACCGCCGGCAGGGATGGCAGCCTTGCCCAAAGATGCAAGTGAGCCGTTGCGGCCAGCGACCCGAGGATGAATGCGGCGAGCGTCACCATCATGCGGGTCGAGCCGCCGCCTGCGGTGAACAACGTGCCTGAGCCGCAACCGCCGCCAAGCTGCATGCCGACCCCAAAGGCGAATGCGCCGATGGCGGCGGCGACCCCGAAGGGAAAGACAAACCCCGACGTTGGAAAACCAAAGGAACGTCCCCAGGCGATAAGCGGAAAGGACACCGCCGCCGTCAGCAAAATGAGCAGGAACTGGGCGCGCAATCCACCGCCGCGCTTTTCGGTGACGATCCGCCGCCATGCGGCCGTGAAGCCGAAGCTCGCGTGATAGAGCGCAAACCCACCGCCAGCGCCGATGAGCGTTGCGACCGAAAGTCGCAGCCCACCCGCTCCTGCCGCCGCCATAACCACCGCCGCCAAACCAGCGAGCGCAAGGGCGAGAGGCAGCCGGTTTCTGCCGGCAATTCGTTGTGCAACCACGGTCATGCGCTCAACTCCGCCTTTCGGTGTTATAGTTGCAACCATGGACGCCGCCACAAATGCAGCCTATCGCAGGCGCCACGGCTCTAGTACGCACGCAAATCACAAGTTTTTGTGTGTTGCAGTTCATCGGGGGCGCCGAAAGACTGCCGCAATGTTGGTGGCAATTTTGCCACAAGTTCGCCACAAGATCGCACCTGTGGCGTGGCAAAACATGCCTATGTGATTCCGACCTGAGAGGCTCAATGACCGTCACCGATCAATACGGGTATGAGGTAACGTTATCCAATCCGGCTGCACTTGATCCATGGCACGATACGGTCAGGGCATTTCTGTCCCACGGCTCGACCACGCCTCAGCATATAGCCAGAACGCTCGAACTTGCTCCCGACTTTGCCCTGGCTCATGCCACTCACGGCCTTTTCTGCCTGCTTCTGGGCCGCAAGGAACTCATAACTTCGGCATCCCAGGACTGGCAGCTGGCAGACGAGAGCCGGCGCAACAATCCCGTGACAGCCCGGGAAAACGGCGTGATCGATGCCCTGCGCGACTGGCTGGACGGCTTTCCGAGCCACGCTGTCAACCGGCTGAGCACCGTTATGCTTGCACACCCGGGCGACGCGCTCATCCTGAAGCTTTGCCACGCGATTCAGTTCGTGCTGGGCGATGCGGCCGGGATGAGGTCTTCAATCGAGGCGGTGCTCCACGCCTATGGCGCGGACCATCCGAGCGCCGGCTATGTGTATGGCTGCCATGCATTTTCGCTTGAGGAAACAGGCGATTACGCCGCCGCCGAGCGAAGGGGGCGTCAAGCGGTTGAACTCGCGCACGATGACGCCTGGGGCCTTCATGCCGTAGCTCATGTGCTGGATATGACCGGCCGTTTCGACGATGGGCGTATGTGGCTGGAAGAACGCACGAACTCCTGGGCCCATTGCAACAATTTCCGCTACCATTGCTGGTGGCATCTGGCGCTCATGTATCTGGACCGGCGTGATTACGACAAGGTGCTGGCGCTTTACGACTTCGAGATCCGACGCGACCAGACCGACGACTATCGCGATATCTCAAATGGCGCATCTCTGCTGGTGCGCCTGGAGATCGACGGCGTCAATGTGGGCGGTCGCTGGGAAGAATTGACGCGTATTTCCGAGCGTCGCGTCGACGACAACTGCAACGTCTTCGCGGATATGCACTATCTCCTGTCCCTTAACGGCGGCAATCGCCGCGTTGCCGCTGAACGGCTGGTGGAAAACGTCGAGACGATGGGCGAAGGCGAATCCGATATGGCGAAAGTCGCACGCGCCGCCGGCGCACCCGTCGCTCTTGGGCTCGAGGCTTACAGCAAGGGCAACTATTTCTCTGCCTTCCACAATCTCAACCGCGCCCGGCCGCATCTGCAGTCAATCGGCGGCAGCCACGCACAACGCGACGTCTTCGAACGTCTGGCGATCGATGCCGCTTTGCGGGCGGGGCTGGCCGAGGATGCAGAACGCCTGCTCAAGGAACGGCTGGCGCTGCGCAGCGCGATGGACCGCTTCGCCGAAGAGCGCCTGAAAACCGTAGAACGCATGCATCAGGCAGCTAGCATCATGCAGAACGAGCGGCTGCGCGCCGTCCCTGCCTGATCGTTCGCCGCGGAGCGCCAGATCCAACACGAAAAATCGGCGCTTCCGGTAAACGCAACCTTGTGGCATTGGGAGCGCGATATTATCGCTTGAAATAAAAACACCAAGGAGTGAATGGGACGGTGAGTGTCACCCAGCAGCTACGTCAACGCGATCCGAGGCTGGACTTCTTTCGCGGTATCGGCATGTTCATCATCTATATCGCGCATGTGCCCAACAACACCTGGACGTTGTGGATTCCGGCCCGGTTCGGTTTTTCCGATGCGACGGAAATCTTCGTGTTCTGCTCAGGCATGGCGTCGGCCATCGCATTCGGCAAAATCTTCGAGACCAGCGGCTGGACGATGGGAACGGCGCGCATTCTCCACCGTATGTGGCAGGTTTACTGGGCTCTCGTGCTGCAGTTTCTGGTGATTGCCGCTGGACTGGTCGCTGTGCAATCGAGCGGATATCTGGAAAGTTGCTGTGGCCTGACGCAGGATTACGTCAATTCGCTTAACCTCTGGCACTTCTTCAACAAGACGGCGCAAGCTCTTCCAGGCCTGCTCACATTGACTTATGTGCCGAATTACTTCGACATCCTACCGATGTACATCGTTATTCTGGCGCTGATCCCCGTGATGATGGGCGCCTACAAGTTGGCGGGACGAGGCGCGGTTTTCGCGTTGATGATCGTCTTTTGGCTTGCAGCGACGTTCGGTCTTACTGACCTGCCGGCGGAACCTTGGTCAAATCGTCCCTGGTTCTTCAATCCCTTCGGCTGGCAACTGGTCTTCTTCACAGGTTTCGCGTTCATGCGCGGCTGGATTCCTGCGCCGCCTGTTACCCGCTCCCTGATCGTCGCCGCAGCCGTTATCGTGCTCGTCACGATCCCCTTCGCCTGGCATCGCATCTATCTGGTGACGCCGGAGGCCAGGGAAATTCGCGATGCGATCATGCCGCTGTGGGCCAAGAGCAACTTCGGTCTCTTCCGCTATGTTCACTTCCTGGCGCTTGCCTATCTCTCCTGGATCGCCGTCGGCGCGAAGGGCTATTACCTCGTTGCTCAAAATGCGTGGGGATCTGCCGTATCGGTCATCCGCAAGGTTGGCCAGCAGTCGCTGGCCGTCTTTCTGGCAAGCCTGGTTATCGCTCAAACCGCCGGTATCCTGCGCGATATGGCTTGGGGGCGCGGGAACGCGGTGGCTGAGCTTATCGTCAACATCGGCGGCTTTATTGCGCTGATTATCGTCGCTTATGCGGTCAGCTGGTTCAAGGGTCAGCCCTGGCGGCGGACGCCGGCGTCCGATAGTGGTCACAGCAGCAAGAAAAGCGGATATACAGACACGTTGCGTCGCCAACCCGCCGAATAAGTATACCAACGTGTCCCGATAAGTCCCCAAAGAGGCACTAAAGCTGCACCGAGGAGCGCATGGTCACTACGCCTGTCCTATCCGAAAAACAGATTGCCGATTTCGATCGGGATGGTTTCGTTCTTGTCCCGGGCGCGTTCAGTCCCGGGGACATGTCTATCATCGAAGAATGGACGCGCACGATCGCGGGCATGCCGGAAGAACCCGGCAAGCAATGGGTCTATCACGAGGAAAGCCGCCTGGACGGCAGCAGGCTCATCAACCGGATCGAAAAGATAGCGCCGTTTCACGACGGCTACCGGAAGATCACCGCGGCCCTCGGCAAAGTGGCGTCACAGGCATTCGGCGAGGAAGCCATCCTCTTCAAGGAAAAGATCAACTTCAAGATGCCGGGCGGCGGCGGTTTCGAACCGCATCAGGACGCGCAGGCCGGCTGGAACACCTACGCCAGCAATTTCATCAACGTCATGCTCTGCATCGACGAGGCGACGGTTGAAAACGGCTGTCTGGAAGTGACGGCCGGGCACCATCGCCGTGGGTTACTGCGTGGAATGGAACCCTTGCGCGAGGAAGACATGGTGGGAATGGATTTCGTCCATTGTCCGACAAAGCCCGGCGATCTCGTGCTTTTCGACGCCTATTGCCCGCACCGTTCGGCGCCTAATCCGACCAGGCACACAAGGCGCATGTATTTCGCGACCTACAACAAGGCCTCGGAAGGCGACCACTACGACCTGTATCACGCGGACAAGCACAAGAACTTTCCGCCCGATATAGAGCGCGATCCGAACCGCCAGTACGTCTACAAAGTTTGAGCGTTGCATTTGCGGGGAACAAAACGCTCCCCGCAGTTGCTTTTGGCGTCAACGTTCTGAACCATTTCACAACGAAAAAGGGCCGCTTCATCAGCGGCCTTTTTTTACGTTCAGATTTCAGCTTTCGCCATATCCGGCTTGTAGGCGCCATTCCCGCCGGCATCGCCCGCCGTCAAGGCCGGCAGCTTCAGCGGCAGCAGCGACATCGGCACGGAGGTTTCCTCCGGAACACGCCAGAGCGTCGAGGCGAGTGCAAGCCGCCCCAAATCGCGGCGCGCGGTAATCATCGCGAATGGCACGGCCACCAGAGGCCCGCCGACCACCGGCAGGAGCGGCCAGACGAGCGACCAGGACTGGGTCGCAGTCCAAACGATGCCCGCCAGGCCGAACAGGGTTTGCGGCCAAAGTTTCGACAGCGAAAGCTTAAATGGCAGGCCATGGCCATCGCGAACCTGGGCACCCCAGCCGACGACCCGGCCAAACGGCAGGCCGAGTATGAATACCGACACCGCCACGGCCATGATCGGCGCCAGCAATGCCGAGAAGACGATTTCGCCAAGCGTGCCGCCAATCACCCGCGCCGCGCCGCCAAACCGCCGACGCTGCTCCTTGCGCGACAGGATATCGATCACGGTGGCGATTTTCGGTGCGAAAACCATGGTCATGATCGTCAGGAACAGGATGAAACCGGTTTCCCTGTCGAATTGCAGCACCTCGCCGCCGCCAAATGCGGCAAGCGTGGCGGCAAGCCCCATGAACACGAGCCACGCCGGAGAACTGACGAACATGAGAATCGCGAGGACAAGCTGAATCCGGCTGACAAGCTTCAGGTTCTTCAATCCGCGCAGGTTCAGATACTGCAGATTGCCCTGACACCAGCGCAGATCGCGGCGAATGAATTCAAGCAGGTTCGGCGGGTTTTCCTCAAAGCTTTCGGTCTCCACCGGCAGCACGCGGACCTCGTAGCCGGCACGGCGCATGAGCACCGCCTCGACCTGATCATGGCTGAGGACGGGGCCGGACAATGGGCCCTTGCCCGGCAGCACCGGCAAATGGCAATCGTCGATGAAAGGCTTCAACCTGATGACGGCATTGTGCCCCCAATAGGGCCCGCAATCGCCCTGCCACCATGCGCTTCCCACCGTGTAGGAGCGCATGCCGAGCCGCATGCCGAACTGGAAGATGCGCGTGAATGCACTGGTGGTGGGAAGGCCGACGACGAGACTCTGGAGAATGCCGAGACGGGGGTTGGCGTCCATCCGGCGCACCATGTCCTCGATGGTCGATGCAGCCATGAAACTGTCGGCGTCGAGAACCAGGGCATAGTCGTGCCGTACGCCCCATCTTTCGCAGAAATCACGGATATTGCCGGATTTGAAAGCGAAATTGTCCGTCCGCCTGCGATAGGTTACGGGCATATCGCTCTGCCAGCGTTCCGCCAGATCGGCAAAGACCGAAGAACTCTCTTTGAGCCGTCAAAGGATCGGAGGTGTCGCTGAGAACATAGACGTGAAAAGCGCTCGCCTGACCGGAGCGGACCAGATCGGCGATCATGGCTTCCAGATTGGCGGCGACCCTGTCGACATCTTCATTGCGGATACAGGACAGGATCGCCGTCGAACCGAGCAGGTCGGCCGACGCATCGCCCCCGGCGATGGGACAAACAGCCGCAACCGGGTCTTTGGAAAACCGCATGACCAGCAGTCCGATGACCGCATTCCAGAATCCGATCGCCGTCCACGGCAGCGTCGCGACGAAACAAAGGATCATCAGCCCTTCGCCCCACCCTATGCCATTATTGGAAAGGGTGAGGGCCAAAAGAGCGGTCAGACCGAGGATCGACAAGCCGACCAATAGCGCAAAGACGAAGCGGCGCAGGCCGACGCCCGGCTGCACCGGCAATTGCAACGCCGGATCGCCGTCAACCGGAGATCCTCCCCGGGAGACTGAAGGCACAAAGGAATCCATCTGCAGCTTCTCACGCGCCATTAAACTCACCTTCGATCAAACTAAACTGTGGCTGTTTCTAGGCTCGATTGATGCGATATACGACGCAAAGCCTATAAAGGATTTGTGATGTCCAGCAATTCGAACCAGAGGCAAGCCGAAAGAGCCGAGGCGCTTTGGTATGTCGCTCCCGGCAAAGTCGAACTTCGCACTGAAGAAATCCCGCCACCGGCGGCCGGAGAAGTTCGTATCCGCACCCTCGCCAGCGGCATAAGCCGGGGCACGGAAAGCCTCGTCTTTCACGGCACCGTCCCGCAAAGCGAGTGGGCGCGAATGCGCGCTCCCTTCCAGACGGGAGATTTCCCCTTCCCGGTCAAATACGGCTATGCCTGCGTCGGCATTCCCATGAGTGCCACAGCCGCCATATCGTTGCGAAATCCGCAGGACGGAGCCGAAACGCGACCTGTCTTCGTACTTCATCCGCATCAAACCCTTTTTAATGCTCCGGAAACAGCGATTGTTCCCATACCCGACGGAATTCCGGCCGAAAGGGCCGTGCTTGCCGCCAATATGGAAACGGCGTTGAACGGTTTATGGGACGGATTGCCTTCAACCGGGGATCACATTGCTGTGGTTGGAGGCGGCGTCGTCGGACTGTTAACCGCGTGGCTGGCAAGCAGAATTCCCGGCACAAGGGTCACCCTCGTCGATATCGAGGAAAGCCGGCAGAAGATCGCGGACGCATTGGGTGTTGCATTCGCCATGCCCGACGATGCGCCAGAGAATCAGGACCTCGTCATTCACGCCAGCGGCCATCCTGATGGACTTGTTACCGCGCTCCGGCTGGCCGGCAACGAGGCGACCGTCCTGGAATTGAGCTGGTATGGAGAAAGGCCCGTCACCGTGCCTTTGGGTGGTGCATTTCACAGCCGGCGGCTGACGCTCAAATCCAGTCAGGTCGGCCAGATCCCTGCGTCACACAAGGCACGCTGGACCTATCGCCGACGGCTCGAACTGGCTCTATCACTTTTACGTGATGACAAGCTCGACGTTTTGCTGTCGCAGGCAATTTCCTTCCAAGACCTGCCCGAAAGTCTGCCCGCCCTTCTCGCCGGTAGGTCTGACGGCCTTGCCCACGTCGTCCGATATCTCTAGTGGATCAAACCACAAGAGCGTAGCAGTCCCATAAGCGGTCGGCCTTCGACCCGGATTCAAACGGAGAAAATAGCGATGCACGCCGTCGAGGTTCGCGACCACATCATGATCGCCCATTCCTTCAAAGGCGACCTCTTTGGCCCGGCTCAGGCGCTGCACGGTGCGACATTCGTGGTCGACGCGGCCTTTTTCGCCGAGGCGCTTGACGATAATGGCGTCGTCATCGATATCGGCCGCGCCCATGAAGCCTTGAAGGAAATCCTTTCGCCGCTCAACTACCGCAACCTCGACGAGGTGCCGGAGTTTACGGGAAAGAACACCACCACGGAATTCCTGACGCGCCACATCTTCGACCGTCTGGCCGAGGCGGCGCGTGCCGGCTCGCTCGGACGGCCGGGCGCGGATCTCTCCTCCATTCGCGTCACCTTGCACGAATCCCATGTGGCGCGGGCCTGGTACGAAGCACCAATCGCGTGAACCTGGAATAGCTGATGCCCCCGCGCCTTACCTTTCTCTATCCAGGCGATCTGGCGACGCTGACCGGCGGCTTCGCTTACGATCGACGCCTGATTGCGGCGCTGGAGGAAGAAGGCGTTCAGGTCGACGCCCTTTCGCTGGGGGAGGGTTATCCGGAACCGGACCGGGATGCGTTGCAAAGGGCGGATGAAACCCTCGCCTCCATCGAAGCCGACGCGATTGTGATGATCGATGGTCTCGCCTACGGGGTTTTGGATGAAATCGCTGCACGTCATGCCGAAAGGCTCAAGCTTGTCGCGCTGGTTCATCATCCGCTGGCGCTGGAAACCGGCATCAACGCCGCAACAGCCGCCAAATACAAGGCCAGCGAAACAAGGGCGCTGGCAACAGCACGCGCCGTGATCGCCACGAGCCCGACGACTGCAGCGACGCTTGTCGCGGAATTTGCGGTGCCGGCAGAAAAAATCACCGTCATCGAACCGGGACTTGACCGAGCGGAACCGGCAATCGGGCGAAAGGACGGCAGAATTGGCATTCTTGCCGTCGGTTCTCTTGTGCCACGCAAAGACTACGAAACACTGTGTGCCGCGCTTGCCCCGCTCACGCAATTCGACTGGCATCTCGACATAGCCGGCGATGACACGCGCGACGAAGCCTACGCGGCAAGGGTGGCGGACTTGATCCGTTCTCTGGGGCTTGGCGACAGGGTGACTTTGCATGGCGCGTTGCAGCCATCCGACCTCGACACGCTCTATCATCGCGCCGATATATTCGCGCTCACCACCAGATACGAGGGCTACGGAATGGCCTTTGCCGAGGCGATGGCGCGCGGACTGCCAGTCGTTGCGACCGGCGAAGGCGCGGTCGCGGAGACGGTTCCAACGGGTGCCGGCTTCGTGCTTCCCACGGGCGACAGCCATGCCGTCAGCCGGGCGCTGGCGGACCTCATGGACAATGACGATCTAAGGGCGACAATGAGCGAAGCCGCCCGCCTCCATGCCCAAAGCCTGCCGGACTGGCGAAGCGGAGCGCGTATGCTTGTCAAAATCATGGAAGGCCTCGCATGAGCGGATTTTCGAGCGAATGGCTGAAGCTGCGCGAACCGGTCGATGCGCGGGCGCGAAACCGCGACGTTTTGGACGCACTCCTTCGCCGGCTTAAGGATATTTCCGCGTCGCGTGCACCGTGTCTGGTCGATCTTGGCTCGGGAACAGGATCGTCGCTACGCGCGCTCGCGGCCCTCATCAACGGGCCGCAGCACTGGACGCTGACGGATCACGATCCGGCGCTTCTGGCGATTGCAGCGCAAGCATCGTTTGCTTCATCGGCCATGAGCTTGAAGACCATCGAGGCGGATTTATCGGCCGGTCTTTCCGAAGATCTGCTTGAGGGTGCGGACGCGGTCACCACATCGGCCTTTCTCGATCTGGTGTCGGCAAAATGGATCGACGGTCTGGTCAAGGCTGTTACCGCCAGAAAACTGCCATTCCTGGCGATGCTCAGCTATGACGGGCGGGCGCATCTTGAGCCGCCGCATCCTTTCGACGAAACGATCAGGCAGGCCATGAACCGGCATCAGCTCGCCGACAAGGGTCTTGGCCCGGCACTTGGACCCGGTGCAGCACTTTATGCGGTAAACGCTTTCGTTGCAGCCGGATATACCGTCATCGCCGGGGCATCAGATTGGCAGTCGCTGCCGCAGGAAGTCGATTTCGGCACTGCCCTTGTCGATGGCTGGGCTCAGGCTGCAACCGAAAGCGGTGAAGATCATCAGGCCATAGTCGACTGGCAAAACGATCGCCATGCGGCGCTGCGGGCCGCAACGCTGAAGATCACCGTCGGCCATATCGATATGGCGGCGCTCCCGCCATTCTCCCGCTGACCGGCTGCCGCCCTTAGTCGCACGCATTCAGGGCGTTCGGCCGCCTTCCAGGTCGCAGTCGACGAGGATCTCGTCACCGAGCCTGTGGGTCGTGACGACAGGGCGGATGGCCTGATCGACCCGGTCGATCGGCGGCAACTGCAACCCCGGCGCGCCCGAGCCGATGATGATCGGGGAAATCAGCAGGTGCAGACGGTCCAGACAGCCAGCCGACACGAAGCGGGATATCGTTTCAGCCCCGCCTTCAAGCAGAACGCGGCGAAAGCCTTGCCGGCCAAGGAATGCGGCAATCTCCGCCGGCAGCATTCCTTTATCATCAAGCTTCAGCCGATGAACCTCAACGCCCTTCGGCACATTCGCATGCGTATGCTCGCCCGTGACCATCAGGCAGCGCACGCCGTCATCGGTGTGAAGTGTCGACCAGTCTTCCAGCCTTCCGCGTGGGTCGATCACCACCCGGGCCGGGCTCTTGCCATCGATGTGACGGACGGTAAGGCGCGGCGCATCGCAAATCGCCGTGCCGACGCCGATCACGACGGCATCGACGATGGCTCGCAGACGGTGCAGATGCGTCAGACAGGCAGCGCCGTTGATGTATTTCGAATGACCGCTGACGGTGGCGATCCGACCATCGAGAGATTGGCCCAACTGCCCGATGATGAGCGGGTGAGCTGTGGTGCGCAACAGCGGCGCAAAGATCGGCCGCCAGTTTTCAGGCAGAGATCCCGCCCGGCCATGAAAAGCTTCCAGAACCTGCGCCCACCCGGCTTCGTCATCGGCGGGCCATTCGTGAGCGGGCGATGACGATACCGCTTCGACGCTGGCGCCTTGATGCGGTGTCATGCCATTCCTCCTGCCGTGATTTCTTTCCTGCAATGACCAGTCTGCACCATGCTTTACTGCGCGAGGATATCGCCGGCAATAAATCCGCAGACCAATTGGAAGGCCAATGAACGTCGCGTCACATTTCCGTGAATTCAGGCCGCGATCGCAGCGCGCCTAGCCTGGTTTGGTCGCGCAGCCGTGATGTCCGAACTTGTTTGAAGGCCGCTTTCCAGGTTTTGGCCGGATGGAAATTGCCTTACGCTCGACGGATTGAGCGGTGCAGCCGAAAGTGGCGGCGGCAAATTCAAAATGATGGTGGCGGTTGGGAGGAATTCGATGAACAGGGCCGGGGTATTCGTCTATTCGCCCACTGCGCGGCTTTTTCACTGGGTCAGCGCTATACTGGTGCTGCTGATGGTCCCAGCCGGCATCACCATGGTCAATATCGGCCCCGGAAAGCTGCAGAATTTCCTGTTCGACTTCCACCGCTCGACGGGAGTGCTGCTTTTCGTCATCACGGTCGCCCGCCTCAGTTGGCGGCTGACGCACAAACCGGAGCCGCTCAGCGAAGACATCCCCGCCTGGCAACGCACGGCGGCGCATTTCACGCACATCCTGCTTTATGCCGTCCTGCTTGGCACGCCGCTGCTCGGCTGGGTAGCGACATCCGCCTATCCGGCGCCGGTTCCGGTTTACGGGCTTTTCACGCTGCCGCCGATCATCGGACCCGACCGCGCCCTGTCGATGACGCTTTTCAGCGTTCACAAGGTGATTGGTATCACCTTCAGCGTCGCCGTGGTCATTCACATCGCCGCCGCCCTTCACCACCGCATCGTCATGAAGGACACCGTGCTGGCGCGCATGACCGGAAGGATCTGAGCGGAGCTCTCACACCCGCTCGATGACGCAGGCGATGCCCTGACCGACGCCGACGCACATGGTCGACAGCGCCTTGCGGGCGGAGCGGCTCTGCAATTCCAGAGCCGCCGTGCCGACGATGCGCGCGCCGGTCATGCCGAGGGGATGGCCAAGGGCGATCGCGCCGCCATTCGGGTTCACATGATCGCTGTCATCAGACAGACCGAGACTGCGAAGCGTCGCCAGCGCCTGCGATGCGAAGGCTTCATTCAGCTCCATCACATCGATGTCGCCGATCTTCAAACCCAGTCGCTGGAGAAGCTTCTGCGACGCGGGCGCCGGACCGATGCCCATGATGCGCGGCGCGACACCGGCGGCAGCACCCCCGAGCACGCGCGCAATCGGCGTCAAGCCATAGGCCTTGACCGCCGCTTCCGAAGCAATGAGCAACGCAGCCGCACCATCGTTGACGCCAGAGGCATTGCCGGCGGTAACCGCACCGCCCTGACGAAACGGCGTCGGCAGTTTTGCAAGGCTTTCGACGGTGGTGCCTGGACGGGGATGTTCGTCCTTGTCGACCACGGTCGGCGGGCCTTTGCGGTTCGGGATTTCGACCGGGATAATTTCCTGGCCGAGCCGGCCGTTTTCCTGGGCCGCGACGGCGCGGTTCTGAGACCTGGCGGCAAACGCATCCTGATCGGCGCGCGAGATCTTGAAATCCTCGGCGACATTCTCGCCCGTCTCCGGCATGGAATCGATGCCGTATTGGGCCTTCATCACGGGATTGACGAAACGCCAGCCGATGGTCGTGTCGTAGATCTCGGCGTTACGCGAAAAGGCCGAAGTGGCTTTCGGCATGACGAAGGGTGCGCGCGACATGCTTTCCACGCCACCGGCAATGATGAGATCGGCCTCGCCGCAACGGATCGCGCGCGCAGCCATCAGGACCGCATCCATGCCCGAGCCGCAAAGCCGGTTGACCGTCGTTCCCGGCACATCGACCGGCAGACCGGCAAGCAGGACCGCCATGCGGGCGACATTGCGATTGTCCTCGCCCGCCTGATTGGCGCAGCCGTAAATCACATCGTCCACCCTCGCCCAATCCACACCCGGATTGCGTTGCGACAGCGCGCGAATGGGGAGTGCTCCAAGATCGTCCGCGCGCACGGCAGACAATACGCCGCCAAACCGACCAATCGGCGTTCTGACGTAATCGACGATGAAGGCGTCTTGCATGGCGGCTCTCCCGGCAGGCTGTATAGTTCGGTCAAATGCTGATTTAGCCCCGTCGGAGCCATTTGGCCAGCGCCGGCATTAAATAATTAAATGACCGGACGGTCAATGAATTATCTTTGCTGAAACAAGTTCGGCCCTGCCCGAATTTCATGACGTTGCGCCACCATCTCATTACCGGGAAATCAGGCCATCGACCCTACGGTAACCAGCTATAAACCTTAACCTTAATTCCATCGTATTCGGCACGCCGCTTAATATTTTTGAAGTGCTTATTGTCAATAGTGAAGCCGTTCTTGATGTTCGCAAACACTATCCCGCCCGCTGCGGCAATTTGAGAGAGTATCTAATATGACCACTGCGGAAACTGTTCGCGACCTCGTCGATAAATTCGGAAAACTGCCCGTCGACGTGGCTACTCTCACCAATGACAGCGACCTTTATACCGCAGGCCTGTCTTCCTTCGCTTCCGTGCAGCTCATGCTGGCGCTGGAGGAAACCTTCGACGTCGAGTTTCCCGAAACCATGCTGAAGCGTGCGACATTCGCAAGCATCAACGCCATTACGGAGGCGGTGGAGATCATCGTCGACGATCAGGCGGCAGCGTGATGAACATCGTCAGCAAAGCCGATCCGCTCGTTCTTGCCGAGCGCGCCCGCCGGGCGGCGAAAGTCGCCGGCGAATATGCCGACGCGGTCGATCGCGACGGCCGGTTTCCGAGCGAAGGCATGGATGCGGTGAAGGCCGAAAGGCTGATGGGCATCCAGGTTCCAAGGGAGCACGGCGGCGAAAGTGCTACACTTTCGGAAATCGCCGAAGTCTCTGCGATCCTGGGTCAGGCCTGCGCCGCTACGGCAATGACCTACGCCATGCATCAGATCCAGGTGGCAAGCCTCGTCGATCATGCCGGGGGCAGCGGCTGGCACATCGCCTTCCTTCGCCGGCTTTGCGACGAACAACTTCTGATCGCCTCCGCCACCAGCGAGGCGGGGATCGGCGGCAATCTGCGCAATTCCGTCTGTGCCATCGATATCGACGGCGATACGGTCAGACCTGGAAAAGGATGCGACCGTCATCTCCTACGGCGAAATGGCGGACGCGATCCTGATCACGTCGCGCGCCCATAAGGACGCGGCGCCGAGCGATCAGGTCAGCACGCTTTTCCTCAAGGGCCAGTACCAACTTGAGCGCACCCACGTCTGGGATACGCTCGGCATGCGCGGCACCTGTTCCGACGGGCATATTTTCCGCGGATCCGCGCCGAAGGAACAGATCCTTCCGGCGCCCTTTGCGGAAATCGCGGCGGAATCCATGCTGGCGGTTTCGCATCTTCTCTGGGGCGCTTTGTGGTACGGGATCGCCGCCGACGCGGTGGCGCGCGCGCAATCCTATGTGAGGGGCGCTGCACGCCGCACACCGGGCGCCACGCCGCCGGGCGCGCTCCGCCTTGCGGAATCCTCAAGCCTGCTGCAGCAGGTGAAGGGCAATGTGGTTGCGGGCTTAAGACAGTTCGAAGCCGCCAAGGGCGACACCGACAAGCTGTCGGCGATGAGCTTTGCGGTTGCGATGAACAACGTGAAGGTCGGTACTTCGCAAACCATCCTCACCATCATCAATCACTGCATGCTGATCTGCGGCATCATGGGCTACAAGAACGGCACCCCGTTCAGCCTTGGCCGGCACCTGCGCGACGCGCATTCGGCGCAATTGATGATTTCAAACGATCGCATCCTCGGCAACACGTCGACGATGCTTCTGGTCCACAAGCAGGACACAAGCCTGATCGGATAGAAGATGGACGCGCAAACGAACTTTCTCGACACGCTTTTCGACCGCGGCATCCTGCATGCCAGCGGAGTTGACGGCCTCTATGCCCGTAGCGGCACATTCGAGGATGTGGTCTACCGGTTCGAGCAGTTCGTGCTGGCGCTCGGCAAGGATGAGACGTCGGAAGCGATGGTCTTCCCTCCCGGAATGACCATGTCGGACTTCGAAACCAGCGGCTACATGAAGAACTTTCCGCAGCTGGCGGGAACGGTTCACGCCTTTTGCGGCGACAATCACGGCCATATGGCATTGATGGAATGCCTGGCGACCGGCAAGGACTGGACCGAAGGGCAGAAGCGCACCGATCTGGCGCTGACGCCGGCTGCCTGCTACCCGCTCTACCCGATCATCGCCAGGCGCGGCGTCTTGCCGGAAGGCGGCGTAACGGTCGCGCTTCAGTCCTATTGCTTCCGTCACGAGCCGTCGAAGGATCCGGCGCGCATGCAGATGTTCCGCCAGCGCGAATATGTCCGCGTCGGCACGGCGGATGAAACCATCGCCTTCCGCGAGACGTGGAAGCAGCGCGGCCAGGAGATCATGGACGCACTTCAGGTGCCGGCCGAGGTCGAGGTGGCGAACGATCCCTTTTTCGGCCGCGCCGGCAAGATGATGGGCGCAAGCCAGCGCGAACAGGAATTGAAGTTCGAGCTTGTGGTTCCGATCACCTCGATCCAGAACCCGACCGCCTGCATGAGTTTCAACTACCATCAGGACAATTTCGGCAAGGCCTGGAACATCAGGCAGGCCAATGGCGAGCCGGCCCATACCGCCTGCGTAGGCTTCGGACTGGAACGCATCACGCTGGCGCTTTTCCGCCACCACGGTCTTGAAGTGGAAGCATGGCCGAAAGCCGTCCGCAAGGTTCTGTGGGGCTGAACGTAAAAAAATGAACATGCTTTTTCCCGGCATCGACCCGGCCAGCTATCAGCGCCACGCCCTTCATGGCGCAGGCAGGGACTGGCCGGAGACCAATTGCTACCTGGACGTCTGGATCGAGCTTTTGAATGCGCTCGGCCTGCCGGTGGAAGCATGCCTTGCCTATTCCGTGACGCAGGATTTCGAGGGTGACCAGTTCACCTTTTTCAAGGTGCCGCTGGAAGATCTCGAAACGCTCTACGGCATCCGCGTCACCGAACTGGCGATCTACGACCGGGTCGAGAACCATATCGCCGAGCAACTCGCCCGGGGCCGGGCAACCCTCGTCGAGGTCGACAGTTTCTTCCTGCCGGATACGCAAGGAACATCCTACCGCGAAGGCCACGGCAAGACGACGATTGCGGTCAACCGGCTCGATTTCGACAATCGCGCCATGGATTATTTCCACGGTCTCGGTCTGCACCGGCTGGAGGGTGACGATTTCGACGGCATTTTCCAGCGCGGCGACCACGCCCGCGAGTTCGCCTTCCTGCCCTATACCGAATTCGCCAAATTCCCCGATAGGCAGGCAAACGTGGACGCGCTGCCGCAGGCCGCACTTGCCCTGCTCGCCCGCCATCTGGCGCGGCGGCCGGACAGAAATCCGGTCACCCGTTTTGCCGAAATTCTGCCGGCGCAAGTCGAGGCGATGGCGGCTCGCGGCTTCGACTTCTTCCACCTCTATGCCTTCAATACGCTGCGCCAGCTCGGCGCCAATTTCGAACTTTTCTCCAGCCACCTCAACTGGCTGAGCGCATCGGGCGCTGGCGAATTCCGCAAGGAGGAACTCGCCGCGAAATGCATTTCCGAATGCTGCAAGGTGGTGCAGTTCCAGCTTGCCCGCGCGCTTGCAAGGCAGAAGTTCGACAAACTGGGACCGGCCCTTGAACCTGCAATCGATGCATGGGACGATCTGATGGGCGGTCTTGATACCGCGATCGGCAGGACTTCCGCCATCGCGGCGGAGTGAATATTTCTTATGAACCGCTATTTGCCAATTTCGGGAACGCATGCCGAAAACCTCCAGCACGGCTGGACGATGACGGTGACGCATGCGGGCGCTTTCAGCGACCCCGCCGACATGGGTGGAGCGGGCGCCGACTTCGCGTGGCATCCAGCACCGGTACCGGGTACGGCGGCGGAGGCGCTGCATCTCGCAGGGCTCTTCGATCCTGCCAACCCCTCCCCGCTGCACGACAAGGACGTCTGGTATCGCAGCCGATTGACGCCCGCTCGACCCGGCAGGCATCTCCTGCAATTCAACGGTCTGGCAACTGTCGCCGAGGTCTGGCTGAATGGCAAACCGATCCTGAGTTCCACCTCCATGTTTGCCGCGCATGAAGTGGCGGTCGAGCTTTGCGGCCCGGCCGAACTTATCATCTGCTTCCGCGCGCTCGCCGCCCACCTCGCCAAAAAAGGACCCCGCGCGCGCTGGCGCACGCAGCTCACCACCTCGCAGGGCCTGCGGCTGATCCGCACGACGCTGCTTGGCCATATGCCTGGCTGGTGCCCGGAAATTCACGCCGTCGGTCCCTGGCGTCCGGTCCGCCTCGTCCGGCCGGGCGCGGTTCAAGTCACCGAACCGCGCATTCAGGCAGCGTTGCTTGAAGGCGGCGGCGGCAGATTGAGCGTTTCGGTGGAAATCTCGGGCAATTTACGGGAAGCCAGCCTGAATTGCGCCGGACACTCGACGGCGATGATACCGCTTGCCGACGGGCGCTACGAAGCAACGCTTGATTGCCCGGATATCGAGCCCTGGTGGCCGCATACTCACGGCACACCGCGCCTTTACGATATCGGTGTCGACATCGACGGCAGGCGGATTTCCCTTGGCCGCACGGGCTTTCGAAGCGTCGCAATCGACCGGGGCGCGGACGGGCGGGATTTCGCCCTGATCGTGAACGGCGAGCGGATTTTCTGCCGGGGAGCGGTCTGGACCAATGCGGATCTCCTGCGCCTGCCCGGCGACCGCGATACCTACCGCCCGTGGCTGGAACTCGCCCGCGACGGCAACATGAACATGCTGCGCATCGGCGGCACCATGGTTTACGAGACGCGGGATTTCTTTGCGCTGTGCGACGAACTTGGCATTCTGGTTTGGCAGGATTTCCAGTTCGCCAATTACGACTATCCGGTGAGCGACCCGGCTTTCGCGGAAGCCGTCGAACTGGAGGCCGAAGGGTTCCTCGGATCGACGCAAGGGTCTCCGTCGCTTGTCGTCGCCTGCGGCGGCAGCGAAATAGAACAGCAAGCGGCAATGATGGGGGTTTCTGCCGAGAAATGGGTCGGGCCGCTGACGCAGGAAATCCTGCCGCAGGCGGTAAACAGGCTTCGCCCCGATGTCGCCTATGTGCCCAATTCGCCCTCTGGCGGGGCGATGCCGTTTTCCCCCGACTGCGGCGTCGCGCATTATTTCGGCGTCAGCGCCTACCGGCAGCCAATTGCAGACGCACGCCGCGCCAACGTCAAATTCGCCACCGAATGCCTGGCTTTCGCCAATGTGCCGGAAGCCGCAACGGTGGAGGCGCATCTTCCAGCAGGGATCGGCCATGACCCGGCGTGGAAGGCGAAAGTGCCGCGCGACCGGGGCGTCGGCTGGGATTTTGAGGATATTCGCGACCACTATGTAGAATTGCTCTACGGCGTCAGGCCGATCGATCTGCGTTATGGGTCGCCGGAGCGATACCTCGATTTCGGCCGCGCGGCGGTGGCGGAAGTCATGGAAGCGGTATTCGCCGAATGGCGGCGCACCGGCTCCGTTTGTGCAGGCGGGATCGTCTGGAATTTCAATGACCTGGAACCGGGCCTCGGCTGGGGGGTGATCGACGCTCTGGGTCGGCCTAAATCCGCCTGGTTCGCCTTGAGACGGGCGTTCCGGCCAGTGCAGCTCGCCTTCACCAGCGAGGGCACGAACGGGCTCTATGCGCATTTGATCAATGACACGGGCAAAACGCGGCAGGTCCGCCTTGAGATTTCGTGCTTGCGGGACGGCCTGCAGCCGGTCGCAAGCGGTGCACTGGATATCGACCTCGACCCCCGCAGCAGCAAGGCCATTGCCGCTACCGATCTCTTCGGTGCGTTTTTTGACACGACCTATGCTTTCCGCTTCGGGCCGCGCTCGCATGATGTCACCCACGGCCGGCTGATCGACCGGGAAACCGGCGAGACGATCACGGAAGCTTTCGATTTCCCGCAAGGGCGGGCGGCGGCGATGCATCCGGCAAGGCTGGAAGCGCGGCTTGAGGAAAACACCGCCGGAGTATTCGCACTTGCGATTGCGACCGACCGCTTCGCCCAGTCGGTGCACCTGGACGATCAGGCATTTCTGCCGGGCGACAATTGGTTTCACCTCGCGCCAGGCGAAGAAAAACGGGTGCTGCTGAAACGGCGACGGGAAAGCGTGGCGGATGCCAGGCCGGGCGGAAGGATCGCCGTGCTCGGCAACCCGAACAGCATCATTGCCTATTGAGGCGAGGGCGCGTGTATCCCTGTATTACTCCGCCGGTTGGGCGGCGCGGCTGTCGTGAACGAGAAAAAGCCAGGTGGCGGCAACCAGTCCGATCTGCAACATCAACCGGGCAATGCCCGCACCGATCAGTCCGCCAAGCGTCGCACCCAGCCAGATCGCCGGAATCATCAAAAGCGCGGTGATCACGAGAAGCGCGATGCGCACCTTCTGCTTGCCGACTGCCCTGAGGATATCGGCGCCAATACCCGATAGCCCCATGAGCAGGGGATAGAGCGCGAGCAACTTGATGATCTCCGGCGTTCCTTCGAATTTATCGCCAATGAGAAGGGGGACATAATCGGCGCCGATATAAAGGACGATGGCGACGGCAATCGAGATCAACAGCGAGAAGGGCAGAAGCTTGACGCCGAAACCGACACTGTCGGCACGGCTTGCCGCCGCATTGCGAAAATGCCGGGTATAGGTGGCGTAAAGCAGCGCACGGATGGGAGCGGAAGCCGCATCGACGATCTTGAAACCGGCCGCATATTGCCCGGCGGCCTCCGCGCCCAGCGTTTGCGCCACCACCGGCTTATCGAGGTCGCCGACACCGCCGATGGCGACGAACTCCAGGCAATATTGCAGGCCGAGCGATAGGTCTTTCCAGACGATGGTGGGCGAAGGCAGGCCGCAGATGGAAAGCACCAGAACCACCGCGACGACGGCGCTCAAGGCGGAAGCCGCCAGATACCACCACGCCCAGATTTCAAGCGTCAGCGAGCCCATGGCAAGCACCGCGACAGCGAGAAAAAGCGCGCGCATGGCGGCTATGCCGACATTGACGAACAATTGCCATTTGGCCTTGTCGAAGGACATGAAGACATTGGCGCTCAAACCGACGATGCGCCCGAACACAAGGTGCGCGACAGCAATCGCAAGGAGAGAGGAAAGCGCCAGCTTGTCGCCGACAAGCCAGATACCAACCAGAACCGCGCCCACGCCAATGATCGGCATGGTGGCCGCGATCATCACCACGGCATGGCCGAAATAGCGCGGAAAATCGCGCGGTTCGACGGCAACCCGCTGGATCATCAAATTGTCGCTGCCCAGCCCGATCATCAGGACGGCGATGATGCTGACACTCGAAATCGTGACGAAAACGCCGTAGCTCGCCGGGCCGAGATAACGGGAAATCAGCATGAAATAGCCGAACTGGATCACCAGTTGCAGGCCGAAATTGAAGGTGTAGGTCACCGTGTTTCGTGCAAGCGGCGAGGCGCGATACCGATTGACGAGGCTGAAAAGCCGATCCATTACAGTTTCCTATGCCTCGTCGTGCCCGACCATTGCCTATCCAAAGAGCAACGGCCTGAATGGGGCCATACGGCTGGTCGTCCCACTCAGGCGCGAAATCACTCTATTCAGGCAGCAATTTCGATTTTTTCCTTCATGCCGTATTAGCCCAATTTCTTTAAGAAATGCTGCCGCATAGGCAATTTTCCCCGGTGTTACGGCTTGATCAGCGCGGAATGCGGGCCGGATGCGAGTTTCAGGAAGATCCGGTCCTCGCGGAGCAGGAATTTTTCCTTTTGGGCGAAACGATAGTTTTCCTGCCCGAGCGGGTCCTGCATCAAACGCGCTCGATAGCTTTCGTAGGCCGCGAGGCTCTCGATGTTGTAAACACCGTAGGCAAGGGTGGACGAGCCCTCATGCGGGGCGAAATAGCCGATAAGGTCGGCACCGCAGCGGGGAATGGCCTGCCCCCAGTTGCGGGCGTATTCGCTGAATTGCTCTTTCTTCGTCGGGTCGATGTGATAGCGAATGAAACAGGTGATCATGACGGGTCCTTTCGTGTACCGGTCGCTCATTTTACGGATTGTTCGCCGCCAATGCTTCGACTAGCATCGAAGTATGAGAGAAGGACCCGATATCGCCCTGATCGGCTCGCTGGTGGGAGATCCGGCGCGCGCCAACATGCTGGTGGCGCTGATGACCGGCAAGGCGCTGACGGCAAGCGAACTCGCTGCCGAGGCAGGCGTGACGCTGCAAACGGCAAGCTCGCACCTTTCCAAGCTGGAAGCGGCCGATCTGGTCGGCCATCGCAAGCAGGGACGCCACCGCTATTACGCGCTTGCCGACGATGAGGTGGGCGGCCTGCTGGAAGCGATGATGGGGCTGGCCGCCAGACGCGGTCACATGCGCCTGCGCACCGGCCCCAGCGATCCGGCGTTGCGCAAAGCCCGCGTTTGCTACAATCACCTTGCCGGTGAAATGGGCGTGCGCATGTTCGACAGCATGACGGCGCGCGGCCATTTGTCGGAGGAAGGCGATTCTATCGCGCTACTGCGCCCGGCACCGAATTCATCTGCGATCTGGGCATCGACCTCAATGCGCTTGGCAAGCAGCGCCGGCCCTTGTGCCGGTCATGCCTCGACTGGAGTGCGAGGCGCACCCATCTGGCGGGATCGCTCGGCACCGCCATGCTGGCGAGGTTCTACGAGGAGGGCTGGGCAAAACGCGCCGCCGGATCGCGCGTGGTGGAATTTTCCAAAAGCGGCGAGAAGCATTTCCTGAACCTTTTCCCGCTAGAGTAGTCTTCGCGCATACAATCGTTTTTCAGGTCCCTTTTTCATGCTCGCCAATTCGCTCTATCTGACCTTTCACGGCATCGGCGATCCGATCGTGCCGCTCGCCGAGGGCGAAGGCCGGTATTTCGTGACCCGCGAGCGCTTTGTGGATACGATTTCGCGGCTGGAGGAATTGGAGAAGGATTGCGCAATCAAGGCGCATGTGACCTTCGACGACGGCAATCTTTCCGACTACGACGTGGGCTTTCCCGCTCTTCTCGATCACCGCCGCAAAGGGACGTTTTTCGTCCTGGCCGGGAGGATCGGCGAGAAGGGCTATCTCTCCGCTGCCCAGATCCGTGACATGGCGGAAGCCGGCATGACCATCGGCACGCATGGCCACGACCACGTCGACTGGCGCATGCTCGATGCGGCAGGGCAAAAGCGCGAGTTCGTCGACGCGCGCAAGGCGATAGAGGATGTCGCGGGGCGGGCCGTCACCATGGCCGCAATCCCCTTCGGCCAGTTCGACCGTGCGCTACTGCAACGGCTGAAGCAGGCGGACTACCAGCGCGTTTTCACCAGCTCGCAGGGCCTTGCCGTCGAAGGCGCATGGTTTTGCCCCCGCAAGTCGCCGACCACCGGCTTCGACCCGCAAACCGATCTTGCACCACTGGCCACGCCGCGCGCCAAGGCACGGGGTTTTGCCTATGCGATTGCCCGAAAGCTGCGCTATCGCTTCTGATCGCCAGGTGTTTGATCCTGGAGCGAATTCTTTTCACGAAACCGATCCCGTTTTCAGGACAAGCGCCCTGGCAAAACCTGCCGTCGCTAAAACTTCCTTTAGGCTCTTCGGTTTAAACTCGCCGAAACGGCAAAAGGTCGGATTCGGACATGAACGACCAGAGCGCAATAATCAGACAAGCGAAATCTCATTCGCTGCCTATGCGGACCGCGATCGGCCAGCCGGTTTCAATCGGCGGGCTGGCGGCGATGTTGCACCCTTCCAGCGGCGATACCGCCGTCGTCTTTTTCAGCCCCTGGGGCTTTGAAGAACTTTGCTCGCGCAAAACCTTCCGACTGATGGCGGAGCGCCTGGCGCAATGCGGCTTCACTGCGCTCAGGTTCGACTACCCCGATACCGGTGATTCAGCGCCTTTGGGCGATGCGACACCCACCTGGCTAGAGGCCGCGGAGCAAGCCGTGCGTTTCTCCGAGACGCAATGCGGCGCGAAAAAAATCATCCTCGTTGGCCAGGGCGTCGGCGGCCTTTTGGCGGCAAAGCTTGCAGCGCGCGTGAACACCATCGCCGGTCTTGCGCTTCTCGCGCCGACCAACAGCGGACGAAGCCACCTGCGTGAACTAGCAGCATGGACATCCTTTACCCAGCAAACCTTTCTCGTTTCGCCGACGCAAGGGCCCGAAGGCAGCCTGACAGCGGCGGGGTTTGTGATGCCTGCCGATGCAACGGCGGAAATCCGCAAGCTTAATCTCATGAAGGGTGGCTTGCCGGAAGGTCTTCCAGTCTTGCTGGTGAAACGGCCCGACCATCCAGGCGACGATGCGCTTGAAGAACACCTGCGCGACGGCGGCGCCAACCTTTCGACCGCGCCTTTCGACGGCTATTCGCTCTACGTATCCGACCCGACCCTTTCGGAAGTGCCTGAGGCAGCAATCGACGCGCTTGCCGGCTGGGCGAAGGCAAATGTCAAAAGCGGGCAGTCCGCCGCCGCAGGCCCCTACCCTTCCGGTGCGTTGCCGGCTGCCGCCGCGACCGTGATACCGGGCGTTCGGGAAGAGCGATTGCGTTTCGCCGACGGCGATACGCTGTTCGGCGTGCTTGCAAGCCCTGCGGACCGACAGGCGGAAACCGCCGTCATTTTCCTCAATTCAGGCTACGATCATCACATCGGCTGGGCGCGCAGCCATGTGGAATTGGCACGCGAGCTTGCCGCAGAAGGCTTTGCCAGCCTGAGGATGGATGCTTCCGGTATTGGCGAAAGCCCGCATTGGCCGGGTCAGGGCAGCCAGATCCTCTATTCGCAAACCCAGGTCGGCGATGTGAAGGCCGCCGTCGATCTTCTGGCCGGCCGGGGGTTTACCAAGATAGCGGTTGCAGGGCGCTGCAGCGGCGCCTACCTCGCGCTGCTTGCCGCCGCCGACGATCCGCGAATTGGCGCAATGGCGATGATCAATTCGCGCCGCTTCGCCTGGAACCCGCGCCAGGACGTTGACCACGAAATCCGCAAGCCGGTGCAGCCGCTCAAAAACTACCAGCGCAAGCTGCGCGACCGCAGCGTATTGAAACGGGCGTTCTCCAGCCCGAAAGCCTTTCGCGAGGCGCTCGGCAAATTCCTGCGTGGCGTGTCGCGACCCATGATGCGAAAACTCGCACCGCTGCTTGGCCCGCTATCGATGCACAACCGCCTCGACAGGCTGGTCCACCGGCGGATGAAAGCACTGCGCGATCGCGGATGTCACGTCGCGCTCATCTACAGCGAGAACGACCCCGGACTTGAGGAACTCGACGCCTATTTCGGCCAAGATCGCAAACGGCTCGACGGCTACGCCAATACAAAGCTGATTTTCGTGCCCGATGCCGATCACAATATGACCCCGCCGCATGCACGAGAGGCGCTTCATCGCGAAATCGTCAACGTGTTAAACGCGATAGAGCGCTAAAATCCGGTCCTTACAGGGGCTGCGAATAAAATTTTAGCCACTGGATTTACGGAGCTGAAAGCCTTTTCAAGCTAAGGTAAGTTCTGTTTTGACGCCCTCTTTCCCCGGTAAATTGCATGCTGAAAGAGCCGAACCAGCCCGCCGGCCCTGCGATAGCCATTTGCGCAAAGTCATTGGCGGGCCCGGCGCAATTCACCGGCGACGACCGGACATGCTCCAGCATGAACGGCGGGATGACCAATGCGATTGGAGCGACGCGCCAGCCATCCGCGAAGAAAACCACCGTCTCCAGCACCAACCGGCTGTACCGAAAGTTGAAAAAGCAGATTTCCCGCTACCGGAGGATACTGACAGAAGATTTTCCAGTCTATCTGAGGGCTCCCGGCAAGAAAGTCAATTCCGGCGCAGATCCTGGAGCTTTACCGGCTCGCACGGCTGTTTCGCTATATCCCCTATCAGTATGTCAAGCACAGCCTGTACCTGAAGAAATTCGGCACGGAAATCTATCGCTATATCCCGCCGGAACTGCTTCACGTCACGCGCGACCGTGTAAATGACAAGGGCGACCGCGACATCGTGCAGGACAAGCTACGATTCGAGGACAAGCTTTCGACAGCCGGGATCCCCACAGTCAGAACGCTCTTCCAGCTCTGCCGCACCGGACTGAAGGACAGGCTTGGAGCCGACGTGGGTTTTGCGGATTTCGTGGCTCGTATCGATGCCATGAAACTGGCAAAGGGCATCATCGTAAAGCCACGAGCCGGCGGGTCAGGCAGCGCCGTATTCAAGATGACGGTCTGCGACGGCATTCTCCTGCACCAAGGACGTCCTCTCGGCGAGGATGATTTTCTGGCGCTGGTCTTCACCACCAACAACGGCGCTCTTTGGGATGAATTCCTCATCCAGGAAACGATCGCCCAGCATGCCGAACTCGACCGCTTCAATGAGACTTCTGTCAACACGGTTCGCATCGACACATTCATCGATGAAAACGGCGGTATCCGTTTCAACGCAGCCGCTTTGAAGATCGGCATGCCCGGCAGCATTACCGACAATGTGACCAGCGGCGGCTATATGGCGGGGATCGACCTTCAAACCGGCAAATTCTCCAGCGGCGCCAAGGCGGATGCCCGCTTTGGCGGTCAATATCATGACTTGACGGTGCTCTATGGTATCGATCCGCAGGAATTCGTCATGCCGCATTGGGACGAAGTGATCGGCCTTGCGCGCAAGGCGGCGGAATGCCTCCTGCCCTTTCGCGTGCTCGGCTGGGATATCGCCATCTCGAAGGACGGGCCGCTGGTGATCGAGACCAATTTCGACTATGGCGTCGACGTGCTGCAGGAACTGGCAGGCGGGTATATCGACACACCCTTGGGTCAGGCCTACCTCAACCATCACGCCGCCGATAAAGCCGCGATCCTGCAAGCCTTAAGATAATCGGCTAACCCGCGCGACCCTCAAGCAGCCATGGTGGCGGCAACCATGATCGGGCTGCCTTTGGCGAAATCCATAAGGGCAGGCTTGCTGGCTATTACCCGCTCGCCAAGGTCGTCCGTTTGGCGCAGCGTCAGCAATACCAGATCGCCGAAGCCCGCAAGCGCGCCAAGCGAAGCGGCGTCGGCCAGCGCGCCCGCATCGACGAGGACGAGATCGAAGCCACCCGCGATTTCCTCCAGGGCATCCCTGTCGTCATCGGCGATTTCGAGCGGGCGGTGCTTGGGCACGCCCGAGACGAGCGACAGGAAGCTGAGATCGAACAACCGGTTGCTGACGATCCGGTCTGAAAACCGCCCCCCGGCAAGGCCGGTGCCATTGTCGAGCAGGCGGGTCAAATCCTTGTCGCGGGCATTGGCATCGATCAAGAGCACCTTGAGGCCAGAAGCAGCACCTGCAACGGCAAGACTGAAGGCGGTCAAGCTCAGTCCGTCTCCACGCTCCGGCGCGGTTATCAGCACGGCGCGGGTCTCATCCTCTTCCCGGTCGGACAGCAATCCGCCAAGCACGTCCATCACCGCGTTTTCATAATGCGCCGCCGGCGCAGGCAAACTGTCGTGCTCATCCGCCGCGAGGATCCGGTAGACCAACCGCGCCGATGCCGGCAAGTCCAACTCTGCCACATGACGCGGTTTCAAGGGATCGATGACGGGCAATTCGCCGATTAGCGGAAATGGCAATGCGGTCGGATCGACCGGCAAATTCCGGGTCGGATGCGGCACGCTATCGGCGGCGATTACCGGCCTTGCCCTGTCGGCGCGGTCGGAAAAGACGCCATTGCTGAGCTGACGCCATGCTTCCTGCGCGACAACCAGCATCGTGCCCAGCATCGTGCCGACGATGGCCGCCAGCACCAGCAGGATCTTCCGCTTGGGCCAGGAGGGTTTTTCCGGTGGTTCCGCCGGCGAAATGACGCGCGCAAGCGGCGTCGTCACCTGCTCGAGGTTGGCGACTTCCTTGGCCCGGCTCAGCACGTTTTCATAAACGGCGCGGGTGGCCTTGGCCTCGGTTTCGAGTTCACGAAGCGTGATGAGCTGCTGTTCGTCGGCGTTGGACGTGGTCCTCAAGCCGTCGATCTGGCGTTCGAGGTTGGCGACCCTTTCGGCTGCCACATCCAGTTCGATTGTCTTCGCCTCGCCGATCGACTTGATTTCCTGGCGGATCAGCTCGGAAATCCGCGCCACCTGCGCCTTGGCACGGATCAGCGTCGGATGCGAAGGCAAAAGATCGGCGGCAAGCGAGGCTTCAAGCCGCACCGCCCCGGCATAGTCTTCAAGCAGCTTGGTCACCCGCGGCGAAGAGACGAGATCGCCAAGCGCGGTCGGGTCGATCTCGCGCTTCAGATAGCGCTGGATTTCCTGGTTAGACGCGCGGGCGGTGGCAAGCGCGCTGCGGGCTTCCGCCAGCTGGGCGTTGAGGCCGTCCAGTTCCTGACCGATCAGGAGCGTGCCATCTGAAGAACTCTGCAGGCGGAATTTCGCCCGGTATTCCTGCACCTTCTCTTCGGTCGCCCGCAGCTTTTCGCGCAGACCGATGAGGCGGTCGTCGATCTGTTCGGCCAAGCGCTCCGACCGCTCACGCGCCTCGCGTTGCTGCTCGTTCAGATAGCCGTTGGCGATGGCCAGCGATAGCGCCGCCGCTTTTGACGAGCTTTCGGATTTGACCGCAATGTCGATGACATAGGTCGCGCCCTGGCGATCGACGCTCAAGGCTTTGGCGAGCGCGTTCATCGTCTTGGTGACGCGCTCCGCCTCGCCGGCCGCGTCCGGCTCTTTGCGAGAGAAGAAATGGCTGGTCAGGACCGAGAAACAGACCGGGCTTCGCTCCGTCGCCGAATTCGGGATCGTCGACGAGCTTCTGCGCCTCGACCACCGGCCGCAACACCGAGGCCGAAGAAATGACGGCGAGCTGACTGTCGATGGCGAAAGCGTCGTTGCCGAAACGCGACGGCGCATTGGGATTATCGAACGGCTGGCGGCTGTTGGCGTCGATGATGATCTTGGTGGCGGCGGTATAGATCGGCGCGACCGAAAAGACGTAGAGCGCGGTGGCGCCAATGACGGCGGCGGCTACGAAGGCGATGAAGATCATGCGCCTGCGCAAGGCACGCAGAAACGCGATAGGGTCGATCAACCCGCCGCCGCCTCCTGCTTCCTTTTCGCTCATCATCGCAACTCACCCGCACGACTTTCAGCACCACTGCGAAAATCTTGTCGAAAGGTAATCATTTAGGGTTAGCAAACACTAAATGCCACCGCGAATCGAGCGCCGGAACAGGTGGATTTCATCGGCATGCAGGCAATAGTCTTCAGCGTTTCAAGCCCAGCCGGCTTTTCCGTTTTCATGCGCTGTCGCCTGACTGCCAGTCGATCTTGACGCTGAGGAAAAAGCGGCGACCAGCACGAAAAGCAGCCAGGCAAGAAAATAGCCGCGAAACCAGCTGCTTTCCAGCATGTTATGGCAGATCGCCACCAGCGCGACCGACATGAACAGCCAGGCCTCCGCCCTGCCCGCGCCGCCGTTTGCGCTTTCGCTGCCGCCCTTGAGCCGGCTGACGTCAAAGAGCATGGAGAAAAGCAGCAGGATCAGCAGGAAAAACCCGACGACGCCCAGTTCCAGCATCACGTCCACATAGCCGTTATGGGACTGCAGCAGAAAGGCGACAAATCCGGGCGCTTCGCGCGCGACGATGGAATCCGGGCCAATGCCCCAGAATGAGCCGTAGCCTTGGCCGAACAAAGGCTCGCGGGAAATGATGCCGAAGATGAAGTCCCAGATCACCGTGCGGCCGGTGAATGTCGTGTCGTTGAACAGCAGCATCGACAGGTCGGAGAAGTGATAGTCGAACAGGAAATTGAAGAAAAGATAGCCGGTGATGGCAAGGGCAGCGCCGAACAAAAGCACATAGACCGAGCGAATGCCGAGCAGGACGCTCAAACCGACCACGAAAAGCGAGACAGCCGGGATGAGCAGGCTCAGGCCAAGCGATGTCTTCGACTGGCTGACGACGAGCTCAAACAGCGCCATGAAGACGCAGGCGATGGCGACGAGCCGCAGGACGCCGGAAAGCCGGACGACTGCATAGAGACTGAATATGAAGGCATAGGCCGCGACGAGCCCGAACTGGTTCTTGTGGGCGTAAATGCCTTCGTGGCCGATAGGCCCCGGCGGCTGGAAAATCACCGGAACCATGTTGACGATCACCGTGACCAGGAAGACGAGAACGAGCCGCTCCAGTTGCGCCTGCCGGTCGTTGGCCATGAAGACGGGGCAAACGATGGCGGTAAGAACAATGACCTGCAGCATTGCCCTGCGAAAGGCGATAGACGGCACCGGCGACCACAACATGCTGGCGAGCGCCAGTGCGAGATAGGCCAGAATGACGATAACCGTCGGTTGGCGCAGCACCACAAGCAGGCGGCCAAGACGATGGCGCCCGGACACGATCACCGCGCCGAAAAGACCTATCCAGAAGAGCTGATTGGCAAGATTGGAGCGCGATGCGCTCGCCGCTGCAGCCGCGGCGTCAGCTACATCGGCCGATTCCTGCGCGAAAAACAGTGGCGAAAGCAGTGTCGCATAGGCAATGACGATTGCCGGCACCCAGCCGAGAAACCCGTCGCCGGTCTTCGCCGCAGCAAGCGTACCCTGCCAGAAGCCGCTGTTTGTGGTCGTTTCGCTCACGCTCGTGCCATCGCCTGTGACAGGTGTTCAGTCAGAAAGCGCGCCGACGTTCAGGCCGAGCGCTGCCGCAGCCCTGGTGTCGATCTTGCGCGATTTATTGTCAAACACCAATCCAAAACCGGGATAACCGTCGCCGGCATTGTAATCCCAAAGCGCCCAGCCGAAGCGCGATGCCTCCGCCGCTTCGCGCACATCACGAAGCCATGCGTTGCGGCTCACGTTTTCCGGCATTCCCTTTGGCGGGCGGGCAACACCGAATTCGCCGATCAAAAGCCGTCTTGGATCAATGCCCTGACCCTTTACCCACGCCCGCATCATGTCGAAATGCCGCTCGATATAGGCACGGTCGACCGGCGGCGGTTCGTCGTAATAGCGGCTGATGCCTTCTAGCGCCTGATTAAGCGCATCCGCCGGGATTTCATCACCGCGCTTTTGCGCCCGGCGAAGCTCGATCAGCCGCTTCGATTGCCTTAGTGCCTCCGCCGGATCGCCTTCAGGACCTGGATACCAGAGGCCGGAGAGATAACGGCTTGGCGCGCTGGCGAAGGCAAGCCCCTGATGGGTGTAATAATGCGGCTTGTAATAATGGATATCGACCAGCGTGTTGGCGTCATAGGCACGCATGTCGAGATATTCCAGCGCATCGAAGGACGACCAGCAACCGGTGGTCAAAACCACCGCCAGATCGGGCGCGACCTTGCGCACCGCCGCGTAGAGCAAGGGCTGCATATCCGTCCAGTCATTACCGAAAAGAATATGGCACTCGCTCTGCGGCTCGTTCATCAGGCCCAGTGCGGTCTTATTGCCTGGCAGATTGCGCAAGTGACGGGCAAGGCGCTGCAGCCATTCCGCATAGCCTTTGAATTCCTCGCCATCCTCGTCGGCGAGAATGCCGGGCGCCGACCATCTCGGACCGCCATGGGTGGGATGCGCATCGACCAGAACGCCGAAACCCGCCGCCTGCAAACGCTTTACGGTGTCATAGACCCCATCGAAAAGGATGCGCTCCTCGGCCTCCGTCACCGTGAGAAAAGGAGCCGGCGCCACGGGCAGGCGGATGAAATCGAAGCCGAGAGCCTTCAAACGCTCAAGCTCGCGGTCGCTGATTTTCGACAGCGGACCCTGAAAGGGCGGCCAGCGGAACGCGCCCGGACGATCGGATCGCGCCACGGCAGACTATGCAGCCGCGCCAGATTGATGCCTTTGGCGAAGGTTGGTGGTTCAGCTGCAAAGGCCGACAAGGACATGAGGCTTGCCGTGAGCAGCAGGGTTGCGAAGAGCGCCGCGAGGGTGAAGCGGCTTATCATAGCAGTTCCAACCTGGTCATGACGGTCTCGTCAGCACGAAGCTTACCGCTGAAAACGAGCTGCCACGCCGGCTTCCTGACGCCGAAGCGCGGTGAGATCCAGCCGAGTTTTTCCTCCTCCGACCCATGAACCAACCGCGCCGACAGCCCTTCCGGTCCCTCAAGCCGCATGAGCGGCTTGCCGTCCGCGACAAAATCGAACCCGCCATCATGAGCCGACGGCCTGATCTCGACGCCGTCACCTGCAAGATAGGAAATCGCGACATCGACCGCCTCGTCAGAAATGCCCTCAAGCGCATCGATGATCTCGAAGGTATCCCCGCTGAGCCTGCGAAGCATGCGACGATGGTGCAGCTTGAAGCGCCTCGCAAAGCCGTTGTGGCGGGCATCGATGTGAAAACTCTCCAATTCCTCGTCCACGGAAATCAGATCGGCCTCGGCCTTGCTTTTCCAGTTGAAAGCTCCGGCGATGCGGCTTGAACTCTCGCCCGCGATAGAAAGCGTATTGTGCAGCGGCGTGCCGCGAAAGGCGTCCCGCCACGCACCGCCGGAGTGATAGAGGTAGGTTCCCGCATCAGCCAGCAGCGGCTTGCCGTCGTAATTGAGCCAAAGCGCGAGAGCATCCGCATGGCCATGCGCGGCAATGGAGAGATAGCCGAGCGGGCCATGATCCATCGCAAGCAGCAATTGTCTATCGTGGATCTTGTCGCGCAGCACCGTATAGCCGCCATCGGCGAATACCTTGACGCCAGAATGCCGCGTCTCGCCCGTCAAGCCGCCGAAGACAAGATTTCGCAGATGGTTGGGCGCGACTGGCGGCGCGATATCCGGCCGCTTGCAGATTGCCGCGACCGCCGACATGACGGAGGCGACATAGAGCCGGTCGCTCGATGGATCGTCGAAGATCACCCGACCCTCGTCGTCATCGCCGATACGCGGCACTTCGCCGGTTTTATCCATGAACCAGCAAAGCGCCTCGCCCGCCTTGGCGAGTTGACCATGGACCGTGTCCGAGAACGGCTGCCCGATGGCCTCGGCCGCCTTGACGGCGGCGAGATAAATCTCCAGCGTGAAAGCGGTGTAGGTCGGCGACTGTTCAGCGCCAATGCCATCCGTCAAGATCTGCTTTGTGGCTTCCTCTTCCAGAACCTTGCGGCCATAGGCCTGCCATTCGCCCGACATGCCGTGATCGGCATAGGCGGCGCCGATGAGAAAGAGCCCTGCTGCTTCGGCGACGAGATGATTGTTGGCGGAGGAAAACTTCGACGGATAACGATAGAGCCAGGCGGCGCTCGCCACCAGAAACGAGCGGATCTTTTCCTGCCGGGCAGTGGAGAAAGCCGCCTCGCCCAACAGTCTGGTGACGATGAGGACCGTGATCGAGCGAAGCGCAAGCTCGATTCCCGATGGCCAGTTGACGCCGAGATAGGGGGGATTGGCGTCGATCCAGCTTTCGATCTCCGCTGCCGCGAATTCGGCGAGATCGGCGTTGCCGGTCTTTGCCGCCAAAGCGGCGATAGGCTGGAGATGCTGGAGACGGTTGACTTCCCAGACGTATTTGACATCGCCATACTTCGCCGTGTGGCGATAATTGATGGCAAAACAGTAGCGCTTCTTCGGCCATTCGGCCTTTGACACCGGATCGAAATGCCAGAGCGATTTCCCGGCTAAATCCGGCCAGTCGAGGCCGAGATAGGAAAACCGCCGCGCCATCGCCCTGATCCGCCACGCGCTGCCAGCGGGCAATCGTTTCAGCATCGACGGAAGCAAGATCGATCTTCGCCGGATAGAGAGGGAGCGGGCCTTCAAGCTGGGCGAAATGCTGCCAGCCGGTCGGCCAGCGCTTTGCGGCGCGCTTTTTCAGCGTCTCACCGATTCGATGGGAAATCTCTTTTCCGCTCATGGCGGCAAGGCGGCGGGCGTACCAGCCGACCTTTTCGAAAACACCCGAGGAGACCATCAGCCGACTTTCTTGCCGATCTTTTCAAACAGCCGGTCATAGGCGGCAAGCAGCACGGGCACGGAATGATCCCAGGAGAACGCATCGAGGATACGCTGGCGGCCGATCTCGCCCATGTCCTCACGCCGTTCCGGATCATCGATCAAGGCGACGATCTTTTCGCCAAGATCGCGCGAATTGTTGCGCTCCGCATAAAGCGACGCTTCGCCGGCGGATACCCGGCCCTCGCGCATGTCGAACTGCACGATCGGCTTCTTCAGCGTCATATATTCCAGGATCTTGTTCATGGTCGAAAGATCGTTCATCGGCGTGACCCGGTCGGGATTGACGCAAACGTCTGCCGTGTTGAGCATATCCAGCAACAGATCGTCCGGCGCCCTTCCCGTGAAAGTAAGAAAGCGCGAAAGCCCCCGTGCCTCTACATCCGCCTGGATCATGGGAAGTTCCGGCCCGCCGCCGACGATACCGAAATGAATATCCTCGCGCTTGAGCACATGCACGATGTGGCTCGCCGCCTCGACGAGAAGATCCATGCCTTCCTGCTGGCCGATGACACCGACATAGCCGACCAGATGGTCGAAGCCTTTTTTCATCTCAGGCCTTGGCGGACGGATTTCCAGCTTTTCGATCTTCGGGCCGGAACGAACGACGAAAACGTCTTCCGGGTCCATGCCGCCCCGCTCGACCGCGACATCCTTGTAGGATTCATTGGTGGCGATGGAGACGGTGGCCGCCTTGAAGGTCAGCTTCTCAAAGAACCGTGTGACGGCATAAAGCAGACCGCGCTTGCCGAATTTGGCCTCGAACAACTCCGGGCAGATATCGTGGTGATCGAAGAGGAAACGCACGCCGAAAGGACGAAAGAGCCAACTGACAAGAAAGATCAGATCCGGCGGATTGCAGCCATGAATGACATCGAAACCGTGACGTCGCCTGATTTTCCACGCAAGCCGCACCTCGTGAAAGAGGGCGGATGAATATTCCCGCAAATAGCCCAGCGCGCCATGCGCTTCCAGAGGCAGCGTGTGGCGGTAGATGTGAACACCGTCGAGTTCTTCGTAGGGAGCCTCAAAACCCTTGCCGGTCGGGCAGATGACGGAGACGCCGTAGCCGGCAGCCCGCAGCGTCGTCGCCTCCGACCACACGCGTCGGTCAAACGGCACCGGCAGGTTTTCCACGATGATGAGGACGCGACGGTCATGAGTGGGATCAGAATAAGTGAAGACCGGCTTTCCACCGGTATCCCGCAACCGGGCATCTTTTCCGGGCGATCTCGTATCGATCAGATTATCGAGTTTGAACGGAAACCGCAGAAGCGCCCTTTCGGCAGCCGCCTCGATCGCGCTACCAGTTGACGCCTTCATACCGCCCCTCCAGATTGCCGCGTTTTTTCAGCCGCACCAGATCGTATATCCGCTGGCTGGGCGAGATACGGTCGGGAAGCTGTTCGAATTCCGGCGCCGCATTGCCGATGATCAGCACCTCGCCGTGAGCGGCGACCTCGTCGAAATCGTCGATGAGAATGGACGAGATATGCGGGATCCGGTTCAGGATGTAATCGCGGTTGGCGCCGTAGAGCCTGGCGAAATTGACGAAGCGGTCGTAGATGCGAATGTCCATGCCCTTGCCGAGAAGCTTTTCGACGAGCGCCACCTGCGGGCTTTCGCGCAGATCGTCTGTGCCGGCCTTGAAGCTGATGCCGAACACGGAAATCCGCCGCTTGCCGTAGGACATGATGTCTTCGAAAGCGCGCTCGATCTGCTCGTCGTTGGAGCGGATGACGCTATTCAAGAGTGGCAGTTCGAGATCGAGAGCGCGGGCCTTGTAGGAGAGCGCGCGCACGTCTTTCGGCAGGCACGATCCGCCAAAGGCGAAGCCGGGCATCAGGTAGCGCGGCGAGATATTGAGCTTCTCGTCCTTGCAGAAGATCTTCATGACCTCGTGGCTGTCGACGCCGACCGCCTTGCCGATATTGCCGATCTCGTTGCCGAAGGCGACCTTGACCGCATGCCAGGCGTTATCGGCGTATTTCACCAGCTCCGCCACTTCGACGGAGGTGAGAAACGACGGCGCGTCGATGTGCTGGTAGATCGACGCGATCTGGCGCGCGCCTTCTTCGGTTTCCGCACCGACCACGATCTTCGGCGGGTTGTCGTAATCGTAGACCGCGCTCGCCTCGCGCAGGAATTCCGGATTGTTGCCGATCATCAGGCCTGCGGTATCGCCTGCGAATTCCCGCAAGGTGGGAATGACCATGCCGCGCATGGTGCCAGGCAAAACGGTGGAGCGGATGACGACGGTATGCGGGCGGTTCTTTTTTGCAATCGCCTTGCCGATTTCCTCGCAAACGCGCAAGACGGCGTCGGTATCGAGCGACCCGTTCCGGCGGCTCGGCGTGCCGACGCAGATCAGCGACATGTCGCTCGCCTCAATCGCGGAAACTGCATCCGTCGTCGCCCTGAGATGGCCGGTGACGATACCCTTTTCGATCAGCTCACCAACATAGTCTTCAACGACCGGAGACTTGCCGCTGTTGACGATATCGACCTTGACCTGCTGGTTATCGACGCCAATGACCTCATGACCATCGCGCGACAGGCACGCAGCCGTGACGACACCGACATAGCCAAGGCCGAAAATGGAAATCTTCATTGGCAACCCTCTCTCGGCTCAACGCCTCTTGGCCGATCTTCGTTTGACCGGCGGCAAAGCCGGGCATGCCTTTCCGTTATGGCAAAAAACCCTTCCCGTTGCGTTAATCCGAACTGGGAATTCCCTTGTCGCGCACGACCAGTGGCAGCTTCCCGCTCAGCTGACGTGCGATTTCGTCACGAAATTCGACGTCGACATGCATGGAATCCGGCAGTCGCGAAGCGACCTTCGCAACGATCTCTTGCTGAAGCTCGGGTCCCGCCGCTCCATTCGCCACAGCCAGAACAAGCACCCGGTCGCGAGCGACCTGACGAAGCTGCATCTGCATCAAGCCTGCAATGCCGCGCGGAACGTGATTCATGCCGACGAGGCGACTGCCGTCTGGCGCCAGCAGATAGTCGCTTTCCCGCCCTTCGATGCGAGCAAAAGGACGAAGGCCAAGCGCGACTTCCTCCAGCGCGCAGGCGCTTGTGTCGCCATGGAGCACGGCAATATCGCCGGTCTGATATCGAATGAGCGGCTGCGCCGCATTGCGCAGATTGGTGGCGGAAATCGCTAATCTCCCGTCATCGCCTGCCGGCTGAAGCTCGACACAGCCATAGGCGGGCAGGAAACGATAGCGGTTCGTCTCAAGCGCATAGGCGAAACACACCCGCTCCGCCTGGCCGTAGTAATCGACGAGCCGGGCATCGAACAAACGCTCGGTACGGGCGCGCAGATCGTCGGTCAGAACTTCCGACGAGGTCAGGATTACGGGCACCCGCAGGCGCCTCGATCGTGCTTCCAGGCAGGCGGCAAGCATTTCCAAGGCGGAAGGGTAGGCCCATATGACTTCGGGGCGAAACTGTTCCAGCGCCTCGATAAAGGTATCGGCGGAGTGCTGGTTGAGATGAGCGACCGAGAAATTCATCACCCGGCCACCGCTCTGCATCCGCCAGAAAGGCGGGTTTCGGTCGGAAGGGTTTTTGATTGCCTCGCCGCGCAGGATCGCCACACGGCCCTGGATGAAATCGCCTCCCGCAAGCGAAACGACATGATCGATCGCCGCCTGTTCGAAGACGACGGAGGCAAAGCTGCGCTTGACCTCAAGCGGAAGGCCGGACGATCCGCTGGTCTGCGATCTCGTCGTGAGATAATTCGACCGGCTCTCGAAATCTCCCGGCGCTGACCGCAGCCGCTCCTTGGTGAGCGGAGGAAAATCGCCGAGGGACCCGCCAGCAAATTGTCGATAGGCGGGCAGCTTGGCGGCATCCTTCAAAACATTATCGACAAGGCTATTTTGAAGACGCTTTCGCTCATTGAAATCCGCGCGCTCAAAGGCGCGAAGCTCCTGCCGGTATTTCAGGTAAAGCGGCGGAAAGCGGCGGATCAGCAAATCGCCGAGGCTGGCGCTTTTCAAACGCGTTACGATCCCTGCCATCTAAGCGGACCTCTTTTTAGCCATAAGCCGGCTAATGAAGCTGTCATAGGCTTTCACCATGTGATCGATGGTGAGCGTATCGCGGGTCTTTTCTGCATTTGCCGCCAGCCGCTTCTGCTCATCGGGAGATGAAAGATATCGCGCCAGTCCGGCGTGGAAAGCGTCTTCATCGCCCTCGATCAAAAGCCCGTCTTCACCATCGGTCAGATATTCGATTTCCGGGCTATGGAAGTCATGTTTCCGGGTGATGACGGGCCGGGCATGGGCGAAGGCATGATTGATCGCAAGTCCCAGATAACCGGGAATGACGACGGCGCGCGCGAGTTTCATCGCCTTGGCGATCCTGATATCGGATGGATCCATGGCGCCAAGAAAATGAACATTTTTTGCACCGCCTGCGACAGCCTCAAGGGCTGAGCGCTCCTCGCCATCGCCGATGACGATCACCTCGACCGGCTTGCCATCGACACTTGGACAGGTTTTGGCGAAACGGATCAGGATGTCGACCTGCTTTCGCGGCACGAGGCGGCCCACATAGAGCAGCGCTTCGCAGCCCGGCTGCAGGCCGAATTCCGCCTTGAGGACAGCTTCCGGCGTGTCCGCAACCGCCTTTGCTAGGGCGATCTGCTCTTCCACGTCGATAGTGTTGCGCACGACCTGGACCTGCCCTTCTGGCATGCCGATCGACAGAAGGTGATCGCGGCCTTTTTCCGTATAGGCGAGATAGCCGTCGCCAAGGCGCGCAAGCCTGTCGGCCGCCTCGATCGCCATCCGGTCCTTGCGGCCCGCCACCCCGCCCTTTTGCCAGGAGCCATAGGCCTTGCGGTAGCCAAAACCCCACCAGACCACAGGCCGGCGCATGAGTTTCGACAGGATCATGATCACGAGCTTGAGAGAAACTTGAACTCGTGGCCCATGATCACGCCGTCGAAGCCACCGGTGAGATAGCGCCAGACGGCGGGCTGCCAGATCGCCACGCTTTTGCCGAGACGAATTTCGCGGTTCTTCACCGCGACATTATCGAATGCGAAAGGCGGTTTTGCCGCCTGCAGCGAGGTGTTGGACGGCGGGTCGCCGTGAAAAACCACATAGTCGTTTGCCGATTTCTCCGACAGCCGCTCGAAAAAGCCGCGCCGGTAGACCGGCACGCAGCCTTGATGCAGCACCGCAATCTTCAGCGGCTTTGACGCCTTGCCGCTCACGCCGACGTCCCCACGCCATTGCCGTAGTAGCGGGCGCGCGACCAGAAGGTGAGCTTGCCGAATGCCGACATGACATGCAGCGCAAAGCCCGCATAGCGCTGACGGTTGAGCGGATAGCTGAGCAAGGCAAGCGGCGCGAAAATCGCCACCTGTACCAGCGCCTTGGCGCCAAACCCGAGCGCCGCGATGAGCGGCCGGGCGTTGTTCTTGACGCGAACATGGGTGGAATTGCGCGCCGTCACCAGCTTGCGGCGCAGGAAAGCGGGTAGCGTTGCCTTGGAATTCGGCCAGAATTCATGCACGACCGCATCAGTCACCCAGATGATCTTGCGGCCCTTCAGGTGGAGGCGATAGGTGAAATCCGTATCCTCGCCGCCGGAACGCCCAAGTGCCGGATCGAAAGGCGGCGTGCCGTCGAAACAGCGCGCCACACGAAACATGACATTGCCGGTGCGTGCCGCTTGCAACCTTCCGCCGGTTTTCATGGCTTCCCGCTCGCCAAAGAAAAACGGCGTTGGATCCCAACCGAGCCTTGCCTTGTCCTCAAAGACCGGCAGCACCGGGCCCGTGCCTATATCCGCTTCGTGTTCAAGCAATGCGCGGTGAAGATTGGCGAGCCAGTCCGGTTCCGCCGTCTCGTCGTCGTCGATGAAAGCGAGGAAATCGCCTTTTGCCAGCGCCACGCCGGCGTTGCGGGCATACGAAATGCCGGGCCTTGGCTCATGGCCGTAGCGGACCGGCTTATCCTCGGCGGCAAGACCCTCGACCCATTCGCGGGCAAGCGCCTCGGCGGAATTGTCGATCACAATGATTTCCAGCGTGTTGCCGTCAGCAAGGCTCTGCGCCAGCACGGAGGCGACGGTTTTCCTCGCCATCGCCTCGCGGTCGACGGTGCATATGACAACCGAAATCAACGTCAAAACACCTTGTCCCCTCACTCGCGAAAGCAACCGGCGCGCCTTGCGCGCACCCGTTTATGTCAGAAAGGGGTAAATTAACTGCGACCGTTAGGGCAGTTTGGTCAGCCAGCGGAGCACCGCTTCCATATCCGCAACGGTTTGGGTCTCCGGCAGCGAGGGTCGTGCGACCATGACGACCGGCAAGCCCAGATTTCTCGCCGCCTCGATCTTGGCATAGGACGCCGGCCCGCCGCTGTTTTTTGCAACGACATGCGTAATGCGGTGACGGCTCAGCAACGCCTGCTCGTCCTCCACGACACGCGAAGGCCGGGCAAGCAGGAGTTCGCCTTCGGGCAGTTCCACTTCGCCCGGCGGATCGATCATCCGCATCAAACACCAGATATCCTTTCGCCCGGCAAAGGCGGCAATTTCCTTGCGGCCGACGGCGAGAAAGGCTCTCGCCCCGGCTGGCAGCGCGGCTGCGGCCTCAACGATATCGGCAACTTCGATCCAGTGATCTTCCGGCGAAGGCTGCCACAAGGCGCGCTCGAAACGCAGCATCGCAATATTGGCCAGTTTCGAAGCTGCAACTGCATTGGCGCTTATTTGCGCGGCAAAAGGATGGGTGGCATCGATGAGCGCGGCAATCGTCTCGCGCTTGATATAGTCCGCCAGTCCGGCGACCCCACCGAAACCGCCAATGCGGGTTTCGACGCCAATTGCGGCGGGTCTTTCCACCACTCCGGCAAGCGAGGCAATGACGGAAAATCCGGGCAACGCGGCGATCTTCGGCGCAAGTTTGCGCGCTTCATGGGTGCCGGCCAAAAGCAATATCCGCTTCTCAGCCATCACGATCGAACCCGGCCTCACCGACGATTTTGCCCTTCCGGTCGATGACGAGAACCTCAAAATCGATCGGCGCCTGTCGCAGCACCGCTTTGACGGCGGCTTTCGCCTCGCGGGCAACGATGCCGCCGAGATCGATGCCATGAGCGGAGGCGAGATCCAGCACCTCCTTGGCGGTATTGGCGGAAGGCACCTTTTCGAGCAGATCCGCCGGCGCGCCGGCCTTGCTCAATATCGCGGCGAGCGCTGCGAAATCCACCTGACTGCGGCCCGAGTGAAGGTCAAGTGCGCCTTGGGCCAGCTTGACGAATTTGGCAAAACCGCCGGCAAGCGTCAGCTTATCCACCGGATGAGCGCGCAGGTATTTGAGCAAGCCGCCGGCGAAATCGCCCATGTCCAGATAGGCTTGCTCCGGCAGGTCATAGCGCGCCTTCACCGCATCCTCGGATGTGGAACCCGTAGCGCCGACCACATGGGTAATCCCAGCGCATCGCGCCACATCGATGCCGCGGTGGATCGAAGCGATCCACGAGGCGCAGGAAAATGGCCGAACAATGCCGGTCGTGCCCAGGATCGACAGCCCGCCCAAAATGCCGAGCCTGCCGTTCATGGTTTTTATGGCAAGCGTCTCACCGCCAGGAATGGAGATTTCGACCTCCACCGCACCATCGCCGCCATAGACTTCTGCCACCTCGGCGATGACGCTGGCGATCATCTTTCGCGGCACCGGATTGATCGCCGGTTCGCCCGGCGGGATCGGCAAACCGGGAAGCGTGACCGTGCCAACACCCTCGCCCGCCTTGAAGATGACGCCCGCTCCATCCCTGAGCCTCCGCACCGTCGCAATCACTGTCGCGCCGTGGGTGACATCGGGATCGTCGCCCGCGTCCTTGACGATACCGGCGCGGGCGAACCCCTCGCCCAGTTCCTCAAGGCAAAGCGCAAAGGCCGGCTTTTCGCCTTTCGGCAGGGTGATCTCCACGGGATCGGGGAAAGCCCCCGTCAAAAGCGCCTGATAGGCAGCTTTTGCGGCCGCTGTCGCGCAGGCGCCCGTGGTCCAGCCACGGCGGAGATTTTGTGGATCGAATGTGTTCATCACGGGTGAATATAGAGAGACATTGCCCTGCAAGCGAGCGGATGAAACGTCGGAATTTTGCCCGCGCCCTGACGCTTCCATGCTTGGCCTTTTGCGATGCAGCGACTACAACGAAATCATGACGACGCCCACCGACCATACACTTAATTTGCTTGGACTCCCGACCTTCGAGCCGGGCTGGGTCTGGCTTGCCGGAGCTGGTCCCGGCGATCCGGGCCTTCTGACGCTGCATGCGCTGAACGGGCTGAAGCAGGCCGATGTCATCGTTTATGACGCGCTTGTGGATAAAACCATCCTTTCCTTTGCGAAAGACGGCGCGGCGATCGACTTCGCCGGCAAGCGCGGCGGCAAGCCAAGCCCCAAGCAGCGCGACATTTCGCTGAAACTCATCGACTATGCGAAGGCTGGAAAACGCGTATTGCGGCTGAAGGGCGGCGATCCCTTCGTGTTCGGGCGCGGCGGAGAAGAAGCGCTGACGCTGGCAGGGGCCGGCGTTCCCTTCCGCATTATTCCCGGAATTACCGCCGGAATCGGCGGTCTGGCCTATGCAGGAATTCCGGCAACCCACCGCGACACCAATCAGGCGGTGACCTTCCTGACCGGTCACGACCAGACCGGGCTGACGCCATCGGCCATCGACTGGAACGCTATCGCCAAAGGATCGCCCGTCATCGTCATGTATATGGCGATGAAACATCTGGAGCTGATCGCGGCAAAGCTTGTGAGCGGCGGCAGATCTGTGGATGAACCTGTGGGTATCGTGTGCAACGGTTCGCTTGCCAACCAGACGGTCCTGGAGACGACGCTGGGTCGTGCAGCAGAAGATGTGGCTACCGCCAAACTGGAACCACCGGCGATTGTCTGCGTCGGCGAGGTGGTGCGGCTTCGCGCCGGGCTCGATTGGCTGGGCGCGCTTTCGGGCCGGGTGCTCGACCCCGATCCGCTCGGTTTGAAGCAAAAAGATCTCGACGCGGATAGCGCTGCGGGATGAGCCCGGATCTGGCCAAGGGCTTCGTGCTCGCTGCCCCCTCGTCTGGCGCGGGCAAGACCACGCTGACGCTGGCGCTGCTTAAAGCGCTCAAGACGCGCGGTATCGCCGTTTCCTCCGCCAAGATCGGGCCGGATTATATCGACCCGGCCTTTCATGCAGCTGCGAGCGGGCGCGCCTGCGTCAACCTCGACCCATACGCCATGCGGCAGGATCTCCTCAAGACGCTCGCGTCAAGGCAGGCGGCGGATGCAGAGCTTCTCCTCGTCGAGGGCGTCATGGGGCTTTTCGACGGGGCGGCGGATGGCACCGGTTCCACCGCCGATTTAGCCGCGATGCTGGGCCTGCCGGTGGTTCTGGTGGTCGATGCAGCCAAACAGGCGCAATCGGTCGCAGCGCTTGCGCGCGGTTTCCGCGCCCACCGCGCGGACGTAACGATTGCCGGCGTCATCCTCAACCGCGTCGGCAGTCCGCGCCATGCGGCGATGATCGAAAAGGCGCTTGCCGATATCGCCATGCCGGTGTTCGGCGCGGTGCCTCGATCAGATGCGCTGACCTTGCCGGAAAGACATCTGGGCCTGGTGCAGGCAGGCGAACACGGCGACCTTGGCCGATTTCTCGATGAAGCCGCCGCCCATATTGCCGCGCATGTGGACCTGGAAGCTCTCGCGGAATTGGCAAAGCCGGTAATGCCGGCGAGAATGACGGCGAGACTTCAGCCGCTCGGCCAACACATTGCAATTGCTCGAGACATCGCCTTTGCATTCGCCTATCCGCATATCCTCGATGGCTGGCAAGATGAGGGAGCGGAGCTTTCCTTCTTCTCGCCATTAGCCGATGAAGCGCCGGCTAAAGAGGCAGACGCGATTTTCCTGCCCGGCGGCTATCCGGAACTGCATGCCGGCAAACTTGCCGCTGCCTCAAATTTCAAACTGGGACTGCAATCGGCTGCCGCAAAAGGCACGCTGATTTACGGCGAATGCGGCGGCTACATGGTTTTAGGCGAAAGCCTCATCGACGCGCAAGGCACACGCCACGTCATGCTTGGCCTGTTGCCGCTGGAAACGAGCTTCAAGGAGCGAAAGCTCCACCTTGGTTATCGGAGGCTGACGCCGCTTGGCGATCTTCCCTTCGGCGGCAGCGTCATGGCGCATGAGTTCCACTACGCCAGCATCAAAATGGAAGGCAGTGCCGAACGGCTGTTTTCAGCCTGCGATGCACTGGGTGAGGTCCTGCCCGACATGGGCCTTCGGCAGGGCCGCGTCATGGGCTCTTTCGCCCATGTAATCGACCGGATTTAAAACCCCTCACCCGTCGCTTCGCGCCGACCTCTCCCAACGGGAGAGGTATTGGAGCATACGGCACCGGCGCTTCGCGCCGGCCTCTCCCAAAGGAGAGGTTTGGAGCATGCGGCACCGTCGCTTCGCGCCGACCTCTCCCAAAGGGAGAGGTATTGGAGCATGCGGCACCGTCGCTTCGCGCCGGCCTCTCCCAAAGGGAGAGGTATTGGGGCATGCGGCACCGTCGCTTCGCGCCGGCCTTCCTCAATGAGGGAGGTGTAGGATTGTACAGCACCGGCGTTTATCCGAAGAACCAGCCGCAAGCGCACCCTCTCCCTTCAGGGAGAGGGCTGGGGTGAGGGGCATGATGCGTTGAGGAGAATTAACCCGCCTTCGCCTTCCGTTTCGGGCGAAGCACATGCACGTGGTCGGCATGGTAAAGAGCTGAATCGCGGAAATCCTCGTCCGGTTCCAGCGCCGGCCCGACGAAGATCAGCGCCGTGCGGGTGATCTTTGCAACCCGCACCTTCTCACGAATGTTGTTTAGCGTACCGCGAATGAAGGCCTGATCCGGCCAGCCGACACGATAGGCCACCACGACGGGGCAATCCTCACCATAAAGCGGGATCAACTGCCGCTCGATTTCCCGCAAATTGCGAACAGACAAGTGAATGGCGAGCGTCGCGCCGGATTTCCCGAGCGTCGCCAGGTCTTCGCCTATCGGCATCGACGAGGATTTCATCGCCGTGCGGGTGAGGATCACCGTCTGGGCGATTTCCGGCACGGTGAGTTCCTGACCCAAAGCGGCGGCTGCCGCCGCAAAAGCCGGAACCCCCGGTGTCACGTCGAACGGAATGCCTTCCGCCTTCAAACGGCGGATCTGTTCGGCAATGGCACCGTAAAGCGATGGATCGCCGGAATGAACGCGGGCGACATCCTCTCCCCGCTCATGGGCCGAAACGATTTCCGCCATGATCTCGTCGAGCGTCAAAGGCGCGGTATCGATGACGCGCGCGCCCTCGGGTGCTGCCTCGACAATCGCCTCCGGCACCAACGAACCGGCATAAAGACACACGGGACACGACTGGATCAGCCTGAGCCCGCGCACCGTGATCAGATCGGGATCGCCGGGGCCCGCACCGATGAAATGGACGGTCATAGTTTTTCCTCGATGCGTTTGGCATAACCGCGCGGCGTATAGACGAAAACCTCGCCCGAACCACGCGTAACGGCGCGCGAGTTGGATGAGCCGACCAGCACGGTCGTCAGCATGTCGACCTCATCGACGGTGAGCGCTTCCAGCGTGGTAACGCGGACGCTCTCGCCCGCGCGCCCGAGATTGACGCCGAGCACCACCGGTGTATCGGCAGGCCGATGCTTAAGCAAAATTTCGCGCGCCACTGCCAATTGCGTCCGACGTCTTTTGGAAACCGGATTGTAGAATGCGATGACGAAATCGCCTTCCGCTGCTGCCTTCAACCGCTTCTCGATCGCTTCCCATGGCGTCAGCAGATCAGACAGCGAAATGGCGCAGAAATCATGCCCAAGCGGCGCGCCGATGAGCGCGGAAACCGCCTGAAGCGCTGAAATTCCCGGCGCATTGACCACCTCGACGCGCTTTGCCGCATCCGACGCACCACCTTCCACCTTGTCGCGGTGAAGAAGCTCGTGCACCAGTGCGCCCATGGCATAGATGCCGGCATCGCCAGAGGATACGAGCGCGACGGAGCGTCCTTCGCCGGCGCGCTCCAGCGCGAAGCGCACCCGCTCTTCTTCCGCGCCCAGCGGAAAGGCGTGACGGGTTTTGCCATGGATGAGCGGGGAGACGAGATCGAGATAAAGCGAATAGCCGACGATTTCATCGGCCTCAGACAAAAGCTTCGAGGCTTCCGGAGTGCGCCAGGCATCCTGCCCCGGCCCGATGCCGACGACGGAGAGTTTTCCGCGCCGCCGTCCGGTGGCTTCGACATCGATAGGCCTATTCGTAATGGCAATCGCAACCGTTGCATTGGCGGTCTTGCGCTTTTCCACGAGAAGCCGGCCCGCCGGGCCGACACAGGCGAGAGCCGCACCCTCCGACACGCCATGGCAGCCGACCTCGGCAAAAACCACGTCGGACGGATTGGCGAGCCGTGGCGTCTCGGTCTCCAATTCGGCAGCCGAATAAACCCGAAACGGCGCATTCAACGCCTCTGCCACGGCTTTCATGGCCGGTTCGTCGGCCTTCAGATCAAGGCTTGCGACAACGGCGACCGACCCTTCGGCAAGATTGGCTTCAGCCAGCGCCTGCCGGACGAGCGTGACAAGTTCGTCTGGCGGGCAACCGCGCGCGCAGCCGATGCCTACGGCAAGGCGTTTGGGATGATAGACCAGCGTATCTTCATTGCCCTCAACCGCCTTTTCGGTGAGCACAAGGCGAAGCTTCGCGTCCTTCGATACCGGCAACCGGGTCGTCGACAACCAGTCGGCGCTGCCTTCGATTGCAACCGGCTCACCAGCGAGAAGCCTTGCCATGACCCCTTTTGCGTCGCCTATATTGGCAAGCCACCAGCCCTTGGGCGGCGTATCGAGCGCAACTCCGAGCGCGGTTTCGCCCGCCGTCGTGATCGCCGCATGGCCGTCAAGCAGATTGGCGATATCGCGTGCCAGCGCATTGGCGCCGCGATGGCCGCCCAGAAGCGGAATGACGCTGGCGCCGTCTTCCGATACCGCGATCACCGGCGGTTCGGTCAGCTTGTCGGTGATGACGGCGGCAAGCGCGCGAATGAGTATGCCGCTGGCGCAAACGCCGATGATTGGATTTCCCGCCTGATAAAGCGCGCGGATCTGGTCGAGCGTATCGGAAAAGGCAACATCGGCGCCGGAAACCCGCCGGGCGAGCCCATGCAGCTTTGCCACACCCAGGCCTTCGGCGATCCTTCGCGCGGTAGGCAGGGCGGCAGGCGTCAGGACGAGAATTGCGGGGGAAGCATCCACGCTTCGTCTCCCTTGTAGATGAGGATCATCGAGAAATAGGGGGCCGTATCGGCTTTGAGTTCGGCAAGCGGCATAACCGCTTCGGTGGCGAGCGTCGCCCGCTCCACATAGCCGGCATGCGCCAACAGGCCCATTTCGTCAAGCAGCGCTTTCAACCGGTCGAGATGACGCCCGACCTTCATGATGGCGATCGACTGCGCATCTTCAATCCGCCTGCGGATTTCATCATCCCCCAGCGGGCCTGGAATAACGGTCAAAACGTCGTTTCGCGCGGTCAGCGGGCGCTTCAAACGCGCCGCACAAGCCGTCAGCGACGTGACGCCTGGAACGATTTCGCAGGCGAAACGCTCTGGATAGCCGCTCGAAAAGATACATGAACGAGCCGTAGAAGAACGGATCGCCTTCGCACAGCGTCACGACATCCTCGCCGCCTTCCAGCACCGAGGCGATTTCCGCCGCCGCCTTGTCATAGACCGCCTTCGCCGGATAACGCTCTACCCGCATCGGCACGATAATGGGGATTTCCTTCGCGCCGGAGGGGATGAAATCGGCAGCAATCGCACGGGCAAAACTTGGACCATCGTCCGGCGCCGGATAGGCAACCGCCTTTGCGTTGACGATCAGCCGATGCGCTTTCAGCGTCAGCAATTCGGGATCGCCGGGGCCAAGCCCGACGCCGTAAAGAGTGCCGGATCCGGTCATGGCTTGACGAAGCTCCACTGCGTCACAGGCATCGATGGCCGCCAGCCGGTCAGCCCGCCGACGGGGGCGGCACGGGCGATACTGAGCCGGCAAAGCTCTCCGCCCTGCGCCTCATAAGTTTTCAGGAGCACCATCTCGCTTTCAAGCGTCACCGCATTGGCGACAAGCCTGCCGCCGGATTTCAGCGCCGCAAGCGCTGCCTCCAGCGCACCAGGCGCAGTCAACCCGCCGCCGAAGAAAATCGCATCCGGCTCCGGCAGGCCGACGAGACCCTCGGGAGCGGCAATGTCCCTGAGATCGAGGCCGGGCGTACCCAGCGAAGCGGCATTGGCAAGCGCAAAGGCGCGGCGTTTCGCGTCCGGCTCAAGCGCGATGGCGCGCATGCGCGGGCCGGAGCGCAGCCATTCGATGGAGACCGAGCCGGAGCCCGCACCGATGTCCCAAAGCAGGGCATCCGGATGAGGAGCCAGTTTCGCCAGCGTCGCCGCGCGGATTTCCCGCTTGGTGATCTTGCCGTCGTGGCGGAAGGCATCGTCGGGCAATCCCGGCACGCGGGAACGGATCGGCGTATCGCGCACCGCAACAGCCTCGATGGCGAGAAGGTGAAAATCCGCGACGTCCGCGTGCCAGCTTTCCGCGATGCCGCTTATGACCCGCTCACGCTCGCCGCCCATATGTTCGAGCGCAGTCATTCGGCTGGTGCCATAGCCTTCATCCGCCAGAAGATCGGCAACCATCCGGGGCGCATCCGCGTTGCTGGTCAGGCATAAAAGCCGGGCGCCTGGAAAAAGATGCAAGCGCAATCCATCCACCGGGCGGCCATGCAAAGACAGCGTATCGACATCCTGCAAGGGCCAGCCGAGGCGCGCCGCTGCTAGCGAAAACGCAGAAGGCGTCGGCAACACCAGCATTTCTTCAGCCCTGTAGCGCCGCGACAAGGTGGCGCCAAGGCCGAAACACATGGGATCGCCGGTCGCCATAACCACGGTCGGCGTGCCGCGCCTTTGGTCCAGAAGCTCAAAGCCTTTGGCAAAGGGCAACGGCCATGGAACGGTTTGGGCGTTTAATGAGCCGGCAAGTTCAAGATGCCGCGCGCCGCCAATGACGCAGGAAGCGTCCTGCAAGGCGCGTTTCGCCAAAGCCGACAGGCCGTCGATGCCGTCCTCGCCTATCCCGACGACCGTGAGCCAGGGCGCGGTCATCGCCGCTCCTCCGGCAGGCCTGCAGCTAGCGCATTGACGGCGGCAGCGGCAAGGGCCGAACCGCCGCGTCTGCCGGAAAGCGCGAGAAAGGGGATACCGAAGGTATTTTCGGCCAAAGCCGCCTTCGATTCCGCCGCACCGACGAAACCGACCGGAAAGCCCAAAATCGCCGCCGGCCTTGGGAAGCCCTCGGCAATGCGCTCCAGAAGATGAAACAGCGCCGTCGGCGCATTGCCGATCGCCACCACAGCACCGTCAAGCCGGCCCCGCCAAAGATCTACTGCCGCAGCCGAGCGCGTCGTTCCCATAGCCTCGGCAAGGGCGAAAACGCGCGGATCGTCGAGCGTGCAGATAACGTCGTTTCCCGCCGGAAGCCTGTCGCGAATAATGCCGTATTCGACCATCTTCACATCGACCAGCACAGGCGCGCCCTTGGCAATCGCAGTTTGTGCGGCTGCCAGAACATCGCTGCTGTAAACAAGGTCCTCGACAATATCCGGCATGCCGCAGGCGTGGATGAGACGCACGGCGACATCGCGCAATCCTTCAGGGAGGCAGTCGAGCACCGCTTCCCGACGAACGATGGCAAAAGACTGCCGGTAGATCGCCGCAGGATCGCGCTCATAGTCATAGAGGCGCGCTGGTGGGCGGGCGTCACTCACTTCCGCCTCATCGACTTCGGCCCAAGTGGGTGGTCCGCATGCGGATAGGGATGATGGTGATGCCCATGGTCGTGATGCCCATGGTCGTGATGATCGTGGGAATGTGAGTGTCTATGATCGTGCCCATGATCGTGACTGTGATCATGACTGTGATCGTGATGATGGTGGTCGCCTGCCTGCACCTGCCGCTCGCACGCCCCGGTGCAGACATCCTCGCAAAGATGGCATTCCGCCGATTTGCCGAGCCCTTCCACATGATGATGGTGGCTTTCCTGACGAAGGCCGACCTCGGCTTCAAAACCGAGCACCTGTTCGCGGTATTTGCAAAGCTGGCAGTTCATGAGGTTTGCCCCCATGAGGATTTCGTCCACCCGCTCGGCAAATGTATCGAGCACCAGCGGATGGTCGTTAAGATACCCGGCCTTGACGAATTCAATCCCCGCAAAACGTTCCGCCACCTGATCCGTATAGGAGTAGATGCGGCTGACGAGAACGCCGGAGAAGAGGAAATACGGGAAGACGACGATACGGCGGTAGCCGAGTTTGGCTGCATGTTCGAGCGCCGGTTCGACCAGCGGGAAGGTGACGCCGGAATAGGCGGTTTCCGCCCAGCCGAAGCCCATGCCTTCCCACAAAAGACGGGTGATCTTGGCGACGTTGGAATTGGCGTCCGGATCGGATGAGCCGCGCCCGACGACGACGAGCAGGGTTTCATGCATCGGCACGTCGCCATCGGCGGAGGCCAGCGCCTCCGTGATGCGCTCCGACGCCGCCCGCACCATCCGCGTGTCGATGGCAAGTTCACGGCCATAGTCGATCCGCACGCCGGCATTTTCCGCCTGATAGGCGTTCAGCACCGAGGGGATATCGTTCTTGGCGTGACCGGCGGCGAACAGCATGCCCGGTACGGCAAGAATGCGCGTGCAGCCGGAAGCCACCAGCTTGTCCAGCCCCTCGCGGATCACCGGTTCGGCGAATTCCAGATAGCCGTATTCAACCGGCCAGTCGGGAAAGCGCTTCCGCAGGCCTTCCGCCAGTGTGGCGAACTCGCGCACGGCGCCTCTGTTGCGGCTGCCATGGCCACAGACCATCAGACCGATTTTTTCGCCCGCTTGACCGTTCATTTGTCCGCTCATCGGGAAACTTCAGCAACATCGGCGGTCTCGGAGCCTTCCGGCGAAGCCTCTTGCGCCGGCGCGTCCTTGGCCCTCTTGCGGCCCTTCCATGCGACGATGCCGATCAGCGCGCCCGCAACCCCGAGAGCCGCAATTCCCGCCCAATGAGAGTGGCCGGCAAGATCGCCGATATGACCGACGTGGGCGAAAGCGGGAACAGTGACCAGAGCCATGGCGGCCAGCGCCAGAACGGCGACGGAAAAACGTCTCATGAAAAAGCCCTTCGTCAGGTCGTCGCGAGGTCCGAACCCCGGTGTTTCAAGTCACGACCCGGAAGGGATGAAAACGATATGCACGAAACCAGCCGCAATTCCCCAGGAGAAATGCGCGATGACCTCGTTGCCTCCGACAGCTCCGGACTGGGTTCCCGACTTGGGTCAACCGCCACCGAACTCGTTTTCAGCCCCTTGCGGGACGCCGTCACAAGCCCTGCAAGCTAGTTGGGCTTGGCGCCTGCATCAAGCACGAATTACGACGGCGATTGTCGACTTAGCGCCGCCTGGAGAAAAATGACCGATTTCATAGGCCAGACCAAAATTCGGCAATTCATTCAAATTTTAACGATCGCTCCAACCTGACCTTCAGGAACTCCGATTCAAAGTCGCTCCCCAGAGAGAAACGGCGCCACGGGCGGGGGAATACGATGTCGGACAATTTCACGGCCGATCTGGTGCAAGTCGATACAAAACCTGCAGCATCGGGATTTGATTTCTCTCCGGCCCATGTGGATACGGTGGCCATGCGTCCGGCACCCATCCGCCCGGCTTGGATCATCGAGGGTGAATCCGGTCGCCCGCATGGCGCCGCTTGCCCGCGCCAGCGACACGTTTGCCAATACGGCCGTGTGGGACTGCACCGCCGGACGGTTTCATTGGTACTATGGTGGCGACGAGGCGGTCTATATCCTGCAAGGCAGCGTCGAAGTGACCTCGCCGGACGGCTCGAGGCGCGTATTGAGGCCCGGCGATACCGCCTATTTCCCCGCCGGTCACTGGTTCGAGTGGCATGTTCAGGACTACGTGCGCAAGGTGGCCTTTTGCCACGACGTTCTGCCGCCCCTGCTTCGCTTTCAGATGAAAGTGCTGCGCAAGCTTCGCCATGTCGCGAAGAAGCTCTTCAGTGACGTGAGCGAACCGCCACGACGGTCGATTTAAGGCATCCTGTTCCCTTCGATCTTTTCAGCCTCGCGCTGCGGGTTTACCGTACGTTCGTATCGATCCGATTCAGTTCGACGTTTCGCGCCGAAGGGGAGAATGCCATGCCGACCGATCTGGTGCTTACCGTCATCGCCAACGACCGCCCCGGTCTTGTGAAACGCATTGCTCATGCGGTGGCGGAGAACGAGGCGAACTGGATCGAGAGTTCCATGGCAAGGCTTGCCGGCGAGTTCGCCGGTATCGTTCGCGTCGAGGTACCGGACGATCGGCTGGCCCGGCTTGAACTGGCGCTGGACGAACTTGGCCAGGAGGGGATCGCCATCACCGTCAGGCGCGGTGCGCCTACGCCTGAGATCGAGGGAAAGCACGCGCGCCTGTCGCTGGTATGCCAGGACCATCCGGGTATCGTCGAAAGGGTGGCGGCGGTACTGGCCGACCACGGCGTCAGCATTGACGAATTGACGACGGAAGTCGCGCCAGGCTCCATGAGCGGCGAGCGGATGTTTCGCGCCGAGACCGACATCATCCTGCCTCCCGGCGTCGATGAAGACGACCTTCGCGACGCGCTGGAATCGCTAGCTGGCGATTTGATGGCGGAACTTGAGTTGAAGGAAGGTTGATCTGCCTCCGCTTTAACGCGGTGAGTTGAATGCAGCCAGATGGTTGTCCCACGATATCCCGGCGACAATCGCCAGCGGCTCGGGCGAAACCATCGGATCGTCACTATAGCTCAACCCGCCCTGCCCGTCGGCTATCAGGAAACCGGTCGCATCCAGCGCTGCAAGGCCGCATCCATCCGTGACTTTCTGTGCGCCGAGGAAACTGCCGTCTGCGGCCGCCCAATAGAGAATGCGGTTTCCGCGCGGATGCGACGTCGCGACAACTTCGCCACTGGCATTCATGGCAACGGAACCGACATAGTTTTCAAGCCCGTCCTGCACCGCATCCGGGGCAAGGAACGACAGCGGCGCTTCGTCTCGCGACAAACGGACAAGAAGCGGCGGACGGTCGCCTTCCGGTCCTTCGTATTGCCCGCCAACCCAAACCCTGCCCGCCCCGTCCTGCGCCATATGCCGCAACGAGAGTTGATGCAGGGACCTGTCCAGCATATGGCTGGCAAGGATCGCGCCGCTTTCCCGGTCCATGAATGTCACCGAAGGCGTCATGCTGTCGAGATTGAGCTTTTCGCGGCCGCTGTCGGGATGGGTCTTGATACCGCCGTTGGCGACGACGATCGTGCGGCCATCGGGCGCAAGCAGGATGTCGTGCGGACCGATGCCACCGGTTTCCAGTTCGCCAATTCGGGTGGGTTCCTCGCCGCTGACATCGTAGACGCCAAGCAGTCCGCGCGCCGTCGCGTAGTCGTTTTCCGTCGCATAGACCAGCCGCCCATCCAGCGAGAAGACGCCGTGGCCGTAGAAATGACGCCCCTTCGGGGCGGTGACGAGTACCGGCTCACGCCGCCCGTCGACATCGAAAAGCACCGCAAAGTTCCCCGGACGCCGGGCAAAGGCCATGGCCCGGCGCGACCTGGGTTCAAAGGCGATATCGTGCCCACGCCCCGGCAGCGGGATCGTCAAAGCCTCCAAACCCTCCGGCGTGACCAGCGCAATCGCATGGCTGCCGTCGGCATTGCGCCTTGCACCGGCAAACAACGGCTCGTCGAGCCCGGCCTGAAACAGACCCGCTGCGGCGGCAGGCGATTTCATCAAGCCAAGACCGGCCGCCGAACCGGCAAGCAATTGCAGTAAATGGCGGCGATCAATCTCCGTCGAGCGCATTGAAGCCTCCTTTCAGATCCAGATAGCCGGCCAATTCGCGCCCGAGGGTATCGCGAATGCCCGATGTTGCGAGTTCCACCGCCTCCAGCCGCTTGCGCTGCGTTTCATCTGCAAGAACGTCGGCAAGCGGCGGCTGAAGGCTGTCGAGCGTGGCCGTCACTGTGCGGGTTTCAAGCGCCATCGAATTTTCGATCCATTGGCCGGCGGAGGGAGCGGCGGCAATGAACCCGCCGGCGGCAACGGCGTCGTTCAGCCCGGAAAAACCGGCCGAAAGATAGGCAAATTCGTTACGGCTGCGAAAGAATGGCGCGCGTGATGCAAGGGCTTCGGGTTTACCGTCTTCAAGCACGCGCTCGATCACCTGATCGCGCAGCACGGCAAGGCCGGTCAAAAGCGCATTGAATACCTGCTCGACCGCCTCCTTGTCGCTGTGGGCGAGACTGTTGCCGCCTCCTGGCGAAAGCAGCAGACCGGTCTGCCCTTCGCCTGCCGCATAAGCGTCACGCAGTTCCTTAGCCGTAGCAATCAATCGCAGCGCAATCGCCTCTGCGAATTTACAGGAACAGGCGCCCGGCTCCGTGCCGCCATCGAGCGTCACCTCGCCATCGGCAGAAAAAACCACGCGCTCCAGCGCGGTTAGCCCCTGCAGCGCCACGCTCTTGCTGCGAAGCGTATCCGGATCGAGCGCATCGGCTTCGGGATTGGCCAAAAGCCGGTCGACCTGCCGGCGGACGACGCCGCGAGCATCCGGAATAAAGGCCAACCGTTCCAGGCGATGCTCATCGGCAAGCGCGCCGAAGCGAAGCACGGCGATGCGTTCGTAAGCCGCGACGCTTTGCGTAAAGGTCGCCGCGGCCAAGCCCTTCTTGTCGATGGACGCCGGATCGGCGCAGGCGGCAGCGATTGCGTCCGGTAACGGGGCAAGCGCTTCGGCAAGTGCATTCGATGCCGGCACGGCGTAGCCCTTGACCAGATTGCCGACAAGCGGCGCATAGTCGACGCCTTCTTCCGCTTGAGCACAAACCATTGCGCTTGCGGCAATCAACAGCGCGAGGAGCCCGGCGCGAATTCTCATGCTTCCCATGGTTCCTGGTTCTTTCGGGATTTCAGTTAGCCAGAGCGTTGTTTCTAGAGCGATTTCAGGAAGCGTATCAAAGCGGCGCGCTCTGTTTCCGGCAGCGAAGCGTATCCATCGCGCGCCGCTTGCGCTTCGCCGCCATGCCACAGGATCGCCTCTTCCAGCGTTCGTGCCCGCCCGTCGTGAAGGAAGGTTTCCTTACCGCTGACTGTCGCAGTCAATCCAATGCCCCAAAGTGGCGGAGTGCGCCATTCATTGCCCGAAGCGTCGCCTGCGGGTCGGTTGTCGGCAAGGCCTTCGCCCATGTCATGCAACAAAAGGTCCGTATAGGGCCAGATCAGCTGAAAGCGATGGGCGGGAATATCCGCTTTGCGCGATGTGACGTATTTGGGCCGGTGGCAGGACGCGCAGCCCAGTTCATGGAAAGCGGCCTTGCCCGCCAGAACTTCCGGGTTTTCAATATCGCGACGGGCTGGAACGGCCAGATTGCGGGAATAGAAATCGACCAGTTCCATGACCGGATCGGGCGCCTCGCTCTCGCCAAGACTCTGCCTGCTCGCCGGTCGGAAAAGCAAGGCAGGCGGCCTGATGCGCGGTGCAATCGCCATATGGCGAAGGCATGTCGGGCGTGGAAAGGCCGATATCGCCGGCGAATGCGCCAGCCGACTGAACGCGCACATTCGGCGTCGAGGCCTTCCAGCCGAAACGGCCAATGGCGATACCGCCGGTCGCCGGATCGCGCACGTAGCTGACACGGCCGGAAATGCCGTCGCCGTCAACATCTTCCGGGTCGGCACCCGCCAGGATGTCGCCCGGATGAATAGCCTGCAGCAAGCCGAGGCCGATCATCTGCGGCGCGACGCGAGGCGAGATCATCACGTCATCGGCGATCGGACCATAGGCGAGGTTTTCCATCCGGTAAGTCGGCTTGCGAAGGGAAACGGTCGCGCCATCGCCAAGGGTGACCGGCGCATCTTCGTAGTCGACCACAAGCTTTCCCTCAGCGCTCAAACCGGAAACGGCGAAGGTCTGGAACTGACCGCCATAGGTCGGTTCGCCAATCACGAGAGCATCGCGATTTTCCAGCGCTTTACGCTCTTCTCCAGTTCTTGGCGGCACGGACAACCGCAGGAACAGCGAAACGGCATCCTCGCCCGGCGCTGGCGGATGACCGCGCCCATCCTTCAAATGGCACCCCTGGCAGGAGCGCGCATTGTAGAGCGGCCCAAGACCGTCGGATGCTTTCGTCGATGAAGGCGCAGACACCCAGAACTTGCGGAAAAGACCGTTGCCGACAGAGAACTTCTGCTGCTCCTCGAAGCTCAAATTGGCCGACGGATAGGAGAAGGCATTGGCGTTGACGCGCTTTCGGGAGGTTGCAGCACCGCCGCTCATCTGTTCGAAGGATTCTGCCTTTTCAAGTCCAGGCCTGGACTGAACGACGCGCTGAACCCTTGCCCGATCCTTGGGCGTCAGATCGTCGCGATAAGGCAGGGGAGCGTCCCCGGCAGACGCCGCGACGATGGAAACCGCCAGCAGGAAAGCCCCGGACCCCGCGAAAGTCGCGGCATGTCTCATGTTTGAATTCTCATATCGTGTAACCGGTTCAAGCCTGACCTTGTGTTGGCAAACGCGCAGGCCATTTCAGAAGAAACGGCCTGCGTGCGAGTCACACATTGGCGAGTTGGACTGTCCTGTCCCTTACTGGAAAATCGCGTTCGGATTATCGAGACTGTCCGATCCTTCAAACGCGATACCGTCGAGTGCAAGCGCCGTGACAACGCGCTCGATCGAGCGCGTTTGATCGACCAGCGCATCGACGACCGTTTGCACCACCGCATTTCCCTCGTCGTTGTTTTCGCCGATCATCTGGTCATAGGCCTCGACGGTTTCCGCCCGCAGTTTCATCGCGTTGAGCTTTTCAAGCGTTGCCGCAAGCTTTGCTGTCATCTCCTTTGCCAGGGCTTCGTCCTTGCCGGCAACGAGATCCCGAAGCGACGGACCTTCGACTTTGTCACCTGAAACGCGCGTATATCGGCCGAGCCAGACATTCTGCATGCCGATCACGTCATCCAGATGCGACATGTGGGTGTTGTCGGAAAAACAGTCATGCTCTTCTTCCGGATCGTGGAGAAGCAGCCCGAGCTTGATGCGTTCACCGCCCAATTCGCCGTAGGAGAGCGAGCCGATGCCGGTCAGCATGGCGGCAAGCCCGCCCGTTTCGCCCTTCGCTTCCAGTTCGGCCCGCGCAGCGCCGCCAGGCGCCCAGGCCTTTGCCATCTCATCCAGATCGGAAACGAGCAGCGCCATCGACGCCTTCAGATAAGCGGCGCGGCGGTCGCAATTGCCGCCGGTGCAATTGGCCTTGTCGAAATCACTTGCCGGACGCACGCCCGCACCCGCATCCGTGCCATTCAGATCCTGCCCCCAAAGCATGAATTCGATGGCGTGATAGCCGGTCGCCACATTGGCCTCGATCTCACCGGCTTCCCGCAGCTTTTCCGCCAAAAGCGCCGGTGTGATCGCGGTCGCATCGATGGTCTCCCCACCGACCTTGAGAACACGATTGGCAACAATATTGGCGGTGAAGAAAGGGTTTTCCGGCGACTCACGTACCGTAGCCCGCGTCCACATAATCGATCAGGCCCTCATCCAGCGGCCAGGCATTCACCTTACCCTCCCAGGCATCGACGACCGAATTGCCGAACCTGAAAGCTTCCGTCTGCTGGTAAGGACGGCGCGCCGCTTTCCAGGCGTCGCGGGCAGCCGCAAGCGTTTCATCCGACGGCGTTGCGATCAGCCTGTCGACGGCAGTGGAAAGCGCCTCGGCGGTGATGCGCGAATCCTCATAGGCCGCCTGGGCAATATCGGCGTAGGTTTCCAGAACCTTCGATGCGTCCGACGCGAACGCCGGAGTAGCGCAGAAGATCGCGAGGCCGGCTAGAAGGGCAGTGCGGGCAATCATAGGATTTCCTTTGTACATTCGCGAAAGGGTGGCTGAGGCTTCAATGACGGGTTTGGGAGAATTCCGTAGCGTATGCCGACGAATATCGGGCATCGCCCTGCGTTATCCGGCCGGATGGGTCAAGCGCCGGTGCCTTTTGCCGACAAAGATGCGGACGGCCTAATGGGCGAGGCAAAACGCAAAGCTGAAATAGCCGTTTTAAGCCTTTGGTCGCAGCCGTAGCCGATGCAGTTTGCCTAAACATGTCATCCCCCAATCAACGGGATTCAAGGTCCCGCCATCAAAGGTCGCGGCAATGCCGCCACGCGCGAATGAATAAATACATGAGTTTTATAGTCAAGTTAATTTTTGAACCAATTCAATGTCTTAGAAGGGTTCTAATTTGCTGAACCGAGAAATTTTGCCCTGCGTCGCCAATGGTATTCCCGATGACCTTGCAGCAATCGGCGCTACTGCTGGACAATCCATCCGCCCCCTGAATACTGCATGAAACAAGTGGAGCGCCTGATGCTGTCCCATATCCATATCGGTGTGACCGAATTCGAAAAGGCCTTTGCCTTTTATGAGGCTGTGCTTGCCCGCCTCGGCCTTGAAGTGCGCTTCAAGGATACCGAGAATTCATGGGCAGGATGGCAAATACCAGGAAAAGACCGGCCGCTCTTCCTGATTGGCCGCCCCTTTGACGGCAATCCGGCATCTCCCGGCAACGGCAATATGACCGCTTTTCAGGCTCCGGATCGGGCGGCTGTCACGGACTGCCATGCTTTGGCGCTCAAGTTGGGAGGCGTTGACGAGGGCGCTCCCGGACTTCGACCCGCCTACCACCGCGATTACTTTGGCTGCTATTTTCGCGATCCCGACGGCAACAAGCTCTGCGTCGTTTGCCATGCACCGCCTGAAGGCTGAGAACCGGCAGAAAACGATATGCCGTCAGTCGACATCGCGGCCGATGAGCCGCAGCAGGCTGCGGTGAAGATCGGCGCGGCTTTCGCTATCGAGCGGCCCGAGAAGCTTGTCCTCGGAGCGCCATATCTGCTCCCTGATTCCGGAAAACCAGTTAGCGCCTTCGTTCGTCAGCCGGTATCCCACCTTTCGCCCGTCGCCGGATACAGCGGCCTTGATAACGAACCCGCGCTCGATCATCGGCCTGAGGCAGGTGGTCATGACCGAAGGCGCGGTAGAAAGCGCTTTCGATGCCTGCCGATGGGTGATGCCGGGGTTTTTGGAAAAAAGCTCGACCGCCATGAACTGCAAGGGCGTCACATCGTCATCGGCGAAAACCTCGGCAAAGACCTGCTGACCGCGCAGGAAAGCATGGCGCAGCAAGTGGCCCGTGAGATCGTTCAATAGTCCGTAGTCGAGGGTCGCGCCGTCTTCGTTTTCGCGCGACTTCGCGTCATTCGGCACAAGATCATCCGGCCCAGATTTTTTGGGACCTACATCACCCGGCAATGGGAACGATCCTCGGTCTCTGGTTGAGCGTTTCGACATCGAAACCGGCAACCTGCTTGTAAGCCTTCGCCGTATTTTCCATCTCCTCGCGGCTCAGGACATCTTCAATCCGCGAGAAACCCTGCGGCGCCCGCTCTTCGACGATATCGAGAACCTTGTCCGGCCCGTCGGCGCGGTTGAGGAGAACGATTTTCGCCGTCGCCGGCCGCCGCTCCGCCTCATAGGCCCGTAACGCCGCCGCGTTCAGACCATGACGCAGGATTTCCCGTGTCAGAACCCTCGCATCGAGGATGGCCTGGCTCGCTCCGTTGGAGCCGATCGGATACATGGCGTGCGCAGCATCCCCCATCAGCGTCATGCGGCCATGGGTCCATTGCGGCAAGGGATCTCGATCTACCATCGGATATTCATAGACGCTTTCCGCGTTACGGATGATCGCTGGAATATCCAGCCAGTCGAAATGCCAATCGGCGAACTGCGGCAGGAAGTCGTCGAGCCGCCCCTGCCGGTTCCAGTCCTCCCTTCGCCACAAATAATCGTCGGGAAACTTCAGATCGGCGATCCAGTTGATGATCGAGCCACCCTCGCCATCATCGGCGATGGGATAACAGACGAATTTGCGTGGTTTGCAGCCCGCCATCGCCATGCTGCGGCCCGAAAGGAATCGAGGCCCCCTGGTCACCCCGCGCCACATGACGATGCCGCCCCAGGCAGGCATTCCCTCGTCGGGATAAAGAACGGCGCGGGCTCGCGAATGAATGCCGTCGGCGGCAACGAACAGCGACCCGCATTCCTGCCCGAGGCTCTTGCCGCTTTCCCTGTCGGCGAGATCGACTTCAATTCCCTCCCCCGCCTCGCGCCAGCCTTCGACGGCGCATCCGGTCCTGACCGCATCCTCGCCAAGGCGCCGTATTACTTCGTCGAAAAGCAGCATCTGCAACTTGCCGCGATGGATGGAAAACTGCGGCCAGTCGTAGCCCGCATTCCGGCCACGTGGCTCCGACCAGATCAGCTTGCCGCCGCTGGAGAAATACGCCACCTCCTCGGTGCGAAGCGCGATCTCGTCGAGTTTCGATAAAAGGCCGAGTTCATCGAGTTCGCGCACCGCATGGGGTTGCAGGTTGATGCCGACACCAAGCGGCTTCAACTGCCTGACCGCCTCAAAAACGCGAACCGCAACACCTTGCTCGTGCAGGCTGAGCGCGAGCGTCAGACCCGCAATGCCCGCCCCCGATATCAATACCGTCATGGCGAATGCCTCGGTTGCCGCAAAGGAAACAGCGGGGCCCGCCTGGAGCGCTTGTCCTGCAAACGGGTTCGTTTTCGTGACAAGAAATCGCTCCAGGATCAATATGTTGGAGCATATCCTTGTCGCCAAATCCGATTCAGATTTGGCGGGATATGCTCTGGCGCGCCCCGCTTCATGTCACTGGCCGTCGGCGTATTTTGCGATCAGCGCCTTGGCGTCTTCCACCATTGCCTTGCCGTCATAACCCTTGGCATTGACCTCTTCGATCCAGGCATCGACCAGCGGAGCGGATGCGGCTTTCCAGCGATCCACCTCTTCCGGCGGCAGAAGGATGATCTTGTTGCCGGCCTTTTCAGCCGCGGCAATGCCGGGGGCATCGCCCTCGTCCATGACGCGCCCGACCCATTTGGAGGTTTCGCGCCCGCTGTTGGCGTCGATTACCGCCTTGAGATCGTCCGGAAGGCTGTCATATTTCGCCTTGTTCATCGCGAAAATGAAGAAAGCCGTATAGAGGCCGCGATCGCTGTCGAAATTCGTATGGGTATCGACGAGTTCAGCCACTTTCAGCGGCGTCGTCACCTCCCAGGGGATGACCGTACCATCGAGAACGCCCTTGGAGAGCGCCTCCGGCATGGCGGGAACCGGCATGCCGATGGGCGTTGCGCCAAGCGCGGAAAGAAGCGCCGTCGTCTGCCTGGTCGGGCCGCGAAGCTTCAGGCCCTGCATGTCCTCAAGCTTGGTAACGCCGTCGCCCTTTACGTGAAGAAGGCCGGGGCCATGCACGTGAACGGCGATCGGGTGGACGTCGGCGAACTCGTTCTGGAGGTATTTTTCATAGAAATCCCAGGCCGCCTGGCTGGTGGCTTCGGCCTTCGCCGGCATGAAGGGCAGCTCGAATGCTTCCGTGCCCGGAAAGCGGCCCGGCGTATAGCCCGGAAGCGTCCAGACGATATCGACGACGCCGTCCTTGGCCTGATCGTAGAGTGCGGGCGGCTTGCCGCCGAGCTGCATGGCCGGATAGACCTCGACCTTGATACGGCCGCCGGAATCCTTTTCGACCTTTTCCGCCCATGGCGTGATGAAGTTTTTCGGCACAGGCGCCGGCGCCGGCAGGAAGTGATGAACACGAAGCGTGACTTCCTGCGCCTGTGCGCCGGTCACAGCGGCCAGAACCGCTGCTGCAGCAAGGGCAGCCTTGAATAGGCCTTTCATGAAATTTCCTCCCGGATTGTGCGGGTACGCCACGCCGACATCCGCAGGACAACGGCACCGATCCCGCATTTTCGTTTATCAGGTAAACGAGATTGGCGTGATCCAGCCGATTGCGTCAACAGGAGCTGGAAGCATTCCGCTGCCAACGCTGGCCGTGATTTGGCGAGCAGAGATATGCTTAAAGCATTGATTCCGGAAAGAATTCATTGCGCATCGATGGGCGAACCTGCTATGCGGTGGTCAACCAAAGACGCGCTCTAGATTTCGAAATCGGGAATTTCGGCGACTGCCGCGCGCAACCGTTCCGACCACAGGTCGGACAGCATCGAGAAATAGGGATCGTCCTTTTCGATACGTTTCTGACGGTCGGCGATGAAAGTATCGGTGTTGTAAAGCAGCATATCGATCGGCATGCCGACCGAAAGATTGGAGCGCAGGGTGGAATTGAAGGAAAGCAGCACCAGCTTCGCCGCTTGTCCGAGCCGCATGTCCTGTTGCGTGACGCGGTCCAAAATGGGCTTGCCGTATTTGTGCTCGCCGATCTGCACGAATGGCGTGTCTTCGGTCGCCTCGATGAAGTTTCCTGCCGAGTAGACCTGGAAAAGCCGCGGCTCCTCGCCCTTGATCTGGCCGCCGAGAATAATGCTGACCATAAAATTTTCAGCCGAGGTCGCCAGCGCCTCGCCGTCGATCTCCTTGACTGTGCGTATCGCGCTGCCAACAATCCGCGCCGCCTGAAACATCGTTTCGGCAGTGAAAAGCGTCGCGCCCGGCGTGTCGTTCTTCGAGATCTGCTCCGTCAGCAGGCTGACCACCGCCTGGGACACGGCGAGATTACCGGCTGACAGCAGCACGAATACGCGGTCGCCCGGTTTTTCCCAAACATGCAGCTTTTTGAAAACGGCGACGTTATCCAGGCCGGCATTCGTTCTGGTGTCAGCGGCGAAAACAAGGCCTCGTTCCAACTTGAGACCCACGCAATAGGTCATGGACGGCTCTTTCGTATATTGCCGATGCGATCCGCGCACGATTGCGCCAACCGTCTTATTGCTGCACTTGCTCCGCTTCCTGCAAAACGCTCACCTCGACCTGCAGGTTTTCATCCGTACCGCCGAATTGCACGCCGCGAATCGGCGCGGCGGAACGCGAATCAAGCCCTACAGACAAACGAATATACCGATCCGACGGCGAGATTCCATTCGATACATCAAAACCAACCCAACCGAGGCCTGGAAGCAACACTTCCGCCCAGGCGTGATGGGCCTCAGAATCCTGCTCCTCCTCCATCAGCAGATACCCGGAGATATACCTCGCCGGAATGCCGATGGAGCGGGCGGCCGAAATGAAGATATGCGCGTGGTCCTGACAAACGCCCTCGCCCGCAGCCAGCGCATCCGCGCCAGCTGAATGGACCTCGGTAACACCGGTTCGATAGACGACCTTTTCGCCGATCACCTGCATCAACTCATGAAAGCCGGCGATCCAGTCGCCCCTGTCCGCGATTGCGCCAAGCCGGCGGATGGCTCCATTCGGCCGCGTCAGCGGCGTGAACCGGGTGAATACGACATCCGGCGTCGGCCCCTGCACGAACCCCAGCACGCCTGCGAGATCCTGCGTCTCGACGATGCCGCGCGCGGTTATCTCAAGCTCGCTCATCGGCTCCTGTTGGCTGACGATATGCACGAGGTTGCCGTAGGCATCGTCATAGGATGCAGCCTCCTCTATCCCCGGAACCTCCACAGCCCATTCGACCACCGTCTGGCCGGGGCAGCTCCCGGGCGTCAGCCGCAATTGCTGGATGGTATGGGCCAATGGCCGACCATAGATATATCGGGTCGTATGATTGACGGCGAGGCGCATTAATCAGTCATCTCCGATCGTTCGCTTCAGTGTTATTCAGAACAATTTATCCGAACAATGCAAGATCTTGAAATATTACTCTATGTGAAGTTGTAATCGGTCGACAATTGCTGACCGAGACCGATATTGCGACCCATGAAATCCAGCAAAAATTCATGCAGGCCACTTGCGAAGATTTCTTCCATGGTCTGTTCGGTCAACAGGCGATGCGTCTCCACCGCCATGTCATTGCTCGTCATTCTAACGTCATAGGCCGCCGTCAGATCCGCCATGGATTCCTCGATCCAGTCGTAACAATAGGCGAGAGAGCGCGGCATCTCCTTGCGAACTATAAGGAATTCGGCGACGTTGAAGGCCTTCAGGCTGGAATCGCGATAGGCATGCCGATAGCTGCGGTTGGCGGAGACCGACCGCAGGATCGTCGACCACTGATAGGTGTCGAGGCTGCCGCCGATGACCTCATTGTCGGGCAGGAGAAGCCAGTATTTCACATCGAGTATTCGCGCCGTGTTGTCAGCGCGTTCCATAAAGGTGCCAAGTTGGGCGAAATGGTATCCTTCGTTGCGCATTAGTGTCCCCAGAAGTGCGCCACGAAGGAGCATCGAGCGCTGCTTCACCCAGGTGAGGAACCCGGGCAGCCTGTCGTCGCTCATATGCTGCGGCTTCACCTCCATGAACTCGATGTAGGTGGTGTTGATGCTCTCCCACATTTCAGACGTGATCGCCGTTCGAACCGAGCGGGCGTTGTTGCGGGCAAGTTCAATGCAGGAGCGAACCGAGGACGGGTTTTCCGGATCGAACAGTAAAAAGTTGATGGCCGCACGCTGGGAGATTTCGTCGTGGTTGGCCTCATAGGCCGGCAGGCATCCGGCGCTGAGCAGCGTCGAGCGCCAGTCGTCGAGCGTGTCGGAGGCGAACCGCGGCATCATGACGATGCGGTAGGCGACCTCGAGCAGGCGCGCCATATTCTCCGCCCGCTCATTGTAGCGCGACATCCAGAACATCGAACCGGCGGCTCTACCCAGCATGATTGCGATTAATCCTCAAGAACCCAGGTATCCTTGGTGCCGCCGCCCTGGCTGGAGTTGACCACGAGCGACCCTTTCTTCAAGGCGACGCGCGTTAGCCCGCCCGGCGTGATGCGAACCTTGTCGCCAATAAGCACATAGGGCCTGAGATCGACGTGACGAGGCGCGATGCCCGATGCCACATGGGTCGGGCAGGCGGAGAGAGCAAGCGTCGGCTGGGCGATGTAATTTCCCGGATTTGCCTTGAGCCGCTTAGTGAAATCGGCCAATTCGCGCTTGGACGCAGCCGGCCCGATCAGCATGCCATAGCCGCCCGAACCATGAACCTCCTTCACCACGATATCGGCCAGGTTGCTCAGCACATAGGCGAGATCCTCCGGCACGGCGCAGTTCCACGTCGGCACATTGTTCAAGATCGGCTTCTGGCCGGTGTAGAACTCGATGATATCGGGCACATAGGCATAGACGGCCTTGTCGTCGGCAATGCCTGTGCCTGGCGCATTGCAGATCGTGACATTGCCGGCGCGATAGGCGTCGAAGAGACCCGGAACGCCCAGCATGGAATCCCGGCGGAAGGTCAGCGGATCGAGGAAGGCGTCGTCGATACGGCGATAGATCACATGCACCTGCTGCGGTGCGCGCGTCGTGCGCATCCAGACCTTGCCTTTTTCGACAAAGAGATCGCGCCCCTCGACCAGTTCAGCGCCCATGCTGTCGGCGAGGAAGGCGTGCTCGAAATAGGCGGAATTGAATATGCCCGGCGTCAGCACGCAAACCGTCGGATCGTCCACGCCTTCGGGCGCGACGCTCTTCAGCGTATCCTTCAGACAATCGGGGTATTGCTCGATCGGGGCGACGCGGTTGAGGCGGAACAGCTCCGGAAACATCCGCATCATCGTCTCGCGGTTTTCCAGCATGTAGGAAACGCCGGACGGCGTGCGCGTATTGTCCTCAAGCACGTAGAATTCGTTTTCGCCAACCCGAACGATATCGGTGCCGATGATATGGGCGTAGATCTTGCGCGCCGGCGTGAAGCCGATCATTTCCGGCAGGAAGGCCTCGTTCTGGATGATGAGTTCGGCCGGAATGCGGCCCGCCTTGATGATCTCCTGACGATGATAGATATCATGCAGGAAAGCGTTGAGCGCCCTCACCCGCTGGTCGATGCCGGCGGAGAGCCGCCGCCATTCGGAAGCGGAGATGATACGGGGAATGATATCGAAGGGGATCAGCCGCTCGGTCGCTTCGGAGGCTCCATAGACGGCAAAGGTTATGCCCAGCCGCCGGAAAATGGTTTCGGCCTCGCGCGCTTTCTTCTTCAGAAGCGGCTGCGACTGCTCGTTCAGCCATTTCATCAGTGCCCGGTAAGGCGGCCGGGGTTCACCAACTTCATCCAGCATCTCGTTGAAGATCTGCCGTTCCTCCATATGGTTCCAACCCTTATTCTTTTACCCGCATAAGATTGCAAAGATTTCCGGCAAACCCAAGCTTATTCTGCGGTCGCAGCCTGACCAAAGAATATGCAAGGGATCGGAAACCTACCAGGTCGCACCGCTCACTTCAGCGAGAAAGGCACGACGCCGCGCGAATCCGGATCGAGCGCGATCTTCTTGTCGACCGCGGGAAACGCCCGCTCCAGGCAATCGTCGCGCGGACAGATGCGGCAATTGATGCCGATTTTCGTAACCTCGCTCTTTTCGCCGAGCGCCAGCCCGTCCGCATAGACCACATCGCTTGCATAGGCGAGTTCGCACCCAAGCCCGAAGGCGTAGCGCCTTTCGCGCAGCCGATGATGCATGGAGGGTTTGGTCTCGCTGCGGGCAAGACACAGATAGCGCACCCCGTCCGGCATCTCGCCGATCTGCACCTGGGTTCGCGATCCAAGATGCTCGAACGCTTCATGCACATTCCACATCGGGCAGGAACCGCCGTATCGGGCGAACTGGAAGCGGGTGGCGCTGTGCCGCTTGATGACGTTGCCGGCACGATCGATCTTCAGGAAGTAGAAAGGGATACCCTTGTTGCCGGGTCGTTGCAGGGTGGAAAGCCGGTGGCAGACCTGCTCCAGACTGGCGCCAGTTACGATCCGCATGCGGTCAAGGTCATGACGCGCACCGCGCGCGAGGTCCAAAAACGGCTGGTAGGGCAGAAGCAGCGCGCCCGCATAGTAGTTTCGAAGCGCAAGACGGCACACATCGTCTGCGCCATCGCTTTGAAAATCGGCCGAACCAACCTGCGCCTCGATCAAATCAGACGCTTCGAACCGCGCCAGAAGTCCGGCAAGCAGGAACTCCCGCGCCGATTGCGGCAAGGCAAGCGCGATGGCAGCGCTCTTGCGTTTGGCGTCATACTGCAGGATCGGCCCGCCCGGATCGGGCAGATCGGACACTTCGATGGCGACGCCGTGCAACGCCTTCAGCCGCTCCGCGAGCAGCCGCGCCTTGTCGTGATGCCAGGCAAGGCCGAGTTGCCCGGCCGTTTTCTCCGCTGCCCGGTCAAGCGTATCGACGTAGTTGTCGATATAGTGGAAGTGATCGCGCACCTCCTCGTAGGCAAGCGCGGATTTCGCCTTGTCGCTCGCCGAGCCACCATGGGCGCTGATGACATCGTCGACAGATGCCTGATGCTCCAGAACCCGGCGCATGGCGCCATGAAGATCGAGAAAGGATTTCGCGAAATCCGGCGCGTGGGTCGCCACTGCCTTCAGGTCCTGCAAGCCCGGCCTCTGGCCGCGAAACACGGGATCGGCGAGCGCCTCGCCCAGGTCGGCCACCACACGGTCGAGATCGTCCGCTTCGAAACTCGCCATATCGACCGCGAAAACTCGGCTGACGGACAGGAGCACCGCCGCGGACAAAGGTCGCTGGTTGCTTTCAAGCTGGTTGACGTAGGAGGCTGACAGGCCGATCCTTTTTGCGAATTCGACCTGGGTGAGAGCCGCCGCCTCACGCACTTTCCTCAAGACGTGACCGGCGAAAATTTTCTTGGCCATGGGCAGTCACTCGCAAATTGTAAAATTTTCGCATATTTTCTAGCATCAATTTTACATCTGGCAAAGTTTCGCGACTAAGCTTATCCCTTCCATGTCGCAGTGCAGCAAAGCGGGCAACTAATCAGGCAGCCAACCTGCCGCAATCGATGCTGCACAGCCAGAGGGCGACGCCAAATTACGACTGGGGAGGAGACGGCGATGGACGGGATCACGGGTACTCATTTTCGCGACGGCGAAGTCTACGGCGAACAGATTGCAAGCCATGTCACCGATTACGCCAAAGCAGCGGCGGCGACGACGCTACCGCTTTCCAGCCGCCAGCGCGAAATCGTCAGCCTTGCATCCGAAGGGCTTTTGAACAAGCAGATCGCCTATTCGTTGGGCATTACCGTCGCCACCGTGAAGGCGCATATGTCGCTGGCGATCGAACGCCTGGAGGCGAAAAACCGCACCCATGCGGTGGCGATCTGGGTGCGCTCGACCTACGAGAACTGAAAAGTTCCATTCAACCTCCGCCAATCGGGCCGGGGCCGTCATAAGTCCAGCGATAGGCCGGCGGTGTCGGCCCCTTGTTGCGGCCGCCCTGCTGCATCTGCTCCCACGCATGAGCAATGACGCCGACCGACCGCGAGAGGCAGAAGAGCCCGCGCGCCAGAGGCGGCGCGAATCCCAGTTCAGCATAGATCACCGCCGTCGCGCCATCGATATTCATTGGAACGGGCTTGCCCCTGCGTGCGTTCAAGACCTCCTGAATGGCCCGACCGATAGCGGCAAAGCGGCCGGAAACGACGCCCTTTTCTGCGGCTTCATCCACAAGCCCTAACAGGCGCGGCGCGCGCGGATCGACCGGCTTGTGAAAGCGATGGCCGAAGCCTGGAATGAAGCGCGACTTTTCCTGCTGCCATTTATCGATCATATCCGCCGCATGATCCGGGCCGCCGGCATTATCAATCATATGATAGAGCTCGACCGCCTGTTCGCCCGCGCCGCCATGGACGTCGTCGAGGAAATTGACGGCGGAGGCCATCGCGCCGTTCAGCGACAAACCGCAGGTGACGGCCATGCGCGCGCAAGCGATGGAAGGCGCCTGCGGTCCATGATCGACGGCGGCGACAAGCGCGCATTCAAGCAGCTTCGCCTCGCCCTCAGACGGCAGATCGCCGCGCGTCAAAAGCCAGATCATCTGCGGAAAACTGACGTTGCCGATCAGGTCCTGAATATGGTGCCCGCGGAATTTGATGACGCCGGGTTCCATGTCGATGATCGACGTGCGCCACCAATCGGAAACATCGTTACGTTCGCCGCTCATAGGGCGCCCTCCCGCTGCAAATTTCGGATTTCCTCGACCGACAGGCCAAGCTCGCCGTAAATTTCCGCGTTATGCTCGCCGAGACACGGCGGCGGCGCATCGACGGCAGGCGCATCGCCGTCGAGCTTGATGCCGGTGCGCAAAACCGTGATGTCGCGCCCCACGCCGGGCACGTGCGCGAAAGTCGCCAGCATGCCGCGCGAGGCGATCACTTCATGGGCGAGAATATCCGGCACGTCGAAAACCGCACCCGCCGGAACGCCCTTGCGATTGAGTTCCTTTGCCCAATCGCGCGCCGGGCGCTTCACCAGCGATTGCTCGATCTCGCCCTTCAGCAGATAACGGTTGGCCTTACGCGCCTCCCGCGTCTGGAACTCATCGCGCTCCAGTAGATCCTCGCGGCCAATGTGGCGCGCCAGGATTTCCCATTGCTCGTCCTTGTTGGCGGCGATGTTCAACAGTCCATCGGCAGCCTGAAAGGCGCCGGAAGGGGCAGACGTCATGTTCTCATTGCCGTTGGCCTGTGGCCGCACGCCGGCGATCAGCCAGTTCGACACCGCCCACCCCATGGTGGCGATCACCGCCTCCAGCATGGACACATCGATGAAAGCGCCCTTCTCCCGGTCGTTGAGCGCTGCCGAAATGGCAAAGGCCGCCGTCATGCCGCCGATCGTATCGGCAATCGGATAGCCGACGCGAAGCGGTGCGCCGTCCTTCTCGCCGGTGATCGACATGACGCCCGACGCCCCCTGAATGATCTGGTCATAGGCGGGACGATGGGTCCATGGCCCGTCCTGGCCAAAGCCGGAGATGGCGCAATAAATCAGCTTCGGATTGATGTCCTTCAAGGTTTTCCAGCCGACGCCGAGGCGATCCATGACGCCGGGGCGGAAATTTTCCACCAGAACATCGGCGGTCGCGACCAGCTTCTTTAAAAGCGCCTTGCCTTCGGGATGCTTGAGATTGACGGTGACGGACTTCTTGCCGGCATTCTGGGCGAGAAAGGAAACGCCCATCAGCTTGTCATTCAGCGCCGGGTCCGCGCCAAGCTGGCGCGCCAGATCGCCACGCCCCTTCGCCTCGACCTTGATCACTTCGGCACCCAGATGCGCCAGCTGGTGGCAGCAGAACGGGCCGGCCAGAACATTCGTCAGATCGAGAACACGCACACCCCGGAGCGGCTTCGACACGAAATTTCTCCCTGGAAAATCGGTAAAGGTTTAGCCTTCGCTTGCAACAATTCGTTCTGCCTAGCAGAATTCTATATATACTAACAGAACGCCTCGCAGTCGTGAAGCGCCTTGAAGAATGACAATGGAAAGGATGGCTATGAAAGAACCGCTGGAGACGGCAAGCGACGAACGCGGGGTCGATGCCGTCGAGCGCGCTCTTCTGCTGCTTGAATGTTTCAACGAGGATGACGCCGCGCTGAGCCTGGCCGAGCTTTCCCGTCGTTCCGGCCTCTACAAGAGCACGATCCTGCGGCTTGCCGTATCGCTGGACCGGTTCGGCTACATGACGCGACGCGAAGACGGCCGCTTTCGCCTCGGGCCGACGCTTTGGCGGCTCGGCTCCCACTATCGCAGGCAATTCGATCTGGGCGAGCTGATCCGCCCGGAACTGCGGACGCTGGTGGAAGAAACCGGGGAATCCGCCTCCTATTACGTTAGGGAAGGAAACTACCGCGTCTGCCTCTACCGGCTCAATTCGCCAAAGGCCGTGCGGCACCATCTGGTCGAAGGCCAGCGCTTCGATCTCAAGGGCGGCGCCAGCGCAAAAGTGTTGCTGGCCTACTCACATTCCACTCCGCGTCAAAGTGAAGCGGCAGCGCAACGGGCAAAAATCAGGACCGCCGGTTATGCGATTTCGCTGGGCGAACGCGACCCGGACGTGGCCTCCGTCTCCGTTCCGCTCATGGATTCCAGCGGAGAATTGCGCGGCGCACTTACAGTTTCAGGGCTTATTACGCGCTTTGCCGGGGACGAGCGCCAGCACGCCATCGAAATCCTGAAAAGCAGCGCGAAACGCTTGTCGGTAGTGCTCACTACATTTCCATAGTTGACTGGTACGTGAATGAAGAAGGAAAAATCGGGTGCAAAAATCCACAAAAAATATACGAATATGAGTTACGCTGCGTTATCATACGTTGAGTCACGAACATGAAAGCCAATTAGAAGCTGCATGATGTGTCGAGATATGCTTCGGAGTACAAAAAGTTGACTATGCACAATTTGTCGGCTCTGAAGCGGAAGCTGAGTGCTTTTTCCCCAATTCCTCGAGAAGAATTCGAAGTTTTGGCCAGCAAGCTCGGCAAACCCAAAGTTGCGGAAGCACGCGAAGAACTGCGCTTCGAACAGCAATGGCCGCACAAGGCATTTCTGATCGCGGAGGGCTGGGCCTGCAGCTACCGGCAATTGCCAAAGGGCGGGCGACAGATCATCGATATCGCGATCGCCGGCGACCTGATCGGAATGCGCAGCCTGCTGATGCACAACGCCTATAGCCATGGCGCGGCGATCACCCCCGCAATCATTTACGAGCTTTCGTCGGCGACCATCTTCGAACTGCTGGACAGCGCACCCCGGATGGCGGCGGCGATCCTGTGGTCGACATCACGCGACGAAGCGATTCTGACCGAGCATCTGGCCAATCTCGGTCGCAGGACCGCGCGCGAAAGGGTGGCGCATTTCTTCCTTGAGCTGAAACACCGGCTGGACCTGATCGGCAAGTTCAACGGCTCGTCCTATTCCTGCCCGCTCAGCCACAGCCACCTCGCCGATACGCTGGGCCTGACATCGGTTCACCTCAACCGCGTCATGCGCGAACTGCGCGAAGAAGACATCGTCAACTTCAAGGACGGCACGGTGGAGTTTATCGACGAGGAAAAAGCCGTGGTCCTTGCAGGCTTTGACGAGCGCTACCTCGATCATAAAGAGGCGAAGGAACTGCAGAAACAAACCGGGGCGCGAGGCTGAGACAAGCTGCGCTGGGGCCGGTCATTCGGCCCGCGCGCCCGGGACGACAGGCCGTCCGACCCCCTTGGGATCGCATGTTTCCTGCAGCCTGGGCAGAAAAGCCCATATATCGCGGTTCAGCCGGGTGAGATCCTCAATGCATTTCTTCATCTGACGAATGCGCAACTCGTCCACCGGCTTCACTTCCCCCCACTTCAATTCGCCGCGCACTTCCTGCAGCTTCATGGTCTGGGTGTGGCTGATCTCGCCACTCGGCCCTACACTGTAGAGACAGTGGTTGAACTCGTTGCGGACCCGGCTCGCCTTGTTGAAACGGTTGATCAGGCGGTCGAGCTCCTGGCTGACATCGTCATCCTTGAGCTTCACCCTGGCCAGCCTTTGAATGAGATCGAGCCTGGCTCTGGTGGTGTTCAGCGTGGTGAAGACGATCGCCGCCGAAACCTGGTCGGTCTGCAGCAGGATTTCCAGGATATAGACGAACAGGCTCTCGTTGTTTGACCAGCTGAAAACGATATTGCCGATCAGCCCCAGCATTCTTGTGCGCTGTTCAGCCGTTGCCGGCGCTGCCGCTTCGATACTGGCAAAGTCAGGACTGGGCGGAATCTGGGTCATTTTTGCCTTTCCGGTCGATTGCGCGCCTTGAATCTTTTTGGGTTCGAGATGTTTCTTGCCTTTAATATAGCGTTATCTGCAAAACCGTCGATGCAACGCTATAGTCTTATTAATGTTAACTTAAAAAACTGCTATAATCTCCTATCAATTTCCTGAGCGTAAGAACGCTGCAACATCGCCTTCAGGAAGATGGTGCGTAATGTAATATCGCTGCAATCTATCCATCGCGATCGGTCGCAGAGCGCTTTGAGCAAATTCTCGTCGTTCAAACCGTTTCAGTCCGCGCGACGAGAATGTGCTCCAACATTTTGAATGCGATCAACTTATCTGCTTCAAGCAAAGTGCCTGAAAGCAGGTTGATCCAGGAGATGGCGATGCTTGAACTGTGGAAGGCGCGGCGCGCGCGCAAGGCGGCCGTCTCCACCCTCTCACCGATGATTGAACGCACCCGGTTTCGCGGCGGACGCTTTGCCGAAAACGACTGGCTCGATGCCTATATGGTCGGATTTCTGGTGATGCTGATCACCCTGATCGCCCAGCGCCGGGTAAGTTCTCTGCAATCAGATACGCTCGGCATCGTCCAGGCCGACGCCTGGCAAGAGCTGACGGGTCTTCCCGGCGACCTCGTCGGCCAGGAAGCCTGCCTGCTCAGTTCGACCGGCCACCGGGACTTCGAAAGAGGCTGCGAGAACGCGGTGACGATGATGAATGCAATGATCGCCAGCGCGGAGCAGGAATACGACCGCTCGTCGCCCTTCGCCGGCGATTATTCCACCGGCGAACTCACCAATCCCCCGCCCGGCCTTGGCGACAGCGACCACGACCGCCACCTCCAAACCCTGTGGCGCGAATATTTCGAAGGGCCGATGACGCTTTCGCCGATACAGGCGGCCGAAAGGGATATCAGGTAGATAACCGCTCCCTTCCGCCGCTTGCAAAAGCTGCAAGGGCCGGCGAGATCTCGCCGGCTACCTGCCCCGCTTCTGCCTCATGGGTGGAACCTTTCGACGGCGCTGCTCCAGACGCACCGGCAAGATCCGGCGAAATGCGTCAGCGAAGGCTTCATCCGCTTCCGGCGCGTCATAAATCGACGCATATTTCAAAAAAGCCGCGACTTGCGGATCTTCCGCACCCGCGGCATTCGCACCCAAGGCTTTCTCCCGCGCATCGCACGGCTGCCCGTTGCTTGCCCGTGTCCTGGATTTTTGTTTCGTTTTTTCCGTCATCAAACGCGCCTCAAGCAGGCTGGAAGGCCAGGAAAATATCCTTCATGGAACCGGAGCGGGGGGCGGATTTGGCACGCACCAGCGACCTTTCCGCATCACTCGGCTTGCCGACCGAAACATGCCTGTCGACCGCCTCCGCCTTCATCCTCGCCACGGGAGAATACATCGCCTTGTTCAACCGATAGGCAAGCACCTTGGCCGTCTTGGCAGACACTCCAAGCGCCCGCTCCAGATCCTTGGCGGGCATGACTTCTCCGGATTGCGCAATGAAGTAAATGCTTTGCAGCCATACATGCAAAGGCAGCCGGCTCGCTTCGAATACGGTGCCGATCTTGACGGTAAACGGCTTCAGGCAATGGTAGCACTTGTACGTGCCGATGCGCGTGCTGGAACCGTTCAGTTTTTTGACGTGGTGGCCTTCCCGGCAATGCGGGCAAATGGGTCCCTGAGGCCAAACATGACTTTCAATAAATTCATAAGCTGCTTTTTCGTCACGAAAATACTTCTCACTCAATACTGACATACTCTACTCCCCCGTACTCATCTCAACTCAAACTCAGGTCAAAACTCCACCTCTTGTTGTCGTACGTTGAAGGGCCTCTAATAATTAAATTAGAGCGTTTTTTCAGATAAGTAAACATTGATCCCGCAACACTTATTGTCACATCTTTGTCTTAAACCATTCACTTGCTAAATCTATGGTTGCTTTAAAAAATTCATCACTTGAAAATATATTTTGCGCATCATCAATAAACCTAAGCTCTGCTTCGCATATCAGATTGCCAATAGCAACTTGGTTATACCTTATAAACCGGGCATCATGCTTATTTACCAACAATACAATCGGTATATCCACAAGCGAAAAAGCATCTTCCGCTAGGTCAGGACGCCCTCGTCTGGATGCGATGGCGTCAATACGATCGGGCCGCTCTACGGCGGCAACGAGCGCGGCCGCCGTGCCCGTCCCGGCACCGAAGATACCTGTCGGCAAATGATGCAAGGCTTCGTCTTGCTCTGCCCATGCGACCGCCTCGACAAGCCGCCCGGCAAGTTTGCCTATGTCGAAGACATTCGACTGGTCCAGGGCTTCGATTTCATCGAGAAGATCGAAAAGCAGGGTGGCGAACCCGTGGCCGGCAACGCCTTCGGCTGCTTGAATGTTACGGGGGCTTTCGTGGCTCGATCCGGCGCCGAAAGCGCAGATGACGAGCCCGCGAGGATTTTCGGGAAGCAACAAAAAACCGGCAAGAGCGCGAGCGCCTATTTGCACGGGGCGCCGGACATAGCGCGCTTTTCGCTCAGCACTTCGCCCGGCATCAGACGGACCGCGCTCCGCGAGGGAGGGAGCTGATGCGGACCGCTTCCCTGTTTCCAGGAGCGAAGACAGGGGGCCTGGCGTGAAGATCCTTCCAAGCCCCCTGCCCATGTCACGGTTCTCCCGTATCAATAATCCCCTGTATCAAGATTCCCTGAACGCGCGGCTCATGGAGTCCTTCAACGGTTTCATCAGATATTCAAAGAATGTCCGCTCGCTCGTCTTGATGTAGACCTCGGCCGGCATGCCGGGGGTGGGCAAGAAATCGTGAACGCCAGCAGCGGATTTCTCATCGAGTTTGACGCGCACCACATAGGCATCGCCCGTATTCGAATTCCGGTACGCCGATTTCTCGTTCGGCAAGGCATCGGCCGAAACATAGATCACCTCGCCATCGACCATCGGCGTCACGCGCTGGCTAAGAGCGGTAAGGCGAATGACCGCCGCCTGTCCTTCGCGGACATTGTCGATATCCTGCGGCCGGATAGGCACCTCGATGATGAGCTCCTCCTGAACCGGCACGATTTCCAGAACGTTCTTGCCGGCCTCGATGACGCCGCCGGCGGTGTGGTAACGCATCTTCACCACCACGCCGTCGTCTGGCGCCACGATGTTGATACGGTCGAGAACGGAACGGGCGGAGCGCATCCGCTCACGCACATCGTCGATTTCGGAGGTCACCTCATGCAGCTGCTCCACCACATTCTTGATGGCGGTGTTGCGGGCCACCTGGATCTGTTCGGTAATACGGGCGATCCGCTCGCGTGAATCGCCGATTTCACCGGTAAGCCGACCCACGTTTCCCTGCAGGCTGGCCCTGGCGCGCTGCAGCGCGAGGATCTCCGGCTTGCGGATCAGACCGCTTTTCAGGAGGCCGGACTTGCCGACGAGCTCTTCCTCAATGAGGTCGAGCTGATCCCGCACCGATGTCATCTGCAGCTTGCTGCCGGCGATACTCTCCTCCAGCGCGTTGATACCGTCAGCCAGCGTTGCGATCTCGCTTTCCAGCGTAACCCGGCGCGTCGTGAAGCTCAGGTTCTGCGCCTCGAGGATGGCGGCGATGTCCGGATCGGTTTTCGCCTGATCGAGAAGTTCCTGAGGAAAGACGATTTCCGGTTTCCAGTTGATCTCCGCGTGATAGCGGGCCTCGACCGCAAGCAGGCGGGCATGACGGCGCTCAAGCCGCGTCAGTTCGGCAAGCGGGATTGTCTCGTCCAGCTCGATCAGCGACTGCCCGCGAACGACATGATCGCCCTCGCGAATCTTGATCTCCTTGATGACGCCGCCCTCGAAATGCTGGACGATCTTGTTTTCGCCGGTAGCCACGAATACGCCGGAAGAAATGATCGCTCCGGCGATCGGAGCGGCGTTCGCCCACACGCCGAAGCCGAAAAGGCACACACCCAGGAGAGTGTAGCCCGCAAAGGTCGCCTTACGCGCCGCGCGAGCGACCTGCAGGTCCCATTGCTGGTCAACGGCCAAATAGGAAGACATGGTGTTCGTCACTCCTGTTCATTTCACGTTCGGCTCCAGGGCCGCTTGCAACACAAAGGCCGGAAGTCCGGCCCTTGCACGCTATTTCGCCGGCGGGTTGGCGTTACCCGGCAAGTTCTTGTTGTTACCCGTATTGTTGCCGGGCAGGCTCTTGTTGTTGCCCGGAAGGCTCTGGGCCTGACCCGCCTTGCCCTTCGGCAGGTCCTTTCGCATCATCTGCAGCATTTCGTCGCGCTTGCCGAATGCCTGCACCGTGCCGTTCTTCAGCAGCATGATCTTGTCGACGCTCTTCAGCAGGGTTGGCCGCTGGGTGATTGCGATGATGGTGATTTCCTTCGCCTTAGCCCTTTGCAATGCCCGCGCCAGAGCCAACTCGCCGGGCGTGTCGAGATTGGAGTTCGGCTCATCCAGAACCACCATCCTCGGATCGCCGAAGAAAGCGCGCGCCAGACCGATCCGCTGTTTCTGGCCGCCGGAAAGCGGCGCACCGTCAAGGCCGATCATGGTCTCGTAACCGGCGGAGAATTCCGAGATCATCTCGTGAACATCAGCTGTTTCCGCAGCGTCATATATAAAGTCGTCGTCGACGTCTTCGCGCATTCGGGCGATATTCGCCTTGATGGTAGCCGGGAAGAGCTGGACGTCCTGCGGCAGATAGCCGACGCTTTCGCCGAACTGGCGCGGATCCCAGTTGCGCAGGTCCATATGGTCGAGGCGGATGTTTCCGGCCGTCGGCACGATCGATCCGACCAGCATGCGCGCCAGCGTCGATTTACCCGCGCCCGAAGTTCCCACGATCGCAAGGGATTCACCCGGCTGCAACTCGAAGGAAATACCGTTCAAGATGACCTTCTTCGTCGGCGGCGGCACATAAAGCACGCGTTCCACCGTCACCAGCCCGCGCGGGCGGGGCAGCCTCAGCCGCTCCAGATTCAAGGGCGAATTCAGCAACAGCGTGCTGATGCGGGCGTAGGCGGACCTTGCATGGACAAACCCGCGCCAGCCTTCGATCGCGCCTTCGATCGGCGACAGCGCGCGGCTGCCGATGATCGAAGCGGCGATGAGCATGCCGCCGGTGATTTCCGAATGCAGCGCAAGCCATGCGCCCCAGCCGAGGATCGCGATCTGCGTCGTCATGCGGGCAAATTTCGAGATGCTCGAAAGCATCACGTTGAGGTCCTGTGCCGAAACCTGGGCCTTCAGGGATTCCACCGTCTCGCGGCCCCACATCTGCACCCCTTCCGGGATCATGCCCATGGCGTTGATGACCTGGGCATTGCGCGACATTGCGTCGGCCTGGAGGTTGGCGCGGGTGGCGTATGCGCTTGCACGGCCGAAGGGAACCGCCGTGACCTTCTGGTTGATAAGGGCAATCACCAAAAGCAGCGAGCCCGACATCGTGACGATGAAGCCGAGATTGGGGTGAATGAGATAAACGACGAGCAGATAGATCGGCATCACCGGCATATCGAAGAAGGTGAGCAGAACCGGCCCAGTAATGAAACTGCGGAGCTGCTGGAGATCGTGCAGCACCTGATATTCGCGGTTGGAACCGTTTTGCGAAGCCTTGGCGGCGGCGCTCAGCACCGAGGGGCCAAGACGCGTTTCCGCGTCAACCGCAATGCGCATCAGGATCATCCGCCGCAGCATGTCGAGAAGCACATGCACCAGCAACGCACCGACGACGATGAACGTCAGCATCACCAGGGTATCGACACTTCTGCTGGTCAAGACGCGGTCGGAAATCTGGAACAGATAGATCGGAATTGCGAGAACGATCAAATTGACGAAGAACGAGAATATTCCAATGGTCACCAGGTTACGCCGCACCGATGACAATCCGCTTTTCAAGACATTGCGGAAATTGTCGTCGTAGAAGCGCTTCTGCATCTTCGGCTCGGACGTGCCATTGCCACCGCCACCGCCGCCGCCGCCCGAACTGCCGGAACCCGAGCCGCCCTTGCCGCCGTCGCCTGTCGCAGCCTTCGCCGGCATGGAACCGCCGGCGGATGTATCGCGCATCGACTGCGCCGGACCTTTGGCCCGAATGGACGCCGGATCGCCTTTTGATTCCGGGCTGGGCTTGCGGCTGGGCTTTGGGTTGATCCGCCACGCGCGCTTGTGGCTGGCCGGGCGCGGCTGGTTTCTCATTTACCGAAGGCTTGCCCGCCTGCACGACGCCCGCCTGGCCAGCGCCTGTCTGGGCAGTACCGGTCGGGGCACTTGCCGATTGGGCTTTCTCCGGTTGGGCCGTTGCCGTTTGGGTCGTTGCCGGATGGGTCGTTGCCGGTTGAACATTCGTCGGCTGGGTCTTCTCTACCTGAAGCCCAGTCTCCGCTTTGACCGCCTCGGCTTTAACGGCATCGGCTTTGGTCGCGTCGGATTTGACGGCAACGTCCGGTGCTTTGTTGATTGCGGCTGCAGGCCTTGCCGCCGGCCGGATCTCGGGCGCCGTCCCGACTGCAGTTTCAGAAGACGCCGCTTTCGGCCAATCGATCGAACCACTGCTTTTTGCCGATGTGTCATTGCCGACCGAAGACTCGGGCGCGACAGTGGGCGCAGGATTCTTCACCTCCGCGCGCAATTCAGGCTGCGGCTTGGCAGAGAGATCTGCCTTAACGGCGTTTTCGGTCTCGGCGGCAGATTCGGCCTTCACGCCGGTGTCCAGTTTCACGACAGTTTCCTGCTTCGCAGCAACGTCCTGTTTGACAGCGGATCCCGCCGAACGGGGAAAGGCGTCCGTCTTTACCGGAACGTCCATTTTCACCGCAGTTTCTTGCGGCGGCGAGGCTTTGACATCGCGCGCGCGATCAACATTCACAACCGTTTGTTGGGGAACAGCCTGAACTTCGGGAGCTGCGGCAGACTTAACCGCAGTCGCGCCCGTGTCGCCCTTTTCGGCAATGCGATCTTTGGCTGAAATTTCGATCTGGACCGGCTTTTCGACCTTGCTCCCGAGAGCGTGGGAGGCTTCAGGCGGACGCACTTCGAACAGGCTGGCAGAAGTCGCGCGGCCTTCCGGTTGAGCCTTGGAACAAGGCTTTGCCTCGCCGATCCTTTCGGCCGTCCAGCCGCCCTGCCGCGCCGCGTCGGCTGCTTTTGAGGATGCGGCATTTTCCGACCGCGCGCGAGCCGCATTGACGGCGCGTGCTCTCTCGCGGAGCCGCTTTGCCAGGGAATAGACCATGGCGTGACCTTCGGAAGGAAACGATACGATTTTCTGCTCGGCTTTGCCTTCGATATTGCTTTTGGTCAAATTAAACCCAGTTCCCTTCTTGTCGCTGAGCTCCACTTTCTTCACCCCTTGCTTCACCACTGCTCGTTCGGCCAACAGGCTTCTACTTGCAGCGGCGTACTCTTGACACTCGGTGGGCGGCCGGCAGTTTGCTGCCGTCCATCGTCAGGGTCCTGTCCGCTCAGGTCATGATGTTTCCCATTTCGTCGCCGTTGGCGATAGCAGCGCCACTGGTGAATCCAGGATTGTCGTCCTGGATATCGGCCTCGGGACCAGTGGCAAAAGCTACGATCTCACTCGCGAGCTGGGTGGAGTCGCCGTAGACGATGTCGTCGTCGTCGCCTGCGATGATGTTGGTTTGTATGAGAACAGACTCCTCATACATCTCGCCGCCCAGGAACTGATCGCCATAGGCGCCGAAGTCGATGATCCCGGCAAAGTTCTCCGCCGTGTTCGCTCCGGTCGACAGGAATTGCTCCCCTCCAGCACCGTCCGGCCCGAATATCTGCAAGGCGGTGTCGACGTCAGACATAATGTTGGTCTGGCAGATGTAGTTGATATCGTAGTAGCTTCCGGTGACGAAGAGTACGTTCATCGTCGTCGAACCGGATCCCGATATCTCCCACCATTCTTGCGGCTGGATGTAATCGGCTTCCTGCAGATCAGTAATAAACGTGTCGATATTGTCCGTTATTCCCTGGAACTCCTGCGAACCGTAGGAATAGATGCCAGCGGTATTGAGCAGGTAATTCTGGCCGGTATAGATGGCCTGCGACGCTTCCCCGTCTGCAAGGGACGCAGACATTATATGGTCGTTATCCAGCACGACGTTCGTCTGCTTGATGTAATTGCCGCTGTGATAGTCGCCCATCACGACGATCAGGTCGAAACCGCCGACATCCTTCAGGTAGATGTTGTTGACTTGGCCCGTTGCGTCGACCGTCAGATGGTAGTTGAAATCGCTCAACGACTGCATCGTGACGTCATGCGTCGTCACGTAGTTTTCCTGGAACAGCGCCTTGATGTCGTAGAAATCGCCGTTGACGATCTGGATGTCCCAGTTGTAGCCGGTGAGGCCCCGATTATCGATTTCCTCTTCCATCAACTGGAGCTTGTCGAACTCCGCGCGATTGGTTGCGATGTTGTCGCCGGTTTGAATCAGCGCCCCAAACCCCGTTCCGGGAGCCGACCCGCCGACCGTCACATGGTCGTTGTCGGTATAGACATTGGTCTGGAAGATCGCATTCGTCACATACCAGTTGCCGAGCACCATCATGGTGCCGCAGGCTTCGTTGGCATCGACGATCAAAGCGGAGTTGATCTGCAGCTTGCCACCGGTTTCAGTCGACTGGATGACCCCGTCGTCGTGTGTCCAGTGTTCCGGCATCTGCGGCGCCAGAGGCGCACCTTCGCGGTTGCCGTCCTCATCGAAGAGTTCAAGCTTGAGAGTCGTGCCCTCTTCCTGGAGAACGCCGTCAACATAGACGCCCGACGCTACCTGGGAAAGCGCTTCGCCAGAGTCAGCATACGCTTGCTGATGCGACACGAAGAATTCATGAATGTCGTTGCCAGTTTCTCCATCCGGCCGGAATTCGTCGGGAACGGTTTCGCCAGCGGCCTTGATCATCGAGCTGAGCAAGGCATCGACGTCCGTGGTGTTCAGGCTTCTGGCGGCGCTGCCCTCGTCGACATCGACGTAATTGTTGTTGACCATGTGGTTGGTCTGGTGGATTTCGATCCACTTCTGATCGCCGCCCTCATAGCGAATGAGCCAGTAGTTCGGGCCTGGACCCTCAAGCCCCCCGGCGTTCAGCATAGGCTGAAACTGCAGCGCCTCCGGCGGCAAATCATGCCGCATGGCGGGATTGACCACGTCTCCCGACAACTGATGAACATTGCCGTACCAGGTAAACGTCTGGCCCTGGAACCCGGGCAGGTTGACCTTGGCCGTGCTTATGCCGGCGGGTTCGAAATTGAGAAGTTCGTGGCGGGCGCCCTGTATCTGGGCGGCGTAAAAATCACCGTTGATATGTTGGTTGTGCAACCATTCTTCGTAAGAGATTCGCGCGCGAGCAAGCTCGTCCGCCAAATGCATATATCCAGCAAAATGCCAAATCGCTTCTGTTACGCCAGGGTGATACATGTCAGCCTCCTACGCTCCTTTTGGGATGAGGCCGGAATAACTCGGAGTTGACCTGCATTTCCGGTGGTGACAGGCCATCAGAGAAGATGGTTCCGCGCGGGGGATACCCGCGCGGAGCCTTGTGTCGTTACTGTGGGATCAAGAGTTGCTGATCTCGTCGCCGGCGTTATTGCCGCCCGCGATGTCCATGTTGACGGAGTTGTACTGCAACTGAGCGCCAACCGTGACGTTGTAGCTGACCGAAGCCTCGACATCGATTTCCGAGTTGCCGTTCCAGGTCTGGTTCACGTCACCGCCGTAACCGCCGTTTGCGGTTCCGCCGCCACCACCGTATCCGCCGGTAGCTTCGGACTCGAGACCTTCGATGTTGAAGTTACCCAGGGTCGCTTCAGCACCTGCAGCCACAGCCGCGATGTCGCCGATTTCGGATTCGCCGAGCCAAGCGTATCCGCCATTGGCCGTTGCACCGATTTCAGCTTCCATCTCGCCGGTGTAGGAGTTTCCGCCGGAACCGTCGACGTCGATCTCGGAGTCCATCTCGCCAGTGGTGATACCGCCACTTTCGGATTCAGACGAGAGATCCTGGTCGAGCCTGTCGGTAGCAGCCGTGCCGCCATTGGCTTCGGCTTCAGCGTCGGCGTCGATCGCGCCGGTTGAGCCTGCCCCACCCGTGGCTTCTCCGTCGATGTCGGAGTCAAGCGGGCCGCTGCTTCCATTGCCGCCGTCGACGTCGGCATCCGATGCGCCGTTCAGCGCGCCGGTGGTGCCGGCAGCGCCGGTGCCTTCGGATTCAGCGCCAGCCAGGGTTACGCCAACACCAAGACCGCCTTCAGCTTCGGAGTCGCCATCGATATCCTGCTCGCCCGCTCCGAGATCGCCGACGGCTGCATTGGCGTCTGCTTCGGTTTCCGGATCGCCGATACTGCCCGCTCCCAGGCCACCCGTAGCCGTATTCGTGGACGTGGCATTCGTATCGCCGTTTTCAGCGTCGCCGCCTTCAGCGTCGATATCGACCGTGGAAGCTACTCTCGACTCGGCTTCGCCACCGGTGCCTTCCGCTTCCGCTTCGACTTCGGCTTCAGAAGAACCGTCGCCGCCTTCAGCGCTTGCATCCTGCTCGGAGCCAACGTCGCCAGCTTCGGCTTCGCCACCCGTTGCGTCGGATTCAAGAGTTGCTTCGAGGTCTTCGACTTCAGCTTCGCCACCGGTTGCTTCGGCTTCGACGTCAGAGCCGGTGTCTTCGACTTCGGCTTCGCCGCCTACTGCCAAGGCAGCCTGCAGAGCACCAGCTTCTGACTCGCTGTCGCCGGTCTCAAGATCGGCTTCCTGCTCAGCTTCCGCTTCCGCGTCGCCGTCGCCACCTTCCGACTTGGACTCAAGCTCAGCCGAAAGATCTTCGACCTCGGCTTCGCCGCCTACGGATTCAGCGTCGAGGCTTGGCTCGATATCGCCGGTCTCGCCGTCGCCGCCTTCAGCTTCCAGCTCGATGTCGTCAACCTTGGTTTCGGCTTCGGCATCGCCGCCTTCACCACCTTCGGTCTCAGCTTCGGCACCATCGCCGCCTTCGCCTTCGAAGGGTTCAACGTTGATATCCCATTCAGACGAAAGCTCAATATCGCCGCCATCAAAATCAATGTCGCCACTGAAGTTGTTGACCTGGTTGATATTGAAGATATTGCCGTCGCCCTCAAGGCCCTGAACAACAGTCGCAACCTGGGCGACCGCATCTTCCACGTCGGCGTCTACTTCGGTTTCGATTTCCGCGTCTTCCATGTTGACGACGTTCTCGTCGCCCTCAAGATCTTCAGGGAAATCGATCGTGACGGTGTTGGAATTGGCACCTGCCTCGATGATGGCTTCCGCTTCTGCTTCGGATTCCGACTTAGACTCTACAGCGCCTTCAGCGAATTCGGTATTGCCGATTTCGGCGTTTTCAAACGCTTCTACATCGCCGCCATCGCCGCCTTCGCCGCCATCGCCGCCGTCACCACCTTCGACTTCGAGATCGGTATCTTCAATCTCGAGTTCGTCTTCGTTTTCCAGAGAGGCTTCATATTCGACGTCGCCGCCGTTACCGCCGTCGCCGCCTTCACCGCCGTCGCCGGCCTGAACGCCAATTACGGTCGAGTTTTCAACATCAAACGCGTTGAGACCATTGTTCCTGTTACCATCAGCCATGACACTACTCCACTAACGCAGTTACTATTGGGCGCACGTGTCCTGTCGCCAAACCGACCATCTTCTGCGTGGCGGAACTGACGTTCAAAACATCATGCGATTTGGATTTTGGGGAAATCGGACGATTACGATGCCGGGTCCAGCAATGCTGGCTACCAGTCAGCCGATACCGATTACCATTTCAGCTTGTTTCATCGACAGGTCCGAACACTCCCCCATACTGCGGCCCCGGACTTACCCGTTGACCAGCGTGCTACGGTCGATACTCCCCGTGCCGCCACTTACTCAGCGACACCTAAATACACATTCGCCGTAGTCTCCTGGGCCGGAGCGTCTTCACCGGTTGGCGTCTCGCCGGTGGGGCAACTCCGGGGCCCAAACTTGCGATGGGGCCGAGCATCATTTTTTTGACGCAGCTTTTGCTTCGGCACAGTCGCAAGAAGGATAGTGTTAATTTTCCCTTTCCAGGTCAATTTAGATGAATATTTTTCTCAACATGGATCAATCAAACGGAACTTGGCGTACCAAGGGGAACACCTCAAACAGGGCGACAGATCTGAATGGGAGATAACTTCACCATCTGATGAAATTAAGAAAAACAACGTAAAATCAGAAGTTTATTTGAAGAAATATTATTCCTATTCGCCAATGTGACAAAATTAACTCTAAGTCAGAAAATGATTCTCGGTGCACGATTCGGCTCTCCTCGTCAAGCTGTAGGGTTTGACGAGGATTCCCGGAAATCGATACAGGTAACACGCTGAATACATTCGACTTTTGGGGCGAGACACCGCACCCGCGCAAAAAGAGGTCCAAAACGGCCCGGCAAAGCGAATTTCGCCCTGGACAGGCGGATCTTCGTGAAAAGGCCGCGCGCTTCCCGTCGCAGCCTTTTCGAGATCATCCTCCGGTCAGTGTTTTGAGGCGAGTTCAACTCTCCTGCCGCCGCTTATGCGATCGTCGCCAATATCGCGATAAAGGCGCCTTATATCGGCAAGCTCATACCAATTGCCGTCGGCAGCGTGAATGACTGCATAAACGACCAATTCGCTCGGCAGCGTGTCGATCGTATAATGCACTGCGTCGCTGAATTCGCCAGAGAACCGGTGCAGTCTCCCTCCGTAGCGCTCAAGAATTTCCCTCGGCGCTCCAAGAATCAAAACATCGGAAGGAATGTTCAAATCATGCTGTTGCATGGTTATATCCCCTGCGTTTCCGACAAGCCATCGGAGTGCAATTGAAGTTTGCCCGGCGGCACAAAGGCGACCGCCCGGTCATGCGCAAAAACGCGCGCACCCGCCGCTATACTGAAATTACCTGATACCGGATGGCCTAGAGCATATTCCGTCAAAACAGAGTCGTTTCAGCGACTTGAATATGCTCCAACATATTGATGCTGGAGCGTTTTCTTGTCACGAAAGCGACTTCGCTTTCAGGACAAGCGCTCTAGCGGCCCGCCCGCTCTTCCACCTTCGCCGCTACCGACGAAACGGCTTCCTTCACCGGCTCCTTGAGCGACTGCATGCCGTTTTGCGCGACATGACCCAAAAGACCCGTCAGCTTTTCCGCCTCGGCCGCATAGTCGTTCAACGTGCGAGCCGCCCAATCCTGATGCAACTTCGCCAGCTCATTGGCATTTTTGCATTGGCAGGCACTTCGCTGCAGCTCAAAATCGGCATGAAGGCGCTTGCTGGTGAAATCCACCACTTCTTCCTGGAATTCAATGCAGGCATCCAGATACATCCGGCTGGATTTCATGACCGATTCAGCCATGGGTCCGCTAAAGGGAAACATGGCGGAGCCGAATGCTTCCATGCCGGGGATTTTGACGCCCTTGGTGTTTTGCGCACGCATTACAGGTGACCTCCCGTGTTGTGGCCCTGTTGCGGTCGTCGGTGGGGACATTATCGAGCGCTTTCCGGAAGCGGTTTCCGGAAAAAAATAGCGCAACGTATCCTTTATGAACCTCGACCCATACCCCACGTCCGGCTGTCCCGGCTTCAAGGGGAACCGCTAACTAAATCGAAGGCGTGGCAAATTTGTGATCAAGGTGACAAATTTTGACAAAATATCGTCGAATATTACCGAAACCACTTTGAGTTTATTCGAATTCTCTACGTAAATGCTTGAAAATTTAGAAGAAGATCGAATTGCCAGAGGCTCGCCGGTTGGAGAAAAAATGTCTAAATTGAGTCCGGCAAAACCGCCCGAATGTGGTTCTTCTGTGGATAAAGTGGGCACATCCATGCAGCTTGCTGCCCAGCCGCCATCTTGTACGTCGCCAATGCAGGCGCTGCAGCGGGCCGAGGGCGAGGCACACGTCGCCTTCAAGGCAAGCGGCGGGCGAACCATGCTGGCCGATCTCTATCAATCGGGCTCCGCGAGGATGCGCATTCCACGCACGCCGGGAATGGAGATGGAGGCCGTCTTCATCAATACCGCAGGCGGGCTGACCGATGGCGACCGTTTCACCGTCCAGGCAAGGTGGCAGGAAGGATCCACCGCCACGGTAACGACGCAGGCCTGTGAGCGGATTTACAAGTCCCGTGGCGGTGCGGCGCTGGTTTCCAACGAACTCCACGTCGCCGATGGCGCCTTCGCATCCTGGCTGCCGCAGGAAACGATCCTCTTCGACGGCGGCCGCCTGCGACGGGAAGCGCGCGTTCATCTGGAAGGATCGGCGAGGCTTCTGGCGCTGGAGGCGGTGATCGTCGGCCGGCCGGCGATGGGCGAGACGGTGCGCTCGGGAAGCCTGCTCGACGGCTGGCGGATCGAGCGTGACGGCAAGCTCATCTTCGCCGACCGGCTGGGACTTGAGGGTGATATTGCAACAGAGCTGGACCGGCTCGGAACCGGCGGCGGGGCGGGAGCATTCGCGACGCTGATCTATACGGGCGCCGACAGCGAGGCCAAATACGCGCAGCTTTGCCGGCTGCCGCAGGAAGGGGCGACAGCTTTCGCCTGCTCGGATCTGGGTGGCATCATACTTGCCAGAGTTCTGGCGCACGATGGACAAGGCTTGCGCAAGATGCTGAAAACGGTGCTGGAGGCATTTCGCGGCAGGAGCAATCTGCCGCGACTTTGGACATATTGATGATTTGAAGATCAAAAGGACGCCATTGCATGAACCTGACACCGAGAGAGAAGGACAAGCTGCTGATCAGCATGGCCGCCATGGTGGCGAGGCGGCGCCTGGAGCGCGGCGTCAAGCTGAATTATCCCGAAGCCATCGCCCTCATCACCGATTTCGTCGTCGAAGGCGCGCGCGACGGCCGCCCGGTCGCCGAGCTGATGGCGACGGGCGCCCAGGTCGTGACCCGCGACCAGGTGATGGAGGGCATCGCCGAGATGATCCACGACGTGCAGGTGGAGGCGACCTTTCCCGATGGCACCAAGCTCGTCACCGTGCACGAGCCGATCCGCTGAGGAGTAAGAGACCCATGATCCCCGGTGAAATCATCCCCGCCAACGGCGACATCGACCTCAACGCCGGCCAGCCGACGGTGACGCTCGACGGTCGCCAACACCGGCGACCGGCCGATCCAGGTCGGCACCCATTATCATTTCTTCGAGACGAACCCGGCGCTTGCACTTCGACCGCGACAAGGCGCGCGGCATGCGGCTCGACATCGCGGCTGGCACCGCGGTGCGCTTCGAGCCGGGGCAAACGCCGCGAGGTGACGCTGGTGCCCTTCGCGGCAAGCGCGAGGTCTACGGTTTCAATCAGAAGGTCATGGGAGCACTCGACTGATGCCCAATCGTATCTCCCGCGCCACCTATGCCGACATGTACGGCCCGACCACGGGCGACAAGGTGCGGCTTGCCGATACCGACCTCTTCATCGAGGTGGAGAAGGATTTCACCATCTATGGCGAGGAGGTGAAGTTCGGCGGCGGCAAGGTCATCCGCGACGGCATGGGCCAAAGCCAGTCGTCGCGGGCCGAAGGCGCCGTCGACACCGTGATCACCAATGCGCTGATCGTCGACCACTGGGGCATCATCAAGGCCGATGTCGGCCTCAAGGACGGCCGGATCGCCGGCAATCGGCAAGGCCGGCAATCCCGGATACCCAGCCCGGCGTCGACCATCATCGTCGGCCCCGGCACGGAGGCCATCGCCGGCGAAGGCAAGATCCTGACCGCGGGCGGCTTCGACGGCCACATCCATTTCATCTGCCCGCAGCAGATCGAGGAGGCGCTTGATTCAGGCGTCACCACCATGCTCGGCGGCGGCACCGGCCCGGCGACCGGCACCAACGCCACGACCTGCACGCCGGGCCCCTGGCATCTGGCGCGCATGCTGCAGGCGGCCGAGGCCTTCCCGATGAACCTCGCCTTCGCCGGCAAGGGCAATGCGTCGCTGCCGCGCGCGCTTGATCGAGCAGATCCTGGCCGGCGCCTGCTGCGCTCAAGCTGCACGAGGACTGGGGAACGACGCCCGGCTGCCATCGACTGCTGCCTTGCGGTTGCCGACGACATCGACGTGCAGGTGATGATCCACACCGACACGCTGAACGAGTTCGGGCTTCGTCGAAAACACGATCGCCGCCTTCAAGGGCCGCACCATCCACGCCTTCCACACCGAAGGCGCCGGCGGCGGCCATGCGCCCGACATCATCAAGGTCTGCGGCGCTGCCGAACGTTCTCCCGTCCTCGACCAATCCGACGCAGGCCCTACACGGTCAACACGGTCGACGAGCATCTCGACATGCTGATGGTCTGCCATCACCTCGATCCCGTCGATTCCCGAGGATGTCGCCTTTGCCGAAAGCCGCATCCGCAAGGAGACGATCGCGGCCGAGGACATTCTCCACGACATGGGCGCGTTCTCGATCATCGCCTCGGACAGCCAGGCCATGGGCCGGGTCGGCGAGGTGCTGATCCGCACCTGGCAGACGGCGGACAAGATGAAGCTGCAGCGCGGACGGCTTGGCGGAGGAGACCGGCGACAACGACAACTTCCGCGTCAAGCGCTATATCGCCAAATACACGATCAACCCGGCGATCGCGCACGGCATGTCGAAGCATATCGGTTCGGTCGAAGTCGGCAAGCTCGCCGACCTGGTGCTCTGGTCGCCGGCCTTTTTCGGCGTCAAGCCCGACCTGGTGCTCAAGTGCGGATCGATCGCGGCAGCGCCCATGGGCGATCCCAACGCCTCGATCCCGACGCCGCAGCCGGTGCATTACCGGCCGATGTTCGGCGCCTTCGGCAAGGCGATGACCGAGAAGCCGCGTCACCTTCGTTTCCGCGGCAGCGATCGCGGCACGGCATCGGCGAACGCCTCGGGCTTGAAAGCATGGTTTTGCCGGTCGAGAACACCCGCGACGGCATCACCAAGCGCGACATGATGCTCAACGACGCCACGCCGAAGATCGAGGTCGACCCGGAGACCTACGAGGTGCGCGCCGACGGCGAACTTCTGACCTGCGAGCCGGCGGACGTGCTGCCGATGGCGCAGCGCTATTTCCTGTTTTGAAAAGGGGCGAACGCGCAATGACACCGCGGGCTTCGAAAGTTCTCGGTCGGGGATCATGGAGCGATCCAACCGACACGATCACGCTGTCGCAGGACCAGCGGCATCGCCGGCGCATCATGCTGACGAGTGACGGCGGTATCGAGTTCCTGCTGGATCTGGCTGAAGCGACGCATCTGCGCCATGGCGACGGACTGGTGCTGGACGACGGACGGGTGATCGAAGTTCGGGCTGAAGCCGAAGAATTGCTGGAGGTGCGCGGAACCGCGCCGCATCATCTGCTGCGGCTCGCCTGGCATCTGGGCAACCGGCATCTGGAAGCGGAAATTGCGGAGGATCGCATCCTGATCCGCCGCGATCATGTGATTGCCGACATGCTGGAAAAACTCGGCGCGACGGTCGTTGAAGTGGTGCAACCCTTCAACCCGGAAGGCGGAGCCTATGGCGGCGCGCACGAAAGCCACCATACGCACCATACTCACGAGCATGGGCACGGGCAGAACCATCACGGGCATGATCATGACCACTGACGGCAATGGCGCGCTCTACCGGCTGATGACGTGGCTTTCGCCCTCCTATCCGGTCGGCGCATTCGCCTATAGCCAGGGGCTGGAAGGCGGTGTGACGCTTGGAAAAGTGAAAACCGCGGAGGAAACGCGCGAATGGATCTTCGACAGCTTGACCCGTGGCCCGCTCTGGTCCGACGCGGTGCTCTTTGCGAGAGGCTATGAGGCAGCAGAGCGCGGCGACTGGCAAGCGCTTGTAGAGATCAACGCCTTCGCGCGCGCCTTTCAACCGACAGCCGAACTCAGGCTGGAAAGTTTCTCGCAAGGCGTGGCTTTTCTTGGCGTCACCCGCGATGCCTGGCCAAGCGACATGCTGGAGCAGGCGCATCGTGAGATCGGCGAGGAGATTGCCTATCCGCTCGCCGTGGCAGTGACGGCAGCAGTCCACGGCGTTCCACTTGAAGCAGCGCTTGAGGCCTTTCTCCATGCGGGCGTGGCGAACCTCGTCTTCGCCGCCATCCGCCTCGTGCCGCTTGGCCAAAGCGACGGCCAGCGCCTCGTTGCCGGATTTGAAACGGATATTCGCGCAACCGCGATGCAGGCCGTATCAACAGGGCTGGACGATCTTTCAACCTCGTCTTTCATGATCGAGATTTCATCGATGCTTCACGAAACTCAAGGAACAAGGCTCTTTCGCTCATGACGTCTCCAAACGGCCCGCTGCGCATCGGCATCGGCGGCCCCGTCGGCTCAGGCAAGACGACGCTGACCCAGCGGCTATGCGAAGCGATGCGCGGCGACTATTCCATCGGCGTCGTCACCAACGACATCTATACCCGCGAGGACGCGATGATGCTCGCCCGCGTGCAGGCGCTGGCCGAAGACCGCATCATCGGCGTTGAAACCGGCGGCTGTCCCCATACCGCCATTCGCGAGGACGCATCGATCAACCTCGCCGCAATCGCCGATCTGAACCGCCGTCACCCGGATCTCGACATCGTCTTCATCGAATCCGGCGGCGATAATCTGGCGGCGACCTTCTCGCCCGACCTCGCCGATCTGACGATCTATGTGATCAGTGTCTGTCAGGGTGAGGAGATTCCCCGCAAGGGCGGACCCGGCATCACCCGTTCCGATCTTCTCGTCATCAACAAGGCGGATCTTGCGCCTTACGTTGGGGCCGATCTCGCCGTGATGGAGCGGGATGCCCGGCGGATGCGCAACGGCGGGGCTTTTCTGTTCACCGATCTCAAACGGATATCCGGCGTCGGCGACGTCGTCGATTTCATCGTCAGGCAGGGCGGGCTTGCAAGGGCCTTTGCGGGGTAAAGGGCGTCACGCTTTCACATCGCAGGAGTGCGGCAGATAGATGATATTGTCGTGCCGCTGCACTTTCAGCGCTTCCCTGTCAGTCACTTCGACAAGGGGCGAAGGTCGGGACTTGCCGCGAGCGAGCCTGAAAGCCCGATAGCTACCGGTATGCATGATCGTATCGTGGGCCTCCAGCGGATCGCCGTCATGATCGAGGGCGGCGGAAACCTCCATGCAGACGATCGGCAGCTTCGAAAGCGTCTTGCCCGCGCCTTTGATGACTTCCGCCTCAAACCCTTCCACGTCGATCTTGATGAAGCGGATTTCGCCAACCCCGGCCAGAATATCGTCGAGTGGCGCAACCTTGACCTCGGCAACCGCGACGTACTCCGCGGAAGGACGAATGAGCGACGCCCGGCCGATATTCACCGACGGCACGTCGTAAATCGTACTCTCACCGCCCCGTTGCCCAGCCGCCATGTCGACCGCGCGCACATTGCGGCAGGCGTTGAGCGACAGGTTTTCGCGCAAGCGGGTGAAAAGGCGTGGATGCGGCTCAAGCGCGATGACAGTTCCTTGCGCCCCGACAAGCTTCGATGCATGCAGCGTCATGAGGCCAAGGTTCGCGCCGACATCGACCATCGTATCGCCGGGCCGGAGCACACGATCCATGAAGGCGAGCGTCCCCGCTTCATAGGTCCTTCGAATGTAGAGATCCCGCTCGAAAACATCGGACGACGGCAGCAACGCCATGCGATAGCCGCCCTTCATCCTTCGCGTCGCGGCCTCAGGTACCGGGAACTGCTCGCGAATGTGCCGGATGATGATTTCGAACATGAATACCCTGCAATGAACCTTGTCTGACTGCCCAGCCGATGGAGCTGCACTTAGACCATATACGAGATGAGTTTCCAATCATCCGGATAAGGCCGCATGACCGGAATGGTTGAATGCAACAACCAGGCTCTCGACGCAGAGCAGCGAAATAAGACAGCCCTGCGAACCGCTCCCCCGCACAAGTGCGCGGGAGCGACCGGCAGTTAGCCGGAAGGTCCGGCCTAAACCGCGACGCGGGCCGGTGAGGCCGAGCCTCTTGCGCGTTCGAGGAAACGCCGGTTGATCGGGCTATGCGGCTTCAGCGCCAACCGTTCCCGCGCAAATGCCTCTGCGATTTCGGCATTGCCGGAACGAACAGCGGCTTCCGTCAGTGTCCAATCGACGATATCGCGCTGCGCATGGCTGCCGCCGAAGGTATTCACGATGAACCGCGCCCGGTGCAGAAGGTTCGTTGCATCAACGTAGCGGCCTTGCCAAAAGGCCTTGAAGCCTTCGATCAGCGGCAGGCCGGTCTGCCCTCGCCCATTGCGCGGTCTCGTACTGGCGGGCACTTGAATCGCGATACTGAGCGATCAGCCGGTCGACGTCCTTCATGCGCCCGGCGCCAAGATAGGCCATGGCCGCATGCCAATCGTTGAACGGATAGAGCTTTCCATCCGCATGATTGTCCCAGGCGTCGGCGACTTCGTTCCAGCGCTTGCCGACATCATGGCCATCGAGATCGACAGCGCCAAAGCAGAGCCGACGCATCGACGAGATCGAGCGCAACAGTGCTCTTGTCGGCACGGACTTTCTCGTCGTAAAGCGCCATGACCTCACTGCCCTGTTCGAGATCGAGATGGTAGAGCGCCTTGTGCCACCAGTTGTGGACCTTGAAGAAGTTGTCGTCGCCCGTCCAATAGGGCTCACGCGCCTGCATCCAGCCGATACCGTCTTCCGCCCTGCCCTGCATCTCCATCACATGCGCCACGGCGTGATGCGCCCAGCAATCGAGTGGCTGGCGCGCAACGGCCTCCCGGCCGAAGGCCTCGGCCTGCGAATAGTTGCCGGTCTCCTCAAGGCCGAAGGCGTACATGCCAAGCACGATGGAATATCCCGGAACGTCTTCCGACCACTTGGGCAAAACGCGCGCGATGCGGTCGCGCAGACCTCTCGCACTCGCACGGTAGAAGTCGATCAGGTGGCCCACCTGCAAGCCGACGAGGTCTCGCGGAAAACGCATGTTGTGATAGTCGAGCGCCACCGCCGCATCGGTCCAGTTATTGCCGAGCAGGCTTTCAGAGCGCGCTAACGTGCGACACCTCGCGTTCCGACAAGGGCAAAGCCTTTACATCGGAGAGGATTTTTTTCGCCTCCACCGTTGCCGCAGGCTCCGTCGCAAGGCCGAAGAGATAGGCTTTGAGGATATGCGCCATGGCAAACCTGGGCGCCGCCCGGATCGCCTCGTCGGCAAGCGCGACGGGGTCGCCACGATAGATGTTGAAGGCCTCAACGGCGGCGTCGAAATGGCCGACGGCCTCCGCTGTGGCACCGGTTAAAGTGTTTCCTTGACGATCAGTAAGCATTGCAATCTCCCTGGCAACGAAAATGCGGCGAATGCGAAATTTCAGAATAGATATGCATGGGCTGTAATCACCGCAAGCACATGCCACTTACCTATTTGTCCGGGGCGATGTTTTACAGTGAACTTATGGTTCGCCGGAGCGATAATATTTTTGTTTATCAATTACAAAAACTTACAGGGAAAAACCGCCGCTGATAGGTAAACTGCCCGAACCTTTTCGAGGTCCGACTGTACTCATGGTACAGTTGGCCACGGAAAGAGGTGGCTGACATGGTGGACCAGCAGACGAGAACGCCCGCGCCAACCCGGCAGCAGATTCTCGATGTCGCCGAAACCTCCGTGCTTGCGAAAGGGTTCAGCGGTACGTCGATCGACGAATTGATCGCCGCCGTCGGGATCTCAAAGAGCGGCTTCTTCTATCATTTCCGCGACAAGACCCAACTCGCGAAAGCGCTTTTGGAAAGATATGTCGAGGAAGACAACCGGGTTTTCGATCAAATCTTTTCCCGCGCGGACGAACTCAGCGAAGATCCGCTGCACAGTTTCCTGATCGCCTTGAAAATGCTGGCCGAAATCTTCGCGGACCTTCCCAACGGCCATCCGGGATGCATGGTCGCGGCCATCTGCTATCACGAGCAGCTTTTCGACCGCGAGGTCCGCCAGATCAACGCGGATGCGGTGCTTGGCTGGCGATTGAGGTTTCGCGAAAGACTGGAGCGCGTGGCCAGTCATTATCCGCCGCGCATAGATGTGAGCCTCGACGATCTGGCCGATATGCTGTCCGTGGTGGCGGATGGCGGGATCATCCTCTCCAAGGCCACCCGCGACAAATTGAGCCTGCCACGTCAACTGCTGCTCTACCGCGACTTCGTGAAGCTCGTATTCCTGCCGGGCCCCGGCTGAGCAAGCGTTGAGGCGGCCACAAAAATCCTCCTCTCTTTTTCGCAGACACTTCCGCGAACAGATCCGCGCCTGTGGCAAGCCGCATCTTGCTCGTGATACGCTGAAAATCGAAAAAATCATAAGGGTGGCAATGTGCCGTCCTCCAGAACAGTTTTATCGGCGCGGGCCTTGAAGCCGCGATCCTGGCGTGGGGAAAAGATGAAGGTCATAGTCCTCGGGGCCGGCGTCATTGGAGTGACGACGGCTTATTATCTGGCGCGCCAGGGCGCGGAGGTTCAGGTGCTCGACCGGCAGCCTGGACCCGGCATGGAAACGAGCTTCGCCAATGCAGGCGAACTCTCCTACGGCATGACGTCGCCATGGGCAGCGCCCGGCGTGCCGATGAAAGCGCTGAAATGGCTGTTCATGCGCCACCGGCCGCTTTTCATCTGGCCGCTCATCAGCCCGACAATGTGGGCATGGGGCCTCAAGATGCTGATGAATTGCAATGCGCAATCCTACCGGATCAACAAGAGCCGAATGGTGCGGATATCGAATTACAGCCGGGACGCGCTGACGGATCTCATGGCCGAAGTGCCGCTCGATTTCGACCAGAAGGAGAAAGGCACCCTGCAACTTTTCCGGCTTGAGAAACAGCTCAAGGCGTCAAAGGCCGATCAGGACGTTCTGGCGGAATTCAATTCACCCTTTGAAGTGCTCGACCGCGACGGCTGCATCGACGCCGAACCGGGCCTTGCCCATGTAGCGGAGAAATTCGTTGGCGGGCTGAGGCTTACCGCCGACCGGACGGGCGATTGCCGGATGTTCACGCTGGCGCTCGCCGACAAGGCCGCGGAGCTCGGCGTCAAATTCCGCTACGGAGTTACGATCGAGAAATTCGCGCTTGAAAACGGGCGCATTGCGGGCGTCATGACCGACAAGGGCCGCGAGGTGGCCGACCGCTATGTTTGCTGCCTCGGCCCTTACGCGCCAATCCTGCTGAAGACCATCGACATCCGCCTGCCGATCTACCCGATCAAGGGCTATTCGATCACGCTGCCGGTGACCGACCCGGATGCGGCACCTCAATCGACGATCATGGATGAGACCCACAAGGTCGCGATCACACGCCTCGGAGACCGGATCCGCGTCGCCGGACAGGCGGAAATCATCGGCTACAACCGCCACCTCGGCCGCCACGCGACGGATACCGTACGCTATGTCGTCAGCGATCTTTTTCCAAAAGGCGGCGACGTTTCAAAGGCCGAGGGCTGGACCGGATTGCGCCCGATGACGCCGGACGGCACTCCCGTGATCGGCCCGACACGTTACGACAATTTATTCCTCAACACAGGGCACGGCACGCTGGGCTGGACGATGGCTTGCGGATCGGGGCGCGCAGTGGCGGATATCGTGCTGGGACGGGAGCCGGAGATTTCCATGGACGGGCTTTCGGCGGACCGCTATTCGCGCTGACAATATTGGCGAAGCGACGCCCAAGATCAGGCTACCGACAATGCGGGGCAAATTGCAGGCAGGAAGAATCGTCTGTCTGTTTTCGAAGGCAAATCAATAATCTTGGGAATGAATGGCGGAGAGACAGGGATTCGAACCCTGGGAACGCTTGCGCGCTCAACGGTTTTCGAGACCGCCCCATTCAACCGCTCTGGCACCTCTCCGCGACCCGAAACGCTCTGGTTCCAAGTGGCGCGGAACATAGCCAAGCGAACGAGGCCGCACAAGAGGGGTTTTCGAGTTTTCCGCACAAGGCGATATGCCGCCTGCAAAACTTCAAAAATCTCGCCGGCCGGCACCGGGATCGCAATGGGGAACTTGCAGGAACAGGTAATAGAAAGGCAGACCATCTGCCAGAATGTATTTGAAATTAATGCCGTTCTCCGCAAGTTAGGCGTCGCGCAAAAACGGTTGTATGACAAGATTGACTTTGCCCTGCGGATACGTATAGTCCACGCGCTTCCATAAGGGCTGTTGAATCAGCCTGATTTCACGTTGCCCGAGGCCATGAAACATCGCCTCCACAAAAAGTCCGGTCGGCAACGACCTGTCTTGCGATGGAGATTGTTTCACCGGATTGCCCAGAGCGCTTTCCACGAAAACGGGTTCGTTTTCGTGATAAGAAATCGCTCCAGGATAATATCTTGGAGCATATTCTTGTCGTCAAAACGGCCCTGTTTTGACTGAATATGCTCTAGTGCGATCCTTCCGGACCTCCGGACACCAAGCCCTCTAACCCGTGATCCAGCCGTGGCTGCCGCGGAACGACGAGGCGCCGAAGGGTGCGTGTGAAGCCGGACGGGTCAATAGGCCCGGTTCGAAACGAAAAACGACAAGAAGGACGTGCGAGACATGTTCGCAGTGATCAAGACAGGCGGTAAGCAATATCATGTTGCCGCCGACGACCTCCTGAAGGTCGAGAAGCTGCCGGTTGACGCCGGTGGAACCGTGACATTCGATCAGGTGCTGATGGTTGGCTCGGAATCGGAAACCATCGTCGGCGCGCCCACCGTGGAAGGCGCGACCGTGGTTGCCGAGGTTGTCGAGCAGGGCCGCAGCCGCAAGATCATCGTTTTCAAGAAGCGCCGCCGCCAGAATTCGCGCCGTCGCAATGGTCATCGCCAGGCGTTCACAACGGTGCGCATCACCGAGATCCTGACCGCCGGCGCAAAGCCAGCGAAGGCGAAGAAGGCACCCGCCAAGAAGGCGAAAGCTGAAAGCGAAGAGACGCAGGAAGCGGCTGAGGCGTAAAGCTTCGCCCTTTCAATTGAAACAAACGAGATCGGACGAGGAGTTTCGTCATGGCACATAAAAAGGCTGGTGGTTCGTCCCGCAACGGCCGCGATTCCGCAGGTCGCCGTCTTGGCGTCAAGAAATATGGCGGCGAGGCAGTGGTTCCGGGCAACATCATCGCGCGTCAACGCGGCACGAAGTGGCATCCAGGCACGGGTGTCGGCATGGGCAAGGATCACACGATCTTTGCAACCGTGGAAGGCAAGGTCGCTTTCCGCGAAAAATCCAACGGCCGAACCTTTATTAACGTAGTCCCGGTGATGGAAGCCGCGGAATAAAGCCGACGTGTCCTTCATGAACCGCCGGCGTCTCATCGACCCGGACGGTTCAAGGAAACCGGCAAGATCAAAAGGATCAGGGGAGATGGGGTGCCATCTCCCCTTTTTCTTTTCCACCGATCTGCCGGGAGGGCAAAATGGTTGCCGATCTAGAGGAATATGAGGAAGACGACAGTCCGGGAGCGCCGCTGACGCCCGGCGAAACCGCGAGACTGAAAATTGACGCGCCGCGACAGGACGATCTCGCAGACATCGTCCATCTCGCCAACGACCGGCGCATTGCAACGATGCTTGCGACCATGCCGCATCCCTTTGGGCTCGACGATGCGCGGCAACTGATCGCACGGGCGCAAAACAACGGCGTGGAGCGCGCGACTTTCGCTATCCGGCTGAAGGCGACCGGCCGGTATATCGGCTCCGCCGGATTTGGTACATTGGAACCAAGGGGCGCGGTTCAGATCGGCTATTGGGTTGGCGAACCCTTCCAGGGGCAAGGTCTTGCAACCGAGGCGGTGCAGGCGCTGGTGGATCACATCTTCCAGAAAACACCGATCGCCAAGCTGCAGGCGATGGTGCGCGTCACCAATCCGGCTTCGCGCCGGGTGTTGGTCAAGAGCGGCTTCCAGTACCGCGACCAATGCATGCTGCACTCCAGAGGTGCGGGCGGCGCAGTCTCCGCCGAACGCTTCTATCTTGAACGCAGCACATGGATAGCGCTGAAACGCTGGGGGAAAGCATCGTGAAACCGGCCCAGGATCAATATGGTGGAGCATATTCTAGCCGACAAAACGACTCCGTTTTGACGGAATATGCTCTAGCAGAGCAAGCGCTTCGGGCATCGCCTTCACGTCGCGAAGGCTCCTGGAACTTTACGCCTTGAAGAGGACCTCACGCTCCAAACAGGATTGAAACCTGGGAGCGGGAGGTCAAAAAAGTATCGTCACCAGTGACGCGGATAAAATTCGCGATCGGAGAGTAGACATGAGTGAGAGCCTGAAGACAGCACGCCTTGTCCTGAGAGCGCCTGATAATGGCGACCTTGCGAGGCTGATCGAACTTGCCGGCGACTATGAAGTGTCGAAAATGCTCTCCGTGGTGCCCCATCCCTATACTCAGGCGGACGGCGAAGCCTGGCTGGAGAAATTGGCGGAGGCGGATCCGGCGGAGGACCGTTCCTTCGCCATCGACGACGGCAACGGCCTGATCGGCGTCATAACCTTTCGGCAGTTGCAGGACGAGCCCGTCATCGGCTATTGGCTGGGCCGGCCCTATTGGGGAAACGGTTATATGACCGAAGCCTGCCACGCGGCGCTGACCTGGCTTTTTTCGGCAACGAATTGCGACAGCGTCTATGGTGAGGCCATGGAAGAAAACCCGGCCTCCATCGCTGTCATGAAGCGCATGGGCTTTCGGGCAGACGGCGTCGCCGAATGCGCCAGCGCTGCGCGCGGCGAGGCGCTGCCCGCTCTTCGTCTGAAGCTGGAGCGGTTCGATTTTCTGACAAAGACGCAGACCGAAGCGGTCGCGGCAAGAGAGATGAGCGTATGAAATTCCTCGATCAGGCGAAAGTTTATGTCCGCTCCGGCAACGGAGGGAACGGAGCCGTATCCTTTCGCCGTGAGAAATTCATCGAATTCGGCGGTCCAGATGGCGGCGACGGCGGCCGTGGCGGCGATGTGTGGGTGGAATGCGTTGATGGCCTCAACACGCTGATCGACTATCGCTACCAGCAGCATTTCAAGGCAAAACCCGGCGTACAGGGCATGGGCAAAACCCGCAGCGGCGGCAAGGGCGAAGATATCGTGTTGCGCGTGCCCGTCGGCACCGAAGTCCTTGAAGAGGACAACGAGACCCTCATCGCCGACTTGACCGAAGTCGGTCAGCGCTTCCTGCTGCTTAAAGGCGGCAACGGCGGTTTCGGCAACACGCATTTCAAATCCTCGACCAATCAGGCGCCGCGCCATGCAAATCCCGGCCTTGCAGGTGAGGAAAAGTGGATCTGGTTCCGCTTGAAACTGATCGCCGATGCGGGCCTCGTGGGCCTGCCGAATGCCGGTAAATCAACCTTCCTTGCTGCAGTTTCAGCTGCGAAGCCGAAGATTGCCGACTATCCCTTCACCACGCTTCATCCCAATCTCGGGGTGGTAGAAATCGACGGGCGCGGCTTTGTTCTGGCCGATATTCCGGGCCTGATCGAAGGAGCGCACGAGGGCATCGGCCTTGGCGACCGCTTTCTCGCCCATGTGGAGCGCACCCGCGTGCTCTTGCATCTGATCGATGGCACCCAGGAAGATCCCGCGGAAGCCTATCACGTGGTGCGCGGCGAACTGGAAGCCTACGGGCACAGCCTGACCGACAAGCCCGAGATTGTCGCGCTTTCCAAGGCGGATGCGCTGACGGTGGAGGACAGGCAGGCGAAGTCGGCCATGCTGGAGGAGGCCTGCGGCCAGCCACCTCTCATCCTTTCCGCCGCAAGCCGGGAAAATATCGACCGGACGCTGCGAATGATCATCCGCGCGATCGATCGGGACAAGGAAGTGGAAGCCAACAGCGTGCCTGCAAAGGCGGAAGAACCCTGGCGCCCCTGATCGCCGAACGGAAGCCATTGAACCAAGCGCGCAATCCGAGACCCTGACATGACGACGTCCACCCCCTCTTTGCTGCGCCTTGCCGGCCACAAGCGTATCGTGGTGAAGATTGGCTCCTCGCTGCTTGTGGAAGATGGCCATCTGAAGCGCGCCTGGCTGGAGGCCCTTGCCGACGATCTGGCCAATCTTGCGAAAGGAGGCGCCGAACTCATCGTCGTCTCCTCAGGCGCAATCGCGCTCGGACGCGGGGTGCTCGGGCTGCCGCGCGGCCCCCTGCGGCTGGAACAGGCACAGGCTGCCGCCTCAGTCGGGCAGATCGCACTAGGTCATGCCTATTCGGAGATCCTCGGCGCGCGCGGACTGACCGCCGGTCAGGTTCTGCTGACGCTCGGCGATACGGAAGAACGGCGCAGGTATCTCAATGCGCGGGAAACCGTTTCAACGCTGCTGAGGCTTGGTGCGGTGCCGATCGTCAATGAAAACGACACCGTCGCCACGTCCGAAATCCGCTACGGCGACAACGATCGCCTGGCTGCACGGGTGGCGACCATGGTCAGCGCCGATTGCCTGGTGCTCCTGTCGGATATCGACGGGCTTTATTCCGCGCCGCCGGCAACCAATCCGGATGCGGTCTTTCTGCCTCTGGTGCCGGCGATAACGGCGGAAATCGAGGCCATGGCCGGCGCGGCCGGTTCTGAACTTTCGCGCGGCGGCATGAAGACGAAAATCGATGCGGCCAAAATCGCCACTTCCGCCGGCACCATAATGGCAATCGCCAGCGGCAAGCGACTTAACCCGCTCGCCGCCATGGACGACGGCGAAAGGGCCACGTGGTTTCTTGCCACCGCCACACCCGCTTCCGCCAGAAAAGCCTGGATCGGCGGCCATCTGGAACCGCGCGGCGCGCTTCATTTGGACGCGGGCGCTGTACGCGCCTTGCATTCAGGCAAGAGCCTGCTGCCGGCTGGGGTGCGCGCCATCGACGGTTCCTTCACGCGCGGCGATGCGGTGAGACTGATAGACGAAAGCGGCCGGGAGATCGGCTGCGGGCTCGTTGCCTATGACTTTCCGGAAGCCGGCCTTATTCTTGGCCGCAACAGCCGCGAGATCGAGGCTATCCTCGGGTATCCGGGACGCGCCGAAATGATCCATCGCGACGATCTCGTGTTGAACGGATCGCTGCAAGAGCGGACCATGTAACCGTATAGTGACGGCATGCGGTCTGCCGGCGGGATGAATGCCCGGCGGAAAGTGGCTGGAAGCAAGGGACAAAACAATGCTGGACGAGGCAGTTCAAGAACCCGTCGATGTAGCCGTTCTGATGGCGGATATCGGCAAGAAAGCGCGCGCGGCGACCCGTACCCTCGCCACTGCCCCCTCCTCCATCAAGAACACTGCGCTTCACGCGATGTCTGACGCGATCATGCTGGCGACGCCGGCCATTCTTGCTGCCAACGCAAAGGATATCGAGGCGATGACGGCAAATGGCCAAAGTGCTGCCTACATCGACCGGGGCATGTTGACGTCCAGCCGAATAAGGTGATCGCGGAAGGATTGGAGGCTATCGCGACCCTTGCGGATCCGGTCGGTGAGGTGATCGCCTCCTGGGACCGGCCCAACGGACTGCACATCGACCGTGTCCGCACGCCGCTCGGCGTGATCGGCGTCATTTATGAAAGCCGGCCAAATGTCACGGCGGACGCCGGTGCGCTTTGCCTCAAGGCGGGCAACGCCGTGATCCTGCGCGGCGGGTCGGACACGATCCGCTCAAACCGCGCCATCCACGCAGCGATGGTCAAGGGTCTGTCTGCGGCGGGCCTGCCTGCGGACGCCATACAATTCGTGCCAACTGCCGACCGGGAGGCCGTCGGCGAAATGCTGAAGGGCCTTGGCGGCAATATCGACGTCATCATTCCGCGCGGCGGCAAAAGCCTGGTGGCAAGGGTGCAGCAGGATGCGCGCGTGCCCGTTTTCGCCCACCTTGAAGGCATCAGCCATCTCTACGTCGATAGCGCCGCCGACCTCGACATGGCCGTCGACGTGGTCCTGAACGCCAAGATGCGGCGCACCGGCATCTGCGGAGCACTGGAAACCCTCCTGGTCGACCGCACGGTCGCCGACACACATCTGAAACCCATATGCGCCGCACTGGCGGCGAAGGGATGCGAGATCCGTGGCGACGAAGGTGTCCGCGGACGCCTGCCCGAGGTTCGCCCCGCCACGGAGGAAGATTGGCGCACCGAATATCTCGACGCAATCCTGTCGGTTAAAATCGTCGATGGCCTCGACGAGGCTGTCGATCACATCGAAACCTATGGTTCGCATCACACCGACGGCATCATCACCGAGGATACCCAAGCCGCTGAAGCCTTCTTCAACAAGGTTGATTCGGCGATCCTGGTGCACAACGCCTCGACCCAGTTCGCCGATGGCGGCGAGTTTGGAATGGGCGCGGAAATCGGCATCGCCACGGGCCGCATGCACGCGCGCGGTCCTGTCGGGCTGGAGCAGCTCACAAGCTTCAAATATCGTGTGCACGGCACCGGCCAGACGAGGACCTGAAGAAGCGCGAATGAATTCCTTGCAACGAGATCGGCGCGACGCAGACCTCTTTCGCCTGCCGCATGCGGAAGCGGGAAACCGTATCGGCCTGTTCGGCGGATCGTTCAATCCGCCCCACTCCGGCCACGCCCTGGTGGCGGAAACCGCGTTGAAACGAGCATGCCTCGATCAAGTCTGGTGGCTTGTCACCCCGGGCAACCCGTTGAAAGAACACCAAGGCCTTGCTCCGTTGCACGAGCGCGCGGAAGCAGTCCGCCGCATCGCTTCTCACCCGGCGATGCGGGTGACGGCTTTCGAAGAAAGGCTCGGCACATCCTATACATCGCTTATGCTGAAAGCCTTGAAGACATTGCGCCCGCGGCTGAATTTCTTCTGGATCATGGGCGCCGACAGCCTCGCGAGTGTCCATCGCTGGCAAAACTGGCAAACCATTTTCGAAAGCGTGCCGGTCATCGTGGTCGACCGGCCGGAGGCATCTCTTGCCCCTTTGTCGGCGAAGGCCGCTCAAACCTACGCGCGTTATCGCATCGATGAAAACGACGCCCCGGCGCTCGCCGTGCTGAGGCCGCCCGCCTGGGTTTTCCTGCACGCCAGACACGACCCGACCTCGTCCACCGAGCTGAGGTCAAGCCCATAGAACAACTATTGCTCAAGTGAGTGAAATACACCACATCTTGAAAGTGACATAACGTCTAGGATACTCTAGTGAAGGACTTTGTTTTTGCCATCCGGCGAACAGCTTTGTCCGACATTGCTGCGATGAAATGGAAATGCGCAATAACGTGCATTTTCGTGCCATTTGAAGAAAGGCGACCCGTCTGAGCATGACTTTTGAACCCGAGGGCACGGCCAGCACCGCCCCTCAACTGGAAGCAGTCGCCGCGCAGAAGCGCGGGACCATGCTTGAAATCGTCCTCTCCAGTCTCGATGATTCGAAATCAGAGGACATTGTTCCCATCGACATCACCGGCAAGACGGCTATGGCCGATCACATGGTGGTTGCTTCGGGCCGCTCCCATCGGCACGTAGGCGCCATCGCCGATCACCTGTTGAGCGATTTAAAGGAAGCCGGCTACGGAAATGCCCGTGTCGAAGGCCTGCCGCTCTGCGATTGGGTGTTGATCGACGCCGGCGATGTCATCGTTCACATTTTCCGGCCGGAAGTCAGAGGCTTCTACAATCTGGAAAAAATGTGGACCGCGGATTTGGCGTCACCGACGAAATATTCCGGCTAGGGCACAGTCCATTCAGGCCGAATTGGCTTGAACGAAAAGACTGTGCTTAAGGGAATGATCCTGGAGAGACTACTTGTCGATCAGATAGGTGCATCTGATCGGGAGATGGGTCAGGCTGCTATCGCGGCGTCGAGAACCACCATTACCTGACGCCGCTTTGACCGTTGACGCTAGAGCGCTTTCCACGAAAGCGAAGTCGCTTTCGTGATAAGAATACGCTCCAGATACATTATTTTGGAGCATATCCTTGTCGTCAAAACGACTCCGTTTTGGCGGGATATGCTCTAGGGGAAAGCACCCGAAATTCACTCATGGATTGGGTGAGACTGCTCTGCGGCGACCTTGCTTCAGCATCGGATCGTTTCGATACCGTATCGTTTTGCCGCCGTATCAATTCACTGCAGTCTCGATTGAATTCTGTGTCGCCTCGCCGCTCAGCATTAGTGCCCGCACCGGCTTTTCCGGAGTAAATATCCCAATATTCTCAGATATCTGGGAACTTGATCAGGCCATCAGGATGCGCATCCATTTCGCTTCAATCGGCAAACTGAAATCCGGTGCCGAGCGCGAGCTTTTCGACCGATACACCGACCGCATCGCCAAATCCGGGCGTTCTCTCGGCATAACGATGGCTCCGGAGATTGAAATTCCCGAAAGTCGGGCGGCAAGACCACAGGAACGCAAGGAAGAAGAGGCAGCCGCGCTGATTGCCGCGATACCGGAAGGCACGGTCCTCATTGCACTCGACGAGCGCGGCCAGATTATCTCTAGCAAAACCTTCGCCGACCGGCTTGAAATCTGGAAAGACAATAGCGCTCCCGCTGTCGCATTCCTTGTAGGTGGTCCCGACGGGCATGGGCAGGCCTTGCTCGAAAAAGCAACGCTCAAGATCGCCCTGGGCGCCATGACCTGGCCTCATCAAATCGCCCGGGCGCTGATAGCGGAACAAGTCTACAGGGCGATTACGATCATGACCGGCCACCCCTATCACCGGGAATAACGCCCGACACAACCGCACTGCGAAATTGCTCTTCAAGACCCGCGTGTGGATAACGAATTGCGCCTGTATTCTGCCTCATTTGTAAACTAGCCATTTTCGCGTCGCACCAATCCGTGTGCATCATAATTCTATAGTTGACGATTTCTTAACGCGACGTGGTCATCGTATGGGAATCAAGCAGGAAACGGGGCTCGCAAATCCATCATAATCCTGCGAACAGCGGTTTCGTCGAAGGATTCTGAAAAGGGTGATAATGCGCAAGCGGCGGTCCCATGTCCCAGCCCGTCTGACGGGTTTCGTGGTGGGTATGGGGCTTCTTGTCTTGGGGCCCGCCAGCTACGGCCAGGATGTGAGAGACGCAGCCTTGGCGCAAAAGCCCGCGGAAGCGGGACAAAGCGAAGCAGATACGCGCAAGGCCGAACGCGAAGAAGAATTGGCCGCCTTGACGCGGGACATCGATCTGTCCGCAGACAGGCAGGCGGCACTGGCCCGGGAAATCCGAGCGATCGACCGGGATCGAGAGGCACTGAATGTGGATTTGCTGCGCACGGCGCAAAGAATCAAGGGCCTTGAGGATCAACTGGCGGCGACCGAAAACCGGTTGCGCCGTCTGGGAGGCAACGAGGACAGAGTGCGCCAGTCACTAGCCGAACGACAGGACGTTTTGGCCGAAGTGCTCTCCGCGCTGCAGCGGATCGGGCGCAGGCCTCCTCCCGCACTCGCGGTTCGTCCGGAAGACGCGCTCGGCGCCGTGCGCGGCGCGCTCCTGCTCAATGCCGTCATGCCAGAGATCCACATCGAAGCTCAGGCGCTCGCCAGCGATCTTGCCGAGCTTCGCCGCTTGAAAACCTCGATTGCAGCGGAACGCGACCGCCTCGTCACGGATGCGCAGCGTCTGGCTGAGGAACGTCAGCGCGTAGAACTGCTCGTCGCATCGAAAAAACGCCAGAAGGAAAAGAGCCAGGCCGAGCTCGATCAGGAAAGCGCCCTGGCGCAAAGCCTTGCAGACAAGGCAACGTCGCTGAAAGGCCTGATCGCGTCGCTGGAGAAGGAAATTGAAAGCGCACGGCAGGCTGCCGAAGCCGCCAAAGAGGCGGAATTGCAGCGCAAGGCCTCGGGCGGCGATAAAAGCGTTGCGGGAAACCCCTTCTCGGACCCCGGACGCCTCGCGCCTGCTGTCGAATTTGTGAACATGCAAGGTCACCTGCCCTTGCCGATCGCCGGAAGCACCTTGCGCCGGTTCGGGCAGGACGATGGATTTGGCGGCCTGACGGAAGGCCAGTCAATTGCCGCACGGCCGGGGGCGCAAGTGACTGCGCCAACCGACGGCTGGGTGGTTTACGCCGGCCCCTTCCGGTCTTATGGACAACTCTTGATCCTGAATGCCGGCAACGGATATCATATCCTCCTTGCCGGTCTGGAGAGGATCGACGTGGAATTGGGGCAATTCGTACTCGCCGGTGAACCGGTAGCCGCTATGGGGTCATCACAACTCGCCAGTGTGGCGACACTTGACCTTGCCGCGACTCAACCTGTTCTCTACGTTGAATTCAGGAAAGACGGCATCGCGATCGACCCCACTCCCTGGTGGGACCGAGCCGAAGAAGAGAAGGTTCGCGGATGATTCGGAAAGCTTCCCTGCTGCTGGTGGGTGTTGTCATGGGCGCTACTGCCGTGACCACCCTCTCTCAAGTCCCGGTCCGTGTGAGCGGGGTGGCCAATGCCGCCGCCTCCGACACCTACCGCCAACTTAACCTTTTTGGCGATGTGTTCGAGCGCGTGCGCTCCGACTATGTCGAAACGCCCGACGACGCAAAACTGATCGAATCCGCGATCAACGGCATGTTGACGTCGCTTGATCCGCATTCGAGCTACATGTCGCCGAAAAGCTTCCGCGATATGCAGGTGCAGACACGCGGTGAATTCGGCGGCCTGGGCATCGAGGTCACGATGGAAGACGGCCTTGTGAAGGTCGTAACCCCCATCGACGACACGCCTGCCTATCGCGCAGGGGTCCGCTCCGGCGATCTCATCACCCATCTCGACGGCGAACAGATCCAGGGCCTCACTCTCAACGAGGCAGTGGAGAAGATGCGCGGCGCGGTAAACTCGGATATCGAGATCACCATCCGCCGCGAAGGTGTTGCCGAGCCGCTCAAGATCACGATCACGCGCGACGTTATCCGGATAAAGTCGGTTCGCTACCGGCAGGAAGAGAACGTCGGCTATATTCGTATCACCCAGTTCAACGAGCAGACCTACGACGGACTGAAGGATGGACTGGAATCGCTGACCAAATCGATCGGCAAGGACAAGCTCAAGGGCTTCGTGCTCGATTTGAGAAACAATCCGGGCGGATTGCTCGATCAGGCCATCGCCGTTTCCGACACTTTCCTGGATCGCGGTGAAATCGTATCGACGCGCGGCCGCAACGCCGAAGAAACGCAGCGCTACAATGCCCGCAGCGGCGATCTCTCCAAGGGTGCTCCGGTGATCGTCCTTATGAACGGCGGCTCCGCATCCGCATCGGAAATCGTCGCCGGCGCCCTTCAGGATCATCGCAGGGCGACCGTCCTTGGCACTCGCTCCTTCGGTAAGGGTTCGGTTCAAACGATCATCCCGCTGGGAGCCAACGGCGCAATCCGCCTGACGACGGCGCGTTACTACACGCCGTCAGGAACCTCCATCCAGGCGAAAGGCATCAGCCCGGATATCGAGGCGCTGCAGGAACTCCCGGAAGAACTCAAAGGCAAGGCCGAAACCAAGGGCGAAGCCGGTCTTCGGGGACATCTGGAATCGGAAGACGGCAAGGAGACGGAAGGATCCGGCAGCCAGGCCTATGTTCCGGCCGATCCGAAGGATGACGTCCAGCTGAAACTGGCGCTCGATCTCCTGCGCGGTGTCCAGGCCAATAGCGCTTTCCCGCCGGTTGGCGACAAGAAGGCGGCTATTCCGAATTGATGCAACATCGACCGGCCGGGCTCAATGGCTCCGGCCGGTCTTCAACGTCTCCAGAGCCGGGACAATCGATGCAATCGAGGATCGATACGATCATCGCAGTTCGATACAGCCTCCGGCCTCGCATTGAGGCGCTTTCAAGCCAAATGGTCATCCAGATCGACACGGCGGGCGCCTTGAATCCAAGACCTCGATCCACCCCTGCGCAATCGCTGCGAAAAGCGCGATGGCAGACGGATCCAACGGCGGTTTGACCGGATATGGCGGCAAACGATCTCTCCGCTCCACTTGGCCTCAACAAACGCAGATTCCTTCGTCTTCCTCTCGGCCTGATCGGCGCGGGTCTTCTCGTCATTATCACCACGACGACCCTGGTATGGATCGGCGTTGTCGATGATCCCTTCGGTGGCGAGCCGACTGCCGTGGTTCGTCTGGAACACTCGGTTGGCGGCTTATCCGCCCGCGACATAGGCGTTGTGGAAATCAACCCCGGCAGCGATACAGCAAAGAAGGCTGAAAACGCGGAAAAGCCAAATACCGAGGCAGCAGCGCTTGGGCCGCGATTTGAACCGGCGCCAAATACCGGTGGTTCTGACCAGCCCTCGCAATCGGTCGCCGCAATTCCTGAATCTTTATCGATCCGTCCCGATGGACGGGTTATGGAGACCGGGCCTCACGGGCCCTTGCCGAAGATTTCGGAAGACGGGCTGCGGCCGCTTGATATCTACGCACGTCCTACGGATACGACCTTCCCGAACGTGCCGAAGATCGCAATCGTTGTAACAGGCCTCGGCTTGTCGCAAACAGGAACTCAGTCGGCCATCGCAAAACTTCCCGCCGAAGTTACCCTCGCATTTGCGCCCTATGGCGGCAGCCTCGATCGCTGGATGCAAAGTGCCAGGCGGGAAGGCCACGAGTTGCTGCTGCAGCTGCCGCTGGAACCCTTCGACTACCCCGACAACGACCCGGGGCCTCATACTTTGCTTGTCAACCTGACTACGGAAGAAACGCGCGACCGCCTGTCCTGGCTGCTCGGCCGGCTGACCAATTATGTGGGCGTCATCAACTACATGGGCGCACGCTTCACATCATCGCCTGAACCGTTGAAAAAGCTCATGTCGGAAATATCCAAGCGCGGCCTGATGTATGTGGACGATGGCAGTTCCTCACGAAGCCAGGCGGTCGCCGTTGCAAGTGGCGAACGTGCGCCCTTGTCGAAGATCGACGTCGTGCTGGATGAAACGCCGAAACAGGAAGAGATTACCGCCCGCCTTCTGCAACTGGAAGGGATTGCAAGGGCACAAGGTATTGCAGTCGGGGCCGCCTCCGCCTTGCCGGTGACGATCGATGAACTGACGGCCTGGGCGAAGGATCTGGAGGAGCGTGGTTTGCAGCTCATTCCGATCAGCGGCTCAATCGACCGGGGCAAGGAAAAGGAATAGCATGGCCTCAAGCCTGCGCGATCAAACCCAAGGCAGGTCGCGCGACACAAAAAATGAAGTAGGACATCAAAGCTTTTCATGATCGACACCAAAGCCCTGCCTTATCGACCCTGCGTCGGGATCCTGCTTCTCAACCGCGAAGGCCTCGCATGGATCGGCAAGCGGCACCCGAAAAACGACGCCGCAGCCAAATATGCCTGGCAAATGCCGCAGGGCGGGATCGACGCGGATGAAGATCCCCTACTTGCCGCCAGGAGAGAGCTCTTTGAGGAAACGTCGATCCGCTCCGCCACGCTTTTGGGTGAAGCGCCGGATTGGCTCGTCTATGATTTTCCACCCGAGATTCTTGCCCGCAGCCGGCGAGGCAAATATCGGGGGCAGACGCAGAAATGGTTCGCCTTCCGCTTCGATGGCCCGGAAAGCGAGATCGATATTCTCAATCCCCCGGATGGGCACGCGCCGGAATTCTGCGAGTGGCGGTGGGAGAAGGCCCCGCTTTTACCGGATCTGGTTATCCCGTTCAAACGCGCCGTCTATGAGAAGGTTCTCGATATCTTCTCCCATCTGACGCGATAAAATCCGCACGAACCAGCGCTTCCTCCCGTGCCGCCCGATAAGGCCGGCTTTTGCCCACAGGCGGGAATACCTGAAAGACAAGAAATCGCTCCAGGATCAATGCCTTGAGCATATTGTTGTCATTCAGACCAGTTCAATCTGAATGGAATATGCTTTAGTCTTCCTGAAACAATCAAAAGAGGGAGGGAGGGCTATGGATCTTGCAGCGGGAATGAAGGCGAAGCGCGTTTTGATTACTGGCGCCTCCAGCGGCCTTGGTGCGCATTTCGCCCGGCTTTGCGCGCGCTGTGGCGCCAAGGTGGCAATCGCCGCCCGGCGCAGAGCCCGCCTTGAGAGCCTCGCCAAGGAACTGCTCGACCTCGGTGCGCAAAGAGTGCTGGTAAGCGAGCTCGATGTTTCAAGTTCAATTTCCGTCAAAGGCTGCGTCGCCGGCGTGGTCGACGATTTCGATGGGCTGGATGTCCTCGTCAACAATGCGGGACACGCGCGCGGCGGGCCCGCCCTCGACCAGGAAGAAGCGGATTTCGACGACGTTTTGGAAGTCAATCTTCGCGGTGTCTGGCTGATGTCAATCGCCGCCGCTCGCCATTGGCGCGAGACCGGCGAGCATGGCGCCATCATCAATATTGCATCCATCCTTGGCGAAAGGGTCGCCAAAGGGGTCGCTTCCTACGCCATATCCAAAGCCGGCGTCGTCCAGATGACGAAAGCGCTCGCTCTGGAACTTGCCCAGCACAATGTTCGGGTGAATGCCATCGAGCCCGGTTATTTCGAGACCGAGATCAACAAGGGCTTTTTCGAAACGCCCGCCGGTGAAGCAATGATCAAACGCATTCCAATGCGGCGGATCGGAGCGCTGGAGGATCTCGACGGTCCTTTCCTGCTCTTGGCAAGCGATGCCTCCCGTTTCATGACCGGAGCAACACTTGCCGTAGACGGCGGCCATCTCGTCTCTTCCCTTTGATCCCGCCCCTACCTCTGGAGATCGTCACCAATGGATTTTACCCTTTCCCCGGACCACAACGAATTGCGCCTCAAGGTCCGCGCCTTCGTGGCGGATCACATCCTGCCGTTGGAGGGCGATCGTGAAAATTTCAACGAGTTTGAAAACATCAAGATGAGCCTGCGCGACGAGGTTCGCGCCAAGGCAAGGGCGGCAGGGTTGTGGGCTCCGCAATTGCCGAAAGCGCGAGGCGGCCTGGGTCTTTCCATGATTGGCCAGGCAGCCTTCTACGAGGAAGCCAACCGCTCGGTTTTCGGTCCCGCCTGCTTCAACTGCGCCGCTCCGGACGACGGCAATATGCGCACGCTCGAGATGGTCGGCACCGACGCCCAGAAAGAGCGCTGGCTCCAGCCGATTGCAGACGGAAAGGTCAATTCTAGCTTCGCGATGACCGAGCCTCACCCTGGCGGCGGCTCCGATCCGTCGATGATCCGGACACGAGCCGAGCGAAAGGGCGACCGCTGGCTGATCACCGGACGCAAGTGGTACATCTCCGGAGCAGCCGTCGCAAAACATTTCATCCTGATGGCCCGCACGGATACAAACCCTGAAGAAAAACGACGCCACCTGACCGCCTTTCTCTTCCATGCCGACCAGCCGGGTTGGCGGATCGTCCGCCGCATCGCCAATATGGGACCGGACGAACATGGCGGCGTTTGCGAGCTCGAATTCGACGGATTGGAGATCTCCGATGAAGACCGGCTGATGGAGGTCGGCGACGGACTGCGTCTGACGCAGATCCGCCTTGGGCCGGCGCGCCTCACCCATTGCATGCGCTGGCTGGGGCTCGCGAAACGCTGCATGGAAATCGCGCAAGACTATGTGTCGCAGCGCGAGGGATTCGGTATGCGGCTCGCCGACCGGGAATCCGTCCAGCTCAAACTTGGCGAGGTCGCGCACGATATCCAGATCGGCCGCCTGCTTGTGATGAATGCCGCATGGAAACTCGATCAGGGCGACAAGGCCCGCACCGAGGTTTCCTCCGCCAAGATCCACGTCGCCGATACGCTGCACAAGGCGGCAGACACCGCGATCCAGCTTAACGGCGCGCGCGGCTATTCAAACGATACGATCCTCGAATGGATCTACCGCTACGCAAGGGCGGCGCGCCTTGTCGATGGCGCGTCCGAAGTCCACAAGATGGTGCTGGCGCGAAACTACGCCAAGCTGGGCTCGGACTATTGGCAATGGGGGTGATCTAACTCCGTCTCCGGTCAGGCGCTTCCCGCCCGCCATTCGCTCAAGACGTCGTCATCATCTTCCTGCGGCTCCAGCCGGCGCCTAGCGCGATCGTAATCGGTCGCATCGGCCAGCCGCGACATGGCCCAGACGGCCGCGCCGCGAACGATTGCGGCCTGATCGCCGAGAAGCCGCTCGACATAAGGCAAATAGGCAGGATCGGCGGAGTTTCCAACAGCGATCAAAACATTACGCAGGAAACGGTCCCTGCCGATACGCTTGATTGGCGAGCCGGAAAAGAGGGAGCGAAAAGCACCATCGTCAAGCTGAACGAGATCGAGCAGAAGCGGCTCTTTCAAATCCTCTCTGGCGATCAGCTTGGCCTCGCGGGCGGTCGCGGCAAATTTGTTCCAGGGGCAGGCGGCAAGACAATCGTCGCAGCCATAGATGCGGTTCCCCATTGCCGGGCGCAATTCCCGCGCGATCGGCCCCTTGTGTTCAATCGTCAAATAGGAAATGCAGCGCCGCGCATCGAGCTGATAAGGGGCTGGAAATGCGTTCGTCGGGCAGGCGGAGAGGCACGCCCGGCAAGAACCGCAATGATCCGTTTCGATCTCATCCGGCGGTAACTCGAGCGTCGTGAAGATCTCGGCCAGGAAAAACCAGGAGCCGATCTGACGGGAAACAAGATTGGTGTGCTTGCCCTGCCATCCGACCCCGGCCATTTGGGCAAGCGGCTTTTCCATCACCGGCGCTGTGTCGACGAAGACCTTCACCTCGCCTTGCGCACCTGCATCGCGGGCGCGGGAGACGAGGTATTGCGCCAGCTCCTTTTGCTTCCCCTTCATCACGTCGTGATAGTCGCGGTTGCGGGCATAGACCGAGATCGTCGCCTTTTCCGGCGCGTTCAACGTCGCATTGGCGACTTCCTCCTGGCCGTAGCTCATCGCCAGCACGATGACCGAACGAACCTCCGGCCATAGTGCTCCAGGCGCGACGCGGCGGGCGAAGGTTTCTTCCATCCAGGCCATCGAGCCGTGATAGTTCGCAGCCACATAGCGCCGCAGATTTTCTCCGTGGCACGGATCCAGCCCAGCGGGCGCGATGTGGCAGAGATCGAAGCCAAGCTCGGCCGCCTTGCCCGCAAGCGCGGCTTTCAGCTTGTCGGCAGCGCGAGGCGTCAGAAGTCCAGATCCTCGTAGCTCGGCGCCGGGGGCATGCCCAGGATCTTTTCCATCAGCAACGGACGGAAGCTCGGGCGGGATTTGATCCGCGCGTACCATGTCTTCACGTTTTCCTCTTCCGCCCACGGCACTTCGCCCAGATAGTCGGCGCAAGACAGTTCGGCCGCTATGGCGAAATCGGCGAAACCCAGCCGGCTGCCGGCGAGCCAGTTCCTGGAGGCGGCAAGATAACCCAAATATTTCAGGTGATGGTGAATATTGGTGCGCGCGGCTCGCAAGGCGGTTGAATCCGGCGCGCCACCACCGGCCGCATTCGACATTTCCTGCTTATAGACACGTTCGCGCACGAACGGCCCCACGACCTCCTGGTCGAGCTTGGTAATCGCCCAGTCCACGAGGCGCCGCGTCTCCGCTCTGGCGTCCGGATGATCCGGCATGAGGCGGCGATTACCCACCGCATAGCCCCTCGTCTCATCGATATATTCCATGATCGGAAATACGCCGCAGATAGCCGGCCCGTCGTTTTCCCGCAGCACAGGGACGCTGCCGGCAGGATTGAGCATGAGAAACTCGCGGCGGCGCTCCCAGGGTTTCTCGATGATCAAGTCGGCCTTGGCGCCATATTCCGCAAGCACAAGGCGGATAAAGCGGGAGGCCGGCGAAAACGGATGATGAAACAGGCTCAGCATGAGGATAACGGCAACCCGTTCAGGAGGAACAATCGATGAGGCAAGCCGATGCCGCACCGAACTAGTGTGGTGAATTTGAAATACGCCTCATTTCAGCAGCATCCGCCGGAGCGTATTTCAAATTCAAAAACCACACTAGAAACATAAACCCGCTAGTCACCTTTTTTGAATTTGAAGTTCGCTCAGAGCCGGTTGTGAAATGAGACGAACTTCAGATTCGGGTGACTAGGGTCAGGACCCATTAATTTGGCTGGAACGGTCGGAGCGGGTTTGTGCGGATACGAGGAGCAAGCCCGCAGGAAGGCAGTAGCCTTTCAAGGGTTTGCAACAAAGTAGTCCGTACAAATCCGCCCGATCCAAAGGACGGTCGAGCTGACTTCGATCTGCCGCGTCAAAGCCTTCGACCGGGAGAATAACCCCGATCTTCAAGCTTTTCCTCGCATCTCTCGTCATCTCGATCGCCGTTCCGGTCAAATTAATGAGTTCCTGACCCTAGAGACAACTGGCATCCAGACAGGCCGGAAGGCATTGCCAGGACAAATTGGAACAGATCAACTCATCCATCTTCAGATGTGACCGCAGGATCGAAGCGCAAGGGACTCGCATCTCCCGAAATTCTGAAGGCGGATTGAATTGATCTTTCGACGACCCTGATAAGTAAGCGCTTCGGGATAGACCTTGCGCCCCATCTTGTCACCGTATAGTCCGGTGTGCGGCATCGCACAATATACTGGCGGAATCGCGCACAGCCGGCATCGTCGAACGACCCATTGGAGAAGATGGCGAATGGAATCGGATACGCTCGCAAGTGCGCTCATTCTCGGCCTTGTCGAAGGCCTCACCGAATTCATTCCCGTTTCTTCAACCGGCCACATCCTGCTCCTGGGTCATTTCATCGGCTTTCAAAGCACAGGGAAGACATTCGAAGTCCTTATTCAGCTTGGCGCAATCCTGGCGATACTGACGGTCTATTTCTCCCGGCTGCTCAATATTGCAAAAGCGCTACCCAGCGATCCTATGGCCCAGCGCTTCACCTTCGGACTATTCCTCGCGTTTCTGCCCGCCGCCGTCGTCGGCGTATTTGCGCATGGTTTCATCAAGACGGTTTTGTTCGAATCGCCAGCCCTCATCTGCACCACTCTTCTCGTCGGCGGCATAATTCTGCTTTTCATCGATCGTCTGACGATAAAACCACGCTACACGAATGCGATGGACTATCCACTCTGGCTATGCTTGGCAATTGGCTGTTGCCAGACTGTTGCCATGATCCCCGGGGTATCGCGTTCGGGAGCGACCATCGCCGGCGCATTGTTGCTGGGAACGGACAAACGGTCTGCGGCGGAATTTTCGTTCTTCCTAGCCATGCCGACGATGGCTGGAGCCTTCGTCTACGACCTTTATAAAAATCGCAACGTGATATCATTGGACGATGCAGCTTCCATCGCGATCGGATTCGTCGCCGCCTTCGTAGCCGGCGTATTCGTTGTCAGGGGGCTCCTGAATTTCATTTCCCAACATGGCTTTGCCCCGTTCGCCTGGTGGCGAATTGCGGTGGGGCTTGCCGGTTTTGCAGGGCTTTACTTCACAAGCTGAGCGCCGGCCGGAATACATCCGGCACAGCGATCCGATTTTTTCAGGTGCAACCGGCCGCATCAATCGCAGGTTCTGTCAGGCCGCGCGATGCGCATCGAACTGGCCGTGCAGGCGATACCGTTCCAGATAGGTCGGGAGGATGGCGGCAAGGGTGCGCGGCTCGATGCCGAGGCTTTCCAGCGTCCGCTTTTCCGATTTTGCGAGTTCGGACACCACATTGTCCACTTTCAGCAAACGAACCTGATCGACCGTAAGCATCGGTTTTGGCAACAGCTGCAGAATTCGCGCCTGAAGCGCCGCCGCGCGGAAGGGAACCGGCAGCAGGATGCGATTGCGGCGGACCACGGAAAGCATCAACTCCAGGCATTCCCGGAAAGTCTTCACATCCGGTCCGCCAAGTTCATAGATCGTGCCCTGCCTGGCTTCACCATCGACAACCTTCGCGGCCGCTTCCGCCACATCGCCGACGAATACCGGCTGAAACTTTGTACCCCCGCCGCCGATGAGCGGCAGAACCGGAGACAACCGCGCCATGGCCGCGAAGCGATTGAAGAAATCGTCCTCCGGGCCGAATACGATCGATGGACGCAAGATCACCGACCCGGGCAGGGTTTCGAAAACCGCCTGCTCGCCCAGCGCCTTGGAGCGGGCGTAATCGGACTGCGAATTTGCATCGGCGCCGATCGCAGAAACGTGAAGGATTTCGTTTATTCCCGCCCCTCGGGCCGCCTCCGCTATGGCGCGCGGCCCGAAGGCCTGAACCGCATCGAAGGACTGCGCCCCGCTGGCGTAGAGAATTCCAACGCAGTTGACGACCGCATCGGCGCCCTGCACGGCCCTGTCGACCGACCAGCGGTAGCGCAGGTTGGCTTGCACCGGCATGATCTGGCCCGGAAGGCCGAGCGGCTGCACGTATTCGGCCAGGTCAGGGCGTCGAACGGCCACCCGGATTTGATAACCGCGCCTTGCCAGGGCCCGAACCACATGGCGGCCTACGAATCCGGATCCGCCGAACACCGTGACAAGCTTACCATTCAGAGCCTTCGCCATATGCCTGTCGCTCCCGTGCAGTCTCTTTGACATTGGTAATGGAACACCAACCTTTCATAGAGATGAAAGGCATCCTGCGTTCTCATATCCTCCGCAGGGCGCACTGTGAAGGGCTGCTTGTGCATGAAACGCAAAATGCCTTTACGCCGTCGTTGACAAGCCTCCGCGCTATGCTTACAAGCGCCCCTCACAAGGCCCAGGTGGCGGAATTGGTAGACGCACTAGCTTCAGGTGCTAGCGCTCGCAAGGGCGTGGAGGTTCGAGTCCTCTCCTGGGCACCAAATTATAGTTTCAGACTGTCCAATTCAGTCTGAAATCCCGCAAAAAGGTCCGGATTTCCGGGCCTTTTTTCGTTTCCGGAGTGCAATTACGTCCGATGAGGCCTGACCTGCATTTTCTGAACCGCTAATCTTTTTGCTTGAAAAGTGACGTACACCCCGTCCGGCGTAGTTTGTTGAAAAACACCTGTCGATTGGACGCCTTTCGACCGACTAAATTTCCGCATTGTTCCAGAAGTTTTGTTGCGACGAGGCTGGCTTCGGCGTCGCCACTAGAGCGCTAGTCCTGAAAGCGGGGTCGCTTTCAGGACTAGAATTCGGCCCAGGATCAATATGTTGGAGCATATTCTTGTCGCCAAATCCGATTCAGATTTGGCCGGATATGCTCTAGGGTCCGTGGGGATTCAGGGTTTGGAGCCCCCGGGTCTTGCCTATGGCAAGCCCGAGGACAAGCGTGGTATGAGCGAAAATCGTTCAGCTTCGGGAGCAGGGCCGCCGGAAGGACCGACCCCTTTCAAGGTCCTGCGGCGCTAAAGGTTGCAGCCGTTTCAAGATCCACGGAGCTACCCAAGGATCGACTTGTCGATCCCCGTAAGGGATCGGTCGATCTTGGGATACGGCCGATCTGGCCAATTACTTTGTCGCGAGAGCGGCCCTCGCTCGCTGGAGCACGGACAAGCTGCTCGCCTGCAATTGGTCGGTCGACTTGTCTGCGCCCATGCGAAGGTCGCATGGCGCAGGTCGATCGTTTGACAACCAGCCCGCAGCCGGGGCGTTCCCCGGTTGCGCGGATGATTATATGTGAAAGTCGGAAATATCCGACTTCCACTTTTCTTGCGCTTTTGCTCCTCGTATCGGAGCATATCGGCTCATACCACCGCCACCGGATTTGCAAGTCCCCAACCTGGTTGAGCACAAATCCTGGCCGGCCTCGGGCTGCAGGATTTCAAGAATCAGGCCTGGCGTACGATGCGAACGAACTCCGCCATTTCGTTTTGCAACTGTTCGGTGTGAGACGCCACCTGGCTTGCGGCATTGATCACCGTTTCAGACTGCGTCGCCGTCTTGTTGATTTCGTCATTGATCCCGGTCACCGACCCGTCCAGCATCCGCGTGTCGTCCACGGTGTCCGACACGGTTTGCGAAATCGACGAGGTGGCGTTCAGCTGGTCTTCGATGCTGTGGCCGAGGCCAACCAGGATTTCCATGGAGGCCTGGATAGTCTCCACGACCGAATTCATGGATTCCTGCGCGCTTGACGATACTTGCTGGATCGATGCGATCTGGGCGGAAATTTCTTCTGTCGCCTTGGCGGTCTGGGTGGCGAGCTGTTTCACTTCCTGCGCCACGACGGCGAAGCCCTTGCCCGCCTCTCCGGCACGAGCGGATTCGATGGTCGCATTCAAGGCCAGAAGGTTGGTTTGTTCGGCAATGGAGCGGATCAGATCGACAACCTGGCTGATCGTTTCCGCGCCGGCCACCATCGCGGCAACCGTACCGGCAGCCTCGCCCGCCTTTTGCGATGCCATCTCCGCCTCGTTTTGCGATTTGGATGCCTGTTCGCGAATAGTCGAGATCGACAGACGCATGGCTTCCGCCGCATCGGCGATGGTCATGATGTTTGAACGCGCCTTGCCGCTTGTCGCCACCACATTCTTGGAGCGCTCGCCTGCGCCGGCAGTTGTGTGACGCATGGTCTCGGCGGTTTGCTGCAGATGGGCGACAGCTGGAGCTACCTGGCTCAAGACGGACGCCACCTTCGCCTCGAACTTTTCGGAAATGCCGAGGAGCGTATTCCGCCTTTCGGTTTCCGCCTTCTCCGTCAGTTCAGCGATCTGGCTGTTGGAGCGCTCCGCCTCCTGCTTGGCGGCTTCAGAGGCCATCTGCTCTCTTTCGGCCTTGCACATTGAGGCACGCAGCGTTTCCAGCATCCATGCAAGCGCCCCGGTCTCAACCACGACGATCACCGCGTGGGCAAGGACCCGTCCAAGATTGGCGCCATTAGGAAACACGGCAGAGGCATAAAGAGCGTTCACGCCGAGATGGTGCAAAGTCGTCGCCACGCTCGCGGATACAACGACGCGCCAGTCGAGCCAGCCTGCCATGATCGCCAGCGCCGCGAAGAAGTACATATGCACGTCGATCTGATAGGGCGTGCCGGTGAAGGCGATCACCAGCAGCATAACGTGGCCGATAGCGACCAGAGACGTTACCTGCCTTGTCAGCCAGGAGGTTTTTTGCAACGCCCAAAGCACGGTCGCGCCGGCCGACGACAGCAGACCGATAATGAAGACGCCTGTCACCGCGCTTGCTGGAAGCAGGAATATCAGGAGCCCCATCAACGCGGTGTTGATCCACAACAGACCGATCATGAAATACGAAAACTTGCTGCGTATCGCTTCAATTCCATACATAGATCAATTCCCCGTTCGATCCGGTAGCACACAAACCCAGCGCTCGAGCATCGCCGACAAACCACGCCCCCGCGTCGTACAATCGCGCGACGAAGTCCTCGCCCTCCCCCACCGCCAACACGACAGACGCGTAGTTGAGCAATGTGCCGTCCGCGGAGGCGACCGCCCTGAGACCGTCCCCAGGGTCGGCTATCGGTCCCATGAACACCGCGACTGGCTGCCCCTGCTCAGGCAGGATGGCCAGGACTGCAGCTCCAAAGGCGATGAAGAGGCCAAAACCAAGGCCGAATGCGAGCTCTTTCATGCATGCTATAGGCATCTTAAATCGTAAAAATATCCTGTACGATTTGTACAATCTATACGTGAAAATGGATGTTTAAATCATCTGCGCCCAATTAAGATGGTATTTTACGACCATTCAAGAGCAATAAAATTGCTTAACTAATAGTAACAATATAAGTTTTATGAGCGCAAATCTTTGTCCCCTGATGATTAAGCAGTGGTATTTTTGTATACATATCAAGGACACGCACTTGAATATCAAAAATACACGTTCAATATATTTGAGAATTAAACCGATACAACATGAATAATACTCATGGAGCACATTGGCCCATTTGCATTTTTGGCAAAGCGCGGCTGCGCAAGCGGTTCACCTTTGCGCAGCCCTTGCGGCAAGTTTCAGGCCCCAAAAAGACCGATCACAATTCCCTGAATGAGCAGGACGCCGAGCCAATGACCGCAGTCAATCAGGGTCAATGACCATGGTGCTTTTTGAAAGCGATGATTGACGAGCTGCGTTGTCAGGATAAATCCGAGCCAAACGAGAAAACCCGAAATCAGTCCGGTCTTCACGGTGGTCTGGCCCGTGTGGAAAATAACCCCGGCCAGCACAACCGCAATGACGAGCTGGCAGACGAAGGTCAGCGCCATGACGGCTGGCATCGGCCTGGCGTCGGCCTCCGTCAATCCGGCCGCTTTCATCCAGGTCTTGCCGAGCACGCCGTACCAGCCGGCTCCGAACGCGAATGCCGCGACAGCCGCCGCAAAAACGGCAGCGAGATTGATCCCTTCAAGCATGATCCCTACCCTATCTTCCGGTTGCGCCCAGGTTGATCCAAGTGGCGGTCGTAGCGCCACAATCCACCCGTGCGGCCGTCAAAGATCAAGCACGATTTTAGCGTTCTCATCGCCGGGGGAGACCTGAGGCACGCTGCAGCAGGTCAAAACCATGCCGTCTTCCACCGCTATTGCCGGCTCTTCCAGATAGCGCACGGCACCTTCCTCAAGCTTCACGGCGCAGCTTCCGCAAGACCCCGACCGGCAACTATAGATAGGCGAAAGTCCCGCGGCTTCGGCGAGTTCCAGAAGCGTGCCGCTCTTTTGCGTCCACACGGCCTCTTTCCCCGAGGCGGAGAACCGCACGCCAACACTGCCGGTCCCGGGCGCTTCCGCCCCCTCACCCTGCAGATCAGCCTCGACCAAATCCTTTTTGCGCTTCAGGGCCGAAGGCCCGAAGGCCTCGGCAAAGATGCGGCAGTCGGCGACATTCAATTCGCGCAACCCGTCGTAGATCGACTGACTCATGGCGGCAGGGCCACAGAGATAGAAGTCGAAATCGTCGAAGTGCAGGATCGCCTTCAAGAGATCGACCGAAACCCTGCCCAGGCTGTGGATATCGCGTCCGGGCGTGTCGGTTTCTTCCTGTTTATGGGCGGCGAAATGCAGTCGCACCATCTCGCTGGAGGAGGCCAGCCGTTGCGCTTCCTCGGAAAATGCGCGCTCGCTCGAACTGCCTGCGGCGTGAACGAAATAGATCGGCCGGGCGCGCCTGACGCGGAAATCTTCGACCACCAGATGTTTCAGCATGGAGATCATCGGCGTGACGCCGATACCGCCTGAAATCAGCACGATCGGCCGGTCGTGGCTGGTATCGACCGTGAACTGCCCGCGCGGCGCCAAAGCTTCGATCACGTCGCCTTCGCGGATATGATCGTGCAGGTGCCGGCTGACGAGGCCACTTGCCTCGCGCTTGACCGAGATACGCAAAAGCTTGTCGCCCGGCGCGTTCGACAGCGTATAGGTGCGCGTGACCGGAGCCTCACCTTCGCCGACCGCCAGACGGATCGGCAGGAATTGTCCGGCCTTGAAGGCGGGCAGGCCATTGCCGTCCGCTGGTTCCAGATGGAAAGACCGCACGAGCGAGCTTTCCTGAACGATCTTTTTCACCCGGTACGGCCTATAGGTGTTTTTCAGTTGCGCCGCATCCAGCGCCGCCTGCGCCTCGTTCCAGTCGCCGGTGATCAATGAATTCGGCGAAAAGGCGCCAAACTCGAAACGCAGCGGCAGCGCGCCCCTGAGCCGGATCGCGTGATCAAGACGAAACCGCAACAGCCGCTCCGCGCCACGGAAGGCGGCGATTTCCTCACCCTCGTAAATGATCTCCGCTTCACCCGCGACGATCAGCATGTCGCCGGTCGTGAAATCGGGAAACAAGAGCCCCGTCTTCGGGTTGAGCAGGATGTTGCCGAAGGTATTGAAAAACAGATTGCCGGCGAAATCGGGGATGGTGAGCGTGCGGTTATCGTCGACACGCACGAACCCGGGCTTGCCGCCGCGATGCGATATATCGGCGCCGTAGACGCCGGCGCGGTCTTCCGCATCATCCTTGCGCGGCGCGAGGCTGGCGATGAAAAACGCATCCGCAGTCGAGATCAGCTCGATCGCCGCCTGGTCGAATTCGCTCATGCGCTCCCGCTCGGGAACGAAGGAACGGTCCCTCGGATCGCGCACAAAGGCCGGATTCCGGGTCTGGATATATTGCGGGCAATTGCCGAAGGACTGGTCGACCGCAAGCTCCAGCGTATCGCCGAGTGCGGCAACCCGCGCGGTAAAGCGGTTGCGGCGGCGGGTGGGAAGCTCCATGCCAAGGCCGCCGATGGGCGAGCCGATGGCAAGCGCCTCCTCGAAGGGATCGCCTGAAACGGGCTTTGCCGCGATCGACAGCTTCCGCGCATCCGGCGAGGTGACGAAACCCGGAGGACCGGCGAGGATCGTCGGGCGCGGCCAGCCTTCCTTATCGACGCTCGAGAGCACGATGAACGGCAGCTGGTTGAAAAATGCGCGATGCTGGTCGGGCATGGCGTCGCGAATGGCCATCCGGCCGAAAGCCGCTATGCGCTCTGCTACACCCACCTTTTCCTGAACGGCAATTTCACCTGCATGAAAGGGCGAACGCGGGGCTTTACCTTTTGAAGCGTCGGTCATAGCGGCTTTCCTTTTTCAGCGATCGGATTTTTGCGATCAGGCGAGAAGACCGGCTTTGGTCGCCGGCATCGCGATGAAGCCGGGCAGCGCCTCGACGCGCTTGATCCAGGCGCGGATATTCGGATAGGGCTCCAGCGAGACGCCGCCTTCCGGTGCATGGGCGGTGTAGGAATAGATCGCCACATCGGCGATGGTCGGCGCGTTGCCAACAAGGAAAGGCCGCGATGAAAGCTGCTTGTCCAGGGTTGCAAGGAACGCCGCGGCAATAGTCTTCGCTCGGTCGTGATCCAGCGGAGCGCCGAAAACCGTGACGAGCCGCGCCGCCGCCGGGCCGGATGCAAGCGGGCCGGCCGCCGCCGACAACCAGGCCTGAATTTCTGCTACTTTGTCCTTCGGATACCAGGTTCCGCTCTCGTCGTATTTGGTCGCCAGGTGCACGAGGATCGCATTGCTGTCCCAGATGGTCTGGTCGCCGTCCTGCAGCACGGGCACCTGCCCGAAAGGATGCATGGCCAGATAGTCCGGCTTTTTATGCGCGCCGTTAGCGAGATCGACGTCGATCAGCTCGGCGTCCAGCCCGAGCAACGATAGAAAGAGCGTAGGCCGGTGCGCGTGGCCCGACTTTTCGAAGCGATGAAGTTTCAGCGTGGCAGTCATGATTGGTTCTCCGCATTTGCGACGAGATGCCCGGCGGGCCGGAGCGATATGCAACGCTGCGGACAATCGCTTATTGCCAAATAAAGAGGAATGCGCGATGTTTGCAAAATATTGTTTCGTGAAATGGAATAATCATGGATCGTCTTCACACCATGGAAGTTTTCGTCGCTGTTGCGGATGCGGGCGGCTTCGCGCGGGCGGCGGAAGCGCTGCGCCTGTCGCCGCCGGCGGTCACCCGGGCGATATCCGCGCTTGAGGAGCGGTTGGGGGTGAGGCTTTTCAACCGCACGACGCGAAGCCTGTCGCTGACGGAGGCGGGCCAGGGATATCTCGGCGAGTGCCGGCGCCTGCTTGACGATATCGAGGGGGTCGAGCAGGCGGCGCAAGGCCGCGCCGGCACGGCCAGCGGTCATTTGCGCATCACCTCATCCGTCACCTTCGGGCGGATTTGCGTTACCCCGATGCTGGCGGCATTCCTTAGGGAGCATCAAAAGATTTCAGCCTCCCTACTTTGTCTCGACCGGGTGGTCGATATCGTGGAGGAAGGCATCGACATCGGCATCCGCATTGCGGAACTTCCCGACTCCACGCTCATTGCCCGCCGTGTCGGGCACGTCCGGCGCGTGCTGGTCGCAAGCCCGGATTATCTGGCATCAGCGCCGGTCTTGACGACCCCTGCCGATCTCCTCCGGCATGAGACGATCGCCACGACCTCCCTTGCCCAATCGGCCGACTGGCGGCTTCCCGACAAGGGCAAGATGGTTCCCGTCGGCATAAGGCCGCGCCTCGACATCAATGACGCGGCGGCGGCCATCGGCGAGGCGGAACGCGGCGGCGGCATCGCGATGGTGCTTTCCTATATGGTGAAGGAGGCTGTCAGCGCAGGGCGGTTGAAACTGGTTCTCGACCAGTTCATGCCGGAACCCGTTCCCGTCAGCATCGTCTATCCGCAGGCCCGCATCCTGGCGGGCAAGGTGCGCGCCTTCGTCGACTATGCCGCCCCGCATTTGCAGCAGCGACTGCAGGCGCTGACGTTGCAGAGGCGTTAGCGCATGTCCCCCAAAACCGCATGTCCCCCAAAAGTGGATACCGGTTTTCGGGCAAGGGCATGCGTAAAAAATAAATTCAAAATCAGCTCTTTTTCGCGATCACCAGATGGCCGGGCACGGGCTCGCCCTCGTCGTAGCGCACGGTGATCGGCGTGATCTCTGCGAGATCGAAGCCATTGGCGGCGAGCAGATCCTTTATATAGCTCTCCGCATGGGCGAAGCGCTGGTGCGGTCCGACCATGAAGCTCCTGCCGGCGAAAGTTTCTTCCGGCAGCGTCTCCGTGGAAAATGCCAGATAACCGCCCTTCAGCGTCTTTTCGCCGAGCAGCGCGAAGAAGGCTTCAAGCGCGCCCATGTAGGGAAGCACGTCGGTCGCAACCACGAGATCGAAGGGCGCTTCGTCGGTCTCCCGCAGGAACGCCTCGCCTTCCGCCACATAGAGGTCGTCATAGACCTCCTTTTCATGGGCGATTTCGACCATGTTCTGTGAAATATCGAGCCCGACCAGCGTTTCCGCCTGATCGAACAGCACCTCGCCGGAAAGTCCCGTGCCGCAGCCGATATCGAGCATGCGCGAGAATTCGCCTGCGCCAAGACGAGCGAGGCTTTCGCCCACCATCATCGGCACGCAATAGCCGAGCTGATCGATGAGGATGGATTCGAATACATCCGCATGCTGGTCGAAGAGAGCGGCGACATAGGCGTCGGGCGCCTTTTGCGGCACCTCGCCCCGGCCCATGCTGGCAAGGCGCACGGATGCGCCGCCGCGATCGTCGGGATCGAGCCTCAAAACTTCGCGATAGGCTTCGGCGGCCTGGTCCAGTTCGCCGGCTTTTTCAAGGTCCAATGCGCGGTTATAGGCGTCCGCGAGCGCCTCTTCGTCGATTTCGGTCATGAGCGGCTTATAGATCAACCCGTGGCGGAGCGAAATCACCCCGGATCGACAATGCAGCGGGACGGGGTAACGATTTCATTCGTGCCGGTGCTATAGGCGGTCGCGGCGAAGCCTGCTTCAGCCGGGTAATTAACCGTATATCAAGTTTATCATACGGCGTAGCTTGCTCGCCAAAAGTATTATTATGATAATAGGCGTCCATTGCGAGAACAGTGAAATCCTGGGTCGAAAGACTTGTCATTTCAATGCCCTCGCAAATTAGATCTCACCAATGATCTTTAAGTTGCGGATTTTTCGGATCGTAATTGAGGACTGTAATTTTGTTTCTGCGCTCAATAAGCCATGGCAGTCTCTTTTCAATTTCCGTCGAAAGCGGCTCGTTGGTGAAGGTAATCTTGGCGCCAACGAACTTTGCGGAAGGGCCGTAAGTCGCGGCAAGGTTATTCGGGTCGACCTGCTCGACACTGTCGAGTTCCGGCTCATTCGCGAAGCGGACGAGCATGGGCAGCTCCTCAACTGGAACCTCGCATTCGCCCTGCATGAGTCGGATCCGCCAGATGAAAGCTGTATAGTTGGAATTCTTCACACGCAGTCCGCAGACGGTCGGAACAAATGCGGTGTAATACCGCTTTGCGAGGTGAAGTTTCGTCGGCCTGTCCGGAGGCGGCGGATAGCGCAGCAGCGCATAAAGCGTGCCATGCTCGCCAAGGTCGATGGCAACGGCCTCGCCATAAACTTCGTAGACGGCCCTACCTGAGCTAGAATTGAAATGCATCTGGCCAACCGGAGGCCGTTAATTGCTGAACGGCGCTACTAGTGTATTTTTTCCCGTCGATTTCGACGGAAATCTCAAGCCGGTAGTGCTTCTCGGTTTTCGGAATAAAAATCCCGTAACAAGAAGTTACAAGAAGAACCGGTAGGCCGATAATAACGACAAGCCGCCTTATGAATTTCGGCAAGGATCGCCATATGCCCACTTTTTGATCCTTTTCAATAGGCCTGAAATCAACGTCATTATCGAATTGAAGCTTTGGCAAAATCCGCCGCGGCTCAATCAACCTTCGGCCTACGACTTCAGATTGCAGAGCCTGATAAGATCAGCTTTTGGCACGCAACTCAACCGTTCCGCGCATGTGATCGTCCAGCGCCGCCACCTGTTCCCTGGTGAATTCGAGCCCGAGTTTCGTGCGCCGCCACAAGACGTCCTGCAGCCGTCCTCGCCCATTCATGCGCCATCAGGTAGCGCACTTCCGCCTCATGGAGATCGGAACCGAAGCAGATGCCGAGGCCCGCCTCGTCGCTCACCCCGTCAAGCAGCACCCGCCAGTTGGTGCCATAAAGCCGAACCAGCCGCTCGGCGAGCCTTTGCTTCAGATAGGGATGCGCCCGCTGCAAGGCCGCGACTTCGTTGCCGTAGCCATCGATCGGGAAGTTGCCGCCGGGTAGCGGCGCGGACTTCGTCCACGGTTTTCCCTTCTGGCCCAGTTCCGCCTCGATCTTCTCCAGCACCGAAAGCGCCAGCCGCCGATAGGTGGTGATCTTGCCGCCGAAGATATTGATCAGCGGCGGTACGCCATCCCTGGCGCTGCCATCGACCTTGAGCACATAATCGCGGGTGGCTTCCTGCGCTTTCGACGCGCCGTCGTCGAAGAGCGGCCGGACGCCTGAATAGGTCCAGACCAGATCTTCCCGCGACAGCGGCTTGACGAAATATTCGCCGGCGGCGGCAATCAGATAGTCGATCTCCTTGTCGGAAATCGCCACCGTTCCCGGGTCGCCGGAGAAATCCTCGTCCGTGGTGCCGACGAGGGTGAAATCGCGCTCATAGGGAATGGCGAAGATGATCCGCCCGTCGGCATTCTGGAAAATATAGGCGCGGTCGTGCTCGAAGATCTTGCGCAGCACGATATGGCTGCCCTTCACGAGACGAACGTTCGCCGCCTTGTTCTGGCCGAGAGACCCGGCGAGCACCTTGTCCACCCAGGGACCGGCGGCATTGACGATGAGCTTTGCCGTCACCTCGCGGGATGTGCCGCTGATCTCATCATGCAGCGTCGCATGCCAGGTCCCGTTTTCGCGCCGGGCCGACACCATCTTCACGCGGGTGTTGATCTCCGCGCCCCGGTCGGCTGCGTCGCGCGCATTCAGCGCCACGAGACGCGCATCGTCGACCCAGCAGTCGGAATATTCAAATGCCGTCGTATAGCCGGGCTTCAGCGGTTTTCCCGCCGGATCGGTGGCAAGGTTCAGCGTCTTGGTCGGCGGCAGGCGCTTCCTTCCGCCCAGATGATCGTAGAGGAAAAGCCCCAGCCGCAGCAGCCAGCGCGGCCGCAATCCCTTGTGATGCGGCAGTACGAAACGCAGCGGGCGGATGATATGCGGCGCGATCGCCCACAGCACCTCGCGCTCGGTCAGCGCTTCGCGAACCAGCCGGAACTCGTAATGCTCAAGGTAGCGCAACCCGCCATGGATGAGCTTGGTGGACCATGACGACGTGCCGCTGGCAAGGTCGTTCATTTCCACCAGGCAGGCGGTGAAACCTCGCCCGACCGCATCGCGCGCAATCCCCGCGCCGTTGATCCCGCCACCGATGACCAACAGGTCATAGTCGCCGCCAGACGATCCTGTCGTCACGGATGAACTCCCGAATGTTCGCCGGCGATTTCGATACGCACGTCGTGGTCGCGGCAGATTGATACGATTTGTTCCGGCGGCTCTTCGTCCGTGACGAAAATGTCGATCTTGGAGAGATGGCCGATACGAACTGGAGCGCTGCGCTCGAATTTCATCTTGTCGGCGACGAGGATCGTAAGCCGGGCATGGGCGAGGATTTCCCGCGCCACGCGCACCTCGCGGTAGTCGTAGTCGAAGAGCGCGCCGTCGTCGTCGATGGCCGAAGCGCCGATCACCGCGTAGTCGACCTTGAACTGGCGGATGAAATCAACGGCCGCCTCTCCGACCACGCCGCCGTCGGAGGCGCGCACCAGCCCGCCGACGATGATCACCTCGACGCCCGGCGCCTCGCGCAGGATGTTGGCGACGTTGATATTGTTGGTGATGACCATGACGCCCTCGTGCCGGCGCAGCGCCATGGCGACCTGTTCGGTCGTCGTGCCGATATTGAGGACGATGGAACTGTCGCTGGGAATGAGCCGGGCCGTCGCAATGCCGATCCTGCGCTTTGCTTCCTCCGCCAGCGTGCGGCGCGATTCATAGGCCCAGTTCGAAACGGTCGACGGATCGACGGCACCGCCATGAACGCGCTGCAGCAATCCGCGCTCGCAAAGGTCGTTCAGATCCTTGCGAATGGTCTGAGGGGTCACGTCGAAGTCGCAGGCGAGCCTGTCCACCTCGACCCGGCCAACGCGCCGGGCAAGGGCGAGAATGTCGTTGGCGTGGGGAAACGGGATCCAAGGATCGCTCTTCTTCGCCAGCTTTCCATCGCGCTCCGACGCATTTTCTCGTTACTTTCGTTTCATTTCGCAATGCAACACGACGCGGTAGAAATTCATCGGAATACTCTGATGGTTTGGACCTATTTCGCAAGAATTTTTCGTATTGACGTTCACTTTATTTCGAAAGATAGTCGAGCTCGCGGTTCAAACTACGGGAGGAAACCGATGCGGCAGAAACTATTGGCAGCCACTGCGGCCGCGCCTGATGGCTGATTTCGCGCGCCGGCCTTTGCCGGGATGGATGAGGCCAAGAAATGGATCGACAGCGAATTCCAGCCTCCGACGCTGTCCAAGGAAGACCAGATGAAGGAGATGGAGTGGTTCATCAAGGCCGCTGAGCCGTTCAAGGGCATGGAGATCAACGTGCTGTCGGAGACCATCCCGACGCACGAGTACGAATCGAAGATGCTCACCAAGGCCTTCGAGGAAATCACCGGCATCAAGGTCAACCACCAGCTGCTCGGCGAGGGCGAGGTGGTGCAGGCGGTGCAGACCCAGATGCAGACCAACCGCAATCTGTATGACGCCTACATCAACGATTCCGACCTGATCGGCACGCACTCGCGCCTGCAGCTGGCCGTCAACCTCTCCGACTGGATGGCCGGTGACGGCGAGGACGTGACCAATGCCGACGCTCGATATCGACGACTTTATCGGCAAGTCGTTCACCACCGGTCCGGACGGCAAGCTCTACCAGCTGCCCGACCAGCAGTTCGCCAACCTCTACTGGTTCCGCAAGGACTGGTTCGACCGCGAGGACCTCAAGACAAGTTCAAGGACAAATACGGCTACGACCTGGGCGTGCCGGTCAACTGGTCGGCCTATGAGGACATCGCCGAATTCTTCACCGAAGACGTGAAGGAAATCGACGGCGTGCGCGTCTATGGCCACATGGACTACGGCAAGCGCGCTCCCGATCTCGGCTGGCGCATGACCGATGCCTGGCTGTCGATGGCCGGCGCCGGCTCCAAGGGCCTGCCGAACGGCCGTCCGATCGACGAATGGGGCATCCGCATGGAAGACAGGCTCGTGCAACCCGGCCGGCGCTTCGGTGACCCGTGGCGGCGCCACCAACGGCCCGGCTGCGGTCTACGCGATCCGCAAGTGGGACGAATGGCTGCGCAAGTACGCGCCTCCAGGTGCCGCCGACTACGACTTCTACCAGTCGCTGCCGGCACTCTCGCAGGGTAACGTCGCCCAGCAGATCTTCTGGTACACCGCCTTCACCGCCTCGATGGTGGCGCCCAAGAGCGAAGGCAACAACACCGTCGACGACAACGGCACGCCGCTGTGGCGCATGGCGCCGTCGCCGCACGGTCCCTACTGGGAAGAAGGCCAGAAGCTCGGCTATCAGGACGCCGGTTCGTGGACGCTGTTGAAGTCCACGCCCGACGACCGCGCGCAAGGCCGCATGGCTTTACGCCCAGTTCATCGTGTCCAAGACGGTCGACGTGAAGAAGAGCCAGGTCGGTCTCACCTTCATTCGCGACAGCACGATCAACCACGAACAGCTTCACCGAACGTGCGCCGAAGCTCGGCGGTCTGGTCGAGTTCTACCGCTCGCCCGACCGGGTGCTCTGGACGCCGACCGGCGTCAACGTGCCCGACTATCCGAAGCTGGCCCAGATCTGGTGGCAGCAGATCGGTGACGTGAACTCCGGCGCCTTCACGCCGCAGCAGGCCATGGACCGTCTCGCGGAGGAAATGGACATCACCATGGGCCGCATGCAGCGCGCGGATGAAGCCAACAACACCTATGGTGGTTGCGGCCCGCGTCTGAACGCGGAAAAGCCGGCTGCCGATTGGCTCGGTCACGGCGGTGCCAAGGCCAAGCTCGACAACGAGAAGCCGCAGGGCGAAACCATCGCCTACGACGAACTCGTGAAGCGTTGGCAGGCGAAATAATCGCCTGATGCGAAAAGATCTCCCTGGCGGTTCGCCGCCGGGGAGACGTTCTTGTTTCGGGGGCGAAGGGCCGATCCGGCACCGATATGGACCAGCGCAGGGCGCGATCTTGTCGGCCGCCAGCGCAGTAGAGGCCGCGGACTATTCGTCTACAATGGACTTCGACAGCGATCGGCCGGATTTGGCGCCGAAAAGGCGACCGGTACGGCAAGGTGTGCCGCATGGCGGCTGCCGCAGGTCGAGTGCCCGAACCCGATGCCGGACTGATGCTTGTCGCGCAGTCGGCAAAATGGTCATGCGATACTCGCGACATTAAAGAAAAGGCCGTGACAAGGCGATGTCTCTTGAGCTGAAGAACGTGGATTGCGTTTCGGCGCCGATATCCACATCCACCCCACCAGCCTGTCGCTTGACTCCGGCAGCTTCAACATCCTGCTCGGCACCACGCTGTCGGGCAAGACGACGATGATGAAGCTCATGGCCGGACTGGAAAAGCCTTCGGCGGGCGAGGTCTGGTTTTCGGGCCGCAATGTCACCGGCGTTTCCGTGCGCCGCCGCAACGTATCGATGGTCTATCAGCAGTTCATCAACTACCCGAACCTTTCGGTTTACGAGAACATCGCCTCTCCCTTGCGCGTGGGGCGGGTTGCGGAAGCCACGATCAAGCAGCGCGTCGGCACCATGGCCGAGCTTTTGAAGCTGACGCCGATGCTGAACCGCAGGCCCAGCGAACTGTCGGGCGGCCAGCAGCAGCGCACCGCCATGGCCCGCGCTCTTGTGAAGGACGCCGACCTCGTGCTTCTCGACGAGCCGCTGGCCAACCTCGATTTCAAGCTTCGCGAGGAATTGCGCGACGAGCTTCCCCGCCTTTTCGCCGATCGCGACTGTATCGTCGTCTACGCCACGACGGAGCCAACCGAAGCGCTATTGTTCGGCGGCAACACCGCCTGCCTGTTCGAGGGCCGGGTCAGCCAGTTCGGCCCGACAGGCCAGCTCTACCGCGAGCCGCGCGACCTCACCAGCGCGCAGGTCTTCTCCGATCCGCCGATCAATACGGCCGAAGTGGTGAAGAAAGGCGGAAGGTTCCATCTGGGCACTATGGCCGAATGGGATGCCTTCGGCGACCTCGCGTCGCTAGCCGACGGCACCTATACGCTCGGCATCCGACCGCATCATGTCAATCCGGCCGCGAGCGGCGACCAGCCGTCGGCATCGACGGCAAGGTACTGGTGGCCGAGCTTTCCGGCTCTGAAAGCCTCATCCATTTCACGATGGACAACGGGACGTGGGTGTCCCAGTCGCACGGCATTCACCCCTTCGAGGTGGGAACGAGCGCGCAGCTTTATGCGGATATGTCGAAGGCCATGGTGTTCGACGCCCAGGGCCGCCGGATCGCGGCATGAGAATGAAGGGCTGATCGATGGCGAAAATTACCCTGGAAAACCTCGGCCATGCTTACATGCCGAACCCGCAGGCGCCTGCCGACTGGGCGCTGAAGAAACTCGACATCGATTGGGACGACGGTGGCGCATATGCGCTGCTCGGCCCGTCGGGCTGCGGCAAGACCACCCTGCTCAGCATCATCTCCGGCCTGCTGACGCCCAGCGCCGGCCGGGTGCTGTTCAACGATCAGGACGTGACGCAACTTCCGCCGGACCGGCGCCACATCGCGCAGGTGTTCCAGTTCCCGGTCGTCTACGACACCATGACGGTCTACGACAATCTGGCGTTCCCGCTGCGCAATCGACACGTTCCGGAAGCCGAAGTCGACGTGAAAGTACGTGAGATCGCGGCGATGACCGATCTCACGCATATGCTCAAGAACCGCGCCTCGGGGCTGACGGCCGACGGCAAGCAGAAGATTTCGCTTGGTCGCGGCCTCGTGCGCTCCGACGTCAATGCGATCCTCTTCGACGAGCCGCTGACGGTGATCGACCCGCATCTGAAATGGCTGCTGCGTTCCAAATTGAAGGAACTGCACCAGCGCGTGAAGCGCACCATGATCTACGTCACCCACGACCAGACCGAAGCGCTGACCTTCGCCGACAAGGTGGTGGTGATGAACCTCGGCGAGGTGGTGCAGGTGGGTACGCCGGTTGAGCTTTTCGAGCGGCCGCAACACACGTTCGTCGGCCATTTCATCGGTTCGCCCGGCATGAACCTGCTGCCTTGCGAGATCCGCGAGGGCAAGGCGCATTTCGACGGCACGAACGTTGCGACCGCCACCACGTCGAACCTGAACGAGGTTTCCGGCAAGCTTGAAATCGGCGTTCGGCCCGAATTCGTGCGTTTCGCCGACAAGGGCGTGCCGGTCAAGGTCGCCAAGGTGGGCGACGCCGGCCGTTTCCAGGTGGTGGAAACACGCACGGACAATGCGGTCATCAAGCTGCTGGTTCCGGAAGGCGAAGGCATCCCGGCCGACGATGCCTGTCTTGCTTTCGATACGGCCCACACACAGGTCTATCGCGACGGCTGGATCGTGGCGTGAGGGGAATGGGAACATGAACAACAAGACGCTCAATCACGCCGCCTGGATCTTCGTCATTCCCGTTGTCGCGCTCGTCGCCTTCAACGCCATCATCCCGCTGATGACGGTGGTGAACTATTCGGTTCAGGAAACCTTCGGCGACAACACCTTCTTCTGGGCAGGCGTCGCCTGGTTCGAGCAGGTGCTGCATTCCAGCCGTTTTCACGATTCCCTGCTGCGGCAGATGGCTTTCACCTTCACCATCCTCCTCATCGAAATTCCGCTCGGCGTCGCCATCGCGCTCGCCATGCCGCGCAGCGGTCCGTGGGTTTCGGTCTGTCTGGTGTTGATGGCTCTGCCGCTTCTCATTCCGTGGAACGTGGTCGGCGCCATGTGGAACATCTTTGCGCTTCCCGACATCGGCCTGCTTGGCCGCGGGCTGAATGCGCTTGGCTTCGACTATAACTTCACCCGCCAGCCGGGCGATGCGTGGTTCACGCTGATCATCATGGACGTCTGGCACTGGACGTCGCTGGTGGTGCTTCTGGCCTACGCCGGTCTTGTGTCCATTCCCGACGCCTATTACCAGGCGGCCAAAATCGACGGCGCCGGCTCCTTCGCCATCTTCCGTTTCATCCAGCTGCCAAAGCTGAAGCGGGTGCTGACCATCGCCGTGCTGCTGCGCTTCATGGATTCGTTCATGATCTATACCGAGCCCTTCGTGCTCACCGGCGGCGGGCCCGGCAATTCGACGACGCTCTTGTCCATCGATCTGGTGAAGATCGCGCTCGGCCAGTTCGATCTCGGCCCGGCGGCGGCGATGTCGCTCATCTACTTCCTCATCATCCTGCTTATGAGCTGGATCTTCTACACCCTCATGATGCGCAACGAGGCCCAGTGATGCGACGCGTTTCCTGGCTTGTGCCTGCCCTCTACATCCTGTTCCTGATGCTGCCTATCTATTGGCTGCTGAACATGTCGTTCAAGACGACCAACGAGATCCTCGGCACCTTCACGCTCTGGCCGCGGGAATTCACGCTGGAGAACTACCGAACGATCTTCACCGATCCGACGTGGTACAACGGCTATATCAACTCGCTGATCTATGTGACGATCAACACGGTGCTGTCGGTCTCCGTCGCCCTGCCTGCGGCCTATGCCTTCTCGCGCTACCGGTTTCTCGGCGACAAGCATCTGTTCTTCTGGCTTTTGACCAACCGGATGGCCCCGCCGGCGGTTTTCGCCCTGCCCTTCTTCCAGCTTTATTCGGCTGTCGGCCTCTTCGACACGCATATCGCCGTGGCGCTGGCGCATACGCTTTTCAACATCCCGCTTGCGGTCTGGATTCTGGAAGGATTCATGTCGGGCGTGCCGAAGGAACTGGACGAGACCGCCTATGTGGACGGCCACTCCTTCTGGTCATTCTTCTTGAAGATCTTCGTGCCGACCATCGCCGCCGGCATCGGTGTCGCCGCCTTCTTCTGCTTCATGTTCTCCTGGGTGGAACTGCTGCTGGCCAAGACGCTGACTTCGGTGGATGCCAAGCCGATTGCCGCGACGATGACGAGAACCGCCTCCACGTCGGGTTACGAACTGGGGCTCTTGGCCGCCGCCGGGTCGCTGACCATCGTACCGGGCGCCTTCGTCATCTATTTCGTCCGCAATTACATCGCCAAGGGCTTCGCGCTTGGGCGCGTTTGAGCGCGACAAGCGTAAGGGGAGTTTAAAATGGACCTGACATGGATGGCCTGGACCGGGCCGACAGCCGCCTTCTTCGGCTTCATTGTGCTGTGTCTGATGACCGTCAGCTTCTGGGAGTTCAAGTCACCCGGCGGCGGGCCGCGCCACGGCATTCTCGGCCTCGACACGACGCGCGGCGACCGGCTGTTCATCTCGCTGCTCGGCTCGGCCTTCATCTTTCTTGGCTGGCTCGGCATCATGGGCACGCCGCTCTACGGCCCGCTCGTCATATCGATAATCTATATCTTCTGCGTCTTCCGCTGGGTTTGATCCGGCGGAGATGGTGCCTGACGTGGCAGTTATTGACGCAGTGCAGTCGCGGCATACTCCACCTCTCCCCTTGGGGAGAGGTCGGCACGAAACGGGCCAGTGAGGGGAAAGGCTTAAATTTTTCAATAGGCTTAGCCTCTCCTTAGTCATTGCCAGCTCCGCCTCCGGTATCGCTACCCCCTCTTTCGTCATGCCCGGGCTTGACCCGGGCACCCATGACGCTTCTCCCCTCTCAAGAAAAGATGGGTAGCCGGGTCAAATCCGGTAATAACGAAGAAAAGGTGTGCGGGAGCAGCCACTCGCTCGACGTCATCCCGGACAAGTGACGCGATGCGCTGAACGCCGATCCGGATTCCAGATGAGAGCCGCGGGCAACGCCCGCTCCCACACTCAGCCTCATTCGGATATGCATTCAGAAAAAAATTCAATTATGACGTTGGAACAGGAGTCGACTTTTCCGCGTCCTTCCGCTTCTGAGTATTGCCCGAAGAGGAGTGTTCACTTTGAGGTTCAGTCGGCTCGAGAGTGATTACCACTGGGTTCGGTGTATGGTTCAGATATGCTCCATTATATCCATCAACAGCGGCCCCAACGACTCCGCCAAAGATAAGATTACCTGCAACTCCTGCAACACCCTTTCCAGTTGTCTCGGTCTTCACGTCCACGGTCGCCGTTTTGTAGCCATCCTTTGACGCGGTTACCAGGAATGAGGTGTCTCTTGCTACTTCGACTTTGCATGGTGTCCCAACGCATGCATGCCCGGTAGTGGTCGTGATCCTAGCGTCTGATGGATCCGTGATTATTCGAACCTCTTCGGTTGTCCCTCTGACAATTGACGCACAACCCGATAGCGTTAAGCCAAGCACAATCAGTATTCCAAACGCCTTCATGGAACCTCACTATATTGAAAAATCGCTCATTAGTTGAATGATCCTGAAATTGCCAGTCACGATTTAAAGAGTTCTAGTTCTTAAATTGCAGTTCCCCCATCAGTTCGGATCGGACAAGCATTTCTTCAGCGATTTCGCCAATTCCCGCATAAGGGCGAAATATTGGTCGGGGCCCTCTTCTGCGCCCGCACCCAGCGGATCGAGCACTCCGGAACCTGCATCGCTTCCCTCTGCCACGACACGCGCCAGTCCCGGTTCGAACTGCGGTTCGGAGAATACGCATTCCGCGCCCAAATCCTTCACCGTCGCCTGCATTTCCGCGATGCGCTGCGCGCCCGGCGCCGCTTCCGGGCTGGCGGTTACGGACCCAACGGCATTCATCGCGAAGCGCCTTTCAAAGTATTGATAGGCATCGTGAAACACCACATAGGGGCGCGTGCTGACCGGAGCGAGCATTGCCGCGATTTCATCCTCCAGCGCATCGATCTTCTCGACAAGCTTTGCCGCATTGGCTTCATAAGCCGCCGCATTGGCAGGGTCTGCGGCAACGAGCGCTTCTTCTATCGCGCCGACCATCGCCCTGGCGTTTTGCGGGTCTAGCCAGAGATGCATGTCGATCGCCTCGTGCGCCCCATCACGCCCATCGTCATGCGCCTTTTCCTCTTCTCCCGCTCCGTGGTGATGCGCCTCGAAAGTCCCGCCTTCGCGAAAATCAAGCGTTTGCAGCCCTTCCGCCTCGCTCGAGCGTCACGACACTCGCGCCATTCGCCAATGTTTCCAGTGGCGTAGTCAGAAACGCCTCGAAAGACGGACCGATCCAGAACACCAGCCTGGCGTTCTGCAATTCGCCCGCGTCGGACGGCTTCAGGCTGTAGCTGTGCGGTGACGCCGCGCCTTCGACGATCAGATCCGGCTCGCCGACCCCCGCCATCACGCCCGCCACCAGCGAATGCACCGGCTTGATCGACGCGACGACGCTTGGCGCTTCCGCCGCGGCGGCCCCATAGGCGAACAAAAGGCTGGATGCCGCCAGCAGCGCGAGGCGAAAGAGCGTCATGGGTGGTTGCTCCGGATAGTGCATTGGAAGGAGAGAGGCTGAATGTTATTTCGTTACATCGATTGCGTAATGCTATAACGTATGCAAAATCCATTGCCAAGTTCCCGCTATCGAGACGCCCATGCTGCAATCCGCCTTTGCCAATGCCGAGCGATTGATCGACATGCAAAATGTCGGCGTGAAGCGTTCCGGCCGCTGGCTCGTCCGCAACATCGATCTTCAGGTGCGGCGCGGCGAGATCGTGACGCTGATCGGCCCGAATGGCTCAGGCAAATCGACGACGGCGAGATCCGCCATCGGCGTGGTCAAGCCCAATGAGGGCACGGTTGCCCGCATCGCCGACCTCAAGGTCGGCTACGTTCCGCAGAAACTTTCCATCGACTGGACGCTGCCGCTCAACGTCAAGCGGTTGATGACGCTGACCGCCCGCCATGCCGTCGCCGAGATCGATGCAGCGCTTGAGGCTGTCGGCATCTCGCATCTCGCCAATGCCGAGGTCCAGCACCTGTCCGGCGGCGAATTCCAGCGCGCGCTCCTTGCCCGCGCCATAATCCGCAAGCCCGACCTACTGGTTCTGGACGAGCCGGTGCAGGGCGTCGATTTTTCCGGCCAGGTCGGGCTCTACCGCCTCATCAAGGACATTCGCGACAGGACCGGCTGCGGCATTTTATTGATTTCCCACGATCTTCACGTGGTCATGGCCGATACGGACACGGTCGTCTGCCTGAACGGCCATATCTGTTGCCGCGGCACGCCGCAATCGGTGGCCAGCAGTTCGGAATATCTCCGCCTCTTCGGCACGCGTGCGGCGGAAACACTGGCGCTCTACAGCCACCATCACGATCACACCCACTTGCCGGACGGGCGCGTGCGCCATGCCGACGGGTCCATCACCGAAAGCTGTTCCCCCGATCAGAAAGACGATCGGGAACACGATCATGGGCATGACCACGCTCATGGGCACGATCAAGGGCACTCCAGTGGAGCCGGCCATGTTTGACGATTTCTTCACCCGCGCCCTGATCGCCGGTATCGGGCTGGCGCTGACCACCGGCCCACTCGGCTGTTTCATCGTCTGGCGGCGCATGGCCTATTTCGGCGACACCATGGCCCATTCGGCTTTGCTCGGCGTGGCGCTGGCGCTGCTGTTTGAAATCAACCTCATGGTCGGCGTCTTTTCGGTGGCCGCGCTCGTTTCCGTGGCGCTGCTCTTCCTGCAAAAGCGCGGCGCGCTTTCCACCGATGCGCTTTTGGGCATTCTCTCCCATTCGACGCTCGCCATCGGCCTCGTCATGGTCGCCTTCATGTCCTGGGTGCGGATCGATCTTCTGGGGTTTCTTTTCGGCGATATTCTGGCTGTTTCCACCACCGACATCGCCTTCATCTACGGCGGCGGCGTGCTGGTGATCGCAGCCCTTGCCTTTTTGTGGCGGCCGCTCCTCGCCTCCACGGTGAATGCGGAACTGGCCGAGGTCGAAGGCCTCAGGCCGGACCTGTCGCTCTTCGCCTTCAAGCTTTTGATGGCGCTCGTCATCGCCATCGCCATGAAGCTCGTCGGCATCCTGCTCATCACCTCGCTCTTGATCATCCCGACGGCGACCGCCCGCCGCTTCGCCTCCACGCCGGAGCAGATGGCGGTGATCGCATCGATCCTCGGAGCGCTGGCGGTCACAGTCGGATTGTTCGGCTCGCTCGAATATGACACGCCGTCCGGCCCCTCCATCGTCGTTGCGGCGCTCATCCTCTTCCTCATTTCTCTCGTGCCGCTGCGCCTGGCGGGTGCGCGGCCACAAGCCCTCGGGGATCACCCCTCATGACCGAAAACCCCGCGCTTACCAGGAACCAGACCCTCGTCTTCGACAGGCTCGCGCGCGCCGAAGGACCGCTCAGCGCCTATACGATCCTCGATCAATTGCGCGGCGACGGCTTTCGCGCGCCGCTTCAGGTCTATCGCGCCCTCGACAAGTTGCTGGACTACGGGCTGATCCACCGGCTGGAGAGCTTGAACGCCTTCGTCGCCTGCGCCCATCCGCACTGCCATGCAGCCGGCATCATCGCCTTCGCCATTTGCGAGCGCTGCGGCCAGGTGAACGAGTTTTCCGACGATATGGTGGCCGAGCGCCTGGCTCATTGGGCGCATGACCATAGTTTCACGCCGTCCAAGACCACGGTCGAAATTCGCGGCCATTGCGCCGGATGCCTGCCCGCCTAGATCAGCGCGTGGGATGAGCTGAGGAACGTACATCAGGTCTTTCTTTCGCTGCCGATATTTGCGACAAGATCCCGACATGTCCCAACGGCGGCCCGAGCGCGCGGAGGCCCGAACTAACGAGGGGAAAAGACTTGGCCGCATCATCGCCTGACACAATTGCCGCCGCTCTTGCAGCCGACGCCACCCGCCTCAACGGCATTCATCTGCGCGACCTTTTTGCCGGAGACGCCAGCCGGTTTGAGCGCTTTTCCGCTGGTATTGACGATCTTTTCATCGATTTCTCCAAGGAAAAGATTGACGAAAAGGCCCTCGACACCCTGATCCGCCTTGCGGAAACCTCCCGCGTGGAGGCCAAGCGCGACGCGATGTTTAAAGGCGAGCCGATCAATCTCACGGAAGGCCGCGCCGTTCTCCACACGGCGCTTCGCGCCGGCAAGGATGCCCGCATCATCGTCGACGGCGAAGACGTGATGCCCAAGGTGCACGAAACGCTCGACCGTTTCCTTGCCTTTGCCGACGATGTTCGCTCCGGCGCTTATTCCGCCGCCGACGGCAAGCCCTTCTCTGACGTGGTCAATATCGGCATCGGCGGATCGGATCTGGGCCCCGCCATGGTGGTTGGAGCGCTGGCGCCCGATGCCGACGGGCCGCGGCTTCATTTCGTCTCAAATGTCGATGGCGCCCATCTTCACGACACGCTGAAGCATCTTAATCCGGCCCGTACGCTCTTCATCGTCGCCTCCAAGACCTTTACCACCCAGGAAACCATGACCAACGCGCGCTCGGCGCGTGCCTGGGCGGAGGCCACACTTGGCGGCGATGTCGGTCGGCATTTTTCAGCCGTTTCCACCAATCTTGCCGCCACCAAGGCCTTCGGCATCAGCGATGCCTGCGTCTTCGGCTTCTGGGACTGGGTCGGCGGACGTTATTCGGTCTGGTCGGCCATCGGGCTTCCGGTTGCCATCGCCATCGGCGGGGCTAAATTCCGCGCGTTTCTTGCAGGCGCTGAAAGCATGGACCGGCATTTCGCCACTGCACCGCTCAGCGAAAACCTGCCGGTGCTACTGGCGCTGATCGGCATCTGGCGGCGCAATGCGCTTGGATTGCCGACGGTCGCCCTCATTCCCTACGATCAGCGGCTTTCCCGTTTTGCCGCTTACGTCCAGCAACTCGATATGGAAAGCAACGGCAAAGGAGTGACGCGGGAGGGTGCGCCTGTAACCAGCGCGACAGGGCCGGTTATCTGGGGCGAACCCGGCACCAATGCCCAGCATTCCTTCTTCCAGTTGCTGCATCAGGGCACGAACGTGATCCCGGTCGATTTCATCACCGCCCGTGAGCCGCGCGACAGTCTCCCCGGCCATCACGCGCTTCTTTTGGCCAATTGCCTGGCGCAGTCGCGGGCGCTGGCCTTTGGCCGTAGCGAGGACGAAGTACGCGCCGCCATGCAGGCGCAGGGCAAGTCTTCCGCCGAGATCGACAAGCTCGCCCCGCATCGCACCTTCCCCGGCGACCGTCCGTCGACGACGATCCTGCACAAGAGCCTGACGCCTTTCGCTCTCGGCCGGTTGATCGCGCTCTTCGAGCACAAGGTCTTCGTCCAGGGCGCGATCTGGAACGTCAATTCCTACGACCAATGGGGTGTCGAGCTCGGCAAGGAATTCGCCGGATCGCTTGCTCCGCTTTTTTCAGGCGATAGCGCCGACACCTCCGGCCTCGATGGCTCGACCATCGGCCTCCTCGCTCAACTAAAAGGATAACGACATGCCATCAGCTTCGGAGATTTGCGCGCTGGCGCCGATGATCCCGGTTCTCGTCATCAAGCGGATCGAGGACGCCGTACCTCTGGCGCGGGCGCTCGTCGAGGGCGGCCTGCCGGTTCTGGAGATCACCCTGCGCACGCCGGTCGCCCTGGAGGCGATCCGGGCGATCCGCGCCGCCTGTCCCGATGCGGTCGTTGGCGCCGGCACGCTTCGCCGGGTGGAAGACGTTCAGGCGACCATTGACGCCGGCTCCGTCTTTGGCGTCAGCCCCGGTTCGCCGTCAGCGCTGATTGCCGCCGTGAAAGCGTCCGGTCTGCCTTTCCTGCCGGGCTGCGCCACGCCGACAGAGGCGATGAACCTCGCCGATCAGGGTTTTGAGGTGCTGAAGTTTTTCCCGGCGGAAGCTGCCGGCGGCGTGCCGATGCTGAAATCCATGGCCGGGCCGCTGCCCGATATCAAGATCTGCCCGACCGGCGGCGTCACGCCGGAAAACGCCAGGACCTATCTGGCCCTTCCTAATATCGTCACCGTCGGCGGCTCATGGGTCGCGCCTGACAAGCTGATTGCAGAGGGCGATTTCGCCGGTATCACGAGGCTTGCAAATAGTTCGTCGCGGCCCTCAAAGGTTAGTTTTAAATTCATTACCCCTTCGGCGCATAATCGGCCGGATCGAGCGTATCCGGCCGTCCGTCCAGAGACAGCCGGCTGAGCCGTGCAGGCGTCTCGGAAATCACCTTGCCGCGCCGGACCACCGCAAGCCGCGTTGCCCGCAGGCGGATCGCCTCGATGGTGTCTGACGCCTGCAGCAGCACGAAATCCGCATTGCAGCCGACCTCCAGCCCATAGCCTTCAAGCCCCATGATTTTCGCCGGATTGGTGGTGACGCAGTCGAAAGCGTAGCGCATGGCCTCGCGTGAGGTCATCTGTCCCACATGCAGGCCCATGGAAGCGACTTCCAGCATGTCGCCGGACCCCATGGAATACCAGGGGTCCATCACGCAGTCATGGCCGAAGGCGACGGTGATGCCCTGCGCCCGCATTTCCGGCACCCGCGTCTGGCCGCGCCGCTTCGGATAGGTATCGTGCCGCCCCTGGATCGTGATGTTGATCAGCGGATTGGCGATGGCCGCAACGCCCGCTTCCGCGATCAGCGGCAGGAGCTTGGAGACGTAATAATTGTCCATGGAATGCATCGACGTCAGATGCGATCCGGCCACGCGGCCCTGCAGGCCAAGGCGCTCTGCCTCAAGGGCCAGCGTCTCGATGTGGCGCGACAGCGGATCGTCGCTTTCGTCGCAATGCATATCGACCATCAGCCCGCGCTTTGCGGCGATCTCGCAAAGCGCCGTCACGCTTCTCGCGCCGTCGGCCATGGTGCGCTCGAAATGCGGGATGCCGCCAACCACGTCGACGCCCATATCGAGCGCGCGGATCAGGTTCTTTTCCGCATTCGGCGAGCGATAGAAGCCGTCCTGCGGGAAGGCGACCAGTTGCAGGTCGATGTAGGGTGCGATCTTCTTCTTGACCTCCAGCAGCGCCTCGACGGCAAGCAGCCGGTCGTCGCAGATATCGACGTGGCTGCGGATCGCGAGCAGCCCTTGCGAGACGGCGAGATCGCAGTAGCGAAGCGCCCGTTCGACCACCGCTTCATGGGTTAGAAGCGGCTTCAATTCGCCCCAAAGCGCGATCCCCTCAAGCAGCGTGCCGGTCTCGTTCATGCGCGGCAGGCCGAGCGACAGCGTCGCATCCATGTGGAAATGACAATCGATGAAGGGCGGCGAGACGAGGCGGCCGCCCGCGTCGATCATCGCGGCCGGCATTCGCCGCCGAATGCCGCGTTCGACGGCGACGATGCTTGCCGCCCTTGCAGGCGATATCGATCCCGGTCCTGCCATCTGGAAGCGTTGCGTTGCTGACGAGAAGATCGAAGGTCATGTGGAGTCTCTCCGGTCAGCTCGGCAATGCGCGTCCTTCCCGTTGGCGGAAACGCGAATTTGCAAATCCTGAGCCGATCCTCACGGCGCGTTCCGCGCGACTCAGTTCGGCATGCCCTCACCGTGCCCCTTGAAATGGCCAGCAGCGCGCGGGTAGTCCGCCCGGCGCGCCACCACCACAAGGGCAGCGATCGACAGAGATAGGGCAGCATCAGGAACACCTGCCTCGGCACGAAGGCGCCGACTTCCGTCTGCAGCCGCACCTGGAAGGCGTCGAACGCACCGAACAGCAGCGCGCCGATCAGCGCCTTGCCCGGTCGCCATGACGCAAAGACGGTCAGCGCGATGCAGATCCAGCCGCGGCCGTTGACCATGCCGAAGAAGAACGCATCGAAGGCCGACATGGTGAGGAACGCGCCGCCCATCGCCATCAGCGCCGAACCGACGACGATGGCGCCGGTCCTCAGCCATGTGACGGAAAGGCCCTGCGCATCGACCGCCGCCGGATTGTCGCCGACAGCGCGGATCGCAAGCCCGAGCGGCGTCCGGTACAAGAGCAGCGATACGACCACGACCAGTCCAAGGGCAAGGAAGGTCAGCGGCGTTTGCTGGAAGAGCGCCGGGCCGATGAACGGCAGATCGGAAAGCCCTTCGATATTGACCGGCTTGAACGGCACGATACGCGGCGGCGAGGAAACATCGGGCAGCGCCGTGCGATAGGCGATAATAGCTGAGGCTCGTGGCAAACAGCGTGATGCCGATGCCCGATACATGCTGCGACAGGCCGAAGGGCACCGTCAGAATGGCGTGCAGCAGGCCGAAGACCGCTCCCGTTCCAGCGCGCGACCAGCAACGCCCGTCCAAAGATCGGCGCCGAGCCACACCGCCATCCATCCGGCCATCGCGCCTGCGGTGAAAATCCCCTCGATGCCGAGATTGAGCACGCCGGCGCGTTCGCAGACGAGCGCGCCCAGCACCCCGAAGATCAGCGGCGTGGCGATGCGCAGCGCCGCCGCCCAGAAATTCGCCGCCAGCAAGATGTCGAGAATATCGCTCATCGGTTTCTCTCCGGTGCGACGCTGCCGCCGAAGCGGATGCGGAAGCGGACGAACATGCCGGAGACGAGCACGCAAAGAAGCGACAGCGACACGATGAGATCGGCGAGATAGTTGGAAACACCCATGGCCCGGCTCATTGAATCCGCGCCGACGAAGATGGCGGCAATGAACACCGCCGCGACGACGACGCCTATCGGCGACAGGCCCGCCAGCATGGCGACGACGATCCCGGCGTAGCCGAAGCCTGGAGAAAGATCGGCGGTGAGATAGCCCTTGAGCCCGGCCACTTCGCCGACGCCGGCAAGGCCGGCGAATGCGCCGGAGATCAGCCCGACCCTGACCAGCGTCGCCGTCACGGGAATGCCGGCGTGCCGCGCGGCGGAGGGATTTTCGCCGACGGCGCGGATTTCAAAACCCCAGACCGTGCGCTTCAGCAAGACGGAGGCGAAAAGCGCGGCAACGAGCGCAACGACAAGCCCGCCGTGGACCCGCATCCGTTCGACGAGCTTGGGCAGTGCGGCTTCCTCCAGCATCGGTGCGGATTGCGGCCAGCCCATGCCCATCGGGTCCTGCATCGGCCCTTCCAGCATCATCTGCACGAAAAGCAGGATGACGAAATTGAGCAGCAGCGTCGTCACCACTTCGTCGGCGCCGAGTTTCACCTTGAGGAGCGTCGGCACCAGCATCACGAAAGCGCCCGCAAGCGCGCCCGCAACAAGCACCATCGCGATCATCGCGGCGGGAGGCAGCGAGATCGCGCCTGATCCAACGGCAACAGCCGCCAGCGCGCCCGCGTAAAGCTGGCCTTCGCCGCCGATGTTCCAAAGCTTGGCGCGAAAGGCTATTGCCGCAGCCAGTCCGGTCAATATCAAGGGCGTCGCCCGCGACAGCAATTCAGACACCGCAAAGACCGAACCGAACGCTCCGTGCCACATCAAGCAGATAGGCTTCACCCGCCGATGCGCCTGCCGCCCAGATCGGAATGGCGGACAAAAGCAGCGCCGCCACGGCGGCAATGAACGGCGCGAGAAAGATCCGCGTTGTCGAAATCGTTTCGCGCGGTTCAAGACGCATCACGCAGCCTCCTCGACCGACTGGCCGGCCATCATCAACCCGATGGTCGAACGGTCGACCGTTTCGCTGTCGATGGGTTTGGACAGCCTGCCCCGGTGAATGACCGCGATCCTGTCGGCGAGCGCGAACAATTCGTCCAGATCCTCCGAGATGAGCAATACGGCGCTGCCGCGCAGGCGCGCGTCGAACAGCCGTTCGTGAACCTCCTCGGTCGCGCCGATGTCGAGACCCCGCGCCGGCTGCGCCGCCAGCACCACTTTGGGTCCGGCATCCAGCGTCCTTGCCAGCACGATCTTCTGGATGTTGCCGCCGGAAAGAAGCCGCGCCACCGCATGCCCGCCGGGACAGCGGATATCATAGCCGTCGATTGCCTCCTCCGCCCGCCGATCGATTGCGCCGAAGTCGAGAAAGCCCAGACGCTGGTAGCGGGGCGAGCGGATCTCCTCCAGCACCAGATTTTCCGCAACGCTCATCGCGCCGATGATCCCGTCGCGGTGGCGGTCTTCGGGAATGCGGGCAAGGCCTGCGCGCATCGCCGCCCGCGGATTGGCCTTAAGCGGCTTGCCGTCGATCTCGATCCGCCCCGCGCGCGGTGCCTCAAGTCCGGAGACAAGACGGGCGAGCGCGCCCTGGCCGTTGCCGGACACCCCGGCGATGCCGAGGATTTCGCCAGCATGAAGATCGAAGGAGATGTCATGCAGCGCGTCGCGACCGCTGCCGGTGGTCACATCGATGAAGCTCAGCAGCTTCTCGCCGATATTCGCCGGTGGCCGCTCGCCGGGGTCGAGATGCCTGCCGACCATGATATCGGCAAGCATATGCCGGTCGCAGACCTTGGTCGGAAGGTCGGCGACCAGTTCGCCACGGCGCAGCACCGCCACCCGGTCGGATGCGGAAAGCACTTCCGCCATCTTGTGCGAAATGAAGACGATGGAAAGGCCCTCGTCGGCTAGCCTGTCGAGGGTTTCAAACAGACTGTCCGATTCCTGCGGCGTCAGCACCGCCGTCGGTTCATCCAGTACAAGCACCCGGGCATCGCGATAAAGCGCCTTCAGGATCTCCACCCGCTGCTTCTCGCCGACCGAGAGCCGCGATACGCGGCAATCGAGATCGACCTCCAGGCCCGAGCGCCGCATGATATCGGCAAGCCTTGCCCTGGCGCGGCGCTTGCCCCCGCCGAAAGCGAAAGCCGATCGGGTGCCAAGCAGAATGTTTTCCAGACCCGAGAGGTTTTCTGCCAGCGTGAAATGCTGGTGCACCATGCCGATGCCGGCTTTCAGCGCCGCGTGGGGAGAGCCTTGCTCAAGCGGCCGCAATACCCCGTCCTTGCCTGTGATCTGGACGATACCCTGATCGGCGATGTAGTGGCCGAAGAGAATATTCATCAAGGTCGTCTTGCCGGCGCCATTCTCGCCAAGCAGCGCGACAATTTCACCGGGAAAGAATTCAATGTTGATCACGTTGTTGGCGACGAGTTCGCCGAAACGTTTGCTGATGCCCGAAAGCGACAGGACGGGACGTATCTCGACCGTCGGATCTGGCATCGAATGTATCTCCTCAGGAATTGTTCGGCGTGAGATCGGCGGGAATGGAGCTACTTGGGGCCAGAGCACTGATACTGTAGCGATTTCTCGTCACGAAAGCGAAGCCGCTTTCAGGACAAGCGCTCTGGTTTCGGTTGACGCCGACAGCAACACACCCGGGCGGGGTCAGAATGCCCGCGCCGGGCGGTTGCATGACAAAGAAAACGCTCCAATTTTGCATGCCAGGAGCATGTCCTTGTCCCGAAACCGGCATCCACTTTTGGGGGACATGCCATTTGATTTGACGCATGTCCTTGTCCCAAAACCGGCATCCACTTTTGGGGGACATGCTCCAATATCGAAAGCTTGACGCATGTCCTTGTCCCAAAACCGGTACCCACTTTTGGGGGACATGCTCTAAAGCGTGGATTTCGGCTCGCCGTCGTTGACGTTGACGCGGAAGAGCCCATCCAGGATTTCCTGCTCCTTTTCCTTGGCCGCCTTCACCGCTTCCGGATCGGCGAGCTTCTCGTCGACGACGAAGCTGCCGCCGCCGTGACTCATGAAGCTGTATTGGCCGTAGTCGGCAGGCTCGAAGGTCTCCGTGGCAACCGCGTCGATCACCTTGTCGATGGTCGGCTCCATCTGCCACAGCGCGCTCGACAGGATGGTGCCGGGATAATCGCCGGCGGTGTCGATGACGTTGCCGATTGCCAGAATGCCCTTCTCCTTGGCGGCATCTGACACGCCGAAGCGTTCCGCGTAGAGAATGTCGGCGCCCTTGTCGACCATGGCAAAGGCGGCTTCCTTGGCCTTCGGCGGGTCGTACCAGGAGTTGATGAAGGTGACGAGGAACTTGACGTCGGGATTGACGGAAAGCGCGCCTTCCATGAAGGCGTTCATCAGCCGGTTCACTTCCGGGATCGCATAGCCGCCGACCATGCCGATGATGTTGGATTTGGTCGCCTTGCCGGCGATGATCCCGGTCAGGTAGCTGGGTTCGTGGATCCAGTTGTCGAAGACCGCGAAATTCGGCTGCGCCGGACCGAAGGACGATCCCATGAGGAAGGCCGTCTGCGGATATTCCGCCGCCACCTTGCGCGCCGCCCGCTCCACGGCGAAAGCCTCGCCGACCACGAGATCCATGCCGCCTTCGGCATATTCGCGCATGACGCGCTCATAGTCGGTGTTGGCGACATTTTCCGAGAAGGAATAGGTGACGTCGCCCCGTGCTTCCGCTGCCTTCAGCGCCTTGTGGATGCGGCTCACCCATTGCTGCTCGACGGGGACTGTATAGATCGCCGCGACCTTCAGCGGCTTGTCCTTGGCAAGCGTCGGCCCGGCGAAGGTAAACGCCGCCGCCAGCGACACGGCCAGGCCGAGAACGGCCCGTCGCGTCCATTTGGAGAATTCTTGCGGAAGAATAAGGTCCATCTGCAGCCCCTTTATTATGTGACGCGGATTTTTAACGCAGACGGATATGAGCACATAAAAAGCGCGCTCACAATTGGGGGTGGCGAACCGGCCGACGGGAAAAAAAGAAAAGGCGGGCATCAAGCCCGCCTTTCGATTGTCTGCGGGCGTGCGCCCCTGTCAGGCCGCCGCTACGTCGGTGAGGAAACGGTCGACGGCGGAGCGAAGCCGCTTTGAATGTTCCTTCACCTGCAAGGTCGCGTCCCGCATGACATCGGCCGAATGCGAGCTTTCGCTCACCGTGTCGCTCAGCGAGACAATGGCCGAGGAGACCGTCATCGTGCCTTGGGCGGCCTGTGTCACGTTGCTGGAAATCTCGCCCGTCGCTGCACCTTGCTGGCGCACCGAGGCCGCGATCGTCGAGGTGTAGCGGTTGACCTCGTCGATCGACTGGGTCACCACCGCGATCTCGTTCACCGCCTCGGCGGTGGAAGCCTGGATGCCGGCGATCTGGGAGGAGATTTCCTCCGTCGCCTTTGCCGTCTGGCCAGCCAGCGACTTCACCTCGGAGGCGACGACCGCAAAGCCCCTGCCCGCTTCCCCGGCACGCGCCGCCTCGATGGTGGCGTTGAGAGCCAGGAGGTTGGTCTGCTCGGCGATTTCGGAGATCAGCGACACCACCGCGCCGATGCGATTGGCGGCTTCCGCCAGCCCGCCGATCTTGGCGTTGGAGGAATTGGCATTGGCCGTTGTCTGCTCCACGATCTGTGCCGTGGTCGCGACCTGCCTGGCGATCTCCTCGATCGAGGCGTTGAGTTCTTCTGTGGCGGAAGCAACCGCCTGAACGTTTTCCGAAGCGCGTTCGGATTCCTGCGCCGCCTCCTGGCCGCGTGCGGCAGCGGTAGCGGCAAGACCAGTCAGCCCTCCCGATAGCCCTTCCACCCGTTCCAGGTTTTCTTCCACCGAAGCCAGCATGGTCTGGATTTCCGAGCGGAACGAGGAAATCAGATCGTCAACCGTCTTTTCCCGCTTCTCGCGCGCGATATGGCCGACCTTGCGTTCGGCGGCGAGGCGTTCGCGTTCGATCGAGCCATCCTTGAAGACTTCGATGCAGCGCGCCATCTCGCCGATTTCGTCGGCCCTTTCGCGGCTGTTGACCTCGACATCCAAAGCGCCTTCGGCGATTTCGCGGGCAACGACGGAAAGCCTCGCCAGCGGGCGGAACATGCGCCCTGTCAGCCACCACATGATGACCGCCATCGGGAACAGGCAAAGCGCGCCGGCGATGATGACGCCCAGCGTGATCTTGGAGGCGGCAGCCGCCAGTTCCGCCTGCGACACGGTTTCCATTACCGCGAAGGACCGGCCGAAGAAAGTGCCCGTCGCCTCGCGGTAGCGCGTTTCCTCGCCCTCGATCGACAGCGTGTCATCGGACGAGCGCACATCCGCCTTCGCGTAGGTGGCCTGGGTCGAACCGTCGTCGCCGAGCGCAATCAGGCTGCCGTCTTCGAATGCCAGATAGGCCTGCTCGCTTTCGGCAATGCCCGTACGGTCGTTCAGCACTGCCGCCAGGCTCTTCATGTCGAGGGTGAAGGCGACGGCGCCGAAGAAGGAATCCAGATAAAACACGGGCGACGCGATCACCGCCACGACCGAGCCATCGGCGCCTTTATGGAAACCGGAGAAATAAGCGTCGCTCGCCTTCAGAGTTTGCGCAACGGAGGCGTCGATCAGCGGCTTCAAGGCCAATTGCACTGCGGTTCCGGCGATTTCCGGCGCGTCGACGTGGCGGGCGAAGTCATCGCCCTTGCGATAGGTATAGACGATATTGCCGTCCGGATCGGTCAGCGCCACGTCGGTATAGAGGCCTTGCGACAGGATCTCGGTGAAGGCCGTGTGAATGACCTTGTGGTTGGTGGCGTAATAGTTTTCCGCGTCCGGCGTTTCCAGCAGGTAGCGTTCGCTGGCGCCATAGGGATTGGCCTCGACGAAAAGCTGGACGAGTTGCTGGGTCTGATTCTCTTTCAGGTTCTTCCAGCCGGCGCGCATCTTCATGATGCTGTCCTTGGCGTTTGGAAGCGTGGTGAAGAAGCGCGTGCTGTCGTTGATCTGCTGCAGCGCCAGCGTCATGGTCTTCTTCTTGCCCAGCGTGGCGCTGGCGAGCGCCTTGTCAGCCTGATCGTTAGCGACATTCCTCGCCAGAAGCGACGTGGTTATGACCAATGCCGTGCACAGGACGACGGCGCCAGCGAAGAACAGAAGCGCCAGTTTGGTCGACAGTTTGTTTCGGAGCATCCGAACCCCCAGTTTTTATGTTTGGGGGAGCCTGCCCTAAAATTTCCAAGGATTGATTAACGCTCCGGTTGCATCGAAAAATACCCGGCTTTTCGCGGATTCACACAGCGCTTGCCCTTGCCTGCAAACGGTAGCTTCCGCCTGGATGCAGCAATCGGGCGATGGTGACGACCCGCTCGCCGTCCCTCGTCCTGCGGCTTATTTCAAGTAACGGCGACCCCGGCTGGACGCCAAGCTCAAAGGCTTCCAGACCGCTTGCCGCGACCGCCGCCACCTCATGTTCGACGCTTGACCACGGCACGTGATCGAGCAGCCATTGGTTCGGGCCTTGCTTTTCGAAGCTTTCAGTTTCCGCGGCCGGGGCCGCCGCAAGGTTGATCCATCGCTGTTCCAGCTGAAAGGGCACGCCGTCGGCCAGATGCAGGCAGACGACGCTCACCACCTTCGCCCCTTCCGCGACTTCGAATCGTTTTGCCAGCTCGCCACGCGCCGTCATGACCCGCCTTTTGATCAGCCGATAGCCGACCCGCCATCCAAGGCGCTCGATTTCCCGGTCGATTCGCGGAATTTCCAGGAGCGCACTGTGGCCCGTGAAGGGTGATACGCGGGTGCCGGCGCGCTTTCTCCGCTCCAGAATGCCCTCGTCGGCAAGCTCGCGGATCGCCCGGTTCACCGTCATGCGGGCGCAGCCATAGGCTTCCGCCAGATCCACTTCGCCCGGGATCGTCGTTCCCGGCCGCCATTCGCCCGAGCGCATGCGCGACAGGATGTCGGACTTGATCCGCTTGTAGAGCGGGCCCGCATCTTTCTCGCCAGATGGATCTTTCTCTGCGGAAAGGCCTTTCTCGCGGGAAGGATCTTTCACGCCGGAACGATCTTGCATGCTGAGGGTCTCTTCCTCTGGCATTCGCGCCAAAACCTCGACGACGGCCATCCGCCATCCTGACGTTTTTCGGCTATAGGGGCTGAAATGTCTATACATTATCACCCAATTCGCCACTTGGGCGACTGCAAGCAGGGGTGGTGATTCTCTGCGGAAGCTTCCTTGTGAAGCACAACCCGCGACGAAAGTGTATTAATCCATGGTCTTGGTTCGTCCGCTCTTGCATTGCCGGTATAGTCGCGCCCGAGGGTACGGTTTTGCCATCGCCGTAATCGCGGTTTGGCGAGCTGTACCGGTCGGCCGGGAGGAAACTGGGCCGGCCGCCGTAGAGGAAACCGCCGGCAATACGGATGGAGGCTAAATATCCGGCAGGCGGGATGGGTGCGGGCCCGGGCTGTGACGATCGTCAGTCGCCCCGGCATCCGGTTTTCCCTTGCGGCTCCCTGGAGCGCTTGTCCTGAAAACGGGATCGTTTTCGTGGCAGGAAATCGCTCCGGAATCAATATGTTGGTGCATGTCCTTGTTGCCAGAACGGTGTCGTTCGGCGGGATATGCTCCAGGTCGATGAGCGGAGGAAATTAAATGCAAAACGACAAGGATTCGGGCGTTGCCTATTGGAAGGCAAACCTTGCAATCGTCAAATGGAGCCTGGTGATCTGGGCCTTCGTGTCTTTCGGCTTCGGCATCGTTCTTCGTCCGCTGCTGTCGGGCATCAAGGTCGGCGGCACGGATCTCGGCTTCTGGTTCGCCCAGCAGGGTTCGATCTACGTGTTCCTCGTCCTGATCTTCTTCTATGCATGGCGCATGAATACGATCGACAAGAAATTCGGCGTCGACGAAGAATAATCGGGGGGAAGACACAATGGACCTTCAAACACTCACTTACATTATCGTCGGCGGGACCTTCGCGCTCTACATCGGTATCGCCATCTGGGCTCGCGCCGCAACGACGGGCGAATTCTACGCCGCCGGCCGCGGCGTTCACCCGGTCGCCAACGGCATGGCGACGGCGGCCGACTGGATGTCGGCGGCCTCGTTCATCTCCATGGCCGGCCTCATCGCCTTCGAGCGGCTATGACGACTCCACCTTCCTGATGGGCTGGACCGGCGGCTACGTGCTGCTCGCCATGCTGCTTGCGCCTTATCTGCGCAAGTTCGGCAAGTACACGGTTCCCGAGTTCATCGGCGACCGGTTCTACTCCCCGACCGCCCGCTTCGTCGCCGTTATCTGCCTCATCGTCATCTCGATCACCTACGTTATCGGCCAGATGACGGGCGTCGGCGTCGCCTTCTCGCGCTTCCTCGAACGTGCGACGCTGACCACCGGCCTCTATCATCGGCGCGGCGATCGTCTTCGTCTACGCGGTTCTCGGCGGCATGAAGGGCATCACCTACACCCAGGTCGCGCAGTACATCGTGCTGATCCTCGCCTACACGATCCCGGCGGTCTTCATCTCGCTGCAACCTGACGGGCATCGCCATGCCGCAGCTCGGCCTCTTCTGCCAACACGATCGCCGACGGCGTGCCGCTGTTGGCCAAGCTCAACCAGATCATCGGCGATCTCGGCTTCGCCACCTATACGGGGCACCATACGAATAGCTCGAACATGGTGCTCTTCACCATGTCGCTGATGATCGGCACCGCGGGTCTGCCGCACGTCATCATCCGCTTCTTCACGGTGCCCAAGGTGGCCGATGCCCGCTGGTCGGCCGGTTGGGCGCTGGTCTTCATCGCGCTGCTCTACACGGTCGCTCCGGCCGTTGGCGCCATGGCTCGTCTCAACCTCGTCAACACGATCCAGACCGGTCCGAAGTCGGCTCGCCCGACGGCAATCTGTCCTATGAAGCGCGCCCGCAGTGGTTCAAGAACTGGGAGACCACCGGTCTTCTCAAGTTCGAGGACAAGAACGGCGACGGCCGCATCCAGTACTACAACGAGAAGATCGGCCGACTTTGCAACGCCAAGGCCGAAGGCTTCGGCTGGAAGGGCAACGAGCTGACCGTGAACCATGACATCCTGGTGCTGGCCAACCCGGAAATCGCCCGGCTGCCGAACTGGGTGATCGCGCTCGTCGCCGCCGGTGGTCTTGCCGCCGCTCTGTCGACGGCTGCCGGTCTCCTGCTGGCGATCTCCTCGGTCGATGTCGCACGACCTGATCAAGGGCGCCTGATCAATCCGAACATCTCGGAAAAAGGCGAGCTGCTCGCCGCCCGTATCTCGATGGCCGTGTCGCCATCGCGGTTGCCGGCTACCTCGGCCTCAACCCACCAGGCTTCGCGGCCCAGATCGTGGCCCTCGCCTTCGGTCTCGCGGCGTCGTCGATCTTCCCGGCGCTGATGATGGGCATCTTCTCGAAGCGCATCAACAACAAGGGTGCGATCGCCGGCATGCTGTCCGGCCTGATCTTCACGCTGGTCTACATCTTCTGGTACAAGGGCTGGCTGTTCATCCCGGGCACCAACATCGCCCCGGACACGGCCGACAACTGGGTCTTCGGCATCTCGCCGCTGTCCATCGGTTCGGTCGGCGCACTGCTCAACTTCGCGGTGGCCTACTTCGTGTCCAACGCGACCGAAGCGCCGCCGCAGGAGATCCAGGATCTGGTCGAAAGCGTCCGCATCCCGCGCGGTGCGGGTGCCGCGACCGGTCACTGATCAGCATGGTGAAAGCCTGAAGAAAAACGCGGACCCCGCCCCGGTGGGGTCCGTTTTCTTTATCCCGCCCCCGTCATGGGATAAGATTTTGGGGTTAGGATCAGCCAATGCCGCAGAAAACGACATCGATCAGCGCTTTTCTCGCCAGTTACCACCCGTTCGATCTGCTGCCGGGCGAGGATTTGAGCCGGATTGAAGCAGGCGGGACGACAGTTGCCGTCAAGGCCGGCGATGCCGTCTACGAGATCGGCGACAAGGTCGATTGTCTTTTTGTGCTGCTTTCCGGCGAGGTCGATCTGCTTTCGCCCGAAGGCCAGATCATTTCCCATTTCCGTCAGGGCGAAAGTTTCGCCGCACGCACCCTGTTTCGGGGCGGTATCGCCGCACAAAAGGCGGTAGCCGGCAGCAACGTTCGGGCTTTGAAAATTCCAAAATCCGAATTCGACGCTCTTTTGGCGGCGTATCCCGGTTTCAGCGCCTTTTTCGACCGGCTGCGGCCGACGCAAACCCGTCCGCCTACCGCTTCCATAGACGCGGTCAACGCGCTGATATCCTCGCAGCTCAGCGAAATCATGACCGCCGATCCCGTCATGGTTTCACCGTCCGCCACCGTGCGCGAGGCGGCGGCGGTGATGGGAGAAAAAGGCATTTCCTGCGTGCTCGTCGGCGACGGCGGCAGTTGCAGGGCATTTTGACCACCGGCGATCTTGCCGGCGCGTATACTCGCCAAGGGGCTCGACGCGGACGTCCGGTCAGCGACGTCATGACGCCTTCGCCCTTCTCGCTTACCCCCAAAGCCCTCGTTCTCGATGCCATGATGGAGATGAGCAACCGCGCCATCGGCCATCTGCCGATCGCCGAGAACGGCAAGGCGCTTGGCATCTTGACCAAGACCAACCTGATCCGCCGCCAGTCCGTCTCCGCCATGTTCATGATCTCCGACATCGGCCGGCTTTCGAAGCTGGACGATCTTGCGGAAGTCGTCGGGCGCATTCCGCAATTGCTGGCCCAGCTTGTCGGATCCGGCATCGATCCTCACAAGGTCGGCCATCTGATCACCAGCGTTGCCGATGCGCTGACCCGCCGGCTCCTGGCGCTGGGGCAGAGAAGAAGTTCGGTGCGCCTCCCGTGCCCTATCTGTGGCTTGCCTGCGGCTCGCAAGGCCGGCGCGAGCAGACCGGCGTCTCGGATCAGGACAATTGCCTGATCCTGCATGATGACTACGACGAAGCCGCTCACGGCGCCTATTTCGCCGATCTCGCCAGTTTCGTCTCCGACGGGCTGGACGCCTGCGGCTATTTCTACTGCCCGGGCGACATGATGGCGACGAATGACAAATGGCGGCAGCCGGTCAAGGTCTGGCGGAACTATTTCAAGGGCTGGATCGCGCGGCCCGATCCGATGGCGCAGATGCTTTCTTCCGTTATGTTCGACCTCAGGCCCATCGCCGGCGAGGAAAGCCTCTACGCCGGCATCCATCGCGAGACGCTGAAAGCGGCGCGCGCCAATTCCATCTTCCGCGCCCATATGATCGCCAATTCGCTGAAGCACACGCCGCCGCTCGGTCTCTTCCGCGGTTTTGCGCTGATCCGCTCGGGCGAGCACAAGGACACGCTCGATCTGAAACATTCCGGCATCGTGCCGATCGTCGATCTCGCCCGCGTCTATGCGCTGGATGCGGCGATCGAGCCGGTCAACACCCGCGAGAGGCTGCTGGCCGCCCGAAAGGCAGGCAGCCTCAGCCACTCGGGCGCCGACGATCTTGTCGACGCCTATGATCTCATCGCCGAAATCCGTCTCGAACATCAGGCGCGGCAGGTGCGCGAGGGGCGCAAGGTCGATAATTTCATGGCGCCGAGCACGCTATCGGCGCTGGAACGCAATCATCTCAAGGACGCTTTCGGCGTGGTCAAGACCATGCAGTCGGCGATGAGCGCCCGCGGAGCCTGACCGCAGCACGTCGCCCGATCACCCCCGTTTACACCTCAACAAGGTCATTCGCATGCTCATTGGATTGTTCGGCACCCTCATTCTCGGCATTGCCGTCGTCGGTTGCCTCATGTTCGTCAACAAGCTGACCGGCAAGCGGCTGCCGCGCTGGATATTTCCCGTCGGCGCCGCCATCGGCATGCTGACCTTCCACATCTGGAACGAATACACCTGGTTTGAACGCACCGCGTCCGAGCTTCCCGCTCACGTTGCGGTCGGAGAAACCTATACGACCTCCAACATGCTCCAGCCCTGGACCTATGTCTTCCCGCGCATCAATCGTTTCTCCGCCGTCGATCTTGCCTCCCTCAGGACCAACGACAAAGCGCCCGGCTACCGGCTTGTAGAAGTTTATCTCGCCACCCGTTTCACGCCGACTGCCGTCACCCGTCAGCTTTTCGACTGTGAGACGCCGCGCCGGATGCTCGTCTCCGCTTCGCAGGAATTCGGCGACGACGGCCTGCCGAAAGATCCTGTTTGGGAAAACCTGCCGGCGGACGACCGGCTGCGGACAGAGGTCTGCGCTGGGACGAATGGCTGATATCAAGGCGTAATTTCTCGCGCCGCCGCCGTTTTTCGCCATGCAATCGGACATTCGTCTTAGGCCGAAGGCCGTGTTTCGGAGGCGGCGGCCATCAGCAATAATGCGGCTCGGGAGGAAGCGGTCATGCGGAACAAACGACTGATCGTTGCCGATGGAAAATCGGTCATTACGCTTTGCCTGAAATCCCTTCTTGCCGCCGAAGGCTATGACGTCGAGGCGGCCGACACCTCGGAACGCGCCTTGTCACTCGCCCGGGACGGCCACGCCGATCTTCTGCTTGTGGATGCAGAGATGCCGGCGGAAAGCGGTTACTGCATTTGCCAGCGGCTTCGTGCGGATCCCGCCACCCGCGATCTGCCGATTGTCGTCATGAGCGCGAGGCCACGCCGGATCGAGACCGAAAAAGCGTTGGCGCTCGGTGCCGACGCCATGATCGGCAAGCCTTTTACGCTGAAGGAACTGAAACACACCCTCGCGCTTGCCCTTACCTCGGGAAACGGGCGGGCGGAACCGCCACATGCTTGAGAAAGCATCCGGGAGATGGGGCCTCAGGCTCCGCATCTTCCTCTTCTTTGCATTGATCGCATGCGTGACGCTGGTCCTGCTCGTCGCCGGTCTCGTATGGCTCTCCACCCGCCTCGAAATGAAGGATTTCGACGCAGCCGTGCTTGCCGTCGGCAGCGCCGGTTTCGCGATTACCGGCCTCATCGCCTGGGTCTGGCTTCGTTTCGACGATCATGTCGCCCGGCCGATCGAGAGGCTGGCAGCGACGATGCGCGCCGCCGCTCATGCCGGCGCTTCGCAGCCAATCCCGGACGATATCGGCCGCTATCTCGGGCCCCTCGCCCCTGCCACCCGTGAGGTGTCCGTTGCCCTTGCGCAGGCGCGCGGCGAAGTGGAAAAGGCGATCGCAAAGGCAACCGCCGAAGGCCAGCGCCAAAAAAACCGGCTCGAGGCGGTTTTGCGCGACCTCCAGCAGGGCGTCATCATCTGCCGTTTCGACCATACGGTGCTGCTTTACAACCGCGCCGCCCAGACGCTCATCGGCCGCACCCGTGCTGACGGCGGATCCTCCACCGGCGGCGAACTTGGGCTCGGCCGCGATCTGACGGCGCTGATCGCACCGCAGCCTCTTCGCCACTCGCTGGAGCGGTTGTCGCGGCGTTTTGCGGGCGGCAGGCATCTCTCACACCGCGACGGATTGATGGCGCCTTTCGTCGCCGTCACCACCTCCGGCCACGAAACGCTTAAAGGCCGCATGTCGTTGATGCTGGACGAGGCGGAAGCCAACCCCGTCGGCTATGTGGTGACGCTTGAAGCCGTCACCGAAGAACTCGCCGCCGGCATCTGGCGCGAGAGGCTCTTGCAGGACGTCACGCAGGACATGCGCCAGCACGTTACGGCGCTGACCATGGCCGGCGAAATGCTGCTTTCCGGCCAGCCGCTATCCGCCGAAGATCGCGAGGCGGTCGAGGCGGCGCTGCACGAGGAACCGGTGCTGATCGGCGAAAGGCTCGACCGGCTGGATCAGGTCGCCAACGACATTTTATCCAGCGCCTGGCCGATGGCGCCGGTGTTTTCCCTGACGCTCTTCGACTGCATTGCCAACCGGCGCTCGGAAAACCGCGCCATTTCGGTGGAGCAAGGCGGCGCGCCGCTCTGGCTCCTTTGCGACAGCACCAGCGTGACGGAACTCGTCGATCGCATCATGAACCGCGCCGCCGTCTGGGATCAGGTGCGCGAATTCCGCCTGGAGGCGTCAAGCGCCGGCGACCGCGCCCATATCGACCTCGTCTGGCGCGGCAATCTCGTGCCCGTCACCATGCTGGAGACCTGGTTGCGCGAGACGCTGGACGAGACGCTTGGATCGATGACCGGCCGCGATGTCCTCACCCACCACAAGAGCGATATGTGGTGCGAGGCGATCGCCGGTTCCAATGGCCAGCCTGTGGCCCGTATCCGCATGGCGCTTGCAATCGCCCGCGATCTGCAGGATCGCCCGGAAAAGGCCAATGTGGAGATCCCCGCCAGACCGGAGTTTTACGATTTCGACCTCCTTGCCCGCCATCAGGCCGGAACGCTGGAAGACATGCCGCTTCGCGCGCTCACCTATGTTGTCTTCGACACGGAGACGACGGGGCTTGAACCTTCGCGCGGCGACGAGATGGTGGCGATTGCCGGCGTTCGCATCGTCAACGGGCGGCTCTTGCGCGGCGAGGCCTTTTCCACCGTGATCAATCCGGGCCGCAAAATCCCGCCCGCCTCCTCCCGCATTCACGGCATCACCGACGAATTGGTCGCCGATGCAGCACCCGCTTCCGCCGTTCTCCCCCGCTTCCACGATTTCGTCGGCGACGGCGTCCTCATCGCCCATAATGCGCCCTTCGACATGACCTTCCTGGAAAAGCGCCAGGCGGAAGCCGGCGTCACATTCGACCAGCCGGTGCTCGATACCGTGCTCCTTGCCGCCCACATCTTCGGCCGTTCCGAGAGCTTGACGCTTGACGCTCTCGCCGGGCGCTTCGGCATCGTCATTCCGCCGGAGACCCGTCACACGGCGCTTGGCGATTCCCTTGCCACAGCTGAAGTTCTTCTCAAGCTCATCGACCTTCTGGAACCGGCCGGCGTCGTCACGCTTGGCGATGCGATCCGCGCCTCCGACATGCAGGCCGCGATCCGCCGCAAGCAATCCGCCTATTGATGCAAATTCACGCCGAAAGCTATCACACGGTTTGTGCGCTCAACCGCTTTTGACCCTCACATCCAGTCATGTTCAATTGAACGTCATGCCAGGTTCATCTGAACAGGCTAAAAGAGTGTTTGTATTTACGAAGGACATCCGCCCGAATGGATATTTCCGCCAGGCAAGTGGAGATCGCCGAAATGGTCCAGGCCGCCGGATTCATGTCGGTGGAGGAGCTTGCGGGCCGTTTCAAGGTCACCACGCAGACCATCAGGCGCGATCTCAACCGGCTCTGCGAGGATGGCATTTTACGGCGCACCCATGGCGGCGTCGAACCGCCGCCGACGCTGAACAACATCCACTACCGCACCAGGCAGATCCTCAACCTTCAGGCCAAACGGCGGATCGCCGCACGCGTCGCGGCGCAAGTTCCCTCCACTGTTTCGGTCGCCTTCAGCATCGGCACAACGCCGGAAATCGTCATGCAGGGCCTTCTCCAGCACGAGAACCTTCGCATTTTCACCAATAATCTCAACGTGGCGATGGCCGCCTCCAACAATCCCGGCTTCGAAGTCACCATCGTCGGCGGCAGGCTTCGCCACGGCGACCGCGATATTCTGGGCCCCGCCGCTCAGATGTTTTTCGCCGGCTACAAATTCGACATCGGCATCTTCGGCGTAGCCGGCGTCGATGAAGACGGCACCCTCCTCGACTTTCACGAGGACGAGGTGCTGGCGCGCCAGGCGATCCTCGAAAATTCCCGCCAATCGTTCCTCGTCCTCGACCACACGAAATTCGGCCGCCCGGCCCATGTTCGCGGCGGCCACATTTGCGACGTCACCCAGGTCTTCTGCGACGCGCCACCCCCGCCGGCGATTAACGCGGTGCTGGAGAACCACGGCGTCGAACTGACCGTCTGCGCGTAGTCCTTACCCCTCACCCCAACCCTCTCCCTGAGGGAGAGGGAGCAGACGAGCCCCTGGCTGAAGTTAAATCAGCACTGCGAACCCCGATCATGGCAGGGAGCCATCCCCTCTCCCTCAGGGAGAGGGTTAGGGTGAGGGGTGCTGTCACGACCGAAATCAACGCAACAAACCAAGACCACGGCAGGGAGCCATCCCCTCTCCCATGGGGAGAGGGCCAGGGTGAGGGGTGCTGCCACGACCCAAATCAGCACTGCGAACCCCGACCACGGCAGAGAGCCATCCCCTCTCCCTCAGGGAGAGGGTTAGGGTGAGGGGTGCTGTCACGACCGAAATCAACGCAGCAAACCAAGACCACGACAGAGAGCCATCCCCTCTCCCATGGGGAGAGGGCCAGGGTGAGGGGTGCTGCCACGACCCAAATCAGCATTGCGAACCCCGACCACGGCAGGGAGCTATCCCCTCTCCCTCAGGGAGAGGGTTAGGGTGAGGGGGTAAAATGGGTGAGGGGTCAAAACACCGTTTTCCCGATCTTCTCCCCAAGCCCTGTTGACAAGTATCGCGACACGCCATCCTCATCCCTTGCCCGCCCTTGCGGCGCGACAATCGCCGATCAATGATCGGCCACCCGCCTCCTTTGGATTTCTCCGATGCCTGAAAAACCCGCCTCGCATCTCTTCTACCAGTCGCGCCTGCGCCGTCCCCTCGTCGACCGGGCGGAAGGCGTCTACATCTTCGACGTCGACGGCAAGCGCTATCTCGACGGTTCCAGCGGCGCGATGGTCGCCAATATCGGCCACGGCAACGAGCACGTGCTTGAGGCGATGCGCCGGCAGATGGAAAAGGCGACCTTCGCCTATCGCCTGCATTTCGAAAACGAGCCGGCCGAACACGCTTGCCGCGAAAACCGCCTCGCTGATGCCCGACGGCCTCGACAAGGTGTTCTTCGTCTCCGGCGGCTCGGAGGCGGTCGAAAGCGCAATCAAGCTCGCCCGCCAATATGCGCGTGGCGACCGGCCAGCAAAGCCGCTGGAAGGTCGTCTCGCGCATGCCCTCCTATCACGGCTCGACGCTGGGTGCGCTCGCCGTCACCGGCTACGACCCGCTGACCGCGCCCTTCGCGCCGATGATGCGGGAAATGCCGAAGATCGCGGCACCGCGCTGCTATCTCGACCGCGACAACCTCACCGACGAGGAGCGCGGGCTGAAATACGCCGAGCTGCTGCGCGACAAGATCCTGGAGGAAGGCGCGGAGACCGTGCTCGCCTTCATCATGGAGCCGGTCGGCGGCGCATCCACCGGCGCGCTGGTCGCGCCCGACAGCTACTATGCCCGCATCCGCGAAATCTGCGATGAATTCGGCATGCTGCTGATCTACGACGAGGTGATGACCGGCGCGGGCCGCACCGGCCGCTTCCTCGCCGCCGAACACTGGAACATCCGCCCGGATATCATCGCGCTCTCCAAGGGGTTTGCCGCAGGCTATGCGCCGCTCGGCGCCATGGTCGCCGACCGCCGGCTGATCGACCCGGTGCTGGATGCCGGCGGCTTCCAGCATGGCTACACCTATGCCGGCAATCCGCTCGCCTGCGCGGCCGGCCTTGCGGTTCTGGAGGAGATCGAACGACAGGACCTTGTCCGGCAATGCCGCGCCGCATGGGTGCCGCGCTCAAGGAACGCCTCGAAGGGCTGATGGCCCGCTTCCCCTTCATCGGCGATGTGCGCGGCAAGGGCCTGCTGCTCGCCTTCGAGCTCGTTTCCGACCGCGAGACGATGACCCCGCTGCCCGCGGCCATGAACGCCTATCTGGAACTGGTCGACGAGGCCTATTCGCGCGGCCTCATCATTTATTCAAGGCGCACGCGCGGCGGGCGCGAGGGCGATCATTTCATGGTCTGCCCGCCGCTGATCGTGACCGCCGCGCACCTTGACGAGATCATGGACAAATTGACCGACAGTCTCGAGCCTTGGCGCGGAAGCTCGATCTGCCGGTGGAGGGAAATTGAAACCATGCAGAAAATCATTCTCACCTGCGCGCTGACCGGCTCGATCCATACGCCGACCATGAGCCCTTATCTGCCGGTGACGGCGGATGAGATGGTGACGCGAGGCGATTGCCGCCGTCGAAGCCGGCGCGACGGTGCTGCATCTTCACGCCCGCGATCCGAAGACCGGCAAGCCCAGCGCCAAACGGAAGATTTCATGGGCTTCCTGCCGCGCATCAAGCAGTCGTGCGACGCCGTCATCAACATATCGACCGGCGGCTCGACGCAGATGACGCTGGACGACCGGCTTGCGCCCGCGCCGCGCCGCTTTGCCCGAAATGTGCTCGCTCAACATGGGTTCGATGAATTTCGGCACCTTTCCGCTGGCCGAGCGTTACGACGACTGGAAGCACGACTGGGAAAAGCAGTATCTGGAAAACACCCGCAACGTCGTCTTCAAGAACACTTTCGCCGATATCGCCAATATCGTCACCGAACTTGGCGCGTCCCGCACCCGCTTCGAGTTCGAGTGCTACGACCTGAGCCACATCCGCACGCTCGCCTTCTTCCTGAAGGAGGGTCTCGTCAAGCCGCCGCTCTTCGTCCAATTCGTGCTTGGCGTCCTGGGTGGGGCCGATGCATCGGCTGAAACCTTGATGACCATGAAGGCGACCGCCGACCGGCTTCTCGGCGACAGCTACCAGTTCTCCGTGCTGGCCGCCGGACGCCAGCAGCTCAGGCTCGGCACCATGGGTGTGATTTTGGGCGGCAATGTCCGCGTCGGGCTGGAAGACAGTCTGAACGACGGCGCGACCCGCAATCTCGCTCCCGGCAACGGCCATCAGGTCGCCCGCATCCGCCGGGTGCTCGAAGAGCTCGACTACGAAATCGCCAGCGCGGCAGACGCCCGCGAAGCGCTTGCGCTCAAGGGCGCGGATCGTGTTTCCTTTTGAGGCGAAACAGCCAAACCATTTCTATCAAAGATAGAATTCTCATTGCCGCTTAACACCTGTTTTACGGCACCCGGTTAGCTTTGGCGCTGCGGCCGGCGCAAATTTATTGCCGGAAAGCCTGCGCGAAAAACGCTCCGCAGATTTGCTGGCATAGGCCTGAATATTTAAGCTGAAGCTGTTGAAGGCATACGGACGATGGATAGATACTCTCTTCTAAACGCCTATAGTTATATTATAAGGCCCTTTTATTTCCACCCCCTGACACTTAGCTTTTTTCTGACAGGTTTCTCATGGAACGACACAACCCGTTTCTTCGTCTGCATAATAATGATCGGGGCATTGGAAATGGCGTTCAACATAGCTTTGGGCTACCGCCGCTGGTGCACAATGCTGTCGAAGCGACAGGCGAAGCCACAGTTGGCTTTACTAATCTCTTTGCTCATCTCATTTACAGCCTACTTCATCCTATTTTTTAATAATCCGGAGAATGAAAATGCAGATATCATTTCTACTATAATTAATGCTATGTTAACTGGACATATAGCGGCTATCTCATTGTACATTACACAAGAAATTGAAAATAGCGACGATACTATTAATTATTCTGAACACCTTACAAAAGATGACATGATAATAATGACATATAATAAATATAAAATTCCCACTCTGTTGAAGTTATTATTTGCAAATCTTTATATGTTTTTTATTTACATATTATTGTTGTCATTTATATCATTATCTATAATAGGCGGATTTAAAGAGCTGCGATCAGAAAATTTATATCAAGTTATTGTATATGTAATTTTCTTTATTAATTCTATTGTTTATTTTAGTTTTTCTGCGCAAATTCTGTCTGATGACAGCATTGTTAAATTGGGGCGCGGCCAGTTCATTGCCCCTGATCAGCCGACTGACGGGCAATGAGGCAATAGAGCGCCTGTTGGTTCGTCCGCATCCGCCGATCTGGCTGGCAGTCGGACAGCGTCGGCAAAAGCATACAATAATCCCTTGCGCTCAGGCTCTCAGACCGTATCTCATTCCAATGTCATGACATCTGAAGCTCATCCATCCACGGCGGATATCGCCTTTCGCCTTGCCACCGCCTATGACGCGGAGCGGGTCCATGCGCTGCTTGTCGATCTTGCGGACTTCATCGGCAGTCCCGGCGAAATGGCGGCGAGCCTTGACGATATCCGCGCGGGCTTCGATGCTCCCGCCGCCTTCACCGCGCTTCTGGCGGAAAGGGACGGCGAGCCGCTTGGCCTTTGTCTGTGGTTTCCCGTCTTTTCCACCTGGCGGGGCAGGCGCGGCATCTACATTCAGGATCTTTACGTCTCAAAGGCTGCGCGCGGCACCGGCCTTGGCCGCGCCCTGCTTGCGGAAGCCGGCCGCATAGCCTCGCGCAACGGTGCTTCCTTTATCCGCCTTGCGGTCGATGCAAAAAACGGAAGCGCCCAGCGCTTCTACGAGCGCATCGGCTTCACCTGGTTTGACACCGACCGCTTCTACGACCTCGATACGCCGGGCTTCAACGCCCTGCTTGCTGACGAACGATAATAAAAAGGCTCTGCCATGAAGGTGATCTACCACGACGAGCAGGCGCGCCACTATCCGCGCCATTTCCTGTCGTCCGGTGCGCAAAAGTCCAACCCGGAGGTGCCGGAACGGATCGAGCGCCTGCTTTCGGGCGCGCGCGCCGCAGGCCTTGAACAGGTCGCGCCGAAGGACTACGGCCTTGGGCCTGCCGCCGCCGTCCATACGCCGGAGTATCTGCAATTCCTCGCCAATATCTATCCCCGCTGGCAGCGCATTCCGGATGCGTCGGAAGAGGTGATCCCGAACATTCACCCCGAGCGGCGCGATTTCGCCTATCCCGCTTCCGCCGTCGGCCAGGCGGGCTATCACATGGCCGATACGTCCTGCCCGATTTCGGCCGACACCTGGAATTCGGCGCTTTGGAGCGCCAATACCGCCGTTCACGCCGCCGAATTGCTGCTCGCCGGAGAACCCGCTGCCTACGGGTTGTCGCGCCCGCCCGGCCATCACGCCACCGCCGATCTTGCCGGCGGCTTCTGCTATTTGAACAATTCCGGCATCGCCGCCCAGCATCTTCGCCGCGCCCATGAGCGGGTCGCCATCATCGACGTCGATCTCCACCATGGCAACGGCACGCAGAGCATGTTCTACCGCCGCGCCGATATTCTCACCGTGTCGCTCCATGCCGATCCGGTCCGCTTCTATCCCTTCTTCTGGGGCCATGCGGACGAGCGCGGCGAAGGCGCGGGCCTTGGCTACAATCTCAACATGCCGCTGCCGCGCGGCTCCAAGGACGACGCTTTCCTTGCCGCGCTTGACGCAGCGCTCTCAAGGGTCAAGGCCTTCGCGCCGACGGCGATCGTCATCGCGCTCGGGCTGGACGCTTTCGAAGGCGATCCCTTCGGCGGGCTCGCAGTGTCGACCGACGGTTTCGCCCGTATCGGCGAGAAACTGGGCGCTTTAAAACTGCCCAGCGCCATCGTCCAGGAAGGCGGCTATCTTTGCGACGCGCTTTCCGACAATCTGACGAGCTTCCTCACCGGCTTCGGCACGACGCACGCAATCTGAGGGCGAAAGCATGAGTGACGTTCGGCGCTTCGATGTCGCCATCATCGGCGCAGGCATTGCAGGTGCAGGCCTTGCGGCGGCTTTGGCCGGCGAGCGAAAGGCGGTGCTTCTGGAGCGCGAAGACCGGCCCGGCTATCATTCGAGCGGCAGGTCGGCTGCAATCTTTATCCGGAATTACGGCAATGCCGCCATCCGCGCGCTGTCGAAAGCCTCGGCACCCCTGTTTCAAAATGCCGATCCGGAGTTCTTTCCCGATCCGCTTCTCACGCCGCGCGGCCTTCTCACCATCGCCGACGACGAGAGCCTTGACGCATTCAAGAAGCATCTTGCGGCAGGCGAAGGACTACAGGAAATTTCCGCCGAAGAGGCCTGCCGGCTCGTGCCGATCCTCAAGCGCGAAACGATCAGGGCTGCTGCCTATGAGCCCGACACGCAGGACATCGACACCAACGCCCTGCATCAGGGCTATCTGAAGATCCACCGCCGCGCCGGCGGCGAGACCCTCTGCAAGGCGGAGGTTCTTTCCGCTTCCCGCGAAGGCGGCATCTGGCGGCTGGAAACTGCTGCCGGCGTCATCGAGGCGGAGGTCGTCGTCAATGCAGCCGGCGGATGGGCCGATCAAGTCGCGGCGATTTGCGGCGTTGCCCCCGTCGGCCTCACGCCCATGCGCCGCTCCATCGCCGTACTGCCGGCGCCAAGGGATCTCGACTGCAGCCGCTGGCCGCTGGTCGACGATGCGGCCGAACGCTGGTACATGAAACCGGAAGCAGGCCGCATGCTGGTCTCGCCAGCCGATGAAGATCCGGTCGAGCCGCATGACGCCTTCGCCGACGACATGGTGCTCGCCGAAGGCCTCTACCGCTTCGAGCAGGCGGTCACCATTTCCGTCGAGCGGGTGGAATCCTCCTGGGCCGGGCTTCGCACCTTCGCGCCAGACCGCACGCCCGTCTGCGGCTATGCCGGGGGTCGTTCGGCAACCGGGGATAACGGCGGGGACAGTTTTTTCTGGTTGGCCGGCCAGGGCGGCTATGGCATGCAGACCGCGCCGGCGCTCTCGCGCCTTGCCGCCGATCTTTTATTACGCAGGGAAAGCACGATTGCGGACCTCGATGGCGACCTCGTCTTTGCCTTGAGCCCCACCCGCTTTTCCGTGTCCTGAGAAGACACTTTGGCACTCTCATCGGACACAATGGATACCTGTTCGCCCACAAAGAACCCAGGAAAGGACATTTCATGACAATCCGCCGCATCGAACCCGGCCCCCGCATGAGCCAGGCTGTCATTCATGGCAACACCGTCTATCTCGCGGGCCAGGTCGGCACGCCCCGCGCCAGCGTCACCGACCAGACGAAAGCGGTTCTCGCCTCCGTCGACCGGCTGCTGGCAGAGGCCGGCACCGACAAGTCGAAACTCCTGCAGGCAACCATCTGGCTCGCCGATATGGCCGATTTCGCGGAAATGAACGCGGTCTGGGACGCCTGGGTCGACCCGGCCAATCCCCCCGCCCGCGCCACCGGCGAATCCAAACTCGCAACGCCGGATTACAAGGTCGAAATCATTATCGTCGCTGCGATTGACTAACTTCAGGGTAGAGGCTGACGGGTCTTCCGTCAGCCTCGCGCTCGACCGCTCGCCCCGGATGAGGTAATGCGCGCTCAGTGCAGCATCATGACGATCTTGCCGAAGGCGTTGTTGCCGGCGAGCGTTTCAAAGGCGGCGCGATAGTCCCTGAATTCAAACATCGCGCCTATCGCGGGCCGAAGGTCCGCCTTGCTGATGGCATCGACCATCGCCCGTGTAGAAGTGACGGAGGCAACCGTCACGCCTTGCAGGCGAACCCGGCGCATGACCACCAACGGCAGCTGGATGGCGGCTGTCGCTCCCGAAAGAACGCCAACCAGGAGCGCCGTGCCATTCGGCTTCAGCACCCGGATCGAGGCATTGAGCGTATCCGCACCGCCCACATCGATCACCGCGTCGAAGGCTCCCCCCGCCTTGTCCCGCGCCGTCTCCCACCATTTCTCGTCCATGCGGTAGTTGACCAGACCGTCCGCGCCGAGCACCCTCGCCCGTTCCAGTTTTTCTTCCGACGACGACGTCACAACCACCGTCGCACCCAGCATCTTGGCGAATTGCAAGGCAAAGACCGACACACCGCCCGTTCCCTGCACCAGCAGGCGCGAGCCCTTGGCCACGGCGCCGAAATCCGTCAACGCCGACCATGCCGTCGCCCCCGCACAGGGAAGGGCTGCGGCTTCCTCGAAGCTCAAACCGTCGGGTAACGGCACCAGCGCATCGGCCTCAATCGCGATATGCTCGCGAAACACCCCGTCTCCGCAGATCCCGCCGCCAAAGCCGGAGCGCATGGCCTCCGCCGTCAGATCGCCATCCTTCCAGCCGGGAAAGAAGGGAATGAGCACCCGCGTGCCGGGTTGCAGGTCTACCCCTTCACCGCAGGCGATAACCTCGCCTGCGGCATCCGAGCCGATCACCAGCGGAAAAGCCTGCTTGGGCGCATAGACGCCTTCAACCAACAGAAGGTCGCGGCGGTTCAGGCTGACCGCATGAATGCGGACCAGCGCCTCCCCTTCACGGGGCTCCGGCAGGGGCTGCCGCTCCAGCGAGAGTCCGTCCAGACCAAAGTGCTTTAGAACCAAAGCGCAGGATGTGCTCACGATCTGCTCCCCCCATGCCCGGAACCATCAAGGTTTCAGGCGCTGGTCACAGCGCCTTCGCCACTTCGTCGACGGCCTCCTTCGTCGCCTTGACGACGATATCTGCCTCATCCTTCGTCAGGCAAAGCGGCGGCGCAAAGCCGAGAATGTCGCCCTCCGGCATCGCCCGGCCAATGACCCCGCGTTTGCCGAGACTTGCCGCCACCTGCGGCCCGACCTTCAAGGCCGGATCGAACAAGGTTCCATCCTTGTCGGCGGTAAATTCCAGCGCCGCCAGCATGCCTTCGCCGCGCACGTCGCCGACGATGTCATGATCGCCGAGCGCCTTTGCCAGCTCGCTTCTAAAATAGCCGCCCGTCTCGGCGGCATTGGCGACAAGGCCGAGCTCATCGACCAGTTCCAGATTGGCGACCCCTGCGGCGGCGCAAAGCGGATGGGCGGAATAGGTCCAGCCATGGCCGATAGGCCCAAGCGCATTCGAACCCTCCTCCAGCACCTTCCACACCTTCTGCGAAACGATGACGCCGGAAAGCGGCGCATAGGCGCTGGTCAACCCCTTGGCGATCGTCACCAGGTCTGGCTTCATGGCGTAATGGGCGGAGCCGAACATGGAGCCGAGCCGCCCGAAACCGGTCACCACCTCGTCGGCGATGAGCAGGATATCGTATTTGGCGAGAACCGCCTGGATCTTTTCCCAGTAGGTCGCGGGCGGAGGCACGATGCCGCCGGTTCCAAGCACCGGTTCGCCAATGAAGGCGGCAATGGTTTCAGGGCCTTCCGCGAGGATCATCTTTTCGAGGTTCTCGGCGCATTGGCTGGCGAAATCTTCTTCCGACTGCGCACGGTCCTCGCGGCGGAAATAAAACGGCGCGTCTGTGTGCAGGATCGGCGCGCGCGGCAGATCGAAAGCCTTGTGGAAGAGCGAAAGCCCGGTCAGCGATCCGGTCATGACGCCTGAACCGTGATACCCGCGCCAGCGCGAGATGATCTTCTTCTTTTCCGGCCTTCCCAGCACGTTGTTGTAGTACCAGACCAGCTTGATGTTGGTCTCGTTCGCATCCGATCCCGACAGACCGAAATAGACCCGGCACAGGTGATCCTGCGCCCGGTCGATGATCATCTTGGATAGGCGGATCGCCGGCTCCGATCCGTGGCCGACATAGGCGTGATAATAGGCCAGTTCCTTCGCCTGTTCGGCGATCGCATCGGTGATCTTCGTGCGCCCGTAGCCAACGTTGACGCAATAAAGCCCGCCGAAGGCATCAAGGCTCTTCTTGCCGTCCCGGTCGACGATATAGACGCCTTCACCGCCGGTAATCACCCGGTTGGGGGTTTCCCCATGCGCATGGGCGGCCATATGGGTGGACGGGTGAAAAAAGTGATCCCGGTCCCAGGTGTCGAGCGGATCGTTTCTCAGCATGGTGTTTTCTCCCGTATCGTTTTTGATTCCGGCGTCCGCCAGTTGCGGCAAGGATGCATCCCCATGGATCGAAAAGAAAGCGACGGCGAAGCAAGTTGAAGACGGCTGACGCCAGGATGCGCCGAATACTGCGGGAAACGGCAGGATTGAATTTTTTCCTTTGACGTCAAAACACTCAGATTTCATCCTCGCCTCCCAAACTCTTGCAGCGAGAGGAGACGATTTGACCGGTGGTATCGAATTCACCGACATCCTGCATGCCGCAAACCGTATCGCGGGCAGCATCAGGTCCACGCCACTCGATCTGTCGCGGTCGCTCACAAGGCTGTGCGAGGCACCGGTCTATCTGAAGCACGAGCATCACCAGATCACCGGCTCTTTCAAGCTGCGCGGCGCGACCAACGCGCTTCTGGCCCTTTCCAACGACCAGCGAAAACGCGGCGTCATCGGCGTTTCCACCGGCAATTTCGGCCGCGCCCTTGCCCATGCCGCAAAAATGCAGGGCGTGCGCTGCGTCATCGCGCTTTCGCACCTTGTTCCCGAAAACAAGGTCGAGGCGATCCGCAGCCACGGCGCGGAAATCCACATTTCAGGCAAAAGCCAGGACGAAGCACAGCGCGAGGTCGAACGTCTGGTCGCAACCGATGGCCTGACCATGCTCCACCCATTCGACATGGCCGATGTGATTACCGGCCAGGGCACCCTGGGGCGCGAAGTGCTGGAGGCGCTGCCCGATACCAAGACCCTGCTCGTGCCCCTGTCGGGCGGCGGACTTCTGGCCGGGGTGGCGCTCGCGGCAAAGACCATCAAACCCTCCATCCGCATTGTCGGCATCTCGATGGAGCGAGGCGCTGCCATGGCCGCCAGCCTCAAGGCCGGCCATCCGGTCGATGTCGAGGAATTGCCCAGCCTTGCCGACAGCCTGGGCGGCGGCATCGGCCTTGAAAACCGCTTCACGTTCCAGATGCTGCGTTCGCTTGTCGACGACGTCGTGCTGCTTGAAGAAGAAGAGATCGCGGCTGCGATCCGCCATCTTTATTTTCAGGAAGGCGAAATCGTCGAGGGTGCAGCGGCCGTCGGCGTCGGCGCGCTTCTCGCCGGCAAGGTCAAGGCCGAAGGGCCGACCGTCGCCCTTTTGACCGGCAAGAACATCGACATGACGCTCCATCAAGGCATAATCTCCAACGAACAGCCAAAGGCCTGACCCATGCCCGACATGCGCATTCTGGTGGAAGGCGATCTGCGCCGTCTCGTGCCGCTCGACCGGGAAGCTGTGGCCTGCGTGGAAGATGCCTTCCGCGCTCTGGCAGGCGGCAAGGTCGTCATGCCGCCGATCCTCAGGCTCGATATTGCTGACGCCAACGGCGAGGTCGACGTGAAGACCGCCTATGTGCCCGGTCTCGACGGATTCGCCATCAAGGTATCGCCCGGTTTCTTCGACAACCCGAAGCTCGGGCTTCCAAGCGTCAACGGGCTGATGGTGCTGCTTTCCGCCAAAACCGGCCTTGTCGAGGCGCTGCTGCTTGACAATGGCTACCTGACGGATGTTCGCACGGCCGCCGCAGGTGCGGTTGCGGCGAAATATCTATCCCGCGAGGACGCAACGAAAGCGGCGATCTTCGGCACGGGCGTGCAGGCCGCGCTTCAGCTGGAGGCGCTGATGCTCGTTCGCCCGATTGAGCGCGCCACGATCTGGGGGCGGGATTTCGACAAGGCAGCGACGCTGGCGAAACGCCTTGGAGAAACGCTGAAGCTTGAGGTTCGCGCCGAGCGGGACGCAGAACGCGCGGTGGAATCCGCCGACATCATCGTCACCACGACACCCGCGACCACGCCAATCGTGAAAAGGCAGTGGCTTAGAGCCGGACAGCATGTCACCGCCATGGGCTCCGACGCCGAACACAAGAACGAAATCGACCCGCAACTGATTACTGAAGCGGATCTTTATGTGGCCGACAGCCTCAGCCAGACGCGCCGGTTGGGCGAGCTTCACCACGCCATCGACGCCGGGCTGATCGGCTCCGACATGCCCTTCCCCGAAATCGGCGCGGTCGTTTCCGGTATGCATCCGGGTCGCCAGTCGGCGGAGGAAATCACGATCTGCGACCTGACCGGAACCGGCGTGCAGGACACTGCAATCGCCACCCTTGCCGTCGCCCGCGCGAAAAAGGCCGACGCAGGCACGAAGTTTTCAAGCTGACCCGAAATAGTCCCGCCATCCGGTGCCGGCCATTTCCGCACCGCCTTGAGGATTGCCCGCAATGCCTGCTGCCAATGAAAATCAGATTTCCCTGAACTTCTCACGCGACGAATACGCGACGCGGCTCGCCAAGGTTCGCGCCGCCATGGAGCAGAAGGGACTGGACGCGCTAATCGTCACCGATCCGTCGAACATGGCATGGCTGACCGGCTACGACGGCTGGTCCTTCTACGTCCATCAATGCGTGATCGTTCCCCCTACCGGAGATCCCTTCTGGTATGGACGGATGCAGGACGCCAACGGCGCGCGGCTGACCACCTGGCTCGACGAAAGCCGGATCCTCTTTTATCCGGACCACTACGTTCAATCGACCGAACGCCATCCGATGGATCTCCTCGCGCAAATGCTGACCGACCGTGGCATGGGTTCAACGCGCATCGGTGTGGAGCTGGAGAACTACTATTTCTCCGCCGCCGCCTATCTCTCGCTCGTCAAACACATGCCGAATGCGGTTCTGCTTGATGCCACGGCGCTGGTGAACTGGCAGCGCGCGGTGAAATCGGCGCAAGAGCTTGATTTCATGCGCAAAGCAGCGCGTATCGTCGAAGGCATCCACGAACGGATCGTCGAGAAGATCGAACCCGGCATTCGCAAATGCGATCTCGTTGCGGAAATTTATGATGCCGGCATTCGCGGGCGCGACGGCATCGGCGGTGACTATCCGGCGATCGTGCCGCTGCTTCCCTCCGGCGCCGACGCCTCCGCCCCGCACCTGACGTGGGACGACAAGCCGATGAAATCGGGCGAAGGCACCTTTTTTGAGGTCGCCGGCTGCTATCGCCGCTACCATTGCCCGTTATCGCGCACGGTGTTTCTGGGGAAACCGCCACAGCATTTCGTTGAAGCGGAAAAGGCCGTTCTGGAAGGGATGGACGCAGGACTTGAAGCAGCGCGCGCCGGCAATACCTGCGAAAGCATCGCCAACGCCTTCTTCGGCGTGTTGCGGAAACACGGCATCGAGAAAAGCAACCGGACCGGCTATCCGATCGGACTGAGCTACCCTCCCGACTGGGGCGAGCGGACCATGAGCCTTCGCCCCGGCGACAAGACCCTGCTCCAGCCCGGCATGACCTTCCATTTCATGACCGGCCTATGGATGGACGACTGGGGGCTGGAGATTACCGAAAGCATCGTCATCACCGACGACGCACCGGAGATCCTGGCCAATGTGCCGCGCAAGCTTTTCGTGAAGGAATAGGCGGATGAAACGGACACTGCCCGAGAGCCCGATCCGGCCCACCTGTCCGCTCGACGGCATCGGCAAGGCGCATGGCCACTTCCGCCTGCCCTATTCGCGCGACGACAGCGCCTGGGGATCGGTGATGATCCCCTTCACCGTCATCCGCAACGGCGACGGGCCGACAGCGCTTTTGACCGGCGGCAACCACGGCGACGAATACGAGGGCCCGGTCGCGCTGTTCGATCTGGCGGCGAAACTTCAACCAGAGGAGATCGAAGGCCGTATCATCATCGTTCCGGCGATGAACTATCCGGCCTTTCGCGCGGCGAGCCGCACATCGCCAATCGATCGCTTCAACCTGAACCGCTCATTCCCCGGTCGTCCGGATGGAGGGGTAACGGAAAAGATCGCCGATTACTTCGAGCGCGTGCTGCTGCCGCTCTCCGACTTTGTGCTCGACATGCATTCCGGCGGCAAGACACTGGATTTCATTCCCTTCGCCGCAGCGCATGTGCTGCCCGATACGCTGCAGGAGGAACGCTGCGCCGCCGCAATGCGCGCCTTCAACGCACCCTATTCCATGAAATTGCACGAGATCGACAACGTCGGCATGTATGACACAGCAGCCGAAGCTCAAGGAAAGGTTTTCGTTTCCACCGAGCTTGGCGGCGGCGGCACGGCGACCGCGCGTTCCATCGCCATCACCAGAAAGGGCGTCGCCAATTTTCTCAAGCACGCAGGTATCCTCAAGGGCGAATTGGAACTGACGGATAGCCTCGAACTCGATATTCCCGATATCGGCTGCTACACATTCAGCGAGCACGACGGCCTGGTGGAGCCCGTGGTCGATCTCGGTTCAAGAGTGCGAGAGGGCGATATTCTCGCCCGCATTCACAACGTGGAGCGCTGCGGCGTCCTGCCGGACGAATACCGTGCGGCGCGCGACGGCATTCTCGCCGCCCGGCATTTTCCCGGACTGGTGAAAGTCGGCGATTGTCTGGCGGTGCTGGCGGAGGACGCTCAGTAAACCAGCTTCGGCAAGAGCGTCGCCACCTGCGGCAGGAACCACAGGAGCGCCATGCCGACGACCTGCAATACGATGAACGGCGCGACACCGCGATAGATCTGGCCGGTGGTGATCTCCGGCGGCGCGGCACCTCGCAAATAAAACAGCGAAAAGCCGAACGGCGGCGTCAGGAAGGACGTTTGCAGGTTGATGGCGATCAGCATCGACAGCCATATCGGATCGTGCCCCATGACGATCAGCACGGGCGCCACAAGCGGCAGCAGGATCACCGAAATCTCGACGAAATCGAGAAAGAAACCGAGCACGAAGATCAGCGCCATGACGAAGACCAGCGCGCCCTGCGGACCGCCCGGCATCGCCGACAGGATATCCTCGATACGGTGATCGCCGCCAAGCCCTCTGAAGACGAGCGAAAACACACTGGCCGTGAGGATCGTCGCAAAGATCATTGCCGTGATCGTCATGGTGGAGGTGACGACGGGCTTCAATATGCCGCTTGCCGCCGCGCGGCGGACAGCCTGGGCGATGGCTGCAAAGGCCACAACCATAAGGAAAGTCGCCAACCCTCCCTGAACCCATGAGAAAAGCCCGGCATCGTCGCGTTGCAGCCGCACCGGCGCAATGCCGGCAAGAACGGCCAGCGCGCCAAGGGCCACTGCACCGGCAAGAAACAGCCGCGTGGAACCGCCATTCAGCCTTGCGCCAGCCAATAGCAGCGCGCCGACTGCGCCGACGGAAGCCGCCTCGCCCGGCGTGGCGATACCGCCAAGGATCGAACCGAGAACCGCGACAATCAGGAGCACCGGCGGGACAATGACTTTTAATATCTCCGCCCGCGACGGCGTCTCGGCGAGTTCCTTCATGGCTGGCGCGGATTTCGGCTGCAGCCATGCCTTGACCAGCAGATAGACGATATAAACGCCAACCAGCATCAGCCCCGGCAGGAGGGCTGCCGCAAAGATCTGCCCGACCGAGATGGTCTCGATGGTGAATTTACCCTGCTTGAATTGCGCCTGCTGATAGGCATTCGACATCACATCGGAAAGGATGATGAGCAACGTCGATGGCGGGATGATCTGCCCAAGCGTGCCGGATGTGCAGACGATGCCGGAGGCGAGCTTCGGATCGTAGCCGTTTCGCAGCATGGCCGGCAGCGCGATCAGCCCCATGGCGACCACTGTCGCACCAACGATCCCGGTCGATGCGGCAAGCAGCGCTCCAACCAGCACGACGGAAACGCCAAGTCCCCCGCGCATGCGTCCGAAGAGCCTCGCCATGGTTTCCAGGAGTTCCTCGGCGATGCGGCTTTTTTCCAGCACCACCCCCATGAAGACGAAAAGCGGAATAGCGATCAGCACATCATTGGTCATCAGCCCGAAAACGCGCTGCCCCAGCGCACCGAGCAGGCTCATGTCGAACTGCCCGGCGGCAAAGCCAATGAGCGCGAAGATCGTCGCAACACCGGCGATGGTGAAAGAAACCGGATAGCCGATCAGGATCGCGCCAATCAGCGCGGCAAACATCAGGAGATCGAGCGGCAAGGTCATTCAGCGCTCCCGGCATTGCTGCTTTCGACGCGAAGGCGGAGAAGATCGCGAAAGAAGCAGGCAAGCCCCTGGATCATCAGCAAGGCGCAAAAGGCAGGGATCAGCGATTTCAAAAGGAAGGATGCCGGGATGCCGCCAACGGATATCGCGCCTTCCAGCACCGCCCAGGAATTTCTCACCGACGGCCAAGAATACCAGGCGAGGATCGCCATGGCCGGCATAAGGAAAACAGCCGCGCCGGCGGCATCGATCAGCGCCTTTCCGCGCACCCCGAGGCGGCTATAGAAAATGTCGACCCGCACATGCCCATCGACCAGAAGCGTATAGCCCGCACCCAGCATGAAAAGCGCCGAATGCATGTAGAGCACGCCCTCAGTCAGGAATATGAAGCTGATGCCGTAGACATAGCGCAAAAGCACCACGGCGAATTGCAGGAGCACCATGATCAGCGCCAGCCAGCGCACACCTGATCCGATCGTGCGATTGACCGCGTCGAGCCTGTCGGCGATCCGCTCCATTGAATGCCCCTCATGGTTACACGGAAAGAACCGGCCGCGGATCGCGGCCGGCTCGAATGGTGGTGGTTAGCCGGGAACCTCAACCGTATTTGTAGTCGAGGGCGCGCGCGTTCATCTGGCCGTTGTCGGCATAGGTCATGTAACGGGCAATCGACGCGCGATAAACGAGGAAGCTTTCGACGATGCGTCGCACGAGTTCGTCGTCACTCTCGCGCAGTTCGACGATGACTTCGCCCGCCGCATTGCCCATGGCGATGATCACGTCATCGGGCAGCTTCTTCACCTGCACGCCCTGCTCGGCGACGAGCTTTTCCAGCGCCAGCGCGTGTTTGGTCGAATATTCGGTCCAGACCGGGTTGTAGAGCGACTGGCAAGCAAGGGCGACCGCCTGCTGCAGATCTGCCGGCAGCGCATCGTAGACCGCCTTGTTGACCGCGCATTCTTCAGCTGAGGAAGGCTCGCCGACGCCCGGCCAATAATAGTTCTTGGCGACCTGATAGAAACCAAGTGCGGAATCCGTCCAGGGTCCGATGAATTCGCCCGCGTCCAGCGCGCCGGATTGCAGCGCCTGGAACATGTCGCGCCCGCCCATCGCCTGTACGGCCATGCCGAGTTTGGAGCACATTTCCGACGCAAGACCGGTGGTGCGGAAACGAAGGCCCTTCAGGTCGTCGACGGAGTTGATTTCATTACGGAACCAACCCTGCCACTGCGGCCCGGAATTGCCGCAAAGAAAGGGCTTCAGACCGAAATTGCCGTAGATCTCGTCGTAAAGTTCCTGTCCGCCACCATGGGCGAGCCAGCCGAATTGTTCGTCGGCGCGAAGGCCAAAGGGCTGCGAGCCGAACAGGAGAATGCCCTTGGATTTTGAACCCCAATAGGCGGGAACCGCATGATAGAGCTCCGCCGTTCCTTCCGACACCGCGTCGAAGACGCCATTGCCCGGAACGATCTCGCCAGCGGCGAAAAGCTCGACCTCGATCCGCCCGCCTGAAAGCGAAGTGATACGGTCGGCCAGCATTTGCGCGGCAACGCCCGGTCCCGGCAGGTTCTTCGGCCAGGCGGTGACCATTTTCCAGCGCATCTTGTCCTGCGCGATGGCAGGCGCCGCAAGGGTCGAGGCACCGGCGGCAACCGTGCCAACGGCAGCGGACTTCAAGAACTCGCGTCTTTTCATTGCAGAACTCTCCTCTGGTTTTTCATGGTTTTGAGTTTCGATATCAATTTCCCAAAATGGCGGGAAGTCTCAGCCCCTGTTCGCGAGCGCAATCGAGCGCGATGTCGTAGCCCGCATCGGCGTGACGCATGACGCCGGTTGCCGGATCGTTCCACAATACCCGGCCAATGCGCCGCGCCGCATCCTCGCTGCCGTCGCAACAGATCACCATGCCGGAGTGCTGCGAAAAGCCCATGCCAACCCCGCCGCCGTGATGGAGGCTGACCCAGGTCGCCCCCGATGCGCAGTTCAAAAGCGCATTCAAAAGCGGCCAGTCGGAAACCGCATCCGAGCCGTCCTTCATGGCTTCCGTCTCGCGGTTGGGCGAGGCGACGGAACCTGAATCCAGATGATCGCGGCCGATCACCACCGGCGCTTTCAATTCGCCCCTGGCGACCATCTCGTTGAACGCGAGACCGAGGCGATGCCGGTCACCCAAGCCCACCCAGCAGATGCGCGCCGGCAATCCCTGAAAGGCGATACGATCGCGCGCCATGTCGAGCCAGGTGTGCAGGTGCTTGTTGTCGGGCAAAAGCTCTTTGACCTTCTGGTCGGTCTTGTAGATATCCTCCGGATCGCCGGAAAGCGCTGCCCAGCGGAACGGCCCGATGCCCCTGCAAAACAGCGGGCGAATATAGGCCGGCACGAAACCGGGGAATGCGAAGGCCCGTTCAAGCCCCTCGTCCTTGGCGACCTGACGGATGTTATTGCCGTAATCGAGCGTCGGCACACCCGCATCCCAAAAGGCGACCATGGCCTCCACATGCTCACGCATGGATGCGCGGGCTGCTTTCTCGACCGCCTTCGGATCGCTTTCGCGCTTCTCGTTCCACTCAGCCAGCGTCCAGCCTTTCGGCAGATAGCCGTTCAGCGGATCGTGCGCGGAAGTCTGGTCGGTGACGATATCGGGATGAACGCCACGGCGAACCAGTTCGGGAAAGATTTCCGCCGCATTGCCAAGCAGCCCGACCGACTTGGCCTCTCCTGCCTTCGTCCAGCGCTCGATCATGGCGAGCGCCTCGTCCAGCGTTTCCGCCTTGTCGTCGAGGTAGCGGGTGCGCAGGCGGAAATCGATGGAGTCCGGATTGCATTCGACCGCGAGGCAGCATGCGCCGGCCATGACAGCGGCGAGCGGTTGCGCCCCTCCCATGCCGCCGAGACCCGCCGTCAGGATCCACTTGCCCGTAAGACTGCCGTCATAGTGCTGGCGGCCCGCCTCCACGAAGGTCTCATAGGTGCCCTGGACGATGCCTTGCGAACCGATATAAATCCAGGAGCCCGCCGTCATCTGGCCGTACATCATCAGCCCGACCTTATCGAGGGCGTTGAAGTGGTCCCAATTGGCCCAATGCGGCACGAGGTTGGAATTGGCGATTAAAACGCGCGGCGCATCCTTGTGGGTGCGGAAAACGCCCACGGGCTTGCCCGATTGCACCAGAAGGGTCTCATCCTCCTCCAGCGATTTCAGCGTGGCGACGATCCGGTCGAAATCGTCCCAGGTGCGCGCGGCGCGGCCAATGCCGCCATAGACGACAAGTTCATGCGGCTTTTCCGCCACTTCCGGGTCAAGGTTGTTCATCAGCATCCGCAAGGGTGCTTCCGTCATCCAGGATTTCGCCGAGAGTTCCGATCCGTGGTCGGCACGGACGGTGCGGATGTTATGGCGCGGGTTGGTCATGGGATGTGCCTCCTCAATTGTCGTCGCTGCCGTCGAGCTTGCCGTCATGAACGAGCTGCTCCAGACCTTGCAGGATTTGCGATAGATGCGGCCTGAGCCGTTCGGCCTTTTCGCTGGAATAATGAAAAGGCGTTTCCTCGCTTTCCAGATGGGTCGATTGGGCGAGTTCCATCTGGATGGCATGAACGCCCTTGTCGGGCTGGCCGTAATGGCGCGTCGTCCAGCCGCCCTTGAAACGGCCGTTCAGCACCATGGAATAGTCCTCCGCCGAGCGGCAGATATCCGCCACCGTCTGCTCGACCAGCGGATCGCAGGTAGTGCTACCGTTGGTGCCGATGTTGAAATCCGGCAATTTGCCATCGAACAGGAACGGAATCTCGGAGCGGATCGAATGGCAATCGTAAAGGATCGCCACACCGTGCAGCGCCTTCACCCGCGCAATCTCGCGCGATAGCGCCTTGTGATAGGGCTCATGATAAAGGTAGAGCCGTTCGCGTACTTCGATCGGCCCCGGCGCCTCGCCCTCTTTCCAGATTGGCTCGCCGTCGAAATCGGTCATGGGCACCAGACCCGTGGTGTTTTGGCCGGGATAAAGGCTTTCGCCCCCCGGATCGCGGTTGGCGTCGATCATATAGCGGTGGAACGTCGCCCTCACCGTCGTCGCGCCCCGAAGCAGCCCGTCGTAAAGCAGCTCGATATGCCAATCCGTATCGGCCAGCATGAGCCCGCGAAGGGTCAGCCGCTTCAGGATCGAGTCCGGCATATGGGTGCCGGTATGCGGCAGGCCGAGAATGACCGGGGAAGTGCCTTCAACGACGTCTACCGGTTTCATGCTGCCGCCTCCCGCTGATCGAGAACCGGCAGGATTCCCTTGGAAATGCTGCCGATGAGGCTACCGTTCGCTACAAGCCGGGCCGCCCTTTCAAGATCATCGGCGAGATAGCGATCTTCCTCAAGCTTCGCGACAGACGCGCGGATCAGCGATAGCGCCTGCGAAAGCTCGGGGCTGGTCTTCAGGGGCGCGCGAAACTCCAGCCCCTGCGCCGCTGAAACGGCCTCGATGCCGATGATCCGCTCAAGGTTCGCGGTCATGTCGAGAAGCCGCCTTGCGCCGTGGCAGGCCATCGACACGTGGTCTTCCTGATTGGCGGAAGTCGGCGTTAAATCGATCGAAGCGGGTGCGGCGCGCTGCTTGTTTTCAGACATCAGCGCAGCAGACGTCACTTCCGCGATCATCAGCCCGGAATTCAAGCCCGGCTTCGGCGTCAGGAATGGCGGCAGGCCGTAGCTCAGCGTCGGGTCGACCAGAAGCGCGATCCGACGCTGCGCGATCGACCCGATTTCGGCAATCGCCAGCGCGATCTGATCGGCGGCGAAGGCGACCGGCTCGGCATGAAAGTTGCCGCCTGAAACGACGGATCCATCCGACAGCGTCAGCGGATTGTCGGTGACGGCATTGGCCTCGCGTTCAAGCGTCGCGGCCGCCTGCCGCAGCAAGTCGAGGCAGGCGCCATCGACCTGTGGCTGGCATCTTATGCAATAGGGGTCCTGCACCCGCTCGTCGCCCTCACGGTGGCTTTCGCGGATTTCCGAGCCTTCCATCAGGGCCCGCAATGATCGCGCCGCCTCGATCTGGCCCGGCTGGCCGCGAAGCTCGTGGATCTCGGCCCTGAAGGGTGCCGCAGATCCCATCGCCGCGTCGGTGGAAAGCGCGCCGGTCACCAGTGCCGATTTCGCCGCGCCGAACGCTTTGAACAGCCCGACTAGCGCAAGCGCTGTGGATACCTGCGTGCCATTGATGAGCGCCAGCCCTTCCTTGGGGCCGAGCACGACCGGAGACAGCCCCGCGCGCTTCAGCGCCTCGCCGCCCGCCATGCGCTCACCGTCGAACCACGCTTCGCCCTCGCCGATCATCACGGCAGCCATATGGGCAAGCGGCGCCAGATCGCCCGACGCGCCGACGGAACCCTGACCGGGAACGACCGGCGTCACGCCCTTTGCCAGCATCCCTTCGATCTGGGCGATGATTTCCCAACGCACGCCGGATGCACCGCGCCCAAGCGACAGGAGTTTGATCGCCATGACGAGACGGGTGATCTGCCGCTCAAGCGGTTCACCCACCCCGCAGCAATGGGAGAGGATGAGATTGCGCTGCAGCGTCGCCACATCGGCAGGCGGAATGCGCACGCTCGCCAATTTACCGAAGCCGGTGTTGACGCCGTAAACGGCTTGCGAACCCGCCGCCGCATCGGCGATCATGCCGGCGCTTTTCTCCACCGCCGGGCGAACACCCGCATCCAGCTTCACCGGCGCACCTTCGCGATAGATGCGCTCCAACTGGGCAAGACCGGTCTTGCCGGGAACCAGCGTTTCCATCAGGCCATGCCTCCGAATATACGTTGATGCAAGGGATTGAAGCCGATGCGGTAGACAAGCTCCGCCGGCCTCTCGACATTCCACACGGCGAGATCGGCGCGTTTTCCCGCCTCAACCGTGCCGATCTCATCCTGAAGGCCAAGCGCTTTCGCCGCCTCTCGCGTCACCCCGGCCAAAGCCTCTTCCACTGTCAGGCGAAACAGCGTCGCCGCCATGTTGAGCACCAAAAGCAGCGACGTCATCGGCGAAGATCCCGGATTGCAATCGGTCGCAAGCGCGATGGGCACGCCCGCCTCGCGCAGCAGATCGATGGGCGGCAATTGCTTCTCGCGAAGGGTGTAGAAGGCGCCGGGAAGAAGCACAGCCGCCGTTCCCGAGCGTGCCATGGCCGCAACGCCGTCAGCATCGAGGTATTCCAGATGATCGGCGGAAAGCGCGCCATAGGATGCGGCAAGGGCCGCGCCGCCCAAATTGGAAAGTTGTTCCGCGTGGAGTTTCACCGGCAGGCCGAGCAGCGACGCCTTGTCGAAGACGCGGGCGATCTGGTCCGGCGAAAAGGCGATCCCTTCGCAAAACCCGTCGACCGCATCGACAAGGCCTTCCGCTTCAGCAATGTCCAGACCGGCAAGCACCACTTCGTCGAGGTAATCGTGCGGGCGGCTGGCGTATTCGGGCGGCACGGCGTGGGCAGCCAGATAGGTCGTCTTCAATCGGAAGTTACGCGCGCCCGCCAGGCGCTTCGCCGCGCGCAGCATCTTCAGTTCGTCTTCAACCGTAAGCCCGTAGCCTGATTTGATTTCCAGCGTCGTCACGCCTTCCGCGATGAGCGCATCCAGACGCGGTATGGCGCTTGCTACAAGTTCATCTTCGCTTGCCGCCCGCGTCGCCTTGACCGTCGAGACGATGCCACCGCCGGCTCTCGCGATTTCCTCGTAGCTTGCGCCTTCAAGACGCATCTCGAATTCCCTCGCCCGGTCGCCGCCGAACACCAGGTGAGTGTGACAATCGATGAGGCCGGGGGTGACGAGGCGGCCGTCGAGGCTCTGCCTCCGCCAGCCGTTGAAACGCGCCGGACATTCCGCGCGCGGACCCGCCCATGCGATCCTGTCGCCTTCGATGGCGATGGCGGCATCGTCGATGAGACCATAGGCGGCGCCACCCGCCACCATTGTGGCGCATCGCGCATCGACCAAGAGGCAAGTCGCCATTTTCTCCTCCCTTCGATCCCGGCCCCATCAAAAGGACCTCACATTAACGATGGCCCTCCATCTAAAATATGTCTATACATATTTGTCAATTGCAAAGAATATACTCCAGCGACGACAATGCGACCGATGCTGCTCGAACAGTTGCGAATGATGAGGCCAAAGCCATGAAACTTCATGCTGAACACGCTCTGCTCGGCTCAGGCTGGGCGCGCGACTGCATCATCGAAATCGCGCATGACGGACGGATCTCCGCCCTGTCGCAAGGCCGATCTGCCGGCGCGGAAAAATCTGTCGGCGTGCTTCTTCCCGCTCCCGGCAACCTGCACAGCCACGCTTTTCAGCGCGCCATGGCCGGGCTGAGCGAGCGCAAGAGCCACGCGGGCCGCGACAGTTTCTGGACTTGGCGCGAGGTCATGTACCGATTTCTCGACATTCTGACCCCGCCGCAGCTGGAGGCGATCGCAGCAATGGTGCAGGTGGAAATGCTGGAGGCCGGCTACGCTTCCATTGGCGAGTTCCACTATGTTCACAATGCGCCGGGCGGCATCCTTTACGACAATCCGGCAGAGACATCGCTTGGCATCATGACGGCGGCGCGGGAAACCGGCATCGGGCTCACCCATCTGCCCGTCCTCTACACCCGCGGCGGCGTCGATGGCCGTCCGCTTCAAGGCGGACAATTGCGCTTCCGCTCGACGCTTGAAGGTTTCGACAGGCTGGTCGGCATCTGCCGCGAGGCTATGGCCATCTTGCCGGACGATGCGAGGCTCGGCCTGGCCCCTCATTCGCTGCGCGCCGTCTCACGGGATGAACTCAGCGTTGCTTGCGGCCTCCTGCCCGACGCCCCGGTCCATATTCACGCCGCCGAACAGGTGGTGGAGGTTGAGGACGTGCAGGCCGCCTATGGCGCGAGACCGGTAGAATTCTTGCTGAATAATTACCCGGTCGATCGCAACTGGTGCCTGATCCACACCACCCATATGACGCCTTCCGAAGTGCAAGGCCTGGCAAAGAGCGGGGCTGTCGCCGGACTTTGCCCAATCACGGAATCCAATCTGGGCGACGGGATCTTCGCCGGTCACGCCTATCTGGCAGCCGGCGGCGCTTTCGGCATCGGCTCGGATTCCAACGTCCGCATCAGCCTCTCTGAGGAACTCAGGACGCTTGAATATTCGCAGCGCCTCGCCGAGCAGTCGCGCGCCGTACTGGCAAGCGAAAGCCGCTCCGTCGGCCGCACGCTCTATGAAGGCGCTTGCCGTGGCAGCGCCAGGGCGCTCGACCGCGATGCCGGCGAAATCGCCACAGGACGCCTCGCCGATCTGGTCGCGCTCGATGCAGGCTCGCTCGCCCTTGAGGGCCTTGAAGGCGATTATTTGCTGGATGCTTTTCTCTTTACCGGCGACGACCGCCTCGTCACCGACGTCTGGTCCGCCGGCCGGCATATGGTCCAGGGCGGACGGCATGTGAAACGAGAAGGCATCGAAACGCGCTATCGCTCGGTGCTGAAGGAACTGCGCGCGGGCCTTTGAGCCCCTCACCTTCTCTTTTTCCCCTCACCCTAACCCTCTCCCAATGGGAGAGGGGACTGGAGCGCGGACCGCACCTGCCAAGAGTTCCCTAGCCCTCTCCTTATGGGAGAGGGAGCTAGAGCGCCGAAGCGCTTGCCAAGCACTCCCTAACCTCTCCCTGAGGGAGAGGTCGGTGCAAAGCACCGGGTGAGGGGCAATCCACTTGAATGCTATTTAAAATTGCATACGCTCGCTTGTATGAAGAACCATATCCAGCTGGCGCGCGCTTTACGGCGTAATCAAACGGACGCGGAGCGACGGCTTTGGGCAAGATTGCGCAATCGGCAGCTCAACGGTTGGAAGTTCCGCCGCCAGGTACCGATCGATCGATTCATCGCCGACTTCTTTTGCAACGACGCAAAGTTGATTGTTGAGCTGGACGGTGGGCAACATTCCACGCAAGCCGCCAAGGATCAGCAGCGTTCGATCATATTGGAAAGCCTCGGTTTCAAGGTAGTCCGCTACTGGAATCACTCGATAATGACCGACCTGGAGAATGTTCTTGAAGACATACTCGCGCATTTGGAATTGAGGAAATAGCCCCTCACCCTAGCCCTCTCCCAATGGGAGAGGGAACTGGAGCGCGGAGGCACCTGCCAAGAGTTCCCTAGCCTTCACGCAATGGAAAGAGGGGACTGGAGTGCAATCGCGCCTGCCACATGCTCCCTAACCTCTCCCTGAGGGAGAGGTCGGTGCGAAGCACCGGGTGAGGGGATGCATCGCGAAGCGGCTTGATCTACTACTGGCATCCGAAGTCCAACCTCATGAGGAATCGACCCTCGATGCCCGGCCCTTTGTCGCACATTCGCGTTCTCGACCTTTCCCGCGTCCTCGCCGGCCCCTGGGCGACGCAGACCCTTGCCGACATGGGCGCGGAGGTTATCAAGATCGAACGGCCGGAAACCGGCGACGACACCCGCGGATGGGGACCCTATTTCCTGAAAGATCCCCAAGGGCAACCGCACCGGCGAAAGCGCCTATTTCCTTGCCGCCAACAGAGGCAAGAAATCCGTCGCCGTCGATATCGCCACAGATGAGGGGCGCGACATCATCATCGAACTGGCGAAACGCTGCGACGTGCTGGTCGAAAACTACAAGGTCGGCGGCCTGAAGAAATACGGCCTCGACTACGAAAGCCTGAAGGCAGTCAATCCCGCCCTCGTCTATTGCTCGATTACCGGTTTTGGCCAAGACGGGCCCTATGCCAATCGAGCCGGCTACGACTTCATGATCCAGGGCATGGGCGGGTTGATGTCGGTGACCGGTGAAGCGGACGACAGGCCGGGCGGCGGGCCGCAAAAGGCCGGCGTGGCACTTGCCGACGTCATGACCGGCCTCTATTCCACAATCGCCATTTGCGGCGCGCTGGTTCACCGGGAACGCACCGGCGAGGGTCAATATATCGATATGGCGCTCCTCGACGTGCAGGTGGCGACACTTGCCAATCAGGCGACGAGCTATCTCGTTTCCCGCGAAACCCCGAAGCGCTACGGCAACGCCCATATGAGCATCGTGCCGTATCAGACCTTCGCCACCGCAGACGGCCACATCATCCTCGCCGTCGGCAACGACGCGCAATTCGCCCGCTTCTGCGAGGTCGCGGGAAGGCCGGAACTGGCGCGCGATCCCCGCTACGCCACCAATCTCCTGCGGTTGGATCACCGCGAGGAACTGGTGCCCGTCCTTGAGGATTTGATGAAAGCCCGGACCACTGCCGAATGGATTTCAGCGTTGGAAAAGGTCGGCGTGCCTTGCGGCCCGATCAACACCATCGACCAGGTTTTCGAAAATCCGCAGGTCCAGGCGCGCCAACTGGAACTTGCCCTTCCCCATGTGGATGGCGGCACGGCGCCGGGCGTCAGGAGCCCCTTGCGCTATTCGAAGACGCCTGTCTCCTGCGAGATGGCGCCTCCGGCGCTCGGCCAGCACACGCGGGAGGTTTTGCGCGATGTTTTGGGCCTTGGAGAAGACGCCATCGCCGCGCTTGAGTCGAAGGGCGCGGTCGAGCAGCGGCGGCGGAACAAGCCTTAGCCCCTGCCGATAAAGGGCATATTCGTCGCCATCACCGTCATGAACTGCACATTGGCTTCCGGCGGCAGGCTGGCCATATGCAGCACCGCATTGACGACGTTGGAGACATCCATCACCGGTTCCGCCTTCACCGATCCATCGGCCTGGGGTACGCCCTTGGCCATCTGTTCCGTCATGTCGGAGGCTGCATTGCCGATATCGAGCTGGCCGCAGGCGATCCCGTAGGGTCTGCCGTCGAGCGATATCGTGCGGGTCAGGCCGGTGATCGCGTGTTTCGATGCCGTATAGGGAGCGGAGCCCGGGCGCGGCACATAGGCCGAAATCGAACCGTTGTTGATGATCCGCCCGCCTTGGGGCGACTGGTCGCGCATCAACCGGAAAGCACCGCGGGCGATCAGGAAAGCGCCATCGAGATTGACGCTGAGCACCTCCCGCCACGTCTCGAAGGAGATGTCGCCGACGGGCGCGCCCTTGTTCGAAATGCCGGCATTGTTGAAAACCACATCGAGACGGCCAAAGCGCTCCTTGATCCGGTCGAAGAGCGCATCGACGGAATCCGGATCGGTAACGTCGCAAGGAACGCAAAGCGCATCCTGCGCCAAAGCGCCCGATTGCGTCACCACTTCGTCCAAAAGTGTCGCACGGCGTCCCACCAGCACCACCTTGTAACCCGCCCTGAGGCAGGCAATCGCCACCGCCTTGCCGATGCCCGACGTAGCACCCGTCACCAAAAACACACCGCCCTTGCCTGCCATTTCGCCTCCCGATTATTTTCTTCCGCCGATCAGGCGGCAATTCCCTGAGCCGCCAGCACATCCGACAACGCGACCGACAGTTTATCGATAACCTCGCCGATCTGCGCATCCTCGATGATGAACGGCGGGGCAAGCAAAACGTGGTCGCCCAGCTTGCCGTCGATCGTGCCGCCCATCGGATAGCACACGAGACCGCGCGCGAAAGCCGCCTTTTTCAACTGCGCATTGATTTTCAGTGACGGATCGAATGGCCGCTTGGTTTCCCTGTCGGCGACCAGTTCAAGCCCGCGGAACAATCCCCGCCCGCGAATATCGCCGACGTAGGGATTTTGCCCGAAGCGCTCCTTCAGGCCCGCGTCAAATTTTTCACCCATCTTGCGGCATCGTTCAACCAGACCATCGTCGACAAGGCGCGAAAGGACAACGCCGGCGGCGGCAGCCGCCGTCGGGTGGCCCATGTAGGTATGACCGTGCTGAAAGAAACCGGAGCCGGTCTCGATCGCCTCGTAAATCCGCCTGGAGCAGATCATCGCGCCTATCGGCTGGTAGCCTGCGCCCAACCCCTTGGCGATGCACAGAATATCGGGCGCGATGCCATCCGCTTCACAGGCAAAGAGATAACCGGTGCGCCCCATGCCGCACATCACCTCGTCGAGGATCAGGAGCACGCCGTATCGGTCGCAGATTTCGCGAATGCGCCTGAAATAGCCAGGCACCGCCGGTACCGCGCCCATGGTCGCCCCAACCACCGGTTCGGCGATGAAGGCCGCCACGGTTTCCGGACCGACGCGCAGGATTTCATCCTCCAGCGCATTGGCTGCGCGAAGGCCGTAATCCTCCAGGCTTTCGCCCTCCGCCTGCCCGCGATAGGCATAGCAGGGATCGATATGCGACATTTTCACCAGCATCGGCTCGAAAGGCTCGCGCCGCCACATGTTGCCGCCGGCAGAAAGCGCGCCAATGGTATTGCCGTGATAACTCTGCAATCTGGCGATGATGCGCGCGCGCTTCGGCTCGCCGCGCTCAACATGGTACTGACGGGCGAGCTTGAGTGCGGCTTCGGTCGCCTCCGAGCCGCCGGAAAGTAAATAAACCCGATCGAGATCGCCGGGCGCCAGCGCCGCAAGCCGGTCGGCAAGCGCTTCAGCCGGCTCGCTGGTGAAAAAGCCCGTATGCGCGAAGGCGATTGCGTCGAGCTGCGACTTGATCGCCGCCGTCACCTTCGCGTCGGAATGGCCGAGACAGGAAACCGCCGCCCCGCCGGAGCCGTCGAAATAACGCTTGCCGGTTTCATCGACGATATAACAGCCATCGCCCTTTACAGCGCGCGGCGGCTTCATCGCGGTGTGACGGTGGAAAATATGGGACATGGGACAAGCTCCTTGCGGCGGCGGATCATGGCGGTGGCCGCGTTGTGATTTGCCGTCATGCAAGCGGTCATGGGCCGGAAGATCAACCCAAAATCGGCGTTACATGATCAACAAATCGCAGCACGCAACATCGGTTGCCGCAGGAAAAACTGCAGGAGGCCTGTAGAATCAGCGCAATTCGAACGGAAATACCGTCCGCCAGTCAGCTTTCATATCGATGACGGTCCAATTCTTTTTTTGGGCTTCATCAAGCGCTGCGTCGAGGCCTCCGATTGCCGAGCCTTTGTCATAAGCCCATTCGCGATCGGCATCGGTGTGATGGACAAGGACCGCAAGGGCCGGGCCTTCGACGCGGGTCGTATATTGCAGCATTTGCAGATCGCCGTCCGAGTTTCCAACCGCGATGATGGGGCGCCTGCCAAGATGGTGATCGATTGCGACAGGCTTGCCTTCCTTATCGTCAAAGAAGAAGAGTTCGGGCAGTTTACGGGTTACCGCGCCGGTCTCCGTCAGTTCGAACTCACTCTTCACACTGGAGCCGATAACGTTTTCCGGCGGGATTCCGTAGGCACTTTCTGAAAATACCCGAATGAAATCGATGCCGCCGCCCGAGACGATATAGGTGTGAAAGCCTTCTTCTCTCAGGAACGTCAAAAGCTCCAGCATCGGCTGGTAGACCATATCCGTATAGGCTTGACCGGTCGTGGGATGCTTTGCCGTTTTCAGCCACGCGGCTACAGCTTGCTTGAATTCATCGGTCGTCATGCCGCTGTGCGTGGCGGCCATTACCGCAAGCAGGCCTTTATGGTGATCCGCCAGCAGACTTTTCAGATCGCCATCGACGGCAGCCTTGAATGCCGGGTTCTTCTCAACGAACGATGGATCAGCCGCCGCCATCGCCTTGATCCGGTCCAGGGCAAAGAAAACCTGAAAATACATGGGCTGCTCCGCCCATAACGTACCGTCATTGTCAAAGACGGCAATCCGTTTCGAAGGCTCGATATAGGACGCAAGCTGAGGATCGGTAACGGAGCCAACAAACTCCACGATCGCCGTTTTTGCGGCAGATGGCTGCCAGGACGGCAAAGGATCGGCAAGTGCCGGTACGGCGAAAGCCATTCCGGCAATAACTGCCGCAGCGACACAAAAGCGCCCGATGGAATTTTTCATTATTCCCTCCCTAATGCACGACAGGTAAAAAGACTTAATACGACCCATGCCCATATAGGGCAGTCTTACGTAGCTTGAACTGATTTGGTCGCGAAAAATTCTTGTTCAACCGCCCAAAAAATATAGTCAGAAAAGACCCCACCGCCTGAAATGTACTGCGTAAACGCTTCCGGGAATGGGCTGCAACCGTATCGGCATAGAAATATAGAACGGCAGCTCGGCCGCGAAACTGCGGAACAAACTGCCGTTTATTCGAAAATCATCGAGACAGCACCGGCAAAAGCGAAATAAGCCGCTTCACCCCTTGCGTTTCATTGCAGCGGCAAGGGCTGCCGCCAGCGCGCCGTCACCGCCGGCATTTTCCTGCTTATTCGGATGGTTTCGATGTGAACTACCGCTCGGGCCGCCGCCTTTGGGCGCGCCGCCCTTCGGGCCTTCTCCTTTGAAACCGCCGCCTTTTAAACCGCCACGCTGCGCATCCCGGCGCGGACCTTCCGCCCTGCTGCCAGGATGGGGAATCTCCGCGTCCTTTCGCATGGAAAGCGCGATCCGCTTGCGCTGGATATCGACCTCCAGCACCTTCACCCGCACGATATCGCCGGCCTTCACCACCGTATGCGGGTCGGTGACAAAACGGTCGGCCAGCTGAGAGACATGCACCAGCCCATCCTGATGGACGCCGACATCGACGAAAGCGCCGAAATTGGTGACATTGGTCACCGTTCCTTCCAGCGCCATGCCGGGCTTCAGATCGGAGATCGCTTCCACGCCGTCCTGCAGCGTCGCCGTCTTGAATTCCGGGCGCGGATCGCGACCGGGCTTTTCAAGCTCGGCGAGAATGTCCTTCACCGTCGGCAGACCGAAAGTTTCATCGGTGAATTCAACCGGGTCGAGATCGTTGAGCAGTCTGGAATTGCCCATCACCTCCTTCAGCGGCCTTCCGCATGCCTTGACGATGCGCTCTGCAACCGGATAGGCCTCCGGGTGGACGGAGGAGGCATCGAGCGGATTGGCGCCATCTGAAATGCGCAAGAAACCGGCGCATTGCTCATAGGCCTTGGGCCCTAGGCGCGGCACTTTGAGAAGCTCCCGGCGGGACCGGAACGAACCGATTTCCTCGCGGTGCGCGACGACGGAATTGGCGAGGGCTTCCGTCAATCCGGAAATACGGGCGAGAAGCGGCGCGGAGGCCGTGTTCAGATCGACGCCGACCGCATTCACCGCATCTTCAACCACGGCCTCCAACGAGCGCGCCAGTTTCACCTGATTGACGTCATGCTGATATTGGCCGACGCCGATGGATTTCGGTTCGATTTTCACCAGTTCCGCCAGCGGGTCCTGCAAGCGGCGGGCAATGGAGGCCGCACCGCGCAGCGATACATCCACATCGGGCATTTCTTTCGCAGCAAGTGCTGAGGCCGAATAAATCGACGCTCCCGCCTCGTTGACGATCACCTTGGTTGGGCGTTTGTCGGTCGGAATATCCTTCAAGAGATCGGCAGCGAGGCGATCCGTCTCGCGGCTCGCCGTACCGTTGCCGATGGCGATCAGATCGACGCCATGCTTTGCGACCAGCGCCCTTAGCACCGCCAGCGAACCGGTCACGTCGTTCCTCGGCGGGAAGGGATAGACGGTTGATGTTTCCACGAGTTTGCCGGTGCGATCCACTACGGCGACTTTCACGCCGGTTCTGACGCCCGGATCAAGCCCCAGCACCGCTTTCGTTCCAGCGGGTGCGGCAAGCAGCAGATCCTTGAGATTTCGGGCGAAAACCTTGATCGCTTCTTCTTCCGCCTTTTCCCGGAGCATGTTCATCAGTTCAAGCTCAAGATGCAGCGCGATTTTCACCCGCCAGGCGAAACGGGCGACATCGGTCAGCCATTTGTCGGCGGCACGCCCCTTGTCCTCGATGCGTGAGGCCGCCATCACCATGCGCTCGACCGGCTTCACCGGCGAGAGATCGTCAGCATCGACCACGAGTTCCAGCGCCAGCGCGCCTTCGTTACGACCGCGAAACAGCGCCAGCGCCCGGTGGCTCGGGATCGCCGCCCATTTTTCCTCGTAGTCGAAATAATCGGAAAACTTGGCCCCCGCCTCGCGCTGGCCATCGACCAGCCTTGAGCGAACGACGGCCCCCCTGATCAGATGCTCCCGCAACCGGCCGACGAGCGTGGCGTCTTCCGAGAACCGCTCCATCAGGATTTGCCGCGCACCATCCAGCGCTGCCTTGACGTCGGCCACTTCCTTGGAAGGGTCGACAAAGGCAGCCGCCTCGGTTTCCGGCGTTTTTGACGGGTCCTGCAGCAGGAGGTCGGCCAAGGGCTCAAGACCTGCCTCGCGAGCGATCTGCGCCTTGGTGCGTCTCTTCTTGCGGAAGGGAAGATAGAGATCTTCAAGAATGGCCTTGGTATCGGCGGCGTCGATCTTTGCTTTCAGGTCCCCGTCGAGCTTGCCCTGTTCCTCGATGGATTTGAGGATCGCCGTGCGCCGGTCTTCCATTTCGCGCAAGTAAGTCAGCCGTTCTTCCAGCGTGCGCAGCTGGGTATCGTCCAGACCGCCGGTTGCCTCCTTGCGGTAACGGGCAACGAAAGGCACCGTTGATCCCTCATCAAGCAGCGCTACGGTTGCCGAAACCTGCGCCGGAGCGCAGCCGATCTCGGCCGCAATGCGCCTGGCGATCCGAACGGCGACTTCCGGAGGAAGCGAGGATGCTTTTTTGGAGGGTGTGGTGACGTCAGTTGCGCTATCGATATCGGACATGGTCGGCTTCTTCACTTCCAGAAAGTCATCGCGTCCCGTTTTCCGGGGTGAGCGAAGGTAAGGCTCATGGCGCGGCGGAAAAAGGGCGAAAGGCAAGATCCTCACAGATCGCTGCCGGCAGAGGTCCAAATCAGCGCACGACGACGATTTCTTCAGCTGCGCGGGTCACCGCCGTATAGAGCCAGCGCTCGCGATGCTCGCGAAAAGCATAACTCTCGTCGAAGAGCACGACCTTGTCCCATTGCGAACCCTGCGCCTTGTGGACGGTGAGCGCATAGCCATAGTCGAATTCGTCGGACCTGCGGCGTATCGCGTAAGGGATCTGTTCGCCGCCATCCTCAAACATGGCGGGAAGGACCTTCACCTGCACCCCGGACTTTGTTCCGGTATCTTCCTCCGGCTTGACGTCGAACCGCAGCGTATTGCCCTTTGACGGGCGAAGGCGCTTGCACCGTCCAGAGGCCACCGTTGAGCAGGCCCTTGGTCTTGTCGTTCCTGAGGCAGACGAGCTTGTCGCCCACCGCCGGCATCTGCGTGGTGAACCCCCTGAGTTCCCGGATACGGCCATTATAAAGCCGCCGCGTGCGGTTGGTGCCGACCAGCACCTGATCGGCTGCGAGGATCGTTTCGGCGTCAATCTCGCGGCGGGAAATGATGCGGCTATCGCCATAGATGCCCGGTTCGAGCGTGCCGCCCTCGCGGATCGTCATCGACATGCGTACGATCGGATTGTCGCGCGCCTGACGGTGCACTTCCGTCAACATCACGTCGGGTTCGGCTTCGGTGAAAAAACCGCCGCCCTTGACCGGAGGAAGCTGAGCCGGGTCGCCCAGAACCAGCACCGGCTTGCCGAAGGAGAGGAGATCGCGGCCAAGATCCTCGTCCACCATGGAGCATTCGTCGATGACGATAAGATCGGACTTTGCGGCGACGCTTTCCCGGTTCAGCGAAAAGCTCGGGCCGGAATCCTCGTCGTCGTCATCTTCCTTGCGCCCGCGCGGACGGTAGATCATGGCGTGAATGGTCGATGCGTCGGTGCAGCCCTTTTGGCGAAGCACATGGGCCGCCTTGCCGGTGAAAGCGCCAAAGGCGACGCTGCCGTCCAGCCCCTCGGCAAGGTGCCTTGCCAGCGTCGTCTTGCCGGTGCCGGCATAGCCGAACAGGCGAAAAACCTGACGATCGGCACGCTTCAGCCAGCGCGCAGTCTCCTTCAGGGCTTCATCCTGCTGACCCGACCACTCCATATTCGTTCGCGCTCCGTTCGCATCACCTACCCGGTGATAACTGATTCCGGCGCGATACGAAGCATTTTATGCACGCTTCGGCGATCAAGACTTCATGCATCCGGCCTGGAGCATACTGAATTTGGGCCGTTTTCTTTTCACGAAAGCGACTTCGCTTTCGTGGAAGGCGCTCTGGGGAATCGTTTGACGCCGGTGCCGGTGACCTGAAAACCCGTCATATAGGGGTCGCGTTCGTCGAGCGTGATCGTGCTCGTTCCGGTTTTTATCGCCCAGCCGGCAACGGTGGGCACGATGGCGGCGCGGTTGCCAACAGTGGTTTCCTGAACGATACCCCCGGTGAAAAGCGAACCGATGACGCTTTCATGCACAAAGCTGTCGCCGACCTTCAGCTCACCGCGCGCATGCAATTGAGCCATGCGCGCACATGTTCCCGTGCCGCAGGGGCTGCGGTCGATTGCCTTGTCGCCGTAGAAGACCGCGTTGCGGGCGTCGGCGCCCTCGGCCGTCGCCGGACCGGTCCATTGAATGTGGGAAATGCCGTGGATCTTTTCGTTTTCCGGATGAAAGATCTCGTAGGCTTCGTTCAGCGCGCTTCTCAGCTTCGGGCTGACGGAGATCAGTCGGTCGATTTCGACGCTGCCGACACCTGCGAAATTCTCCTGCGGCTCGACGATGGCGTAAAAATTACCGCCGTAGGCGACATCCACGGTCAGCCGGCCCAGATCGGGGCATTCGATCTCAAGCCCTTCGGCGGCAAGGAAGGACGCGACATTCGTCAATTTCACGGAGGTGACGAAACCGCCCTCTTCCACATAGTCGGCGATAACGAGCCCTGCCGGCGTTTCCAGGCGCAAAGTTCCCGGCGTTTTCGGCGTAATAAGCCCTTCCTCCAGCGCCATGGTCACCGTGCCGATGGTGCCGTGCCCGCACATGGGAAGGCAGCCGGAAGTCTCGATGAACAAAACCCCCATATCGCTGTCCGGCTGCGTCGGCGGATAGAGGATCGAGCCGGACATCATGTCGTGGCCACGCGGTTCAAACATCAGCCCGGTGCGTATCCAGTCGAAGGATTGCAGGAAATGCTGCCGCCGCTCGAACATGCTGTCGCCCGCAAGCAACGGCCCGCCGCCTGCGACAAGCCTTACCGGATTGCCGCAGGTATGCCCGTCGATGCAGAAAAAGGTATGCCGCGCCATGGTCTTTCGCTCCGGCAACGAACCGTCAGAAACGGTCGGCCCTGTAGGGTGAAATATCGATTGCCGTCTTCCGGCTTGAAATCATGTCGGCGATTATTTCCGCCGTGGTTGCCGCCTGCGTCAAGCCGTGATGGGCATGACCGAAGGCGTAAAACACACGATCGCTCGACCTTGCCTTCGATATCACCGGCAGGCTGTCGGGGATCGAGGGGCGAAAGCCCATCCAGCGCTCGCCTTTATCCGCCTTAAGGTTTGGCGCAAAGCGTTTCGCCTTGGCTACCAGCGCATCGACGCGCTTCCAGTTTGGCGAAAGCTCAAGGCCTGCGAATTCCACCGCCCCGCCGATGCGCAGACCCGGCTGGATCGGCGACATGACGAAGCCATGGCCAGGCAGCATGATGAAACGGCGGAAGGAAACGCCAGGCTCCGGCACGGTGATATTGTATCCGCGCTCGGTATCAAGCGGGATATCGTCGCCAAGCCCTGCCGCCAGGGGTTTCGACCATGCGCCGCAGGCTATGACAACCCTTTGTGCGGCAATGGTTTGGCCATCGTCAAAGCGGATTGCCGCGCCTTCTCCAGATGGCGCGACGCTCTTCACCGCGCCGGTTACAATCGCGCCGCCCCTGGCGCGGATATAGTCGGCCAGCGCCAGGCACAATTCGTGCGGATCATCCACATGCATCCAGTCGGGAATATAGGCACCGCCGACGACGGCGGAAGAAAGCTCCGGCTCCATGTCGCGCACCGCATCGCCGTCCAGTTCCGCGACCTCGATGCCGTAGTCCCGCTGCCTTTGCCATTCGGCACGCGCTGCCGTCAGATCGGCCTTCTTGTCGAAGACCTCAAGACAGCCTTCGCGGCGAATACGATTGCCCCAGCCGATTGTTTGCCACCGCGTTTCCCACGCCGGGAGCGCAAGGGCGTTCAAAGCGGCGAGTGCAGCCGTGGAGCGGCGGATTTCAGATGGCCGCGAAGCTGCGAGAAACCGGAGCATCCACGGCAAGGCCTTGGGCGCATAGGTGGGCCGCACCGTGAGCGGTCCAAGCGGATCGAGCAGCCAGCCGGGCAGCTTGCGCCAAAGATCGGGCGACGCGAGCGGCGCGACGTCTGTCCAGGCGATAGCCGCCGCGTTGCCGCGCGATGTGGCGGACCCCGGCTCCGCCGGTCGATCACCGTCACTCCATAGTCCCGGTCGATCAGGGCTGCCGCTATTGAAAGGCCGATGATACCAGCGCCAAGGACATGAACCGAATTTTCCGACATATACTCCCCGGCGCTCGTTGTTTCGTCAGAGCTTCGGCAATTCGGGCCGATTGGCAAGTGCGGTCTTGATCACCGCCTCCACCTTCTCCCGCTCGGCTCCCCGCAGCGCCTGTCGCGGCAAGCGGCACCGGTCGCTGGAGCCAATGGCGTGAACCTCGGCAAGCTTGATATTTTGAACGAGATTGGTGGAGACATCGAGATCGAGCAAGGGGCGGAACCAGCGATAGATCGCCCTCGCCTCTTCCAGGCGGCCCGCTTCGGCCAGTTCCAGATCGCCACAGTCTCTTTCGGGAAGGCAACGACAAGCCCCGCAACCCAGCCGCAAGCGCCCATGACGATGCTCTCCAGCGCCAGATTGTCGACGCCGGTGAAGACGTCGAAACGGTCGCCGAAATGGTTGATCACGTCCGTTACCCTGCGAATTTCGTCAGTCAATTCCTTCATCGCGACGACGAGAGGCTCTTTCGCCAGTTCCTCAAACATCGCCAGGCTGATGTCGACGCCATAGGAGATCGGATTGTTGTAGATCATCGCCGGCAGGCCGCCCGCGCGGATCGTCGCCAGCATATGGGCGACCGTTTCATGCGGCGCGGAGCGATAAGGCACGCCCGGCAAGACCATGAAACCGTCAGCGCCGGCCTTTGCAGCCACTTCAGCGGACTTCACCGCACGACGGGTGGAGCTTTCGCTGATCGTCATCAGCACAGGGAGCTTGCCCGCAACCGCCTTGGCGATCTTCAGGATCTCAAGCTTCTCCTCCGGCTCAAGAGCCATGGCTTCGCCCAAAGAGCCGCAGACGATGATGCCATCGACGCCCGCTTCCACCTGAAGAGCGAAGCAGCGCTCCAGTTCGGCCGTATCGAGCCGGTCATCCTCGGTGAACTTCGTCGTAACCGCCGGAAAAACGCCACGCCACATGTCGGGTCACTCCTTGCTGACAGCTGATATATCAGATTGACGCGACATTCCCATAGGACTTCCCTTATGTCAACATCTGATATATTAGTGATATGTCAAAAAAGAAAAGGAAAGCCGCCGATGCTTGCCGACGATATTGCAAACGGTTCTTTCGACCGGGACGCGCTGGTTGACGCGGAAGAGGAAAGCCGCGCGGGTATCGCCTACCGGACGCTGGAAGCGCAGATCGTTACCTTGAAGCTTCAACCCGGCGCCGCCATGACCGAAAACGGCCTCGCGACGGCGCTCAATATGGGGCGAACCCCGGTCCGCGAGGCGATCCAGCGGCTTTCCTGGGAGGGGCTGGTTACGATCCGCCCTCGCCTCGGCATCGTCGTCAGCGAAATCAACCCGAGCGATTTCGCCCGTGTCCTCGACGCGCGCCACGCATTGGAGATTTTGCTGGCCGCCTCAGCTGCCCGTCTCGCCGGCAGGGCCGAACGCGATGCGCTATCTGATTGCGCAAAGGCCATGCGGGATGCGGCTGCAGCAGGCGACGTCATCGACTTCATGGCCCGCGACAAGCAATTCGACGAGGTGGTGGCGATTGCCGCCTGCAATCCCTTTGCCGCCCGCGTTGTCGCGCCGCTGCAGACCCATTCGCGCCGCTTCTGGTTTCGCTATTTCAGCGACAGCGACCTTTCCGCCGCCGCTTTCCATCACATGGAGCTGATGCGGGCAATTGGCGCCGGAGACGAAACCAAAGCGACCGGCATGGCTGAGGAATTGATGCAATATCTCCGGCGGCAAGCCACAACGCTGATCTAGGGCGCTTTCTTGAGAAGAAATCGCCCCAGGATCAATATGTTGGATCATATCCTTATCGCCAAATCCAATTTAGATTTGGCGGAATATGCTCTAAATTCGCGGTCTTGCGGCCTCTTCTACGGAAGCAACGGGCCGCGCCGAGGGAGCCAGCAGCCACGAGAAAAATCCAAGCGCCAGGACTGCACCCAGGACTTCACAAAGGACAAAGCCGGGAAGGTCGGACGGACTAATTCCGGCGAACGTATCGGAGAAAGACCGCGCAATCGCCACTGCGGGGTTGGCAAAGGAGGTCGACGCCGTGAACCAATAGGCGGCGGTGATATAAAGCCCGACCAGCCAGGGAACCGCATCGGCGCGAAAACGAAGCCCGGCCAATATCGCTGCGACCAAACCAAACGTGGCAACGATCTCCGCGATCCACTGGCCGGTGCCGTTGCGCTCGGTCATGGCTGTTTGCAGAAACGGCAATTCAAACATCAAATGGGCCAGGATCGCCCCGGCAACACCGCCGGCAATCTGCACAGCGACATAGGCGCTTGCAGCACCAGGCCCGATCTGACGTTTCAGGAAGAAGACCAGCGTCACCGCCGGATTGAAATGCGCGCCCGAAACCGGCCCCAGCATGGTGATGAGAACCACGAGTATCGCACCGGTCGGAATCGTATTGCCGAGGAGCGATACCGCCACATCGTCGGAAAGCCTGTCGGCCATGATGCCGGAACCGACGACGGTTGCGACCAGCATTGCCGTACCAAGCGCTTCTGCTGCCAGTCGGCGTGAGAGGCTGAACTCCATTTCCACCTAATCCTCAAACCCGCCGAGCGCCTGCAATCTTGCTTTCATCTCCGCCTGTTTTAGAGCGGACGCACTTTCAGCGATTGCGAGAAAGGCTCGAATGCGGCGTTCAAGCCGGGCGTAGGCGAGGTCGAATGCCTCCTCGCCTCCTTCCGCTCCATCGCTACCTGCCGGATCGGCAACGCCCCAATGAACGGTGAGCGGATGACCCGGCCAGATCGGGCAGGCTTCGCCAGCAGCATTGTCGCAAACGGTAACGATCAGATCCATTTTCGGCGCATCGGCACCGGAAAAGACTTCCCAGCTTTTCGACGAAAGCCCGGCGACTGGATGCCCGTGGCGCTGGAGACACAAAAGCGCATCCGGGTTCACGCAGCCGCGCGGTTTCGAGCCGGCGGAAAACGCTTGATAACGCCCCTCGCCCAAATCCCGCAGCAGCGCTTCCGCCAGTATCGAGCGGGCGGAATTGGCGGTGCAGAGGAACAGCACATTGCGAATTTTCGTCATTAAGGAAATTCTCGCTCGCTCAGTAGCACTCCGGGCATATTCGAATTGTGTGACAGTTATGCGAAGGCAAAGAACCACCGGGGAGCCTTGAATGCAAAAAAGCCCGCCGGGGCTCGGCGGGCTTGTTTTTGCTTCACTGGGGGAAACGGTAAAGGATACTACGCCGCCTTTTTTGCCAGCCTCGCCTTGATGCTTGCAACATCGGCGCGCGGGGTCGCGGCGAAGAGTGTTTTGGTATAGGCGTGCTGCGGATTGGCGAAGACCTCGTCGCGGGTGCCGTATTCAACCGCCTCGCCGAAATACATCACCATCACCTCGTCGGCGATATAGCGCACCACCGACAGATCGTGGCTGATGAAGACATAGGTGAGGTTGAACTCGTCCTGCAGGTCGGCCAGAAGGTTCAGCACCTGCGCCTGCACCGAAAGGTCGAGCGCCGAGACCGGTTCGTCCAGCACCAGGAGCTTCGGCTTCAGCATGATCGCGCGGGCAATAGCGACGCGCTGCCGCTGGCCGCCGGAAAACATATGCGGATAGCGGCCGATAGTGCTCCGGCTTCATCCCCACCTTTTGCAGCATGGCGAGTGCTGCGTCGCGCCGTTCCGCAGGCTGCATGTCGGTATTGAGAAGCAGCGGCTCTTCCAACACGGCGCCGATCTTTTGGCGCGGGTTCAGCGATCCATAGGGATTTTGGAAGATGATCTGCACCTTCTGGCGCAATTCCTTCGAGATCCCGTGCTTGACGATGTCAATCGGCTTGCCGTCGATTTCGACCGTGCCGGAGGTTGCCGGATCGATCATGGTGAGGATGCGAGCGAGCGTGGACTTGCCGCAGCCGCTTTCGCCGACGACGGCAAGCGTCGAACCGCGTTCGACATCGAAACTCACGCCCTTGAGCGCAGAGAGAATTTTCGGCCCGGTGAACAAGCCGCCCTTGGTCACATAGTCGCGCTTCAGGTTGCGGACCTTGAGAACTGCATCGCCGCTCATGCCGGCTACCTCCGCGCCGCCGGTTTCAAGCATCTTTTGAAAATCACCGACGGTCGGCAGGCGGTCGCCGGTCGCATTTTCCGGCAACGCCGACAAAAGCGCCTTGGTGTAGGGATGTTTGGGGCTTTCAAACAGCGTCAAGCACGTCGGCCTCTTCCATTTGCTTGCCCTGATATTGCACCACGACCCGGTCGGCGGTTTCCGCCACCACGCCCATGTCGTGGGTGATCATGATGAGGCCCATGCCGCTGTCGATCTGAAGCTTCAACAGCAGATCGAGGATTTGCTTCTGGATCGTCACATCGAGCGCCGTCGTCGGTTCGTCGGCAATCAAGAGCTTGGGCTGGCAGGCAATGGCCATGGCGATCATGATGCGCTGGCACTGGCCGCCCGACATCTGGTGCGGAAAGCTTGAAAGCCGGCCCTCCGGCTCTGGAATGCCCACCGACCTCAGCAGGTCCAGCACCCTGGCGTGGCGGTCGGCCGAGGAAAGATTGGTGTGTTCGCATAAGGACTTCGTTGATCTGGAAACCCACCGTGAAACACGGATTGAGGCTTGCGATCGGTTCCTGGAAGATCATCGAGATATCCTTGCCGATAACCTTGCGCCGCTCCGCCGTCGAAAGGGTCTTGAGATCGCGACCCTCGAATTCCATCTTGTCGGCGGTGATCGTCGCCGTATCGGGCAAAAGCCCCATGACGGCCAGCATGGCGACAGATTTGCCGGAGCCGCTTTCGCCGACGATCGCCAGCACTTCGCCGGAGTCGACCGTGTAGTCGACGCCGTCCAGCGCCCGGAACGGACCGGAGGCTGTGTCGAATTCGACTTTCAGGTTGCGAATTTCAAGCAGTGGCATCGGCTCAGCTCCGCTTCAGTTTCGGGTCGAGCGCGTCGCGCAACCCGTCGCCGACGAGATTGATCGCCAGCACGGTTATCAGGATCGCAAGGCCCGGGAAGGTCACTACCCACCAGGCGCGCAGAATGAACTCCCGCGCTTCGGCCAGCATCGTGCCCCATTCCGGCGTCGGCGGCTGAGCGCCCATGCCGAGAAAGCCGAGTGCCGCCGCATCCAGAATGGCGCTGGAGAAGGAGAGCGTCGCCTGAACGATCAGCGGCGACAGGCAGTTCGGCAGAGATGGTCTTGAACATCAGCCGAAGATTGCCGGCGCCCGCCAACCTTGCGCCGACCACATAGTCGCGCCCGCGCTCGGAAAGCACCGACGCGCGCGTGAGCCTGACGAAATGCGGCTGCAGCACGATGGCGATGGCGATCATCGCGTTGGTGAGGCCCGGCCCCAGGATCGCCACCAGCACCAACGCCAAGCAGCAAGGAAGGAAAGGCGAGGATGATATCCATCACCCGCATGATCAGCGTATCGACCGCGCCGCGGAAATAGCCCGCGATGACGCCGAGAAAAATACCGCCGGACAAGCGCAATCGTTACGACAACGATGCCGATGAAGAGCGAATAGCGCGCGCCATACATCAGCCTCGACAGCATGTCTCGGCCAACTGCGTCGGTACCAAGCAGGAAGGCTGTCTTGCCGCCCTCTTCCCAAAACGGCGGCGCAAGGAAGCTGTCGCGATACTGCATGTCCGGATTATGAGGCGCCAAAAGCGGCGCAAAAATTGCGACAATAACCAGAAGCGCGAAAACGGCGAGGCCAATCACCGCACCACGATTTTGCGAAAAATAGTACCAGAACTCGACGAGCATTGCCTTGGTGGCATTGCGGCTTTCGCTGGCGAGTTTCGCAACGACTTCGCTGTCGACCGGGCGTTCCGTATTAGAGATATTGGTCATGTCTCGTTTCCCCGGCTCAATTGTGGCGAATGCGCGGATTGATGAGGCCGTACAGCACGTCAACGATCAAATTGACGAACATGACGATGGCGGCGATCATCAACAAGCGCGCCCTGAACGACGAAATAGTCGCGACGCGCAATGCTGTCGACGAGCCACTTGCCGATGCCAGGCCAGGAGAAGATGGTTTCAGTCAGGATAGCTCCCGCTAGCAGCACCCCCACCTGCAGGCCAATGGTGGTTATCACCGGAATAAGGGCATTTCGCAGTGCATGCAGCCCGATCACCCGGAAAGGGCGAAAGCCCCTTGGCGCGCGCGGTGCGGACGAAATCCTCGCCCAGCACTTCAAGCATGGCGGAGCGCGTCTGCCGGGCAATCACCGCGAGCGGAATGGTCGCCAGCACGATGGACGGCAGGATCAAATGGCTGACGAGCGGAGGAAAACGCGCCTTTTTGCCCGGACAGCAGGCTGTCGATCAGCATGAAGCCGGTCACCGGCGGGAAATAATAGATGAGCGATATGCGTCCCGATACCGGCGTCCATTGCAGGATGCCGGAAAACAGAATGATGAGCAGCAAACCCCACCAGAAGATCGGCATGGAATAGCCGACGAGCGCCGTGCCCATTACCGATTGGTCGATGAAGGTACCGCGCTTGACGGCCGCAAAAATTCCGGCCGGAATGCCGAGTGCGACTGCGATGACGATCGCGCAGAGCGACAATTCGACGGTAGCGGGAAAGAGCGTCAGAAACTCGGTCAGAACCGGCTTCTTCGACACGAATGAAGTCCCCAGGTCACCTTGGAAGATATCCGCAAGGTAGAAGAAATATTGCTCCCACAGCGGTTTATCGAAACCCATCTGGTGCAACAACTCTGCTTTTCGGGCGGGATCGATACCGCGCTCTCCCGCGAGAAGATCGAGCGGGTCTCCCGGCAGCAAGCGGATGAAGGAAAAGGCAACGAGGGTTACACCGAGAAATGTCGGAATCAAAAGGCCGATACGACCGACCAGAAAACGAAACATGGCGGAGCCTATTGTAACGATGCAGCCGCTGACCAGGGGAAATTCGATTTCAACCAGGAGCCGGCCAATCGGCAAAATTTATGACCTCCGGCGAAATGTCCGCCGGAGGTCAAATGGAGAGCTTGGTTATTCGGCGATATCGACGCCGTCGAACCAGTGTCCGCCCAGCGGATCCATCACGTAGCCGCTGACTTTCTTCGACATAGGCATGAAGACAACCGAGTGAGCGATGGTCGCCCAGGGTGCTTCTTCCTTGAAGACCACCTGAGCCTGCTCGTAGAGCTTGGTCCGCTCGGCCTTGTCGGAAACAACCTTGGCTTTCTGGATCAGCTCTTCGAATGCCGGGCTGCACCATTGCGCGCGGTTGGAGCCGCCCACGCCATCGCAGCCGAGCAGAACGGCCAGGAAGTTGTCCGGATCGCCATTGTCGCCCGTCCAGCCAAGAAGCACCGCGCCGTCGCGGTCCTTGTCCTTCGAGCGGGAGAGATATTCACCCCATTCGTAGGATACGATCTCGACGTCGACACCAACCTTGGCGAAATCGGCCTGGATGACTTCCGCCATACGACGAGCGTTCGGATTGTAAGGACGCTGCACAGGCATCGCCCATACTTTCATCTTCAGATCCTTGACGCCGGCTTCCTCAAGCATCTTCTTTGAAGCTTCCGGATCGTAGGAGTCGTCCTGGACCGCGTCGTTATAGGACCACATGGTCGGCGGAATTGGATTTTTCGCCGCTTCGCCCGAGCCCTGGAACACGGCATCCAGGATCGCCTGCTTGTTGATTGCCTTGTTCAGCGCCTTACGAACTTCCTTCTTGTCGAAAGGCGGCTGCAGGGCGTTATAGGCGAGATAACCGACGTTGAGGCCCTGCTGCTCCAACATCTGAAGGTTATCGTCCGCCTTGACGTCGGCAAGATCGGCCGGCGCCGGGTAAGGAGCCACATGGCATTCGCCCGCCTTCAGCTTCTGCAGGCGCACCGACGCATCGGTGGTGATGGCGAAGATCAGATTGTCGATCGGCTGCTTGCCGGCCCAATAGTCCGGGTTGGCGGAATAGCGGATCACCGCATCCTTCTGATAGCCTACGAACTGGAACGGCCCGGTGCCGACAGGCTGCTGGTTCAGGAGCTCCTTGGTGCCTGCCGCGTCAAGCTTGTCGGCATATTCCTTGGAGAAGATCGATGCAAAATCCATCGCCAGGTTGGCGACCATCGGAGCTTCCGGGCGATTCAGGACGAATTTCACCGTGTAATCATCGACCCGCACGATCTCCTTGATGAGATCCGGCATGGACATGCCGTCGAAGTATTCCCAGGCCGCACCTGCGGTGTATTGGTTCCACGCATTGTCCTTCTTCAGCTGCCGCTCGAAGGAGAAGATCACGTCGTCGGCGTTGAAGTCGCGGGTCGGCGTGAAGAAATCGGTCGAATGGAACTTGACGCCCTTGCGCAGATTGAAGGTGTATTCGGTTCCGTCATCGGAAACGTCCCAGCTTTCGGCGAGACCCGGCAGCACTTCCGTCGTGCCGCGCTTGAACTCCACCAGCCGGTTGTAGATCGGCTTGGACGAAGCGTCGAACGTGGTGCCAGACGTATAAAGCGCCGGATCAAAGCCCTCCGGCGAACCTTCCGAGCAATAAACGAGGGTCTTGGCCGATGCGGCGGACACCATCATGGCAGCCAGACTGACGCCCAGCAGCGTCGCCTTGGTAAAGCGGCGGATCATCATTGATTTTCTCTCCCGTTTTTGTCAGGCAGCCTCGGCGGCACCTTCTTTGGGCCCCCGCTTCTTGCAGAGCGCCTCCCCCGAAAGCGCCGGAGCTGCCTTGAGCGCAATCTAAGGCCGGAAAGCTATAGAAAATCAACCGTGCAACTCTTCCCTTTTTTTGCCCGGCGCAGGAAATTCCTTCCTCCACGACCTTGCCAGCCACCATGTCAGACCAATTTTTATCCCGTTCGTGAAATTTCGGGCCATTGTACGCCATCGTGACCGGCAATTCGTACGGAAAATGCCACCAAAAAAATTCGTACAAAAAATGCAGTTAGGAGCAACTGACCCCGGCCCGATAACGGAATGATAAGACGCCGCAACTAAGCTCCGCAACCAATCGAAGGGAAATTGGATGCTGAGCGATCTTTTGAGGCTCGCACGGGAGGCAACGCCCGATTCGCGCCGTAAGCTCCTGCAGCGCGTCGCAGATGTTTTTCTGGACGGGATCGGCGGTCACACGAAGGTCGAGCTTGAACTTTTCTGCGACATCATCCTCAAGCTCCTCGATACGACCGATGCATCCGACCGTGCCGACCTTTCCCGCCGCATCGCTCCGCTCGCCGATACGCCGCAGCCGGTTGCCTTTCGCCTCGCCAAGGATGAGATCGCGGTCGCCGCACCTATGCTGGAGTTGAGCCCGGCGTTGAGCGAGGCCGATCTCATGAAGCTTGCGCGGCGCATGCCGCAGCCGCATCTGGAGGCCATCGCCAAACGTGGCAGCATGAGCGCGCGCCTCTGCGACACCTTGATAGAACGCGGAAAGCAACGGGTATGGCGCACCATAGCCGCCAATTCGAATATCATCATGAGCGATTGGGCCTTGCGGACACTGGCCAAATATTCCCTCACCGACACAGCCTTGCGCGATCGCATTTCCTTGCGCAAGGACCTGACGCCGCTGATCTGCGAGTGGCTGCTGCCCCATGTCAATGCTGCAACCCGCCTTCGTCTCCAGGCCATCATTGGCGGCTGCGACCCGCTGGAAACCTCCGACGTCAACCGCATCCGGCAGGATATCCGCCGCCGGCTCGGGCTTTATCTCGACAATTGCGATGCGGCGCGGCTGTGGACCCTTGTGGAAAGCGGTGATTCCAACCTCAACGATCTCATTCTCGTGCTGATCGACGAAAAGCGCATCAACGATGCGGTGGGATTGCTGGCCCAAGCCGCCGACCGGCCGATCGCCAAGGTCCAGACCGCCATTTATCAGGCAGCGATCGAAGACCTCATACAATTGGGAATTACGGCGGGCGCGTCCGACCATGCGTTTCTTGCCCTCGCCCAGGTTCGCTGCCGGCATCTGCGGATGCCGGAAAGCCAGTCGCTACGCTGGCTCGAAATGTATCGCCAGCAAAAGCCAAAAGTCGTCGTGGCTGCGTCTCGTGGCAGGGCGGTCGAACTGCATCCCTGAAAACACTGGAATACTTGCACGTCTGATAATCCTGCTCGCATCATCCGCTATGCCCCGCTAATCGGAGGCAACTTACGGAAGGCGCTTTGCCAGACTTGCGGCTGCGGCGGTCAGGATCGTCGCCGCCGCATAGCACCAAAGTCCAGGCAATGTTGTGGCGGTCGCGAGCCCACTCGTCTTCGCGGCGAAAACCACCAGCGCGACCAGCATCACGTCCATCATCGACCATTTTCCAAGCCACGCCATGATGCCGAGCGGCGCAATCTGTCTTCCGCCGACCACCGCCACATGCAGGGTAACGATCTTCGCGGCAGGAAAAGCAATCGAAAATCCCGAAATCACTGCGGCAAGCGCTTTGTCACCACCGCTCCAAAGTCCGGCAACGACCTCGACAAGCGACGGCGTGTCTTCCAGAAAATACAGCCGCTCCAACGTCATCAACGGCAGAATCAGGCCAAGGATGAAACATGCAGTCGCAAGGGGCAGCAGGAGGGCAAGAAGCGTTCGCAAATCCATCTCCGGACTATCGGCGTCTCGCGCCACCCGACTAGAGCATATCCCGCCAAAACGGAGTCGTTTTGACGACAAGGATATGCTCCAAAATATTGATTCTGAGCCGATTTCTTATCACGAAAACGGCCTCGTTTTCGTGGAAAGCGCTCTAGGGTCTGTGGGGATTCAGGGTTTGGAGCGTGGTATGAGCGAAAATCGCTCAGCTTCAGGAGCAGGGCCGCCGGAAGGACTGCCCCCTTTTCAAGGTCCTGCGACGCCAAGATGGGCGATTTTCGCCATATCCCTTCGGGACGCGCTCCACAATGAAGTCGTCGGCCTTGTCTTACAATGGAACAAACTGATGGAAGGCGGGCAACGGAATCCCGGGTAAAAGAAAGCCGGGGACACACCGCGCAAAGAGGGGCAGTCCATCGCACCAGACCCGGAAAGCGGATGCGACAGCCCGAATGCAGCAAGCGATTGCCGCAGTCAATAACGCAAGGAGAGCTTGGCGCGCTATCGAACGATTGCGCGGCTTCGTCCGGCGATCTCGTCAAGCGCGTCCTGATCGGCCGCGTCCAGTTCAGCGCGTTCGCGCAATTGATCGCGCTCTTCCATCAGCTCGAATTTCTTCAGCTCCTCGACCGATTTCGGACAGATCGTCGCGTGCCCTGTCGAGCTGCTCCTTCAATTCATTTGCCGAATTGAGAAGATTGTCGCGACGTTGCGCCGCCGCCTTGGCGAAGGTCGGATAGGCGAAATGCGTCACATCGGCGATGCCGACCCTTCTTTGCTCAGTCAGGATCTGATCGTCGAGCTCGCCGGCCATCCGTTCGAATTCGGCAATCATCGATTCGATCTGCGTTACCTGCCGGCGCTTGTCGTCGACCTGGAACTTCTTGAGTCTAATAAGACTTTCCCGGGATTTCATGACTCGATACTCCCCTTACCGTCTCCACCTTACTAGGGAGTCATTTCCAAAAGGTTGGCAAGATTCGCATATCCGTCATCCAGTGACGTCGCCTCTTCCTTTCGTTGCGTAAGGAAGACCTCCAGCGGTTCATGCCGCATGATGGCTTCATCGACGCTCGGCTCCGTGCCCTTCCGGTAGGCGCCGAGCCTGATGAGCTCTTCCATATCCGTATAAGTCGCCATGAGCGCACGCGCCTTGCGCAGGATCGGCTGCATTTTGTCGGGCACGCAGCGGGGCATGGTTCTGGAAACGGATTTCAACACGTTGACCGCCGGATAGCGGCCGCGCTCGGCGATGGCGCGTTCCATCACGATGTGACCGTCGAGAATGCCGCGAACCGCATCGGCTACCGGTTCGTTGTGGTTGTCGCCCTCCACGAGCACCGTGAAAAGACCGGTGATGGAGCCGGTGCCAACCTTGCCCGGACCGGCGCGCTCCAAAAGGCGGGGCAGTTCGGTGAAGACCGTGGGCGTATAGCCTTTGGAGGTCGGCGGTTCGCCGATCGACAGGCCGATCTCGCGCTGCGCCATGGCAAAACGCGTCACCGAATCCATCATGCAAAGCACGTCTTTTCCCCTGATCGCGGAAATATTCGGCGACCGTCATCGTCATATAGGCCGCCTGCCGGCGCATGAGCACGGCTTTCGTCGGACGTCGCGACCACGACCACGGCACGCGCCAGCCCTTCAGGCCCGAGATCGTCCTCGATGAATTCCTGCACCTCGCGGCCGCGTTCGCCGATAAGCCCGATCACCGCGACATCGGCCGACATGTTGCGTGCAAGCATCGACATCAGCACCGATTTGCCGACGCCGGAGCCCGCGAATATTCCCATGCGCTGACCGCTGGCAGCAGGTAACGAAGGTGTTGAGAGCCCGACGCCGAGATCGACCGGCGGGCCGACGCGCGCCCGCTCGTTCGCCGCCGGCGGGGTGGAGCGGAGCGCTGCGGGGATCGCCACCGGCAGGCAACGGTCCCTTGCCGTCGATTGGCTCGCCCATTGCGTTGATCACCCGGCCAAGCCAACCCTCGCTCGGATGCGCCAGGCTTTCACGGGCGACGAGCAAGGCCCGGCACCCCATGCGCACCCCTTCCAGGCCAGCGAAGGGCATGCAGAGCGCCCGCTCATCGCGAAAACCGACGACCTCGGCGAAGACATCCTCGCTGCCATCACCCACCTCGACCATCAGCAAAGCGCCGACGCTCATTTCGTGGATAGGGCCGGCAACTTCCACCAAAAGACCCTGCACCGAGACGACCCGACCATAGATCTCACTCGACATCAGTGATTCGATTTCGGCGAATAATGGGTCCATTTCTTACGTCCCGAATTCAAATTTGCGAATCAATAGTAACCTATCATTTACGAGTTTGATTAATCGTATGCATGAGGGATTGGAACAAGGGTGAGCCAGACTTGGGAACGAGCGTGACGGCGGGGTGAGTCGAAAGAGTCGGTTATGCCGATTCGTTAATGTAGGACTTGAAGAAATTTCGGAGCATCATTCCGTATATTTTTCAAAGCCTTGTAAAAAGTTTCGACATCACTCGATAAAGGCTTGCAGGTGTAAAAGAGATTTTGTTAACCATTATACGGCAGGATTGAGTCGTGGTTAACCGCAGTCCTTTGCACCGGGAGCAAACATGCCGGCGCGGCTTGCCCAGGATAGGCATTATAGGGGATTGGCATGCGTGTATTGTTGATTGAGGACGATGGCGCCACGGCGCAAAGCATTGAGCTGATGCTGAAGTCCGAGAACTTCAACGTCTACACGACGGATCTTGGCGAGGAAGGTATCGACCTTGGCAAGCTCTACGATTACGACATCATACTTCTTGACCTCAATCTGCCGGACATGTCCGGTTATGAGGTTTTGCGGACGCTGAGGGTCTCGAAAGTCAAGACCCCCATCCTGATCCTCTCCGGCCTTGCCGGCATCGAGGACAAGGTTCGCGGGCTGGGCTTTGGCGCTGACGACTACATGACGAAGCCGTTCCACAAGGACGAGATGATCGCTCGCATTCATGCGATCGTTCGCCGCTCCAAGGGGCATGCGCAATCGGTCATCAACACCGGCGATCTCACGGTCAATCTCGACACCAAGACTGTGGAAGTCGGCGGGCAGCGCGTTCATCTGACCGGCAAGGAATATCAGATGCTCGAGCTTCTTTCCCTGCGCAAGGGAACGACGCTGACCAAGGAAATGTTCCTCAACCATCTCTATGGCGGGATGGACGAGCCGGAACTCAAGATCATCGACGTGTTCATTTGCAAGCTGCGCAAGAAGCTTGCAGCCGCAACAGCGGGAAAGAACTACATCGAGACCGTCTGGGGCCGCGGATACGTGCTGCGGGAACCGGAAGAGAAAGCGGCCTGACGCGTCTTTCTTCGTGACGCGCGCGCCTCACCCGATACGAGCGCTTCGCGGCAAAATCCTGCGCCGGGGCTGATTATCTGGAGCAATTTCTTGTCGTGATAGCGATTTCGTTATCGCGACTGGAAATTGCTCCATTTCGGTTTTTGTCCGGCCTGCCTGCATCCAGCTCCAACCTGCTTTCCCAGAGCATATCCAGCCGAACCTGAATCGGGTTTGGCGACAAGAATATGCTCAAAATATTGATGCTGGAGCGAATTCTGATCACAAAAACGGACCCGCTTTCGTGATCAAATTTCGGCCCAGGATCAATATGCTCTCATCTAGCGGGCTGGAAAACCGCCCGCCGCGGCAATGCGGGTCGAAGGAGTAGCAGATCTTGCCGCATCCAGCTTGCGCTGGTAAAGGCCGCGCCGCCCGGCTACGGGCTGGAATGCATCCGTCAGGCCAACCACCGTTTCCGCAGCACCCAAAACCAGATATCCGTCTTCCGGCATAACCTTGGCTATCCTTTGCAGGATATCGACCTTCGTCGGCTGATCGAAATAGATCAGCACGTTTCTGCAATAGACGATGTCCTGCTCTCCAATCATGGCAAAACTGTCCAGAAGATTGAACTTTCGCCACTGGACCATGGCGCGAAGGTCCGGATTGATCTGCCACAATTCACCCTTCTGGGCGAAGTACTTCAGCAACATCTGGATCGGAAGGCCACGCTGCACTTCGAATTGGCTGTAGATGCCGTTGCGCGCCTTCTCCAGCACTTCCGCCGAGAGATCCGTGCCGAGGATATCAACCGTCCAGCCGGCGACCTTGCTGCCTGCTTCCTTGAGGCACATGGCCAGGGAATAGGATTCCTGACCTGTAGAGGCGGCCGCGCACCAGATCTTGATCCGGCGTTTGTGGCCCCGCGCCTTGAGCAGCTCAGGAAGCATGGCTTCCTTGAAATGGTCGAACGGGGTCTTGTCGCGAAAGAAGAAGGATTCATTCGTCGTCATCGCGTCGACCACATCGGAGGCCAATTGCATCGCGCCCGGCTTTTGGATAGCCGCGATCAATTCGCTCAAGCCGGCAAGTCCCGCCCGGCGCGCGACGGGCAGCAGGCGGCTTTCGACCAGATATTGCTTCTCGTCGGAGAGAACCAGGCCGGATTTCGTCTTCAGGTAACGCCGGAGATAATCATACTCGGAAGGGGTCATCGGATGCCTCCGCTAAGAATACGCGCAATTTTCGGTCCAATATCCGACAACGCTAGAATTTCGCTGCACTGGCCCGTGTGTGCGGCTGCCGCTGGCATGCCCCAGACGACGCTTGTCGCCTCGTCCTGAGCAATGATGCTGCCGCCACCGGCGGCGATAGCCCTTACGCCGGCAGCTCCATCGTGTCCCATACCCGTCAACACCACCGCGAGCGTCGCGGAGCCGAAGGCCCTGGCAACACTGTCGAACAATGGATCCACAGCCGGCCGGCAAAAGTTCACCGGAGGGTCGTCGTTCAGTCGAGCGACCGCATGAGTTGAATCTTTTTCCACTGTCATGTGCCGGCCACCCGGCGCCACATAAATATGGCCCGGCTGCAGCACCTCGCCGTTTTCCGCTTCCTTGGCCGGTCGCAGCGCGGCTTTGGCGATATGTTCCGCCAGAATCGCCGTGAATGTCGGCGGCATATGCTGGGTGATCACCACTGGCACCTGACGGATCGAGGTGCCGATGTCCCGCATCAACTGCTGCAAGGCCTGTGGCCCTCCGGTCGATGAGCCGATCGCAAGAATTCTCGGATTGACGGCGGAATAGGGCCGCAGCGCGATAGCCGGGCTGGCCGGCTTTGCATAGGCGCCAGCGACCCGAATTCCGGTCCGACTTGTCCGCGCCCCGGCATCATTGACAACGGCGCGTCCGGCATCGCTTTCCGCCCGCATGACCCTTGCACCGGCACGCCGGCGCGTCGTCCTCGCACCGAGGGTTTTGATCTTGTCCAGAAGCTCGCGGCGGAAATCGACCGACGTGGTCACCTGGCTCGTCGTGTCCGGTTTCGGAATATAGTCCTGCGCGCCCAGGGAAAGCGCGCGAAGGCTTACCTCCGCATTGCGGCGGGTCAGGGTCGATGCCATCAGGACAATGAGGTCACGCTTCTTCTTCAGCATCAAGGGGAGAGCGACCATCCCGTCCATTTCCGGCATTTCGATATCGAGGATAACAACGTCCGGATTGCTCCGCTCGATGTCGTCCACTGCAAGCTTGCCGTTTCTATGAGTGGCGACGAGCATCAGGGCCGGGTCGCTTTCAACCCAACGCCCCAGCAAGCCGCGGATAACGACGGAATCATCCACGACCATGACGCGAATTCGCTCGGACGGCGGAGCGTTTGCCGCAGCAGCCGTCTCTTTCAGGATTTCCATTTATGGTTCGCCCGGTAAGGAGTTAGATCAAGCCGACTTCCTGAAACTTGGCTTCGACGATCTCCTTGTCGAACGGCTTCATGATGTATTCGTTGGCCCCCGCGCGGATAGCACGGGTGATGTGAGCCACATCGTTTTCAGTGGTGCAGAAGACAACCACCGGCTTGTCGCCGCCCGCTTCATGACGCAGCGCCGCCAGGAACTCCAGCCCGTCCATCACCGGCATGTTCCAGTCAAGCAGGATGGCGTCAGGCATTTCCGACCTGCACGCATCCAGCGCCTGCTTGCCGTCTTCGGCTTCGCTGATCTTGAAATCGAGATCCTCCAGGATCCGGCGCGCGACTTTCCGGATTACGCTCGAATCATCCACCACAAGACAGTTCTTCATCTGATAGGTGCTCCCGCACGTCGCCCCTGGGCGAACAGTTCGTATCGGTTCACGCCGCGACCATCGGTTCGACCATCGCGCCAAGCAAGCGTTCAACATCCAGAATTATCATGAGCTTCCCGTCGAGGCGGTGAACGCCGCCCGAGATTTCCGCCCAGCGCTTGTCGAGATTGGTGGGATTGGCCTCACGGGAATTGGCGCTGAGGTTCAGGACCTCGCCAACCGTATCGATGACGAGACCGTAAGATTCGCCCCTGTACTCGATGCCGACCGCCATCATCTGACCGTCCTTGCGTGGTGGAAGATGCAGACGCCTGCGCATGTCGATCGCCGTGACGATCCGTCCTCGCAGGTTGAGAACGCCCGCAACCTCCGGCGCCGCAAGCGGAACGCGTGTGACGCTTTCGGGCACGAAAACGTCATGCACCTGGGAAATGGGCAGGCCGAACAGCTGGCCGCCAATCACGACGGTGACGAATTGGATCGTGTCGCCGGCGGAAGCCGTCAAGATATCATGTGTGCTCATGCCGCAAGCCCCAGTTCACCGGAAAATACATCCTTCAATGCCGCAATCAGACCCGGCCGGTCGAATTTGGCGACGTAGTCATCGAAGCCGGCCTGACGTCCGCGTTCGATCGATGCGGGTGTCACCACCGCCGAAAGTGCCAGTATCGGCATTTCGCGGAAGCGCGGATCTCGCCGCAACGCTTCGCAGAATTCAAAGCCGTTGATCTCCGGCATTTCGATATCGCTGACGATGGCGTTGAATGTGCTGCCGTTTTCCAGCAACTCGAAAGCGGCCTGCGCGCTGCCGCAGATCGATACGTCATAGCCTGCCGCTCTGAGCACCGGCGTCAGCATGTTGCGGAAGAACGGGCTGTCATCGATCAGCAGAACTTTCTTGGTCAGCGCCGAAATATCGAGCTCCTTGCGCATGAACCAGTCATCGAAGGCCTGCGGCAGATAGTAGCCAAGGTCGATGATCTCGGTCGCCCGCTCCTTGATGATGGCGGAGCCAAGGATGCCTGGATGTTCGGATCCGACTTCGATGTTCATCCGGTCCTCGACGATATCGACGATCTCGTCGACGACGAGGCCCATCGAGCGTCCTGCATCGGAGAACACCAGCATCGGCTGGGTGCCCTCGCTGCGGTGCGACTCGCCCCCGCCGATATAGACGAGCGGCATGAGAGCGCCACGATACTGAACGAGGTTGCGGCCATTCGACCGCTCGATCTTCGATACCTCGAATTCCTCCAGCCGCGTGACGAGCGACAAGGGCACCGCCTTCGGCTCCGGCGAACCGGCCCGGAAAAGCAGCATGGAAAGCGTCCCTTGGCCATCCATCGCGTCTTGCAGGAAGTCTTGCGCCTCGGCGGCGATTTCCTCCGCTACGGCGCTCGACGCATGGCTTGCCATTGCGCTGGCCACTCCGTTCGGGTCGATGATCATGATCACCGCCCCATCCCCCAAAATAGTGTTGCCGGAGAACATGGTGAGATTGCGCAGCATGGTGGACATCGGCTTTACGACGATTTCCTCGGTATGGAAAACCCCGTCGACCACCACGCCGAAGGTCTGGCTGCCAACCTGCATCACGACGATGAAGCCATTGTCCTGATCGATCCCGCCGGTTTCGTCGATCGTTTCTGCGATGCCGAGCAACTGCGACAGATGCAGAAGCGGCAGCAGTTTGTTACGCAGCCGAAGCACGGGCGTGTCCTTGATACGTTCGATCCGGTGCTCGGACTTCGTCTGCACCCGCACGAGTTCCACCACCGAAAGCTGCGGAATGGCGAAACGGTCTCCGGAAGCCTCGACGATTAGCGCGGAAACAATAGCAAGGGTCAGCGGAATCTTGATGATGAAGCTGGTGCCCCTGCCGGGCACTGAGCGCAGGTCGACGGTGCCGCCGATCAGTTCGATATTGTTGCGCACCACGTCCATGCCGACGCCGCGACCGGAAACGCTGGTGATCGTGGCAGCGGTGGAGAATCCTGCGTGGAAGATGAAGCGATGGATCTGCTGATCCGTCAGCTTCTCCAGATCGGCCTCTGTGGACAGGCCGCACTGAACGGCTTTCTTCTTGATCTTTTCCACATCGAGGCCGCGACCGTCGTCTTTCACCTCGATGATGATATGACCGCCTTCGTGATAGGCGGAGAGCGTGACCGTGCCCTTTTCAGGTTTGCCCGCCTTGCGGCGTTCGGCCGGCAGTTCAAGGCCGTGATCGGCGGAATTGCGCACCATATGGGTGAGCGGATCCTTGATCAGCTCAAGCACCTGACGATCGAGTTCCGTTTCGGCGCCGATCATCTCCAGCTCGATCTGCTTCTCCAGTTCCTGACTGAGATCGCGAACGATGCGCGGCAGTTTCTGCCAGGCGCTGCCGATCGGCTGCATTCGGGTCTTCATGACGCCTTCCTGCAGTTCCGCCGTCACGTTGGACAGGCGCTGCAAGGGAACCTTGAATTCCGAGTCCTCGTGCCGACGAACGATCTCCAGCAGCTGGTTGCGCGTCAGCACCAGTTCGGAGACCATCGTCATCAGGTGTTCAAGAGTGTCGACCGCAACACGGATGGACTGGCTCGAAACGCTGCCTGCGCTCTTGCCTTCCTTCTTCTGCGAGTCAACGCCGCGCTTTTCTTCCGTCTTCACCTTTTCCGCCAAATTGGCGCGGGCGGCCAATCCATGACCAAGTACCTGGTCGAGTTCGGCGCCCTCGTCGTCTTCCTCCAGAACGGAGGTTGGCTGCGGGAGTTCGATTTCCGCCGACGTTTCGCGAAAGGCGCGTTCCAGATCGTCGAGTGACACCTCGCCAGGCCGCAGTGGCCGCTCCAGCGTCTGGACGACAAGATCGGGTTCCGCCTGAGCATCGTCCACGCTCTCCGGTTCAGCGGCGACTTCCACTGCCGACATGGACATGCGCTCAAGCTCGCTGATCAGGTCGATATCGGACCCTTCAGGCTCGGCGCCTTCCGAAGCCTCGAGGTCGCCGAGGATCGCCTTGATCCGGTCGATCGAAGTGAGAATGAGCGACACCGCTTCCGGAGTCACGGAGACGCCGTCGCGGAATTTCCCCATCAGCGTCTCGGCTGCGTGGGCGAGAGCTTCGAGCCGAGGCAACCCGAGGAAGCCGCAAGTCCCTTTTATCGTGTGAACCAGACGGAAAATATTGTCTAAAATCTTCGCGTTATTCGGCTCTTGTTCAAACTTTACGAGTTCCAGATCGACGACATCGAGGCTCTCGTTCGTCTCGGTTAGGAACTCGCTGAGGAGATCATCCATAGCCATACTCACCCGACTGGTTACTGAACACGCTGCCGGAGGGCGTCCCGGCTGCTCTAAATCTGTCAGGTAGTCTGGCGGTCAACAGTTAAGATAGGTTGAAACTAAAATCACTTTCACGTGGAGACTAGGCTGCCGATCGCGCTGCTATCAAAACCACGTCGTCTTGCTTAACAACTTCTAAATTCATGCCGGATTTCTTGCAAGAAGCAGAGTATAGGCCGATTGCACGGAGTGCGCGTCGATGCGTTCCGGCTCCTGATCGGAGAAAATCTCTGCCACAAGCGCCGGAATCTTCGCATAACTTCCGGTTGCGCGCAGTTCAAAAGAAGGGCTTGCGGCGTCGCCCTCCATATTGACCTTGATAGTACCGCCGCGGGGAACGCATTGATTGGCGATGAGGACGAGATTGAGCAGCAGTTTTACCTTGTTCTTTGCCATCAAAAGGCGCGGAACATTCCACTCGATATCGGCCTTTTCATTCTCCAGAAATCCTTCCGCGACGCTGCGTGCATCGCCAAGATCGATCTCCGAACCGGCGGAGCCGGCTGCGCCGAAGGCCAGACGCGCGAATTGAAGCTTGGCTGAGGCCTGTCTTGCGCTCTTGCGAATAAGATCCATCGCGAATTCGCGCATATCCTCGTTGCCGTCGTCGTCGAGCACTTCAAGACCGTTGGTGATTGCGCCGACGGGCGAAATGATGTCGTGGCAGATGCGACTGGATACGAGAGCAGCAAGGTCAAGTGCGGAGAGATCGTTGATCATCGACATGGATTACCCCCTTGCATGGCACTTGCCATTGCCAGCGTTGATTCTTCTGATGCCGACAGGGTTACACGCGCCCTCGCGCAATGCCAAGGCAGGAGCCTGCAAAGGCTCAATTCGCCTGACAATCCAGCCTGTTGGAATTAGCCTTCGCCATGTCCAGAAGCGCGACCGGATTGGAGAGGAAGAGGAATCGGTTAACCTCAGAATGAAAAAGAAAGAGGCGATTCCCGTATAGCGCGAAAACGTAGGGGTTGCCCACGGTGGCATAGCCTTCAGCCAGCGCCAGCGCGTCACATCCGCCAAATTGCGGCGCATAGACCGCCGGGTCGGCGACAAATGCAGCCCGGTTGCCTTCGTTTAGGAACACCCAGGTCGTTCCGCCCCATTTGAATTCAAACTTGGCAAGGCCCGGCAGCGGTTCGTTCAGAACAAAATAGGCAACCGGGTCGACGCCTTCGATGGCATAGCCCGTCGCCGGGTCGCTGGCGAAGCGGTAGGTGTCCCCCGCGGCGGCCCGTGGGATGTCCAAAAAGGCAAGAGCGACAGAAAGCGCCGCAATCCACCATAATCTCATCGGAATTCGTCTACACTCTTGCATTGATTCGTTTCCGCGGCTGCCCATGGTCAGCATCACGCGAATTTGCACCGGCGGGCAAGCTCCGACGACAAATCGCCAAGATGCATCGTCCAGGGGAGCCCGGTAGAAAGCGTAGAGGGGCAAAGTGGATCCCGAAATGGATCACGAGGCGTCTTTAACTGAAGATCATGGTTTTCCGCGGCTCTGGAGCGCTGGCCGATGTGCGGCGGCAGGGGCTGGCGGATCGAAGAGGGAATGGAGCATGAGCGAAATGCCATCGACCCCCACGGCGTACCTTATTTCAAGGATTACCGCCGCAATTGCACTTGGCCTGGCACTGCTGGCGAACAACGCGGCGATGGCGCAGCAAACGCCTGAGACATACAGCCAGAACGAACTGGTCGACACAGGCCACCGCTTCTTCGGCCAAATCTCCGGCGGGCTTGCCTCGGTTGTGGAAAATGCCGTCAAGAAATACGGCGAACCGAACGGCTATATCCTGGGCGAGGAAGGATCCGGCGCGGTCTTTGCCGGCGCCCGCTATGGCGAAGGTCAGCTTTATACACGCAACGCCGGCACCCATAAGGTGTTTTGGCAAGGCCCGTCGATCGGATGGGATCTCGGCGGCGATGGCGCCCGCGTCATGATGCTCGTCTACAACCTGCCCCAGACCGACGCAATCTTTCGCCGGTATGTGGGCGTCAACGGATCCGCCTATCTGGTCGGCGGCTTCGGCATGACGGTTCTTTCCAACAACAACATTTTCGTCGTACCGGTGCGCTCAGGCATCGGCGCTCGCCTTGGCGTCAATATCGGCTACCTCAAATTCACGCCCAAGCCGACCTGGAACCCCTTTTAGGAAATGCGCTTCGCCTTGCGACACGCGCGCTGGACCGCCGGACGAATTTCGCCTGGCCCATCATCGCCTGCATTGCGGTTTGGCTTTTCCTTGGCGCGCGTCTCTTGTAAGCAATATCAAGCGCTGACGCTGTCGGCCGAACCTGGTGAAGGCCCTTGATCGAAGTCTTGATGTATGTGGCGCTCGGTTTTTTTGCCGCCGGGCTCGTTGCGATCGCCATCATTCCGGCGATATGGCGTCGTGCCGTGCGGCTGACGCGGCAGGCGATAGAAGCGTCGAACCCGCTATCGCTCAGCGACGCGCGAGCCGAAATCGACGCCATTCGCGCGTCTCATGCCATCGACTACCGTCGCCTCGAAAAAAACCTCGACCGGATGCGAGCGGAACTCGTCAACAATCGCATCTTGCGCGACAGGGCGGAGGCCCATGCGAGCGCCATGCTCAAGGAGCGGGACGAGAACGAGAAGGCCATTGGCGAGGCCATCGCACGGGGCGATGACGTGCGCCGTGAGGCGGGTGCCCTTGAAGCGCAACTTGCCCGCGCCAATCTGGAGATCCGCGATCTTCAGCGCAAACTCGACAATCGTTCGAGGGCATATGCGGAACTGCTCGATCGCCGCCAGAAAACCGGCGAGATGCCGCCTACCGGGCAAGAAGAACCGGATCTGTCCGCGGACGAAGCGCAAAGCGATTTCGCCTCGGCTAATGACGCCGCCGCTCTTGCCCGCATCGCCAGTCTTGAATCCGAAACCGCCGCCCTTCGCGAAAAACTGAAGAAGGCGGAAGAAGCTCTTGCTTCCGCGCCAAAAACCCCTTCCGACATGCTTGCAGAGAGCAGCGGAAAGGCAAGGCGTGAGCAACAAAAAGCTATCGACAACAAGCTCTTCGACATGGAGACACGATATATCGCCGCCCAGGCTGAAATCACCCGCCTGACCCTCAGGCTCGAGCGGTTCGAACTCGGCGACGAAGGCGAAAGCGATCAGCCCTCAGTTCAGAATTCCGCGTTCGAGGCGTTGCAAGATGAAAACGACCGCCTGCGCGACATGCTCGATGGCAAGGCCGACTTTTCAACTTTACGTGATACCCTCAAAAATGTTGCTGCGGGCTTGACCGCCGAACTTGCCGATGACGCCGACCTCGCCATCCTTGGAGGGATGGACGAAAGCGCCGCGCCCGTGGCTGACAACAAAACCCTCGCAAGCAGGATCATGGCTGCCCGACGACGCATGTCCAGCCGTGCCGCCATCCTCGATGCCGCGCAAGACCCGGATAACAAGCGTAAACGCGAAGCCTAGAGCGGTTTCCACGAAAAGCGCTCCGTTTTCTTGGACCAAGAAAACGCTTCATGATCAATATGTTGGGCCCTACATTTGTCGCCAAATCCGGGTCAGGTTTAGCGGGATATGCTTTAATTGAGGGCCGCATCGGCAACATCAGTTAAACTACCCTGGATAAAATTGACGATGAACCGACGCTATCTCGCAATAACTCCCTCGTATATTTCTGCAATAGAAGGCCCAATCTCCATAACTACAAGATAGAATTGCATATTATTCTTGGATTTAACTTTTGTTAATGGATCTTCCTCGATAGTTACCGTAACTGTTCGAGGAATTTTTAATGGCAGATGCGCTGGTTATTGTCGACGATAATACGACGCCACGCGGCGTTGCCCGGTCTATACCTTTTATTTGCCGCGCCGCCTTATCGCCCGTCTCCGAATTCGATCCAGATGCCGCTGCTGACGCGCAAATGCTGATTTTCGACCTGAGCCTCAGTCTGAAGAAGAATGTTGAATTTCTGCGCACCGTATTCGGTACGTTTCCCGACAAGCCGAAGATCGTCTTCACCTCCAGGAGCGACCGAAGAGAAGTCATCCAGGCTTGCGCTATCGGCGGCGCTAGGGTGCTGGGTCGCACCGACAGCAAGAATGTTCTGAACCTGACGATGCGGCAGATTTTCCGGGATATCGGTATTTCCTTCGCGACGGAAAATCCTTCGCCCGTGGCAGAAGCGGCAAGGCAGGCGGATTATCTCTATACCGATATCACGCAAGCGGTCTTGAACAACGAACCCCTATCCAGAACCTCGATAGCCAATTCCGCCAAGTCCATCGTCAAGGCGATCGCATCAAATGGCATCGATGCCTGGCTTGGCATGGTTCACCAGCATCACAGCCACACCTATTGCCATTCGATGATGGTCAGCGGCTATGCGGCTGCCTTCGCACAGTCGCTCGGGTTCGACGAGGAGGCAACACGGGTTCTGGCGCTGGCTGGCCTTTTGCACGATATCGGCAAGGTTCGTATTCCGCTCGCGATCCTCGACAAACCAGCCAAGTTGACTGCGGAGGAATGGCAACTGGTTCACCGTCATCCCGAATTCGGCCGTGACATCCTCGCATCCCAAAAGGGAATAGACTCCCGCATCGTTCAGGCGGCCTACAGCCACCATGAATTTCTCGATGGATCGGGCTACCCCGATGGTCTGGCCGGAGACGAAATTCCCCAGCTGGTGCGCATGTTGACGATCTGCGACATATTCTCCGCCTTGACGGAAGAGCGCGCCTACAAGGATCAATATTCCCGCAGAGTTGCCTATTCGATCCTGCTCGACATGGGAGGCAAGCTCGACAAGGCGCTGCTCAAGGCGTTCAGGCCTGTGGCCTTCCAGAGCGAGTTCGGCGAATTGAAACGCACCGCCGCACGCATGAAAGATAAAATCAGCGCCAATGCCGTCGTCAAAGCCGCATTGACGGGCTGAAATTCCCGGAACGTTTTTTGACTGTAATTTCTCGCCTCAGGCCGCCCCCGCCTGATCGATTACCTGTAAATGAACGATCGGACTTGGTAATTCAGAACATCAGAGCTGAGTACCAAGCGAGCAGCGGAAAAACGGACAAGAACTCTCATGCCTGATCTGACCTCCCCGGACGATTTATGGTATAAATATCTAATTCAGGTTGGAGATGATCATGCGTCACCTTCTTCCGTTGATCGGCGCAATCTTCGCATTGCCTCACCCATTGTCTGCGCATGAGATCAAATGGCCGGATGCACGCATCCCGGTCCCGACCTTGGTGCGCGCCTACATCGTGGCGGAATGCTTTGAGTTCAAAGATACAACCGAAGAAAAAATCCACGCCTGTATACGCGGTGAGATGTTTGGATACCGTGCCGTAGTAATGATGCTGTCCGAACCGGCAACCGGCGAGGAGGCGGCAGAGCGCTACAGAGCATGCCGAGCCGGCCTCGGGAACTTCGGCGGCCGCTTCCACCGGCGCCGGGCCGAATGCATCGCAACCTCATTCGGTTATAGATGGCATTTCGAATATTCCCGCCGCGCTTCCACCGAAAAAACGGACACCGGTAAAGAAGCCTCGGCACACGGCATCGCGCCGCAGCGATTGATGCAGAACCGAACTGTCGCGCTTCAATGATCGGCAAGGATAACCGCGCTTCCCTTCGCCAGGAATTTCCAAACCTGCGCCTTCAACCTTCGCGCATAGCACCGGGCAGTACGGTTCGGCGGAATTTTTCTTGCCCGCCATCTCCGGCGCCAGCATGATCATCGATAGAAATACGAAGAAGAACTTCCAGTGCGACTGGCAGATACGGGGAAACAACGTCAGCCACGGACCAACGAACCCGAGCGAAGGCTTGGAGGCCGACAATGGATTCCCCTGTTCCCACGAACGAGCAAGCGCGGCTCAAGGCGCTGGCCGAGTACGGGATCTTCGGCACGGGACCGGAGGAAAGCTTCAACGATCTCGCCGCGCTTGCGGCCCAGCTCACCGGCGCGATCTTTTCGATGGTGAACATCGTCGGCAGTGAAACCGTCTGGCTCAAGGCCCGGCACGGCGTGCCGGACGAGATCAGCGAGGTCCCGCGAAACGCAGTCTGTTGTGCCCGCACCATATGCCAGAGCGATCTATTGGTTTGCCCTGACACACATGCCGATGAGCGTTTCAAGGACTTGCCGTTCATCGCCACCGATCCGCACCTGCGTTTCTATGCAGGGATGCCGCTGATCGATTCCGGTGGCTATGCGCTTGGCACCTTGTGCGTTATGGACCTGCAACCGCATGAAATGTCGTTCGAGACGCAGGAAGCGTTGCGGCGGCTCGCTCGTCAGGCAGTCGCTCAACTGGAGCTTCGTATCAGGCTTGCCGAGGTGCTCAAGGTGCGGCGGGAAATCAGCGACGCCAAGCGGCGAGCCGAACAGCTGATACTGAACATGCTGCCGAAGCCGATCGCCGAGGAGTTGATTTCGACCGGGCACGTCGAGCCTCGGCACCACTCGTCAGTGACGACCATGTTCACCGATTTCGCAGACTTTACCCGTCACGCCACCCAGCTTGCCCCGCGCGAGCTGGTCGATGACCTCAATGAGTATTTTTCCAGCTTCGATGGCATCATTCGCCGCCACGGCCTCGAAAAGATCAAGACCATCGGCGATGCCTACATGTGTGCGGGCGGGCTTCTGGCGGCGAACCATCATCATGCGGTGGATATTTGCCTCGCCGCGTTGGAAATTCGCGATTACATGCTTCACGCTAACAATTTGCGCGTTGCCCGCGGCGTGGCCGAATGGCCGCTGCGCATCGGAATTCATACCGGAAATGTCATGTCCGGTGTCGTGGGCAGGGACCGCTCGACCTATGATATCTGGGGGGATTCGGTTAATGTGGCCGAGCGCATGCAGGTCGCCGGAGAGGTAGGCCGCATCAACGTCTCGGATACCACCGCACAGCACGTCAAGAAGTTCTTCGACCTCGAATTACGCGGCATGCTGGAGGTGAAGAACAAGGGGGCGATGAAGATGCATTTCCTCAATCGCCTTCTTCCGGAATTCTCGGCCTCCGCAGAAGGTAACAATCCGAACGAATTGTTGAGGGCAACGCTTGCCGGCGCCACTCATAACTGGTCGCTGAATAGTTGACCGGGCGGCTCCCGGAGATCCGCGACAATATCCGAAAGAAAATACCAGGAAGCGCAATTCAAACAAGAGGCGGGAGATCGAGCTTCAGCATACGATCATACGCCGTTGCACAGAGGCGCTTGTTTGATGGTTGCCTGACAAACCCTCAGCCGGCGCGGCCGGCCAATCAGAAAATTGGCACCCCCAAGGGGAATCGAACCCCTGTTTCCGCCGTGAGAGGGCGGCGTCCTAGACCGCTAGACGATGGGGGCAGCGGTTTTGTCTTTGGACAGGAGCGGTTGAATAGCCCCTTGCACGCCGCATTGCAAGGCCCATCTTCCGCATAATCAACCGCCGGACGGGAAAGCCGATCTCCTTTCCCTTTATCCTTTCAATCAAGCTCGTCTCATCGAAGATCGTTTGCGATGGCTTCATCCATCTCGCCAGCTACCTTCAACGGGCCACGAAATCCGTGCGCCCCAGTTGACGGCCGGTCGCCGGGTCAAGATAAAGAAGAGCGCTGCCTTCACCCTTCGTGATGAGGACCACAATGCGGCCGTCTACGACTTCCATATCGATGACCTTGGCATCCGCGTCTATGGCGATGGTTGCCGCGATCCGATCGAGATCGGCATCGGCTCGTCTGGTCGTTAGCTTATAGGCAATTGCAGCAAAAACGGCTACGAAGCCCAAAACCATGATCAGGCTGGAAAAGCCGAGCAGACGCTTGAGCTTCCTTTGCAGGCGTTCGGCCGCGGGATCGAGCGGCGGCTCCTTGTCCGGATCATCTTCAAAAGCAGGACGGGTCATGCAGGAACTTTCCACGGACGAATTCGACCTTGATGAGGCGGGCCAGTCGGGGCCCGGCGGCGAGCGGATCGAAGTCACGGTCGAGGCCGAGGACGCGGGAACGAGGCTGGACCAGCTGCTCGCGCGACATGCGGCGGAGTTAAGTCGGAACCGGGTGCAGGCTTTGATAAAACAGGGCCATGCATCCGTTGGCGGGCGCACCATAGAGGAGCCAAAATACCGGGTCAACGAAGGTGACCACGTTGTTTTGATCGTGCCGGAAGCGCAGGCCGCCGAACCGGAAGGCGAGCCGATCCCCCTTGATGTGGTCTACGAAGACGACGAATTGATCGTCATCAACAAGCCTGCCGGGCTCGTCGTTCATCCTGGCGCGGGAAACTGGACGGGCACGCTCGTCAATGCGCTGATCGCCCATTGCGGCGACAGCTTGTCCGGCATTGGCGGTGTCAGGCGACCTGGCATCGTGCATCGGCTGGACAAGGACACCACCGGACTGTTGGTCGTGGCCAAGACCGACAAGGCGCATAAGGTCCTTGCCGCGCAATTTGCCGATCATGGCCGCTCCGGTCCGCTTGAGCGCGCCTATTCCGCGCTTGTATGGGGCGCTCCATCAGGGCTGAAGGGAACGGTCAATGCAGCACTTGCCCGCTCAAGCGCCAACCGGCAGAAGATAGCGGTGGTGCGCGCGGGCGGACGACACGCTGTCACCCATTGGCAGATCGTGAAGCGCTTCGGCCCCGGCGACAAGGAGCCGATCGCCGGTCTCATGACCTGCCGGCTTGAAACCGGGCGTACCCATCAAATCCGCGTGCACATGGCTCACATCGGCCATCCACTGATCGGCGACAAGGATTATGGCGCCGGTTTCAAGACGAAATCGGCGAAATTGCCGGAGCCGCTTCGCGATCTTGTCGACCGCTTTCCCAGGCAAGCCTTGCATGCCGGTCTGCTCGCCTTCAAGCACCCGCAAACCAAGAAAGTCATGCGGTTCGAAGCGCCAATTCCTGAGGATTTCCAGACGCTTCTTGACGCCCTTACCAAATTGTAACGTCAAATATCCGTCAAAACGGTCGTGCTTTTGCCGATTTGCATCCTATATTGGAAAATCCGGCGTGCCACCAAGAGCGATTTCCCTTCAGGCGGAACACGCTCCAGGGCGCCGGGACCGGGCGTTTGCCGCTCGGCCTGCCGTTCCCGGTAACGGGAAGGCGGGTCTGGAAGCGCCCACCAGCGCGGGGATTTCCCGCGAAGCATATCAGGATCCCGGATCGTCCCGATCCGGGGGAGGAAAAAGGGGGCGCTTATATGGCCCAGAATATCCCGATGCTCACTGCCGGAGAGGGTGGGCTAAGCCGATATTTGGACGAAATCCGGCGGTTTCCGATGTTGGCGCCGCAGGAAGAATACATGCTTGCCAAACGCTACAAGGAACATGAAGACCCGGAAGCTGCGGAGAAACTCGTAACGTCGCACCTGCGGCTCGTTGCCAAGATCGCCATGGGGTATCGTGGTTACGGACTGCCCATCGCCGAAGTCGTCTCAGAAGGTAACGTCGGGCTGATGCAGGCGGTCAAGCGTTTCGAGCCGGACAAGGGTTTTCGCCTGGCCACTTATGCCATGTGGTGGATCAAGGCTGCGATCCAGGAATATATCCTGCGCTCGTGGAGCCTCGTCAAAATGGGGACGACGGCCAACCAGAAACGGCTGTTCTTCAATCTCCGCCGCCTCAAAGGCCGGATTCAGGCGCTGGAGGAAGGTGACCTGAAACCGCATCAGGTGACGGAGATCGCCACCAAGCTCGGCGTATCCGAGGAAGAAGTCGTGTCGATGAACCGGCGTCTGGCCGGCGACGCGTCGCTCAATGCCCCGATCCGGGCCGAATCTGAATCGGGAGAATGGCAGGACTGGCTCGTCGATGAGAGCGATAGCCAGGAATCGATTCTCGCCAATCAGGAGGAGCTGGATCAGCGCCGCAAGATGCTGAGCGAGGCGATGGACGTCCTGAACGAGCGGGAACGGCGCATATTCGAGGCAAGGCGTCTGTCAGAGGATCCGATTACGCTGGAAGAACTGTCGAGCGAATTCGGCGTCAGCCGGGAGCGGGTGCGACAGATCGAGGTGCGAGCTTTCGAAAAGGTACAGAAGGCCGTTCGCAAGAGCGCCAAAGCACTGGAAGGCCGACCGGGCGAGATAGCCTCGCCTGCCTGAAGCTCATACTCCCAGCCGCTCCCCGCGATAGTCATACGGTCGCCCGATAGTTGGCGCCCGAACTCAAGCACAGTCGGCGGCGCGTCTTGCGTCGCCGTATTGCTTTGCCTACCTTGAGCCGGGTTACGCCTGCGGGAGGTCGGCACGCAGGGTTGAAATCTTGAATTTTATTGAAACCCTGCCGATCGGCACCAAGGGGCCCCATGCGATTGTTGCGGCGAAAGCGTCTGGCGGTCGGCATTGTCGCCGGGCTGATGTTGCTCGCCGCCACCGCTGTTCGCACTGCCGATCCGTTTTTCCTGACTTCGGTTCGCGAACTGACTTTCGATACCTTCCAAAGGATTTGGCCGCGCGATTATCAGCCTGCTCCGGTTCGCATCGTCGACATCGACGAGGCGTCGCTTGCAGCTTTTGGTCAATGGCCCTGGCCACGCGACCGGCTGGCGCTGATCGTGGCGCGCCTTGGCGAACTCGGCGCCGCAGCGCTTGCCTTCGATGTTATTTTCGCCGAGGCCGATCGCAGCTCCCCGAGCCGCGCCATCGGCTCGCTCGACCTTGGCGAGGGGATATCCGCCGATGTCGCTCGCGATCTCATTGCGCGCCTTCCCGATAACGACAAGCTGCTGGCGGTCGAGATGGCGCGCATTCCGGCTGCCGTCGGTTTCGCGACAGTTCCTTCCGCCAATCTCACCAGACCCGCCAAAAAAGCCGGCATATCCTTTGGCGGGCAGAACCCGGTCGAGATCCTGCCTCGCTTCCCCGGCATCCTGAAAAGCCTGGATATTCTGGAGGAAGCGGCTGCCGGCAGCGGCGGCCTCAGCCTTTCCATTCAGGATACGGCCGGTATCGTCCGCCGCATCCCGCTCCTGTTCAACGACGGATCTGCTCTTTACCCAAGTCTGGTCATTGAAGCCTTGCGGATCGCGCAGGGGGCGAGTGGCATTGCCATTCGCACCACCAGCGCCAGTGGCGAGATCGACAGCGGAGACCCTGCCGTCACCGAATTGCGTGTCGGCGATTTCTCCATCCCCACGACCGCGGCGGGCGATCTTTGGCTGTATTTCGATCGCGACCGCCGGGATCGCTATGTTTCCGCGATGGATCTCTTCGACAAGTCCAAAGACGCCGCTTTGCACGATGCAATCGATGGCAACATCGTCTTCATAGGCACGTCTTCCGTTGGCCTCGCCGATATTCGCGTAACGCCGCTGGGTGAGCTTGTTCCCGGTGTCTCCGTTCATGCGCAAGCGGTGGAGCAAATCATCGCCGGGGATTTTATCAGCCGCCCCGACTGGGCTTTCGGACTGGAGATCATCGTTACCCTGCTCCTCGGGATTGTGATCCTCGCCGCCCTGCCCTGGCTTGGCGCTGCCTGGACGGCGGCATTCGGCGGTTTATCCGCCGGCTTGATCTTTGGCAGCGCCGCATGGCTCTTCACCCGGCAGGGCTTGCTGCTCGATCCGGTGTTTCCCGCCCTGACAAATCTTCTCGTCTATGCGACGGCCACCGCCATGCTCTACCTCCTGACGGAGCGGGAAAGGCGCTTCGTCCGCACCGCCTTTTCGCAATATCTGGCGCCGGAACTCCTCGCCAAGCTCGAAGCCGCGCCGCAAGACCTCCAGCTCGGGGGTGAAATGCGCGAGATGACCATTCTTTTCATGGACATACGCGGCTTCACACCAATTTCCGAACAGCTCGCCCCCACCGAACTGGTCGCCTTCCTCAATACGTTGCTGACCCCGCTCAGCGACGAAATCCAGGCGGAAGCAGGCACAATCGACAAATACATTGGCGACAGCATCATGGCGTTCTGGAATGCGCCGCTCACGGTGGAAGATCATGCCCGTCACGCATGCCGAGCGGCCCTTGCCATGACGAAACGCGTCGCGGAACTGAATGCCGCCGACGCATTCGGGTTTCGCGCCGCTGGCATGCCGATGAACGCGGTCCGGATCGGTGTCGGCCTCAACACCGGCCAGGCTTGCGTCGGCAACATGGGATCGGCCAGACGGTTCAATTATTCCGTCATTGGCGATGCGGTGAATATTTCCTCGCGCATCGAATCGAGCTGCAAGACAGTTGGCGCCGATTGCGTGGTCTCGCAGGACACGATGAGGGCGGCACCCGATTTCGCCTTTCTGGAAGCGGGCGAAATTCCGCTCAAAGGCAAATCGGTGCCCGTCAAGCTGTTCGCGCTCGTTGGCGCCGAGGATGTCGCAGTCTCAAAAGAGTTCCGCGCCCTGGCCGGTTTGCACAAGGACCTGATGCAGGCGCTCGAACAGGCAGACGCCAAAGCGGCGGCATCTGCGCTGGCGCGATGCCGGGATATCGCGCCAACGCATCTTGCAGATTTCTACGACCGGTTCACCGACCGGGTCGCATCATTGCCGCAACCCTCCAGGGCCGGGTCGTCTACCTGATCTCAACCGCGTATGTCTCCACCGGAACCACCGTCTCGATGAGGCCGTTTTCTTTCAGGAATTCGGCAAACCGCCGATAGCGGCCTGCGTCAAGTGCCGCCGGCCTTTTGGCAAAACGCGGCAGCGTATCGAACCAGGCGCGACGGTTCAGTTCGTCGTCAAGGTTGGGATAGGCCTTTGCGAAGGAAGACCACGCTTCGTTGGGGTGATTTGTCAGATGGATGGCCGCTGCCTCAACGGCGGCGAGAAACCGTTGATAGCGATCGTCCCCCGTCTTGTCCTTGTGCACCACATAGATGAGTTCATCGAAGGCGGGGACGCCGTTTTCCTCGGGAAAGAAAGCCTTGCCCTTCTTTCCTTCAAGTTCGATCTGGGTAAGCTCGAAATTGCGATAACCGCCGATTACCGCGTCCACCTGCCCGGCCAGCAAAGCCGGCGACAGGGCGAAATTCACGTTGATCAGCTCAACGTCGTCAACGCTCAAGCCCTGCGACTTCAACATCTGCGACAGCATCGCGTCTTCAAAGCCGGAAACGGAAAATCCGATCTTTTTGCCCTTAAGGTCAGCAAGGCTCTTGATCGGCCCATCCTCCAGCACGATCAGGGAATTCAGTGGCGTTTCGACCAGCGTGCCGATACGCGCCAGCGGCAGGCCTTCCTCGATTATCGCGTGCAGCGTTGGTTGATAGGTGATCGCGATGTCCCCCTGCCCGGCCGCCACGAGTTTCGGCGGAAGCGCCGGATCTGCGGGTTCGACCAGTTCCACATCCAGCCCCTCCGCCGCAAAGAAGCCATTGGTCTTGGCGATGACGATCGGTGCATGATCGGGGTTCACGAACCAGTCGAGCAGTAGCGTCAGTTTGTCGGCCGCCGCCGCAGGGGCGGATGCGCCGAGGACTATGGCAAAGGCAAGGGTGATCAGACGCTTCATTCTTTTTTCTCCTTGGATGGGAACAGTAATCAATCTTCGCTTTGCCAGGGCACCATGCGCCGGGTGAGGAATTCAGTGGCGCTTCTGAGGCCAAGCACCATCAGCGCGAGCAGGATCAACGCGGCGAACATGACATCCGCCTGCATCCGCGCGTTGCTTTGCAGCATGATGAAAGCGAGCCCACCCTTCGCGCCGACCCATTCGCCAATGATCGCTCCGATCGGCGCAAAAACAGCCGCTATTCGGATGCCGGACGTCAAAGCCGGCAAGGCGGCCGGGATGCGGATATGGAACAATTGCTGCCATCTTGAAGCCCGGTAGAGCTGGGCAAGATCAAGAAGCCCCGGATCGGTGCGCCGCAGGCCGTCGTAGAAGGTCGACGTCACGGAGAAAAAGATCACCAGCATCGCCATGACGATCTTGGAGGCAAGGCCAAAGCCAAGCCAAAGCACCAGGATCGGGGCGATTGCGAAGACCGGCAGGGCCTGGGTGATCAGGATCGAGGGCAAAAGCACCCGCCGCAATCGCGACGACAGCGCCATGGCAAGCGCCAAAATCACCCCGCCGGCAACGCCGCAGGCAAAGCCTATCAGGGTTTCAAAACCCGTGATCCAGGCATGATGGAGCAGAAAACGCCACTGACCGGCGAAGGCATCGGCAACCCGCAATGGGCCGGGAAGCAGGAAGGAAGGGATCGCAAACAGCCGGATCAGCCCTTCCCACAACGCGAGAAAGACTGCAACGCCAAGGGCGATGCGCAAAACGGCTAGAGCATATTTCACCAAAGCAGAGCCGCTTTGGCGATGAGGATATACTTCAACAGATTGATATTGGAGCGTTTTCTTATCACGAAAACGCTTCAGGAATGCAAAACGCACGACAGGATCTCCCTCATTCGCATAAGGCAATGCGATCGTGGAGATCCGGGAAAGAAGGCTCGGGTTTCCAGTCCCTTCGCCGGCATGACCCGGATCAGGTTCTAAGGGTCCGGCGTCTCGGCCATCTCAGCTCCGTTTGGACGATCCGCATCCTTTCGAACACGGACCTTCCCGGGAGCACCCCTCGGAATTGCATGGGAGAATGATACTTGAAGCGCGACTTGGCAAGAGGCGCGCTAAAGGTAGGGCGGAAATTCCGAAACCCTGCGTTACCCCAGGATCTCGGAAATCGTCATTTCCAGGCAGCTATCGCCTGTTCGATTGCCCTTGTGCCCGGCGTTCCCTTTTCCAGCGTCAGAATGGCGCGCTTGTCGTCTTCGTAGAGTATGGGAATATCGATCCACCCGCGTTCGCGCAGCAGCGCCAGATTGCGATCCCGCTCGCTCGGCACATTGGAAAGCGCCAGCCAGAAATAACCGTCGGCAACCTTCACCGAAGCCCCGATCAAAGCATCGCCGCGCGCCTCCTCGGTCATTTTCATGACCAGCCCAGGCACGTCCTTGACGCCTTTGTTCGGAAAATTGGCGGGGAGATCGAATTTGACTTCGACAAGGTGGCTGGCCGGCAGCGAAGCATCCCTGTTCGGCTTGATCGTAACCTCCGCGCCGACGCCCCGATCTGAGATTTGAGCCAGAACCTTGAGAACCGTTTCCTCCTGGCCGTCTTCGGTGTTCTTTTCGACACTCCAGACCGATTGACCGGCAGACGCAGTCCCCGTGCCGCTGCTATCTGCGCCCTCCTCATAGAGGATCGAACGCTGGGCGACGGCCGCCACCTGGCTCTCCCCCGCTCCGGGAATGGATGGGGACGTCGTGGAGGGGGACGAAGGGATCGACAAAGGCGCGGCGGGTGAAGGCGCAGCCGATACCGCAGGCACTGTCGCCCCTTCGCCCGGTTCCGCAGACGCCACCTGTTCGGGGGCGTTGTCTCCAGCCGTTTGAGCAGCCGGCTCAGTATCGGGAACCGTCACGCTCGACTGACCACCAGTTGCTGCCGGCGGCGCTTCCTGCGCCGGCGCGGTCGCTGCCGGAGCCGATTCGCTACTTTGATCCGGGGTTACCGTCCGCACACCCTCCTGCGGCTGCGGGGTGGCAACCGTCTCGCCTTCAGGCCTCGTGGGGGAAATACGTGTGGTCGTCACCGTTCGCGCATCGGGAGCGGCAGGTGATTCGCCGTCTGTAAGCAGCCTGTCGGCATTCTTGCCGGATGCCGCCTGTTCGCCTTCGCTCGGCGTCGCGTCCTCCGTGGCTGCTGTCGTGCCGGCTTCCTCGGTGCCATTGATGAGCGCCAGGAAGCTGTCGCGCTGCGAATAGACGATGGCGCCGATACCGATCAGCACGAGCAGAATGATCGAGGCGCCCAGGATCACCGGCAGCCGTGAAGGCTTCAGCCCTTCGTCATGCCCGCCGTGATAGGGAGCCCGGTCCGCGTTATAAGGTTTGCGCGGTTTGCCGCCGCGCATTGCGTCATCGCCGTTTTGCGCATCGTCCGGAGAGTTTCCCTCGCCTGCCTGCGGCGTGCCGGACGCGAATGGCGCTTTCGCAACGGCAGCATTGGCTGGAGTTTGCGGCGGCGAAAATTGCGGCGTCGGCCTTTGGGGAATCGGGGGTTGGGAAGTATGTGTTTGAGGAGCCTGAGTTTGAGGAGCCTGAGTTTGAAGAGTTGGGGCCTTTGGCGTGAATGCGCCAGCAGCGCCCTGAGCGCTCATCGATGGTTCCCGTCGTTCCGCGGATGCGTCAGACCGTTGCATGGCGATGCGACCGGCGTCCTTCGCCTCATCGGCCGGCGCACCGCGCGTATCTCTGTTTTCGGCGCCCGACGGCATGCCATTATCCGGGCCAGCATCGGCGCTGGAAACAGAGCCGGGCGCAGAACCAGGCGTTGCCGCAGGCGTTGCCGCCGCCGGCCTGTTCAGGCCGAGCGTTTCGCGCGCGGCTTCCGCCTCGACCTTTCGGATGGCTTCTTCAAGCCGCAATTGCTCATTGGTGATTTCCGACGGTCCAAGTTGATGGGATCACCTTGTTTTAAATTCTTTAGGCTTTCCATGTCTATGTCTGGACCTGCTGTAAGCTTTTTTACATCACCGGCATCATCCTTTATTGTCAACTCATTAGTAGCGGGATTGAAGGAATCCACTGTTCCGGTTATTTTTTGAGTCTCATCAGCGGATACAGCTGCAACCGCGATAAAAGATAATACAAAAAGAGCCACGACAAACATTGATACAGATTTTTTTAACATTTTTATCTCCTTAGGGTTTCTAATTAATTTTGTTTTTTTTGATACGCTTCTCCGTGACAATCCACACTGGATCAATTCTCAGTTTCTCATTCCTTTACACCTCCTTTTCCCGTAGTTAGACTTTCAATTCATTACCTTTTTCTTTATTGCACAAATGGTATACCAAAAACATCGGTTTAAATATATATTTGATATAAGAAATTTTTAGCTTGAAACGGTGTTTGGTATCTTGCCTGTTAATGATTTACCATACACAAGCTAACAGGGAAAAGAATGAATTAAAGTTGTAAGTAACCGCGGATTCTATGTTTAATAAACATTTAAGGATGCTGAAAGACTTTCCGTTTAAAACATGGCGAGTGTAACTTGAATCTTTGAAATAAGGGTAGGATGAAATTTTCAGATTAGTTTGACAAAGCAGGGCCATTTCTGACCCTGCCAAAATTACTGCCTCCAAAGGTGCCGTTATTCAAAGAGAAGATGCACGCACACCCAAGATAGCTTAAATGCCGCCCAAACATTCCTTTTTAAAGTATAACCATTGGCGGCCTTAAGCCATCGAATGGTTTATTAGTGTTTATCGAAGTTGGGTGACAGAGATATATTATAAAGTATGCACGAATTATATAAAGTCAATAAAGCACAGTGGATTTCCTTAAAAAGGCTAACAGTCAGAGCCCCGATTTAGCGGAATAGATATGATAGTCTTCAAAATTCCAACGTCAGGAATACTATAGGAACATCGCCGTAGTGCAGTTTTCATATTAACCATCTGGATACAGATACATTGAGACAATCAAAGTTTTCAAACTTGATGAAATTATTGCAGATACAAAAGCAATATCATAGATTTACCTCAGGCATTTAGCCCATGTCAAACTTTTTAACCGAAAAGGAGGTAAATTATGAAAGTGTCTAAATCATTAAAAAACCGGCTCAAGGAAAAGCGCATTTTCCACATCAAAGGTGAATAGCTGATTTGATCGGCAAGATCCCAAGATCCCGCGCCTTCTCAAAGCATTGTGCCGGTATTACCACTTAATTTTTCCATGGAGTGAAAAAGGAGTTACTCCCGTTTCCCCACCTGATCCATGGAAGCCCGTGAGTGAAGAAGAACTAAAACCCTAATAAATTACTCCCACTGGTCAGTCTTTATATCTGGATTATCGCTGATAACATTTCATGCTCCAGATGCTCACTTGCGCCGGGCGGGAGGCTCCGGAAAATATTCCGGGAAGAAGCGTTCCCAGCCTAAGCGGGGGTTCCGGGAACAGCGAACACCGGTCCTGTCAACTAAAATTGACCTTAAGCAGGTACCACAGAAATCGCAGCGGTTGATCTCATCAACCTTTCCAGCATGTACTTTGAGAGGCCAATCAGGATCTGCGAGAAGGGCACGTGATAGAGAGACCATATCGATCACGCCTTGATCGATTGACTTTTCAGCGGTCTCAGGATCGTGAATGTTCGGACAAATCACCGGAATGTTGAGGGCAGTTTTCACAGCCCGAGCCTCCGGCAGGATAACCCCTTCGTGATCCGGAAATGTCCATTTGATCGTCTGGTAACAACCCGAAGAGAGGTGAAGGTAATCGATACCTTCATTTTCAAGCCTTTGGCACACCTGGACAGATTCTTCAAGTTCGAGCCCCCCGTCAACGTGTTCGCTGCCGCTGATTCGATATCCAATCACGAATTTTTGCCCCGTTGCCCGGCGGATCCCATCGATCAGTTGAAGAGGAAGCGTTAAACGATTCTCAAAAGAACCTCCATATTGGTCCCGACGTTTATTGAACAAAGGGGAGGTGAACTCGGCCAACAAGTATCCGTGGGCGCCGTGAACTTCCACCCCGTCGAAACCGACTTCCTTTAGAATCCTGGCTGCATTTACAGCGGCATCGATTAGCTCCCTGATTTCATCTTGAGTCAGGGCTCTGGCGGTTTCACCTTGCACCTGGCCGATTTTGCGGAGGGACTTTGGCAGGTTTCCCTTATTGATCCGGGTAGAAACCGCTGAAGGTCCCACGAGGTCTCTTTTGGGATAACTGAACAAGGCTTGAATCCCTTGCCCCAGAACCAACTGCACCACGGCTTTGGCCCCAGAGAAATGAATTACCTCAGCCAGTTCCTTCAATCCTTTGCGGTAAATATCGCCGATGCATACGATCCCTCGGCCCATAGTAAAAGCGTACTTACCTGTAATGCCGGTTCCTTCTACGATAATCAATCCAGCTCCTCCCTTAGCCCGGGCACTGTAATGACAGAGCACCTGGTCGGTTACCTCACCTTTGGTGCTGCAGTAGCCCATATGAGTGGGGGCAAAGGCAATACGATTCTTAATCTCGATATGTCCGATCTGGATGGATTCGAAAAGTTCCATCAAATTCCTCCTTTTTGATAGCTTTGAATCTTTGTAACCCAAGTGGAAACCTGTGACGGAGTACCATTTCTTCCTCACGATGATCGATAATAGATTCGTAAGAAGATCATTTTTTGGCAAATAAAAAGAGCAGATCGAACAGCTCGATTCACCCCTCTGAATTGGGATTGCAAACGGATATCTAAACAATTTTCAGAACTGATATGTACCGAATCGTTGGAGATAGTGCACGTTTCCCACCAAATCTCAATACCCCAATATGTAGTGTAATTAAGAAACCACAAAATGGTTTCACAAGGCCAAGGTGAGCTATGATAAAATTGGTATTTAATAACCCATAATATGGCTTTCACTTCAATATGACCGGATTAGTCATCCCTTTGTAGGGTATTGATTTAATGGCAGCAGTTGCCTGTACAAACGAAAGAAATTTTTTTTCTCCTGCCCCTGTAAAAATAAAACTTGAAACGCCATTTGGCGAAAGAATAATTCGGTTCCCGCCAAACCCTGACATGAAAGGTATTTGAAAATACCTTCCATCTTTGGTTTTTATCGGAACACACCAGAATGACATATGGTAACCTATATCACCATATCTGCTGCTATATTCGGAGGGCAGACCAACAATGCCTTTTCGACAAAGGGCTTCAGACAATCTCATTTTGCTTAACAATTGTATCCCGTCATGCTGTCCTTCATTTTGTAAAAGCGTGACAATTTTGGCGGTGTCATCCACAGTTGGATAAAGCCCGAAAGCAAAATGCGGTAATCCGACGCCTCCATCATTTTCGCGCGTATGCATCAATGGCAGTTGATGGATACCTATCGGCTTCAAAACATCTTTGGTTACCATGTTCCAGAGATTGACATTTGTACCTTCTCTGCTTTTAAGAAAACTGTCCATCGCAGCTCCCAATACAAAGGTGTTGATTGAGTTGTATCGAAGAATCTCTCCTGGCCCCCAGGGATAATTCCCGTAGGAAAAACTAAAGTCAAGCCACTGCTGTGCTGTATGTGGTTCATTGTCTATGAATTTATATGCTTTGGGTTTGTTCTCGTCAGCTTCTGTTACCAAAGGTTTTCGGTAGGGCGCTTCATCGCCGATTCCCGTAGCCATGTTTAATGCATCCCCAAAGGTCACTTCATCCCACCCATGGTGTTCAGCAGTCACTTTTACATAGTCTGCAATTTTAAGTTCGAACACTTCATCGCCATACTTTTGAGCTAAGGTCAGAATTGCTAACGCTGCACCCATGGATTTGCTTACCGATTTTACATTGTGTCTCATTTCTCTGGGGTATGGGAACTGACCGAAGGGTGTCATGTTTGGTTGAAGATAAATTACACCATCCATGATTATTCCCGCAGCGCTTATTTGTTGCGATCCTAATCCACCCGAAAATTTTTTCAAGACCTGCGAACCGTATATTTTCTCCAGTTGCATCCAAGGGTGGATGGGATTTTGTTGTTTCAGTTCCTCAGCAAATTGAGTTTTCAATTCATCAATGTTTTCTATGGGGTTGGGAACATACTGAAGTGGAATCTGACCGTAAGGATAGAACTGGTGGTGACCTCCACTTTCTTGAACAATTTGAAACCGAAAAGCGGAAACACGTTTATTGTCGTAAAGAAAGGTAGCTATACCATTAAAAGCTCCCATAGGTATTCTCGGGGTTATGACAAACGGAAAAGAAGCTCGCGACATGCCATTGTCTCCAGGTTCTGACCAAACCCTGCCTGGTGAAAGGATAATATCCCAGGCCTTATGCGGACCTTCGGCCTCGAGTAACCCCTGGTTTACTGGAATTAAGTAATCTTTATAAGTAAAAAAACTAACAGAAAATCCGGGAAAATAGTGAAAGAAATAAGATTTAAACAAATCAGCTTGGTATTTTAATGATTTGATTTTCATTTCAACTTGTGGAGCCGTCAGAGTCCCCTCTAAATCATGCAAGGCGTGAGTTGCATCGCCCATAGGCGCAAAGTAACTATTGTGAACATGCTCGCTACTTTTGTACTCAGGGTCCATCAGTTCTGCGAAGATTAATTTGTCCCTGTGATCTGCCGGCTCTTTGACCAATATGCCTCTTGTGCAATTGGTTAAAAGCAGAATCAATAAAATAAAACCTAAATGAGAATACCAAGAGTTTGTAATATTTTTCATCATTTTATCCAGCATTTCCTATGACCTGCATAAATCACTTCTTGTACAATAAGAATGAGGTATTTTTCATATGTTTATCAATCAGAAAAAATTAGATAGGCACAACATGTTGTGGTTTGATTTTTGGTTTAAATTGAGATAATCGGTAAAATCCTGAAATTTCATATATAAAAGTAATATCCAAACAAAATTGGGATGTTCTCAACCTGATGTACGTTGGAGTAATCAAAGGTCGGAACATAGAACTTACAGTTTTTCAGCCTCAACAATACAGTAAAACGGTTCGATATCTAGTTTTTCACTGAATTGAGTATATTCTGTCGTTTTTAATCCACATTCTTTTAAAAATGATTCAACTGCTGCTTTAGGATCATTTGACATATCTATTCCAAATTTCCAAGGCTCTCCCATTTTTTCTATCATTCTCATGGATCTTTTAACTATTATTGAGGTTTCACCTAATATGAATGCTCTGGAATAAAAGTCTTGAGCGATGATACATCCGTCTGCACATAAATCAGCCATTTTCATAATTGTTTCTTTGACAATATCAGCTTCTAAATATAAAGAAACACTTTCCCAAAGGAACAAAGTCTTTTTTGTTTTGTCAAAACCAGCTCCTAACAGTTTATTAACCCAAGATTCGTTTGAATAATCAACTGGGATATAGTTAATCCAATCATGCTTTATACCTGCTTTTTTCAATGTTTCAACTTTTACATTTAGTGTTTTAACCTGGTCGAGTTCAAAAACCTTTACTTTTTTTCCTTTTGTAAGTTGCAAAGCTATTAGATCAAAGCCAGCTCCAGGAATGACAATCTGCTCCATTTCATCAATATATTTTTCCATTATCCTGTCGAACATGAGCACCCGACGACCTGGGGTGGAAAATATGGTCTCTTCACCTGGTTCATCAACTTTTCCAAATTTGGTGGTGAAACCAAATAACCGCTGGGAAATGATAAGAGCTCCCAAAGTAGACCACAAACCAAAATGTGATTCACATGGAAACTTTTTAATAAATGCAACAGAAAGGGGATCCGGTCTGGTGTTAAAATAATGCATGAACCACCTATATTGAAGCGCTTGAATTGCCGTGAAGGAGACACCCAGTTTCTTGCTGTTTCCTATTTCCTTGTAAATTGCATCTATTAGTCCAATAATAGCAAAAGGAATGAAGATTATTTGAATCGGTATATAAAGGATGATTTGAAAAAGCTGAATTAAGAAACGTAATATTCTGGGAAGCTGTTTTTTTATGTTTTTATCTGTCAAAAGATCCTTATACACAGCCCGATTACATATATATTGAGATATCAAAGTTTTGCCAATTTTGCAGATATGCTAATTTTTCAGTAAAATCCCATCGCAATGCCAAGGCAGCTAATAGATCATCGGAATAAGTTTTTTTGTTTTCTTGGAGTAATCTTTAAATTCATTCTTATACTTCTTTTCAAGATATCTATCGAGAGAGGGAATGATATAGAAGACGAAATTCAGCGCCATTATCAGTGGAATGACAAACATGCTCAGGCTATGAGTTATCATGGCAAGGCCAGTGAAGAGAACGATATCACCGAAATAGTTAATATGCATCGCTAAGCTAAATAATCCCTCTGTATAAAGCCGTCCTTTGTTCTCCTCTTTTAATTTCCAAACATGTCTATAATATTCAGAATGAGTATTGATATAGGAGCCTGATAAATAAAGCAAAATACCGATTATCTCGACAGCACCCACAACCTGTTTGTTGCTTCCCCCGACACTGGCAAAAGCATAAAGAACAAATGTCATCAGGATCGTAATTGTGATAGTTTCAGACCATGTCCACTTGCGCTTTTGGAATATCCAGACAGTGACCTGGAGTCTTATGACGTAAATAATCAAACAAGAGGCTATGAGTATCCGTCTCAGAGGGTCGCCGTACAGTTGGTACTCCCTCAACCAAGTGTTCGATGTTACATATTCAGCAAACATCAGCCACAAAGTTGCTAAAAGGGTGATGATAATGCAGCCACTAAATAGAGATTTGTTCAAAAATGAACTATCATAGTTATCGATGAATATCATTTATACCCTATCCAAGATGTTTCTCGTTAATCAATCAGCTTTATACGAACCCAACGATCGAGTTAGTATGATTTCCATAAACTTAATATCACCCAAGTACTGATATTGAGTTTTATCATAAGGTGGATAGTGCTTCCCTCGCCTGTTTGAGAAATCCTTCCGCTTTGCATTCTTCAAAAATCTTTATGGCTTCTGAAATACATACCTGTGCTTTGTCTTTTCTTTTTTTGCCTTGTGAAGTAGGCCCAAGTCTAAATATGCTTGTGCTAAGGTACCTTTAGCTCCAATTTCCTTTGCGATCTCCATTGCTTTGCTAAAGTGCTGTTCCGCTTTCTTAGCCGCAAAAGGAACGTTCTTGAGCAAAAAGCCAATATTGTTTATAATTGTTGAGACGCTCAGATCTCCTTCCCCCTTTACGATCTGTAAATAAACATTTCCCAAGGTGGTCCTCTAACACGGCATAAAAACATCTCCTCTCATTTTCCAGAGATGCTGACAGCTCATCTTCCAGCATTTTTAATCCTTGGCGCATTTTGCCTTTAGTAATCAAAACAATACCAAGAACCACGTTGCCGAATGATGCCAGCCATTCATTACCCAAGGCACGGCTGAAGTTTAAAATCTCCTGAGAAGTATCATGTAGCCTCCTGGAACTGTCCACTCAAGGCGTAGCCCTGGCCTAATATCATTTTCGGAAACGTTGAGAAAAAGGGATCTAATGAAATTTGCAGTGCCTGTTGAGAGTATTTAATGGTTGATGGCAGATCACCATCCAACAAAGCGCTGCAGCCCAAGATGAAGTGACCCATCACCATACTTCGAATATTAGAGTGTCTATGGCCAAATTCCACAATTGCTTTACCAGTTTCATAGGCCTTTTGCCTGTCCCCCATGAAACAGTAATTATATCCCATCCCTCCCAAGGTTTTATAGTAAAGGTAATGATCAAATTGAAAATGTTGTTCTATTTCCAGGGCTCTTTCTCCGAAATTAATGGCTTCATTCAGCAGCCCCAACTCTGCACATATCCAGGGGAGCCATGTGCAGGCTAAGCCGATAAGTCGTTGGTCATCAATCTCTTCGCCAAGCTTGATGGCCTTTTGCATGTATCGATACGCCTCTCTGACTTGGTTTCAAAACATAAAGTCAAACCGAGCCAGGAATAAAACATGCCGAGCCTTGCCTTATCATCGAGAGACTCGGCCAGATCCTCATGGGCGTATAAGCAGGTTCTGTGAGCCCCTTGAAATCTCCACGATAGTAAAACACCAACGCCCACTTGATAAGGAGATCGATGAGAAGTCCATCTTCTTCCTTTGTCTTGTCTGGTTTACTGCTCAGAAGGTCAAATGCTTCCTTAAATATTGATGAGATTCTTCCACAGCATATCTTTTCAGGCTCTTCTCCCCGGACTTTATGAGATAGTCAACGGCCTTAAGGGCAGAGATCTTCCCTGTTTGAAGTGAAAGGCCAGGGTTTCACAGAATTCGGGAAGCCTATCCTGAAACAAGTTGCTCCATCACAAGGGCGATCCGTTCGTGGATTGCCTGGCGCTCCTTTTTGAGGAGGCCGTTGTAAACCACTTCCTGGGTCAGATGGTGCTTGAACATATACTCCAGATCCGGTTGAAGAGATCTGGTTCTGATTAGATCGAGCTGTTCGAGACCGCTTAGAAATCCGTCGATATCTCTGTTTAAGCTCTGTAATCCTTTTGAGGATCTCGATAGAAGAAATGCCCTCCCAATCACCGAAGCCTCCTGAAGGACTCTCTTTGTCTCCTTCTCCAAGCGATCGAGCCTGGCCGAAATAACACCATGAATGGTTGAGGGATATGTCCGTCTCAGTGATTGATCTTGTTACTTTCCACCCACCATTGTCCCGGATAAGCGTTTCCGTTTCGATCAATGAGTTGACCAGCTCTTCCAGATAGAAAGGATTTCCTTCTACCTTATCCTGAACAAATCGCATGCAGATCGCTAGGGATCGTCTTGGTCTTGAGCAAGGATTCCAGCATACCTTGTGGCTTCCGAAGCTGAAAGATCCTGAAGTCGAATCTCCTGGTACACCTTTCCCATGCCGCTTGCCTGTTGGGTGGTAAAGAGGTTGAAAACGGGTCTGTAAACACAGAGAACAATGGCAGGCTGTTGGACTTCTAACAAAACAAGACGGAGCAATTCCATAAACGAGGGGTCGGCCCAGTGAAGATCTTCCAGGAAGATAAATGGTCGGCGCTCTCCGGGCCAGGGCTGAAAGAATCGTCAGGCTCGCATCTTGAAGTCGGGATTTCCAGAACTCGGGACTCACCTCTTCGATTTCCGGGTAGCTAAGCGAATAGAGACTTCCTATATAGGGAATAACATTTTCTTTCTCCCCAACCAGATCCCCTATCCCTGATTCGACTTTTTCCCTGACTTTTTCCGAAGGATCACCTTCTTCAATGTGAAAGACCCGATTCAGCAGATCAATCAGGGGGAAATAGGGAATGTTCTGGGAATAGGCATAGGCATGTCCTTCCAGCCACTGAATCTCTTCAAGATCTAAAGTGGCCTTGAACTCCTCAACGAGCCTGCTCTTTCCAGTGCCAGCATCCCCACAGATAGAGAAAATCCAGCCCTTTCCTTTTCTGAAGGTTTTCGACGGCCTCCCTGAGTTGGTCCATCTCAACCTTTCTGCCAATGAGATCAGCTCTCACACCGTGAAAGGCGGTGTATTGTAATGGGTCTTTCCTTTGTGGACAGCACTTTGTAGAACTTGGACAGGTTCTGTCTTTACCTTTGACTGTTGTCGGTCCTAAGGCTCTCAAATGTAAAATACCCCTCACCTGTCGATAGGTATTTGGACCGACAAAGATTTCCCCGGCTTTGGCCAGGCTACTCAGCCGGGAGGCAAGATTGATGGTGTCCCCAGCAACGCCATGAGTTCCCATTTTCCATATCCACTTCACCGGTGACCACAAGGCCGGTATTGATGCCGGTGTGCATGGAATGGGTTGTCCAATCCTTTTTTCTACCTCGGGGCTTACGGCATCGACCAGATCATGTATTTCTCGTGGCAGCCCTGATGGCTCTGAATCGGATCATCCTCATGCGCCTTTGGAACACCGAAAAGGGCCATAACCGCATCGCCAACGAATTTCTCAACAAATCCCTCGTATTTGCCTATTACCTTGGCAGATTTCGCCAAAGATCCGACTTGTGATCTCTTTTACCTCTTCCGGATCAAGCTTCTCAGACATGGCTGTATATCCGGACAGATCCGAGAAAAGAACCGTGACATGCTTTCGCTCGCCTTCAAATTCGGGAACTTCTTTATCTGTTTCCACGACCTCCGCTAAACTTTTGCCACATTGACCACAAAATCCCCGATCTAAAGGAATCTTAGCGCCGCAGTCGGGACAATCAAATTCCATTTCAGCCCCACATTTTTCACAGAACCGTACCCTTTCACGATTATGGAATTGGCATTTCGGGCATTTCATTTTTTGCTTCTTTTCCTCAGCGGTTGGCGTTCTCCAATATCTCCTGAACAGGCTTAGCATTGATAAACGTCGTCCGGAGCTCTTTATCTTCAAGATCATCCGCCGTAGACTTGACAACGGAGGCGGCCGCCTGCCATTGTTCTCGCTTGAGGTCAGGCCGGTAGGCTGTCAGCATCATAATGGGACGTCCGTGAATGTTGTGCGTAAAAAAGTTGAAAAAATCTTCGGAAATCTTATCCATCCAGTGAATATCTTCCAGAAAGACTACGAGGGGTCTTTCTTTCGCTTAAGCTCAGGAGCAGGTCTTTGACAGCCTCGAAAGTTCCAAATTTACGACCCTCCGGATTCAAGAGAATTGAATTTTGGATCATCCGTCTTCAATGATAACAGGTTGAGATAAAAGGGTATCATCGAAGTCAGACCGTCTGCTGCTATCGCTTCGATGCGCTGTCCGGCTTCTTGCTCGCTCGTCCCTTCTTTGATGCCGAAAGCCTCTCTGACGACCTCGATGACCGGCAAAAAGTTGATGCTGCGGCCGTACTGGATGCAGACACCGGTGAGAATGCGCGCTTCTTCGGCGATTGTTTTTTGAAACTCATAAATTAGGCGGCTTTTGCCCACGCCCGCTTCACCGACCACGTCCACGACCCGCCCCTCGCCGCTTTTGACCCGTTGCCAGGCCGTATGCAGGATTTCCATCTCCGGTCGCCGTCCGACCAGTTTTGTCAGGCCTCTGGCCAACGAGGCCTCCATCCGGGTTTCCACATCGGTGGCCCTGATGAGTTTGTGGGCCTCTTGAGGCCGGTCTTTGCCCTTGACCTGAATCTGACCCAACGGCTCGAACTCGAAAAAATATCTGGTAAGCTTGTAGGTGTTAACCAGAGACCAGGATGCTTCCCGGTTCGGCCATGCTTTCCAGCCTGGCGGCCAGGTTGGTGGTATCGCCAACAGCCGTGTAGTCCATGCGCAGGTCATCACCGATGGCGCCCACGATAACCGGTCCGGAGTTGAGCCCAATGCGCATCTTAAAATCTTGACCGAGATCCCTCTTTATCCTTTCCCCATAAGCTGTGACGGCGCTTTGAATAGCCAAGGCGGCATGACAGGCCCTTTGCGCATGGTCTTCATGGGCCACCGGTGCACCGAACAGGGCCATAACCCCGTCACCGGTGAACTGGTTGATGGTGCCCTCGTATTTGTGGATCTCATCCATCAGGATCTTGAAAGCAGCCGTCCATGATCTGGTGGACTTCTTCCGGATCGAGCTTTTCGGACATTGAGGTATAGTTGGCGACATCGGCAAATAGGACGGTTACCAGCTTGCGTTCGCCTTCGAGAGTACTGCGGTTGGTCAGGATTTTATCGGCCAAGAATTTTGGGGTGTAGGATTGGGGCTCGGAATAGTCGATGGGAGAAGATTCTGTTAGGCTTTCTTAATTCATAAGCGCACTCCTGACAGAATTTTCCTGTAGCGGGTGTTATTGCCCCACAATTGGGACAATGAAATTCCATCGGATTTGCACATTCTATACAAAACTTGGCATTATCTGGATTCTCGAACCGGCACTTCGGGCATTTCATAATTTCACCTTAGTATATGGTTAATAATGAAAAGGCTGGTTGCCTCTGACATTCGAACAATAAGAGTGTACCAGGAAGCTTAACTATCTTTTTCAACGAGAATGCAGGTTCAATTCCGAACAGATCAGGATTCTGAGCTCAGAACAGCTTCAGGTGAGGTCAACAGTCGGATGCGCTTCAGGATGTATTGAGAATAGCTCCTAACAAAACAGTATGCTTTGACGAGATTGAGGTCAGCATACTTTAAGAGCCGTTTAACCTCCTTATAAAGTTAGAGTTGATAGTCTTGTAAGAAGGGGTATTAATGTGGGAGTTTTAATCTTTATTGATTACATATAATTACGCGCTAATTCTGTCAAGAAATTTGTATTTTGACCATGACACCATGTATTGTGGCTTGCTGCATAATCATAAAATTGGATGTACCTTGGCAGAAAACCAAATATCAGCCTCGTCCCGGTACATTGAGAATAACAATGGTTCTGCAAGAATTGTGATATCTAATGAATCGGAACGAAATCTGGTGTGATTTCAGAGTTGGATTTTGCCTAAACCAAAGTCTGTTAAAAATACATGTTCCGCTGCAAATTTTGATGGCTTTGTGCAGGAGCCTTTCCCCTTCATCCGCTGTGCACTCTCCAATCTTGTATGCGCTCTTAAAGAAGCCAACTTGCGCCTGTCTAATACCGACTCTCGCGGGTGAGGCGGCGTCAGCCACTGAATCTCTGTGAAGAGGCTTTTTGGGGTTTTTTGTTCTGCCTGGACTCAGGCTCATTCGAGTTTTGCCCCTCTCTCCGCCAATAATTCGCGTAATATGGACCTGTGACAGCGCATCTCGTTTTCGCAGTAACAGCCGACCGATATATCTGAATCATGAGATAGCGCGGCAAGCAGATCGAGAATTCTGCTCTTTTCAGAATTGGCCATTTCGATGCGATATTTCCTAACAAATGAGGCCCACTCTTTCTCGGATGCAGCAGCCCGCCCAAGTTTCATGAGTTCAGAAGTTGGCGCTATGTTTGGGAGCCACACGTCATACCAATTTTGCGATGCGTGTTCAGTTTTGGGTACGCCTCGCGGTGGACGTCTAACCGTCCCTATACGCAGCCCTTCTCCCCGGGATCTGTTGGTACCAAGACGCACAATTCGGATAGTCATAAGACGCCTCCAATGTTTATAGAGATTTGGAATAGCGGATTTTGCAGATATTCCCTGTTAAAAGCCAAAGATCATCCCGGTTGCGATTCATTGAGACTACCTGAAAAACTTCGCAATTTCAGATATATAAATGAAATCCCAACAATTTTGTCTCTCCAGAAATCTAATGTTAGTTGGAGAAACCTGTAGCGCACCAAATCGGCTGCGCAGCTTGCTGTGCTGGCTGGATTGTTATGTTTTAAGTTGTTTATACATTACAAAGGCATCTACAAAACCAAACCGCATATGGCGGAAAGCTTTTGGTAAGGTTCCGACTATTTCGAATCCGTTCCTTTTCCAAAGGCGAACAGCGCCTTCATTGGTAGAGACCACAAGGTTGTATTGCATTGATCGGAAACCGAGAGAAATCGCCTCGCGCTGTGAATGTTTACACATTTCAGACGCCAAACCTTGCCCACGAGCATTTTCCGCAACGATGTAGCCACAGTTGCAGACATGAGCACCTAGACCCGGTTGGTTTGGCTTTATGTAATAGGTGCCAAGGACTTGGAAGTTTTCATCAGCAGCAACAAAGGTTGCAGATGGCAGCTCTATCCAGATCCTGCGAGCCTCTTCTTCTGTGATGTCTGGTGAAAAAGGGTAGGTTTCACCTACCCGAAATATTGGTTCGATAATTCGCCAAATCCAAGGCCAATCCTTCTCTTCAACCGCACGAATTTTGCTCATATCTCTTATCGCACTCCATGAAGCAATTAACAAGTGATTATAAGGATCTGGATATCATCACCTATGTAATTTTATCCGTTTTTATCGGAAAAATTATAAATATCATCGAAGAGCGGGGTGGAGCAAGAAAAGAAAGAACTGGTTAAAAACTGTTTAGGAAAGGAGGAGGGGGATGAGGGGGCGAACAAAAAGCGAACAAGCCCCCTAAAAAAAGAAGGCCTCTGGAAATGCCGTTGTTTTCCCTGGTGCCGCCATCCTTGATAAAGTTTGAACAGTCCAGCAGAAAAGATGCACGCGACATCCCGAGAAGCCTATTTAATGCCGCCGCAAACCTCGGTTCGTAAAATATAACCTTTGGAGGCGTTACACCATCACGCGGTTCTTTTAATAAGTGTTGAAGCCGGGCAGCATTTAATTGTTTAAATAATAATGCTACCAAAGAACTTTTTTGTCAAACTTTAATTGAGTATGGTTATTAAAATCAATGGGGGTTAGATGGTTTGATGATCAGGTTTTCAAGCGACTTTAAAATGTCAGATTAATAGTATCACAAGTTTTTAAGGGCAACCAATCCTTGTGAGTCGTTGGAGAGATCAAGGGACGATGTTGCTGTTTTTGCCCTGTAATAGATCAATCGTATCTGCAGACATAAGGGAGTCTAACGATAAAAGGCCGACTACGATATCTGGTGCTGACCCGTCTAAGATATCGGGAAGGCCCGAAGAATGGTAGCGTTGGCGTTAAAAAAATCAATGTTGACCAACTCATATTCAGCATTAGCATTATGCTGTTAATGACCATTTACAGGATACCGTAACCCAAGCTCGCTGCAATCTACACTGCTGGTATTCAAAAGCGAAATTAATAACTCATTGCGGCGGCTCAGAAAATAATAAGGTACATGGAGGAAATTATGTCAAGAAAAATATATTTACCCATAGCCGGGATCATTGTCGCTGCATTGCTGGCGGCATGCGCAACCAAGCAAACCAATATCATAGTCGATTCAGAAAGCGTCTTTCCAGGAACCCAGGTTGCCAAAAAAGGTGAGAATTTGCCACTAACAGGAACTGCCATCAACATCGGACAGCGGTTACCTGAAACCGAACTTGTCGACATGAAAACAATGAACGCCATCAATCTGAATGATTATCGGGGCAGTGTCCTTTTATTGAGTATCGTCCCTTCGATTGATACCAAGGTCTGCGAAGCCCAAACTCATTATCTCGGGGAAGAAGGTGATGTATTGCCGGCAACAATCAAACGGATCACCATCAGTCGGGATACCCCGTTCGCCCAGGCACGGTTTGCAAAAGAAGCAAAGCTGGAGGATATCCACTACCTGTCCGATTACAAAGAGGGGGCGTTTGGACGGTCGACCGGATTATTGATCGCCGGCCCAAGGTTGCTCGCAAGATCAGTCTTGATAGTCGATAAACAAGGCATTGTCCGCTATATCCAAGTCGTGCCCGATATTACGCATCTACCGGATATGGATAAAGCTTTTGCCAGGGCCATCGAACTTGACAATCTTCCCTGATGTTGACGTCAGAAATAAGACTATCCTTGAACGCAACCACAGGGCGAAATGCTAAGGATCGGACAGTTACGTACTGGCTATCCTACAAAAATGCAGCCCATCGAAACCTTTGCTCTTGCCAGTATCTGGATCGAGGTTAATTCTAAGCTCCTCAGTATATTGTGGTCAGGATTAATTCCGTGCAGGTGGGGATTACATAGCGATACCTTTGTATATTCTTAAATTCTATAGCATTGTGGTATATTGAGAAGCCACCAAAAATCGAAAATCTTGTGGTACGTAAATGTAATCCCTAACAAGGTAGAAATTCAGATATCATCAAAGAGCGGGATGGAGCAAGTCAAGAAAGAACGGGTTAGAAAAGAAAGGCAAGACTAAAAAAACACCCGCTTTAAAGCGGGTTAGTTTTTATTTAGAGGGATTATTTAAGATATTTTTGCATAAAAGGATTCTGGGGGCAGGAAGCGATAATATCCGTTTTACGGCAGTTAAAAATTTATTTTGCTGGCCGCTGCCGGGAAAGGGCACTATCATAGAATCTCTGGAAACGGATGATCTTCTAATTTCATATTCCATTTTTTACGAATTCGAATTATTGTTCCATCCGCTAACATTTCGTTAAATGCATTTCTCCACTTAAAAACAATTGAATCCGAAGTCTTCTTTGAAAAAGCAATCATAAGGTCAACCTTCCGCAGATGATACACCTCCTCAAATTCGGTGTAATCGACTCCAGCCAAATCACATACTGTTCTTAATCCCGGTATTTTATAAGCCCATATCTTTGCATAACTGCAGTAGTCAGTGCCTCTTCAGAAAGAGCCGCCTCAACATCTTGGGCCGTCCACTCCTTACTGCCATGTAGAGCCTGCGCTCCTATGACTGTTTCAACAAGAGCTTGTTCAAACCATCCGTGAACTGAATCTTCAACGACACTATTTACCCCTGGCTGGCTACCAAATTCATTAACAAAGAATTCAATCATATCAGTGAAAACACGAAAATCGGAATTAATGAGTAAGATATTTTGGTCTGTAAGATACCTTGCAGCTCTATCCTCAATATCACCAGGAACCCTTGTTCCATCTGCCACCGTGACCCACGTTACAGTTGGGAACAAATCCGGATTAACCTGTTGGCCTGTTACACCATCCTTCTTCTCAAATGCGGAATATACATTACCACCGGTACCTCCGACTTTCCCAGACCGCTTCCTGGTACTAAAAGGTTTATTTTCTCTATGAGGCCCTGTCTTTCAACCTCGTATCAACTGCTCATTATCAATTATCAGAATTCCATTCTGTGAAGGACGATAACGGCTTGCTGTCGACTAGATGACCACCTTACTTTGGTTGTTTAGCGTTTTGAAAAAACCAAGGATTTGTCTTTTTTCATTGGCCAAATTGGCCTTTTTTAACAATTTGACCGTTTTGATCGATGGTGGTCAAAAAAGATGCTTCCCTATGAAGATCTATACCTGTATAATACATCAGGCTACCTCCTTTGGGTTAAGATTGCTGTCTCAACTCCCCTTAGCAATTGGTGCTAAGGGGAGG
>CAVOQM010000006.1:0-274311 GCA_963698365.1 uncultured Alphaproteobacteria bacterium
AATCATGGCGCGTCTTCCGATTCAGCGCCAAACGCTTCTCTTCTCCGCCACCATGCCAAAAGACATCCGGGATTTGGTGCAGGAATTCTTGCACGCCCCGGTCACCGTGCGGATCAGTGACAGCGTTCCTGTGTCCACCGTCTCCCATCCGTTACCCGGTCGCGCCTCACCTCAAAACGGCCCTTCTGGTCAAGCTTCTGGATGGAACAGAAGCGGATTCAGTGCTTATCTTCGCACGAACCAAATACCGTGCGATCGCGTCTGGCGAAACAAATGAAGCAGGCGGGGCTCCCTGTCACATCACTTCGGGGTGCCCTGCGCAGCAGCAGCGCCAAAAAGCACTCAACGGGTTTCGGAGCGGCACATACCAGATGCTCGTCGCCACCGACATCGCCGCTCGCGGTATCGATGTCTCGCGGATATCTCATGTGATTAATTACGACGCACCCGACACGGTCGATGCCTACACGCACCGGATCGGTCGCACGGCCGCGCCGAAAGGACTGGAGACGCCTTCACGTTTGTGACACCCAAAGACAGCCCACTGGTCTGGGACATCGAGAATGTCCTTGGTCGAGAGATCGCGAACGTCGTACACGGAGGGCTTCGATTCCCGGGCACCGGCGCCCCAATTCGCCAGGGGGCCTGGGAAGATCTCGCCAGGGTACCGGCCGTTGGGCTTGCCAAACTTTATGAAGCAGACCCCGACGCATCGGTCTTGCGGTTTTCCACCCCATGCGGCCCTGACCTCAGGGTCCTCGAACACGCACGGGGGATCCTCTCAAAGGCGCAGATCCTTTTTAGCTCGGCCAGACCCAGGGCGCGCCGGTCCGGGCCTTGCGGTCCTTCTGAGTCGATTCGAGGATGGGAGCGGATCAAGAGACACAGTACAAGGGTTAACACAACGACAAACATTTCACAGGGATTCAACGGGAGGAGCGAGAAAATGAATATCTACGTAGGGAATCTCTCTTTCGACGTCTCGGAGCAGGATCTCCGGCAGGCCTTCGAGGCCTTCGGGCAGGTCACGTCTGCCAACGTCATTACGGTCAGGTTCGCGGGTGTCCAAGGGATTCGGGTTCGTCGAGATGTCGGCCAAAGAACAGGCGCAGGCCGCCATCGAGGGGATGAACGGCAAGGAGATCAAGGGCCGTGCGTTGAACGTGAATGAGGCCCGTCCGCGCAACGACGATCGCAGGGGAGACAACGGTGGAATGCGATCCGGGGGCAGGTCTCGGTATTAAAGGCGGTCCTCTCCGCTGTCCACCACGTGGCCGCCTGGAGCGACCCGCGCCGGATCGACCGCGGACCCTCCGGCGCCATCCGGCGGGCCGTTGAATCCCAAAGCGGTGGAAGGGTCGTCGAGTGCTTCCAGCCACCAGGATTCCAAAATGAAGATCCGAAAATACAAAACTTTCGATTGTTTTTTATGAAGGACCAAAGGGGCTCAGCAGAAAAAGATTTTTTGGGGCTTCTTATTGACAAATCCGAAAGAATCGTCGAACATTGAATGGTTAAGGGGATAATACAAGTCGCTCAATCCACAGTCCATGTTTTTCTGTACATGTCTTCATTTCGATTAACTCTTTTGACTTGGACGGCGCCACCCTGCTACGATGATTGACTTGCTTAGCCTCTTTATTGACAGCGTTACTGATATCTTTTCTTTTTTCATTTGCACCATAACCCAGAAGCCATCCATTAGCCTATCTCCAACGCCTTAACCTTTACTCGATCTCCACACGGTGTAGACCAAGGACGCACGACCGAATGTCGTGGAAATTCCACCCGTTCGGTGCCTTGGTCATGGCGAGCATTCGCACCAACTGCGATAGACCCCCAAACGACAGGAGGATGGAGAAATGGCATTCTTGAGGACAATGAAACGATAAATTGAATTCACGACCACTCGACGCAGAGAGCGATCTTGCTCGGTATATCTTTTTCCTACATAGCGGCCCTATTAGTGTCCATTTCTTGTTATGGGGCAGACGTATCTTCGCCTTTAGACTGATCTCCAAAGCGGACCGACGCTGAGGAGGATCTTTCGAAGGATGTCGCTCGAAGCAATTCGAGTGAATAAACCTGACCGTTGGTATGCGGTACGGCAACCGGGTCGGTCGACTGGCTGGATCAGATCTCAACAAGAAGAGCGGGGATTGGCAAAACGCCCGGTGAGAAAAAAGCAGATATATAGCGGTGTCGATGAGTGCGCCAGAGGACTTGTGGAGATCAGAATCAGAGGACCTCCGAGTCCTCATTTGAACCAACGAGTCAAGGCTATATGGAGGTAACCAGAATGGGACATCTATGTGCAATGTGTCAAATGCGGGACGTCTACGGGGATGGGGTTGATAGGTCGAAACCCTCGTTGAGGCACCAGAATCCAGTGGACAAGCTGACTTCGACCGTCAGCTGGCCGCCTTTGTGGAGCAAGTACTGCTATTTTTGCAGGAAAAAGAGCAATGGGCAAATAAAACTTTAGCGGATTGTGGAAATTGTGCTCCCGGCGTCTGATTGTTTGAGCGCTCCGAGTCTTGCGCTTCACGGAGCGGGGAGGCCTTAAACCTGCTAAGGGGCCGGTATCTTATGCTTATGCATCACTTGAGGCGATAGGTGATGAGTCCGTGGGAGGGATCATAGGGTGAGAGACTGACTTGCACTCGGTCTCCAACCACGACCTTGACTCGATATTTTTTCATCCTTCCGGAAAGCCGGCCGGTGACGGTGACATTGTTGTCACATAGGACCTCCAGCAAACCTGGCCCCAACACTTTGGTTACCTCGCCCTCGACCTGTATCAAATCCTTCTTGCTCAAAACGGCCTTTCTGTCCCTGCCTCGCAATTTGGCCGAAGTCATGGAATAAGGTGAACAAAAAAGGCGGAGACGCCTATAACCTCACGTGCCTTCGCCCAAAGCAATAAGCAATCAACTTCATTTTACTTTATTGAATCTCAGAAGGCAAGAAAGCTTCCGTTGATCCCCCAAAGAGAAGGTCCACGGCAGCCATGGACGCATGCTGTCTGAGGGGTCTTTCCTTCGGCCGTGGATCGACCGATACGGGTCATTCACAGCAGGGAAGCCATTTCAGGCCCCTTTGGGAACAGCCCGAAAATGCCGCCCGTGTGAAGGAAGACCACTCTTTCGCCGAAGCAGCCTGGATAACGCTTCAGTTCTTGTGTCATGCCATAGAACGCCTTTCCGGTGTAAACCGGATCAGAGAAAAATACCCTCTTTTCTCGCCACATCGCCGATGAGGGAGAGCTCTTGGGGCTGGGCGGCGGCTCGGGCGGCAGTTGAAGCCTCAGGACTGCGTGGCGCGCCTTGGCGGCGACACCTATGGCGTGCTGCTTTTGTCGGAACAGGCGGCGGACCGGATCGCAAGCTTTGCCGATGCGGTTCGTAAGGCGCTGCGCTCGCCGATCACGTTCGGCGACCGGGAAGTGTTTCTGACATCCTCCGTCGGCGTGGCGATTTTTGAAGACGGCCAGACGCGACCGGAAGAACTGGTGAACGACGCGGAAGTGGCGATGAACCACGCCAAGCGCCTGGATGGCGATCGGGTGGAGATCTTTCGGCCGGCGCTGCGTTCGGAGACCGTGCAGTCGGCTGCCCTTGAGACGGATCTCAGGAAGGCGCTGGAAACCGACGGCATCACCGTTTCCTATCAGCCGATCATTCGCCTTGCCGATCGTTCGATCGCCGGTTTTGAGGTTCTGGCCCGCTGGAAGCATCCAACGCGTGGCGCAATTTCGCCGACGGAATTCATCCCGGTTGCGGAGAAATCCGGCCTCATCAACGACCTCGGCCTCTTCGTGCTGGAGCGGGGGGCAAGGCAGTTGGCCGAGTGGCAGCAGAAGTTCCGCGCGCCGGTACCGCTTTTTCTTTCGGTGAATATCTCGTCGCGGCAATTGCTTCGCCAGGATCTCATCAACGATGTGAAGGCGGTTCTGTCGCGCTCCCTCCTGGCGCCGGGCTCGCTGAAGCTCGAACTGACCGAATCCATGGTCATGAGCAATCCGGAATATTCCGCCAGGGTATTGGAGCGGCTGCGTGATCTGGGAGCCGGACTCTCGCTCGACGATTTCGGCACCGGCTATTCAAGCCTCAGCTACCTTCAGCGCTTTCGCTTCGACACGATCAAGGTGGATCAGTCGTTTGTCAGGCCGAATGGCCGAAGCGCCCGGCCGGTCATCCTGCGCTCAATCGTTGCGCTCGGTCACGACCTCGGCATGCAGGTGGTGGCGGAAGGGGCGGAAAGCGAATCGGATGCGCTCGAATTGTTCCAGCTCGGCTGCGAATACGCGCAGGGCTTCCTTTTCGGCCAGCCGATGGAGGCGGCGGACGCAACCAAGCTGCTGCAGGCGGAAGGCGCCATGGAACGGGCGTGATGCTTTCGCCGGGCAAATGAGTCGGAAATCCGAAAATGTTTGATGTCGATACGCTGATCGTCGGTGGTGGCCTCAGCGGCCTTTATCTTGCGTTTCTTCTGGAAAAACAAAACACAAGCTATCTGCTTGTCGAGGCGCGTGATCGGCCCGGCGGCCGCATCTTGAGCCATCCGGCAGGTCCTTCCGGTTTCGACCTCGGCCCGGCATGGTTCTGGCCGCATCAGCCTCGCATGGGGCGATTGACCGAGACACTGGGCCTCGGCGTTTTCGGGCAATATTCCAGTGGGCGGCTTGTGTTGGAAGAAGCCGACGGTTCCGTCAGGCGCGATCTGGATTTCGCCACGATGGGAGATGCGCTTCGCATCGATGGCGGGCTGGGGCGGCTGACGCAGGCGCTTTATGACGCTATTCCTGCAAGGAAGCGCATGCTTGGCACGGTTCTTCACTCACTGGAGCGTCAAGGCGGGGTAATTCTCGCCCGGATGACCGGCGCGGATGGAGCGGAAGTCCAGGTAAACGCGCGCCGCGTGGCGCTTTGCCTGCCGCCAAGGCTAGCGGCTGCCACGATTGAATTTCGCCCGGACCTTGGCTCCTCCGCAAGCCGCGCGATGGCCGCGATCCCCACCTGGATGGCAGGTCAGGCAAAGGCGGTCGCGCTCTACGACCGGCCGTTCTGGCGTGAGGCGGGGTTGTCGGGAGACGGCATCAGCCGACGTGGGCCAATGGTCGAAATTCACGATCTGTCGCCGGCCGTTGGCGGGCCTCATGCGCTGTTCGGCTTCGTCGGTGTGCCGGCCGATATCCGCAAGGATCATGAAGTGGAATTGAAGGAGGCTGTCAGGCAGCAGCTTGAGCGCATGTTCGGCCCTGAGGCCGGATCGCCGCAGGAGATCGTCCTCAAGGACTGGGCGTTCGACCCCTTTACGGCAACTGGGGCGGATCACCATTCACCGGCGCATCACCCCGCCTATGGCATGCCGGCGGCGCTTGGCGATCTTTGGGCGGGGGCGCTCATCTTCGCAGGCTCGGAGGTTGCCGCCACCCATGGCGGCTATGCGGAAGGCGCGCTGGAGGCGGCGGAAGCGGCCGCGCTCCGGATTTCTACCGGGGTGGAAGCGTATTTGCTGTAAGGCAGACCGCCGTCTTCCCGATGCCTCGATTAAAGCAAGCGCGCACGCCTCGATACTTCGCCGTTTGAGCGTGTGCAATGCTACATTGCGGCTTTCACTTGAGCTTGGCTACCGCTTTTTTCCAATTCGGGGGCCGGTATCATAGCCCTCAATTCAGCTACGCTATAGGTAGTAGTCTCCGATTCGTCAAAGATGCGCTCTGTTGGTTCGCTTTCCACCTCGATGCGATTTCTACCGTTCTGCTTGGCCCGGTAGAGCGCCTTGTCGGCAATGGCCATCAAGTCCTGCAATGAGAAGTCATGATTGTTGGTCGCGGTGACACCGGCGCTGATCGTTACCGATATCTGTGCGCTCTTTTGGAAGACAACCAACGCCTCGACTTCCTTGCGCACCGTTTCCGCCAGCGCCAGGACACCGGATTTGCGGGCATCCGACATGATTACGGCAAATTCCTCGCCGCCCATGCGAATAATATCGTCCGATGGATTTGCATTCCGGCGAATAATATTGGCGACCTCCGCCAGGACCTCGTCGCCCGCAGCGTGTCCGAACCGGTCGTTGACGCGCTTGAAATGGTCGATATCGAACAGGACGACGCCCACCCCTTTCGCTCCATATCGTTCGCCAGCGCCAAGTTTCGGGGCAATCAACTCAAGCTTGCGCCTGTTGAAAAGCTTGGTCAGGGAATCGATTTCAGCGGCTTGCTGCATTTCCTGGCTGAAACTGTAGCGGTCGCGCTCTGATTGAAGGAAAAGGCCAAGCACAAGCACGCCACTTGAATTGATCAGCGTGAGCGGAAGCGCAACTTTGCTTAAGAGCATGATAGCCAGGTCGATTGGCAGTAGGAAAAGACTGAACACCATTGTTGAGGCCATCAGCCCAAGTGTCAGGAGATGGCGGGCGGTCAGCTTGTTTGCAAAAAGACGCGCGAAGACTATACCCGCTACGGCTACAATCGTAATGCCGACAATGCCTGCATAGACACCTGCACCACCCTGCATCGCCCTGTATACAGCGGTCATCGCGGCTGAGATCAATAGCGCCGGCCAACCACCGAAGGGAGCGGCAAGGGCGACCATTACAGCGCGCGCGTCAAACAAGAGGCCGGGGCCCAGGACAATCGGGTTCAACATCGACGTGATAGAAGCGGCGCCAAAAAGCAGGCCAACCAGAACGGGACGGCTCCGCTCGCATGACTCGCAGCGCAACAGCGCGCTGTATCCAAGCGCGACAAGCGCCGCAAGTCCAAGGCTTTCGATCAGGTCAGCGGCAATTCCGAGGTTGAGCTGTAAACATGTTGCTTCCGTAAATTTGCTGCGCCCGTAATATATTCGGCGTCTGAGAATTACCTGCGAAATCCCTAACAGATTCGATACACAAGCGATGGTAATAAAATTATTACGTACACGCTTTGATTTGTAACAACCCCATTATGCTGCCGATACGAGTATAAGCACGGATTTCACGCCTGCCTCGACCAGAAGCGGCGTGGCGCCAAAGGCGTCGCCATCGATCTGGGCCGGTGCGGGCAGTGTGCTTTTGATGCTGATGCGATCGGCCTTGCGGATTTGAACGCCACGGGCGCGATGCAATCGGCCGAATAGCAGCGACAGGCCCGCCATGGTGCTCGACAGCGGATCGTCCTTGGCGAGCATGACGAGATGGAGGCCGGGCTCCGTCACGCTGGCTTCAGGGCAGATGACGAAAGGCCCGCCATAGCATCGCCCGTTGGTGACGATCGCCAGCTTGCAGGTGAAAGTCTCGCCGTCGGCCTCGATCCGCAATTGCGGCCTCCGCCTTTTACTCAAACCCAGCTTCAGCGCGATCAAGACATAGGCGAGCTTGCCGAAGCGGCGTTTGAGCGCAAGCGGCACGGCGTGGACCACTTCCGCGTCGAACCCGCATGACGCCATCAGCACGAAGGGATGGCCGTTGGCGAGGCCGCAATGCAGCGGCGCGCGATTGTCTGCAAGGATCGTATCGGCGATAGCCTTGCCCTTGAAAGGCAGATGAAGTTCGTGCGCCAGGACATTCGCTGTGCCGAAGGGGATGACCGCCAGCGCCGGCGGGTCGGGCCGGTCGGCAAAGCCCGAGACCGCCTCGTTGATGGAGCCGTCGCCGCCGGCAATGGCCACCACGCGAGCCGATAGCGTCGCATCGGCGCAGAGCGCACCGATTTCCCCGGCTCGCTGGGTGAGGTGCAATTTTACACCGCGCCCGGCGGCGCGAAGGCGCTCGGTGATGATCTCAAGGGTTTTCGCGTTGAACGACCCTGCCGTGGGGTTGGCAATGATCAGGATATCGCCGCTCACGCGGCCGCTCCGTTCTTGCCGCGCTGGAACGGCTTCATGCCCTTGCGCGCCAGTTCGTCGGCCTTTTCGTTTTCCGTATGGCCGGCGTGTCCTTTCACCCAGTGCCACTCCACCTCATGGCGCTTGCGCGCCTCGTCGAGGCTCTGCCAGAGATCGGCGTTCTTCACCGGCTTTTTGTCGGCGGTGCGCCAATTGTTGCGCTTCCAGTTGTAGAGCCACTGGGTGATGCCGTTCTTCACATAGGAGCTGTCGGTATAAAGATCGACCGCGCAGGCGCGCGTCAGGCTTTCCAGCGCCTGGATGGCGGCGGTCAGTTCCATGCGGTTGTTGGTGGTTTCCGCCTCGCCGCCGCACAGTTCCTTTTCGTGGTCGCCGTAGCGCAGCAATACGCCCCAGCCGCCCGGGCCCGGGATTGCCGGAACAGGCGCCGTCGGTATAGGCGGCGACGCGGGCCTTCTGCCTATCGGTCGAGGCCATAGGCGCTCACGGATTGGGCATCGCGGTGAAAACGCATTTTCTTGAGGTATTCCTTTGGATCTTTCGGCGTGACAAGCGCGCCGGGGGGGACGTTCAGCCAGTCGTGCAGCCGGGTCAGGAGAAAGCGCAGCGCCGCGCCCCGCGCCAGGGTCGGGAGAATGGCGAATTCCGCCTCCGTGAAGTCGCGAACCGACCGGTAGCCGTTCAACAGCGCGCGCGCCTTGGTCACGTTGAAGGAAAGATCGGGCTCGAAGCACCAGGCGTTCAGGCAGATCGCCACGTCATAGGCCAGCGCATCGGTGCAGGCGAAATAGAAGTCGATGAAGCCCGACAGGTTTTCGCCGAGGAAGAAGACGTTGTCGGGAAAGAGATCGGCATGAATGACGCCGGACGGCAGGTCCGTCGGCCACACGCTCTCCAGATGGTCGAGTTCGGCGGAAAGTTCCGCCGCCAGCCCCGGCGCCACCTCGTCCGCGCGTTGAAGCGAGCCCTCAAGCAGAGGCCGCCAGCCGTCGACGGAAAGCGCGTTCTTGCGCGTCATCGCAAAGTCCGCGCCGGCCAGATGGAATTTCGCCAGCCCCTCGCCAAGGGCTGCGCAATGCGGGTTGCGCGGCCTGCGCATCCACATGCCTTCCAGAAAGGTCACCATTGCGGCCGGCCGGCCGGCAAGGTGCCCCAGCATCTCGCCGCTCTTTGCTACCAGAGGCGTCGGGCAGGTGATGCCCTTTTCGGCGAGATGGTGCATGAGCTGCAGGAAGAACGGCAGGTCGTTCGGGTCGACGCGCTTTTCGTAGAGCGTCAGGATGAAATATCCAGCTTCCGTATGAACCAGGAAATTGGAATTCTCCACGCCCTCCGCAATGCCCTTGAAAGAGAGCAGCGCGCCAATGTCGTAGCGGGCGACGAAGGCGGCGAGTTCCTCGTCGGCGACGTCGGTATAAACGGCCACGGCTCTTACTCGGCTGCGTGTTCGCGCAAGGCGCGCGGGAGGTTGAAGGCGATGGTTTCCTCGGCCGTGCGAACGGTTTCCACCGTCACCTCGTAACGTTCGGAAAAGGCGTCGATGATTTCCTCCACCAGCACTTCAGGCGCGGAGGCTCCAGCGGTAATTCCCAGCCGCGCCACACCGTCGATCTCCTGCCAGGGGATGTCGCTTGCCCGCTGCACCAGAACCGAGGTCTTGCAGCCGGCGCGCAGCGCCACTTCGCGCAGCCTCTGCGAATTGGAGGAATTGGGCGCGCCGACGACGATCAGCGCATCGACCTTATCCGCGATGCTTTTCACCGCTTCCTGCCGGTTGGTCGTCGCGTAGCAGATGTCGTCCTTGTGCGGGGCGACGATATCGGGGAACCGCGCAATCAGCACGTCGACAATCGCCTTGGTGTCGTCGACGGATAGCGTCGTCTGGGTGATCCAGGCCAGCGGCCCGCTGCCTTTCGGCTGGAATGCCATTGCGTCTTCCACCGTCTCCACCAGACGCACCGCACCTTCAGGCAATTGTCCCATGGTGCCAATGACTTCCGGATGCCCGGCATGGCCGATCAGCACGATCTCGCGGCCGCGGCGGAAATGGATCTCCGCTTCCTTATGGACCTTGGAGACCAGCGGGCAGGTGGCGTCGAGATAGAACATTTCCCGGCGTTGCGCGTCTTCCGGCACGGATTTCGGCACGCCGTGGGCGGAAAAGATCACCGGCCGTTCGATATGATCCTGCGGGATCTCGTCCAGTTCCTCGACAAAGACGGCGCCCTTCGCCATCAGGCTTTCAACCACGTATTTGTTATGGACGATCTCGTGCCGCACATAGACCGGCGCGCCGAAACGCTCGATCGCCAGTTCCACGATCTGCACGGCTCGGTCGACGCCGGCGCAAAAGCCGCGCGGCGCGCAAAGGAAGATGTCGAGCCTGGGCCTATGGGCCTGTCGCGTCGCATCGCTCCGGATCTGCCCGCCTGCCGTCATGGTCAACCTCGATAATTGCAATTTCGTCCGGCCAAGGAACCCTTGCGGCAATAGAGGTAAGCGCATGGCTTCTGTCAAGGCCATGGCTTTCGTGAAGTCCGGGTGGCTTGCATAGGCCCTGGATTTGAAGTCGAAGGGGCATGAAACCTTCTTCGCGTCATGTCTCGCCAAGCCCGCACTCACCTGATATAGACGGCGGCGGATTTGCGACAAACGATCGGGTTGGCGATGCCGTTGAACACTCTTGCCAAAAAGACGCAGTACCGCAGAGGCGCATTGGCGCTGGTGGCGGCTCTTGGACTTTCCGCCTGTGGCGTAAGCGGCGGCGATATCGGCAAGTCGTTCCTGGGTGCTGGAAATGCCGGCAAGAGCGTTTCCGATATTTCGCCCGATGCTTTCGTCGCGCCACCCTGGTGCCCCACGATCAGGGTGGAAAACGGCAGATACCTCCTGATGAAATTCCAGAAGGGCAAGGAAGACGACGCAAGAGCGCTCGACTATCAGGCCTCGATCGAAAAATGGGCGACGGGATGCAAGCGCGTCGATGGCCAGACGCAGCTTACCATCGGCGTTTCCGGCAGGCTCACACCGGGTCCGGCATGGCCGGGCGGCGAAGTGCTGCTGCCTGTTCGGGTCGTGCTTGAAAACCCCGATGCGAGCGACGAAAAGGCCAAGGCTGAGGAAATGGTGTTCACGGTTCCAATTACGCTTGGGGCGGGTGCGCCGGCGGAGCTGTGGAGTTTGGTGGATAGTTCCATCCTGATTTCCTCCGATGCCAGGCCCAAGGTCGCTGTTGCGCTGGATGAGGGTGCAAAAGGCAAGCGGCGCTGAATTGCGCTGATTGACTCCCATCCGGCAAGCGTCGAATATGCAGTCTTGAGCGGCGTCTTCGTTGTGCGCCGCTTGATTTGGGAAGGCTGGCCTTCCCTATAATGTTTAGCGGGAGAGGCCGGGCATTTATCCGGCGCCGAAGGAGCAACCGCCCCGGAAACTCTCAGGCAAAAGGACCGCCGAACAAACAACGCTCTGGAAAGAAGCGCCTCGGATTTCCGACAATCCGTTGAGCTCGCCGAAGGAGTAACCGCATCCGGCAAGCATTGTTGCCATGCGGGAAATCTCTCAGGTCGAAGGGACAGAGGGGGCACGGGCGGTCGAATTCCGTCCCGTGTCATGCCTCAAACCCGGATGCCTGATTTATGAGCGACAACGCCGACGGCCCACTCCTGGAAACGCCCCTTGCCGATCTTCACCGCGAGCTCGGCGCCCGCATGGTGCCTTTCGCCGGCTACGACATGCCGGTGCAATATCCCTCTGGCATTTTGACCGAACACAACTGGACGCGCGAAGCGGCCGGGCTTTTCGACGTCTCGCATATGGGGCAGGCTTTCCTGGTCGGCCCCGATCACGAGACGACGGCGCGCGCGCTGGAAGCTATCGTTCCCTCCGATGTCGTCGGCCTGAAGCCCGGCAAGCAGCGCTATACGGTGCTTCTCAACGATGAGGGCGGCATCATCGACGATTTGATGGTCACCCGTTCGATCTCCCCTGACGACGACGGACGGCTGTTCCTCGTCGTGAACGCATCGCGCAAGGCGGTCGATTACGAAGTGATCCGCGCCAGTCTGCCGGCGAATGTTCGTTTGGAAATCGTGGAAGACCGGGCGCTGATCGCCTTGCAGGGGCCGAAGGCAGCCGACGCAATGGCGCTTCATGCTCCCAAGGCCGCCGAACTCGATTTCATGTCGGCCGCGTCGATGGAGTTCGACGGGATCGACTGTCACGTCTCCCGATCGGGCTATTCCGGCGAGGACGGCTATGAAATCTCCGTCAAGGCGGGCGCGGCGGAAGCATTGGCGCGGGCGCTGCTTGCCGATGACCGGGTCAAGCCGATCGGGCTTGGCGCGCGCAATTCGCTGCGTCTTGAAGCCGGCCTTTGTCTTTATGGTCACGATCTCGACGAGACGACATCGCCCGTTGAAGGCGCGATCACCTTCGTCTTGCAGAAGCGCCGAAGGGAAGCCGCCGATTTTCCGGGCGCCGCACGCATTCTTTCGGAGTTTCAAAATCGCCCGTCCCGGATTCGCGTCGGCCTGACGCTGGAAGGCCGCGCTCCTGCCCGCGAGGGCGCGGAAATCCGCGATGCATCCGGCGCGACCATCGGCATCGTCACTTCGGGCGGTTTCGCGCCGAGCGTCGGCGCTCCCATCGCCATGGGTTATGTGCCGGCGGATCAATCGGCCCCCGGCACGAAGCTCAACCTCGTCGTGCGCGGCAAGGAACTTGGCGCGACTGTCGCGGAAATGCCGTTCGTGCCGCAGCGCTACTATCGCAAGCCAAAAATCTGAATTTTATCCAGGTCAAACCAGAAGCCGGACAACCCGGCGCACTTTCCGGAGATGGAAACTCATGAGCACCCACTACACCGAAGACCACGAGTGGATTGTCGTCAACGGCGATATCGCCACCGTCGGCATCACCGACTACGCGCAGAGCCAGCTTGGCGATGTCGTCTATGTGGAACTGCCGGACGCCGGCAAGACGCTTGCCAAGGGCGATGAGGCCGCCGTGGTTGAATCGGTGAAGGCCGCATCGGAAGTCTACGCGCCGCTGGATGGCGAGATCGTGGAGGCAAACACTGCACTTGCCGATGAACCCGGCAAGGTCAACGAAGATCCGACTGGGGCCGCCTGGTTCGTCAAGATCAAGCTTTCCGATCCTTCCCAGCTTGAGGACCTGATGGACGAAGCCGCCTACAAGGCCTACGTCGAGGCGCTTTGATCCCATGGCAGGCCATCTCTACCGTGCGGATGTGGCGTGGCGATGCGAAGGTGACTTCGCCGCCAATGCCTATTCGCGCGGTCATGCCTGGCGCTTCGACGGCGGGGTTGAGGTTTTAGCCTCCGCTTCGCCGACAGTGGTGCCTTTGCCTCATTCCGTTGAGGCGGCGGTCGATCCTGAAGAGGCCTTCATCGCTGCCATATCGAGCTGCCATATGCTCTGGTTTCTCGATTTCGCCCGTCGCGCCGGTCTTGTCGTTGCATCATACGAAGACAAGGCGGAGGGCGTGATGGCACGGGTGGCGCCGGGCAAGATGGCGGTGACGAAAGTCACGTTGCGTCCGCAGGTGACCTTCAACGCCGATCGCCTGCCGCCGGCGGATCTGATCGACACGTTGCATCACAAGGCGCATGAGGCCTGTTTCATCGCCAATTCCGTCAACAGTGAAATCGTCGTGGCGGCGGAGCCGTCACGCCTCGCTTAACCCCACAGGGAGCCGTATCCATGCGGTATCTTCCGCTTTCCGATTCCGACCGCGCCGACATGAGGTCGCGCGTCGGGGTTTCGTCCATCGACGAGATCTTTTCCGATATTCCGAAAAAGGCGAGGATAGATGGTCTCGTCGACCTGCCGCGCCGCCAGAGCGAGATGGCGGTGGAACGCGATCTGGCGAAAATGGCCGCCAGGAACATTTCGGCCACGTCGGTACCCTTTTTCGTCGGTGCCGGCGCCTATAAGCACCACGTTCCGGCCACAGTGGACCACCTGATCCAGCGCTCCGAATTCCTGACGTCCTACACGCCCTATCAGCCGGAAGTGACGCAAGGAACGCTTCAATACTTGTTCGAGTTCCAGACCCAGGTCGCGAATCTGACCGGCATGGAAGTCGCCAACGCCTCCATGTATGACGGCTCGACCGGAACCGCCGAAGCCGTGCTGATGGCCCACCGGGTCACCCGCCGCAAGAAGGCGGTGCTGTCGGGCGGGCTTCATCCGCACTACCGCGCCGTGGTCGAAGGCTTGAGCGAAATGGCGGGCGATACGGTTGAAAACCTGCCTGCCGATCCGGCCGGCACGGAAGATATCCTCGCCCGGATCGATGAGTGAGACCTCCTGCGTCGTCGTGCAGTCTCCCTCCTTCTACGGCGAGATCATCGACCTGAAGCCGATCGCGGAAAAGGCGCACCAGCACGGGGCGTTGCTCATCGCCGTCTTCACCGAGGTCATGTCTTTGGGGCTGATTGAATCCCCGGGCGCACAAGGCGCAGACATTGTCGTCGGCGAGGGGCAATCGATTGGCAATCCACTCACTTTCGGCGGACCTTACGTCGGGCTTTTCGCCACGAGGCAGAAGCTTATCCGCCAGATGCCGGGCAGGCTTTGCGGTGAAACGGTGGACGCGGAAGGCAAGCGCGGTTTCGTGCTGACGCTTTCGACCCGTGAACAGCACATCCGCCGCGACAAGGCGACGTCGAACATCTGCACCAATTCCGGCCTCTGCTGTCTCGCCTTCACGATCCACATGACGCTTTTGGGCGGCAAGGGACTGTTGCAGCTTGCCAGGATCAATCACGCCAATGCGGTGAAGCTGAAGAAGCTGCTTTCCGCAGTGCCGGGTGCGGAAGTCGTCAACAAGGCCTTCTTCAACGAATTCACCGTGAAGCTTTCAAAGCCCGCGCACGATGTCGTCGAAGCGCTTGCCGCCAAGGGAATACTCGGCGGTGTGCCGGTTTCGCGGCTGGTTCCGGGCGACAAGATCGCTTGAAAACCTTCTGGTCGTCGCCTCTACCGAAGTGAATACGGATGAAGACCGCGCGGCATTCGCCGCAGCACTCAAGGAGGTGCTGGCATGAGCATGAACACGCAAGGCCGCCCGACTTCCGCTGGAGACGCAGGCGAAATGGGCCGCAAGACCTTTACCGGCAATCAGGGCTTGGCGATGGAAGAGCCGTTGCTCTTCGAGATCGGCCGTTATGAAGTCACCGGCGTCGACCTTGACGAGCCGGAGGATTTCGAGCTGGAAATCGGCGCAAACCTGCGCAAGGAGCCCATCGATCTGCCGGGGCTTTCCGAGCCGGAGGCGATGCGCCATTACGTCCGCCTGTCGTCCAAGAACTACGCCATCGATTCCGGGCTTTATCCGCTCGGCTCCTGCACGATGAAGCACAATCCGCGGCTCAACGAAAAGATGGCGCGGATGCCGGGCTTCGGCGATATTCACCCGCTGCAGCCGCTCTCCACCGTGCCTGGAGCGCGTCGATCTGATCGCCGAGCTCGGCCACTGGCTGATCGACGCTGACCGGCATGGCGTCGGTTGCCATGAGCCCCAAGGCCGGCGCCCACGGCGAACTCTGCGGCATGATGGCGATCAAGGCTGCGCACAAGGCGGCGGGCCGCGATCCGCAAGATCGTGCTCGTGCCGGAATCCGCCCATGGCACCAATCCGGCGACAGCGGCGCTCTTCGGCTACAAGGTGGTTCAGGTCGATGCCCGCGACGATGGCACGGTCGATCTCGAAGAGGTGAAGTCGAAGATTGCGGAAAACGCCGGAAACGTTGCCGCGATCATGCTGACCAACCCCAATACCTGCGGCATCTTCGAGCGCGATATCATCGAAATCGCCGCCGCGATCCACGCCGCCGACGCCTATTTCTACTGCGACGGGGCGAATTTCAACGCCATTGTCGGCAAGGCGAAGCCAGGCGATCTCGGCGTCGACGCCATGCACATCAACCTGCACAAGACGTTTTCGACCCCGCACGGCGGCGGCGGCCCGGGCTCCGGCCCGGTGGTGCTGTCAAAACGCCTGGCACCCTTCGCGCCGCTGCCCTTCGTGCGGCTGGAAAAGGACGGTCCGGTGCTGGTCGAGACGGAAGCGGGAACGCAGGGCGAGGAAAAGCCCTTCGGCCGCATGACCGCCTTCCACGGCCAGATGGGCATGTTTGTGCGCGCATTGGCATACATGAAGAGCCATGGATCGGACGGATTGAGACAAGCATCGGAAGATGCGGTCCTCAATGCGAACTATGTGCGCGTTGGTTTGCAGGATCTCATGAGCCTGCCCTTCGGCCAGCGCTGGTGCATGCATGAGGTGCTGTTCGACGACAGTTTCCTCAAGGATACCGGCGTTTCCACGCTCGATTTCGCCAAGGCGATGATCGACGAGGGCTACCACCCGATGACCATGTATTTCCCGCTGGTGGTGCATGGCGCGATGCTGATCGAGCCGACGGAATCGGAAAGCCGCGCCTCGCTCGATCTCTTCATCGCCACCATGCGGGATCTGGTGATGAGCGCGAAAAAGGGCGAAACGGACCGCTTCTCCGGTGCGCCTTATCTTGCGCCGCGCCGCCGTCTCGATGAGACGCAGGCGGCAAGAAAACCCGTGCTCAAATGGGAAAGGCCGGCTCCGCAGACCGTCCAGCCGGAAGCGGCGGAATAAAAGCGGTTGCGCCAAACTGAAAAACCCCGGTCGCAAGACCGGGGTTTTTTGTCATCCGAAACGTTTCGAAAGGTGCTTCAGGCGGCGAGTTTGCCCATATGGCTCTTGCGCCGCTTGAGGAAATCATGAAGCAGCGCCGGGTAATCTTCGCCGACGGCTTCCTTGACGGACGGCCGTTCGGCCAGTGCCTTGCGCCAGTTGGCGACTTTTTCCAGGCCCGTCAGCACGCCGAAGTCGTCGATATCGTCGAAGACATCGAAGTAGCGGAAGATCGGGCCGAAAACCGCGTCGACCAATGTGAATTTCTCGCCGGCGAAATAAGGACCTTCGCCGAGATCCGCCTCCAGCCGTTCGAAACGCTGGCGCAATTCCTTCGCCTTCGCATCGAAAGCCGCTTCGTCGGGAGCGGAGTAAAGTCCGCCGATACCGTTCAGGATGTTCGACCCCATCTCCATATAGGCACGATGGCGCGCGCGGGTTACCGCGTCCTGCGGATGCAATGGATTGGGATAGACTTCTTCGAGATATTCAACGATCGCCGCCGATTCAAACAGCGATTCCTCGCCCACCTTCAGCACGGGCACCTTGCCGAGCGGCGATATCGCCTTGAACCAGTCAGGCTTGTCGGAGAGGTCCACGTAAATACGCTCGAATGCGACGCCTTTTTCCACGAGCGCAATGACGGCGCGCTGAACGTAGGGGCATAGCGTATGGCTTACCAGAACAGGAACTTCGGTCATTTTGCCGATCCTTATCAAATATGCATTTGCATCTATAAATATGCATCTGCATGGAAAAAGCAAGATTGATGCAGAAGCATGGATCTGATAGCTCGGGAACATGACCCAAACAGATAACCCTACGGCAGAAACGCAATTGGCCTGGGCAAGGCTGGTCAGGGCGGCGGAGGGCCTGCGCTCCGCCATCGAGCGGGATCTGAAGGCTGCCGGCTTTCCGGCGTTAAGCTGGTACGACGTGCTTTTGGAACTCGACCGCTCGGAGAGCGGGGCGCTTCGGCCGGGAGAACTGGAGAAGCGTTGCCTCGTCGCGCAATACAATATGTCGCGGCTCATCGATCGCCTGGAAAAAGCCGGGCTCGTCCGCCGCGAAAAATTGCCGGAAGACGGGCGCGGGTCTCTGGTCTGCATTACAGGAGAGGGCAGAAGCCTTCGCAAACGTATGTGGCCCGCCTATGGCACGGCGATGCAGCGCCACATGGGAGACCGGCTCTCCAACGAACAGTCCGGCGAACTGGCGGCGCTCCTGAAGCACCTGTTGCCGCCTTCGTAATCTCCCGGCAAGGCGGCGCCATTCCCATTAGATTTATGAGTCCGTGACCTAAATACCTTGAAAAATAAGCTGTGTAAGGACGCGCCCGACAGCTTTGATCCCGCATTACGCTATCGTATCGTAAGGTATGGACAAGCCAATTCTGCGACGGACCCTGGATCGCTTCGACTGGATCAGCGCCGGATTTCGTGCGCTTGCGCTGGGTGGGCCATCGGCAATCCGGGTCGAACCTATCGCGCGCGGCCTCAAGGCCACAAAAGGGTCGTTTTACTGGCATTTCCGCAATCTCGAAGACCTGAAGCAGGCGATGCTCGAACAATGGTATTCGCTGGTCACGGAGGATCTCTTCAAAAACGGATCGGCTGTTGAAGGCGATGCGCGCGACAAATTGCGTCAATGGGCGGGCATTGCGGGAAATGCGGCTATCATCGGGGATTTTGGCGGCTTCAAGATCGAACCTGCGATCCGGGATTGGGCCCGGGTGGAGCAAATGGCGGCGGATTTGCTCCAACGCGCCGATGCGTATCGCCTGACCTATCTGGAAGATCTTTTTCAACAGGCCGATGTCGGTGCAGAGCTTGCAGCGGACAAGGCGCGCTTGTTGTTTGCCGCGTCGATCGGGCTGGAAAACCTTTCGACAAGCGGTCTTGCCGATATCAACCGCCTGCTCCTCGACCTCCTCGATGCATTGCTTGAAGAGGAAGCCCTCTAATTTCTATGGACGCTATCGCGGCGGGCAAAAAAGTGCCCCCGGGCGACAGTCGTCCGGGGGCCTTAGGTTCGCGGGGAAGTCGCGAGGTCACCGGCTGCTGTTGGGCAGTCCGGAGCGGATAATTTGCCTGAGGGCGTCGATCGGCGTCAGCACGCCGCCCTGATCGAAATGCCAGAAGGTCCAGCCGTTGCAGGCTTCTTGTCCCTGGGCAAGCGCCCCGACCTTGTGGATAGAACCTTTGTGATCGCCCGATACCAGCGATCCATCCGCACGAACCGTCGCCCGGTGGCGGCCACGCGAACACGTGAGCGTCATGCCCGGCGTGATGAGACCGGCCTCCAGCAGATTGCCGAATGGAATGCGCCGTTCGGCGCGCTTGCCAAGGGTGATCTCCAGGCTGTCGTCATTGGCGGGCGTGACCTTGTCGATGCGGGCGGATGCAGCATCGATGTAGGCTTGCTCCCTTTCCACGCCGACGAAGTGGCGGCCAAGTTTCTTTGCAGCCGCTCCCGTCGTGCCGGTGCCAAAGAAGGGGTCCAGCACGATGTCGCCCGGATTGGTTGACGATAGCAACACGCGGTAGAGGAGGGATTCCGGCTTTTGCGTTGGATGTACCTTCTGTCCGTCGGCGTCTTTCAGCCTCTCGCCGCCGGTGCAAAGGGGCAGATGCCAGTCGGAGCGCATTTGAAGATCGTCGTTGAAAGTCTTCAGCGCTTCGTAATTGAAGGTGTATTTGGCGTCCTTGCGCGGTGTTGCCCAGATCATCGTTTCGTGGGCATTGGTAAACCGCTTGCCGCGGAAATTCGGCATCGGATTCGACTTCAGCCAGACAACATCGTTGAGAATCCAGTAGCCCAGATCCTGGAGGATCGCACCAACCCGGAAGATGTTGTGATAAGATCCGATCACCCAGATCGACCCGTCCGGCTTCAACACGCGTTTGACCGCTAGAAGCCAGGCCCTGGTGAATATGTCATAGGCGTCGAAGCTGGCGAACTGATCCCAATGATCGTCGCAGGCATCGACGCGCGACTGGTCGGGGCGATGAAGCTCGCCGCCCAGTTGCAGATTGTAGGGCGGATCGGCGAAAACCATATCGACCGAGTGCTTCGGCAGCTTTTCCAAAGCCGCGACGCAATCGCCCTTGATGATGGTGTCAAGCCAGTCCGGCTTATGATTTGAGTGGGGTGCCGATGTCGACACCCCTTTACGCTGTACGCTCATTGCGACGCAGAACCTCACGCAATTTCAAGCGTCATGGTTACCCGAGATGGTAAATCATGCGTTAAGCTCAGAAATCGTTTTTTCTTTTTGAATCAAGCATTTGTTTACGAATGTGAAAGTCGAGCGGCAATGCTGCTTCGTTTTGTTAACGCCCGCGACAAGGCGGAATTTGAAGACCAGCGCCGCAAAGGCTTCATGCGACTCGGTTTTTCCCGGTGTCGGATGGAAGGAGTGATGCAAATTGCGAGGCCCCCCGGCCCCGATGGTTAATGATAATCGATCGTGGCGGGCAAAAAGTCTTGATCGCCAATGCGATATAAAAAATTCTGCATCGAATGAAATGTTTCCAGGAAAGGGCTCTCACACTTGTCTTGACCTCGCCGGAAAGCTCTGCGAACCCTTTTCCGACACGCAAAAGGACTTATGCCCGTGTCCCATGATCCGCTAAGCGCTTCCAAGAAAACGATCCAGGCCTTCCACGCACCGCCTGTCGTGCCGCATGAAACCTTTCGCGATGCCGGCAAGGCCGTCGAGCGGCTGCTTGAGCTGTTTGAACGCAATACGGCATTCTTGCGCGATGCTTTCGCCGCTTTCGGGGAAGGGCGGACCCCGCAAGGACGAGTTCGGGCCTGCTACCCTGAGGTACGGCTCCGCACGGCAACTCATGCAAGGCTCGACAGCCGCCTTTCTTACGGATTTCTCTCCGGTCCCGGGCAATATGCCACGACCGTGACACGGCCGGACCTTTTCGCCGATTATCTGCGCGAGCAGATCGCGCTTCTCATCCGCAATCATGATGTTCCCGTGGAGATCGGCGAGAGCGATTTGCCGATCCCGCTGCATTTCGCATTTTATGACGGGCGTCATGTAGAGAGCGTGGTCGCCAGCAAGCTGGAGCGGCCGCTGGCGGATATTTTCGATCTGCCGGATCTCTCGGTGATGGATGACGCCATCGCCAATGGCACGCACGAGGTGCCGCCGTCGGCGCCACAGCCGCTGGCGCCTTTCACCGCGCCGCGGATCGACTATTCCCTCCACCGCCTCCAGCACTATACGGCGACAGCGGCCGAGTATTTCCAGAATTTCGTGATCTTCACGAACTACCAATTCTACATGGACGAGTTCTGCCGTCTCGCTAACGATCTGCTGGCAAAGCCGGACAGCGGTTACACCGCCTTCGTCGAACCTGGAAACGTGGTAACGCTGGCGGGCGAGGTGGGGCCATGTTCAGGCGTGGCGCCTTCCAGGCTACCGCAGATGCCGGCCTATCATCTGGTGCGTGACGGCCACTCCGGCATCACCATGGTCAATATCGGCATTGGCCCCTCCAACGCCAAAACGATTACCGATCATATTGCGGTGCTACGCCCGCATGCATGGCTGATGCTTGGCCATTGCGCCGGTTTGAGGAACAGTCAGAAGCTCGGCGACTATGTGCTGGCGCATGGCTATGTGCGCGAGGATCACGTGCTTGATGCCGATTTGCCGACCTGGGTGCCGATCCCGCCGCTGGCGGAGGTTCAGGTGGCGCTGGAGCAGGCCGTGGCGGAGGTTACCGGCTACAGGGATTACGAACTGAAGCGCGTCATGCGCACCGGCACAGTCGCCTCCATCGATAATCGCAACTGGGAGCTTCGCGATCACCGCGAGCCGGTGCAGCGGTTTTCGCAGTCGCGCGCCATTGCCCTTGACATGGAGTCGGCGACGATCGCAGCCAATGGCTTCAGGTTCCGCGTACCCTACGGGACGCTCCTTTGCGTATCCGACAAGCCGTTGCACGGTGAGTTGAAACTGCCGGGGATGGCGACTGATTTCTACAAGCGCCAGGTCGCCCAGCATCTGGAGATCGGTATTGTGGCGATGGAAAAGCTCCGTGACATGCCGCGCGAGAAGCTGCATTCACGCAAACTCAGGAGCTTTGCCGAGACCGCATTTCAGTAGCGCCGCAAGGGTCAAGCCTGCCTCGACATGCGCTTGGCGGCAGGGTGTTTGATGCCCTCGGCGACGGCTTTCTTCATGACGGTCGGCAGCGCCTCGTCTTGAAGATCTGCGGGCGCAGACCACCAGCATCCCTCAGGCGCGGCCGATTGTATCGGCACATCCGCCCGCCAGACGGCCATCTCAAGGTGAAAATGCGTGAAGGTGTGGCGTACCGTCGCTGGTGTCCTGCGCCATTGCAAAGCGAGCGGCGCAAGCGCGAGGTCGCCGGTCGGCGCGTCCTCCGCCCAGACGGTTGTCGGCGGTTCGCTCATGCCTCCAAGCAGACCCCGAGGCGGTCGGCGGCGCAGAAGGACCGCGCCATCCTCGCGCACGATGACAAAGGCCATGCCGCGTCTCGTCGGTTTTGCGATTTTCTTGGCCTTGCGCGGCAATGTCTCTGCAATTCCGGCCTTTCGACCCTCACAATCCGCCATCCAGGGGCAAAGTGCGCAGGCAGGGCGTTTCGGTGTGCAAATAGTGGCGCCGAGATCCATCATGGCTTGCGCAAAGTCACCGGGTCGATCCTTCGGCATCATGGAGCGAACCATGTCGCGAATGGCCGGTTTTGCCTGCGGCAGCGGGGTTTCCAGGCCAGCAAGACGGGTGATGACACGCTCGATATTGCCATCGACCACGGCTGCGGGCCTGTCAAACGCAATGGCTGCGATGGCCGCAGCCGTATAGGCGCCAATACCGGGCAATTCCAGAAGCTTTTCTTCCGTTTCGGGAAAGCGGCCGCCGTGATCTCGCGCGATGGTATCAGCGCATTTCTTCAAATTTCGGGCTCGCGAATAATACCCAAGCCCGGCCCAGGCCTTCATCACTTCCTCTTCGGGAGCATCGGCCAGGGCCGTTACAGTCGGCCATCTGGCGAGAAAGGCCTCGAAGTAGGACTTTACCGCCGCAACGGTGGTTTGCTGCAGCATCACCTCGGAAAGCCAGACGAGATAAGGGTCGGGAACCACGCCGGCGGCGCGATCGTCCGGTGCCGTTCGCCATGGCAAAGCGCGGGCATGACGGTCGTACCAGGCGAGCAGGACGGGGGGTTTTGCGGCAGGGATCATGGCAACGCAGAACATCGGCAGCGGAGGCGAGTTTCAAGCATTATTTTGATGCACGCCAATATTTTGAGCAAACCGCTGCGACTCACCTTAATTTGATGTGGACACAGTGGAGAATAACGGTAGCAGCGGCAAGTTTTCGGCCGGTTCGATTGATTTTTCGCGAGAAAACTGACTGGATAGAGTGATGGCGACCCTTGGGCAACCCACCAGTGAACAAAAAGCAGGCGAGGCGAAACGCCGCCGCGGCGCGCGTCCGCTCGCGGACCTGATCGGCGCCAGCCTTTCGCCTGCCTGCCGGAAGCGGGGCTTCACCACTGCGGAACTTATTTCTTCCTGGCCCGATATCGTCGGCGACCGATATGCACAAAGGGTCGCACCGGATCGGATCGTCTGGCAACGCGGCTCGCGCGGGCGCGATGCGCATGGCGAAGCACTTGGTCAGGCAATGGGCGAGCCTGCAATCCTCGAAGTTCATACCGATGGCGCGACCGCTTTGATGCTGTCTCACGAAACGCAGGTCGTCGTAGAGCGTATCAATTCGTTTTTCGGCTGGGCGGCAATCGGCCGCATCAAGATCGTCCAGCGGCCGATTATCACAAGACGACGCGCGGCGATCCCAAGCCTGCGCAAGCTGACGCCCGAGGAAGAGGTGGAATTGTCGAGCAAGGTTGACGCCGTCGCCAATCCGGCCCTGAAGCAGGCGCTTGAGCGGCTCGGCCGCGCCATCATAGCAAAGAACCGCTGATTGCAAGTGCCGGGCGACATTGGCGTTCCGCTGGCTTGCGTCTCAATGCAATGATTTCATGAAAATCGCAGAATCCGATTCAGATTTGGCGGAATAGGCTCTAGCGGCTCAGCACCAGTTCCTGTCCGTCAGCGGTATATCCGGTCAAGAGATCCGGTCGATCGATATAAAGCAGCGCCAGCGCCTGGCCATCGCCCGATAGCAGGCGAATTCTGATCGCCTGCTACGTTCCACGCAGTTGTGGCTGCCAGCGGCGACGACGGGCAGCCGTGGATCGATGCCGGTGCGAATGCCTGTTCAGCCTCTTGGAAGCGTATTGCGCAGCCATTCGACGCGCCGCCGGCCACGCGCCAGGTCCCGCCGACGGAAGGATGGGATACCGTGTCGCCGTAGTCTGCAAAACTTGTTGAATTCGGGCCGGAAACCGTGGTCAGGGCAAGCGGTGCACCAGCGCTGGCAAGCTGCGAATTTTCCAGATCGCTGATGGCCTGATCATTGGTGGCCTGATCATTGGTGGCCAGATCATTGGTGGCCGTGTCGCTGGCGACTTGATCGTGGATTGCCGGAGGTGCCGCGCCAATGGGTGCTGGCGGCGTCATCTGGCATGCGGCAAGGCTCATGAACAGAACTGGAAGAACGGACGCACGAAACATGGGAAACCGGCGGGTTGCATTGACAAACGGGTTTCATGCTTAAGGAGATCTTAACGACAATAAAAGCGGTTTGACCGGGTTATCCAAATCTCATGCGGTTCGGGCTGGAAATGGCGCTGCGGAACCTAGTGTGAGCAGTTCGATCAAGGCTGGATAACCCCTCATTGATGCCATAATCTCCATGTCCCGTTGACGCGCCCGTTTTGTGATTTAATAAATCTTCGTCAATGCTCCAACATGGGCTCCAATATGAAGCTCATACCGGCCAGGCCGTTACAAACAGGAAAATGCCCGTGAACTTGACCCGCAGAAAATTTTTGGAACGCTCCGCTTGTGCTTTCGTGGCCACCGGCTTCGCACTCGGCGCTGTACCCGCGCTTGCCGAAAGCGTCGATATCGAAGCGTTGATGCAACCGTCTCCGCTGTCCGAAATGGTGCTGGGTAAGGAAGACGCCCCGATCACCATCGTCGAATATGCGTCGATGACATGCGGGCACTGCGCGAATTTCCACAAGAATACCTATCCGCATCTCAAAGAGAGCTATGTGGACACAGGCAAGGTTCGATTTATCCTGCGTGAATTCCCGCTCGATCCCGTTGCGACGGCTGGCTTCATGCTCGCTCGCTGCGCACCTGAGGGTAAGTATTTCGATGTGGTCGACACCATGTTTCACGAACAGAAGGCATGGGCATTCACCAACGATCCCTATAATTCATTGCTGAAGTTCGCCAAGCAAATCGGATTTACACAGGAAAGCTTTGACTCCTGCTTGCAGAATCAGGCTCTTTTGGATGGCATCAATGCCGTGCGCGAACGTGCCTCGAATGAATTCGGCGTGAATTCGACTCCGACGTTCTTCGTCAACGGCACCAAGGTGAATGGAGCACTGACGGTTGAAGAGCTGGACAAGGCTATCGAACCGTATCTCTGACAAACCCGTCATCGCGGGTTCGGCGTCGATTGCTCTTGCATTCATGGCCGGGGTGCTCTGGCCATGAAATTCAACAAGCTTCGCGTTCTTGGCTTCAAGTCCTTCGTCGAGCCGATGGAATTCATCATCGGCGACGGGCTGACCGGCGTCGTCGGGCCGAACGGTTGCGGCAAATCCAATCTCGTCGAAGCCCTGCGCTGGGTCATGGGCGAGAATTCCTACAAGAACATGCGCGCGTCCGGTATGGACGACGTGATCTTCTCAGGCAGCCTCAACCGCCCGGCGCGCAACACAGCCGAGGTGACGCTTTTCCTCGACAACAGCGCGAAAACGGCGCCCGCCGGCTTCAACGATGCCGATATGCTGGAGGTTACCCGGCGGATCGAGCGCGAGGCGGGTTCCGTCTACAAGATCAACAGCAAGGACGTGCGGGCCCGAGACGTCCAGCTGCTGTTTGCCGATGCCTCTACCGGCGCCCGGTCGCCGGCGCTTGTGCGTCAGGGGCAGATCGGAGAGCTGATCGCCGCAAAACCCACGTCGCGGCGCATGATCCTGGAAGAGGCCGCCGGCATTTCCGGTCTCCATTCCCGCCGCCACGAGGCGGAGTTGCGCCTGAAGGCTGCGGAGCAGAACCTCGAACGCCTCGAAGATGTTCTGGTGCAGATCGACAATCAGCTCGAAGGACTGAAACGGCAGGCGCGGCAGGCCAGCAGATACAGGAACCTGTCTTCGGAAATTCGCGAAAGCGAAGCAGCGCTTTCCTACCTGCGCTGGCTTGAAGGCAAGGCCCAGCTCGAAGCAGCCGAGGAAGAAGCGAATGGCGCTGACAAATCGCTCGCAACGGCGGCAGCCGAACAGGGTGAAGCCGCAAAACTGCAGGCAATCGCCGCTCATAAACTCCCGGAATTGCGCGATACGGCCGCGAAGGCGGGCGCCGCGCTCCAGCGGTTGACGATCGCCAGAAACGAACTCGATGCGGAGGAGCGAAGGGTCAAGGAGCGGTTGAGCGATCTTACCGCCCGATTGTCGCATCTGACGCAGGATCTTGAGCGCGAACAGCGCATGATCGCCGAAAACAGCGATCATCTTGGCCTGTTGCGCGAGGAAGAAGAGGAAATCCGCCTCGAAAACGAAGCGGAAGGGGAGCGTGGAGAAGAGGCGCGCCTTACTGTCGAAGCCATGATTGGCGAAGTCGGTGCGCTTGAACAGCGGATGGGCGAACTGACCGAGGAACAGGCGCGGGTCGGGGCTCGCCGCCAGCAACTTGAGCGATTGCTGCAAGAAATGAAGGCGCGGACGGCCCGGCTCGTGGCGCAAAGGAGCGAAGCTGAAGCCGCGCTATCGGACATCAACGCTCAAATAGCCTCGGCGGAAGGTCCGGCGGCAAGGCGTGAGGAGCTTGAAGAAGCGCAAGCCCGGCTGATGGCGGGCGAGGAAGCGGTTTTGGTCGCCGAAGAGGCGACAATCATGGCGCGCGAAGCCGTTGAGACGGCACGCATCCCACTCGCCCAGGCGGAGGCGTTTTTGTCGCGCTGCGAAGCGGAGGCCGACACGCTTGCGCAGGTGCTGAACGTCGACCAGCCGGGAGATTGGGAGCCGGTGGTCGAAGCGCTCAAAGTTACACCTGGATATGAAACGGCCCTCGGCGCGGCTCTTGGCGAAGACCTCGACGCGCCGGCGGATACCCGCGCACCTGTTCATTGGGCGGAAATGTCGTTTGAGGGCGAGGATCCGCGTTTGCCGGATGGAGCGACGCCGCTTTCCGTTTACGTTGAAGCTCCCGACGCGCTTCAGCGCAGGCTTTCGCAGATCGGATTCGTCGAACCGCACAACGGGCGGGCGCTGGCGTCGATGCTCAAGCCTGGCCAGCGGCTGGTGAGCCGCGAGGGCGACCTCTGGCGCTGGGACGGATTTACGGTCGCAGCCGATGCGCCAACGCCTGCTGCGCAGCGTCTTGTCCAGAAAAACCGCCTCGCCGCTCTGGAAGATGAAATCGAAATCGCCCGCGATGACGTGGGCTTGCACCGGCGGGCTCTGGAAGAAGCTGCCGAGGCGGTGCGGGCGGCAGGAGAGCAGGAGCAGGCAGCGCGCGGACGCCTGCGCGACTGGCAGAGGAAAGTCGTCGAGGCGCGCGACGGTCTTGCCGCAGCCGAGCGCGCTTTGACGCAATTGACGGTTCGCCAGAACGCCTTGCAGGAGACTGTCGAGCGGCTCGGCGGTGAAATCGCCGAGGCCGGCGAGGCGATCTCCGAGGCTCAGGCAAGCCTGATCGAATTGCCTGCCGGCGACAATCTGGCCGAAACGATCTCCGCCCTTCGAGGCGAAGTCGCCGATGCGAGGGCGGCACTTGCCGAATCAAGGGCTGCGGCGGAGGGCCTGGCACGCGAACGCAAGATGCGCGAGCGCCGCATGGAGCAGATCGCGCGCGAAAGAGCAGGTTGGGAGAGCAGGGCCGCCGGTGCACGTTCGCAGATAGAAATATTGAACAATCGCCGCGAGGAAGCCGAGGAAGAGCGGCAATTCCTGTTGGAGGCGCCGGAAGAAATCGAACTGAAGCGCAGAGACCTCATGAGCGCGCTGTCGCGTGCCGAGGCGACGCGCCGGGAGGCGGACGACACTCTTGCGGTTGCCGAATTGGGCCTGGCCGAACTCGACCGGCTGGCGAAATCCACGCTGGAAGCACTATCAGCGGCTCGGGAACGAAAGATTTGCACCGAGGAAAGGCTGGAAGCCGCTCGCCGCCGCAAGCAGGAAATCGAAGCCCGAATTGACGAAGCGCTGGAAGTGCCGGTTTCAGAGCTTCCGCAGATCGCGGGCATTCGCGAAGGTGCCCCGTTGCCGCAGCAGGACGCAATGGAACGCAAGCTCGACCGGCTGAAGAGCGAGCGGGAGCGGCTTGGCGGCGTCAACCTGCGCGCCGACGAGGAAATGCAGGAGGTTGACGAACAGCGCAATACGTTGGCCGGCGAACGCGACGACCTGATCGAGGCGATCAAACGGTTGCGCACAGGAATTTCCAACCTCAACCGGGAGGCGCGGGAAAGGCTGCTTGCGGCTTTCGACGTTGTAAACGGCCATTTCCAGCGTCTTTTCACTCATTTGTTCGGCGGCGGCACGGCGGAATTGCAGCTGGTCGATGCGGAAGATCCGCTCGACGCCGGGCTTGAAATCATTGCAAGGCCACCTGGAAAGAAGCCACAGACGATGACGCTGCTTTCCGGTGGCGAGCAGGCGCTCACCGCCATGGCGCTGATCTTTGCCGTGTTTTTGACGAATCCTGCGCCGATTTGCGTTCTCGACGAGGTCGATGCGCCGCTGGACGATGCCAATGTCGAGCGTTATTGCGATCTGCTCGACGATATGGCCGCCAATACGCAAACCCGATTCATGGTCATTACCCACAATCCGATCACCATGGCGCGGATGAACCGGCTGTTCGGCGTAACGATGGCTGAACGCGGGGTCTCCCAACTCGTTTCCGTCGATCTTGAGACGGCCGAACGCTTCCTTGAAGCTGTGTAAGCCCGGCGGCGGTGCCGCAGGGTGGCGACAACTTCGCCGAGATGGTTGGCAAATGTCTCTGATGAATGTCGAAGGATAATGTATTTCAATACGTTAGCCTTTATTTCAGCCTCCTTGACAGGGCAATAGGTGCCGACTATGGTGCGCCCGACTTTCGGGGGGTAATCACCTCGGCCGAATTCCGGGCTGGAAGCGACAGGAGATCGAAGAAATGTCTCCCCGTAATCCAGGCCAGGAAGAGGGCGGCGGTGATCCAAAGGAAGTCGACCTGTCCGAGCGGATGGACCAGTTGACCCGGTCACTCGAAGCCAAGCGTCAGGCGGATGAAAATCCGTCGCGGCGAAGAGGCGAGAGCGACGCGAAAGGGTTTGCGCAGGCCATGAGGCTGTCGACGGAATTCGTCGCCGGAATTCTTGTGGGAAGCGGTATAGGCTGGTTGATCGACAGTGGATTGGGCACGTCGCCTTGGGGGTTGATCGTGTTTCTTCTGCTGGGCTTTGTGGCCGGCGTGCTGAACGTACTAAGATCTGCCGGCAAGATGGCGGACCCGATGGACAGGAAGCGCGACGGGTAGGCGAAGCCGCGTCAGTTGCGGACAGGTTTCACAGAATCATTCAAAGCGTAGCGAGTTACGCGTGGCCGAGACAAAGAAGAGGGGCTGACCCGGTGGCGAACGACCCGATCCATCAGTTCCAGATAAGCAAGATTGTGCCGATCGAAGTCGGTGGTCTTGACCTGTCTTTCACCAATTCAGCGCTGTTCATGGTGGCTACGGTTGCCGTGACCTCGCTTTTCCTCATCATGTCGACGAGCGGCCGCGGCCTCGTTCCGACGCGCTGGCAATCGTTGGCGGAGATGAGCTACGAATTCGTCGCAAGCACTTTGCGAAGTGCGGCCGGCAATGAAGGGATGCGGTTTTTCCCCTTCGTGTTCTCCCTCTTCATGTTCGTGCTGATCGCCAATCTGCTCGGCATGTTTCCCTATTTCTTCACCGTAACCAGCCACCTCATCGTCACCTTCGCTCTTGCGATGCTGGTGATTGGCACCGTGGTCGTCTACGGGTTCGCCAGACATGGAATGAAGTTCCTCGGCCTTTTCGTGCCGCATGGGGTGCCTGGGGCCCTGGTGCCGCTCGTCACGTTGATCGAGATCATCTCCTTCCTGTCGCGGCCCATCAGCCTCTCGGTTCGTCTGTTCGCCAACATGCTGGCCGGACACATCACGCTGAAGGTTTTCGCCGGCTTCGTGGTATCGCTGGCTGCGAGCGGAAGCCTTGGACTTTTCGGCCCGGTAACCTCGATCCTGCCGCTCGTCATGACCGTGGCGCTGACGGGTCTTGAATTCCTGGTCGCCTTCCTGCAGGCCTACGTCTTTACGGTGTTGACCTGCATGTACCTCAATGACGCAATCCATCCCGGTCACTGAGGAAGCTCTTTGACCTCGCGGATAAGCGGGGTCGAACGAACGCAATGTCGCTGTAATCTTACAAGGAGAAATTCAAATGGACGCTGAAGCAGCAAAGTTCATCGGTGCCGGTATCGCTTGTCTTGGCATGGGCGGCGCAGCCGTCGGTCTCGGCAGCATTTTCGGTAACTACCTGTCGGGCGCCCTGCGCAATCCGTCGGCCGCCGACGGTCAGTTCGGCCGCTTGATCTTCGGCTTTGCCGTTACCGAAGCTCTCGGCATCTTCTCGCTGCTGGTCGCTCTCCTCCTCCTCTTCGCCGTCTGATATCCCAGACAGGCGTCAGCGACGCGTTTGCATCCGGGCGACCCGTGGCTGACACGGCGTCGCTCGGTGCTTTGACAGCCCGGCAGTAGCCTGGCGCAAGGCGTCCCTGGACACGGGTAAGGACGAAGGGCATGGCGACTACACACGGCGCAGAAACATCGACCGGCGCGACAACTGCCGGCACCGAAGTGCCAAGCGAGGCGCATGAGACGGGCTTGTTTCCCCCGTTCAACGGTGAGACTTTTCCCTCGCAGCTCTTGTGGCTGGCGATAACGTTTGGTCTGCTCTACTGGATCATGACCAAGGCGGCATTGCCGAGGATCAGCGGTATTCTCGAGGATCGCCGCGATCGTATCGCCGGAGACCTCGCGGAAGCCAACCGGCTGAAGCTGGAAAGCGACGCTGCCGTCGCTGCTTACGAGCAGGCTCTGGCGGAAGCACGCAACCGCGCGCACGGTATCGCTGCCGATACGAGGGCGAAGCTGAAGGCGGAAATCGATTCACGCCGCCATGATGCGGAGACCAAGCTGAACGCGAAGCTGGCCGATGCCGAATTGCGTATTGGCGAGATCAAGACGGCCGCGCTCTCACAGGTCGGCGAGATCGCCCATGAGGCGGCGAGCACGCTGGTCGAAACGCTGATCGGCAAGGCTCCGACCAAGGCGGCAACCGCCAAGGCCGTCGATGCGGCCTTAAAATAGGGAGAGGAAAATGGACGCGACATTTTGGGCGTTTGTTTCGCTCGTCCTTTTTATCGGGCTGATCGCCTATCTGAAGGTTCCGGGCAAGATCGGATCGGCGCTGGACAAGCGTGCGGATACGATCTCCAAGGAACTCGATGAAGCCAGAAAGCTTCGTGAAGAAGCGCAAGGCCTTCTGGCCGAGTATCAGCGCAAGCGCCGCGAAGCGGAGGCGGAGGCCGATGCAATCGTTGCCGAGGCCAGGAACGAAGCTGAGCGTTTGACAGTCGAGGCCAATGAGGCTCTCGAGGATATGATCGAACGGCGGACCAAGGCGGCGGAGCGCAAGATCGCTCAAGCCGAAGGCCAGGCGATCGCCGAAGTGCGCGCCAAGGCTGCCGATATCGCAGTGGCGGCAGCCCGCGAGATACTGACCAATACGGTTGACGGCAAGGTCGCTGACGATCTTCTCGTAAAGAGCATCAAGGAAGTCGAATCTCGACTGAATTGAGCGCGCAGGAAAGCAACGAATCCTGCTTCGCGAGACTTGAAAAATGTAACGGCCTTGCAGCAATGCAGGGCCGTTTTTTCGTCTTGTGATCCCGGCGAAATGTGGATTGCGATTGTTTCATCGTCGCGGCGTCTACTCAAGGCGTATCGAAGCCACCAGCCTTGATTTGCCGCGGTCATTTTCTGTAGCAATACACCCGTTTACTCGAAATAAGCTCGAATGGGCCGAAAACTTTTCCGGTGATGGTCGCACGGCCCGTGCCGCTTGAGCGCTTTTGCATGGGCTGACGTGCCATAACCTTTGTGGCTTGCAAACCCGAATCCGGGGACAGATTCGTCGAGCGCGACCATCAAGCGATCACGGGCAACTTTGGCGACGATAGAAGCAGCAGCAATTGCAAGGACCCGTGCGTCACCCTTGATGACGGCTTGTGCCGGAATATCAAAGGCCGGGGGGACGTCGCGCCCATCGACCAGGCAGGCGGCTGGTTGAACCCGAAGCTGCAATGCAGCGCGCCGCATGGCCCAGAGCGTCGCAGCGCGGATGTTCATCCTGTCGATCCGTTTTGGCGACGCGAAGGCAATGGCGACGTCGGCCGAGGCGCAAATCTCCTCGAAAAGCTCCTCACGCCGCAACTCGGATAGCTGTTTTGAATCGTTTAGACCCTTGGGTAAATTTCGGTAGTCGAGGATAACAGCGGCGGTCGCCACCGGTCCCGCCCATGGGCCGCGGCCTGCCTCGTCGATACCGGCTAGCAGCCCTTCGAATTTTCCCGCCAAATGCGCTTCCAAATCAGGTGAAAAGCGCGACGGCAGCTCCAGGGAAAGATTTGCGGTGAGGGCAAAATCCATTGTCGAATGGTCCGTCCGTACCGGCTTTCCGCCCAACCATGGAATAATAGCGGGAAGCGCGCTTTTTAAAAGATCCCGACACTAATCCGAATTGGGCGCTTTCTTCAAAGGAGAGATAGTTGCACCCCGCCTTTTTGTGGGGAGATAAAGTGATCCGCCACAAGTTTCCGCTTTTTGATGTTCATGCCAAGCCGTTTTGCCGCAAGCGAAAATCGTTGGCCGAGATGGTTGGCATAAGGGCCACCGCCCTTGAATCTTTTTCCCCATTCGGCGTCGTAGTCCTTGCCGCCGCGCATGGATCTCAAAAGGTTCATCACATGGCTGAAGCGGTCCGGCCGGTGGCGAAGCAGCCAGTCGCGAAAGAGTGGGCTCACCTCAAGCGGCAGGCGCAGGAGAATATATCCTGCTTCCCTTGCGCCAGCGTCGAATGCGGCCTGCAGGATTGCTTCCATTTCGCTGTCGGTCAAAGCCGGGATGACCGGAGCCACCATCACGGAAACGGGTACGCCGGCAGCGGCGAGCCCCTCGATAGCCGATAGTCTTTTCGCCGGCGTTGCCGCGCGCGGTTCCATCGCCCGCGCAAGCTTGCGATCCAGCGTCGTTACGGATAGGGCGACCTTTGCGAGATCGCGCTCGGCCATGCGTGCCAGAATATCGACATCCCGCAATATCAACGCCGATTTGGTGACGATGCCGACGGGATGATTACATCGCTCGAGTACCTCGAGAATTTCACGCATCAGCCCCCAATCCTTTTCGATCGGCTGATAGGGATCGGTATTGGTGCCGATAGCGATGGTGCGCGGCACGTATCCCGGACGGGAGAGTTCCCTTTCGAGAAGCTCCGCCGCATTGGGTTTGGCAAAAAGCCGGGATTCAAAATCAAGACCGGCGGAAAGCCCCATATAGGCATGGGACGGCCGCGCGAAACAATAAACGCAGCCATGCTCGCAGCCACGGTAGGGATTGATCGAGCGGTCGAAAGAAATATCAGGCGATTCGTTGCGTGTTATGATCGTGCGCGCCTTTTCGACCTGCACTTCGGTTTTGAATGGCGGCAAGTCTTCGATCGTTTCCCAGCCGTCATCGAAGATTTCGCGGCTTTGCCGCTCAAATCTGCCGGACATGTTGAGACCGGCGCCGCGCCCGCGCCGCCTGTTTTCATCGATTGCGGGAACGACGTCCGGTTCCAGCGGAAAATCGGTATCTTCCGTGTTTTGCGGGGCGGTCGGAGTTGATTTGCGGCGGGAAAGAATGCTGGAGTCGATGCGCATGATTATGAGACTCGCGACGAGAACATTTCAAGAACATATATCCACGCCACCGGCTAGCGCAAGCCGCCTGCAACAAAATCGCAACAGCGCCTGTCCCGCGACAGGGAAAGCATCGGTGAATTCGTCCAGGTTCGCCACGGCACGATTTCGCCAGATGACAAAACCCGATATGGCTTGCGAATGCTGAGCGTCATCATTCCCACACTGAACGACGAGGAAAATCTCGTTCGCACCCTGTCCGCACTGGTTCCGGCGGCGGCAACCGGGCTGGTTCGCGAGGTCATTGTCTGCGACGGCGGATCGCAGGACGAGACAGGAAAGATCGCCGAGGAAACCGGTGCGTTGTTCGTGGATGCCCCGGGCAATCGCGGCAAGAGATTGAGCGCCGGGGCGGCGAAGTCCTCTCGCGGCGAATGGCTGATGTTTCTAGCGCCGGGTTCGGTGCCCCAGCCCGGATGGATCGAGGAGCTTCAAAGTTTCATCGAGCGAGCCGAGCGGTCAGGCAAGGGAACTTCGGTTGCCGCCATATTCAGTCCGGCAATCGACGACTTTGGCTGGAGGGCGCGTTTGCGCGAATGGAGCGCACGTATCGCCAGCGGATTGATCTTGAGGCCTCTTCCTGCCCAGGGCCTGGTGCTATCGCGAAGTTTCTACACGGCCCTTGGAGGGTTTTCCGAAGGCAATAGACATCCGGAAAGGGCTTTGATTGGCCGCATCGGCCGTCGTCGGCTGATTGTATTGCGCGCAGTCGCCTTGGTTCCTGCGCAATTCAGGTTGCCAAAATAACCCCGGCAAAACGAAGCATTTCGCCAGGGTATTATTGATAAGGCTAGAGCATATTCCGTCAAAACGAAGTCGTTTTGTCGATTAGAATATGCTCCAACATATTGATCCTGGACCCTAGACGTCGAACTGGTAGCTCGCCGAAGTCCAGCTATATGCGGCGCCCTTGGCGTTTATGAATCCAATCGCCGGGAAGGGCATGTGATAGCCGGTGACCGGGATCTTGTCGGCAGCCGCCATATCGAAGATGCGCTTGCGGGTCTGGCCTGCCATCTCCTTGTCCATGTCGAAGCGGACATGCCAGTCCGGCCTCTGGATCGAGGCCACGAAATGATTGGCGACATCGCCCCAGATGAGCAAACGCTTGCCGTCACTTTCGATGTGGTAGGACATGTGGCCCGGTGTGTGGCCGAATGTATCGATGCCATTGATGCCGGAGACGACTTCGCCTTCATTGCCGATGAATGTCGTCTTTTCCGCCAGGGGCGTCACATTGGATTGCACCAGCTTGGCGACGCCTTCCGTCGAACCCGAAAAGCGGTCTGCTGCCGACCAGAAATCATATTCGGCCTGGCCGGTGATATAGCGCGCATTGACATAGGTAGGGTTGCCGCCGCTCATCAGGCCGCCGATATGGTCAGGGTGCATGTGGGTGATGACGACGACGTCGATCTGGTCCGGGCTGTAGCCGGCCGCAGCGATCTGGGCGGGAAGGGAGCCTGCATCGCCTCCAAGCCCGGTATCGAAGAGCACAAGCTCCTTGCCGGTGTTCACCAGCACGGGAGCGAAGCTGATGATCATCTTGTCGGTGGGCAGGTGATTTTCCGCTGCAAGTTCAGCAACCGCTTCTGCGGTCTGGTTCTGACCGAAGATCGGATGGGGACCGTCGACCTGACGGGCAGCGTCAAGGAAGGTGGTCACTTCGAAAGAACCGAGTTTGATCCGGTTGAACTGCAGCTGTGTCGGACCCAAAAGCGGCGCGGCAGCGCTCGCGGGAGCGATACCCCTGCCGATAAACGGTGCTGCGAGAGTGGTTCCCGCCAGAGATGCCAAAGCGGCGCGACGGCTGATGATTGATGACTTCATAGATTTGGGACCTCCCAGGTCAATATAGCGAGACGTAAAAGACAGTAGGGTCTTGTCTTGTCGGGTAAAGGAAACTCACGAAGGCGTGAGGCTTGGAACGAAGCGGCAATTTCCAATCACACTTACGCATGCATCCGGCGAGGGGATCAAAATCTCCGGCGAAGTGCGTCGGCGCTTGGGTGCTGGCACCCGCCGATCGGCTATAGTTGCCTTGGATTGTCAGCAAGGGCGGGATATGGATTGGTTTCAGCCGATCGATAATTACTGCGAACGCGTGGGGGCAGGGTTTTGGGCCGAACCGCTCAACGCCATTTCCAACCTCGCGTTCCTGATGGCAGCTGCCGCCGTGTTTGCCCTGCTTCGCAAACAGTCAGGGCGTGATCTGCCCACTTTAGTGCCAGAGCATATCCCGCCAAAACGGAGGCGTTTTGACGACAAGGATATGCTCCAACATATTGATTTCTGGAGCGATTTCTTATCACGAAAACGAACCCGTTTTCGTGGAAAGCGCTCTAGCGGCGATCGTTGCCATAATCGGCATCGGCTCCTTCCTGTTTCATACGTTTGCGAACCGCTGGTCGGCATTGGCCGATGTTCTGCCGATAGCGGTATTCATTCATCTCTATCTTTTTGTGGCCCTAAGGCGATATTTCGGCGCCGGTATCGTTTTGTCGCTTTTGATCGTCGGCGGGTTTGCCGCGATCTCTCCTCGCGTGGCAAGGATCCTCGGCCCGCTGATCGGTTCGACGGCCAGCTATGCGCCCGCGCTTCTTGCCATGCTCGCGACCGGTCTTTTGCTTGTGCGGAAAAACAGCGTTGCTTCAACGCGCCTTCTGACTGCAGCCCTCATTTTCGGCCTGTCGATGAACTTTCGCGCGTTTGACGCTCCCCTTTGCGATGCGTTCCCGCAGGGGACGCATTTTATATGGCATTTGCTCAACGCCTTGACGCTTTTCCTGCTGATGAGGACACTGATCCATGCAAGGGTCGGGGCGGCGGTGAGTACGCCTTGATAGCCGGCGGCTTGCACATCGTGTCGATGCGCCGAATGGCGTTTCAGGCGAAAACTGCTAGGCTCGAAAATTCCGATGTATTCTCCTCGAAAACAAGCGATCGTTGAATGACTGACACGCCCCCGACTTCCGCCGATCTCGATGAAGCCGCGCTCTTTTATCACCTCTATCCGCGCCCGGGTAAGCTTGAGATACAGGCGACCAAACCCCTTGGCAGCCAGCGCGATCTGGCGCTTGCCTATTCCCCCGGCGTTGCAGCTCCCTGCCTGGAGATTGCAAAAGACCCGAGCAAGGCGGCCGACTACACGGCGCGGGGCAATCTGGTCGGCGTGATCTCGAACGGCACGGCGGTGCTTGGACTTGGCGCGATCGGCCCGCTCGCCTCCAAGCCGGTGATGGAAGGCAAGGCGGTTCTTTTCAAGAAATTCGCTGGCATCGATGTTTTCGATATCGAAGTCGATGAACGCGATGTGGACCGCTTCTGCGACGCTGTCGCGGTGCTTGAGCCGACCTTCGGCGGGATAAACCTTGAAGACATCAAGGCGCCCGAATGCTTCGTGATCGAGCAGCGCCTGCGCGAGCGCATGAATATCCCGGTCTTCCACGACGACCAGCACGGCACGGCGATCATTGTTGCGGCGGCGGTGATGAACGCGCTCGAACTCGGCGAAAAGCCCATCGAAAACGCGAAGATCGTTGCCTCCGGAGCGGGTGCAGCGGCCCTTGCGTGTCTCAACCTTCTCGTCTTGCTTGGCGCCAGGCGGGAAAATATCTGGGTCAGCGATATAGAAGGCGTGGTCTATGAAGGGCGCGAAGCCCTGATGGACGAGTGGAAATCGGTCTTCGCCCAAAAGACCGATAAAAGAACGCTTGCCGAGGTAATCGAAGGCGCGGATGTTTTTCTGGGCCTTTCGGCCGCCGGAGTGCTCAAGGGCGAGATGGTTGCGAAAATGGCCGACCGTCCGCTCATTTTGGCGCTCGCCAATCCGAAGCCCGAGATCATGCCGGAGGAGGCGCTGGCCGTCCGCAGCGACGCGGTCATTTGTACCGGGCGCTCCGATTATCCGAACCAGGTGAACAACGTTCTCTGCTTCCCCTACATTTTCCGTGGGGCGCTGGATTGCGGCGCCACCACCATCAACGAAGAAATGAAGATGGCGGCGGTGATGGCCATCGCCCAACTGGCCCGTGAAGAGCCGTCGGATATTGCCGCGCGTGCCTATGGCGGCGTATCGGAAACCTTCGGGCCTAAGTATCTCATTCCCTCGCCCTTCGATCAGCGCCTGATACTTCGGATTGCGCCTGCCGTGGCCAAAGCCGCGATGGATACGGGCGTGGCGACGCGACCGATCGACGATTTCGACGCTTATCACGACCGGCTGAACCGCTTCGTGTTCCGCTCCGGGCTTATCATGAAGCCGGTGATTGCGGCGGCGCGCGAAGCCGGCAAGACGATCATCTATTCCAATGGTGAAGACGAGCGCGTGCTCCGCGCGACGCAGGTTCTGCTGGAAGACGGCCTTGCGACCCCGCTCCTGATCGGGCGACCTGCCGTGATCGAGGCGCGTTGCGAGCGCTTCGGCCTCAAGATCAGACCGGGCAAGGATTTTGAATTCATCAATCCGGAAGACGATCCGCGCTACCGCGACTATGTGGATACGCTGCAGGAACTGATTGGCCGCAAGGGCGTGACGCCGGAAGCGGCACGCACCATGGTGCGCGGCAATTCAACGGTTATCGGCGCGCTGGCTCTGCAACGGGGAGAAGCGGATGCGCTCATCTGCGGTCTGGAAGGGCGCTTTTCCAAGCATCTGCGCGATGTGCGCAACATCATCGGCACCGCTGAAGGCGTGAGAGATTTTTCCACGCTCTCCCTGCTGATCAATTCCCGCGGTGCGACTTTTTTCACCGATACTTATGTGACGGTGGACCCGTCGGCTGAAGAGATTGCGGAAATGACCATGTTGGCAGCCCGCGAAATCGCTCGTTTCGGGATCACCGCCAAGGCCGCTCTCCTTTCCAGTTCCAACTTCGGATCGCGCGATACGATTGCATCGAAAAAGATGCGGCAGGCGTTGGAGATCATCTGGAAAGAAGCGCCAGACCTCGAGGTCGACGGCGAAATGCATGGCGACGCCGCTCTTTCCGAAATCATGAGAAAACGGGTTATTCCGAATTCGAAACTTTCAGGTGAGGCCAATCTCCTGGTCTTTCCGTCGCTCGATGCGGCGAATATCGCCTTGAACCTGATAAAAGTGATGACGGATGCGCTGCACGTTGGCCCGATCCTGCTTGGAACATCCAGGCCTGCGCATATTCTGACGCCTTCGGTTACTTCGCGCGGCGTGGTCAATATGTCTGCACTCGCCGCCGTGGAGGCGCATACGCGGGAAGCGGTAGCGGAGTGACGGGCCGCGTCAATTGATCTCGGTCATGGCGGAAATCTGCGGTTGGTGAATGTATGCCGGGACGCCTTCATTTGAGGGCGTGCCGGTTTTCGTTCACGATAATCGACCGGGGTGGTGTTCATGGCACGAGTGCTGATTGCTTATGCGACTACAGAAGGCCAGACGGGAAAAATCGCCGATCGCGTCGCCTTGCGCATCCGCGATCAGGGGAATTTCGTCGAGGTGCTGGATGCGGGTGCTGCGCCACCTTGGCCGGACGGTCAATTCGATGCGGCTTTCCTTGCCGCCTCGCTGCATATTGGCCGTCACCAGCAGGCGCTGATCCGCTTCGTTAAAGCCAATCGGCAAGTGCTATCGAAAATGCCGACCGCTTTCATCTCCGTTTCCCTTTCTGCCGGGGGAAAGATTGAGGACGATGTCGCCGCCGCTCATCGATGCGCGACAGAATTCTTCGATGAAGCGGGGTGGGAGGCGGATTGCATCCATCTTGCGGCCGGTGCGGTCCGCGATAGCAGGTTGAACATCTTCAAGCGCTGGATGTTGCACCGGATCCTGCGGGCAAAAGGCGTTCAAATGGACGGCTCGGGCGAAATGGAATTCACCGACTGGGAAGCGCTCGACGCCTTCGTCGACCAATTCATGCAGCAGGAAATCGGACCGGCCCGCAAACGCATGCGTTAGCTTACGGGCCGGGGGGATTGCTTTTACATATTCGGATAGTTCGGCCCGCCAGCGCCTTCCGGCACCGTCCAGGTGATATTGCCGTTCGGGTCCTTGATGTCGCAGGTCTTGCAGTGGACGCAGTTCTGCGAGTTGATCTGGAACCTTGGCGCGCCTTCCCCTTCCTCGATCCACTCATAGACGCCAGCCGGGCAATAGCGATTCGATGGCCCAGCGAAAACGTCGTGCTCGGAGCGTTTCTGCAGGTCCATGTCGGCAACCTTCAGGTGGATCGGCTGGTCTTCTTCATGGTTGGTATTTGAAAGAAAGACCGAGGAGAGCCTGTCGAAGGAGATGACGCCATCAGGCTTGGGATAGGCGATGGGTTTGCTTTCAGCTGCCGGCTTCAGGGTCTCGGAATTCCCGCTTGCCATGTTTCAGCGTGCCGAAAAAGGAAAAGCCGAAAGCTCGTTCGTCCACATGTCGAGACCGCCAAGCGCCACGCCGAGCACCGTGCCGAATTTCGACCACAAGGGCTTGGCATTGCGAACCTTGCGCAGGTCCTCGCCGATTTCGCTCGCCCGCCAGGCCGTGTCGAAAGCAGTGAGTTCCGCGTTCTTCTTGCCCTCGGCAAGCGCCTCCATCACGTGTTCGGCGGCGAGCATGCCGGAGAGCATCGCGTTGTGCGATCCCTTGATGCGCGGCACGTTCACGAAACCGGCCGAGCAGCCGATCAGCATGCCGCCGGGGAAAGAGAGTTTCGGCACGACTGATACCCGCCCTCGGTGATGGCACGGGCGCCATAGGAGATGCGTTTTCCGCCTTCGAAGGTGGCGCGAATCGCCGGATGGGTTTTGAACCTCTGGAACTCTTCAAACGGCGATAGATAGGGGTTTTGGTAGTTCAGGTGAACGACGAAACCCACGACGACCTGATTGTCTTCCAGATGGTAGAGGAAGGAGTCGCCGCCGGTCTTGTTGTCGAGCGGCCAGCCGAATGAATGCTGGACAAGGCCCGGCTGGTGCTTTTCGTCGGGAACCTGCCAGAGTTCCTTGATGCCGATGCCGAACTTCGGGACGTCGCTGTTGCGGTCGAGCTCGAACCTGGAAATCAGCATCTTGGCGAGTGAGCCGCGAACGCCTTCGCCAATCAAGATGTATTTGCCGCGCAACTCCACGCCGCGGGTGAAATTGGCATTGGGCTCGCCGTCGCGGCCGATGCCCATATCGCCGGTAGCGACCCCGACCACGGTGCCCTTGTCGTCGTAAAGCACTTCAGCGGCAGCGAACCCGGGATAAATTTCGACGCCGAGCGCTTCCGCCTTTTCCGCCATCCAGCGGCAGACGTTGCCGAGCGAGACGACGAAATTGCCGTGATTGCCCATGAGCTTGGGCATCATGAAATTCGGCAGGCGCATTGAACCGGCGGGACCGAGAACCAGAAAGCGGTCGCTCGTCACCGGAGTTTTGATCGGGGTGTCCTCGCTCCGCCATTCCGGCAGCAATTTGTCGAAAGCGATAGGATCGATCACGGCGCCGGAAAGAATATGCGCTCCGACCTCCGAACCCTTTTCGAGCACGACGACGGAAAGCTCTTCGCCCTTTTCATTGGCGATTTGCTTGAGGCGGATGGCTGCAGCAAGACCCGCCGGCCCGGCGCCGACGATCACAACGTCGAATTCCATGGTTTCGCGTTCTGGCAGTTGATCCGTCTCAGCCATTTCAATCTCCCGCATGCATTGACCGTCTCGCCGGCAATAGCGGGCGCGGCGCTATGCCGTTTTCCCGTCTTCGCCCAGGCGATATCTTTGTTTAGTGCAGGGCGAAACCGCCCGCAATCATGTTCCGCCATACCAGAAGAATAATGACGTTTACGTAAACGTCATAGCAAATGATAGTTTGCCTGACAATGCCGCGGTTCCTTGTTCGCACGCATAGTCGGCGTGATCGCCCATTGCGCCGGGCGGCTGCATTTGTCACAAGAAGAAATGTCCAATACCGGCCCAAACGATCCTGGCCAATTGCCCGCTTCGCCGCACGCGTCTCCAGCGACAGGGCATGCGCCGTCGCACGTGTTTGAAGCGCTGTTCGATTTTTATGATGCCGCTGGCGTCGACGGCATGATTGAGCTGGATCCGGTCGATGCCTTCGCGTTTGTACCCGTGCCCGTGTCAACACACACAAATGCCGGAACAGAGAGGCAGGCCAGGGCGGCGTCGCCCGCCAATAGCATCGACAAGCCATCGGGCCCTGTTAGTACGCCTGCGCGCCCGACCGTGCATCAACCGGCGCTGAACCCGCGCGAGGCTACATCCGGCAAATTGAAGGCAGCCTCTTTATCGGCCCCACCGGCAAAGGCGGCGGGCTCAGTCCCGGCGGCAGTCTCCGTGGTGGTTCCCGGAGAAGAGGCGGTCGCCGCTGCCCGCGAGGCAGCGCAAGGCGCGCAGTCGCTTGAGCAATTGCACCGCATACTCACTGATTTCAATGGCTGTAATCTTCGAAACTCCGCCAAGTCTCTCGTCTTTGGCGAAGGTGGCCCGCATGCACGCATCGTGTTTATCGGTGAACCGCCCGACAAGGACGAGGATCAAATCGGGCAAGCCGCTCGCCGGCCGCCCGGGCCAGCTCTTTGAGCGTATCCTCGCCGCCGTCGGCCTTGATCGTCAAAGCGTCTATATCGCCAATGTCATTCCATGGCGACCACCTGGAGGGCGAACGCCGAGCCCGCAGGAAGTGGAAATCTGCAAGCCTTTCATTACCCGCCAGATCGAACTGGTAGGTCCGGATATCCTGGTGTTTCTTGGTGGGGCATCGGCGGAGATTCTGGCGGGAGCATCAGAGGGTATCTTGAAGCTGCGCGGCCGATGGATGCCTTTTCCGGTTGCTGGTCGGGAAGTCCGTGCGCTTGCGACCCTGCCACCGGCGCATCTTCTGCGCTATCCCGCGCATAAGGGGCTTGTCTGGCGGGATTTTCTGGAAATCCGGTCCGCTTTGGCCGAAAACTAGGCACGTCATCGACCAGCCAGTCGAAGGATATCGGCTCGCTGTCTTTTCCCTTTTATGTCGATCCGCGGCACCTATATTGAGGTGCAAGTATTTTTCGATTGCATTGAGGCTCAAAAGTGCTGAATTCCATTCGCAAATATCTCCCCGGCAAGCTTGGCAAGATACCGAACATCGTGCCTGTGGTTCGTTTGCAAGGAGCGATCGGCCTTGCCTCGCCGCTCCGCACGGGCCTGTCGCTTGCAACAGTAGCGCAGCCGCTGGAAAGAGCGTTCAAGATGAAGGACGCTCCGGCGGTGGCCCTCGTGGTCAATTCGCCAGGCGGCTCTCCCGTGCAGTCCCGATTGATCTATCAGCGCATACGCGCGCTCGCCAAGGAACATGAAAAGGATGTTCTGGTTTTTGTGGAAGATGTTGCCGCTTCCGGCGGTTATATGATCGCAATAGCCGGCGACGAGATAATTGCCGATCCTTCGTCGATCGTGGGCTCGATCGGCGTCATCTCAGCGGGCTTCGGCTTTACGGACCTTATTTCCAAGCTTGGCATAGAGCGGCGCGTCTACACGGCGGGTGAGAAGAAGGCCGTTTTGGACCCCTTCCGGCCGGAACGCGAGGAAGACGTCCTACACCTGAAAGCCTTGCAGCAGGAAGTGCATGAAACCTTCGTGTCTTTGGTGAAAGAGCGGCGCGGCGATGTGCTGAGTGAAGCGCCCGACCTTTATTCCGGACTATTTTGGACAGGGCGGACGGCGCGCGATCTCGGTCTTGTCGATCAGATCGGCGATTTGCGGTCTGTTTTGAAAGACCGCTATGGCAAGGATGCGGAGCCGCGCCTGTTTGGGGCATCCCGGTCGATCTTTCCGAGGCGCCCAGGGGTCGGCATCGGCGCTTTCACAGGCCAGGGACTTGCCGATGACATCCTTTCCTCGCTGGAGGCGAGGGCGCTTTGGGCGCGATACGGTCTTTAGGTCACGGACTCATAAATCCGATGGGAATGGCACCTGAAACGGCAAAGATATGGCTGATCTGGCCTGCTACTTTGTCGCAAGAGCTTGAAAACCGAAATGGTTTCCTGCGCTCTTGCTCCTTGTATCCAACCAAATCGGCTCATACCATTGCCACCAGATTTATCAGTCCATGACCTAGCGCTCGAAAGGGAGGAAAGCCAATGCCGCAATTGTTTGCTATCGCCGCGCTTGCAGCAGGCGGTTACATCCTCGCCAGGGTCTTGCGCAGGGAAATGAGCCGCGTTGAGGCAAAGCTTTCCAAGGCTGCCCGCCAAAGCATGAAAGAAGAAGCCGTCGCGACGCTGAAACGCGATCCCGAATCCGGGCGATACCGGCCGGAGGGTGGCTGATCGGGGGAAAGTGCCGGGAACAGGTCGCCCGCGCCTCCATCCACATTTTCTTTACTGTCGGTGGGTGTCGCGATCATCGCCAATGCGCCAGCCTTGACGCGGCGGGGCGATGATGGCACCTCTCGGCGAACTCATCATCCGCGTTGGGCCTTTGCCCGAGCCAGTTTCAATCCGTATCAGCGCCATTTTGGGATCAGATCATGTCAAGCGAGAGCCTGCCGGCCCATATGCTTCCGCAAAAATCGTTCCAGGGGTTGATCCTGACTTTGCAGCGCTATTGGGCGGATCGGGGTTGCGTCATCATGCAGCCCTACGACATGGAAGTGGGAGCGGGAACATTCCATCCGGCAACCACGCTTCGTTCGCTTGGGCCAAAGCCCTGGAAAGCCGCCTATGTTCAGCCCTCGCGCCGGCCGACCGATGGCCGCTATGGCGAAAATCCGAACCGCCTGCAGCACTACTATCAGTTTCAGGTGATCTTGAAGCCATCGCCGGAGAACCTTCAGGATCTCTACCTGCAAAGCCTCTATGCGATTGGCCTCGATCCGGCGCTGCATGATATCCGCTTCGTTGAAGACGATTGGGAAAGCCCGACCCTTGGAGCCTGGGGGCTTGGTTGGGAGTGCTGGTGCGACGGCATGGAGGTTTCCCAGTTCACCTACTTTCAGCAAGTGGCGGGGTTTGAATGCTCACCGGTATCGGGAGAGCTGACCTACGGGCTTGAGCGTCTTGCCATGTATATCCAGGGCGTCGATAACGTCTACGACCTGAATTACAACGGCATGGAAGGCGAAGATAAGGTCACTTATGGCGATGTATTTCTCCAGGCAGAGCAGGAATACTCAAGGCATAATTTCGAATATGCGGATACGGAGATGCTGTTCCGCCATTTCAAGGACGCGGAAGAAGAGTGCCGGCGGCTTCTGGCGGCAGGGGCTACCGCTCGCGACTCTTCCGGCGACGGATCGCACAAAGTGGTGCTTCCCGCATACGACCAGTGCATCAAGGCGTCCCATGCTTTCAACCTGCTGGACGCGCGCGGCGTCATATCCGTCACGGAGCGTCAAAGTTATATTCTGAGGGTACGAGAGTTGACCAAGGCCTGCGGCGCCGCTTTCCTTGAAACGGAAGCCGGCGGGGGAATGGCAGCGGCTTGACGTCGATCACGCCGGCATGACGCTTTACCGCCATTCCCTATAAGGCGCGCCGATTACTGCCCGGCCTCGCCGGAAACGCCCCTCGTGTTCTTTCGCAAGGCCGCGCCCAGCTCGTTTTCGAGCGCTCGTTCGACCGCGCCGCGCGGGCGTGTGAAGCGGGCGAAGAGGTCATAGAGCACCGGCGTCAAGATCAGCGTCAGAACCGATGAAAGCATCAGCCCGCCGATGATGACGCTGCCGATGGCGATGCGGCTTTCCGCTCCCGCACCGGAAGCGAGAACGAGCGGCAATGCGCCAAGCACGGTGGAGATGACGGTCATCACGATCGGCCTGAGGCGGAGCACGGACGCATTGACGACGGCATCACGCACCGATTGACCTTCATCGCGCAGCTGATTTGCGAATTCGACGATCAAAATGCCGTTTTTCGCCATTAACCCGATGAGCAGCACGATGCCGATCTGGCTGTAGACATTGAGCGACAATCCGCCAAGCGCCATGGCGTAGACGGCGCCTGCCACGCCGAGCGGAACAGTCAGCATGATCACCAATGGGTGGATGAAGCTTTCGAACTGGGCGGCAAGCACCAGAAAGACGATGAGGAGGGCGAGCCCGAACACCAGATTTGCGCCGCTCGCGGTTTCCTCAAATTGCTGCGACTGGCCGGATAGACCGATTTTGGCCTCAATGGGCACCACGGCGGCGGCGGTTTCCTTCATGAAGGCGATAGCCGTTCCAAGGTCGTAACCATCGGCAAGAGCGGCCGAAATACGGATGGAAGGCAGCCGGTCGTAACGGCGAAGGGAAGAGGCTGCGGCGGATTCGGTGATGGAGACGAGGGCGCCCAGAGATACCAGGGATTTGCCGTCGGCGGCGCGGATGAAGATGTTGCTGATGTCGGATGGCGAGCGGCGGTCTTCAAGATCGGCCTGAAGGATCACCGGATATTCGCGCCCGCGTCTGACAAAGCTTGTAACCTCGCGCGAGGCGAGCATCGTCTGCAAGGTCGAAGCGATGACGTCCACACTGATGCCGAGATCGTCGGCTCTGGCTCTATCGACGGTCAGCGACAGCTGTGGCTCGTTTTCCTCAAAGTCGATTTCAGGATTGACGAGATTGGGGTTGTCCTGCGCCCGCCGCAATATTTCCTGCGCCCAAACCTTGACGCTCTCGAAATCCGGCCCGCCGACGACGATGCTGAGCGGTGTCGAGCTGCCGCGAAGGCCAAGCCCGGCTGGCGAGACAGGGAATCCGCGCGCAATGGTGACACTGCTCATTTGCGGTGCGAGCGCGCGAACGATGCCCCGGTTGTCGATTTCGCGCTCCGACCAGGGCGCTAGCCGGAAAACCACAAAGGAGCGATAGGAACGGTTGCCGAAGCCGGAGAAGGTGAAGATCGTCTCGATTTCGCCGCTGTCGCGATAGGGCGAGGCAATCTCCTCCACCTGTCTCGCGGCCCGGTCGGTGTGTTCCAGCGTGCTGCCTTGCGGGGCGGTCAAGGGCACGAAGACGACGCCCCGGTCTTCACTGGGCGTCAATTCGCGCGGCAGCGATTGGAAAAGCGGCCAACTGAAAGCGGCAATAGCGATTGCGACCGCGATGACCACCAGCGGCAGGCGGATCAGCGTCTCCAGAATGCGGCGATAAAGGCGAAGACTGGAGGTTTCCGGCGCGGCCTGCCCGTCGCGTGCGGCGGCGGCTTTCGATCGGGTCAGCACCTTGGATGCGAGCGCCGGACATGCGGTCAGCGCCACGAAGGTGGAGATGGCGACCGCGCTCGCCATGACGAAACCGAATTCCACGAAAAGCCTGCCGACCTGCCCCGGCAGGAAGGAGAGCGGCACGAAAACGGCGATCAGCGTTGCCGACGTCGCAAGAACTGCAAAGGTAACTTGCCGGGAGCCAAGCACGCTGGCGACGAGCGGGCTTTCGCCGAGATCGATCCGCCGCTGGATATTTTCCAGCACCACGATCGCGTCATCGACCACAAGTCCGATCGCCAGAAGCAGCGCCAGCAGCGTCAGCACATTGATCGAAAAACCAAAAAACTGGATGAGCAGAAAGCAGCCGATCAACGCCACAGGAATGGTGATGGCCGGCACCAACGTCGCACGGATGCTCATCAGGAACAGCAGGATCACCACCACGACCAGAACGAGCGATATCCCGAGCGCCTCGATTACCTCGCGAATGGACGCGCCGACGAAAATCGCGTCGTCGGAACCGACCTCGATGGACATGCCCGGCGGCAGGGTCGGCTTCAGCATCTCGATTTCGGCACGGATCGCCTGCGAAATGGCGATCGTGTTGCTTTGGCTTTGCCGCAGGATGGCAAGGCCCACCGCATCGCGTCCGTTGCTTCGAGCGATCGTCGTGTCATCGGCAACGCCCGCTTCGATCCTCGCCACATCGCCGAGCTTGACGGGGTAGCCGGCGATCCGGTCGATGACGATATTGCGGAACTGATCGACGGAGGCGATGCGGCTATCGAGACGAACGCCGATTTGCCGGTCGCGGCTTTCGATTTCACCGGCGGGCAGTTCCACGTTATTGCGGCGAAGCGCGGCCTCCACGTCGGCGACCGTCAGATTGCGGGCGGCCATTTCGCGCCGATTGAGCCAGATACGGATGGCAAATGGCCGGTCGCCGTAGATGTTCAGGCTGGCGACGCCATCGACAGTGGCCAAGCGGTCGAGAATGAAGCGGTCTACATATTCGGTGATTTCCGCGGTGGTCATATTGTCGCTGGTCACGGCAAGGCGCATGACCGGATCGGCGTCGGCGTCGTTTTTCACCACGCGCGGTTCGTTGACGTCGTCCGGCAAAGTCGCGCGGACACGGCCCACGGCGTCGCGAACGTCGTTAGCTGCCTCGTCGATATTGCGGCCGGTCTCGAATTCTATCGTCGTGCGGCTGCGACCCCGGCGGCTTTCGGAAGAGATCGTCCGCACCCCGGCGATACCGGCGACAGCGCCCTCGATAACCTCGGTAATGTCCGTATCGACAATTTCAGGAGCGGTGCCAGGATATTCGGTTGTGATGGTGACGACGGAACTGTCCACATTGGGCAATTCGCGGATCGGCAGATCGAACAGGGCGGAAAGCCCGAAGACGACGATCATCAGCGACGCGACTGCCGCCAATACCGGTCGTTTTACGGAGATGTCGGAAAGGGTCACGACTGGCCACCCTTTTGCACTGCCGGGGTCGATTGCGTCGTCGGGATCGCTTCGCCGCTACCCGCCGGTTGCGGCTGATTGAGCACTTCGACCGCCGCTCCGTCGTTCAGCCGCTGGAGGCCGGAAATCGCAACCTGGTCGCCATCGCCGATGCCTTCGGATATCTCCACCCGTCCCTGCTCGCGCAAGCCGACGGTGACCGGCGTTTTCACCGCTTTTCCCTCAGACACGACAAAGACGAAGGTCTGCGACCCTTCCGCGACGATTGCAGCGTCCGGAACGACGACGGCCTTGTAATTGTCGAGGGTAATCGACATCAGCACGAACATGCCCGAGGGCAGGGCGCGATCGGGGTTTGGCAGCAGCGCGCGCGTCGTGAAGGAGCGGGAATTGCGGTCGACCCGGCTGTCGATGGCAACAATGCTGCCCTCGAACGCCCTGCCTGGAAAAGCGGCCGTATTGGCGGTCACGCGCTGGCCGGCGCGAATGCGCGAATAAAGGGTCTCCGGCAATTGAAACTCGACCTCGACCTCGTCCAGATCGTCGAGCGTGGCAAGGACATCGCCGAGATTCAACCCGCGCGCCGATATCGATGGAGGTCAGACCCAGAACTCCGGCGAAGGGCGCGCGGATGGTGCGGTCGCCAAGCTGGCGCTTCGCCTTGTCGACGGCAGACCGGGCAACGATCTCGTCTGCGCGGAGCAATTCCAGCGTCGCTTCCGCCAGGATCCTGCTTTCGCGCAATTGAAGCGCGCGTTTCACCGCCTGCTGCTTTTGCAGAAGCGTTCCTTCCGCGCTCGCCAGGTTGGCGCGTTCTATATCGTCATCGAGCCGGGCGATCACGTCGCCCTCAGCGACATCGCGGCCGGAAGTGACGAGGAGTTCGACGATCCGACCATCGGCAAGCGGTACGATATCGACGGAACGATTTGCCCGTGTCGTGCCGACGGCTTCAATGTTGCGCGTCACGGTTTCCAGCGTCGCTTCCGCTACTTCTACGCTTGAGGCGCGACCGCCGCGCTGGCTGCGTGCTTCGCGGGGCAAATCCTGATGAGCGGCAAAATACTCCAGGTAATAGCTGTAGCCACCCCAGCCGAGGCCGGCGAGAACTGCAAGAATGAGGATTTGCTTCAGAAAATTCACCTGGCCGTCTCCAATAGGACCGACGAAAATATTTCAGCCAAACGGCTTTCACCGGTCCACTTAAGAGAAACCACGCAGCATCCTTACCGACAAGCATTGTTTTGTAGCGTACGCCTCATCCAACAAGGCGGATCGGGCGCCGGTAGAGGTCATCCTTCAAAAGTTCGATGCGCGTGAAGGGGTGACAAATCCGGGGCTTCTTGCTAGGCACGGGCGCAGTTGTTTGAGGGGCAGGGATGATCCCGGCTCCACCCCAATCCGTCGAGACGACCCTCATGCCCGATCTTCTCCTGGAGCTCTTCAGCGAGGAAATTCCCGCCCGCATGCAGCGGCGCGCGGCTGAAGACCTGAAATCCCTCGTCACCAATGCGCTGGTCGATGCCGGCCTGCATTACGAGGGGGCGAAGGCCTTTTGGACGCCGCGCCGCCTGGCGCTGCATGTGGCGGGCATTCCCGCCCAGTCCAAAGCGACCAGCGAGGAACGAAAGGGTCCGCGTGTCGGTTCGCCTGAAAAGGCGCTTGAAGGCTTCCTGCGGGGCGCGGGCCTCGCCTCCGTCGATGAGGCGGAGATCGTCTCCGATCCGAAGAAGGGCGATTTCTACGTCGCCCGCATCGAAAAGCCCGGCCGCGAGACGACGGCGATCATCGCCGAGGCGATGCCGGCGATCATTCGCAATTTCCCCTGGCCGAAATCCATGCGCTGGGGCAGTGGCCAGCTCCGCTGGGTGAGGCCGCTTCATTCCATTCTCTGCACCTTCGGGCCGGAGACGGAAGAACCGGAAGTGGTCCGTTTCGAAGTGGACGGCATCAAATCCGGCAACACGACACGCGGTCACCGCTTCATGGCGGGGGACGAAATCTCCGTGCGCCGGCTCGACGACTATATGCCCAAGCTCGAAGCGGCGAAGGTGGTGCTGGATGCCGAACGGCGCAAGGACATCATCCTGCACGATGCGCGCGACCGGGCACTGGCTTTGGGCCTTGAGCTGGTCGAAGACGAAGGCTTGTTGGAAGAGGTATCCGGCCTTGTCGAATGGCCGGTGGTGCTGGTCGGTTCGTTTGACGAAAGCTTCCTCGATATTCCGGGCGAGGCGATCCGCCTGACGATCCGGGCGAACCAGAAGTGTTTCGTGCTGCGCGATCCGAAAACCGGCAAGCTCGCGAACAAATTCGTGCTCACCGCCAATATCGAGGCGAAGGACGGCGGCAAGGAGATCATCCACGGCAACGAGAAGGTGATCCGCGCCAGGTTGTCGGATGCCAAATTCTTCTGGGAAACCGATCTCAAGACCAGGCTGGAAGCCAATCTGCCGAAGCTCGATACAATCGTCTTCCACGAAAAGCTCGGAACGCAGGGCGAGCGGGTGAAGCGGCTGATGGCGCTTGCGCGCGAAATCGCTCCGCTGGTCGGCGCCGATCCGGACAAGGCGGAGCGGGCGGCAAAGCTTGCCAAGGCCGATCTTGTCTCCGCCATGGTCTATGAATTCCCGGAATTGCAGGGCCAGATGGGCCGCGCCTATGCGGCATTGCAGGGCGAGGACGCCTCTGTGGCCACCGCGATCGAGGATCACTACAAGCCGCAGGGTCCGAGCGACCGGGTGCCCACCGATCCCGTCGCCATCGCCGTAGCACTTGCCGACAAGCTCGATCTGCTTACGGGCTTCTGGGCGATCGATGAAAAACCGACGGGTTCGAAAGACCCCTATGCGCTGCGAAGGGCGGCGCTTGGGGTTATTCGGATTGTGCTGGCAAACGGGCTGACGGCTGCCGTTGGAGGATATCGCCGCCACCGCGAACGATTTGGTCACTCAACCTATTGCTGATCGAAACCAAGAAAAAATTGACGCCAAGGACTTCGCGGATTTGGAGCTACTTCAGGATGCGAACGTCAGCATTCCGGACCTCCTCTCCTTCTTCGCCGACCGACTGAAGGTCCACCTCAGGGACGAAGGCGCGCGGCACGATCTGATTGACGCCGTTTTCGCCCTTGGCGGCCAGGACGATCTGCTGATGATCGTCAAGCGCGTCGAGGCCTTGGGACGGTTTCTTGAAACGGAAGACGGCGCCAACCTGCTCGCCGGGGTGAAACGCGCGGCGAATATCCTGCGCATCGAGGAAAAGAAGGACGGCAAGCCGGTCGAGGGTAGGCCCCATGCCGACCATCTGGTGGAACCGGCGGAAATCCAGCTTGCCGCCGCCATCGACGTTGCCCGCCTTGACGCTGAAGAAGCCGTCGGGCGCGAGGATTTCGAAGGCGCAATGACGGCGCTCGCGAAGCTTCGCGGCCCGGTTGACCGGTTCTTCGACGAGATCCTCGTCAACGCGGAAGACGCCACGCTTCGTGACAACCGCTTGCGGTTGCTTGCCGAAATCCGCGAAGCGACGAAAGCGGTCGCGGATTTCTCCAAGATTGCCGGCTGACAGGTAGAGTGCGGTGGCGGACATGGTCCGCCGACTATTTCTGGATCCCGGATCGGCGGTCAGCTCCGCTTCCCTTGTCCGGGATGACTGCGGAGTGCGGGGCGACGTTAGCTTCCCTCTCCGGCGTCATCCCGGGCAAGTAAGGCTTTGCCGAACGATGACCCGGGATCCAGAAATCAGCCGCGCGAAGCGCGCTTCTTCCGCTTCAACACCTCACCCCATTTCCACGACCAGCCGGCCGCGCACCTTGCCGTCGAGAATGGCGGCGGCTTGCGGGATAATGTCGTCAAAGCCGATGGTCGTCGTCATGGCGGCGAGTTTTGCCATGTCGAGGTCGCGCACGAGCCGCTCATAGGCCTCAATCCGCCTTGCCTTTGAAGCCATCACGCTGTCGATGCCGGCAAGCGTCACGCCGCGCAGGATGAAAGGGGCGACCGACGTGGGAAGGTCCATTCCTTGCGCCAACCCGCATGCGGCGACCGTGCCGCCGTATTGCGTCATGGAAAGAACGTTTGCGAGCGTGTTCGATCCGGCAACGTCGATGGCGCCTGCCCAGCGTTCCTTGTTGAGCGGTCGCGGTGCGCCGGAAAGCTCCGCCCGGTCGATAATCTCCGACGCGCCGAGGCTTTTGAGATAATCGGCTTCTTCCTGCCTGCCGGTCGAGGCAATGACGGTGTAGCCAAGCTTGGCGAGAACGGCGACTGCGACCGATCCGACACCGCCGGCGGCACCCGTCACCAGAACAGGCCCGCTTGCCGGCGTCACGCCATTTTTCTCAAGCGCCAAAACACAAAGCATAGCCGTATAGCCGGCCGTGCCAATCGCCATGGCCTGATGGCCGGTCAGTCCCTTGGGAAGCGGAATCAGCCAGTCGCTCTTAAGTCTCGCATAGCCGGCATAAGCGCCCATGTGGGTCTCGCCGACGCCGAAACCGTTGAGAAGAACCTTGTCGCCCCTGGCGAAAGCACCGGAGGTACATTCGCTCACTTCTCCGGCAAGGTCGATGCCGGGGATCATCGGGAAGCGGCGCAGGACCGGGCCCTTGCCGGTGACGGCGAGGCCGTCCTTGTAGTTCACCGTCGTCTGCTCGACACGGATGGTGACGTCGCCTTCCATGAGATCGTCAAGGCCGATTTCCTTGATTTCGGCCGGATTTTGCGCTTTCGCGCCTTCGTCGCGGGTGACCCAGATCGCCTTGAATTTATCCATGAAATTTTCCTCCCGCATGGGCTTGTTGCGTGTTGCAGGCACGCTGCCAGACGGAAGCTGGATGTGCAAGGCCGCCGATGGACGACCTTGCTTTTGTCGATCCGGTTTATTCCGCCGGAGCGGAAACGAGCCGTTCGACCGGCTGTTCCTTGATCGGCCAATGGACGATAGCGGCGATAATACCAAGCGCTATGCCGATCCACCAAATGGCGTCGTAGGAGCCGGTCTGGTCGTAGAGGCGTCCGCCGAGCCAGATGCCGAGGAAGGACCCGAGCTGGTGAGAAAGGAAAACGAACCCGAAAAGCGTCGCCATGTAGCGCGGGCCGAACATGACGGCGACCAGACCCGAGGTCGGCGGAATCGTCGACAGCCACAACAGGCCCATGGCGCCGGCGAATAGTATGACCGTAAGAGGGCTCGCGGGCGACATGAGGAACACGAAGATCACTGCAGCGCGCGCCAGATAGATCAGCGAAAGCAGCATAGGCTTGGGAAAGCGTCCGCCGATATAGCCCGAGGCAAGGGAACCCACGATATTGAACAGGCCGATCAGGGCAATGGACGCCCCGCCCCAGAAAGGATCGATGCCGAGATCGGCGATATAGGGCGGCAGGTGCACGGTGATGAAGGCTACGTGAAAGCCGCAGACGAAGAAGCCGAAGGTGAGCAGAAGAAAACCGCGCGTCCCGAAGGCTTCCGCCAGCGCTTCCTTGAGGCTTTGATCCTTTTCGCCTGCGTGCGCGGGCGCATGGGCGGGTTTGCCCTTCAGCGCTATCGCCAGGGGAATGACAACAAGCATCAAGCTGGCCATGACGATCAGCGCCATCTGCCAGCCAAGCCCGTCGATCAGCGGTGCCGCCACGAAGGCGAATACGAACTGGCCCATAGACCCAGAAGCCGTTCCGATACCGAAGGCGAGCGAGCGCTGCGCCGGGGTCACCACCCGGCCGAATGCGGCAATAACGAGCGTAAATGACGAAGCCGCGATGCCAATGCCGATCATGATGCCGGCTGAAGCCTGCAGCATGAGCACGCTGTCAGCATTGGCCATAGTGATGAGACCCAAGGCGTAAAGGGTGCGCACCGAGCGTCAGAACGCGCGCAGTGCCGTAGCGGTCCGCCAGCATGCCGACGAAAGGTTGCGCCACTCCCCAGGCCAGGTTTTGAATGGCGAGCGAAAGGGCGAATGCCTCCCGCGACCAGCCGTGCGCTTCCGTCATTGGCAAGAGAAACAGGCCAAGCGTCGATCGCGGCCCGAAGGATAGCAGCGCAATCAGGCAGCCGCAGATGATGATAAGGGGCACATTCGGCCGAATTGACCGGGACGAAGAGAGCGAAGCCTGAGACATCAAAGAGTTCCCAATCGTGCTGAGAAAATTCATGCGGCGCAAAGCCGCGATCAAGTTGGCTGCACTATGAGGAATTCTCATTTATAATGATAATGAAAGTTATTCATTGGTAACATTCAAAACGCGCATGAATTGGACGGGCGGGTGGAAGAATGAACATCGAGGATATGCGCGCTCTGGTCGCCGTCATCGAAGGGGGTTCGCTGTCGCATGCGGCGGTGAAACTCAATTTGACCCAGCCTGCGATTACCCGAAGGCTCCAGCGGCTGGAGGAATTGCTCGGTACAACGTTGCTGGACCGGGAGCAGAAGCCCGCTCGTCCGACCGCGCAGGGGCTTGCGGTCTATCGCGCCTGTCTGAAGGTGCTCAATGCGGCGGAAGATTTACGTTCTATCGCCGGAGAAGCGCCCAGGCAGCGCCATTTCCGCCTCGGCATATCGCGTGGCGTCGTCGATGCCGTTCTGAATCCGGTGGTGCTGACGCTGAAGCGGGAATTTGCGGACCTCGATCTTGACGTCAACACCGGCGAAACGCTCATGCTGCGAAGTGAGCTTAGGCAAGGGACTTATGACGCGGCGATTGTCTATATGCGGGAGAACCGCGCTCCCGATCCCCGTGAGACCGGCACGTTCGTCGGTGTTGAGGAAGTGGTATTCACCGCATCCAGCGATCACCCCCGTGATGCAGTGCAATCTGTTGACGATCTGGCATCCGAACCCTTCGTCATCAATCCGGACGGCTGCGGGTTTCGAACCGGTCTTGAACACCGGTTTCTGCGCGCGGGCCATTACCTGTCGGTTGCGGCTTCGATCTGGGGCGTGCCGCAGCAGCTGTCCTTGATCGCGGAAGGTGTCGGGCTCGGTCTCGTGCCCAGGCGAATGATCGCCGGAAGCGCTTATGCCGACCGGTTGAAGGTTCTTCAAGTTCCAGATTTTACCGCGCGCCTTGCCGTCTGGGTGCTGAGGGCAAAGGATCTCGGACCTCTAGGGGATGTGGTAGATCGCGTAGAGGACGTGGCGCGCGGCATTTTCGGTAAATCGGCCCAAGTTGACGACCTTGCCCCGCAGGCATGACGAATGCCGCGGGGCAAGGCTCCGGTTCAAAGATCCAGTTGCAGGTGCGGCTCCCCGTTGGACGTATGCATGAGCGTCCTGCCGTTTTCGTCGATTGTACTGGTCACCCGCTGCCGGAATGCGGAAAAGCTCGAAAACGTGACCACATCGACCGGCTTGTCGAATTTCAGCGTGATTCGATATCGTCCAGTTGACGCGAGCGCGTGCAGGCCGATGACCTTGCCTGTGAAAGCTTGCCCTAGGTAACGGCCCTTGACCTCCTGGCCAATCCGCAGATCCGTGACTGAAGCGGGCGCTGCAGCGCTTGCATGCAATGTGTTCCAGTCGCGAACGCCAAATTGACTGGCTATCAGTTCCAGAGCATTGCCGTGGCTGATATCGGTGCCGCCGGCATGCAGCTTTTCACGCAGGCGCTTGGCCTGTGTCTTCAACGTATCGATCGTGGGGAGGGGAGTTTGAGTGCTCACCATCGTCTCCTTCAATTTGCCTGGCGGAAAGTTCGGTGGCTCGCATTACCGTGGAACCGCGTGATTGAAGGTGGCGGAAATCCGGTCACTCAAGGAGGCTTCACCATGGCTTGCGCCTGCGAGCGGCAGGGGCCTCATCCCGGTGTCGATACGTAAGGTCTCGCCGCAGGGAATTCAATAGCCCGATTCCCGGGTCATTGGCCCGGCCTGGCTACGACACTTTTTTCGTGTAATTTCAACGCCATAAAAGAATGGTGGCAAAAAAGACCTTTGCCCATTGGCAATCCGCCGGCTGAACGCTTATATATACACCGAATGAGCATAAGGGACGGTGGAAGCCGCGTTTTTTAAACGAAAACTTATGCTCAAAATGAGCATAATACAAAAGCGGGTTGATCGCCCGGCTCGCAAGGGTTCCCGGATCAAGCCAGACAGGCGATGGGGCTCAAACACGACAGGCCGGGCGGAGTAAGCCGGATCACAGGAGGAGGTCTCGATGACCACCACGATCATTTCGTCGAACGCCCAACGGGTCGCGACAAAAGCATGTGACACGGCGATTGACCGGTACGGTCGTATCGATGCGCCGGAGCTGGACTATACTCCGGAAGTGGCCGAAGCGACTGCGCCCGTTTATGAAAAGGTGAAGCACCTGATACCGGCCATCGAATGGCCGGCGCTCGCGCCCACCATCCACGCGATCAACAAGCTCAAGAAAGAGCGCAACGCCGTCATCCTGGCGCATAACTACATGACGCCGGATATCTTTCACGGCGTGGCGGACATCGTCGGCGACAGCCTCCAGCTGGCGCGCGAGGCGGCTCGCACGGATGCTGAGGTGATTGTCCAATGCGGCGTCCACTTCATGGCGGAAACCTCGAAGATCCTCAATCCGCAAAAAACGGTCCTGATTCCCGACATGAAGGCGGGCTGCTCGCTGGCAGAATCCATCACCGGTGCGGATGTGCGCGGCCTTCGCGAAAAATATCCGGGCGTGCCCATCGTCACCTATGTGAACACGTCGGCTGAAGTGAAGGCGGAATGCGATATCTGCTGCACGTCCGCCAATGCGGTGCAGATTGTCGAAAGCCTGGGCGCGCCGCGCGTGTTGCTCATCCCCGATCAATATCTGGCGGCCAATGTCGCAAGACAGACCGACGTGGAAATCCTCACCTGGGCGGGTGCCTGCGAAGTGCATGAGCGCTTTACCGCCGAGGAGCTGCGCGAATATCGGGCGATAGAGCCGGATGTGAAGATCGTCGCCCATCCGGAATGTCCGCCGGAAGTGGTCGATGAGGCTGATTTCACTGGTTCGACCACCGGTATGATCGACTGGGTCAAGGCCAACAATCCAAAGAAGGTGATGCTGGTCACCGAATGTTCGATGGCGGATAATGTTGCTTCCGAGACGCCGGGCGTGGACTATATACGTCCCTGTAACCTGTGCCCGCACATGAAGCGGATCACGCTATCCAAGATCCTCGATGCGCTGGTCGAAATGAAGGAAGAAGTGCTGGTCGATCCTGAAATCGCTGCCCGGGCGCGTGTCGCGGTCGAGCGGATGATCAATCTGAACAGCTGACACGATCATGCAACACATCGACGACGTCGTCATTCTGGGCGGCGGACTGACGGGGCTTTTTTGTGCGCTGAAGCTCGCGCCGCGCCCCGTCACGGTCCTGACTGCCTCGCCGATCGGCGAGGGAGCCTCCTCCGCCTGGGCGCAAGGCGGTATAGCTGCCGCCGTCTCGGAGCATGATTCCGCGGAAAGCCATGCGCTCGACACCATCGCCGTCGGCGGTGGCCTCTGCGAGGAAAAGATCGTCCGCCTGATGACCCGTGAAGCGGGAGAGCGGGTGCGCGATCTGCTTGGTTACGGCGTCCCCTTCGATCAGGACCTTGAGGGGCGGCTGCAGCTTTCCCGCGAGGCGGCGCATTCGGAAAACCGCATCGTCAGGGTGCGCGGCGACATGGCCGGGCGCGCGATCATGGACGCGCTGGTCGCAGCTGTGCGCAAGACGCCCTCCATCCGTGTCGTCGAAGGTTATCTTGGCGAGAGCCTTATTGCCGAAGGCCGTCACGTCAACGGTATCCTGGCCCGCAGGCGAGGGGGCATGGAAAGACTGGCATTCCCTGCCAAGGCGATTGTTCTGGCGTCCGGCGGGATCGGCCATCTCTATGCGGTGACCACCAATCCGTCGGAGGCCAACGGCCACGGCCTTGCCATGGCAGCGCGCGCCGGCGCTATCATAGCCGACGCGGAAATGGTTCAGTTCCATCCAACCGCGCTCGATGTCGGACGCGATCCCGCGCCGCTTGCCACCGAGGCGCTGCGCGGCGAGGGCGCGATCCTGGTCAATTCCGCCGGGGTGCGCTTCATGGAGGCGATCGACCCGCTGAAGGAGCTTGCGGCGCGCGATATCGTCGCCCGGGCGATTTTCGCGGAAGTCTCCGCAGGCCGAGGGGCTTTCCTCGATTGCAGGCAGGCCGTGGGGGCAGCTTTCCCGCAGCGCTTTCCCACGGTTTATGCCGCCTGCAAGGAAGCGGGCATCGATCCGGTCAGCCAGCCGATCCCGGTCGCACCTGCCGAGCACTATCACATGGGCGGCATATTGACCGACGCCAATGGCCGCACGTCGCTCGACAATCTCTGGGCGGCTGGTGAAGTCGCTTCGACGGGAGCGCATGGCGCCAATCGGCTTGCCTCAAATTCGCTGCTTGAAACGGTGGTTTTTGCGGCACGGGTGGCTGAGGATATCCAGGGCCTCATGCCGACACCGCGCACGGCCCATTGGCCCTCCATCGACAAGACAATCCAGGACGCAAGCCTTCGCAACGAAATCGAACGCGAGGCGGTGACCATCCTGCGCGAGACGATGAATACCAAGGTCGGCGTCGTGCGCGACGGCAGGGGATTGACCGAAGCGCTGGCGGTGCTTGCGGCGCTCGACCGGCGTTGCGAGCGGGTTTCGATCCTCAACATGATCACGGCCGCCCGGTTTGTCGCCGCCGCCGCCTTGAAGCGGACCGAAAGCAGGGGCGGGCACTACCGTGCAGATTTCCCCGAAACAGACCCCGCACAACAGCGGCGCTCCTATTTGACCATGGCGGATATGGAACGGATTTCCGCTGAAGCCGAAGCAACCGTGGAGGGCCGCGCCGCCGTCGAGGCGAGGGGAATTCAATGAGTGCGCCTTCGGATTTGCCGGTGTTGCCGGTACTTATGATTGAAGAGGCCGTCAAGGCGGCGCTTCTTGAGGATTGGGGTCGGGCCGGTGATATCACCACGCAGGCGACGATTCCGGCCGCTGCAACGGCCTCGGCCGTCATCGCGTCGCGGCAAAACGGCATATTGGCGGGTATTGGTCTTGCAGAGGCGGCATTCCGGCTCTCCGACGGCAAGGTTCGCTTTTCTGCAGAACGGCGGGATGGCGACCGCCTTTCGCCAGGTGATGTGGTCGCCCGCATCGAAGGGCCTGCACGGGCGATTTTGTCAGCCGAACGGGTCGCGCTGAACTTCCTCGGTCATCTCAGCGGCATTGCGACACTGACCGGTTCCTTCGCTGAGCGCGTATCGCATACGAAGGCGCGGATCGTATGCACCCGAAAGACGACGCCGGGGCTGCGCGCCTTTGAAAAATACGCCGTGCGCTGCGGCGGTGGCGCCAATCACAGGTTCGGCCTGGATGACGCAATCCTCATCAAGGACAATCACGTGGCTGTCGCCGGCGGGGTCAGCCCTGCGATAGATGCCGCACGGGCTTTCGCCGGTCATCTTGTGAAGATCGAGATCGAGGTGGATACGCTCGATCAACTGAAGCAGGCGCTTGCCGCCCGCCCCGATGTCATCATGCTCGATAACATGGCGCCGGAAATGCTCAAGGAGGCGGTCGGCATGGCTGGTGGATCGGTTCTGCTTGAGGCGTCGGGGGGCGTCAATCTCGATACCGTCAGGGAAATCGCGGAGTTTGGCGTCGACTTGATTTCGGTCGGCGCGATTACGCATTCAGCAGCAGTTCTGGATCTTGGGCTTGATATAGAAATCGCCTGAGGCAGATGCGATTTGCGCCTTTGCGATCAGCTCCAGCCGCCGCCGTAGGTTCTATAGAAGATGTGACGGCCGATTTTATCCAGCCTCTTCATGGTTCGGGCCCAACGCGGCTTTACATAGTTCGCGTGATAGTGGGTTGAAGCTCCCACGCCCTTGAGGAACTGATGACCGGCAACGGTTTCTCTTGCGACCTTTTGCGCTTTGCTCCAGGCAGCGTCGGAGGAAATGCGGTCACGCTTGCCGTCGCAGGCGAAGGAAAACTGGCACCGGTTTCGCTTGTGGCGGTTTTGATAAACCACCTTGCAGATCGTGTCGGGATAGCTCGGGTTCTTCACCCGGTTCAGGACCACCTGGGCCACCGCGACTTGCCCCGCCTCCGGTTCGCCACGCGCTTCGAAATAGACGGCTTCAGCCAGGCAACGCTGTTCTTTATTAGTCACGACGCTCGCCGGTAGCGTGCGCTTCATCCACCAGTGCGGGTCGCTGTCCTTGTTGGTCTCCAGTGCGGCCTCTTCGCCGGCTGCCGGGTCGTCGATCGTCGGTGTGCCGAGAAGGGCTCGGAAGGGCGCCCGAGTATCGGTAAGCGCTGAAGGCGCATAGGCGGAGGCGAGCGAGAGGCTGGTTGCTGCGGCATTGCGCGCCATGGCCAGGCGCATCAGGTCGAGAGGGGCGCCATCCTTGCCGACACTGGCTACATTAAGCCCGCCTGGGCTGTCTGTGACTGGCGATTGCACGAAAGCGACCCGCGGAAGGTCTTGCTCGGGACCCTCGCCAAGCAGGTTGGATAATGTGTAGACGGCACCGGCTGCCACGCCGATCATCTCACGGTCCGGCGCCATGGAAATAAACCGGTTTCCCTTGCGGGCCCGGTTGATTTCGATCTTTTCAGGGATTGATTTGGGGGCGCTGTCGATGACGAAATTCTCAAGGCCCCGAACGATCGTCTGATCCTGGCCGGGTGCTGCCGAAGTCACGGCGATATCCGGCGCGTCGCCCGGGCCGGGGCGCGAAGCGTCGGCAAGAACGAGTGACGGCGCATGGGTCGATTGATGGTTGGCCGGTTCGAGAGCCGTCATCCAGCGCGGAGCATTCTCGCGGCTAGCCTCGATGAGCGCGGTGATATCCTGCTGGGCAATCTGCACCGTTGAGCCGGCATAAAGCGCTGCCGCCCAGGCAAGAACCAGAAGCGGCGACCGGTTCGAGCGCCGGTGGCGGGGTTTTTGCGTGTATTGCTTCCTGCCAGACATACGCGGCAACTCCAAACTCGATACGAATTCGACGGTCTCGCGCCGCAGGTCTGAACTGCAGTGAAGGCCGGCAAATCTGTTTGCCCTTCGAGGATGGTCGTCGCTTAACCTTGAAACTCCGTTAATAAGGCAAAAAGAGCTGCAATTTCCTTGCCCGCACGGCGTGTCGATGGGCAGACAAGGTTAACGCATCCGCTAAAATTGCGAGAAATTACAGGAGGTTGATCGGTCTGTGCAATGCAACCGCCGGCATTCTTTCGGCGTCAATCAAGGTGGCATATGCTGCTGACTAACTGTTGCGCCATTCCTATTCGGCGCCGGCGGGAAAAATCATGCAGGTCTCAACGCCATGGGCGAGCAGCTTGCCGTCGGCATCCTTCAGTGTCGCTTCAGAGGTGGCGATGCGCTTGCCCCGGTGGACGATGCGCCCGTCGCAAATCAACCGTCCACTCGTGGCGAAGATCGGGCGTACGATATTTACCTTGAACTCGATTGTCGTATAGCCTTCGCCAGCGGCGAGGGTGGAATGCACCGCGCAGCCAAGCGCGCTGTCGAGGATTGCGGCGGTCCAGCCGCCATGCACGCTGCCCAAGGGATTGTAGTGGGTAATACCCGGTTCGCCTTCGAAGCGTGCCTCGCCGTCGCCTGCCGAAGTCAGGATGAAGTTCATCACTTCGCAAATCGGAGGTGCGGGTAATTCGCCTGCGATCAGTTTTTCCAGCATGGCGCGGCCCGTCAGCCCCGATACTTCAGCCTTTGTTGCCAGGCCGAACCGTACGGAGGAAATGTTCATCGATAACTTCCCCAATGTCGAAATGTGCAATGGCACGTAATCATGGCCACGAAAATATATCAAGGCGAAGAATTTTAGTGACCTAGAGGAAATAGTGCTTCTGCACACGAAAATTTTATGTTATCAAGTTTTCATGATAAACGACCTTCAATGCTCATGTCATCGCATGCGTCGCTCTACGCGAAGTGTGACGCGATTGTACGAACAGGCGCTCGACGGTAGCGGCATTACCATCAACCAGTTTTCCGTCCTTTCGGCACTGACTCAACATGGCCCGAGCACCGCTACGGAACTCGCTCGCCTGTTGGGGTCTGACCGCACGACGATGACGCGAACGCTGGAACGTATGGAAGATTCCATGTTGGTGGAATCGGCTGTGGCCGCCGACGGAAGAGAACACCCCTTTGCTGTTGCGCCCGATGGGCAAGAGGCAATGGAGAAGGCGGTGAAAGGCTGGCGCAGGGCGGAAGGAACTCTGGTCCGCGCCCTCGGCAGGGATCGCATATCGCTTTTGTGGCAACTGCTTGGCGATGTGGAGAGAGCGTCGGCGTGAATGCCTGCGCTCTAGAGCATATCCTTGAGCGAATTCTGATCACGAAAGCGATCTCGCTTTCGTGGAAAGCGCTCTAGAGCATATCCTTGTCGCCAGAACGGAGTCGTTTTGGCGACAAGGATATGCTCCAACATATTGATTCCGCGCCGCTTAGCCGATGGAGATGCACTCATCTGCGTGAGACTTAGCGGCGGTGACGTTACCGGCCGCCGACTTTCAGGCCGAGTGCGGGCCTTTCCTTCAATATTTCCCGTCTGAACCGAAAAAGCGCTGCCGGTCTTCCACCGGTAGCGATCGAGGCGCTTCCGGTCGGCTCGACAAGGTCGTTCTTTTCCACCAGCCTGCGAAAATTCTGTTTGTGAAGATGACGGCCCGAGATCGCCTCCACCGTGCGTTGAAGGGCGGTCAGGGTGAAGGCTTCCGGCATGAGTTCGAATACGACCGGCCGGTATTTCAACTTTGCCCGCAGCCGCGAGATTGCGGTGGCCAGGATGCGGCGGTGGTCCTGTTTCATCGAGCGGCCAAGCGGCGGCAGGGTATCGCGTGAAAGCGCTGCAGGGCGTCCGTCGCGCAGCGCTTCTTCGACCAGACCGGCCTCGTAAAGAAGCTCGTAACGGTCGAGCACTTTCTCCTCATCCCAGCCTGCATCCTCGCCGCCGAAGGCCAGCATGATCCGCTCCGCACGCGCGAGCGCGCGTTGCGGCGTTCCCGCTGGCGGTGTCGCTTTCGACCAGCTGTCGAGGGCCGGCAGGATATGGCGGTCGAGAACTTCCGGGGTGCCTTCGCGCCAGTCTTCCCATGGAAAGTAGTCGTACCACGAGCACCAATGGGCGTTTTGCCTGAAGAGAATGTCTTCCGATTCGCTTGTCTGCCGGGTGAGCGCGAGATAGCCGACGGAAACCTCGTGCGGCCGGCCTTCTTCCCGGATGAAGTGGCGGCCCCGATCGCCGAAGGTATAAAGCTGCTCCACATAGCCAAGCCGCAATGCGGTTTGCTCTTTCACCCAGGCGCGCAGGCCGATCTCGAAAGTCCGGTGATGCAGCGGGTCGAAAGGGCCGAACGGCAGGGACTGCGGTTCATTGTTCTGACGGCCTTGCGGTCCGATCGCCAGAACCAGCGGCATAGGGTCCGCTACCGAGACGATGACTGCGTTGAGCCCGATTTCGATCAAGGTGGTCGTGGAATAAGGCTGCATTGATCGCCTATGACAGTGGAAACTCGAAAGGCGTTCCTTCGAAAGCATCAGCACCACGACCGATCGCGCTGATCGCGTCGATCATCCGGCCGTTGCGATTGAGGACTTTGTCGGCCAGTTGAACCAGTCGCGCATTCGGGGTGGCAGAGGGTGAGGCGCGCCGTAATTCTTCGGCCAATTCCATTTCGTCGCGTTCCGGTAAAAGCGCGCAGGCGCTAATGAAAGCGCCTGCGGTGGAGCGGCTGATTCCTGCCCAGCAGTGAATGACCATCGGCGTCTCGCCCCGCCAGTCGCGGGTGAAATCGACGAGCTGCCGTACATGGGTTTCCGCCGGAGGAATCAGCCCCTCAGCGGGCGCGGTAACATCGTTGAAGCCGAGGAAGAGATGACGCTCCGGCCTGATCTCAGGCGGACGGGGAACCGTTGTGCCGGCATTTATCAAGGTTACGAGGTGGCTTGCCCCGGCCCTTCTAACCGTCTCCGCCACGCGGGACAAAGGACATACATAAATCATTTTACGCTCCTGCCGGATGAATCAATCGATCCGGGATTTGGAGTTTAGCGCGCTGGCCGATGGCCGGCGTGAAGTGTCGGCGATAAAAGTCTTGTCTCCCGGGTCGGCCGAGCGCGCCAAGGATAGCGCCTCGAACCGCTGGAGGAATTTCGTCTGGGCAACAGATACCGGCAAGGGCGCAAGGCCCAGCTTGATCCGGCCTGAACGGTCGGGTTCAAACCCGCGCGGTTTGCCGAAAAGTCTCGTGGCTTCCTTGTCATCGAAGCCTGCCAGTTCCACCGCCTCGAAGTAGGCTGATATCATATCCGCCCGTTTCGCTATTGTCTTGATGGTTTTGGGCAATTCCGCCGGCAGGGAGAAGCGCAGGTGGATCGCCGCCTGCAGCCTGGCTTCGATTTCCTTGTAGTTACCGCCCATCACACTTTTGAACGGCGAGATCATATCGCCGATCACATATTCGGGGGCATCGTGCAGCAGGATCGCCATGCACCATTGCGGTGTCAGATCGGGCTTCATTCGCCGCGCCAGCTCTTCGACCAGCAGCGAATGTTCTGCCACGCTAAAGGCATGGTCGCCATGGGTCTGGCCGTTCCAGCGGGCAACGCGCGCAAGCCCGTGGGCGATGTCCTCGATCTCGATATCGAGGGGGGAGGGATCCAGAAGATCGAGCCTGCGGCCGGACAACATACGTTGCCAGGCGCGGGTGGGCTGATCGGCTCGGTCGGCGGACATGGGCACTCGATATCGGCTTGAGTTGGCGGACGAATTCTGGTGCGTAAAACCACACGAGTTTGGTGGCTGGGTCAACGGTGAGACACTAGTTCATGAGAGCGGGAGAGGAAATCTTTAGCTTGAAATACTTGTCTGGATCGCACCACGGTGACGGGCCAAGGCAGGGGTGGGTCAAGGCGGGGGCAGGAATGAGAATTCGCAACTACGTTTCCCAAGATGCGGAGGCGATTGGCGACCTTTATGAAAGTGCGGTTCGCGGTATCGGCAGCCGTGACTATTCGCCGAAACAGGTAGAGGCGTGGGCTGCCCGCAGGCTGTCGCCTGAGCGTTGCGCGGAATTGATCGCCGACGGCCGATTTCGGCTTGTCGCCGTCGACGGGCAGGACAAGCCCGTTGCCTTCCTCGATCTTGAGCGCGACGGGCACATCGACTTTCTCTATTGCGCGCCGGAAGTGGCCGGCACCGGAGTCGTTTCAGCGCTCTATGACGAAATGGAAGCGCTGTGCCGCCGAGAGGGCATCAGCCACCTTTATTCGGAAGCGAGCGAGGCCGCGAAACGCTTCTTCCTGAAAAAGGGGTTCATCGTGCTGTCGAGGCGTGATTTTGAGATCGATGGCACGCCGATCCACAATTATGCGGTCGAGAAATATTTGAGCTCCGCCGAAAAAGTATGATTTTTCAGACGGTTTGACGCGCTGCTCAGTCTTCGATCGCTTCGGTCTGCCAACCGAAACCGGCCCATGCCGGCAGGGAAAAACGCAGCGTAACTTCTGCGGCAGTGATTGGCAGGCCGGCATCCATCGCATCCTTGATACGGTCGAGGCGGACAAGAGCCAGCCCGACGGCGCCCGATGAGGAACCAAGGGTGCCGGCAAGTTTTCCACCTGCGAGAATTTCAGTGCCGGGGGCGGGCAGATCGGCATCTCCGTGCGCAAGGATGATCCGTCGCCGCGCGGTGCCTCGATGCTTCATCCGGCTGACGACTTCCTGCCCGACAAAACAGCCCTTGCCGAAAGCGACGCCATGCAAATCGTCCATGTCGGCGTCATGAGGAAAGGCATCGCCATAGGCGTAGTCCGTGCCGCCTTCGGCGACGCCAAGGCCGATGCGGTGGGCATGATAATCGGCCTCGTCAGCGATAGAAACGCCCGGACTTGCCAGTGCCGCTCCGATACCGGTTCGAGGCGCTATCGCCCGGAAGCCCAGCGAGGCGAGGCGGGGATCGCGGGCAAGGGTCGCCGGCATCTCGGGGGCAGCTTCCGTGCCCCAAACTGCAAGGACGGCAAGGTCATCGCTTGCGTCGCTGACCTCGACTTTGGCGCGGAGCTTGTAGAAGGTGAGGCGCTTGACGAGATCGGCAATTGCAGCGCGCGGGGCATCGAGAAGGTAGCCGCCGTCCGTCTTGAAGATGAGGAAATCGAAGAGGATTTTGCCTTGAGGCGTCAGCAGCGCGCCAAAGCCGATACCGGCATCGTCAACGTCGTCCATGTCGCAGGTGATGAGGTTTTGCAGGAACGACCTCGCATCGGCGCCGCCGACATTGGCAACGCCACGACTTTTCAGTTCCGCTATCTGGCTTGACTGCATGTTCGCCCCTTCGCCAACGAGAATCCGCTCCAGATGGAGATAGGCGGCGGAGGCTCATACCACAAGCCTCTCCTCAACGAGGCGTTCAGTCGCGGCGCGCCTTTTGGCGATGTGAAAGGGTGCTTGGAGATGCGCGAACTTCGACCGTATGAGGACAGGTGGCACAGCGTCCTCAACGGGGTTATAAGCGCAAACTGCAAGTGCAGAAAACCCGATTGCCAGCGAGAACGGAGATCATCATGGCCGCAGTCTACGACCTGATTCTGAAGGGCGGCACGGTGGTCAATCAGGATGGCGCGATTGTCCGCGATATCGCCATTCGCGATGGCCGTATCGCTGGTCTTGGCGATTTTTCCGCGTCTCAGGCCGGCAGGATCGTCGATTGCACAGGCCTGCATGTGCTGCCGGGCGTCATCGATACGCAGGTTCATTTCCGCGAGCCGGGTCTCGATCACAAGGAAGATCTGGAGTTCGGGATCTCGGGCGGCGGTCATGGGCGGCGTAACCGCCGTCTTCGAAATGCCGAACACCAGTCCGACGACGACGAGCGCGGAAAACCTGGAGGACAAGATTCAGCGTGCAACGAACCGCATGCATTGCGATTTCGCCTTCTGGGTGGGCGGAACGAGGGATAACGCAAGGGATATCCCGGAGCTTGAGCGATTGCCGGGTGCGGCCGGAATCAAGGTCTTCATGGGCTCTTCCACGGGCGATTTGCTGGTGGAGGACGACGAGGGCGTTGGAGAGGTGCTGTCGCAGACGCGCCGGAGAGCCGCTTTTCACTCGGAGGACGAATTCCGCCTGCGCGAAAGGCTTGGCGAGCGGATCGAAAACGACCCGCGCTCGCACCCGGTCTGGCGCGACGAGGAAGCCGCGCTTTCCTGTACGAAAAGGCTCGTTGCGATCGCCCGCAAGACCGGCGCGAGGATCCATATTCTGCATCTGTCAACGGCGGAGGAAGTGGATTTCCTCGTCGCGCACAAGGATGTGGCGACAATCGAGGTCACGCCGCATCACCTGACCCTGACCGATGAAGCTTACGGGCGCCTCGGCACGCTGGTGCAGATGAACCCTCCGGTTCGCGCCGCGCGCCATCGCGACCGGCTGTGGTGGGGGCTGGAGCAGGGGCTGATCGATGTTTTGGGATCGGATCACGCGCCGCATCTGCTTGAGGAAAAGGCGAAACCCTATCCTTCATCGCCTTCCGGCATGACCGGTGTACAAACGCTGGTGCCGATCATGCTCGATCACGTCAATGCCGGACGGTTGAGCCTGGAACGTTTCGTCGATCTGTCGTCCGCCGGCCCGGCGCGACTGTTCGGCATTGCGCGCAAGGGCAGGATCGCGCTTGGCTACGATGCGGATTTCACCATTGTCGACCTGAAGCGAAAACACACGATCACCAACGACTGGATCGCGTCCAAATGCGGCTGGACACCCTATGACGGCGTCGCTGTCACGGGATGGCCGGTCGGCACGATCGTTCGCGGCCATCAAGTGATGTGGGAAGGCGAACTGACGGGGCCGAGCACGGGCGCGCCTGTGCTCTTTCACGAGGCATTGCCGCATCACCGTTGAGCGCGGGGGATGAAAAAAAGGCCGTGGCTCTTCGCCACGGCCAACGGCGGCTTTGGAATGAGGAGGGGGATGGTCCCGCAGCCGCAGTTCAAAAATTTTGGTATTTCAGGCGATTGCAGGGGCTTAGGTCACGGGCCCCGCAACAGGAGTTTACGCCTCAGGCGGATTGCGGCAGGGAGCCACTTCCTTTCATCAGGTTTCGAAGCGTGGGAAATCGCGCGCCTCTTGGAATGGGCTTGATGGTGAGAATTCTCGGAATTCGCGTATCGGCGGCGTCGCTCGCCAGGGCAAGAAGAGCCTCGATCTGTTCACCGACCCGCCGGTGCGTCTCCGTTTCGATGCGGATGCGCCGCCAGACGTGGCGCTGGATGGTCATATCCATGCAATCGCGCAGGTCCTTCGCCAGGAAGTCGAGGTCGAGCGAGGGCAGGTGAATATAATCACGCATTTCCTTGACGATGGTGGCGAAAAGACGCTCGTAAACATCTCCTGCGGCGGCCGGGCAAAGCTCGTTGATGTCGAGGCACTGGATCTGCGCTTCCTCGCGGATGGCGTTGATGAAGCTTTCGATCCTGGTCCGCGTCAGCTTAGTGGTGCCGTCTTCAAGCGCGAGCTGCTTCATCAGGATCGAGGCTTCGAAGATATCGAGAATGCGCCGTGACAGGAGCTGAACAATCTCTCTCAGGGCCGCTTCCTGCTCCGGGTTGCACTCGACGAAATTCATTTCGATAATGTCGAAAAGGCCGGCCTCAAAAGATTCGCTGACATTTTTGAAGCAATCATGTTGTTGAAAGAGCGTGTTCACGATCGACAGCGCGTCCACTTCGATTGGGCAATCGCTCAGGGAGATCTCGTTAATATCCGTGAACATAAGCCGATCCTTCGTATTCATCGCGAAGACATAGGCATCTCGCCCGCAAAACCCGCAAAGGTCGCGTTTCATCTTCGGTGTTTGTCGTAAAGCGGGACTGGAAGCATCCCTTTGAAGACAACGATTCCGAATCGCGCTCTGAGTCGCAATGCCAAATGCGAAGGACAAGGCAAGGCCGTGCGCAAAGGCGAATGCGCTTTCTTGTGGATTTGCCGGATTTTCTTCGCCGCCGCGGGATGAGTCGCAAGGGGCAAGTCGAAAAATCGTGATCTCGGTCACGGTTCAATTCGCGATTTTCGCCTAATAACCCCATAATGAAACAAAGCGTTGAGCATATTCTTATTGTTCAGATGATTTCTCGCTGAAAAGGATATGCCGTAATCGTCGATTCACCGGCTGGGGCTAGGGTGACCGGCGCTGTCGTCTGGTACTGAGTAGGACAGGAATTGGTCATGAGAACTCGATGTGTAGGGGCCGCTGCCGGTTCGACTATCGCCATTCGTCGCATTTCGCTGAATGCCATCACCTTGGTCGTTGCAACGACACTTCTTGCCGGGACGGCCGTTGCGAGCGGCAAGAGCAAGCTCATTCCGCTGACGGCACCGCGGGAACATGTCAAAGCCCGGCAGGAGCCGGTGGCACGCACGCCGGTGACCGGCACGCCCTTTACCCGGGCGTCAGTCAGCCGCCCGCCGGTTGCCCAGCCACTGGTTTCCCGTAAGAAAGAGGCTCCTGCCGCGAAGGAACAAGTGGGCGAGCCGTCCGACCCGCTGCAACTCGTGGTATCGCTGAAGGATCAGCGGCTCGACGTTTATCGCGGCACGCAAATCATCGAGAGCACGCGCGTTTCTTCCGGCAAAACCGGTTACGGCACGCCGACCGGTGTTTTCAGCATTCTGGAGAAAAGAAAGGTTCACTATTCGAACCTTTATGACGACGCGCCCATGCCTTTCATGCAGCGCATCACCTGGTCGGGCGTTGCGCTGCACGAAGGCCGCGTGCCGAATTATCCGGCCTCTCACGGCTGTATCCGGCTGCCGCGCGGGTTTGCGCAGAAACTCTTTGGTATGACGGAGCGCGGCGCCCATGTGCTGGTCGTCCGGGACGAGGCGCAGCCTGAGCCCATCGTCCATGAGGTGTTGCTTCAACCCTTTGTGGAGGAAGCGACCGTTGCAAGCCTCGACCAGCGCACGATCGACAGCGACCCGGCGCTTCGCGGGGCAATCGACAGCGATGCCATCGATGAAAACGTGTTGCCGAAAAAGGCCTCGCCAAAGTATTCCAGCCGCCCCTTGCGCATTCTCATCACCCGCGCCAGCGAACAGGACCAGATCAGGGACCTTCAGCGCGTACTGCTGAAGTTGGGCTACGATGCGGGGCCAGTCGATGGTGTTTACGGTCGCAAGACGCGCATGGCGCTTGAAACCTATCAGGAGGGTGCCGATCTCCCGGTAACGGGGATTGCAAGCACGACCGTGCTCAAGCGGCTTTACGCCGAAGCGGGCCGCGCCGGCCCCGGCAACGGACGAGTCCTCAGTGCGGCAGAATTTCCGCGAAATCTACTCAGGACCGGTGATGCTTTCCTCACCCGATGCACAGTTCGGCACGCATATCTTTACCGCGCTCGACTTCAAGGAGGACGACCGCGATGTCCGCTGGATGGCGGTGGATGCCGAAGGCTGGAGGGAAACGTCAGCGGTTGCCGCGCTCGACCGTATCGAATGGCCGAAGACCGTTCGCGAGTATCTGGAAAAGCGATTGACGCCCGGCTCCTCGATCATCGTAACGGACCGGAGCTTCCGCCTGCATTCCGGACTTGGCACGGATTTCGTCGTCCAGACCCGCTGATATCGCGAGGTTTTCGGCGCGATACCCTTCGCCGGCAGCCCTTAAGCAGGCCGGTTGGCGAAGGAGCTGTTATTGATTGCCGATCCGTCTCGCCCTTACAGGCCCATCCAATGGATTGGTACGATCTTACGCGACTTCTATGGCGTCGACCCGGTTCGCATAGAAGGCGACATGGTCCTTGATGGTCGAGACCTCGTCATAGGGCGTCTCGTAGCCCCAGACGGCATTTTCCGCACTTTTGCCATTTGCCACGATCGACCAGTAAGAGGCCTCGCCCTTGAAGGGGCAATAGCTGCTGTGGCCGGTCTTTTGAAGGACACCAGCCGCCACATCGGCAATCGGCACGTAGAAGACAGCCGGGTAGCTCGCTTCCTGCATTCGCAGTGCCTGGTCGGTTTCGGCGATGACCGCGCCGGCGAAACGGACAACTATCTTTTCACCTGCGGGCGATATGATCACCTTGTGATCGGGACGGCTGGCAAAACCCGGGCCTGAATTGTTTTTCATATGAAATAAACCTCGATTGGAAATCAGTCTCCAGCTACGAAATAATGCAAGGTGCCATCCGGGCCAATCCCGATCCGGTAGAATATCCATGCGCCGTAAGCATCCATTTCGGCGAAATCGCCGGCAGTGACGATCCGGTACATTTCGATTTTCTGCTGCGGCGTCAGCCTGGAAAAGGGATAGCGGGCGAAATAGGGCCAGACGTACATCTCCTGCGCGGTACCTTGATCCACATGCACCCAGCCCGCCTCCAGCAGCTCCGTCATGATGGCCAGGATCTCGTAACCGTCCGGATCGCCTGACGTTTCCTTGAGAAAGTCGATCGGGTCGTCCATCTCGCCGAAGGTCAGCGTCGGCATCACCTCGTTGACTTCAAGCACCTGGCGGATGCGTTCCATGTCGCCCGAATAGGCCGCTTCCAGCATCTGCGCGCGCATCCGCGCGACGGGCTTCGGCAGATCCGCATCGCCGTAATGCACTTCGGGCGGCGGGGCGTTCTCGTCGATCACAGGTGTGTGTCTTTCGCCGCTGAGCGATGGTTCTTCCTCCTGGATGGCGTCTGAAGGAATGACCGGTCCGGGAGGCAGGGCGTTATCAGGTGCGGGGTCGATCTGGATCCGCTCCGTTCTCACCGTCGCAGCCGAGGCGGGCAGGACAAGGCCCGTTGCGATGGCCGCAAGGCAAAAAAGGAGGGCATGACTTGCAAAGAGCGCTGAGACACGACGGGTCGGGGACATCAAGGCGGCTCCGGAAACTGGCGGCGGCAGGTCTGGCATTGTAGGACCGATTGGTTTGTCTGCCTTCATCGGATTTCACTTTTGGGCAGCAAAGGTGATCCTTGTTAGCTGATGGCGGAAAAAAGGGCCGCTGCCAAGCGCATATGCGCTCAACTTGCGGAGAAAGCGCGATTGTCCGGTTGATGCCTCGTCCGGCATTGCGTATTCGATTGTCGTGATTGCCTCGCCAAAGGCCTGTCCGGCCGCCGAAGCTTCACGGGGAGCGGCTGGAGCCGCCGGAGCCTGGAGCATATTCCGTCAAAGCGAAGTCGCTTTGGCGACGAGAATATGCTCCAACATATTGATCCTGGAGCGATTTCTTATCCTTCAGGTGATTCCACCTGAAGAGAAAGCGCTCTAAACGTGCCGCCATTCGCTTATTTCCTGATTGGCCTCGGCATCGGCCTGATAACCAGCGCGCCTGCGGGCCCGGTCAATCTGGCCGCCATCCAGCGCACCTTCAAGGCGGGGTTTCCGGCCGGGCTCGTCACCGGCCTGGGTGCGGTACTGGCAGACAGTTTCTATGCCACGCTTGCCGCCTTCAGCGTCACGGCCGTGTCCGATTTCATCGAATTTCACTCAGGCATCATCCAGACGGCCGGCGGCATTCTCGTCATTCTGTTTGGCGTGAAGGTGTTTCAAACCCATCCCCACATCGAAACCAACGGAGAAAATGGTGCGCCCAAGGCGTTGCGCAGCTTTTTCACCGGCTTCTTCATGACCATGACCAATCCGGGCGTGGTGCTCGGGTTTCTGGCGATTTTCGGCAGTCTGGGAAAATGGGCGCCGGAAGAAGGCGATTTTTTCAGCGCCGCGCAGATGGTGATCGGCGTCGCCAGCGGCGCAACACTGTGGTGGCTCATTCTTTCCGGTACGGTGGCCAGATTGCGGGACCGGATGACCGACGAATGGCTTGAATGGATCAATCGCGTCGCCGCCACGCTCCTGATCGCTTTCGGCATCGGCATTTTTGTCAATCTTGGCTGGCAGATGAAAATCTGAGCGCGTCATGGTTTACGGACACTTTGCCACGCGTTCGCCGCAATTAAACCTCAATTGAGGCATAAAGAAACTTATCGTCTTTTGGGCCGGACTTGGCTATTCGCGGCGTCAGAGGTTCTCGACCCGCCAATCTATACCAGATTATCGATAAGGAAACGCGCGGCATTTTCATGTCGGGCGATGATTTTGCTTTGAAGGATACTTCTATGAATACTGGAACAGTTAAGTTTTACAACGGTCAAAAGGGTTTTGGCTTCATCGAGCCTTCGGATGGCGGCAAGGATGTCTTCGTTCATGTCAGCGCGCTGGATCGCGCAGGCCTTGGCGGCCTCGTCGAGGGACAGAAGCTGCAGTTCGAGCTTGAGCAGGATGCAAAAGGCCGTAGTTCGGCGGCAAATCTGACGGTCATCTAGAGCATATTCCGCCAAAACGGAGTCGTTTTGTCGACAAGGATATGCTCCAAGATATTGATCCTGAAGCGATTTCTTATCACGAAAGCGTACCCGCTTTCAGGACAAGCGCTCTGAACCGGTCGTGGATGCACCGGCAGTTAGCAGTTCGGTTTGATTTTCGGAGCCTATGCGGGTTCCGGATATATTGATCTTCCAAGCGAGGAAGCGGGGCATGGCTCCGTTTTCCCGCTCGCCCGAAATTGGCTGAAACGGCCGTTTTTCGCTTTGTATCTGGCCGAATTCAACTGTCGGAGGCGGTCACGCCCAGTGGCAGGTCGATCCGGAGATTGAGCGGATGATGACGAGAACGAAACGTTTCACGGCTCACATGCTGAAGCCTTTTACGCTGAGCGGTGTGGAGGGCGTTCAGCCCGCCGGCGATTATGCCGTCGAGCAGGACGAAGAGTTGATCGAGGGAGCATCCTTTGTCGCTTACCGCCGTGTCGCGACGTTCATATCACTGCCCGCGATCTCTACCAGAAGCGGTTTGCTGCAATCGGTCACCATCGATCCGGACGAGCTTTTGGATGGCGTCCTGGAAGATCGGATCTGAGCGGCATTGAAGGTTTGCGGTTTCGAAGTATCTCCCTGCAACTGGAGGCGCTTTAACTCTAGCAGGCAAGTTTATCCCAAGGCACGGCGACTATGCCGAATGCTGTAGAAAGAAGACGACATGTCAACACACCGCTTTTCCGTCGGACAGTCCGTATGTATGAAAAATGGCCTCGCGCTCCCGTCCGAACCGGCCGAATCCTATCGCATCACGGCTACTTTGCCTGAAAGCGGCAATTCGCCTCAATACCGTATTCGCAACGATCAGGAGCGCCACGAGCGAGTGATCACCGAAGACCGGCTTGAAGAATTTCGTAATCCCGCAGGGGAAAAAAGTTTTTTCCGCAAGTAGAAGGGGACTATCGCCATGGCGAAAGGTCAGCAACGCAGCAATCGTGAAGCGAAAAAGCCGAAGCAGGACAAAAAACCGGCTCCGGTCGAAAATGCCTTCAGCTCGCAATTCAAGAATGCCGAACATGGCATGAACGTGAAAAAGCAGCCGAAGAAATAGACCGCAATTCAAGCGTTTTTCGCGGACTTCATCGTCTGGATCTCTTTGCTGCGAAAACGGATGCGGTTTCGCAGCAGGGTTTCGCTTTGCATTCAATGTGAGCCGGGCAGCGCGCGGGCTTGATCAGGCAAGGCAGTGACTGCGTCCGGACTGTCGTCGTTGAATTCCAATGCCGTAATGACGCGCCATAGTCTGGAAATGCACCAGGGCGTCGTCCTCGACCGACACTTCAAAAGGTGATGAAATGGTGACGCTGACTTTTCCGAACCGCAGCCGCAGCTATGACGAAGTCCGGTCATCGGGTTCGTTTCGTCGGTCATGCCGGTGTGTTTGAGATCCCTTTTGCCGTCGATCTATCGGCCCTGTCGAAAATATCGAAGAGAGTTGTGCAGGATGAGGCAAGTTACCTGGCCGCATTCGATGCCGCGCGAGAAACCATTCAGGATGTGGCCAGGGAAGCCTATTCCAACGGCCGCAAATCCAATTTCATGCTGACTGCTGCAGACTTCCGCTAGAGCGCTTTCCGACCAGATGGTCGCATCTGGTCGATAAGAAATCGCTCCAGATTCAATAGATTGAGCATATTCTCGTCGATCAGGTCGATTCAATCTGACGGAATATGCTCTAAGGTCAAACCGCAAGATTGTGGAAGAGCCGGCCGGTCAAGGAATGAAGCCTCGCGGTTTTGCGAGATTGCCATGACCGTCGGGCCGGTTCCTGCTTGCTCAGTTGAATATGCGATCCGTCGTATATTCGCCGCGGCGGACACGTTCGGGAAGACCCTCAGTCAATTTTGCCACCGCATCCTCGCCATAGGTCGCGACCAGATCGGCCAGGGCAGTGAAGAGCGCTGCATGGGCAACGGCATCCGTATCGACGCCAAATGCAATCGCATCGGCCCAGGCATCGCTGATAAAGCCGAAAGCCGCACGCCGCACTTCTTCATCGGTCGGCATCTGGTCGTCGAAGTCGGCGTCGTTCATATCGATATCGTGCATTTCACATTCCCGATTTGTGTCGTCGCTCAAAACCAGAGAGCGCCGTTTCCCCCGCCTGAGCCTATTTCGCCCCGATCACCACGAACCGGTTCGACCAAATATGCCCAACGCATTGAATCTGTAGTATTTTCTTACCCGGCGGGGTGATTCCCGCCGATTGGAAAGCGCTCCAGAGCAGGCGAATCACAAACTGCACCCACCTCTAAAGGGGTAAACGAATTCCTAAAGATTCGCGCGAGTTTTAGGGAATAAGGTTAACGGCGATCGGGCCGGAAAAGGGAAATCAACAAAGATCAAGTTATCTCAAGGTCTTGAGATTTTCCGTCAGTGGATAAGTTAACGATTGTAGCGAGTGGTGATGTTTCTCACGATGGCGCCCGCTTCGCTGACGTAACGTTGCAGGGTGAGTTGCGCGGCTTCGGTGCAACTGCGGTACACGGACGAAAAGCCGCGATAACCCTGGTTGAATCGCTCGATGAAACGGCGTTTTCTGTTGTCGTCCTGAACTTCGGCCTCGATCAGCGCCTGCATTTCCTCCCGCCACTTCATGCCGTCGTCGTGACCGCAGAGCGGGCGCAGGTAATGCATGGCGCCCATAATCTCCGAAAGCCGCATGAGATCCTGCTCGTAGGGCGGGTCTTCCGGCTGCTCCTGAGCGTGAGCATCAAAAGGCCAGACGGCCGCGATGACGCCTGATCCCGCCAACCCCAGGGCAATCATCACCAGAGCGTGAGGCAGTCGGAAATTTACGATGCGTCGGGAAAGGGTCATGGGCGCACCATGTCGTCTCTCAAGGACGCATGCAAGGGGCGTGAGCGAAAGGGGCGAGCGCTAAATTCGCAAGCCCATTGCAACCCGGTTCCTGCACAAGGCTCAGTCATCTTGAAGGCTGCCCAAGTGACGGCCGCCCAAGTGACGGCGGATGCGCTTTGCGGTTCCGGGCGTCAGTGTGATTGCGTCCAGATCCGAAATCAGGACCCAGGCAACCTCGGCCGCATCGTCGCCGGCGCGCGCCTCGCCGCTTTGATGGATGCCCCGAAACACGGCGAGAACGAAATGATAATCGGCAGACTGGGCCGGATTCTCGCCACCATCAGAACCGCTGCCTGAACTATTGCCGGAACTACTGTCAAAACTACCGTCAGGGCCGATGATATCGAAAACCTCGACCGGCTCCGCCTCCAGTTCCGCAAGCGTCGCGGTCTCTTCGAAAAGCTCGCGACGGGCGGCGGCCAACATCGTCTCGCCGAATTCGACCATGCCGCCGGGCAGACTCCAAAAGCCGAGATAGGGCTCTTTTGCGCGCTTGACGAGCAAGACGTGCTGCCCCTTTCGGCAGAGAACGGAAACGCCAATGCGCGGTTGGTTCGCCATCGTTCCGGCTCATCCTCCGTTCAGGCAAAAAGCGCGTCGATTGCAGCCTGCGATTCATCCTCGCCGGGCGCGATGTCATCGATGTGGCCGTGAATGATCGCTCCGGCGCCCGCGACCATCGGCTTGATGAGCGTGGTAACCTCTTCGGCGATGGGATTGGCGACCATGCTTACATCGCTTGCCGCGCGCAACGTCGCCTGGGCTTCAAGCACGGCGGCGTCAATTTTCGTCACGATTGCTTCAAGCGCGCCGCGCAGTCTGGCCGGTGCTGCGCGATAGGCGGCGATCGCCAGGTTCTTTTCGGAAAAACCGGATTTTTCGAAGTGAGCCTCATAGGACAAGGGATGCCATTCCAGCACATCCTCGGCGCAATCGGGCATGGCTGGAAGCATTTCAAGAAGCATGATTACCTCGTTGAAATGGTTGAGGTAATCGGTCGCCAACCCGGTCGACGGATTGATGTTTGCCTGCTCCAGCCGCTCCGGCGCCAAGTCCCCGCCACCAAGTGCGGGATGCGCGTCGTCCATAGTATGCCCCTTGCTCCAACCGCCGATTAAAGCTTAGGTCATGGCGGGTTTCGATTTGCCTAACCTCAAATAACCAAAGCGAAAAAGCAGGTAAAGCGAAAGGAGGGATCTAGCGAAAATGTGTGGACGTTTTGCTCTGACCGCCTCGCCTGAAGAGGTGCGGGCGCTCTTCGGCTATCTGGACCAGCCGAACTTTCCGCCGCGCTACAACATAGCGCCGACACAGCCGATCGCCATCGTCCGGCAGGAGGGCGACAGGCGCCGCTTTGTGCTGGTGCGATGGGGGCTGGTGCCGGGCTGGGTCAAGGACCCGGCGAGCTTCACGCTGCTGCTCAACGCGAGGGCCGAGACGGCGGCCGAAAAGCCATCGTTTCGCAACGCCATGCGCCATCGCCGCTGCCTGATCCCGGCCAGCGGGTTCTACGAATGGCGGCGGCCGGAAGGCGGGCCGAAGCAACCCTATTGGATAAGCCCGAAGGGGGGCGGTCTCGTCGCGTTCGCAGGACTTTGGGAAGACTGGAGCGATCCAGATGGCGGCGAGATCGAGACCGGCGCGATCCTGACCGTCGACGCCAACAAGACCATCGGCGAAATCCACCACCGGATGCCGGCGGTCATCGCCAAAGAGAATTTCGCCGACTGGCTCGATACCGGCCGGGTTCTGGCGAAGGAGGCGGCAAAAATGCTCGCTCCCGCCCCGGAAGACCTTTTTGAGGCGATCCCGGTCTCCACCAGGGTCAATGCCGCACGCGACGACGACCCCGGCCTGCAGGCGCAAGTGCCGCTTGCCATCAAGGAACCGGACGAAAGCGCCGCTGTGGAAAAGCGCGGGGATAAGTTTGGGGATAAGGATGGGGATAAGTTAGGGGAAAAGCCGGGTGGCAAGCGAAAGGCCAAGGGTGGCCCGGATCAGTTCGACTTGTTTTGAAACAATTGCCGAGATCAGGCTAAATTATTGATGTTGCAGTATTTATTATGCAATGTCCCGAAAGTGCGCCAATGTGTCCCGAAAGTGCGCCAGAAGGGGGCCGGCGTGACCGAAATGGGGGCCACAGGGTCGCCAGAGCGGCATGACGTCGTCAATGACGTGTGAAGCCGCATGAAATGCGCAAATATTGCGCCTTTGATGGGTGGCGTTGCATGAGCGAAAATTTTCGTCCCGGTTTATCCCCGTCTGCAGTCGATGGCTTATTGTTTGTCGCCTTGCTAGTCACCCGAATCTGAAGTTCGCCTCATTTCGCAACCGGCTCTGAGCGAACTTCAGGTTCAAAAGGGTGACTGGCAGGTCTATGTTTCCAGTGCGGTTTTTGAATTTGAAATACGCTCTGGCGGATGCTGCTGAAATGAGGCGTATTTCAAATTCACCACACTAGAGGCCGAGGGCGGGAAGGGCGCGGGCTTTTCGGAGCTACCGGGTCATGAGCGGGCATGGCCCGCAGCTGATTTCTGGATCCCGGATCGTCGCGCGGCTTTGCCTTGCTTGTCCGGGATGACGGTTGAGCGAGAAGGGATGAGGATGGAGCGAGAAGGGACGACGAGGGAGCGTAATGGCATCGCGAGTAAGCGAGAAGCGGGTGGCGGTGTCGGGAAACAGTGTCTCGTGACGGTCACACCACCCGGCCGGGGTTGAGGATATTGTTCGGATCGAAGGCGCGTTTGATCCGCCGCATCATGTCCATTTCGATGTCGCTCTTGACCTCGGCAAGCAGGTGGCGCTTCAGCCGGCCGATGCCGTGTTCGGCGGAAACCGAACCGTTGAACTCGTGTACGATGCCGTGGACGAGGGCGTTCATCTCGTCCCAGCGGGCGAGATAGGCCGCCTTGTCGGCGCCGATCGGCTGGCTGACGTTGAAGTGGATATTGCCGTCGCCCATGTGGCCGAAGGGGACGGGCCGGCAGCCGGGCACCATGGCCTCGACGGCGGCGATGGCCTGACGAAGGAAGGCCGGAACGCTTGCCACCGGGACGGAGACGTCATGCTTGATCGAACCGCCTTCCTCGCGCTGGACCTCCGACATGCCGTGGCGAAGATGCCAGAAGGCGGCAGCCTGCGCGCCGCTTTCGGCAATCGCCGCATCCTCGACGAGCCCGGCTTCATAGGCCTCGCCGAGCAGTTCTTCCATGGTGTCGCGGAGGCCGAAGGTCTTGGTGCCGGAGGAAAGCTCCAAAAGCACGTACCAGGGGCTTGGCCGGCCAAGCGGATCGCGCGCGCCTTGAAGATGGGAGAGGCAGAATTCGATACCCACGCGCGGCATGATCTCAAAGCCGGTCAGCATCGGCCCGGCCTTGGCGCGGGCAAGCGTGAAGAGCGTGAGCGCCAACTCAGGGTCGGGCAAACCGACGAAAGCGACCTGCTGGCTCAGCGGCTTGGGGAAAAGTTTGATCACGGCGGCTGTTATCACGCCCAAAGTGCCTTCCGCGCCGATAAATAATTGTTTCAGATCGTAACCGGTGTTGTCCTTGCGGAGCGAGCGCAAACCGTTCCAGATTTCGCCCGTCGGCAACACGACTTCCAGGCCCAAAACGAGGTCGCGGCTGTTGCCATAGGCAAGGACACTGGTGCCGCCGGCGTTGGTGGAAAGGTTGCCGCCGATCTGGCAGGAGCCCTGCGAACCAAGCGTCAAGGGGAAGAGGCGGTCGGCATCGTCTGCCGCTTCGTGGATGGTTTGCAGGATGCAGCCGGCCTCAACCGTCATGGCGTAGCCCTGTGCATCGACGTTGCGGATCTTGTTGAGGCGGGCGAGCGAAAGCACGATTTCCGTAGCGGTTTCATCGGGAATCTGGCCGCCGACCAGCCCGGTGTTGCCGCCCTGGGGCACGATCTTGAGGCCCTGTTCGTTCGCCGCCTTGAGGATTTCGGCGACCTCTTCAACGCTTGCCGGGCGCAGGACGACGGGCGTTTTACCCTGATAGAGATCGCGCCATTCGCGAAGGTAGGGCGCGGTGTCGGAGGCGCCGGTCAAGGCGTTTGCCGTGCCGACTATATCGGTGAGACGCGTGAGGGCGGCGGGGTCGATCATCAAAGCCTGGGTCGATCTCAAGTTGATTTTCGGGATTGACGGCCAGACATATCATATCGCAACGGCTTGTCGATGCGTCAGCCGAACGCAATCGGCCTGCCGGGACGGCTTGAAGGCGGCGGGGGGCTGTGCCATAGGGAACTCGCCCCCAAAGAACTCCGGCGCTGGGACGAGGTGGGGCAGTGAAGACATTTGGACGATCTTTTAGGAGACGAGAATGGCGAATGCGCGAGGACTGATGGAGGGAAAACGCGGGCTCATCATGGGCGTCGCGAACAACCGGTCCATCGCCTGGGGGATCGCCAAGGCGCTGAGGGAAGCGGGAGCCGAGATCGCGCTGACCTATCAGGGCGATGCGCTGCGCAAGCGCGTCGAGCCGCTGGCCGCCGAACTGGATGCTTTCGTTTGCGGGCACTGCGATGTGACCGATGAAGCGACGATCGACGCGGTGTTTCAGGCCGTTGAGGAAAAATGGGGCAAGATCGATTTCCTCGTTCATGCTGTCGCCTTTTCCGACAAGGACGAATTGACCGGCCGCTACGTCGACACGAGCGCCGACAATTTCTCCAAGACGATGCTGATCTCCTGCTATTCGTTTACGGCGGTGGCGCAGCGCGCCGAAAAGCTGATGACGGACGGCGGCGCGATGCTGACGCTGACTTATTACGGCGCTGAAAAGGTCATGCCGCATTACAACGTCATGGGCATCGCCAAGGCAGCGCTTGAGGCGAGCGTGAAATATCTCGCAGCCGATCTCGGCAAGGAAAAGATCCGCGTCAACGCCATTTCCGCCGGTCCGATCAAGACGCTGGCGGCTTCCGGTATCGGCGACTTCCGCTATATCCTGAAGTGGAACGAATATAACGCGCCGCTGCGCCGCACGGTGACGATCGAGGAAGTGGGCGATGCAGCGCTTTTCCTTCTCTCAGACTTGAGCCGTGGGGTTACGGGCGAAATCCAGCATGTGGACAGCGGTTATCACGTCGTCGGCATGAAGGCGGTGGATGCGCCGGATATTTCCGTCGTCAAGGACTGACGGACGGTTTTCAGGCAAAGCAGGCACTTTGAAAAAGCGGGAATAACATCCCGCTTTTTTATTGCTCACCATGACGTGAAAACCGATATCTGGCCAAGTGCGATGCCTGCGATAGACTGTGGATTCGCAAAACACTTCAGACGATCCCTACTTGAGAAGTTAAATGACCGTTGCCAGCCCCGAGACCATTGCCCGAGCCGAAGCCCTATCGAGGATCGATGGGTCAAAACTGCCGTTTTTCGTCTTCGTGCGCCACGGGGAGACGGACTGGAACGCAGAAGGCCGAATGCAGGGGCAGCGCGACATTCCGCTGAATTTGAAGGGAAGAGGTCAAGCCTCGCGCAACGGCGATGTGCTGAGGGATTATCTGGAGCATGTCGGCGTCGATCCTGCAGGCCTCGACTACGTCGCCTCGCCGCTTTCACGGGCGCGCGAAACGATGGAACTCGTGCGTGCGGGACTGGGTCTGGAGCGGCAGGATTACAGGCTCGACGACCGGCTGAAGGAATTGACCTTCGGCGGGTGGGAAGGGTTTACGATCCCGGAAATCAAGGTCATGGACGCAGAGAGCGCGGCCGGTCGCAAGGCGGACAAATGGGGCTTCGTGCCGCCGGGCGGCGAAAGCTATGAAATGCTGTCCTCGCGCATCGCAGGATGGCTTGTAACGCTCGACCGTCCGTCGGTCATCGTCGCTCACGGCGGCGTCATGCGAGTGATGCGCGGTTTGCTGCTCGATATGCCGACCAGGGAAATTCCGGCGCTCGACGTGCCGCAGGACAGGTTCTTCGTCTGGCGCAATGGCAGCGACAGCTGGGTCTGAGACTACTGCAGAACCAGCTGGGTTCTCTCCGCTATTTGATGGTTGTGCGGGTCAAATCGACTGCGGTCGTCGACTTTGGTCGTAGACTGGGGTCGTATACTGGGGTTGGGCCAATCCAGCGCGCCGGAAATTGGGTTTTCATCTTTATGGGTTGCCGGATCAAGTCCGGCAATGACGGCGAGAGAGGCGAGCGCCCCTTGCGATTGCTCGCCTCAGCGAAATTTATTATTGATTTCGCACGTCTTTTCCGCCGTAACCCGTCAAATCGTCATACGCGGGCTTGGCCCGCGTACCCATCGTTTCGAGGCGGCGCTTACTGCCCTTCGATCTGCAGGTCGGCCAGGATCTTCTCGCCACCGTCTTCGTCGAAGAAAACGCGCACCTGCATGCCGGGCTGAAGGTCGTCGATGTAGAAATCGACCGGAACCGAATAGGTCTGCCCGTCTGTCAGCGAAATAGTGGCGTTGTCGGTGTCGATCGCCACGATCTGACCTTCCGATTCGCCGGCGTAAGCGTATGTCGCGACAACTGCCGAAAAGGCAAAGGCGGCGATGCGCGCGATGAACTGCATCTCGTATTCTCCGAAACCCAAAGACGACCGGCTTGCAACCGGTCGATGTGGAATCATTTGAGCCGGTTTAAAGCCGGCGTCAATCCGTCAGACCGCCCCGCAGATCCGCCGCGAAAGAAAGACCGGCGCTGAAACTGCAAGGCTCAAGCCATTATTGCTAGAGCGAATTCTTGTCCTTCAGGTGTTCCTGCCTTGAAGGGAAAGCGCTCTTCGGTCCAATTCCTCGCACCAAATTCCGGGAGCCCGATGGCGGGACTGCGGCTGAATTGAGATTTTACGAAAAAAGGATTTCCCAAAGATTACGCCCGGTGGCCCGACCGACGGCCCTTGCAGCCATGACCGCTCGGGAGCGGCCATCGCGCAAACGTGAAGTCCGGCGATGCAATCCGCAAGAGATGACCTTACGTAAAGGTCGGTTAAAGGATGCGAGCCATGGATGAGAGAACGACAGGCGGCAGCGAGGGCTTTTATGCAGGCCTCGCGCCATTCGACGATTTCGCCGGGATTGGCGAGGAAGCAGGCTATAGCCCGCTGCCGGACGATTGGCATCTCTTTGCCTGCGACATCGTGCGCTCGGGCGATGCTATCGCGGCTGGGCGTTACAAGGACGTCAACCTGGTCGGTGCAGCCGCGATTACCGCGATTTTGAACGCAAGCGATGGCGTCGACGTGCCTTTCGTCTTCGGTGGCGATGGCGCGATGGTGGCCGTGCCGGGCACTTTGAGTGAGAAGGCCGCCGATGCGCTCGCCGGAGTACGCCAGATGGCCAATGACGTCATGGGATTGAGCCTCCGCGCGGCGCGCTTTCCGGTCGCCGCACTCAGGCAGGAAGGCGCCGATCTCAGGGTTCGCAAGTTCGAGCTTTCGCCCGGCAACCATCTGGCGATGTTTACCGGCGGCGGACTGGAACTGGCCGACCGCATTTTGAAGGACGAGAGGCTCGCTACGGGTTACCTGATCGGGGAGCGGGCGCAAGCGGTGGCGGCGCTTGACGGGTTGAGCTGCCGCTGGGAGCCGCTGCTTTCAAAAAACGGCCAGATCGTCAGCCTGATGGTGAGGTCGCGCACGGCAAGGCAAGGGAATGCGGAGGCCGGCGCAGGAGCGCTGATGCGCGAGATCGATGCGATCCTCGGCACGACCATCGCCGCAGAAACGGTGGAAAGCCGGCCTGTGCGAAACGAAACGCTGCGTCACCGCTTCCCGCCTTCCGGCTTCATGCGGGAGGTGCGGGTCGTCGGCTTTAGAAGCGGCTTGGTGAAAACCTTCGCGATAGTGCTATTTGAATGCCTCGCCGCCGCCTATGCCTATGCCTCGGGCAAGCGGGTTGGACCGTTCGACCCCAAGAGCTATGTGGTTGAATTGCAGAAAAACACTGACTTTCGCAAATTCGACGACATGCTGCGTCTGGTGCTCGATCTGACCAACGAACAGACACGCCGGCTTGAAACCTTTTTGCACCGGAAGTTTGCCGAGGGTGAGATCGTCTACGGGTTGCACAAGGCAAAGTCCGCGCTGATGACCTGTCTCGTGTTCTCCATCGAGCAGAGCCGGCATATCCACTTCGTCGATGGCGGCAACGGCGGGCTGAGCGAAGCGGCGCGGGACTTCAAGGCGAGGCTGCAACCGTTAGAGAAGCACCGGGCGGCGAGCTGAAGATATTTCCATTCAGATCCAATTCGGAATAGAAAGCGGCATGGTTCATGCCGCTACCGGAAAGCTCTCATGTCGCACAACACCTTCGGCCATCTCTTCCGCGTTACCACCTGGGGCGAAAGCCACGGACCGGCGCTCGGCTGCGTGGTCGATGGCTGCCCGCCGCTGATTGCGCTTACAGAAGCGGATATCCAGGGCTTTCTCGACAAGCGCAAGCCCGGACAGTCGAAATTCACCACCCAGCGGCGCGAGGCGGACGAGGTGAAAATCCTCTCCGGCGTGATGGTCGACGAAGACGGCGTGCAAAAGACCACCGGCACGCCGATCTCGCTGGTGATTGAAAACACCGACCAGCGCTCCAAGGATTATTCCGACATCAAGGAACGCTACCGCCCCGGCCACGCCGATTTCACCTATGACGCCAAATACGGCATCCGCGACTATCGCGGCGGCGGGCGCTCGTCGGCGCGCGAAACGGCGGCAAGGGTGGCGGCGGGTGCCATCGCCCGCAAGGTCATGCCGGGGCTTATCGTGCGCGGCGCGCTGGTGCAGATCGGCCCGCACAAGATCAACCGCGACAATTGGGACTGGGAAGAGATCGGCAACAACCCGTTCTTCTGCCCCGATGCCGAAGCGGCGGCCTTTTGGGCGGAGTATCTGGACGGTATCCGCAAGGCGGGCTCTTCCATCGGCGCGGTCGTCGAAGTGGTGGCGGAAGGCGTGCCGGCCGGGCTTGGCGCGCCGATCTACGGCAAGCTCGACCAGGATATCGCCTCGCTGCTGATGTCGATCAATGCGGTGAAAGGCGTCGAGATCGGCAACGGCTTTGAGGCGGCAAGCCTGACGGGCGAGGAAAACGCCGACGAAATGCGGCTCGGCGCCAACGGCCAGCCGGTGTTTCTGACCAATAACGCCGGCGGGGTGCTCGGCGGAATTTCCTCCGGCGAGCCGGTGGTGGCGCGTTTTGCGGTCAAGCCGACATCGTCGATCCTGACGGCACAGGAAATCGATCACCCGCTCCGGCGAGGAGGTCGACGTGATGACCAAGGGCCGCCACGACCCATGTGTGGGTATCCGCGCCGTTCCCGTCGGCGAAGCCATGGTCGCCTGCGCCATCGCGGATCATTATTTGCGGCATCGCGGGCAGGTCGGGTGACGGCTGAGCCGGCAGGATTTCCGGGTCGCTTGCCTAGACTGTAATGACAGTGGGATACAACATGCTGGTTTACAGTTAGCGGGTAGCAAACCGAATTTGAAACCGGGAAAAGACGCAGGTTTCCATTCGCATTCCATCGCCGCTCTGTTTGAAGTGGACGGGGTTGCCGAAACGCTTTACGATGGGACTCCTCGCGGACACGGGTCATGTTACACGCTTTCCGTGCAGCAATCTGGCCGGGAGGGCGCGGAAATCCTGGCGGCGACTTCGAAAGCGCCGCCGCCTGGATCGTGGCGAAGTGATGCACTTGTAGATCTCGATGGCGTGCTGGAGGACAGGCTGACGACCTCCTTGAGGCCGCGCGGCAAAAACAGGCGAGGAAGCGGGCTAAGTATTGGCGCAAAGCGGCAGGCCATCTCGCCGTCGCGCGCGGGCTTGGTTCCTTGCCGAAGTCCAATATCTTGCCGAAGAAATTTGCATGCGCAGAAATCCTTGTTGGACGGATGCGATCCGCTTCGGGCGAGAAGATCTGGCGCGATTTTCCCAATTCCGGCGCTCGCGGCAGTGATTTCAGGCACTCGACGGCTGGTGATGAAGCCGTATGTCGTCATCACCAGAATCAATTGAAGTAAGATCGGATCGTAAATTCAAGTCTGTGAAAAAGTATTTGGTTATCTGACTGTTTATTCCGCCAAGTTGCACGACATTGCGATGGGGACGCAAATGAACCTGTGGAGTTCCGGGGCCGCGGCAGGCAACGCGAACCGGCGATGATGGCGCGGAAATGGGGTAGGTTGATCGATAGTCCGGATGTGAACCACAATGGGCGCAATGGCATGGGTAATATTTCAGTGGCACTGAAATTTTTGATTTTTTAGTTGAGGCTGAAAGGTGCCGGTATTAATGTGCCGGCATGCGTCTCGACCAATGGCTTGTCCAGAACCAGGAAAACCGCTCCGCCTTCGCCCGCCGCACGGGACTTTCGCCTGCGGCGGTGACGGCGCTATGCAACGACCCGCGCGTCTGGGTATCGCGGGAAACGGCGGAGAAGATCGCTGCCGCAACCGGCGGCGGGGTTACGCCCAACGACCTGCTCGGACTAGCAAAACCCAAGGAAACCGATATGTCCCAGTCCCGTGTCGCCGAAGCCATTCGTGCCTTCGAGCGCGGCGAGATCGTCGTTGTCACCGACGACGATGATCGCGAAAACGAGGGCGACCTGATCGTCGCCGCCTCCAAGATCACGCCGGAGCAGATGGCCTTCATCATCCGCCATACTTCGGGCATCGTCTGCGCGCCGATGACGCGTGAATCCGCAAGAAGGCTCCGCCTCGACCCGATGGTCGCCGACAACGATGCGCCGCTTTCAACCGCTTTCACGATCTCCGTCGACTACCGGCACGGGCTGACCACCGGTATCTCCGCCGACGAGCGCTGCGCCACCGTGCATGCGCTGGCAAACCCTAATGCGGGTGCGATGGACTTCGCCCGGCCGGGCCACGTTTTTCCGCTGATCGCCAAGGATGGCGGCGTTTTGATGCGTTCCGGCCACACGGAAGCGGCGGTCGATCTCTGCCGTCTTGCCGGGCTTTCGGAAGTCGGCGTTATCAGCGAATTGGTGAATGATGACGGCACGGTGAAGCGCGGCGCCAAGGTGGCAGAATTCGCTGCGGATCACGATTTGAAGATGGTCTCCGTCGCCGATCTCATTGCCTGGCGGCAGCGCAACGAGCGGCTGGTGGAGCGGGTGAGCGAGCAACCGGTCGACACAGCCGCCGGCCCCGCCTATGCGATCACCTATGCGACGCCCTACGATCCCATGCACCATCTGGCGGTGGTCTTCGGCGATATTCTCGACGGTCGCGACGTGCCGGTGCGCCTGCAGCTTGAATCGGTGCTCGACGATGTCTTCGGCGCAAAACAGCTGCTCGACGACGTCATGCGGGGCTTTGCCGAACGCGGGCGGGGCGTGATCGTCTATCTGCGCGAGGGATCGGTCGGCGTTGCCAGACAGGCCAGGCGGCCGCGCGAGGATCTGGAAGCGGCGGAACTGGAAAAACACGGTTCCGCGCAGGCTCGCGAGGAGCAATGGCGCGAGGTCGGTCTCGGCGCGCAGATCCTGAAGGATCTCGGCGTCAATTCCATCAAGCTGCTATCGTCGCGTCAAAGACACTATGTCGGGCTGGAAGGCTTCGGTATCGTGATCGAGGGGACGGAAATACTCGAAGGCTGACGGGAAAGGCTGACCTTGAGCCTTGCCCATCGGCAACGAAAGGGCAGGGACCATGGCTGACGCACCGGGCAAGCGTCGACCCTCACGGGGGGCGGGCGGCGAAGCGCCGTCCGGCCCGGGCTATGCGGAACCTCGCCCCTTTGCCGTCGGCTATTCCAAGGGAGCAGGCGAGGCGCTTGTCTATGGCGCAGTGGTTTTCGCCGGGATTTGCGCCGCCGCCACCATGCTTCAGGGCGAAGCTCGCATCCTCTTCGGCATCCTGCCGGCAATCGCTTGCGCCTATCGCTACTATCCGATGGTGGAGGCGAAAAAACCGCAGCTCGGCGCCAATGGCGACGGGCTATTCGTCGCCGGGATCGGCTTCATCGACTGGGCGGCGATCCGTCAGGTCGACCTTTTCGAGACCTCCGTGCGTAACATCCGCCTGTCGTCCTTGCGCATTTCGCTCAACCAGTCGCTGGAGGATGCCGTTGCCCGCCCGCAAGCTCGTCCGGCATGGCGGGCGCTGATGACGCGCTCCTGGTCGGTGAAACGCTGGCCGGGTGGCGACGGGCTGGAGGTGGAACTGCATCCGCTCGCCGCCAATCCGCACGATATCCTGAACAGGATCGCCGCCTACAAGCCCGATGTGGTGAGGTAGGGGAGCCAAGGCCGGCAGGCGAAATCGCAGGGGTCAGCTTTCAGCAGCCGGTGCCTTGAAAAACGCGCCGCAACCCTTGCCGTAGCCCTTGAGCGACCCCATCACGGCAATCCGCTTGGCGTTTAGCGGGGAAATGCGATCCTCGCTCATGAGGCAAACGGTGCCCGACGTCGAATGCGGCGATCCGGGCAGGAAGACGGCAACCATTCCGCCCGCAATTCTCTCCACTTCAAAGGCGATCTGCCAGCAATCGTCGAATCGCGCGAGAACGGGTATCATGCCGCCCTCTATCTGCTCTTCGGCGTGCAATGCGCTTGAAATCGTTTCCTTTGCGAGCTGATAGATCGGGATATTCGAAAGAACTTTGGATTCTATCGGCTCGATCAGCTTCACGAACAAAGCGGATCGCGCAGCCATTCCGGCTGCGAAGCACACAAGTATCAATAATAAAATCGCAAGTGTTTCCACGATCAAGGCGTCGGTGACCGGGCCAAAATCAATGAGGTCGACGAAGGGTTTCGATATTTTTCTTGAGATTACGAATGCCTTGCCCAGGATAAAGGCTATAACGACGATTGGAATGAGGAAGACGACGCCGCCGAAAACAGTCGTTTTGACAAACCTGAACATTTCGGTCATCTCCTCATGCGATCGGCAAGTTGTTCATCGAAGACTATTGCCGGGATTGAGTTCCTTCGACAAATTATTCTTGCTGTCATTTTCGACGATAGCGTGAGCCGGATCGCTGCCTGTATGCCCAATGCGGTGGGATCGGGGGGGCTGTGGCGCGGCGGCGGAGCGTGTTTCTTTCGTTCAAACAATGGATTGCTGGGTCATGCCCGGCAATTGCCGCGAGCTCCATGTCATCTCCGGCTCGACCGGAGATCCAGTATCCGTAAGCGGTGAGGTAGAAGCACCAGCGCCGGCGGTTACTGGATGCCCGCTTTCGCGAGCATGACAGAGCGTGGAAAAGAGCATTTCCGAGCCCGAACCGTTCAAACCTTTTCGTAAACCGCGATGCGGGAGAAAAATGCCGTGTCGAAGGATGCCAGCCGCAGGCCTTCATTGGCGAAAATGCCGTCGAGATCCTCCGCCAGATAGGTCTTGAAATAGGGCTCGTGGAAAAGCTGCGGGAAGATATCGAGCAGCCCGTCGAACTCGGGCCTCTCGCCGCTCTTCAGGCTGTCGACGAAAATCACCTTGCCGCCGGGCTTCAGCGCGCGGGCAAATTCGGCCACCGCCTGCCGCCGCACCTTCGGCGGCAACTCGTGAAACAGATAGACGACGCTCAGGACGTCGAGGCTGTCGTTGGCGAAGGGAAGGTTTTCCGCAGGCGCGGCGAGGAAGGTGGCGCGGCGCGCCGCACTGCTCGCGGCACGCGAGCGGGCATGCGCCAGATAGGCGGCGGAGAGATCGACGCCGATGGCTTTCAGGCGTGGAAAGGCCTCAAGCGCCGGCAGCATCAGCCCGCCCGTGCCGCAGGCGATGTCGGCATAGGCGATCTTGCGCTGGTCCTTCTCGCGCAGGATTTCGGCGAAAGGGACAAGCGCCTGACGGCGCATGGCGGCGGTGGCGCCGTTGAACAGCACCTCGACCTGAAAATCGTAGAGGCGGGCGCTTTCCTCCGACAGCCAGCCGTCGGTCTGGAAATGAAAATTCTGGCGATAGTAACGCGGCAGGCCGTTTGGCTCTTCCCGCGTTTTCTCGAAAACTTCCTGATGCGCGCCTTCCGCCCGTCGGCGGGCAACCTGCGGCGCATCCCGAAAAAACTGGCGGCTGAGCGCTAGAAAATCGCGCGGGCTGCCGAATTCGCCCCTCGGCATCGGGTAAAGTCCGGCCTCCACATTGGCGAGATCGCGCCTGAAAAGCGCTGCGATTTCACCCAGCAGCCGGGCTTGTCCGGGAACTGGCCGCCGTGGCGGCTTAAACGGTTTCGGCGGGGCGGGAAGGTCTTGCTTCAGCCGGTTGTTCAAGCGGCGGAGCGCTTCGCCATGGGCGGTGAACCAGGCAACGCGCGCGCCCTGCCTGGCAATGAAACGGGCGCGGGTGGCGAGTGCCGATAATGCCGATTGCGCCATGGAGCTTTCCTGTTCAGCGTTTCAAGACGGCGACAACCTCAATATGGGGCGAGAACAGGAACTGGTCCACCGGCGTCACGCTTTCAAGGATGAGTTCGCCGTCGATCAAAATGCGAAGGTCGCGTGCCAGCGTCGCCGGATTGCAGGAAACGGCGACGACGCGTTTGGCTTTCGAGCGGGCAATTTCGCGCGCCTGCGCTTCCGCTCCGGCACGGGGCGGATCGAAGACGACGGCATCGTAGCCCTTGCCGAAATCGTCGAGATCGAGCGCGGTTAGCGGATTGCGGTAGAGATCGCGCCGCTCGTGGCTGATGGTCTTGCGCCCTTGCGCACGCCGAAGCGCCCGGTCGAGCGCGGCAAGCGCTCCCTTGTCGCCTTCGACAGCGTGGACGGTTGCCTTGCGCGCCAGGGGCAGGGTGAATGTGCCGACACCTGCAAAGAGATCGATGACCTTCTTCGACTTGCCGACGCCCTCGACGACAAGGCGGGCAAGCGTTTCTTCAGCCGCCTGGGTCGCCTGAATGAAACCGGCCGGCGGCGGCACCACCGGAACACCGTCCATCAGGAGTTCGGGTGCGCGGGCCTCGACCAATATCTCGCCGTTCAGCGACAGGCGGGCAAAGCCTGCATCCATCGCAGCGCCGACCAGTTCTGGAATGAGCTTGGGCGGCAGAGCCTCCTTGCGCTCAAACGCAAGATCGAGACCGTTTTCGCTTGCCGTGACCGTTACCCGCAACTCGCCACGCCGGGGCAGGAGAGGATTAGAGAGCTTACGGAGCATCGGCAGGGCGGCGACGATCTCGGGAACCAGTACGGGGCATTCTTCCATGTCGACGACGAGATGGCTTGCCCGCTCGTGGAAGCCGAGCAAGGTCTTGTGGCCGGCGCGAAGGACCGTGAGCACGGCGCGGCGACGGCCTCGCCCGGCCGCATCGACGGTCGGCCGCACCTCGGTCTCAATGCCCCGGTCGGCGAGGGCTGCGATCACCTGATCCCGCTTCCAGGCAAGATAAGCTGCATGATCCATATGCTGCAGTGCGCAGCCGCCGCAGGTGCCGAAATGGCGGCAGACGGGCGCGATCCTGTCAGGGGAAGGTGTTTGAATGGTTGCAAGCGCTGCCTTTGCGCCATCGCGGAGCACGGTGACGGTTTCTCCGGCGAGCGTGAAAGGTACGAAGAGCGGACCTTTATCGGTCTCGGTGACGCCGTCGCCCTTGTGGGCAAGGCTCGTAATTTGAAGCGTGAGTTCCTGTGACATGAGACAGGCGGTACAGGGGCGAGACGGCGAAGGCAAGTGCGGCGTGGCGGGGCGGCGAATGAAGGTGAGGCCCGAAGGGTGTTTGCGAGGGCTTTTTAACTTCCTCACCCGGTCTCCTCGTTTTCAGCCCCTCACCCGGTGCTGCGCACCGACCTCTCCCTCAGGGAGAGGTGAAGGAGCGCGTGGCAGATATCTCGGCATTCCGATTTCCTCTCCCTCGGGGAGAGGTTGGGGAGCGTGTGGCAGATTCTCTGGCATTCCGGTTTCCTCTCCCTCGGGGAGAGGTTGGGGAGCGTGTGGCAGATTCTCCGGCATTCCGATTTCCTCTCCCTCAGGTTGAGGTGATGGAGCGCCTGGCAAGTGCGGTTGCGCTCCAGTCCCCTCTCCCATTGGGAGAGGGTTAGGGTGAGGGGAGGGTGAGGGTGAGGGAAAACTACCCGTCTTTCCTTGCGCCGAGGAGCCATTCGCGATTGCCGTCGCCGCCCGTGATGGGCGAAGGCTCAAGGCCGAGAATGCTCCAGCCGGTTTGATCGTCGAGCCAGGCGGCAAGCTCTGCCGCCGTCTCCTCCGCCACAAGCGGATCGACCAGCCCGCCCTTGCCAATGGCCTTTCTGCCAGCCTCGAACTGCGGCTTGACGAGAAAAAGGCCAAATGCGCCGGGCGCGGCGATCTCAAGCGCCGGGGGGAGGGCGAGCTTCAGCGAAATGAAGCTGACATCGCTGACAACGACCTGCGGGCGGTCGCCGCTTAAATCCTCAAGGGTGAGCGCTCTCGCGTTCAGCCCGTCGCGGCGAAGAACGCGGGGATCGTCGGCAAGATTTGGGTGAAGCTGGTCGTGGCCGACGTCGATGGCGTGGACACGCGCCGCGCCATGCTCCAGCAAAACTTGCGTAAAGCCGCCGGTGGAGGCACCGATGTCCAGCGCAATGAGCCCCGTCACCTCGAAGGCGAAGCGGTCCAGCCCGGCAAGAAGCTTTAGCGCTGCGCGCGAAACATAGGCGGATGCCGGATCGTCGACGGCGATTTCAGCGTCATCGGCAACGAGTTGGCCGGGTTTGACGCAGACCTTGCCGGAGACCGTCACCGCGCCGCGCTTGATTGCATCGCGGGCCCGCGCCCGGCTTTCGGCAAACCCGCGGGCAACGAGCAGAATATCAAGGCGTTCTCTTGAGGACACGGTCGCAAAGGACTTTCAGGCGAGATCAAAAACAGCCGGCGATACCGGCGATGAGCCGCTCGATGAATATGCGCTCACCGTAAAACCACCATGCGACGCCGGTCCCGGTCAGCATCAGCAGGCCGAGGATGGCGAATGGCAAAATGAGGCCGCGAGGGCTTTCGGCAGTGTGCATGGTATCGGGTCGTTCCAAACTCACTTTGAGGTGCTGCAGTTTCGCATGGATTGGCGCTTCGCGCCAAGAGGGTCATGCCTTCCAGGCGACCAGAACGGCACCGGCAGCAATCAGCGCGATGCCCAGCCAGTTTTGCGGCGCCAGCTTTTCACCAAGGAAGATGACGCCGAAGACGGCGACGAGCACCACGCTCAGCTTGTCGATCGGCGCGACGCGGGCGGCATCGCCAAGTTTCAGCGCCCGGAAATAACAGATCCAGGATGCGCCGGTCGCAAGGCCCGACAACACGAGAAAGAGGCCCGAGCGAGAGGAAATACTGCTGAAGGGTTGCCAGCCGCCGGTCACCGTCAAAATGCCGGCAAGCGCCAGAATGATGACGATGGTGCGGATGAACGTGGCGAAATCGGAACCGACCCCCTCGACCCCGACCTTTGCGAAGATTGCCGTCAGCGCCGCGAAGAGCGCGGCCATGAAAGCCCAGAATTGCCATGAGGCGAGGAGGGATTTCATCGATTTTGCCCCTCTTGTGGTTCATCACGGGCGGCGGAATGATTTACGCCCCGGCATTTTCGATCAGCCGGCGCAGTTTGGCCATGGCGTTTTCTTCCGCCTCGCCATAGGCGATGGTGCCGACAAAATGGTTTTCGCTGTCCATCAGGTAGATGCCGGCCGAATGATCCATCGTGTAGGTGCCATCGGTCTTCGTCACCTTTTTCGAGTAGACCCGGTAGACTTTCAGCATTTCCTGCACGTTTTCAGGCGAACCCGAGAGCGGGCGGATATGGTCGCCGAAAGCGGCGACATAGTCTTTCAGGACCTCCGGCGTATCGCGCTCCGGATCGACGGTGACGAAGGCGAAATTCATCTTGTCGGCATCCGGCCCGAGCTGGTCGATCCAGCCCTGCACATCGGACAGCGTTGTCGGGCAGACATCGGGACAGAAGGTGAAACCGAAGAAATAGGCCGCAGGTTTGCCCTTGAAATCGGCGTCGGTGACGGTCTTGCCGGTAGCGCCGTCGATCATCTCAAAGGGGCCGCCGATGGAGGCAATCGGTGCGACGAGCACATCCTTGTCGATTGCGCGGAAGTGGCCGATCGTCACTGTCACTACGGCAAAGCCGAGGGCGGCGACGGCAACCCAGGCGCCATAGCGGATGATCTTCAAACCAGACATTTCATTCCTCATTTTTTCCGGACGAGTTTTTGCGGACTGAGCACGTCGAAGGCAAGGTCGACCGCTCCCGCATTTTCAAACGTCAGCGTGACGGTAAAGGTCTCGCCCGCGACAAGCGACTGTTTCAGGCCGAGAAACATCAGGTGATAGCCCTGCGTACCCATATTGAAGGAAGAGCCGGCGGGAATCCCGACCCCTTTCGCCTGAAGGCGCATGCTGGTCTTGCCGTCTTCAACAACGACCCTGTGCAATTGCGTCTGGCGGGCGATATCGGAACTGGCGGACAAGAGGCGGTCAACCGCGCCGCCATTTTCGATGGTGAGGAAGCCAAGCGTTGCCGTCGGCCAGGGCGGCGTGGCCCGTGCCCAGGCCTTGGAAATGGCGAGCGAGCCGGCTTTGACCTCGCCAGCAGCGGCGGGGGCGGCGGCAGAAACCATCATGGCGGCGGCTGTGGCAAGAATGCGGAGTGTACGCATGATATTTCCGGTTTAGCGGTTTTGTGGAGCGCTGACTATGCGGCTGCCGCCCGACAGCGTCGAGCCGGGCGAAAGCAACTGTTTTCACAATTTCGCTAATTGGATGGGGGGGAACCATGATTTTCCGACGGGCCCCTGGCGCCGATTTTTTCGACGATGAAGGGAACCTCGATGCTGCCCGCCTTCTCGAAAATCAGCGTCACGGAGACGGTTTCTCCCTGTTTCAGCGGCTCTTTCAGCCCCATAAACATCACATGGAATGCGCCCGGGCGGAACTCGACCGTTGCACCGGCAGGGATCGGGATGCCGCCTTCCTGCTCGCGCATGGTCATGACGTTGTCGACGACGGACATTTCATGCATTTCCGCCTTGGCGAAGAAACCAGCACTGGCGGAAATCAGACGGTCGTCTTCCGATCCATTGTTGACGATGGTGAGAAACCCACCGCCGGTCGGCGCATTGGGTGGCGTGGCGCGGGTCCAGGCGTTGGAAATGGTCAATGCGCCAAGGGTGATGTCATGAGCAAGCGCTGGAAGCGTGGAAAGGGTAAAAGCCGCCGCGAAGGCGAGGGATTTGACAAGCTGCATGGTCTGAAGTCCTGAAAACGGGTCGATAGGCCTCCCGGCCGGGCAGAGCCGGCAAAGCGGGAAGGGTTGGCTGGATTTCAGACCGGTGGAGGTGCGCGGGCAAAGGGACCGCCAAGCAGTTCGCCCAATTCGACGCGGACATCGCGCAAGGGATGGAAAGCTGCCTTCTTGCCGGCAAAGACGGGTTCGCCAATGGCATCGGGGGCGGCTGCAAGCGAGCCGCAGCAGGCGGAGGAGAGGCAGGCGGCGGCGCATGGGCACTGATCCTGGCTCCGGGGATCGCGATTGCCGGGCAGCGGGCGATTTTGCGGCTGGCTCTCGCCGGCTACAGCGCACAGCGTCAAGACGCCGGAAGAACCATCGATGGATTGAGCAACGGACGCGTGGGCGGCGGGCGCGAGCCCGGTCAGCAGCAAATTGAAAACGAGCGCCAGCGCCGCCAACAAGGCCAGCGGGCCTTTCTCGATCCGCAATGCCTGGAGCAGGGTCAATTCGGGCGTCATCGGGCTTTTCATCACGGACGGGAGTATGGCGTGCGATCGCAACCGCGTCGATAGTTGAATTGCCGCAGCCGGGGGCCGATCAACGGTGGAGGGTCTCTTCCTGCTCGAAAGGCTCTTCCTCCACGTAGCCTTCAGCCTGATCCTCATAGGCGGGGAATTCCTCCGGCGAGATGACGTCGCGGTCGTCGACGTCGAGCGGGTCGGGCGTGATGACCGCGCCCATCTGGGCGGTGGAGGCATATTCGTAGTCGGTTTTCTCTTCCGGCGCAGGCGCGGAACGCAGCAGCAGGCGGTAGAAGATGAAGCCTGCGAGCAGTATTTCCGTCGCGATGATCCAGACATAGAGGCCGCCCGGTCCCATGGAATTCATCATGAGAGAAGCGGCGAATGGTCCAATGATCGCGCCGATTCCGTTTGCCAGCAGCAGGCCGGAGGAGGTTTCGACATACTTGTCAGGGTCGCTGTGGTCATAGGCGTGGGCGATTGCAACCGCATAGGCGGGCTGCATGACACAGCCGACGAGAAAGGCGAAGCCGATTGCCGCCAAGGGGCTTGAGGGCTGAAACACAAGCACGACGATGCCGGCGATCGTCGCCAAAACACCGAGCCCGACAAGCACGATGCGCCGGTCCATCCGGTCGGACAGGCGACCTACCGGCCATTGCGCCAGCGCGCCGCCGAAGAGAACGGCAGCTGAATAATAGGCGGCCTGGTTGGTGGTGAGGCCGATCTGCGTTGCATAGAGCGGCGACAGGGTCCAGATCGCGCCATTGCTCATGCCGATCAGCAAGGTGCCGACCACGGCTGCAGGCGACGTACGGTAAAGCGCGATCGGCCGAAACCGCACCAGAGTGATCGGCGCGGGCTGTGTCGACTTTGTCAGCGATATGGGGATGACGGCGATGCTGACGACGACGGAGGCTATGGCGAATGGCACGAAAGTGGCGATGTCGAAGGCCGTCAGCGTCACCTGGCCCACGGTCATGGAGGAATACAAGATGACGATGTAGATCGACATCAAGGCGCCGCGATTGGCGTTGGTTGCGCGTTCGTTCAGCCAGCTTTCGACGACCAGGTAGAATCCGGCAAGGCAAAAGCCGGAAATCATACGGATGACCGACCAGGAGAATGGATCGATCAGGATCGGATGAAAGATCGCCGCCGCCGACATCAGCGAAACGATGGCGGCAAAGGCGCGGATATGCCCGGCGCGCATGATGGCATAGGGCGACAGCACGCAGCCGGCAACAAAGCCGATATAGTAGAAGGACGACAGCGAACCGATGGCGATGTCGCTGAAATGGGCCTGGTGGGCTGCAAGCGGCAGCAGCGTCGACTGCAGGCCATGGCCGAAAAGCACGAAGCCGATCGACATCAACAAGGCGGCGATGGGGGCGAGGGTCTGCGCCATGTCGTCAGCTCGAAATTGGGGCGGCGCAAGATCGCGCTGCGCGATGATAGGACCGGGAAGGTGCTCGCAACCTTGCGAATACGACGCGAACGACAGCTTATTCCGGCGTTTTCGCAACCGATGAATCAGGGTCGCCAACAGGCATTTTGATAATGTCGATCAGGGGCTTAAGGTCCAATGAAAGCGCTCCAGGATCAATACCTTGGAGCATATTCTTATCGTCAAAACGATCTCGCTTTGACGGAATATGCTCTGAGCTTTAAAGACGAGCGAACAACCCCGCATTGGCGAACCAAAGCCAGCCTGCGATACGCCTTCCGTGAGGCAAAGACAAGCCGAACCTTATGTGAGGGTTGCTATCTTCACGCCCGGCGCACAGGAACCGCATCGCGCCCAAGCGCCTCGAACACCTGCTGCAAGATGGCGGCTGCATCGAGGCCGGCTTCGGCGTACATGGCCTCCGGCTTGTTCTGATCGATGAAACTGTCAGGCAGCACCAATGGGCGAACCTTGAGGCCGGCATCGAAAAGTCCGCGCTGGGCGAGTGCCTGCAACACGTGGCTGGCGAATCCGCCGACCGATCCCTCTTCGATGGTGATCAGCACTTCGTGCTCGCGGGCAAGGCGGGTGATGAGGTCAATATCCAGCGGCTTGGCGAAACGGGCATCGGCCACAGTGGTGGAAAGTCCGGCCGCCTCCAGATCGTCTGCCGCCTTCAGGCATTCGCCGAGCCGGCCGCCATAGGAGAGGAGCGCCACTTTCGTTCCCTCCCGCAGGATACGCCCCTTGCCGATCGCAAGCACCTGGCCCCGCTCCGGCATATCGACGCCCATGCCCTCGCCGCGGGGATAACGGAAAGCGATCGGCCCGCCATCATAGGCGGCGGCAGTGGCCACCATATGCCGCAACTCGGCCTCGTCGCCCGGCGCCATGACGACGAAACCGGGGAGGCAGGCAAGATAGGCGGTGTCGAAGGATCCGGCATGGGTCGGGCCGTCGGCGCCAACCAGCCCGGCGCGATCGATGGGGAAGCGGACCGGCAAGCCCTGGATCGCCACATCATGTACGACCTGATCGTAGCCACGCTGGAGGAAGGTCGAATAAATCGCGCAGAAGGGCTTGTAACCCTCCGACGCCAACCCGGCAGCGAAGGTGACCGCATGCTGCTCGGCGATGCCGACATCGAAAGTTCGATGCGGGAATATTTCCTCAAAGAGGTCGATGCCGGTGCCATCGGGCATTGCGGCGGTGATCGCCACGATCTTTTCATCGTGCCGGGCTTCCTCGACCAGCGTTTCGGCGAAGACCTTCGTGTAGCTCGGAGCATTGGCCTTGGGCTTTGCCTGCTCGCCGGTGACGACGTTGAAGCGGGCAACGCCATGATATTTGTCGGCGGAGGTTTCCGCCGGCGGATAGCCCTTGCCCTTCTGGGTGACGGCGTGAATGAGCACAGGCCCCTGGTGGGTGTCGCGCACGTTCTTCAGCACGGGGAGCAGATGGTCGAGATTGTGACCGTCGATCGGGCCGACGTAATAAAAGCCGAGTTCTTCAAAAAGCGTGCCGCCCGTCCAAAAGCCGCGCGCATATTCCTCCGCCCGCGCCGCCTTTTCCTTCAAGGGCTTTGGCAGCGATTGCACCAGATGTTTGGCGACGTCGCGGATCGAGGTGTAGGTGCGGCCCGACACCAGCCGCGCCAGGTAGGCGGACATGGCGCCGACCGGAGGGGCGATCGACATGTCGTTGTCGTTGAGAATGACGATCAGGCGCGAATGTTGCGCGCCGGCGTTGTTCATCGCTTCATAGGCCATGCCGGCCGACATGGCGCCATCGCCGATCACGGCGATGATGTTGTTCTTGCGCCCGTCGAGATCGCGGGCAACCGCCATGCCGAGACCCGCTGAAATCGATGTGGAGGAATGCGCCGCGCCGAAGGGGTCGTATTCGCTTTCCGAGCGCTTGGTGAAACCGGACAGGCCGCCGGCCTGGCGCAGCGTACGGATACGCTCCCGCCGCCCGGTCAGGATCTTGTGCGGATAACATTGATGGCCGACATCCCAGATCAACCGGTCGTCCGGCGTGTCGAAGATATAATGCAGCGCCACCGATAGCTCGACCACGCCAAGCCCCGCGCCCAGATGCCCGCCCGTCGTCGATACGGCGTCGATCATTTCCGCGCGCAATTCGTCGGCCACCTGCCGAAGATCGGATTCCGGCAGAAGACGAAGGTCGGCCGGGCTGGCAATTGTGTCTAGCAAAGGCGTCTTTGGGCGATCGGACACTGTTTCGGTTCGCTGTTTTATCGTTTGAATACAGTCGTAGTTGTGCGGTCTGGATTACACCATGGAGATATGGGGCGCAATTGACGATCCGAAAGGTGTCGTGCTCACAAGTTCGTTCGAAGCCCGGTAGCGAAGGCGGAAACGAATTTGTTACATCTGATCAAGACGAATTTCCACGCCTTCACCCATAAGGGTGATGCGACATTTTGTGAAAGATACTAAACATAGGTTGTGGTCGATGGGGCCACGTGCACAGTGATCGACTTCGGGCCGCCTTTTTGCGGCCCGTTTTTTATTCAGCACAGAGATTACTCAAAAGCATCAACCGGTCGACCGGCCATTTCGAATGAGGGAATCTTAAGCGCCTGAATTTTCATCCCATTCGATGGCCGCTTGAGTTCATTCATTCAGCAGGCGGAGTTTTCCGATTGCGCCCAGCTCCGCCGAGGATCTCCTGCTTGCCTACTAATTGGGCGAAACAGCGCGGGGATAACCAGATTTTTTCAGCGCTGAATATCTTGCCACTCCCGTTTCTGGGAGTGACTATACAACCGTTAGTATGCATGCCGCAAGGTCATGCAGGGTAAATCACCGGTTTTGGCGCGTTTTTTCGCGATTTATCCGCAATTCTCCGGCATATCGGAGCGAATTCGCGGGGAGGCCGGGGCTGTAATCGGGGTGTAGCAATTGCCGCTGGAGGCTGTCACTCCACGTCTAGCGGCTCGGTTCCTGACGCTCCGCCGCTCTGAGAGAGCTGAATTTTTTCAACTTTCGCTTCGGCTGCCTTCAGCAACTTGTCGCAGTGGCGACGCAGCGCATCGCCCTTTTCATAAAGCCCGATGCTTTCTTCAAGCGGCACGTCACCGCGCTCCAGGCGGCTGACAATTCCCTCAAGCTCTTTCATCGCCTGTTCGAAGGAATAATCGGCGACAGCGGGGTCGGTCGCGTCCTTGGTCATGCTTGGCCCTCCGGCTGCAAAAGCAGCAAGTGTTTGTCGTCTCGCTTCCCGCAGCATAGTTCAAGGCGGGGCGTTTCAATGCCGACCATCGGGGTAACCAGCCCTGCGGTCAAGCAAGGCTGGCGATCTTTTGTGGATGGGCATCTGTGGATGGTCACCTGAAGATGAGCGAGCGAGAATGGGCGGTATCCAGGCCGCACAAAACGTCAGCCGGTCATCAGCGTCATGATGTGAGCGGCGGTGGAGCGGGCGAGCCCTTCCAGATCGTAGCCGCCCTCAAGCAGCGATACGATGCGGCCGTCACAATGTTTATCCGCCGTCTCCATCAGCTGTGAGGTTATCCAGGCGAAATCGGCCTCCACAAGGTTGAGGCCGCCGAGAGGATCGCGGGCGTGGGCGTCGAAACCGGCGGAAATGACAATGAGGTCCGGGGAAAAGGCATCGAGACGAGGCAGGATCACCGTTTTCATGGCCTCGCGGAACTCCGCCCCGCCGTCTCCGGCCAGCAAGGGCGCGTTGACGATCGTATTGGCCTCGCCCGTCTCGCTGGCGGCGCCGGAACCTGGATAAAGCGGCATCTGGTGGGTCGAGCAATACATCACGGTCGGGTCGGACCAGAAGATATCCTGGGTGCCATTTCCGTGGTGGACGTCGAAATCGACGATCGCCACGCGTTCCGCCCCAAATTTCGCCTGGGCGTAACGGGCAGCGACGGCAGCGTTGTTGAACAGGCAAAAGCCCATGGCCCGGTCGCGCTCGGCATGGTGGCCGGGTGGGCGCGAGGCGGAAAATGCATTGGAAACCTTGCGTTCCATCACCTCGTCCACCGCCCGGCAGGCGGCGCCGACGCCGCGCATTGCCGCCTCCCAGCTTCCCGGCGAAACGGTGGTGTCGGCGTCGATACGATTGAGGCCTTCGGCCGGCACAGCATTGTGGATCAGGTCGATATAGTCGGAAGGGTGAACCCTGGCGATATCGACGACGGCTCCCATCGGCGCGACTTCGCGCTCCAGCGGCTGAAAGCGCTCATGCTCCAGTATCCGGTCGATGGCGCGGATACGGTCCGGGCGCTCCGGATGGCCGACGGGCGTCAGATGATCGAGATAGGAGGGATGATGCAGAAACAGCGTGGCCAAGGCGAAATTCCGTTCGAAAACGTTCAGGATCGCCGATCATCTGAGCCGTCCTTATCGCGCAAGTCAATGAGATCGCGCAATCGCGACCGTTGAAAAAAGCGTGGGTTCGGCAAAGATAATACAATACGTCGGGAGGTTGTATCGGGGAGCGGAATCGATGGGCCCCAAAATGAAGATCCGGAGCGAGCTGGAGGAGCCCACTCCGGAGAAAGTTGCGAGCACCAGAATGCTCGTGGGGAGGTCCGCTACATCACCAAGGTTACAAAAATCATATTAATTGATTCGAGGCGCAATGCGAAGTGCCTTGCATGTAATTCCCAAGACTAGGGCAGTGAAAACTTCCAGAATTCGCAATTTGTTTTAAATTTAAACGAAATTTTCACTATCTCGGCGTTTTCCGGAAGTGGCTGATGTTATGCCGGAATTTGCCCTGTGCTGGGCGCAATCTCCAGGCGCGCAAGAGAATTGTGCAAAAAAGTCACACTCATATGTAAAGTGTGGAAGACGGCTCTCGAACTGCCGTAGGGGCATCAATAGCCTATCATTCAGGGGTGCTGTCGCGTGGTGCGGCGGCGCGCGTCAGCCGGTCGTTGATCGCCTCGCCGAGGCCGGTCATGGGAACCGGCATGACGGCGATGACAGCCGCACCGCAAGCATCGAGCCGCCGCAAAGCGGAAAACAACCGGGAGGCGGCCTCCGTCATATCCTGCCGCTCGCTCAGGTTCTCGATTGAGGCCACATTTTCCGCGCCCGAGGGTAAAGGCAGGCCGAAAGCCAGTAGCGCTTCGCCAGGGCGGACGTCTTTTGCATCGAGGCGGAGCTTCGCTGCCGGTGCATAGTGAGACAAAAGCATTCCAGGTGCTGCGGGCGCGGCAGCATTGCTTTCAGCCGTGAGCAGCGGCTCGCCAAGCACCGTTTCGATTTGTTCACGGGCGATGCCGCCGGGGCGCAGCAGCCGCGCGCTGCCGCCGACAAGGCCGACGATGGTGGATTCAACGCCGACCGGGGTTGCGCCCGCGTCAATCACCACGGCAAGGCTTTCGCCCAGATCCTCAATGACTGCATCCGCCGTGGTGGCGCTGATGCGCCCCGATCGATTGGCGCTGGGGGCTGCTATCGGGCGGCCGGACGCCTCGGCCAGATCGCGCATGATTTTCGACGCGGGAACTCTGAGTGCGATGGTGGCAAGACCAGCCGTTGCGAGATCGCAGACCGGACTGTCGGCGCGTTTCGGTACGACGAGGGTCAGCGGCCCCGGCCAGAAGGCCTCGGCGAGTTTTAAAGCGCGCTCATCGAAAACGCCGTGGCGCTTCGCGTCGTCCAGCGATGCGACATGGGCAATCAGCGGATTGAAGCTCGGCCGGCCTTTTGCGGCGAAGATGCCGGCGCAGGCGGCCGCGCTGGTGGCATCTGCCGCAAGGCCGTAGACGGTTTCCGTCGGTACGGCGACGAGGCGGCCGGCAGCGATTGCCTCGACAGCTGCGCGGAAGGCTTTCGTTTCGCGCCAGTCACTGGCCTTTGGATCGACGGTGAAGCGCTGCATCGGCTGTATGTATCCATTTTTTGCCCGGCCGTGCGAAGCTACCTGCCCGGGTTTGCCTGCGAGCATATTTCATCCAGATGGAACCGATCCGAATGAAATATGCTCAAAGCATTGATCCTGGAGCGATTTCTTGTCCTTCGGGTGTTTCCGCCTAAAGGACGAGCGCTCTAGCCTGATGTTCAGGTTGCGCGGCCTTTCGCGACATAGTCTTTTTTTAAAGCCGATGAAAGATCGGTTTTGAGTGGTTGACGTTTACGTCAACTGCGATAATGTCCAGCCTTCGAATTCGGGCCCTTCGAATTCGGGCCCTTCGAATTTGGGCGCAACGAACGCCGAACCGGCCAAACGCAAAAATTTCGCATGGGAGAGAGCACCATCATGTATCGCGCACCTGTCGGCGACATTCTTTTCACGCTGAAGCATGTGGCCGGGATTTCCGACCTTCTTGCATCGACTGCCCATGCAGAGTTGTCGGAAGATCTGGTCGATGCGATCGTCGAGGAGGCGGGGCGTTTTGCAACCGAAGAGATCGCGCCGCTGAACGAGATCGGCGACCGGCACGGCACGCCGCTGAAGGATGGCGCGGTGACGATGCCTCCCGGCTGGAAGGAAGCCTATGGGCGCTGGTGCGAGGGCGGCTGGAACGCGCTGACCGGCGAGCCGGAATACGGCGGACAGGGCCTGCCGACCATGCTGCATGCGGCGGTGACGGAGCTTTGGAATTCAGGCTCGATGGCCTTTGCAATCGGCCCGACGCTGACCATCGGCGCGATCGAGGCAGTGGAAAAACACGCGACGCAAGCGCTGAAGGACAAATATCTCGCCAAGCTGATTTCCGGCGAGTGGATGGGCACGATGAACCTGACGGAGCCGCAGGCGGGCTCCGATCTCAACGCCCTTCGCGCGCGAGCCGAACGCAACGCCGACGGCACCTATCGCATCTTCGGGCAGAAGATCTTCATCACCTATGGCGAGCACGATTTCACCGACAATATCGTGCATCTGGTGCTGGCCCGGTTGCCGGATGCGCCGGCGGGAACGCGCGGCATCTCTTTGTTCCTGGTGCCGAAATTTCTCGTCAACGACGATGGCTCTCTGGGCGCGCGCAACGACGTGCGCTGCGCCGGCGTGGAACACAAGATGGGCATTCACGGGTCGCCCACCTGCACCATGGCCTATGGCGACGAGGGCGGGGCTATCGGCTGGCTGATCGGCGAGGAAAACCGGGGGCTTGCCTGCATGTTCACGATGATGAACAACGCGCGGCTCGCCGTCGGCCTTCAGGGCGTGGGCGTCGCGGAACGGGCCACGCAGCACGCGCTCGCCTATGCGCTGGAGCGCAGGCAGGGGCGCGCGGCAGGCGACACCGGCGAAGGCATGAGCCCGATTGCCCGCCATCCCGACATCAAGCGCTCGCTGCTTGCCATGCAGGCGCTGACGCAGGTGGCGCGCGCCATCTGCTACGCCAATGCGCATGCCATCGACATGACGAAAATTGCCGGGGACGAATCGGCGAGGAAGCATTGGAGCGAGCGCGCCGGGCTGCTGACGCCGATTGCCAAGGCGCTTTCCACCGACATCGGCGTCGAGGTTGCCTCAATCGGCGTGCAGGTGCATGGCGGCATGGGCTACATCGAGGAAACGGGCGCGGCGCGCCTTTTGCGCGATGCGCGGATCGCGCCGATCTATGAGGGCACCAACGGCATTCAGGCAATCGATCTCGTCACCCGAAAATTGCCGCTTTCGGGCGGAGAGCATGTGAAGGGCTTCATCGCCGAACTGCGCGAGGTTGCGGAAGCCGCGCGCGGCGCGAACCGGCCGGACTTCGGGCAGATGGGCGACAGGCTTGAGGCGGCGATCGGCGACCTTGAAGCCGCAACCGAATGGCTCGCCAAGGCAATGGGCGAAGGCCGGATGGCCGAAGCACTGGCGGGGTCCACGCCCTATCTTCGCCTCGCCGGACTGACACTCGGCGGCGCGCTGCTGGCCAAGGGCGCGCTGGCAAGCGGCGGAGATGCACCGGCAGATGCAAAACGCGTGCTTCTTGCCCGCTATTTCGCGGAAACCACCCTGCCGCAGACATCCGGGCTTGCCGCCGACGTGACGGGGGGCGCGGATGCCGTGCTCGCCTTCGACGCGGAGCTTCTCGCTTCCTGATTGGCCTAATTTTTCTGGAGAAAATTTATGATCCGTATTGAACGGGCTGACGGGGTGCAGATTGTCACCCTTGAGCGGCCGGAAAAGAAAAACGCGCTGACGGGCGAGATGTATCTGGCGCTTGCCGAAGCGCTCGAGGAAGGCAACGCCGACGATAGCCTTGCGCTGTCATGTCATTTTTGGTCAGCCAGGCGCCTTTACAGCCGGAAACGACATCGGCGATTTCCTGAAATATGCAATGGCCGGCGAAATGACGGACGCGCCGGTGGTGCGGTTTTTAAGGGCGCTTGGAGCCTGCGAAAAGCCCATCGTCGCCGGAGTGGACGGCCTCGCCATCGGCGTCGGCACGACCATGCTGTTTCACTGCGACATGGTGTTTGCCACGCCACGCTCGCTGTTCAAGACGCCGTTTCTCGATCTCGGCCTGGTGCCGGAAGCGGGCGCGAGCCTGCTCGGGCCGCAGCGCATGGGCCACGCGCGGGCGTTCGAGCTGCTGTGCCTCGGCGAGGGTTTCGACGCTGAGCGGGCGCGCGAGGCAGGCCTTGTCAATCATGTCGTTGGCGAAGAGGAGCTGACTTCCCGCGTAATAGTGACGGCGAAGGCGATTGCTTCAAAACCGGCGGAGGCGATGCGCCTGTCGCGAGGGCTTCTGGTCGGCGACCGGGAGGCGTTGCGGGCGCGGATGGAAGAGGAAATCAAGCTTTTCGCCGGAAGGCTCAAATCCAAGGAGGCGATGGACGCCTTCACTGCCTTTATGAGCAGATCAAAGGCCTGAAAAAAGGCGGGAGGAATTCATGTCCCTGAAGGGAAAGACACTTTTCATCACCGGCGCATCGCGCGGCATCGGCAAGGCAATCGCGCTGCGTGCGGCAGCCGACGGCGCCAACATTGCGGTTGCGGCAAAGACGGCGGAACCGCATCCCAGGCTTGAAGGCACGATCTTCACGGCAGCAAGGGAAATCGAAGCCGCCGGTGGCAAGGCGCTGCCGCTCGTGGTCGACGTGCGCGACGAAGATAGCGTCAAATCCGCGATGGAAAAAACAGCGGAGACCTTCGGCGGCATCGATATTCTGGTCAATAACGCCAGCGCCATCCAGCTGACGCCCTTGACGCAGACCGATATGAAGCGCTTCGACCTGATGCATCAGATCAATACGCGCGGCACGCTGATGTGCTCCAAATACGCCATTCCCTATCTGGAAAGGTCAGAAAACCCGCATATCCTGATGCTGTCGCCGCCGCTCGACATGAAGGAAAAGTGGTTCGCGCCCTTCACGCCCTATGCCATCGCCAAATTCGGCATGAGCCTCGTGGTGCTCGGGCTTGCGGGCGAGTTGCGGGACAAGGGTATTGCCGTCAACGCGCTGTGGCCGAGGACGACGATTGCAACGGCGGCCGTCAAAAACATCATCGGCGGCGACGCGATGATCCGCTCCAGCCGCAAGCCGGAAATCCTGGCGGATGCGGCATGGGAGATCTTCACCTCTTCGGCGAAAGAATTCTCAGGCAACTTCCTGATCGACGACACTTTCCTGACCGAACGCGGCGTCACGGATTTCGACCAGTACCGGGTCGATCCGACAAAGGCGCTGACGCCGGACTTCTTCGTGCCGGACGATAGCCTTGCCCCGGTCGATCTCGGGCCGGCAATGGTAATCTAGATGATGGCCGCAACTCGTATAAGGGCAGGCAAAGCAATGGTTCAGGAAAAACAGCCATGATCATCACCCCGATTTACGCCGGGTTCCTCGGACTGATCTTCATCGTCTTGAGCGTGAGGGTGATCAAGGTCCGCCGCGTTGCGCGCATCGGCTTGGGCGATGGCGGCAACCAGCAGCTATTGAGCCGTCAGCGCGCGCAGGGAAATTTCGCCGAATATGTGCCGATCGCGCTGATCCTCATGGCGCTGGCAGAATTGCAGAACGCGCAGGCCTGGATCGTTCACGCAATCGGTGTGATGCTGATTGCCGGGCGGATCATGCATGCCTACGGATTGACCCAGGAGCCGAAATCCTACCGCTTCCGCGTCTACGGCATGTCGTGCACATTCGCAGCAATCATCAGCGGGGCGCTCGCCAATCTGCTTTTGCCGTTGGGAGCGCTGTTTTCGGCCTGATTTCAGTCGAATTCCGAACCGCGGGCGCGGTAGGGCTTTGTCTCTCTCCAGGCGCGCATCAGCATTTCAAGCTCGCTGTCGCCCGCCTCCGGCAAAACGATGCGCAGCGTGACGAGGAGATCGCCCCGGCCGCCCGAGCGGTTGGGCAATCCCTTGCCCTTGAGGCGCATGGTGCGGCCGCCGCTGGCGTTTTCGGGGATCGTGAGATTGACCGCGCCGTCGAGCGTGGGTACGCGGACCTTGCCGCCAAGAACCGCCTCATATAGCGCGAGCGGCAGGTCGAGCCTGAGATCGTCGCCGTCGGGCTTGAACAACGGATGCGACAGGATATGAACCTCGACGATGGCGTCGCCGCCAGGGCCGCCGTGTTCGCCTGGCAATCCTTGTCCCTTGAGGCGGATCTTCTCGCCATCCGTCGTGCCGGCGGGAAGCTTCACATCGACGGTCTTGCCCGTCGGCAGGCTCACCCGGATGGTGCCGGCATGGGCGAGCTTTTCCAGCGGCACGCGAACGCTGACATGCGCGTCAGGGCCGGATTTAGGCTGCTGTGCCGCGCGGCGAAAACCGCCGCCCATCCCGCCACCTGGGCCACCGCCTGAGCCGCCGCCCATGCCACCACGGCGGCGCGCGCCGAAGCCGCCCAGGATATCGCCCAGAATATCGTCGAAGCTGCCGCCCTCGGAACTGCGATAACCCTTGTCGGCGCCGGCCTGCCGAAAAGCGTCGAAATCCGAAAATCCATGCGCCTGGAAACGCGGCTTGCCCTCGGCGTCAATCTCGCCGCGATCGAACTTGCCGCGTTTTTCCTTGTCGCCGACGATCTCGTAGGCCTGATTGATTTCCGCAAAATGTTCCTTGGCCTTGGGATCGCCCGTATTTTGATCCGGGTGATACTTCTTGGCGAGTTTGCGAAACGCCTTCTTGATCTCGGCTTCGCTTGCCGCCTTGGCAACGCCAAGTACGCTATAGGGATCTCTCATTGTATCGACCGCGCTCTCATGACCCTACCGGATATACACCGGTCATCTCTCGCTGTCCCATATGGTATGATGTAGGAATAAATGCCAGAGACGGCGCTCCCGGTGCAAGCGCAAATAGTCTGCCGGTTAAAGAAAACGGATGCACCTTCGTTATACCATCAATGGCGCATCGTCAGCCGCTTGTGGATCTCAAGAGGTCTTGGTCTTTGCGGCTTCGTCTTTTTGCCGCAGATCGACGATCGTCCAATTGGTTTTCGCGTCGCGGCAGGCAAGGCCCTGATAAGCACGCACGCCACCGACCGTGTTGGCCGTGGTCTCGAAACGGGTGCACTCGGTGCCGATGGCGACCTCTTCCTTCTTCAGCGATAAAATGGTGCCGGAATTGCCGCTGATCGGGTTCGACCAGGTGAAGGCAGCCGATTTCTCAACAGAGGTAGGGCCGGCTGCAAGCGCAAAGGCGATCGCCTGACGGTCGCCCGTGCCGATATCGGCGTCGGCGCTGTTTTGCGATCCCTCGATGGAGCCAGTGAGATCGAGCGGTGTCTGGACGTCGTCGCTGCCTATGGGGGTGGAAAAGGTGCCGCAACCGGCTACGAGCGCAACAATACCGAAACCCGTGACGACGCGAACCCAAAAATGGATATGGCGTGAAATGCACTTCGCGGTATATGTCGTTACGCTCATCAATTCAGGACCTCCGGGTCCTAGAGCATATTCCGTCAAAATGAAGTAGTTTTGACGCCAAGAATATGCTCCAACATATTGATACTGGAGCGATTTCTTATCGATCAGATGGTTCCATCTGATCGGAAAGCGCTCTATCGCGGACCGGCCTTGACTGCCGCCCCGCGGAATCACCCTGCCTTCAGGTGATAGCACCAAAAAGCCGGGGGACGATCATTTTCATTGCGTCAGGTCAGCACGCCCGCATCGCCACGGTTACCAGCGGGCCTGACGCCCATAGCATAACGAGAGATATCATGACGGACACCCCCCAGATTCCGACAGAACTCTTAAAAAACAGTAACTTTGCGTCAGCTGAGAACCCATTTCAGCTGTTTTCCGAATGGTTTGAAGACGCCAGGCAGTCTGAGCCGAACGATCCGAACGCCATGGCGCTGGCAACGGTGGACGAAAACGGCATGCCGAATGCGCGCATGGTTCTGTTGAAGGGATTCGACGAGGCGGGGTTCGTTTTTTACACAAATTTCGAAAGCGCCAAGGGGCAGGAGATCCTCTCGTCGATGAAAGCGGCGCTGTGTTTCCACTGGAAGTCGCTGCGCCGTCAGGTGAGGGTGAGGGGGATGGTGGAACGGGTGAGCGATGAGGAGGCGGATGAGTATTATCGCTCCCGTCCGCGCGGCAGCCGCATCGGCGCATGGGCGTCAAAGCAGTCGCGGTCGCTTGAAAGCCGGTTCGCGCTGGAAAAGGAAGTGGCGAAATACACCGCCAAATTCGCCATTGGCGAGATACCGCGCCCGGACCACTGGTCGGGATTGCGGATCGTGCCGCAATCGATCGAATTCTGGCACGACCGCCCATTCCGCCTGCACGACAGGATCGTGTTTTCGCGCCAGGGACCAGGCGAGCCCTGGTCCAAGGACAGGCTTTATCCGTAGGCGGTGCTGACCCTAAAGTAGCTTTTGCCAGCGGAAGTAGAGGAATGTCACGGCGATGGAAAGAACCATCACGCCAATGGAATAGGGATAGCCGAAAGCCCATTTCAATTCGGGCATGATGTCGAAATTCATGCCGTAGATTGATGCGATCAGCGTCGGCGGCAGGAAGATCACCGCAAGGACCGAAAAAAGCTTGATGATCTGATTCTGCTCCAGCGTCACGAGGCCGACCGTCGCGTCCAGCAGGAAGCTGAGCTTGTTGTCGAGGGCATCGGCGTGTTCCTTGATCGACTGAACATCGCGGCCGATCGACTTGCAGGCGGCGACCTGCACCACAGTGAGCGCCACAGTCTCGCGGTGAAAGGCAAGAAACAGCAGCAACCGCGCCAGCGTGCCGCAAACATCATGCAGCTTGGCGACCTTCAGGCCGATCAGCCCCATCGCCTTGATCGCTTCCTTGTAGTCGCCGCTCTTGCGGGCGCTGACACCGCCTTCGAAAACCTTGACGCAGAGAGAGTCATAATCGCTCGATGCCCGCTCCACCTCGTCAGCGAGCCGGTCGATGATGGAATCCAGATGCAGGAACATGGCGCCCGGGCCGCTGTGGGGGACGGTGCCATCGACCAGCGCGCGCTTCGCCGTCAAGGTGATGGACTTGGGATCGCCGTAGCGAACGGTGACCAGACGCCTGGAACTCAGGACAAAGGTCAGTGAAGAGATCTTGGGGTCGGGCTCGCGCACGGCCATCGGCATGACGGCGGTCATCACCAGCACGCCGCCTTCCTCGTAGAGACGCTCGGAGGTCTCGATCGCCGCCATATCCTCCGGCGTCGGGATTTCGACGCCGACAAGTTCCTCGGCCGCTTTTCGTTCCGCCGGTGTTGGCGAAGCAAGGTCCAGCCAAAGCACGGTGGAGGGAATGCGACTTCCGGGCTGGATCGCCACGCGCTCCATTCCCCGAGCGGCCGGCAGGAAAGCTGTGATCATGACGGAACCTCCGGTCATGCGAATCGCTGCTGCGATTGTGGCGCAAAAACCGAAAAATAGGTGAGATATGCGAGAGAGGCGTGCAGCCAGTGCCGGCGCGGAGCGGCAATTTTTGCTGCAGTTGCGCGAAAAACCGAATGGGGGTGGGGATTTGTCAGCCTCAAAAAGCGAGTGCCGGCGCGGATAAATCCGCCCGGCACATCGATCGCTCGGCCGCCACGACGGCGGTTTATACCCTGTTCGGAGGCAGTTTCACGCGCCACAACCAGACGGGCTCATCCGGCCGCAGGGTGCTTCAGTGCTTGTTCAGCTTGGTCTGAAGGGGAGCCACTTTCTTGCGGCAAATCGTTGCCGCATTGATCGCCTGGATACCGACCGGCTTGTAAAGCTTGTCCAGATCGGGGCGTGGGCTCGGTTGCTCGATTTTCTTCGGTTGCGTAGTCATGGCTTCATTCCATTTGTGTGCCGCTTTGCTGCGGCGGTTGACCCGTGTCGTCCGCTTCAATCCGGGTGGGAGCCTCCATCCCGCATCCCGCGTCTTGTTGCGATCCGACAACCCGCCTATTTCGCGGGCAGTTGCACAGGAACTGTGCAATCTTGGCAAATATAAGGATGACGCCTTATTGAATCATTATTCCAGTCACATTCCTTATCGGCATGTCACATTTGATCGATTTTTCCTTGAGCGAACTGTCCTGGCAGGGGCGAGCGGTTGATGCTTCGCAGGATCGGATTTCTCCGGCAAGATCGGTTAAAGCGCTTTTATATCAGTTCACTACGCTGATCGCAGATCGCCGATACGCACTGTTTCTTCGGTGTCGTCGAGGGCTTTTTCCAGCCTGTCGAACAATTCGGAAAGTTCTTCACTTGTGATGATCATCGGCGGGCAAATCGCCAGTGTATCGCCGATGGGCCGAAGTATTGCGCCGCGATTCTCCAGATGACGGGTGCAAATCGCCCCCACGCCATGGCCGGGCAGGAACGCGCGTTTCGTTGTTTTGTCCGCCACAAGCTCGACGCCGGCGACAAAACCGCTGTAGCGCACCTCGCCCACCAGCGGGTGGCCGGCGAGCCGCTCAAGCCGCGCCTGGAACTCGGGTATGAGCGCGCGCACCTTCGAGAGAACGTCGCGTTTCTGGTAGATTTCGATCGCCTTGGCACCGATAGCGCAGCTGAGCGGATGACCGCCATAGGTAAAGCCGTGGCTGAATACGCCGATTTTGGCGGATTCGTCGACAAACGCATCGTAAAGCTCGTCCGAAACCATGACTGCGCCGAGCGGCGCATAGGCGGATGTGAGCTGTTTGGCGCAGGAAAGCGAATCGGGAACGATGCCCATGGTCTCGCACCCCCACCAATTGCCGGTACGACAAAAGCCGGTAATCACCTCGTCGGCGATGAACAGAATGTCGTGCTCGGCGAGGATCGCCTGAACCTGCTCGTAGTAGCCTTTCGGCGGCACGATGACGCCGCCGGCGCCCATCACCGGTTCGGCGATGAAGGCTGCGATGGTGTCGCCGCCCTCGCGCTCGATCATGTCTTTCAGGCTTTGCACCGTACGGGCGGTGAATTCCTCTTCCGTTTCGCCCGGATTGCCGAAGCGATAATAATGCGGGCAATCGGTATGCAGGACGCGGTCGATCGGCAGATCGAAATCCCGGTGATTGTTCGGCAGGCCGGTGAGCGAAGCGGCGGCAATGGTGACGCCGTGATAGGCTCTTACCCTTGAGATGATCTTCTTCTTCTGCGCCCGGCCTTTGGCATTGTTGAAATACCAGGCGAGTTTGATCTGGGTGTCGTTGGCTTCCGACCCGGAAGACGTGAAAAACACCTTGGAAGCGGCAAAGGGCGCAATTTCCTTGAGCTTTTCGGCAAGTTCAATCGCCGGCTCGACGCTCCTGCCGCCAAAGAGGTGATAAAAGGGGAGCCGGTCGAGCTGCTCCTTGGCAGCTTCTATCAGCTCTTCGTCGCTGAAGCCGAGAGCTGCGCACCACAGGCCCGACATGCCTTCGATATATTCGCGGCCCTGCGTGTCATAGACGTAAACGCCCTTGCCATGATCGAACACCAGCGGGCCGGTATCTCTCAGTTTGTGCAAGGCGGTGTAGGGGTGAAGTAGGGCTTCCACGTCCCTGGTCTGGACATTGGTGAGCGGCATTTTCGAATTTCCTCTGGCAAGTTGGCGCGCTTACTGGGGAGCGGGTTCGTCCTGATATATTTCCTGAAGGTCGGCCGGCAGGTCTTCCGGCACCTCTTCAGGCGGAGAAAGGAATTCGGCTTCGGGTTTGGTCGAAGGCAGCGGCGCCTCGTCGATTTCAAGCAGGGGAACATCGGACAGAAGGGGAAGATCTTCTTCCGGCGGCGGCGCTTCCTCATCTTGCGCCACGGGTTCCAGCTCGCCATAGGCTACCAGCAGGGCGGCGTCGAGATCGTCGCGGAATGCGCGGATACGTGTTGCATTGGCGCCGAGATCATGTTCGCCGATGCGGGATGCGGAGCGCAAATCGAGCCGCGCTCCGAACGGATCCGGCCGGATGCGGATAACGATATCGTCGACGAAACCGAAGACAAGCGATGTGACTTCGGCCTGGATCCGCGATGGGTCGTCGGGCAGACCGGGCGGCAGCTCATTGGTCACCAGCCAGCCCCGCTGCTCCACCACCTGGCGTGCGGCGCTGTAAAGTTCGCCCGGCGTGACGCGGAAACGGCGGGGCAGAAGGTCGGGATAAGCTTCCAGCTGCACTTCCCGGCCGTTGGAAGGTGGCGCACTGTAGGCGCGGCCGAGAATGACCGGCCGATCTTCGGGGTCGGTGCTGATATCGTTCAGCTTGGGATAGGTGACGATGCCCGCAACGGCGATACCCGCAGGCACGAGGGCGAGAAGCCCGTAGATGAGCCCGCGAACCGCCTTGGCCCAGCCGATGCCGCCCTTTTCCCAGAGCGAAACGATGGCGCCGGCGCCGCATGCGACGGCCACAAGCCCCAAAACGAAGCCAAGGGCCATGGCGGCAAAAAGCTCTTCCGCGGAAATCAGCCGACCACGATGGGCAAGTGCCGCGATCACCAGCACAGGCACTGCGAACATTCCCGTCCGGAGGCTGAGGCGCGCGCTCACCGAGCGACGGATCGGGATATGCTTGTGCATTCTAAAGGGCTAACCCGTCTTGCGGTCTCACGGACCGCCTGAACATGTAATCAGGTCTTGTTCCGGTCGAGCTTTAGCACGACACGCAAGGGCGCCGGAAGAGATGAGTGACCCATTGCGTCATTCCGGAAATGAATAATTCGCGAATTGCTCCCGCAGCCTGGTCTTCTTGATCTTGCCGGTCGCCGTATGGGGAATCTCGTCGACGAAGGCTACGTCGTTCGGCATCCACCAGCGGGCGACCTTGCCTTCCATGAAGGCCAGGATTTCATCCCGGCCGGGGTTGGCGTTTTCCTTGGGCACGATAATCAGCAGCGGCCGTTCGTCCCACTTTGGATGGGATATGCCGATAACGGCCGCCTCCGCCACTTTCGGATGACCGACGGCGATGTTTTCCAGGTCGATAGTGGATATCCATTCGCCTCCCGACTTGATGACGTCCTTCGCCCGGTCGGTGATCTGCATGTAGCCGAATTCGTCGATATGGGCGACGTCGCCGGTGTCGAAATAACCTTCCTCATCAAGGATCTCGTCGCCTTCTCCCTTGAAATAGGCTCTGGCGACGCAAGGACCGCGAACTTTAAGGCGGCCGAAGGTCTTGCCGTCCCAAGGGCGCGGTTTGCCGTCGTCGCCGGTGATCTTCATTTCGACGGTGAAGGGCGCATGACCCTGCTTTTCCTGAATATCGAGCTTTGCATCGCCGGCAAGGCTAGCGACTTCCGGCTTCAAGCTGCAGGCAGTGCCAAGCGGGCTCATTTCCGTCATGCCCCATGCATGCATGACACGCACGTCATAGACGTTCTCGAAGGTCTCCGTCATGGCGCGGGGGCAGGCTGAACCACCGATAACGACACGCTCGAGCCAGGGCAGCTTTCTGTCAAATTTCTCCATATACGCCAGGAGCATCAGCCACACGGTGGGTACTGCGGCCGTCAGCGATACTTTCTCGGTATCGAGCATCTCCCATATCGCCTCGCCGTCCATGCGCGCGCCGGGCATGACCAGTGCCGAACCGTTCAGCGGCGCGGAAAAGGCGAGCGACCAGCCGTTGGCGTGGAACAGCGGAACGACCGGCATCACGCGGTCGCGGGTGGAAAGGCCCAGCATGTCCGGCAGGCTGGCGGCCATGGCATGCAGAACATTGGAGCGGTGGGAGTAGACGACGCCCTTCGGCCCGCCCGTGGTGCCCGATGTGTAGCACATGCCGGCGGCGGCATTTTCATCCAGAACCTTCCAGGCGAAATCGCCGTCGACCTCGGCAAGCCATTCCTCATAGGCAACCGCAGGAAGGGCGGTCTTCGGCATATGCGCGGCATCGGTCAAAACCACCACAAGCTCGATGGTATTCAACTCATCCCAGATCTTCTCGACGATCGGCAGGAACGTGAGATCGACCATGATCATGCGGTCTTCCGCATGATTGATGATCCAGGCGATCTGGTCTGGGAAAAGGCGGGGATTGACGGTGTGATAAATGCCGCCGACGCCCATGATGCCATACCAGGATTCCAGATGGCGCCAGGTGTTCCAGGCAAGCGTCGCGACGCGGTCGCCTTCCGTAAGGCCCCAGGCCTCCAGCCGCTTTGCCAGTTGCAGCGCTCTTTGGCGCACGTTCTGGTAATTTGTGCGGTGGATCGGCCCTTCGACGCTGCGCGATACGACCTCGCGATGCGGATGCTGGAGGGCGGCGTGATCGAGAATGCGGTTGCAGGTCAGCGACCAGTCCTGCATCAGCCCCGGCATGACGGGTGACGGCATTGCATTTCCTCCCGAGCGCAGCCTCTTTTTCCGTGAGGCCTTGAATCATACGATTTTATCGCCAGAAGGGATGCTGCTGTCCAGACTTTACGGAACCATGAATTCCGGCAGACTCACGCGGCAGACTTCACGCTGCCGGGCGGCCGCACGCAAGCTTTCCGCTTCGCATGTCTTCGATCCAGATGCAGCCGGCTGTGAGGCTTGCCGCCACATGATCGGCGTGGGGCGCCAGAATATCGTGACCGACGGTCCCGGTGGTCAGCGCCAATGTGCGCACACCTGCAGCGCGGCCTGCATGCATGTCGTGGATGCTGTCGCCGACCATGACGACTTGCGAGGGGTGAATGCCGGTCGCCTCGCAAAAGGCGTGGATCATGCCAGGCCCGGGTTTGGGGCCGTGGCCGCTGTCATAACCGAAAACATGAGGGAATCTCGCCGCAATACCCAGCGCCTCCAGTTGCCCGCGCGCTGAACCTTCCGCATCGTTGGTGGCGACGCCCATGATCAACTCGTGGGCGGAAAGCCGGTCCAGGGCGGTGTAGAGATCGTCGAAGGGGCTGACATGGACAAGGCTCAACCGGCCAAGTGCTGCATCGATGGATTCCAGAAATCCGCCGGGCTCTTCAATACCCAGGATCGTAATCCAGCTTTCGGCGATATCGAGGTTGGAACCGGAGACCAGCGGCGAGGCGGGATCGAAGGTCCGCGCATCGAGATCATAGGCGCAGCTCACGGCAAGGGCGCGCATTACGTCCTGTTTGCCGCCGCTGACCTCCTCCATCAGGTCGTAAAAGGTCGGCGCCCACGTCTTGTCGAAATCGATGAGAGTACCGTCTTTGTCGAAGAGAACTGCGCTGATGGACATGCGTGGCTCGGCCTTTCACGAGAGGCTGCAGGTAGATTCACTGCAGTATATCAGGACGCGACCTGCGATGGATACTGCGGGTCATGCCAACCGGTATTCGGCTTCAAGCGTCACCGGTCCGTCGCAGCGCACGACGCCGCGTTCCACCAATGCTTCCATCTGGGCAAGGACGGAGAGCGCGGCGGCACGATGCAGGCGCTTGTCGGTGGTGGCGTAAATGGTCTCGACCATCACGGCAATGTGCCTGTCGCCGGCGGCAAGCCGCCTCAGGATCGCCGCCTCGCGTTGATGACGGTGGACTTTCAGCGCCCGAAGATAGCGCTGCGGTTCGCGCACCGGACCGCCGTGACCGGGGTAATAGAGACGGTCGTCGCGCTCCCTCAGTTTTTCGATGGAGGCCATATAGTCGGTCATCGAGCCGTCGGGCGGGGCGACGATGCTGGTCGACCAGGCCATCACGTGATCGGCGGAGAAAAGCACACGGCCTTCGTCAAGGGCAAAAGCGAGGTGGTTCGCCGTATGGCCCGGCGTCTCGATCGCCTCAAGTGTCAGACCATCGACGACAAGCCGGTCGCCCTCCTTCATCTCGCGGTCTGGAGCGTGGTCGGTATCGGCGCTGGCGTCGAGCGGGTTGATCTCGCCTGAAAACAAGGGACGGGCGGCGCGATGCGGCGCGCAGCCCACAATCGGCGCGCCGGTCCTGGCCTTCAAAAGTCTGGCCCCGGGCGAATGGTCGCGGTGGGTGTGGCTGACGAGAATGGCAGAGACGGTCGCCCCGCCGACGGCCTCCAGAATGCGGGCGATATGGACCTCGTCCTCCGGACCCGGATCGATGACCGCCACCTCGTCGCGGCCGACCAGATAGGTGTTGGTGCCGTGAAAGGTGAAGGGACCGGGGTTTTCGACCGTAAGCCGCCTGATGGCGTCCGATATTTCGACGGCTTCGCCGTAGCGAGGGTCGAATTCTCTTTCGTGAACGAGGTCGCTCAAAGGAGCCTCCGGGGCAGCTGGAGTGGTTCGGCAACGGCCTACGACGGGCCCGTATTTCCCTTGCCAGCCGGTAACTTGTGAATAGGGCGAGAGGGAGGGGAAATGCAAACAGGATCGGAAATTACCGCTGTTTACGCACCATGCCTCACGGGCGATCACGAATTTGCTATTGCTATTGCGAACGATTTGCAATTATGGTGCGTGAACGACGCGAGTATTCTTCCCCCTCAATCGCGATCCACAAGGAGTACATATGCCCTTTCTGCGCCGATTTGCAGGCCAAGCATTGCTCATACTGGCTGCCGTGACGAGCCTGGCGGCCTCCCCGGCGCGGGCGGCCGAAAAGCTCGATGTCGTGACGACTATCGGCATGATCGGCAATGCGGTCGAGCTTATCGGCGGCGAGCGGGTGGCGGTCACCAATCTCATCGGCGAGGGGGTCGATCCCCATTCCTACTGGCAGACCCGCTCCGACGTGGTGAAGATGGGCCGTGCCGACGCGATCGTCGCCAACGGTATTTACCTTGAAGCGCAACTGGAAGATCTGCTGCTGAAGCTGAAGGAAAAGAAGCCCGTCATTTTCGCGGGCGAAGTTATCCCGGTCGAGAACCGCCGGGCGAGCATCCTTTACGACGACCGTTACGATCCGCATGTGTGGATGAGCCCGAAGCTGTGGCGCGGCGTGGTCGCCGGAATTCGCGACAGCTTGATTGAGCTCGACCCAGACGGAAAAGCGCTGTTTGAGGAAAACGCTGCCGCTTATCTGAAAGAAATCGACCGCCTCGATGCCTATGCGAAACAGGTGGTCGCGACGATCCCGCAGGAGCAGCGCATTCTGGTGACGGCTCACGACGCCTTCGGCTATCTTGGCCGCGACTATGACATCGAGGTCTTGGGCATTCAGGGAATTTCCACGCAGAGCGAGGCAGGCCTGCAGCGGGTGGAGGAACTGGTCGACCTCATCGTATCGCGCGACGTCAAGGCGGTTTTCATCGAATCCTCTGTTTCCGAACGCAATGTCCGCGCGCTAGTGGAGGGTGCTGGAGCACGCGGCCACAAGGTCGAAATCGGCGGGCTCCTCTATTCCGACGCCATGGGCAAGCCCGGCTCTTATGAAGGCAGCTACATCGGCATGATCGACCACAATGTGACGCGGATTGCGCGTGCGCTCGGCGGCGATGCACCGGAACGCGGCATGGACGGAAAATTGGGAGCGGGCCTGTGAAGAATCCGAATTCAACGGCTGCGCATACGATCAAACCCCCGCATCTGACCGAGGCAGGCCGCGCCGGCAGGCCCGATCCCGACAGCCCCTTGGCTGTATCGGGATTGACGGTCGCCTACGATCGCAAGCCGGTGCTCTGGAACGCAAGCTTTCAGGCGCCGGAGGGTGAGTTGACCGCGATCGTCGGCCCGAATGGCGCTGGAAAATCGACCTTCCTCAAGGCGGCGCTCGGACTTATTCCGAAGCTTTCCGGCGATGTCAGCGTCTATGGCCGCGACATGGCATCGGCGCGTGGTGACATCGCCTATGTGCCGCAGCGCTCGTCCGTCGACTGGGATTTCCCGGCAACCGCGCTCGATGTGGTCACCATGGGGCTTTACCGCAAGATCGGCTGGCTGCGCTGGCCCGGACGAAAGGACAAGGAGATCGCGCGGGCGAAGCTGGCGCTTGTCGGCATGGAAGCTTTCGCGGACCGGCAGATCGGCCAATTGTCGGGAGGTCAGCAGCAGCGGGTTTTCCTGGCTAGGGCATTGGCGCAGGATGCGCGCGTCTACCTGATGGACGAGCCCTTCGCCGGCGTCGATGCCGCAACGGAGCGCGCAATCGTCGACGTGCTGAAGCAGTTGCTTTCGGAGGGAAAGACGGTTCTCGTCGTCCACCACGACCTTGAAACCGTGCCTATCTATTTCTCGCATGTGCTCTTTTTGAACGGCGGCACCATCGCATCCGGTCCGGTCGCCGATACTTTCACCGCTGAGAACCTGCAGAAGACCTACGGCGGGCGCCTGGCAGCGACCCAGCTTGCTGCGCTCGGCGATGCCGCGCGGCTGAAAGCCTGAGGAAAATCCCATGGAATGGTTGGGTGGTTTCCTCGACGCGCTGCTTTTGTCTGCCGGTTACAACACGGCTGTGGTGACGGCGGGTTCGGCGTTGCTTGGCGGCGGCGGCGGCGCGATCGGCGCTTTTGTTCTCCTGCGCAAAAGATCGCTCGTTTCCGATGCCATGAGCCATGCGACGCTGCCAGGCGTGGTGCTCGGCTTTCTCATCGGATTATGGCTCTTCGACGATGGACGCTCGCTGCCGCTGCTGTTGCTCGGCGCAGCCTTCACTGCCGGACTCGGCATGGTCGCCGTCAACTGGATCAAGGCGAATACGCGGTTGACCGAAGACACCGCCATCGGCACGGTACTTTCCACCTTCTTCGCGCTGGGCATGGTGCTTTTGACCGTTTTGCAGTCGCTGAGCGTGTCCGGGCAGGCGGGTCTCAGCGGCTTCCTCGTCGGCTCGACCTCGGGAATGCTGTCGTCGGAGGCCATGACCATCGCGGTTGCCGCCGGCGTCGTCGCCATCGCGGTGATGGCGATGTTCAAGGAATTCGCGGCGCTTTGTTTTGACGAGGGATTTGCCGCGAGCACCGGGCTGAATGTCAGACGGCTCGATCTCGCGCTCCTGACGCTGCTTCTCGCCGTCGTCGTGATCGGGCTGAAAACGGTGGGGCTCGTGCTGGTGATCGCGCTCACCATCATCCCGCCGGTGGCCGCGCGGTTCTGGAGCGAACGCGTGTCGCGCTTCGTCGTCATATCGGCGGCGATCGGCGCCATCGGCAGCTATGTCGGCGCTTGTCTGTCGGCGAGCGCGCCGGATCTGCCGACCGGAGCGTTGATCGTGCTGATCCTGTTTACGCTCTTCATATTTTCCATGCTGGCTTCGCCGGTCAGGGGCCTGCTTGCGGCTTTGCTCAGGCATTGGCGCTTTCAGCGGATCGTGCATCTGAGGCAAGGGCTATTGGCGCTTGCCCATGACGAGCCGATTCTGGAGCCGATTACGCGCCGGCTGATGAAGCGGCACGGATATCTGGCAGGCGACTTGCGGCCCACGGAAGCGGGTTGGTCGGCGGCAAGGCGCATTGCCCGCGATCAGGCCTTGTGGAACCTATGGCGCGAGGATTTCCCGGATGAAGCCCACGCCTTGGCCGACTGGTCGCTGAGACCCATCGACGAGGTGCTGTCGCCCGACATGATCGCCGACCTCGACGAACGCCTTGCTCTACACTCTGCTATACCCGACGAGGGGCTTGCGACATGACGGCCGAGATTTTCCTCCAGTTCGACCTGCCGTCGATCCTGCTTGGCAGTCTTGCAGCGCTTTGCTGCGGGTTGCTCGGCAATTTCCTGGTGCTGCGCCGTCAAAGCCTGATGGGAGATGCCATCAGCCATGTGGTTTTGCCGGGCATTGTCCTTGGCTTCCTCGTAACGGGCACGACCGACTCGCTGCCGATGATGATTGGGGCAGGCTTTGCCGCGCTGATCTCCGTTGGCCTTATCGAATTGGTGCGCCGGCTTGGCCGGGTCGAGCCTGGCGCGGCGATGGGCGTCGTCTTCACGTCCATGTTCGCCGCCGGCGTGCTGCTTTTGGAGCAATCCGGCGCGGGCGGCGTGCATCTCGACGTGGAACACGCGCTTTACGGCAATCTGGAAAGCGCGGTCTGGCTGGAGGCGACAAGTTGGGGCGATCTATTGCGGCCGGAAATCCTGGCCGACATGCCGGTTTCCGTGCTTCGGCTGGTCGTCGTCGATCTGGCCGTCATCGCCTTCGTGCTGCTGCTCTACAAGGAGCTCAAACTCGTCAGCTTCGACCCGTTGTTCGCCGATACGCTGGGCATCTCCTCGCGTCTGGTCGGCACCGCGCTCGTGGTGATGGTGGCGTTGGCGGCGGTCGCCGCATTCGATGCGGTCGGTTCGATTCTCGTCATCGCCATGTTCATCTGTCCGGCGGCAACGGCGCGGCTATTGACGGACCGGCTCTCGGTCCAGCTCTGGGTTTCTGCTGCAGTGGCGATCTTCAGCGGCATTTTGGGATATGTGATCGCCGCTTTCGGTCCCGCCTGGCTGGGCTTCGACATGAGCGTTTCCGCTGCCGGCATGATAGCCGTCGTCGCCGGGCTCACGCAGGCGCTGGCCATGGTCTTCGGGCCGCGATACGGGCTCGTCGCCCGTCGCAGGCTGCAAAGGATCTGATACGACCTGCCGCTGCCGGGGTGGACGCATGGGCCGCATTCGTTAATAGTTACGCTACGGAATAGCGGTTGGTACCTTAACCGGAGGCGTCCATGTCCGAAGTTTGGACGAAATACAAGGCAATCGTGAGCTATCAGGGCGAGACGAGGATCGTCCCCGTGCAGGCGATGAGCGAGCATGAAGCGCCCGACCACGCCAGAGTGATGGCCGGGTTCGAATTCGGCTGGGATCCGGGTGAGGTCAAGGTGGTGTCGATCGCCCCGGATCATCAAGGCGAGCTGCCGAGCGATCATATCCACTCCTATGAGGTGCATCTGCGCCCGGAAGGCGGTGAGCCGGAAGTGTTTCGCCTCAAGGCGCGCGACGCGGAATGCGCCGAAGGGTTGGCGGTACTGCATTGCGCCGACCGTCTGGGCCTCGATATCCGCGAGATCGATGTGCTCAGCGTGGCTGCGGTCTGAACGAGGTCGGGCAATTCAATATTTCAAGTTTCAACAGTCGCAGATGAAACTGCATTCTTGACAGACTGCGGCCTCCTCCCTCACTTCATCGAACTATCGGTTTTGGTTGCAGGCTGATCTGGCGGCAGCGGATGAGGAAGGGCGGGCAATGGCGGACGGCGCATCGAAGAAGGGCGCATCGAAGAAGGGCGCATCGAAGAAGGGCTCATCGAAGAACGGCCGGAAGCAGGCGTCCTGCTGCTCAAGCTCAACCGGCCGCAGGCGCTCAATGCACTGAACACCGAACTTCGCATCGCGCTGGCCGGGGCGCTGGAAAAGGCCGCCACAGATCGTGAGGTGCGGGCCGTCGTTATCACCGGCGACGAGAAGGCCTTCGCCGCCGGCGCGGATATCACCGTGGTTGCGGACGAAACGCCGATGGGCATGCATCGCCTCGGCTTTCACAAGCTTTGGCAGGTCGTGGCCGATTTTCCCAAGCCAATGATTGCCGCAGTCCAAGGCTATGCGCTCGGCGGCGGCTGCGAATTGGCACTGCATGCGGACATCATCATCGCGGGAAAAGGCGCATCCTTCGGCCTGCCTGAGGTGAAACTCGGCATCATGCCAGGCGCCGGCGGCACGCAACGGCTGGTGCGCGCCGTCGGCAAATATCGCGCCTTTCGGTTGCTGATGACCGGCGACACCATCGATGCGGCGAAGGCTGAAAGCTGGGGGTTGGTGTCGGAAGTCACGGATGACGACGCAGTCCTGCCCACCGCCCTGAAAATGGCTGGAAAGATTGCCAGACTGCCGCCTGCAGCCCTTGAACACATCAAGGAGACGGTGCTTTTGGGCGCCGACCTGCCGCTGCAATCGGCAATCGCGCTGGAACGCAAGTCCTACCACATGCTTTTCGACACCGCCGACCAGAAGGAAGGCATGCTTGCCTTCAAGGAAAAGCGCAAGGCCGAGTTCAAGGGCGAATAGCAGATTGCCCGAAGCGGCAAGGATCCAGGGAGAATTACATGGGCCTCACCATCGGCATCGTCGGCACCGGCACCATGGGGCGCGGTATTGCCCAGATCTTCGCGGCAAGCGGCAATACGGTGCTGTTGCATGACGCAAGACCCGGCGCAGCAGTCGAGGCGAGGGATTTCGTTACCGGCATGTTCGAGCGCTCAGCCGAGAAGGGGCGCATGGGACGTGTGGAAGCAGATGAAGCCGCAGCCCGCGTCCGGATCGCGGCCGCTCTTGGCGATTTCTCCACCTCGGATCTGGTGGTCGAAGCGATCGTCGAAAACCTCAAGGTCAAGCAGGATCTGTTCAGCGCGCTGGAGGAAATAGTCTCAACGGAAACGATCCTTGCGACCAATACCAGCTCGCTGTCGGTGACGGCGATTGCGGCGGCCTTGTCTGTTCCGGGCCGACTGGCGGGCTATCATTTCTTCAATCCGGTGCCGTTGATGAAGGTCGTCGAGGTCATTGCCGGGGCAAGGACGAGACCGGATGTGGTCGACAAGCTGAAGACATTAGCGGAAGAGGCTGGTCACACGGCGGTTCTGGCTGCCGACACGCCGGGTTTCCTCGTCAATCATGCAGGGCGCGGATTTGTGACCGAAGCGTTGCAGCTTCTTCGCGAAAACGTCGCATCTCCCGCCGATATCGACCGGATCCTGCGCGAGGCGGCGGGTTTCCGCATGGGGCCGTTCGAGCTGATGGACCTGACGGGTCTCGATGTATCCGGCCCGGTGATGCAGCAGGTCTATGCGCAATTTTATCAGGAGCCGCGATACCGACCCTCGCCGGAAATCGACCGCAGGCTTGCCGCCGGGCTACTCGGGCGCAAGACGGGAGAAGGCTTTTATGCCTATGACAAGGGGGCGAGATCGGAGCCGGAAGAGCCCGTGCGCGCGGCTGTAGCGCCGGGTGCGCTGTGGATCAGCAATGCGCGACCGGAACGAGCCGCGCTCGTGCATAAGGCGCTTGCCGACGCGGGCGTCGAAATCGAAACCGGCGAGCGTCCGTCAGGCGGTGCCGTCATCGTCGTCACGCCCATGGGCGCTGATGCGTCCGCGGCTGCTGTCGCTGAAGATCTCGATCCCGCCCGTGTGGTGGCCGTCGACACGCTGTTTTCGCTCGACGCGCGCCGTACCTTGATGCCGACACCGGCAACAAGGCCGGAGATGATCGACCGCGCTGCGGCTGCCTTCGGCGCCGGCGGTTTTTCCGTCACGGTTATCGGTGATTCCACCGGTTTCGTGGCGCAGCGCGTCATCGCCACCATCGTCAATATCGCCTGCGATATCGCCCAGGGAGCAATCGCCACGCCAAGGGATATCGATCTCGCTGTGACGCTGGGTCTTGGCTATCCGAAAGGCCCGCTCGCATGGGGCGACGAGATCGGCGCCGATGTGGTGCTTGAAATATTGGAAGGCATGCATGCGCTCTGCGGCGATCCCCGCTACCGGCCAAGCCCGTGGTTGCGCCGCCGCGCCGATCTGCGGCTGTCGCTGCGCATGGGCTGACTGGACTGGGCACGGGACGTCCCGAGGCAGTGACGCGGCTGCGCAGCCCGCCTGTTTTGGCGGACTTTCTCCCACCATCGATATTATCGGTGTATTCTTGCCTGCGCCTGCCGGTCGAGCGTTCGACGGCAAGGCCACCTGAAGCGAAGAACCTTGAAGAGAAGGACAATGTCGGCAACCGATAGCGCCTGTAATTTCTCGATCTTTCTGCCTTTGCCGCGCGAAGCCGCCTTCGATCTCTTCGTCGACGGTTTTAACGGCTGGTGGCCAAGGGACCACGCTGCCTCGGGCGACGATCTTGCCGAAATTGGCATAGAGCCTCAGCTTGGCGGCGCCTGCTACGAGCAGACGAAATCCGGTCAAAGGATCAAGTGGGGCACGGTGCTGTCCATCGAGCGGCCGCTTTATGTCCGCATCGCCTGGCAAATCGGACCGAACGGGCAGGTCGCAGCCGACCCGGCGACGGCAAGCCGGGTCATGGTGGCCTTTCGCGCAGGGCACGACGGAACGATTGTGGAACTAAGCCACTCGGAATTTCTGCGCCACGGGGTCGACGGGGAGGCCTATGAGGCGCAGATGGCATCGCCCGGCGGATGGCCCGCCTGTCTGGAAGCGCTGCGCCTCAAGGCGGAGAGCCAGCTGTCGGGGTCGGAGCGGGATCGGTTCCGGTCGTGAATTTGCAAGCTGCCGAAGCCTGAGGAAGCGCCGCGTCAGCCGGCGGGCAATCAGATCATTAGGCTGTTATGCTGCTGGCGAAGAGAAATTCGCACCAATTCGTCGCGGGACCGTCATGACCGCCATGGTAAGGGCACCTGATCCGATGTTGGAAAAGACGGTCTCCGGCGTAGCGGGGATCAACTCTCATTTTGCCGAATTCTACGATGACTGAAGAGGCATCGCCGACAAGACCCGCCATGGCAGTCCGCAATGTGGGGCGCAGCGCCAGACTGCGCCTGTTTGAAGCACGCTGGATACTTGCCGTCGTCTTCGCCCTCGCGGTGGCAGGCGTTTATTTTAATCACCTGTCCCTTGTTTTCGCTCTGGCAGGTTTTCTGGCCGTATTTTTTACCGTTCTTCTGGCGCCGCAAAGCCACTCGATCCTGCAACGGGCGGCCACACGGTCAAGCGTTAGCCAGGATCTGTGGCCGGATACCGGCATGAAGATGGTCGTCGACGCCTTGCCGGACCCCTGTTTTCTTGTCGACAGGCGCGGCATCACGCGCTATGCGAACCCCGCGGCGCGGGACCGTTTCGGCCGCGTTCGCCCGGGCGATCCGCTATCGTTTCGCCTGCGCCCGCCGGCGCTTCTGGAGGCGCTCGACCGGGTCATTTCAGGTGGCGGCGTCGAACGGATCGAATGGAACGAAAAGGTTCCGACCGATGTATGGATGGAGGCGCATATCGCGCCGATACAGGCGGCCTCGAGCGAGCGCGACCGGTCGGTGAAAGCGGCCGCCGGCTTCATACTCGTCTCCGTGCGCGATCTGACCGAACAGCGGCGGCTGGAGCGCATGCGCGCGGACTTCGTCGCCAACGCCAGTCACGAATTGCGAACGCCGCTTGCGTCACTCACCGGCTTCGTCGAGACCCTTCAGGGGCCGGCGAAGGACGACATCAAGGCGCGGGAGCGTTTTCTCGCCATCATGCTGGAACAGGCCGGGCGGATGCGCCGCCTCATCGACGATCTTCTTTCCCTGTCGCGGATCGAGTTGAGGGCTCACGTCCAGCCTGAAACGGTGGTCGATCTCGCCCGGATCATCGGCCATACGACGGATGCCTTGAAGCCGCTGGCCAAAGACCTTGAAGTCGAGATCCATGTCGATCTTCCAGACGGCGGGCTTTGGGTGCGCGGCGATGCGGATGAGCTAACGGAAGTCTTTGAAAATCTTGTCGAAAACTCGCTGAAATACGGCGCTCCCGGCAAGCGTATCGATATTGCCGCCACGCTTGAGGAAAGTGCACGCGATGATGGCTGGTGGGTCATCTCGGTGCGCGATTACGGACCGGGGATCGAAGCAGAACATCTGCCGCGCTTGACGGAACGATTTTACCGGGTTGACGTCGCCACAAGCCGCGAGATGAAGGGGACGGGCCTCGGCCTTGCCATCGTCAAGCACATTCTCACCCGGCATAGGGCCAGGCTCGATATCCAGAGCGTGGCCGGCGAGGGTGCTTGTTTCACTGTCAGAATCAGGCGGTCAACGAAGGGTATAACGATTAATTCCTAGATTTATGTCATATTTTTCAATGTGTTGCGGTGTCATAAAACTGAGATCGAACCGTCATAGAAGTCTCACGTGAGGGCATTAGGTTCCGGCGTGTTCCACCCGACGAATGGGGGAGCGAAAGCCCGAAATCCTGAGAACTCAAGGGAGAGGCCAGGTGAAGATCAAGACATTCGTAAGCGCGCTGGCGCTTGCTGCCGCCAGCACCATGGTTGCAGGCGTTGCCGAAGCGCGCGACCAGATCCAGATCGTCGGTTCGTCGACGGTATTCCCCTTCTCCACCGCTGTTGCCGAGCAATTCGGCCAGAAGTCGTCGTTCAAGACGCCTGTGGTGGAATCGACCGGTTCAGGTGGCGGCATCAAGCTGTTTTGCGACGGTGTCGGCGAGAAGACGCCGGACATCACCAACGCTTCGCGCCGCATGAAGAAAAAGGAACTCGAAACCTGCAACGCCAATGGCGTTACACCTATCGAGGTGACGGTTGGTTTCGACGGTATCGTGCTTGCCAATGCCAAGTCCGGTCCCGCGCTCGACCTGACGATCGAGCAGATCTTCCTCGCCCTTGCCAAGCAGGTTCCCGTGGATGGCAAGCTTGTTGCCAATCCCTACAAGTCCTGGTCCGACATCGACCCGTCGCTGCCGGCTGAAAAGATCGAAGTGCTTGGACCGCCGCCGACCTCCGGCACCCGAGACGCTTTCGCCGAACTGGTGATGGAAAAGGGCTGTGAGCATGTTCCAGGCACCAAGGAAGCCGGTCTTGAAGGCAAGGCCTGCATGGAAATCCGCGAGGACGGCGCCTATATCGAAGCTGGCGAGAACGACAACCTGATCGTTCAAAAGCTCGAAGCCAACCCCAAGGCGCTTGGGATTTTCGGCTTCTCTTTCCTTGACCAGAACGCCGACAAGATCAAAGGCGCTCACGTCAATGGCGAAGAGCCGACTTTTGAGAATATCGCCGACGGCGCCTATCCGGTATCGCGTTCGCTCTTCTTCTACGTGAAGAAAGAACATGTGGGCGTGATCCCCGGCATCGAGGAATTCGTCGCCGAGTTCACCAACGAAGGCACCTGGGGCGACGAAGGCTATCTGGCCGACAAGGGTCTGATCCCGCTTCCGGCTGAAAAACGCAAGGAAGTCGGAGAAGCTGCCAAGGGCCTGGCGCCGCTCAGCCTCTGATATCGATCAACGCGGCCGGCCTTGCCAAAGGCCGGTCGTATTTTGCGCAGTTTCCGGCGGCCCGCCGCCTGACGAGTGATCGGCACGAGACATGGTCTGGACTTATCTTCTCGTTCTCGCGGTCGTGTTTGTCGCGGCTTATTTTCTGGGCCGCGCCCGCGCGGTGCATGTGGCAAAGGGCAATCTGGCGACGTTGCATTCGCTCCCCTCCTTTCATGGCGGCTATGTCGCGATCCTGGCGGGCATCCCGGCTCTTATCCTGCTGCTCGTCTGGTCGGTCGCCGAACCCCACGTCATCGATGCGCTGGTTATAAGCGACAGCCGTGATGCGGTTTCCTCGCTGAATAAGCCGGAGTTGCAGGCCTTCATTCGCGACGCCCGGGCGATTGCCTACGGTGGCATTGTCGGCTTTACCGATGCCGCCAAGGAGCAGGCGGCCGAACTTTACAGAACCTACGACGCGATCAGCACCACGATCCTTACGATTTTGATGACCATATTGATCGTCGGTGGTTTCTATTTCGCCTTCACGCGCATCACCTTGAGACTGCGAACCCGCCATCTGGTGGAACGCACCGTGATGCTGGCGTTGATGGCCTGTTCGGTCGTCGCGATCCTGACCACGGCCGGGATCGTTCTTTCGCTGATTTTTAAATCGCTGCAGTTCTTCCGCAAGGTGCCGGTCTTCGACTTCCTGTTCGGCCTGCACTGGAGTCCGCAAAGCGCCTTTGAAGGCGCGGGGGCGGAAAGCTCGGAAACCAATGCCGAGGTATTCGGCGCGATCCCGCTGCTTGCCGGCACGATGCTTATCACCTTGATCGCGATCCTGGTCGCGGCGCCCGTCGGCCTCTTCGCGGCGATCTACCTATCCGACTATGCGTCGAACGCGGTGCGCTCGGTGGCAAAGCCGATGCTGGAGATCCTCGCCGGCATCCCGACCGTGGTTTACGGCTTCTTCGCGGCGCTTACGGTAGCGCCTGCCTTTCGCGGTTTTGGCGAGGGGCTGGGCCTGTCGGTTTCCTCCGAGTCGGCGCTCGCCGCCGGCGTTGTCATGGGCATCATGATCATCCCATTCGTGTCGTCGCTATCCGACGATGTCATCAACGCGGTGCCGCAGAGCCTTCGCGACGGGTCGGCCGGGCTGGGCGCCACCAAGTCGGAAACGATCCGCAAGGTGGTCTTGCCGGCGGCATTGCCGGGCATCGTATCGGCGCTGATCCTCGCAATTTCCCGCGCAATCGGGGAAACCATGATCGTGGTCATGGCGGCCGGCCTTGCCGCAAACCTGACGGTCAATCCGCTTGAAGCTGTGACAACCGTCACCGTTCAGATCGTCACCCTTCTGGTGGGCGACCAGGAGTTCGACAGCGCCAAGACGCTGGCTGCCTTCGCGCTCGGCCTGCTGCTTTTCTGCCTGACATTGCTTCTCAATATCTTCGCGCTTCGCGTGGTTCGGAAATACAGGGAACAGTATGACTGATATCGCCGACAAGGCCGCCGTTCGCACAAGCCGCGACCTGCATACCAGCGAAGCCGCGCGCAAGCGTTTGGCCAAGCGCTACGCCGCTGAAGCACGCTTCAAATATTACGGTCTTGCCGCGGTTGCGGCTGCCGCGCTGTTTCTCGTGCTTTTGCTCAGCACCATCGTCTCAAAGGGGTTGCCCGCCTTCACCTACAACTATGTGACGCTCCCGGTCGACCTCTCGGCGGAAAAAGTCGATCCGAACGACCCCGGCGCGGCCGACTACAACGCAGTCATTCGCGACGGATTGAAAGCGGAAGTGCCCTTCGCCGCCGACCGTACCAATCGCCGCGTGCTCAATTCGCTGGTATCGAGCGGCGCGAATATCGTGCTGCGCAACGACGTGCTGGATGCACCCGACTGGCTGGGCAGCAGCGAACCTCGCGGCATTCCCATGTCCGACTTCGCCGATCTTTATGTGAAGGGGAAAATCAGCTCTTCTACAATCATGATCGGGCAGGGCATCGCCACGCCTGCCGGCACCGAAGACACGGTCCGCATTACCTCGACTGCTGATGATTTCCGGGAGATTCTCGCCGAGATAAAGGCCGACCTTGCGGCTCAGGCAAATGCGCGGCGGAAAGACATTGAAGCGAAAGGCCGCAGTGTCCGCTCGCTCGAGAGCTCCATACCGGCACTGGAAGCGAGAATAGTAAGCGCCGAGGGACCGCTGCGCGCCCGCCTCGAAGCCCAGCTTGAAAACGACAGAAGCGCGCTTGCTTCCGTGATTGGCCAGATCGAGAGCCTGAAAGCGGAAGCCGATGCGCTGGATGCACGCGCAAACGCGGTCGACCAGCCTGAAGCAATGACCACGAACCTTCCGTCCTATTTCGTCCGGATCAATGGCGGGGTGATCAAGGCGGAAAAGGTCGATGCCACCACGGTGGAAGGCAAAGCCTTTGTACCGCTTTCGTCGGAAGCGGATGCGGCTGCCGGCACATGGGACATCAAGCGGATCGATGTGCCGGAATCCTCGCGCAAGTTCTCCGACCAGGAAATCGCCTATACGGACTACCTGGAGGAGAAAGGGCTGATTGAAAGCCGGATCAACTCGATCTTCTTTACTTCCGGCGCAAGCCGCGAGCCGGAAATGGCCGGTATCTGGGGCGCGGTCGTCGGCTCCTTCTATACGATGCTGGTTACCCTCATGGTGGCCTTTCCCGTCGGCGTGGCGGCGGCGATCTATCTTGAGGAATTTGCCCCGAAGAACAGGATCACCGAGCTGATCGAGGTGAATATCAACAATCTGGCGGCGGTGCCGTCGATCGTTTTCGGTCTTCTTGGCCTTGCGGTGTTCCTCAATGTCTTCGGCCTGCCGCGTTCGGCGCCGCTCGTCGGCGGTCTGGTGCTGGCGCTGATGACGCTGCCGACGATCATCATCGCCTCGCGCGCCGCGCTGCAAGGCCGTGCCGCCCTCGATCCGCGAAGCGGCGCTCGGTATCGGCGCTTCGAAGATGCAGACCGTGTTCCACCACGTTCTGCCGCTGGCGATGCCCGGCATCCTGACCGGCACGATCATCGGCATGGCGCAGGCGCTTGGCGAAACCGCGCCGCTTCTGATGATCGGCATGGTGGCCTTCATCGTCGACATTCCGGCGGCGCCGCTCGATCCGGCAACCGTTCTGCCGGTGCAGATCTACATGTGGGCGGATTTTCCAGAACCGCGCTTTCCAGTCGAAGACGTCAGCCGCCATCATGGTGCTGCTGGCGTTTCTGGTTGCCATGAATGCCATCGCCATCGTCCTTGCGCAAACGCTTTGAGCGGCGCTGGTGAAATCGCAAGAGGATAGGACAATGTCCATGGATCAGACGATGACCACGGCCAATGCCGCCGTTGCGAGCACGAGCTCGTGACGGCGGAAGCGCGAGCCGATCAAGATGCGCGGCGACAAGACGTCAATGTCTTCTACGGCGACAAGCAGGCGCTTTTCGACGTCGATCTCGACATCCGCGACCAGCGGGTGACGGCGCTCATCGGACCGTCCGGCTGCGGCAAGTCGACCTTCCTGCGCTGTCTCAACCGCATGAACGACACGATCGACATCTGCCGGGTCGACGGCAAGATCACGCTCGACGAGCGGCGATATCTACGACCCGAGCATCGATGTCGTGGAACTGCGCGCCCGCGTCGGCATGGTGTTCCAGAAGCCGAACCCGTTCCCGAAGTCGATCTACGAGAACGTCGCCTACGGACCGCGCATCCACGGGCTGGCCGCAATCAAGAGCGAACTCGACGAAATCGTCGAGCCCAGCCTGCAGAAGGCGGGCCTTTGGGAAGAGGTCAAGGATCGGCTGGACGAGTCCGGGCACCGGCCTGTCCGGCGGCCAGCAGCAGCGCCTGTGCATTGCCCGCGCCATCGCGGTCAGCCCGGAAGTGATCCTGATGGACGAGCCCTGCTCGGCGCTCGATCCGATCGCCACGGCGAAGGTCGAGGAACTGATCGACGAGCTGCGCGAAAACTATACGATCGTCATCGTGACCCACTCGATGCAGCAGGCAGCGCGCGTGTCGCAGCGCACAGCGTTCTTCCATCTCGGCTATCTGGTCGAAGAGGGGCCGACCGACGATATCTTCACCAATCCCAAAGACAAGCGGACGCAGGATTACATCACCGGCCGTTTCGGCTGATACTTTGGGCGGTCGAAGGGCGTACTTTGCCCGAGGGAGAGACATGATGGTTCAACATACGGTTAGCTCCTTCGACGAGGAACTGAAGGAGCTGGCAAGCCGCGTCGCCGAAATGGGCGGGCTTGCTGAGACCATGGTCAGCGATGCGGTCACGCGCACTGATCAAGCTCGATAGCGCGTTGGCGCAAAAAACGATTCAAGTCGACAAGCGGCTGGATCAGCTGCAAGCGCGAACTGGAAGAACAGGCGGTCCTGATCATCGCCAGACGCCAGCCGGTGGCGCAGGACCTGCGCGAGATCGTCGCCGCCATGCGCATTTCCAATGACCTCGAACGTGTCGGCGACCTCGCCAAGAACATTGCCAAGCGGGTGATCGCCATCGACGGCAACTTCAGCCCGAAGCGTTTCGCACTTGGCGTCGAACATATGGCCGAGCTTGCCATGCAGCAGCTGAAGAGCGTGCTCGACGCCTATGCGGAACGCGACGCGGAGCGCAGCCGAGGTCGTCCGCGAGCGATGACAATGAAGTCGATGCCATCTACACGTCGATTTTCCGCGAGCTTCTGACCTACATGATGGAAGATCCGCGCCAGATATCGATCTGCACGCATCTTTTGTTTTGCGCCAAGAACATCGAGCGTATCGGCGACCACGCCACCAATATCGCCGAAAACGTCACCTATATGGTGACCGGCCGCCAGCCGCAGGACGAGCGGCCGAAAGTGGATGAAACGGGTTTTATCGACAAGGAAAACGCCTGATCGGGACCGTCGCACGCGTTTATGTTGGCAATGACTGGACGAGGGGTTTGTGAATGCCGAAGGTTCATATTGTCGAGGACGAGGAACCGCTCAGCCTGCTCCTTCGCTACAATCTCGAGGCCGAAGGATATTCAGTGGAAGTCTGCGACCGCGGCGACGACGCGGAAATAAGGCTTCGCGAACATCAGCCCGATCTTTTGCTGCTCGACTGGATGCTTCCCGGCATTTCCGGCATCGAATTGTGCCGCAGGCTGAGCGGGCGCACGGAAACGGCGCGTATGCCGATCATCATGCTGACGGCGCGCGGTGAGGAGGCGGAGCGTATTCGCGGTCTTGCAACGGGCGCCGACGACTATGTGGTGAAGCCCTTCTCGGTTCCTGAACTGATGGCGCGGGTGCGTGCGATCCTGAGAAGGGCGAAGCCCGAAGTCGTTTCCACCATGCTGCGCTCCGGCGATATCGAACTCGACCGCGAAACCCACCGTGTCAGGCGCAACAATCGCGAAATCCACCTGGGGCCGACCGAATTCCGCCTGCTGGAGTTCCTGATGACGTCGCCCGGGCCGAGTGTTCTCACGCGAGCAATTGCTGAATGGCGTGTGGGGTCACGATGTCTATGTGGACGAGCGGACGGTCGACGTTCACGTCGGGCGGCTGAGGAAGGCCATCAACCGTGGCAATTCCCGCGATCCGATCCGCACGGTGCGCGGTTCGGGCTACGCCTTCAACGATCAGTTCGCGGTGGCGGATTGAAGTCCGGATACAATAATGTCCATCCTTTTTCGTTCCTTGCCGGCAAAGCGGTGATAACATCCCGGCGGTTGGCGCTGGATCTGTCGAAAATGCCGTGGAATGATCTCAACCATCGTTTGGCGATACGTGCCGATATGCCGGCGCTGGCCGTGCTGATGAATGCAGCCATCGGCGAGCTGCAAAAGCCGTTTCTCACAGAAAACCAGATTGCTTCGAGCCGGGTAATCATGGGCCTCGATACGCAGCTTATCGACGATGGAACCTATTTCATCGTGGAGCATGGTGGTGTCCTGGTGGGTTGCGGCGGATGGAGCCGGCGGGAAACCCTTTACGGAGGCGACCGTTCGCCCGGGCGAGATGCAGCGCTGCTCGATCCCGCCTGGGATCCCGCTCGCGTTCGCGCCATGTATACGGATCCGGGCTTCACGCGCCGGGGGATTGGGCGGCTGATCCTCGCCCTGTGCGAGGATGCGGCCCGCTCCGAGGGCTTCACCGGCGTGGAACTCATGGCAACGATGGCCGGCGAGCCGCTTTACAGAGCCTGCGGTTATCAGGCGATCGAGGAGGTTATCGACGCCAGGGGCGGAGAGGCGGTGCCGCTTTTGCGGATGCGAAAAGCGCTCTGATTGTTCGGCAGGGCCTCATCTATCGCGGCATTGCTGTTAACGATCCCTTCCTGAGATCGGGCCTTGAGCCAAGCCGATGGGCCTTTCGCCCAGATCCTCGCACAGGCGAAGAAGATAACCGTCGGGATCTTGAACGATAAACTGGCGTTGCCCGGCGTCAACGTCGCCCACCCGATACCATTTTTCTTCCGCTTGCATGAAAAGCGGCCACTTGGCCTCGGCGAGCCTTGCGAGAATTGGCGCTACCGCATCGACTTCGATCTGAAAGTTGATCCCGCGTCCGAACGGTTTTGCAAGGTCGCCTGGTATCCACTGCCTGACGGTATCCTGCCGCTCTTCCAGCATGACATGCGCGCCGCGAAGGTCGAGGCAGGCGAAGCGTTCTTCAGGGCGCTGGTAGGCGATCTTAAAGCCGATCAAGCCCCGCCAGAAGGCGAGGCTTGCTTGCAGGTCGCTCACGATCAGCTCCGGCACCAGCCTTGGCAACTCGCTCATCGCCATCGCGGCACACTTTGTCCCGTCACGTGAGATATCCGCTGCGGCGATTTACCTTGCTGCTGCCGCCTTGCGGTCCCGCCTGCGGTCGGCTGCAGGTTGATAGGCGATGCGGCAATGGTACTGGCAATAGGGGACGCCAGGATCGGAGTTATGGCCGCAGAAATAGAAATCGTCGGTGCTGGGGTCGCCGATCGGCCACTTACAAGTCCGCTCGGTCAGCGTCAGGATGGTGGCGCGCTGTGCCAGCGGCACGAGTTCGGCAATCGGCCTGGACTCCGGCTCGGGCGCAGGGGCCGGAGACATGTCCATTTTCAGGGCCGTGGCACCGTGGCTTTGCGGGGTCATTCCGCCTCGGCTGTGGTGCGATCCAGGTGAACCCGAAGAGCCGGAAATGGGCTTTGTCACGGGCTTGCGAACCTTTTGAGCAGCGGCCGGGGCCTTTGCCCGTCCGGAAAGGCCGAGGCGATGCACCTTGCCGATCACTGCATTGCGGGTAACGCCGCCCAATTCGCCAGCAATCTGGCTTGCGCTCAGGCCATCCGACCAGAGTTTCTTCAAAAGGTCGACACGTTCGGTGGTCCAGGTCATGCGCAGGCACTCCGTCTTTCTTCCGCCGCGACGATCAGGCAAACCCTCCCCGTGAGCGCGCAATCACGCACTCTGCGCCCCAATGGCGAACGGGGCTTGAAAATTCATGGGTTCAGCGAGTCGGCCATACGATATGTCGTATTCAACAGTTGTTAATCTACAATATGGTGGGTTTTGATAGCAAGGCAAGGAAGACACAAGGCTGGGGATCATTCCAGTTTTCCCCAGAAATGGCGGTTTTAGCCAATTCGCGTAAATCGAAGGGAAACCGGGCTTTCCGTTGACAGGCGGTGCCTGGGGCAGTGTATATAGTCAAATCGATGGTCGTGCCGCCTTCAGGGGCGGCACGTGTCGTTTCAGGCCGGTGTTTTCCACCGAAAAGGTGGCGGGCCTGCAAGTGCAGGGCGATTTCGCAAAAGTGGTTCGGGAGTACCGTTCCATCCGCTGGTCGCCGCCAATGGATTCAACAAGAGCGCTTTTCGGTCCGCCCTGGCGGAAGGGGAGTGGCTTTTCAGTCATGAAGCGAGGAATACGATGTCTGCGTCGCCGCTTTACAAAACCTATGCACGCTCCGAGCTGGCGTTCGAGCGCGGGGAAGGGGTTTGGCTGACGACGGTTGACGGGCGACAATTCCTCGATTGCGCCTCAGGCATTGCCGTGAACTCTCTCGGGCATGCCCATCCTCATCTGGTCGAGGCGCTGAAGGCGCAGGCCGAGAAGCTGTGGCATGTCTCCAACATCTATACCATTCCCGAGCAGGAGCGGCTGGGTCAGCGGCTGATCGATGCGACTTTTGCCGACCGGGTGTTCTTCACCAATTCCGGCGCCGAAGCCCTGGAAGGGGCGATCAAGACGGCGCGCCGTTATTTTCACGCCAAGGGTGAAGGCGAGCGCTACCGGCTGATCACCTTCGAAGGCGCCTTCCACGGCCGGACGCTGGCGACCATTTCCGCCGGCGGGCAGGAGAAGTATCTGGAAGGCTTCGGGCCAAGAACGCCTGGCTTCGATCAGGTGCCCTTCGGCGATATCGAGGCGGTGAAGGCTGCTATCGGGCCGGAGACAGCGGGCATTCTCGTCGAACCCATCCAGGGCGAGGGCGGGATCCGCGTGCTGCCGACGGAAACGCTCAGGGCGCTGCGTGCCCTTTGCGACGAGCAAGGTCTGTTGCTAGTGCTGGACGAGGTGCAATCCGGCGTCGGCCGTACCGGCAAGCTTTTTGCCCATGAATGGGCGGGCATCACGCCCGACATCATGGCGATCGCCAAGGGCATCGGCGGCGGTTTCCCCTTTGGTGCCTGCCTTGCAACCGAGGAGGCGGCATCCGCCATGGTCGTCGGCACCCACGGCACGACGTTCGGCGGCAATCCGCTGGCAATGGCCGTCGGCAACGCGGTGCTCGACGTTATCCTGGAAGAGGGCTTCCTCGAAAGCGTTCGGCAGAAGGGACTGCTCCTCAAGCAGAAGCTTGCGGCCACGATCGACGCGCATCCGGCGATCTTTGAAGAGTTGCGTGGCACGGGGCTGATGATCGGATTGAAGTGCGCGGTTCCCAATACAGAGGTTCTTGCGGAAATGCGGGCAAATGGCCTTCTTAGCGTAGGTGCGGGCGAGAATGTACTGCGCATCATGCCGCCGCTGATCATCAGCGAGGCGGAAATCGAGGACGCGGTCGCCCGGATCGAAAAGGCGGCCATCGCCGTCGAAGCGAAGCTCAACAAGGGGGCGGCCGAATAATGTCCATGCAGCCCCGGCATTTCCTCGATCTTATCGAGTTGGAAACAGAAGAATTGCGGTCGATCCTGGCAGGCGGCAGAAACATCAAGGCAGCGCGCGGGGGCGTTCGCGTGCGCCGCGGCGAAGGTCTTCTCGCCGGCAAGGTGCTGGCCATGGTTTTCGAGCAGCCGTCGACGCGCACGCGCATTTCATTCGATGTGGGCATGCGCGAGCTGGGCGGTGAAACCTTGATGCTGACGGGTGCGGAAATGCAACTCGGCCGAGGCGAAACCATCGCCGATACCGCCCGCGTTTTGTCGCGCTTTGTCGATGCGATCATGATCCGCATCCTCGATCACGACCAACTGCAGGAACTGGCCGATCACGCGACCGTGCCGGTGATCAATGGCCTGACCAAGCGCTCTCACCCTTGCCAGGTCATGGCCGATGTCATGACCTTCGAGGAAAAGAAAGGCGCGATCAAGGGCCGCACGGTGGCCTACACGGGCGACAGCAACAACATGCTGGCCTCCTGGGCCCATGCGTCCGCCAAGTTCGATTTCGCGCTGAGGATCGCCACGCCGCCGGAGCTTGCTCCCTCGCGCGGGATGATCGAGAAGGCGCGCGGGCTCGGCGCTGAAATCCTGCTCACCGACGATCCTTACGCGGCGGTGAAGGATGTGGATTGCGTCGTCACCGACTGCTGGGTTTCCATGGGCGATGATGACGAAGGCCGCCGTCACAATCTGTTGAAACCCTATCAAGTGAATAGCCGCCTCATGGCGGAAGCGGATAAAGAAGCAATCTTCATGCATTGTCTTCCGGCGCATCGCGGCGAGGAAGTGACCTCCGAGGTCATGGATGGCCCGCAATCCGTCGTTTTCGATGAAGCCGAAAATAGACTCCATGCCCAAAAAGGCATCCTAGCCTGGTGTTTTGACGCGTTACCGACCCCATGACCATAAAAGAAGAACTTCAGGAGCGAGGCATCAGCCTCGCCGGCAACGATGCCGTTTTGCCCTATGCGGTCGAGCCTCTCGACGTGCGCGGGCGTGCGGTTTATCTCGGCCCGCTGCTGGACCGCATCCTCGACCGGCACGATTATCCGGTGGCGGTGGCGCGTCTGCTTTCGGAAGCCATAACCCTCGTCTCGCTGCTGGGTACGTCGTTGAAATTCGACGGCCGTTTCACGCTGCAGACCCAGACCGACGGGCCGGTATCGATGCTGGTCGTCGATTTCGACACGCCCGACGGCATGCGCGCCTGTGCGCAGTTCGATGACGAGAAGGTTGCAGCCTGTGAAGCGGAAGGCCGTACGGATGCAGCCAGCCTGCTCGGCCATGGCCATCTCGCGATGACGGTCGATCAGGGCGCGCATATGCAGCGCTACCAGGGGATCGTCGCGCTTGACGGCATCGGGCTGGAGGAAGTCGCGCATCGCTATTTCGCCCAGTCGGAGCAGATCCCGACGGTCGTAAGACTGGCGGTCGGCGAGGTTCTGGACCGGCGGGAGGGCGGGGCGCCGCGCCATCGCTGGCGTTCGGGAGGTGTGCTGGCGCAATTCCTGCCGGAAGCGCCGGAGCGCCTGCGCCAGCCGGATCTGCATCCAGGCGATGCTCCCGAGGGCGCCGAACAGCATGAAGTCGAAGAAGACGATGCCTGGGTGGAAGCTCGCACGCTGGTCGAGACGCTGCGCGACGACGAACTGATCGATCCGGAGCTGACGGCCGAACAGATCCTCTTCCGCCTGTTCCATGAACGAGGCGTGAGGATTTTTTCGGCGCAACCGATCGTCGACCGCTGCCGCTGCTCGCGCGACCGCATCGGCAGCATGTTGCAGAGTTTCTCCGACGACGACATCGACCACATGACCGTGGAAAGCCGGATCGAGGTCACCTGCCGCTTCTGCAATTCAAGTTACGAATTCAAGGCGGAAGCCATATATGCGGCAAAAGCGGACGCTAGGGTCAGGACCCATTAATTTGGCTGGAATGGTCGGAACGGATTTGTGCGGATACGAGGAGAAAGCCCGCAGGAAGGCAGGAGCCTTTCAAGGGTTTGCGACAAAGTAGCCCGTGCAAATCCGCCCGATCCATAGGACGGTCGAGCTGACTTCGACCTGCCGCGTCAAAGCCCTCGACCGGGGGAATGACCCCGATCTTCGGGCTTTTCCTCGCATCTCTCGTCATCTCGATCGCCATTCCGGTCAAATTAATGAGTTCCTGACCCTAGTCAGATGGAACCGTCTGACCAATAAGTAATCGTATCGATTTCAATGGCTTGAATGTATTTCTTCGCTCAAGCCGTTACTCACGGAAAGCAGTGTTTTTGAAAGCGGGGCGCAGTCGATGCGCTCCGCGGCACGCGGTCGCCGACATTTCATGACAATTTGATACAGGAAATATGTTGCGCCGCAACCGAGCCTGCGCCTTTTAATTTGCATACGAAAACCCGTCATCGACGGTCATAGTCTCGTCGGGTGATCCGTTTGGCGCTGGTCTGCCCTATAATAGGGTAGCAGCGGCAGCGTTTCCAAAGGGTTGGATAATTCTGTCCCAGCCGACGATGCCGGGGCCGTTCGTGCGTTTTCACCGTGAGGCCGGTGGGCGCTGACTGCAGGATCGAGTTGCGTATGTTGAAGTCGCTTGAAGAGTTGCCTGACGAGAACCGCAAGTCCGTATCGCTTGATCGGCGGACTGCAGCCGACCATCGCCCCGCCGGCAGGGTCAAGCTCGTCGCCAAGGCGCTTTTGCAGACCGCGCTTGTCGCCGCGATCCTGTTCGGCGCTTATCAGGGCATGCGCTATTTCATCATGACGAAGCCGGATGTGCCGACCCGCCCCTTGCGCGAGACGGTCTATGCGGTGGAAACGGCAAAGGTCGAGGTCGGCGACTACGCTCCCAAGCTTCGCCTCTATGGCGAAATTGTTGCGGCGCGTTCGGTCGATCTGCGTGCGCTGGTCGGTGGGGAAATCGTTGAAGTCAGCGACGGACTGAGGGCGGGTGCTTCCGTGGACAAGGGCGATGTTCTGGTGAAGATCGACCGTTTCGCCTATGAGGGTGCGCTTGTGGAGGCGCGGGCCAACCTGGCGGAAGCGCGGGCGAGACTTGTTGAGATCCAAAGCCAGGTCGCGGCTGAAAAGGGCAATCTGACACGGGCGCGAGAGCAGCTTGATTTTGCCGAGAGGGATTTTGAGCGGGCGAGAAAGCTTCGCGACAGCGGCGCTGTAACCGAGCGCACCGTGGAAGAGCGTGAACTGCTGGTATCGCAGCGCGCCCAGATCGTCGATCAGCGCACCAATGCGCTGGCCGTGGAAGAGGCGCGCGTCGTCCAGCAGGAAGCGGCGATCGACAGGCTGCAATGGCGTCTTTCGGAAGCCGAGCGCAACCTGGCCGACACGGAATTGGTCGCGCCATTCGACGCCATCGTCCGCGCGGAGACGGCGGAAGCCGGCCGGCTCGTCAATGTCAACGACGTGGTTGCAACCCTTTACGACCGCAACGATCTCGAGGTGCGGCTGACCCTTTCCGACAATCAATATGGCCGCATCGTTGCCGATTTAGGGACCGTGATCGGCAGAAAGGTCGAGGTGCTTTGGTATATCGGCGCGACGCCGGTTGTATATCAGGCGAAAGTCGAGCGGGTCGGGGCGGATGTGGCGCTGGCCCGTGGCGGTGTCGATGTCTATGCCAAGGTGGAAATGCTGCCTGGCCAGACACCGCTTCGCCCCGGTGCCTTCGTCGAGGTTCGGCTTGCCGATCGCACCTATCGCGACACCATGCGCATTCCCGAAGCGGCGCTGTTTGGCGCCGACCATGTGTTCGTGATCGTGGATGGCCGTACCGTGCGGCGCGATGTCACCGTGCTTGCGTTCGATGAGGCCAACCTCATCGTCAAAGGCGATTTGAAGGACGGCGATACGATCGTTGCGACGCGCATCGCGGAGGCCGGCGACGGTCTGAAGGTCGTTGATCAGGATAAGGTCGAAAGCGGACCTGCGAGCGATGCGGTGGCGGGCACGCCCGCAACAGCAGAAACCGACAAGCCCGCTTCGACCGGCGAGGGGAAATAGCGGTGATGAAACGCTTCATTTTCCAGCCAGTTGGCTTGATCGGTCAGTTCATTCGTCATCCCAATGCCGCCAATCTGGTCATGGCGATGATGATCCTGTTTGGCGCCTTCGCCCTTGCTAAACTGAACACGGAGTTTTTCCCGCAAGTCGTCACCGACCGGATACGGGTATCGATCGCCTGGCCGGGGGCGAGTTCGGAGGACGTGGAAAAGAATATCCTGCAGGTCGTCGAACCGGAGTTGCGGTTCATCGACAACGTCGACGAACTCACCTCCTACGCAAGGGAAGGCTCCGCTTCTATCCAGCTGGATTTCATCCAGGGCGCGGATATGCAAAAGGCGCTTTCCGACGTTGAACAGGCCGTATCTTCCGTCACCACCTTGCCGGAGGACGCCGAGGTGCCTGTGGTCTCGGTTTCCAGTTGGTTCGACAGGGTGGCGCGCGTAGCGTTACGCGGACCCTTCTCCGAAGATGCGCTGAAGACCTTTGCCCGCCAGATCCGCGACGGGTTGATCGCGCGCGGGATCGACAAGGTGTCTTTCGCCGGCTTTCGCGATACCGAATATGTGGCGGCCATTCCCGAGCGGGAATTGAGGCGGCTCAATCTGACTGTAGGCGATGTCGCCGAACGGGTCGCGCAGAACACCCGCGATCTCCCCTCCGGCGATCTGAAGGGCGCGGTCGAGCGGCAGATCCGCGCCATCACCGATACCACCTCCCCGCAGGCTATCGCCCGGATCGAGGTGACGACCTTCGCCACCGGCGAAAGCGTGACGATCGGCGATATCGGCAGCGTCGTGAAGGAATTCGACGACGGCCAGACGCGAGGGTTTTCCGACGGCTTGCGGGCGGTGGAACTGACCGTCCAGCGCTCAGCCGGTGCAGATACCTTGAAAACCAATGCCATTCTCGACAGCTATCTGGCCGAGATCGCGCCGCAGCTGCCGAAAACGCTTGAGCTGGTCAAATACGAGGTCACCGCCGATCTTCTCAACGATCGCATATGGCTGCTCGTCAAGAACGGGGTATCGGGGCTGGTGCTTGTCGCACTGATCCTTTTCGCCTTTCTCAATGCGCGTATCGCGCTTTGGGTTGTCGCCGGCATCCCGGTCGCGCTGTTGGCGACGATCGGTATCATGTGGGTCATGGGTGAGACCATCAACATGATCTCGCTCTTCGCGCTGATCATGACGCTCGGCATCATCGTCGACGACGCCATCGTGGTCGGCGAACATACGGCGACCCGAAGCGCCATGGGCGATGAGCCTGCAGTGGCGGCGGAAAACGGCGCCTCGCGGATGATCCTTCCGGTTCTGGCCGCAAGCCTCACGACCGTCGCATCGTTTCTGCCGATCCTGCTCATTGGCGATGCCATCGGCCAGATCATGGGCGTGCTGCCGCTGGTCGTGGTTGCCGTCATTATCGCGAGCCTGGTCGAATGCTTCTTCGTTTTGCCCGGCCATCTGGCCCATGCACTCGCGCACCGCCCGGCGTGGAACTGGTGGCGGGTCGTTCTGATTGCCGGCGTTCCGGCCCTTTTCGTCATTGCGCTCGCGGCCCGGCCGGATATCGCCGTGCCGCCGGCGCTCGACGTGCTGGCCGTTCCGGCTCGCGCCTGGCGGGATGCGCTGGGCGAGTTTCCTTTCGATGCCATTGTATTGGCATTGGGATTTGCCGTGGGTCTGGCGATCGAGATCTTGCTGATGATGGTGCGTCGTTCGGCGGCGCGGCGCGACGATTCCGACCGCCCGATGTGGTTCAGGCGCACCTTCGACGCCGGCTTTGAATGGTTTCGCGACCGGCCTTTCAGGGCGATTGTCGCCACGACTTTCAGCTGGCGCTACGTAACGCTTGCAGCGGTTGTCGCTTCGCTGATCGTGGCCACCGGTCTCGTTCGAGGCGGCAGGGTCGGTTTCGTCTTCTTTCCCTCGCCGGAGGCGGAAAACATCCGCGCCACGATCTATTTCAACCCCGGCATCCCGGAGGATGTGGCCATCAATGCTCTGGCGGCTATTGAGAATGCGCTGCGTCAGGCGGAGGTCAAGCTGACCGAAGGGCGCGATGAACGGCTGGTCGTCGCCTCCTTTGCGACATTGGGCGATGCCGGTGGGGTTAACAGAGGCGATAACGTCGCCGGTATCGACGTGCAATTGGCTGCCTCGGAACGCCGCGAGGTTCGAACACCCGAAATCGTCAAGACGTGGCGGGAGATGTTGCCGAAGCTTGCCGGTATCAGCCGGATATCGATATTCGAGCGACGGGGCGGACCTCCGGGCCGTGATCTCGATATCTGGCTGCAGAATGCCAGGCCCGAGATATTGAAGCAGGCGTCAATCGAGTTGCAGGACCTTTTGACGAGCTATCCGGGCGTATCCGGAGTTTCCGACGATCTCGCCTATGGCAAGCCGGAGCTGGTTATGGAGCTGACGCCGCGCGGACGTGCGCTCGGCTTTACGGTCGAGAGTGCGGCGCGCCAGATCCGCAATGCTTTCGAGGGGGCGATCCCGCGCCGTTTCACGCAGGGCGACGAGGAAATCACCATTCGCGTGCGGCAAACGGTGACCGATAATGGCGGCAGCATGTTGCGCAATCTTTCCCTCAAGGCGCCAAGCGGGGAATTCGTGCCCCTGAGCGAAATTGTCACGCTCGACGATAGGCAGGGTTTCGCCGCCATTCAGCGGCGGGACGGGAAGACGACTGTCAGCGTTACCGCCGACGTCGATACCGAGATTACGTCGAATGTCGAGATCGTGCGGGACCTGTCGTCGGGCAAGATCCAGGCTATCGCTCAAAAACATGGCATCGACTACAGGTTCTCCGGCCGGGAGGAGGAGCGCAAGGACGCCTTCGCCGATCTGCAGATCGGTACGATTGCGGCGCTGGTTGCGATCTACCTGATCCTTGCCGCGATATTCGCAAGCTACTCCCGTCCGCTCGCCGTCATGTCGATCATTCCGTTTGGCATTGTCGGCGCGATCGTCGGCCACTACCTGATGGGTTTCCAGCTTACGATCCTGAGCATGATCGGACTGCTGGGGCTTACCGGCATTCTGGTCAATGATTCCATCATCCTGGTCTCGCGGACCGACGAGCGGTTGAAGGAAGGCCAATCAATCGCCGAGGCGACGGTCGGCGCGGCGCAGGACCGGCTTCGCGCGGTGCTTTTGACATCGCTCACGACCATCGGCGGGTTGTTGCCGCTGCTTTTTGAGAGAAGCCTGCAGGCGCAGTTCTTGATGCCGATGGCCATCACCATCGTCTTCGGCCTTGCTACGGCAACGATCCTCGTCCTGGTGCTGGTTCCATCATTGATGGGGATCGGTGCGGATATCGCCAGCCTTGTGCTGCACCAAAAGGACGAAGGCGGCGGCCCTTCTGGCGCGAGGGATATAACGCCAGCGGAATGATCTGCCGTCTTCGGCAACAAGTTGGTGGATCAGAGCCTTGCGCGCCTGGAGAAAGCGGCAACGGCTGCAGCAGCTGTGTCGATATTGCCGTCCCAGGTAGCAGGAGACCGGCCGCGCGGGCCGAAGTCGTGATTGCCGTCTTCAAGCCATGAAATTTCAACCGTCTCCGGCAGTATCCGCGCTTCAACTTCCTCGCGGCTGCCGAAAGGGTCGCGGTCGCCCTGCAGGATCAGGACCGGCAGCCGGCACGCTTCCAGCGGGGCGAGCCGCCAGTCGTCGGGCTTACCGGTCGGGTGGAACGGATAGCCGAGGCATATGACGCCTGCAATGCGCGCGGGCAACGCGTCGCCGCCGCAATAAATTGTGGCCACGCGCCCGCCCATGGATTTACCGCCGACCAGAATCGGGCCATCGACCTCTTCCATTAGCTGGAGGACGGCCTGTTCATAGTCGACGATCAGCAAATCTGCGCGTGGGGGAGGCGCCTTCTTGCCGCCTTCGCGCCTTGCCGCCATGTAGGGAAACTCGAACCGCGCGGTCTGGATGCCGTGTCTTGCGGCGGCTTCCGCGAAGCGGTTCATGAAACTGGAATCCATCGCAGCACCAGCGCCATGGGCGAGAAGCAAGGTCCCGATCGTTTCGGTTAAGGGTTTCGTCCAAAGAAATTCGGTCATGGAAGGTCCAGTGTCGGTGCAGCGCGCTAGGAAAGCGCGGGCAGGGGATATTTTTTGCCGGACGCGGCTGCATCAATAGAAGCTGATGGGGAAGTAGCGCAGATACAATTCGGAATAGGCGCCTTTGGCCTGAAGCCGTCGTAAGGCGTAATTCACGGCCTGCTGCCGGATTGCATCATCGGCGCGAAAGGCGACTGCCAATCCCCGGTCGAAATAATCGGGCTCCAGCCAGGGGCCTCCCGCAAAGACGCAGCATCCTTGCGATATCTCGCCGTTCAGCCAGAAGGAGAGGGAAAGCCCATCGCCGAAATGCGCCAAGACGACGCCGCTTGCGACCGCGCCGCGTGCTTCGTCGTTTGTTGCGAATTCGGCGATGTCGGACAGGGAAAAGAACTTCCGCAGAAAGGCGTGGTGCAGCGTGCCGCGGACGACCGCGATCTTTTTGCCGGCGAGGCCTTCAGGCGTGGCGTCGATCGTCTCACCCTTTTTGGCAATGAAACGCCCGGGAAGCCCGAGATAGGCGTCAGAAAAGCGCAAGGTCTTCAAGTTGGCAGGCGTTGGCGCAAGACCGGCGATCAAGGCATCGCCTTCCTCCCTCATCAGGGCTGGCACGAGAGCGTCGAACGACTTGATGCGGATTGTGCAGCCGATCTTCAGTTCCTCGCAAATCGCCCGTGCAAGATCGATATTGAAACCTGTCAGCCGGCCGGTGGAATTGCGAAACGAAAACGGCGGAAAATCGTCGGTTGCGAGAAATTGAATGGTCTCCGGCGTGATGCCGGCGCTGTCGGCTGTGGCGCGCGGATCCCAGAAATTCGGCGGAACGAGTGATTCTTGCCCTGATTGCGCATAGACGAAAGTCGCAATCACAGGTATTGCGGCGATTGTTACTATTGCATAAAGTAACACTGTAAAAATTGCTTTTCTTGCCAAGGCGTTGATCTTCATTCGCTGCAGCCCGGTGTCTTCTGGAGCTTCGAACTTCGGTCTCCACGTGAGACGTACGGCTGGGCACCATACCGAAGGTTGAAAGATTGCTTCATGACCCCAAGATTGCTCAAGCCGAAGGAACGTTAGCACACAAGCGTGCGGAGTGGACCACGAGAGAGGTCCACGATAGCCATTTCGTTTCAAATGCGTCCAATTTTCCACCGCCATCCTTTGCCGATCTTGCAGGTTCTGGTCGGCCGCGGCTTCAACAACGTCGTGGCGAACCGCCTCATTGCAGATTGCAACGCTAACAAAGCAACCGTCGGCAGACTCCTGCTCGATCGGGGGCTGGTTTCACAAGATGCCTATTACAGCGCCATAGCTGAACTATGTGGCCTTCCCTTCTTGCCAAATGGCAGTTTCAGGCTGCCGGCCAGCTTCTCTCGCCTGGCGACCGGGTGCGAGGCCGGGATCGAGGCGGAGTCACATCTGCGTGTGCTCGGAAAGACGCATGAAGGTCTTGATATCGTTGTGGTTGCTCCCAAGCCGGAGACCCTGCCGCTGTTTCAGGCGTTCTTCGACCGGTATCCACAGATGCGAGACAGGGTGCGTGTGGCGAGCCCCGCTGCAATTCTGGCGGCCGGGGCTGAAAGTGACCCGGGCCTGCGGCTGGCTCTGCGCAAACCGGAGGCATCTTCAAGGTTCCGGCTGACGCCGCAACAGGCCTGGTTTTATGGGTTCAGCGCCGTGGTCGGCTTTGGCGGCCTCATCTTGCCCGGTTCGCTGCTGCTTCTGCTGGCTTCGCTGCTTGCGGCCTTGTGCAGTGTCGCGCTGGGTATCGCCCGCATTGTGTCGTCTTTCGCTGCCGGGGTATCCATTCGCCCTCGGCTGCAGCTCGCGGATCATCATCTCCCGTTCTATTCCGTCCTTGTGCCCTTGCACCAGGAAGAAGCGGTGGTATCCGATCTCGTCAGGGCGATGGAACGGTTCGATTATCCGGTTTCGCGGCGGGAGATATTGTTTCTTCTCGAGCAGGACGACGAAGCGACATTGGCGGCTCTTCAGCCGAGGCTCGGCCCTTCCATGCGTATTGTCATTGTGCCGGAAGGCGGGCCGCGCACCAAACCGAGAGCGCTGGTTCACGGACTTGGCCAGGCCCGCGGCGAACTGGTGACCATTTACGATGGCGAAGACCGGCCCGATCCGTTGCAGCTTCGCGCGGCGGCGAATGCCTTTGCTGAATTGCCGGGGGATGTTGCCGCGCTTCAGGCGCATCTGGCGGTCGATCATGTGGATCGCCGCTTCTTCGTTCGTCAGTTTTCTTTCGAGTATGCAGCGCTTTTTGACTGTCTTTTGCCCTGGCTCTGCTCCAAGGGATTGCCCATCCCCCTTGGCGGCACGTCCAATCACTTCCGTCGCGAAGCGCTTGAGAAGGTGGAAGGGTGGGACCCCTATAATGTTACGGAGGATGCGGATCTCGGCATCAGGCTGCTGCGCCATGGCTACCGCCTCCTTATGCTTGACAGTTCAACATTGGAGGAGGCGCCGCTCAATTGGGATGTATGGCACAGCCAGCGCACAAGATGGCTGAAGGGCTGGCTGCAGACGTTGCTCGTGGCGCTTCGCGATCCGCCTTCACTTACAAGGGAAATCGGCCGGCCGGGCGTGGTTGTGATGCTGGTCTATTTCTCTTGCATCGTGCTGACGCTGGCGTTGCATCCCGTCTTCGTTCTGCTGGTTGGGCTCCATCTGGCGGGGCTGGCAGCATTTTCAATCCCCGGAACGCTCGCTGGTTATAGCGTAATCACGCTGGCGGCGCTGGGACTGGCAACGAGCTATTTAGGCACGGCATGCGGAATGGCGTCGGGAGCGAGGCGGCGGGCGATTACGCTTCGACCCCTCGATCTGCTGCTGATACCCTGGTACTGGATGCTGCAGAGCTTTGCTTTTTACGCTGCCGTCATCGAGCTTTTCGTGTGGCCGCATTACTGGCGCAAGACACCCCATGGCCTCGCCGACCGACCTCCGGGTTAAATCCGGGGCGTGCAGGCGCGTGGCGTGATGCGGCAACGCAGGCTCGAACGGCCGGGGTATCAAAGCTGCGCGAGAGCTGCCAGCGCGACGACCATCAGCATCGAAACCGCCATGGCCGCGTTGATCAGAAAATGAGCGCGGCCGGAAAGCTCCAGCCTGTGCAGATAAACGCCGGCAGAAAGCCAGATGAGATGAACCGGAATCCAGATCGCATTGATCAGCAAAAACTTTAGCAGCGTTTCCGTGGCAAGGCTCGCCGGCATGAAGGCGAAGCCGGTGAAGAGGGCGGTGTTGACCGCATAGGCCTTGGGGTTGATTGCCTGAAGCGCGATGCCGCCAAGAAATCCGGGCGGGCGTTCGGCGTGAATGAAGGCGATCTTCGTGCCCGAGAAGGCGATTTTCAGTGCGAGATAAAACAGATAGGCAGCCGACGCATAAAGCAGGACGGTGCGCACGCCCGGTTGCGAAAAGACGATAGCGGCGACGCCGCTGACCACCGCGATCGCCACCAGATTGGTGCCGACGAACAGTCCCGCCACATACTGCAATCCCGGGCGGTATCCGAACCCGGAGCCGACGCCCGCCGTCGACAAGACGCCCGGTCCAGGCGTGATGAGAAGGAAGAAAACGGCGGCCAGGAATGTGAGCATGGTCTTGGGATCGCTCCGGATTGTGGCTCTGGTCCGTCGCGGATAGCCAATCCTTCATCGCATAGATGGCAGGAAGTGGGGCGATCCAGGGAGGCTGGAGCGGGTGAAGGGAATCGAACCCTCGTCGTAAGCTTGGGAAGCTTCTGCTCTACCATTGAGCTACACCCGCATCGCCGCCTCTATATCGGTGGCGCGGGCATATCCTGTCAAGCGCGATTGCACTGTCTGAAGCCTTCATCGCCAGTCGCATGGCTTCGGTCCGGGGATGTTTTCGGAAATGCATTTCCAATGCCTTTCCGTTCATGGGCCTGCTTGAATTTCACAGCTGCATCGCTACTTCTCCAACATCGGTTTCAAGGGTGTTTTGAGGAATTGAAAATATGCGGGAGCGACTGCGTGCTGTTATTCGGACAAAGCAGTGGGAGGCTGCGATCATTGCTGTGATCGTCGTCAATGCCGTTACCCTGGGTCTTGAGACCAGTGTATCGGCTATGGCTTTTGCGGGGCCGGTTCTCGTTGCGCTGGACAAGGCCGCGCTGGTAATATTCGCGGTTGAAATTTTGCTGCGGATCTTTGCTTTTCGCTTCGCGTTCTTCCGCGATCCCTGGAGTGTATTCGACTTCACGGTCGTGGCCATTGCGCTCGTTCCGGCAACCGGGTCTTTGACAGTTCTGAGGGCCTTGAGAATCCTTCGGGTTCTCCGGCTTGTCTCCGTTGTGCCCTCACTCAGGCGGGTGATTGGCGGTCTCGTTGCCGCCCTGCCCGGGATGGGGTCAATCATCCTGTTACTGGCGCTGGTTTTTTATGTGTTTGGCGTTATGGCGACGAAACTCTATGGACCAAGCTTCCCCGAATGGTTCGGGACGCTTGGCCGATCCGTGTACACGTTGTTCCAGATAATGACGCTCGAGAGCTGGTCGATGGGTATCGTCAGGCCGGTGATGGATGTTTACCCGCTCGCCTGGGCGTTCTTCGTGCCCTTTATCCTGTGCACGGCTTTCACCGTTTTGAACCTCTTCATAGGCGTTATCGTATCGGCGATGCAAAAGGAACATGATGAGATTGCCGAAGCGGACCGTCAGGCGATCCATGACGAGACGGGCATAGTCCTGGAGGAGGTAAGGGCGATCAGGCGCGAGATTGAAGCGCTGCGACGCGAGGCATCCAGGGCAAGCTGATGCTTTCCGCGCGAATTGGCGCTGGGGGCGTTATTCTTGCGGCCAGGGTCGGAAATGCTTGGAGAGTTTCAGCGCCTGGCCCTGGTAGTTGGAGCCGATGCCTTCGCCATAGAGGCGTTCCGGCCGCTCCGCCATACGCTCATAGACCAGCCGGCCGACCGTTTGCCCGTGTTCCACGATGAAGGGCACGTCGTGCGAGCGCACCTCCAGCACGGCGCGAGACCCCTTGCCGCCAACGCCGGTATGACCGAAGCCCGGGTCGAAGAACCCTGCGTAGTGAACCCGGAATTCACCGACAAGCGGATCGAAGGGCACCATCTCGGCTGCAAACATCGGCGGCACGTGTACGGCCTCGCGCGAGACGAGGATATAGAATTCGTTCGGGTCGAGGATCAGCGACGCTTCCCCCCGGTTCAAGATCGCTTCCCAGAATTCCGGCGCGTTTTGAGCGGCCTTCACATCGACGTCGATGACGCCGGTGTGGCGCTTGGCGCGGTAGCCGATCAGGCTGCCTGGCCCCGATCCTTCAAGGTCGATTGAAAGCTGTACGCCGCCGCCGATCCGCTCTTCGCCGCCGGTTACGAGTGTATAGTCGCCATGGATGGCGGAAAGTTCGGCATCGTCGACCAGTGCCGCCCCTGAGCGGAAGCGGATCTGCGATAGGCGCGACCCTTCGCGCACGAGGACGGGGAAGGTGCGCGGGCTGATTTCGGCGTAGAGCGGGCCGCGATAGCCGGCGGGGATCGTATCGAAAGCCCTGCCGCCATCGGCGATCACCCTGGTGAAGACGTCGAGCCGGCCGGTGGAGCTTTTGGGATTGGTGGTCGCAGATATTTCCGGCGGAAGGGAAAGCGCTTCAAGCAGCGGAACAATGTAGACGCAACCGGTTTCCAAAACAGCGCCCTTCGACAGGTCGAAGGCGTGGAGTTTCAGCCGCTCAAGCTTGCTTTCGACGGTGGCGTTGGGACCGGCAAGAAAAGAGGCGCGCACCCGGTAGGCGATCGGGCCGAGCCTCAGATCGAGGCTGGCGGGCTGAATCTGGTCGGCAACGGGTGCCCGCGGCGCCTGGATCGTGCCGTCGGCGAACATCGCATTCAGGCTCTGCGCGGGCAAGATCCCTTCCGCTGCAACTATCATTCCCGCTCCGCTCTTCTTGACCGTGTTTGCATCAATCTCCCCTTACCGCATGCAAGCGCCAAGGGGAAGGGAGAGGAGGGCTGTCTGTATCATTGCGCCCTGCAGCGCGCTTGAATCACATTCTTAGAGGCTTGAATCACTTCCTTAGAGGAAAAAGGTAGGCTGCTGTGTTTGCAAAAGAAATTCGGATTGCTGCAAAGAAACATTAACTAATGATGCGCAAGAGTTTGATAATTAAAGTGATTTAGAACGTAAAAGAAATATTGTTTCAAAATACTACAATTTGAATTAAGGTCTTGTTTACTTTCAAAAAAAGGCCAATGCGCAAATTGGATAAACAGTAACGACGATCAAGTCTGGAGATTTATCCGGGAGAGTGTTGTGTGTGAGTACATCTCGGGATTTCGGCGCAAAGCGCTGAGTGTGAGCGCGATTGCTGCAGGAGCAATGATCGCAGGCGTGGTTTTTCTTGAGCCCGCAAGTTCCGCGCCGGTCGCGGGACAGGCCGTTGAGGCCATACCGGATGCGGAGCTCATCAACAAAAGCAACCGAGTGAAGGTCGTTATCGTCCGCGGTACGGCGGTGACAAGTGGCGACCGGATCATTACCGATGCCAAGGGGTTGGTTCAGCTGATTTTCAGCGATCAGACCCGGCTCGTGGTCGGTCCAAAATCGTCGCTGGTGATCGAAAGCTACCTGCTGAGATCGAAAAACAGCGCCAACAATTTCACGGTTCGCGCTTTGGGCGGTTCGTTCCGCATGATCACCGGCAATAGCAGAAAACAGGCTTATCGGATCAAGACGCCGACTGCGACGATCGGTGTCAGAGGTACGGAGTTCGATTTCACCGTACAGCGGGACGGTACGACGGAAGTTGTGCTGTTTAGTGGGGCGGCAACGGTTTGCGGTGATAATGGCAGCTGTCAGATATTGAACCGGGCCTGCAGCATGGTGCAAGCCGTGCCGCGTCGCAATGTCCGCAAGATCGAGGACAGGGTGACCCGGGTAAACCAGATCACGCGGAATTTTCCCTACGTCCTTTCTCAAAGTCGGTTGCGGCGGGAGTTTCGGGTCTCTCTGAGCGGGTGCGATCTGACACGGCCGCCTCAGGACCGGGACCGTATCCAGCAAGAGCGTATCCGCGATGCGCGTGTTGCGCCCACGCCTGTAACACCGCCCGAACCCTCGACCTTGAGCGTAACGATAACCGGCCCGCGCGCCGGCGGCGCCCAGGCGACGGTGAACTTCAACGGCGGCCGGCCGTCGGTCAACGTGTCGACCGAGAATGCGGGGCGAGGTCTTACAGCCAATCAAGCCGCCACCCAGGGCGGAAGCGCTGCGGGCGGCTTGACCGACAGTCTCTCGGGAGGACTTGGAACGAATGTCGAAGTCAGGGGCGTTGGTTCCGTAGGTCGAAACACCGGGTTTGATTTCAATGGCGGTTCGCCGCTCAATTGATGACGGCTTCCATCCCCGGCCCTTGGCCCGGCCGACGATAAGGGGGGAGATGTGTTCAGCCGGACCTCGACCCTGCCTTTGATATTCGGCTTGCTGTGCATTGGCGGATTGGCGGCGATCCGCATCGCCGATCCGTTTTTCCTGAGCACTGTCCGCGAAACGGCGTTCGATCAGTTTCAGCAGCTTTCCCCGCGCGAATATAGCGAAACGCCAGTACGTGTCGTCGATATAGACGAAGCGTCACTGCGCCAATTCGGACAATGGCCGTGGCCACGCAGTCTGATCGCCGAACTCTCCTTGAGGCTTGGCGAGATGGGAGCGGCAGCGATTGCCTTCGATATCCTGTTTGCCGAGCCGGACCGATTGTCGCCAACGCAGTTGATCAAGGATCCTTCTTTCGCGCATTTGCCGGACGAACAGCGGCAAACCTGGCTTTCAGCGGATCTGCCGGATAACGACAAACTGTTTGGCGAAGCGATTGCCGGGTTGCCGGTCGTCTTTGGTTTTGCACGGCTCGACCAGGCGGACGGCAGCTTTCCGCCCATAAAGGCCGGCTTTGCCTACACCGGAGAAGACCCGGCGATGGTATTGCCGTTTTTCACGTCGGCCACACACAATCTGCCGGATTTGGAAGCAGTCGCTTCGGGGATCGGCAGCATCAGCCTGTCGCCGACGGAATCGGTATCGGTGGTGCGCAAAGTGCCGCTTCTGTGGTCGGACGGCGCGAAGATCTACCCCAGTCTTGCCATCGAGGCACTGAGGGTGGCGCAGGGCGCTTCGACGATCGTCGTTCATGCGCTTGCAGGGGAACCGACGATCGTCCAGGAAGTCAGGGTTGGCGATCTGGCCATACCCACCACGCCCGAAGGCGAGCTTTGGATGCGATACAGCCGGGAGCGTAAGGATCGATATGTTTCGGCCGCGGCCATCCTCGCCGATGAGATCGAGCAGGAAACCGTCGACAAGATCAACGGACACATCGTGCTGATCGGGACGTCAGCCGTCGGCCTTTACGACATCCGCGCTACGTCGATCGGCGAAAATGTACCGGGCGTCTCCATTCATGCGCAGTTGCTGGAACAGATCATAACCTCCAAATTCGTGTACAGAGGCGACTGGACGGACGGACTGGAACTCTTCGGTTTCGTTGTCCTTTCGCTCTTCGTGCTGGTGATGGCTTTGACCACGGGCCCTGTGGTTTCGTTCATAAGCGGTGGCGTGGTTGCTGCCGCCATCGCCGCTGGAACATGGCTGGCCTACACCAATTACGGCTTCCTCACCGATCCGACATTCCCCATGGCGGGCGGGTTCATGGTCTATATTGCCATGACGACATTCCGCTATTTCACCGCGGACCGGCAAAAGCGCCAGATCCGGCGGGCGTTTTCGCAATATGTGGCGCCCGCTGTCCTGCAGCAGATCGAGGAACACCCGGAATCGCTGGTGCTTGGCGGCGAGACCCGGGAAGTCACAGTGATGTTCGTCGATATCCGAAACTTCACGAGCCTGAGCGAGACGTTGCCGCCGGGCGACGTCATCTTGTTCCTCAATGCTCTGCTTAGCGAACTCAGTCGTGAAATTACCGCAGAGAAGGGCACCATCGACAAATATATCGGCGACAGCATCATGGCGTTCTGGAACGCTCCGGTCGCAATCCGCGACCATGCAGGCGGGGCCGGGCGTGCTGCCTTGGGAATGCGACGCGCGCTTGAGCGTTTCAACGACCTTTCCGCCGACGGTATGCAACCGGAATGGCGCAAGCGCCTGCCGAAGATTGCGATCGGAACGGGTATTACCACCGGTCAGGCCTGCGTCGGCAATATGGGTTCTGAATCGCGCTTCGATTATTCGGTGGTCGGCGACACGGTCAATGTCGCCTCGCGCGTGGAAACGGCGACCAAGCATCTGGCCTTCGATATCGTGCTTTCGGGCGCGACGGCGATGCAGATCCCAAAAATGGCCATGCTGGAAGCTGGAACCATCGCATTGAAAGGCAAGCAGGAGCATATACCGGCGTATATCCTCGTGGGTGACGAAGCGCTTGCGGGCGGCGATGAATTCCGCCACCTCGCTGACGCTCACGTCGCCCTGCTGCATTCGCTGCGGGAAGGGCAGATCTGCTGGGAGGAACTTCTCTTGCGATGCAAGGCGCTTGCGGCCGTGTTTTCCTGCGGCCTTGAAGCTTTCTATGACCGTATCCCTGCGCGTATCGATGATTTCCGCGATACCGGAGGCTCCATACCCCCCGCCGGACGCGCGCAATATAACGTAGCGTCAAATTAACATACGGAAGAAACTCAATATTTACGCCTCGGATTGATAATCGGCAGCGGCGGGTGCTATCGGCTTGCGAGGTCGAGGACGTTTGCCACGGACCCGTTCCGTGATCGATCCGGAGAGGTGTTTTGCACGCTAACAGTCACCCGAAGCAGGATGGATCTTCTGCTGCGCAACAGATGGTCGCCGATGCCTTGCCGGCCGGAGAAGCCTCACGCGGAAGCGAGGCGCTTTACCACCTGATCATGGCATCGCTGTCGGATGGCATCCTCGTGCTGACGGCCGAGGGCCGCGTCGCATTTTGCAATCCTGCCGCCGCAGAAATCCTGAGCGGGGAAGCCGATGTGCTGAAGGGCGCCCGGGTCCACGAATTGCTCGGCGAATGCATCGCGGAGGATTGCGAGCCCCTGGCGGCGGACCGGCATCCGCTGGTGGTCGCTCTGGCGGATGGGCAGCCCTTGAAATCGACCGTTATCGGCCTTGGGTCGCCGGTTCGATGGATCTCTCTTGGCGCCGTTTTCGTGACCGATCCTGCGGATGGAACGCAGCGCGTCATTGTTTCCCTTGCCGACATCACCGAAAGAAAGCTGGCGCAGGAAGTCCTGAAAGAAGCGATTGAATCGATCCCGGACGGGTTCGTCGTCTACGACCACCACGATCGTCTCGTGAGCAGCAACAAGGCCTATAGCGGCCTCTATTCCGCTTCATCTCCGGCGATCAAATCAGGGGCTACTTTTGAGAGCATTTTGCGCTTCGGCCTTGAGCGGGGGCAATATCCGGCGGCGGGAACGACAAAGGAAAGCAAGGAGGCATGGGTTGCCGAACGCCTCGAGCGCCATCGAAGGCCCGATAGCGGCGAAGAGATCGTCCAGCAGCTAGAGGACGGACGCTGGGTGCAGATCCGTGAAATGGTCACCCATTCCGGCTACCTGGTCGGATTTCGCACCGATATCACCCAGATCAAGCGACAGTCGGCGGCACTGCAGGCGGCCTTTGAGAATTTCCCGGGCGGAATAGCCTATTTCGATGAAAATCTCATCCTGCGCGGTGCGAATTCCAAGTATCGGGATTTCATGCAATACCCCGACAGCCTGTTCGAAAAGGAAGAGGTGCATCTTGGCGACATTTTCAGATACAACGCCGAGCGCGGCGAATACGGCCCCGGCGATATCGAGGAACTGATCGCCAGGCGCATCGAGTTCGCCTGCAAGCCGCATCCCCATCTTTATGAACATGAACGCCCGGATGGACTGGCTCTGGAAGTGCGCAGCACGCCGATACCCGGAGGCGGTTTCGTTTTCTCCCACATGGATGTGAGCGAGAGAAAGTCCATCGAAAGGGCGCTCATCGCAAGCGAGCGAAAGGCGAGGGAAAAGACCGACGAACTTGAGGTCATGCTCGCCAATATGAACCAGGGCGTTTCCGTGTTCGACAAGGACGGGCGGCTGACACTGTTCAACAATCGCTACGAGACCATTTTCAACAAGGAATCAGGCGAAGCCCACCAGGGCGCGACGCTGGAAGCCCTCATTGCCGCCGAGAAAGCGCGTGGCGACTTTGACGGCGACCCGGCGCGCCATACGCGCGATCTCATGGCCCGCCTGTCCCGCGGCGAGGTGGTGCTGTCGAGGTTCGAGCTTTCCGATGGCAGGGTCGTCTCTTCGGTGCAGGCTCCGATCCCTGGCGGCGGCTGGGTCGGCACACACGAAGACGTTACGGAGCGGGAAAAGGCGGCCGCGAAAATTGCCCATGCGGCAACCCATGACATTCTGACCGGCCTCGCCAATCGCGAGCCTTTCAACCGGGCTTTTGTAGAGCGGCTGGAAATGGCGCTGGCCACGGGCGACACGATGTGTGTGATGCTGATCGATCTCGACTGGTTCAAGGCCGTCAACGATACGCATGGCCATGCGGTCGGCGATGAATTGCTGCGCCGGGTCGCCGACCGGTTGAGAAGCTGCATCCGCCCGACCGACATAGTCGCACGGCTTGGCGGCGATGAATTCGCCGTGTTGCTTTCCGGCGGGTCGGAACTTCGTGAAACGGCGGCCGCAGTCGCCGCGCGGCTGGTGCGCACGCTGAGCGCTCCTTACGAGATCGACGGAAAGAGCGTTGAAATCGGCGCCAGTGTCGGTGTCGCCGTGGCGCCGGAAAATGGCAACAGCGCCGACACGCTGCAAAAGAACGCCGACAGCGCCCTTTACAAGGTGAAAGCGGAAGGCCGTAACAGCTTCCGCTTCTTCGACGACTTGCTGAAGCGGGAGGTGGACAAGCGGCGCAGGCTGGAAGGTGAATTGCGGCGCGCGATCGCTGAAGGTGCGCTTGTTCTCCATTACCAGCCGATCTTTGGCCTTGAGGACAATTGCCTGCTTGCCGTCGAGGCTTGCCCTCGTTGGATGCACCCTGACGAGGGGTCTGTCGCGCCGGAGGTTTTCATGCCGCTTGCGGAGGAAACCGGCCTGATCACGGCACTTGAGGCGTGGATGTTGAAACAGGCCTGCCTGGATGCATCAAGCTGGCCGCTGGACATCAAGGTCGTGGTCGATGTGTCTGCGACGCAGCTTGGGCAAGGCAGACTGGTCGAGGCAACGACCGGCGCGTTATTGGCGAGCGGGATCGATCCGGAGCGTCTCCAGCTGGATATTCCGGAGGCCGCCTTGTCCAGGGATGATGATGCGGTGCTGCAGGACCTGCATCAAATCAGGGCGCTCGGCGTGAGCATTGCCCTTGCCGACTTCGGATCGGGGATGGCGTCGCTTCGTTCGTTCCACCGTTTCCCCTTCGATCTGGTGAAGATCGACCGCACTTTCATCACCAGCATCGACAGGGATGCGCAAAGTGCGGCAATCGTCTGTTCGGTCGCCAATCTGGCCGAAAGCATGAATATTGCCGTCGCCGCGGTTGGGATAGAGACGGCTGAACAAGCGGCTTTGCTCTTTGCAGCCGGCACGAGCCAGGGTCAGGGGCCCTATTTGGGCGATCCGGCGGAAGTGGGTAGGCTGAATTTCGGCGAATTCCGGGCGGGCTTGCCGCTTGGGGGTTGGGGCCGATGAGGATCGAAGGGTCGCGCCGATGATGGAAGCACAACTGCGGTCGCTTCTGGCCGACGTGAAGGAAGTGGACGGCCCGACCCGTCGTGCCGCCTCGCTCGACCGGTTGGCAGACATGCTGGACGCCGATACGACACATTACAGGCAGGAGCATCTTGCGGTATTCGACGAGGTGCTCGGCGAACTGACGCGCGGGATCGAGGCGAAAACGCTCGCTGTGCTCTCCAGCCGCCTTGCCAGACTTGACCGGCCGCCGCCGGACACGCTGCGCTCTCTCGCCTTGAACGAGGCGATCGAAGTGGCCGAACCCGTTCTGGCTGAAAGCCCGGCCGTTGATGATGCGACACTGGTGGAATGCGCGGAACGGGGAAGTCAGCGTCACCTGATGGCGATTTGCCGGCGTGCCAGGATTGCCGAACCGGTGACCGATGTAATCGTCGAACGGGGCGAAATGCCCGCCTTGACCATGGTTGTGGGCAATCCAGGCGCCCGCTTTTCGGCAAGCGGCTTCGACACGCTCGCATCCCGCAGTCAGACGGATGACGGGCTTTTGGAGCTTTTGGGAATGCGGACGGATGTGCCGCGAAACATCTTCCTGCGCTTGCTGGTGTTGGCCTCCGACGAGGCGCGTGAGCGGCTGAAGGCACGCCACCCAAGGGCAACCGCCAACATCACGCAGGCGGTACGTACGATTTCAAATGACGTCATCGAACGATCCAGCCTCAAGCGGGCCGATTACATGGCCGCGGAGGATGAGATCGATGCTCTTGTTGCGCGGTCGCTGCTGAATGAAAGGGCTGTCCGCCGCATGGCCGAGGACGGTCGTTTTCTTTGCGCAGTCACGGGGCTTGCCCGGCTGGCGAGGATTCCCGTCGCGGAAGTGGAAAAGATGCTCAGCCAGGAGCGCAACGACAGTTTGATGGTCTTGCTGCGGGCGCAGGAATTTTCCTGGAAAACGGCTCGGGCGATCTTGCGCCTGCGCACTGGCGGCGGCGAGCTGTCGGCGGTCGGGGCGGAGCGGGCAGCGGCGAGTTTTGAGCGGATCAATCCGCAGACGGCGCAAAAAGTGCTTGAATTTCAACGTCGCCGAGCCGGCCTCCTTCGCTGATGGGTCTATTGGTCTGTCGGTCGAGCTGCGCCTGAATCATGGCACCGGCAGGATGATCTCTTGCCAGGGTCGATGAATGCTTGCCCAGCGTAGGGCTAACGCCGGTTGTCCTGGCATGCATCTGTCGATTGAAGCTTGCAGCGGGTGTTTTCTTCACTCCCGTTTGAACTTCCGCCATCTCGAATGCCCGCCGCAATGCATTGACGCGATTTGGTGTCTGGCGTATGACACAAGACAGAATTCGTGGTGATTTGAGCCGGCCGGCTTGCAGCCACGTTAAACAAGTCGCTAAAAAGGCCGGGTTTCGTGAGAACCCTGGCTTTTGGCCGGGGTTTTTGCGTTTGGAGATCAGGGGAATGACCAAGGACATCGACCCGGCCGTTGTGGCCGGATGGCAACCGGCGACCAGGCTCGTGCATGGCGGAACGACCCGTTCGGCCTTTGGCGAGACTTCCGAAGCCATGTTTTTGACGCAGGGCTTTGTCTACGACAGCGCCGAGGCGGCGGAGGCGCGTTTCAAGGGAGAAGCGCCCGGCTTCGTCTATTCGCGCTATGCCAATCCGACCGTCGCCATGTTCGAGGCAAGGATCGCAGCCCTAGAGGGCGCGGAGGCCGCGCGCGGCACGGCAAGCGGCATGGCTGCCGTCAATCTGGCGTTGATGGCCTGCTGCAGGGCGGGCGATCATGTGGTTGCCGCCAAGGCATTGTTTGGTTCCTGCCGCTTTATCGTGGAAACGCTGCTGCCTCGCTTCGGCGTCTCCTCGACACTGGTCGACGGCACGGATATCGAGCAGTGGAAGGCGGCGGTCAGGCCGAACACCACCGCGCTTTTCCTGGAAAGCCCCACCAATCCGACGCTGGAAGTCATTGATATCAAGGCGGTTGCCGATATCGCCCATTCGGTCGGTGCGCGGTTGATCGTCGATAATGTCTTTGCAACGCCCATGTGGCAGTCGCCGATGCAGCTTGGTGCGGATATCGTGGTCTATTCGGCGACCAAGCATATCGACGGACAGGGCCGCTGCCTTGGCGGTGTCGTGCTGGCTGACGAGAAGTTCATCGTCGACGACGTGATGCCTTTCATCAAGCACACGGGGCCGCATATGAGCCCTTTCAATGCGTGGGTGCTGCTGAAGGGGCTGGAGACCTTGCCCATTCGCGTGGAGCGGCAGACGTCGACGGCGGCGAAAATCGCAGATGCGCTTGCCGCGCACCCTGCCGTCTCCCGGCTGATCTTCCCGGGCCGGGCGGATCATCCGCAGGCCGATGTCGTGGCCAAGCAGATGAAGGCGGGATCGACCATGATCGCGTTTGAGGTCAAGGGGGGCAGGCAAGGGGCTTTCGCCGCCGCCAACGCGCTTCAAATCATCAAGCTTTCCAACAACCTGGGTGACGCCAAAAGCCTGATCACGCATCCCACGACGACCACGCATCAGTCGATCGGGGAAGAGGCGCGGATCGAACTCGGGATTTCGGAAGGCTTGCTGCGTCTTTCGATCGGGCTTGAAGATCCGGGCGATCTCATCGCCGATCTGACACAGGCGCTGGATATCGCTGCCCGTTAAACCGTATTGCGCCGGTGGACTTCGATCCGCCGGCGCCTATCGGCGCAACATCCCGACCGACAGGAAAAGCCGCGCGGCGGCAGAAACCGTGCAAAGGGCGGCAAAGCTCCAGGCAATCGGTGAAAACCAGTCTGGAAACAGACACATGCCGATGAAAACGGCGATCGTCTCGGCTCCTTCTGCAAGGCCGCCAAGATAGTAGAGGGACTTTGAGCCCTGACGGTTGCTCTTCAGGCCGAGCTTTTCCGCCATGATGGAAAACCCGAGGAAGGTCGCGCCGTTGAGATAAAAAGCCAGCAGCAACGCCGCTGCCGGAAAGGCGTTGGCGGCCGGGTCTGCAACTGCGAAGGCGAAGGGAACCGCGCCGTAAAAGGCAAAATCGAGAACGATGTCGAGGTAGCCGCCTAGATCCGATTTTTGCGTTGCGCGGGCGATTGCGCCGTCCAGTCCGTCGGCGACTCTGTTGAAGATGACGAGGATCAGGGCAATTCCGGTTTCGCCAAGCGCAATGGCAATGGCTGCCCCCAAGCCGCAGGCAAAGCCCGCCAGCGTCATCTGATTGGCGCTCATGCCTGCGCTTGCCAGGACGTGGCCGGCGGCATTCAAAGGCGGGTCTATTTGCCGGCGAAGCGCTGCGTCGAACATGTCTGCCCTTGGTTGATAAGCCGAAGTCGCTTGCGCCGGATAGCGCTTCGAGAACGATATTCCCTAATGGGCGATGATCGCAGTGCGTTCAACAACATCGCGATCACGGCTGCGTTTACAGTCTTATGCGACGGCATGTTGAAATTGATATCGGAATTCTTTGATTATTGTAAGAAAAGCGCAAGATCGATGGTTGACCATTAACGTGACAACCCGTTACTGCTATTCGATTGTACCGACATGCAAAATTGAACTGGGAACGGAAGTCGACCGGTTTTGCCGCACAGGGCCAATCAATGTATAGGGCTGTTACACGCGATATTCAGGTTACGGTGGAACCTCACTATATTGCTGAGGAATCCGATCCGGAGGACGAACATTTCTTCTGGGCCTATACGGTGGAAATCGTCAACCTTGGCAGCGAGACGGTTCAACTGCGCACCCGTTACTGGAAAATTACCGATGCATTCGGCCGGGTGAACGAGGTTCGCGGTGTCGGCGTGGTTGGCGAGGAACCGGTGATCGCTCCCGGCGCAAGCTTTGAATATACCTCAGGCTGCCCGCTGACCACTGCCTCCGGCATCATGTCGGGGACCTATCAGATGCAGACCTTGGGCGGCGAAGTGTTCCACGTCGCCATTCCCGCCTTTTCTCTCGACAAGCCCGATGTGCCGCGCACCTTGAATTGATATCGCGGCGCGCGGTCGGGCGCTCAGATCCGGTAGCGCGCCAATGCGCCGCGCTCGATTGCAGCAACGGTAAGTTTATCGAGGCCGAAACGGTCGCGCAGCATCTGCAAGAGGCGCAATTCCTCCTGTTTCACATCAAGATCGGCAGCGGCAATCTCCACGGCGAGCGCGTATGCGGTGTCGCGGTATTTGGCCGGAATGCTCTTGGCGACGAGCGTTAGAACGTCGTCGAGGCCATTGTTTTCCTGAAGCATTTCGCCGCAATCCTGAGCCACTTTCACCAGCCGTTCCTGGTCGAATTCGCGGAATATCGGCAATGTCTTCAAAATATCGCCCATGGAGAAAAGCTCGCGGTCCGTCATGCTGCTGTCGGCGGCGGAGGTGATGACCATCACATAGATCAGGGCATCTTGAAGGGGGATCTGCTCGCTCATCGTTATGCGAAATCCTTTCGTAGCGGAAATTTGCATCTTGCTGACGAGAGGTAAGGCTCCCTTGCGGATTGTGCAACCCGTCATTTGCGAAGGGCTGTTCCATCTTGCGCTACTTTGATCTAGTGTCCGCGCGGCCCGTGCAATGGCTCGTATTGCGCGGTCTCTTCATCCAAATCGTCTGTAACGGACATCCAAACGGAATCTTCCGATTATGAACAAGTCTTCTCTGCCCATCCTTGACCTTTCGCCCTCCTTCGTCGAGGCGGCCAAGGCTTCGAAAGCCTGGCCGTTCGAAGAAGCGCGCAAACTGGTCAAACGGGCGGAGAAACGCGGCGCCGACCAGCCGGTGCTGTTCGAAACGGGCTATGGCCCGTCGGGACTGCCGCATATCGGAACTTTCGGCGAGGTTGCGCGCACGACAATGGTGCGCACTGCCTTCCGTCTATTGACCGAAGACAGGATCGAGACCCGGCTGCTTTGCTTCTCCGACGATATGGACGGGCTGCGCAAGGTTCCCGACAACGTCCCCAACCGCGAGATGATGGCGGGCTATATCGGACAGCCGCTCACCCGCGTGCCGGATCCCTTCGGCTCGGAGCATGGTTCAGTTCGGCGCGGCGAACAATGCCAGGCTTCGCGCTTTTCTGGACCGTTTCGGCTTTGCTTACGAGTTCGCCAGCGCGACCGACTATTACACCTCCGGCCGTTTCGACGAAGCGCTCGTGAGGATGCTTGAAGTCTACGATCAGGTGATGGACATCATCCTGCCGACGCTTGGCGACGAGCGGAAGGCGACCTATTCGCCCTTCCTGCCGATTTGTCCCAGAACCGGCACCGTGCTGCAGGTGCCGATGATCGAGCGTGACGCGAAGAAGGGCACCATCGTCTATCTCGATCCGGAAACCGGCGAGAAAGTCGAAACCCTCGTCACGGGCGGCAGGGTCAAGTGCCAATGGAAGGCCGATTGGGCGATGCGCTGGTTCGCGCTTGGTGTCGACTACGAAATGGCCGGCAAGGATCTGATCGATAGTGTCATGCTGTCGTCGAAGATCTGCAAGGCGCTTGGCGGCACGCCGCCGGACGGCTTCAATTACGAGCTTTTCCTCGACGAACAGGCGCGCAAGATCTCCAAGTCCAAGGGCAACGGCCTGTCGATCGACGACTGGCTGACCTATGCCTCGCCGGAAAGCCTTTCGCTTTATCATGTATTCCAAGCCGAAGACGGCGAAGCGGCTCTATTTCGACGTCATTCCCAAGGCGGTGGACGAATATTTCACCTATGTGGAGAAATACGACGCCATGCCGGCGGAGCAGAAGCTCATGAACCCGGCCTGGCATATTCACTCCGGCAATCCGCCGAAGGTGGACATGCCGGTGCCCTTCAGCATGCTGCTCAATCTTGTCTCTGCGTCGAATGCGGAAAATCAAGGATGTGCTTTGGGCCTTCATCTCCCGCTATGCGCCGGGGGTTACCGCCGAAACCCATCCGAAGCTCGACGAACTGGTCGGCTATGCGATCCGCTACTTCGACGATTTCGTCAAGCCGACCAAGACCTTCCGCGAGCCGGACGAAGTCGAGCGGGCAGCGCTTCAGGCGCTCGACGAAAAGCTCGCGAGCCTTCCGCAGGATGCCGACGGCGCGGCGATTCAGGACGCGGTGCTGGACGTTGCGCGCGGCATCGAGCGCTATCAGGACCACAAGAAAACCAGCCCGGACGGCGGTCCTGGCGTTTCCGTTGTGTGGTTTTCCGCGCTCTATCAGTTGCTCATCGGTCAGGAGAAAGGGCCGCGCTTCGGTTCCTTCGTGGCGCTCTACGGCATTGCCGAAACCCGCGCCTTGATCGCCAAGGCGCTCTCCGGCGAGCTTGTAGCCTGATACGGAAAGCCGCTCCGGGTCTTGATCCGGGGCGGCTTTTTATCGGTTTCCCGGGCGGATCTGATCAGAGCGCTTCCTCAAGCAAAGTGCCGTAACCCTTTGGCATAGAACTTAAGCCTGCGAGGGCGCACATGTGCCAGGCCAGCACCTGGTTGCTGGAAAAGACCGGCTTGCCGCTGATCCGCTCGATTTCGGCAATGACGTCCAGCGTGCGCAAATTGGTGCAGGAGAGGAAAATCGCCTCTGCCTCGCCCGACGCCAGAAGGCTGGCTGCCGCTTCGACCACCGATCCCGGTGCAATCCGCGCCACTTTTGCTTCTTCCGCCACATTGAACGTGCCGAAGATCGGAGTTTCGATCCCTTCTTCGGCCAAAAGATTGCGGATTTGCGCCGACACATCCTCGACATAGGGCGAGAGGAAGGCGAGCCGAGTGATTCCAAGCCGGGCGCAGGCAGCAGTCAGCGCTGTGACGGGTTCGGTCACGCTTTTCGTGTCGACGCCATCGCGGATAAGCTCGGCGACGCGGGTGCTGCCGATGACCGCCGTCCCCGACGTGCAGCCATATCCGACCGCATCGAATTCGATGTCATGGGGAAAAAGCGAGGCGGCCGCCGGGATATGCTTCTCCATCTCGTGCAGGGTCTCCCGGCTCACCTCAAGCCCGCTTGGCACGCGCGAAACCAGAAGCGATGTACCAGCCGGAATAAGCCTGCGGAAATCCCGTTCAATCGTCTCGTCCGCCTGCAGTACGACAAGACCGAGGCGCGGGCCGGTTTGGGGATCGAGATCATAGGCAAGATCCGTCATGGCGCACCCCGGATGATCGGCATTTTGCCGGATAAGGGTGTGGAGAGGAATTGCGCGCCCGTTTCCCGGATGACGATATTTTCCTCATGCACGAGCATCCGCCCGCCTGCGACCGCGATACCCGGCTCCAGCGTCAACACCATGCCTTCCGTCAGAACTGTATGATCCTGCGGGATCAGCGAGGGCCATTCGGTCAGTTGCATGCCGAGCCCATGGCCGTACCGCCCGGCATCGGACCCGCCCGCGCCGCCGGTGACGATCCGGTCCATCGTGAGAAATAGATCCGCTGCGGTTCTGCCTGGCCGGGCGATCTCCATCGCCGCCTGGACGGCCTCGATCAGACGGGCATGGCCCGCTTCGACTTTCGGCTTCGCTATGCCCGATTGCGAAATTGCGGTCGAAATCGCAAAAATACCCGTCCCACACGAGCCCGGTGTCGAGCATCAGCACATCGCCGTCAGCGAGCGGTCTTTCGGTTGCCGGCGAGATCACATCGTCGTAGCCGCCGGGGCTTGCCGCGCCCGCCAGATAGGGCACCCAGTCGGCGCCCTCTTCAAGGCAAAGCATCTGGAAGCGACGGAAAACCTCGTCAAGACCAACGCCCGGCGCGGCGATTTCAGGCACACAGGCAAAGGCGCGGTCGGCGATGCCGCAGGCTCTCGCGATCTTGGCAATCTCCGCTTCGGATTTCACGATGCGCAGCGCACGCAGGATGCCGTCGTCGCTGCAAAGCCGGATCGGCCCCAGCGCCTCCGCCAGTCTATGATAGTCGGCAAGCGGCATGCGAAGATGGCTCTCATGCCCAATGGGCAGGCCGATTTCACCGGACACGCCAACGATCTCGCGCAGGGTTTCTGCCAGAAGCGACACGCCTTCGTCATGAAGGTCCGGCGAGCGCCAGCTGCGGATGTCTTTTATCCATGTCCGCGCCATCAATGCCACGCCGATAGACGGGATCACGGCCACGGGATCGCCCTTGGCGGGAACGATCAGGAACCAGGGCCGCGTCGGGCTTTCCCAGAAACGGGTGAGAAACCCGGAAAAATACCGGACGTCCGGTTCGCATGTCAGCAGCAGGGCGGCTAGGCCGGTTTTCGCCATGGCCGATTGGGCTCGCGCCAGACGGGAGCGATACTCATCGACCGTGAAGCCGCGCATTGCAACATCCATTATTCGTCTGCCTCTTTTCGCAGAAAGGTCTGCACGCGGCATTCTGCATCAAGCGTATGCCGCACCTCCGTGATTTGCGTCCGTCTTCGATCAATCTAGCGAAGGATAGGCTGGACGGCGACTATTGGGGCGCGGCAGTCCCCGGACCGTTTGGTGGCGGGACGTTTGCGCCAGGCGCGATTTCGGCTTCGGGCGCAACCTCTGCCTCGGGTGCGATTTCGATTGCGCCAAGAGGAATATCCGGCTCCGGCAGTTGCGATGTCGTCAAAGTGTCGGTCACGGACGGGATGCCATCTATCCGCCAAAGGCCTTTATATTCGCGCTCCGCCGTTGCCTGAGCCTGTTTGTACCCGTGCATGGCATCTTCCGCCGCACGGGCCCAGCCCTGCTGGAGCATCCAAAGTCCGAGATCTGCCGCGCCCTTTCGGCAATGGGCGACAGCTTCATTGGCGGAGGTTTCAACGATTTCGTCGCATCTTATGGAATTACGCTTGATCAGCGCCCGCAACGCGGTGCGGGCGCGCATGCCGCATGGCCATTTATCGCCGAAGCGCGAGGTGCATTTCTCCTCCAGCCCCGGCCCGGCGAGGCCTGCCAGGCGAATTGTCAGTGATTTCACCTTGAGTGTCCGGGCGTCCAGCACCAGCGGCCCGCGAAATTCCACGTATTCCGGCACGGGTGGCGCTTCCGGAACCGGCTGGGGCGGCGGCTCTATCCGTTTGAGCGGCCCGCTGATCGGCGGATGCGGCAGGATGCCTTGCGGCGTGACATTGCGTATGCTGTCGGGGTAGCGCAGCGGCTCATCCGCAGCCGGATCGGGAAGAGGTGTCGCGGCCGGGGCGGATACGTCGGGCACGCTGGCGATTTCCACCGGCGCGTCGCTGGAGGGTATCAGCTTCCATGCGAGCGCCAGGACCACAAAAGCCGAGGTCGCCAGGAGCAAGGATCGCCGTCCCATTGCGGTCTCCCGTTTTCCAGGGTCTGCCGGTGCCCACCCGGACAATTGGTATATTAAGGCGATGGCGACGATATTTCCACGGGTCGCAGCACTACTGGCTGGCCCACAGGATGCGCGCGACCCATTCCACGTCCTTGATTTCGAACAGTCTGGCAGGGTGCTCGGGGTTGAGCGAATGCAATTCGATCATGCGGGCAGTCTGGCGGTAAAGGACTTTCGCCATCACTTCGCCGTCCATGGTCTTGACGACGACCCTGTCGCCACGGCGCACGGGGGCTCCGGGCGAAACCACCAGGATGTCGCCATCCCGGTAGAGAGGCTGCATGGATTCGCCGCTCACTTCGAGCGCGTAGACATTGTCGCCAGTGGTCGTCGGGAAGGTGATCTCGTCCCAGCCGCTGCCGGCGGGAAAGCCGCCGTCGTCGAAGAAACCGCCGGTGCCGGCCTGCGCAAAGCCGACGAGGGGGATGGTGCGGATCTGCGGGCGTCTGCCGATCCCGCCCGTATCGGATGCGCCCATCAGGTCAGCGAGTTCGCTCAGATTGGCGCCTGTCGCCTCCAGCACCTTGGCAAGCGATTCCGTCGAAGGCCAGCGCGGGCGCCCGTCGCCCGCGATCCGTTTCGACGGATTGAACGTCGTCGGGTCAAGCCCGGCGCGACGGGCAAGTCCGGAAGGCGTCAATCCATGGCGTCGGGCAAGCGTATCGATTGCGGCCCATACTCGGTCATGCGACAGCATAGGATCGTTCCTTAGGGGAGTAGGGCCTTGCGGCGATGCTCAACCTCCCAGGCATGCACTGAAGGTGTAAGGAATATTTACCTCATTATTCCCATTAACGGTATATATTCCTCTTGTCTCGTGCTGGCCAGCCCAAAATACGCTGCGTCATCGGATTAAGCTTTTTTCGTTTGCGTGAGGCGGGCCAAGGGTTAAGAAATCGCTCCCGCCCGAAAGCGGCTTTCCTCCTGTCGTCTTCATGCCTTAAAAGCGCTCAACGAGACAGTCCAAGTTGGCTGGCCTGATTTTCGTCGACCGGCTTCCGGTCGCCCTCAACGAAGCGAATGGTTGTCAAATGTCCCTCATCTATAAAATCTCCAGCCGCGCAGCCTGGATGGAAGCGGAAATGGCGGGTCGTTTCGACGGTGCGCCGGTCGATCTTCGCGATGGTTTCATCCATTTCTCGGCCGCCGATCAGGTGGCGGAGACGGCTCGCCGGCATTTCAGCGGTGAGGGCGATCTGCTGCTGATTGCGGTGGAGGCGGAGAAGTCTCTGGGAATGCGCTGAAATGGGAAGCCTCGCGCGGCGGGGCGCTGTTTCCCCATCTCTATGCGCCGCTTGATTTAGCCGCGGTCGTCTGGGCGCGGGATCTTCCGCTTGGGGACGATGGCCTGCATGTTTTCCCGGAGATGAATTGATGGTCGCCGCCCTTTTTAACGGTCTGGCCCGCAAAGCGCTGTTTTCCCTCGACGCCGAGACCGCTCATGGGCTGACGGTCAAGGCGCTATCGACCGGCATGCTGCCTTCCTGCAATGCGGCGGGCGACGGCAGGCTTTCCGTCGGGCTGTTCGATCTCGCGTTTTCCAATCCGCTTGGCATGGCGGCCGGCTTCGACAAGAACGGCGAAGTTGCGGATGCGGTTCTCAAGCTGGGCTTCGGGTTTTCGGAAGTTGGCACGGTGACGCCCTTGCCACAGCCCGGCAATCCGCGCCCGCGCGTCTTTCGTCTGCCGCAGGACCACGGAGTGATCAACCGTTACGGTTTCAACAACGAAGGCCATGAGGCGATGTATGCCCGCCTTGCCGCTCGGCGTCATCTGGGCGGCATCGTCGGCGTCAATGTGGGCGCCAACAAGGATGCGGCCGATCGGATCGCCGATTACGTCGCAGGCATAGAACGCTTTGCCGATGTAGCTTCCTATTTCACGGTCAATGTTTCCTCGCCGAATACGCCGGGTTTGCGCGATCTGCAGGCGCGAGAGGCCTTGCAGGAACTTCTGGAGAAATGCCTGGCGACCCGTGACGCTCAGATGTCGAGGATCGGCCGCAAGGTGCCTGTATTCCTCAAGATCGCACCCGATATCGACCAGGCCGCGATGGAGGATATTGCCGAGGTGACTCTTGGCAGCGGCGTCGACGGGCTGATCGTTTCCAACACGACGCTTTCACGCGAAGGGTTGAGGGATAGCGCAATAGCCGCCGAGGCGGGAGGGCTTTCGGGCCGGCCGCTTTTTCGCAAATCGACGATCGTGCTGGCGCGCATGCGCAGGCTGGTCGGCCCGGCGTTGCCGATCATCGGCGTTGGCGGTATCGACAGTCCGCAAAGCGCATGGACGAAGATCACGGCAGGGGCAAATCTGATCCAGCTATACACGGGCCTCGTCTACGAGGGGCCGGGGCTCGTTGGAAAAATCCTCAAGCACCTTTCGGACCGGCTGGATCACCATGGCCTCACATCGATTGCCGAGGCGAGTGGCATCAATGCGGCTGTCTGGGCCAAGGCCGAGGAGGGGAATCAGGAATGAGCGTCACCATCTGGCATAATCCGCGCTGCTCCAAATCCCGCCAGACGCTGGCGCTTCTGGAAGAGCGAAAGATCGAGCTCGATATCCGCGAATACCTGAAGGATGCGCCAGGCGAGGGGGATATTCGCGCCGCCCTTCGTGCGCTCGGTCAAGATGATCCGAAGGCGATCATGCGCAAGGGCGAAGCCGTTTACAAGGAACTCGGCCTGGAGGATATCAGCGACAAGGATGCGCTGATCGCGGCGATGGTCGCGCATCCCGTGTTGATCGAACGGCCGATCGTCATCGCCAACGGCCGCGCCGCGCTTGGCCGCCCGCCTGAATCCGTGCTGGATATTCTTTAGGGCCGGACTATTCCGTTAATCGAAGCAGGGTGAGATCATCTCCGGGCGTTTTTGTGCATTTAATTTCTCTCTATAATAGTATATAATATTATTGCAGCAAATGGTTGTAGTTATTTTTGACAAGGAGATTTTGATGGCCAAGACGTTCAAGGCTGTTGCCGAGGGTGATAGCTGGTTTAATCTTCCAAATTTACCCATTGGCCTTCCGATCGTTGGTGGTGTTGACGGCGATGCGATACGCGCGCTTGAGAAGAGAGGCCATATATTTGTGAATATCGCCCATTTTGGCGACACGCTCACATCGATTGCGGAGGCGAAAGACTATTTGGGAGCATTTCAAAGCGGCAGCTACGATGCATTTCTTCTATGCGGAAGCGGCAATGACCTATTGGGCGGTGGCCAGCTTTATAAATATTTAAACCTCTACCAAAGCAGCCGGCCAAACAAGGAATACCTGAAAGCATCATTTTATTCGAAGATCGCATACATGGAGATGCTTTATGCGGAAATCATTAAATCTGTCGAGCGAGTTGCCCGAGGCGGGGAAGCTTCAGATCGTATCCCATGGCTATGACTATGCCATTCCGCAGAAAAGGGGATATTGGCTCGGGGAACCGATGAAGCGCCAGGGAATAGATAATCCTGAGCTACAAAAAGATCTGGTGAAGCTTATGATCGATGAACTCTACTCGATGCTTAAGCGTATAAGTCGCAGGTATAAAAACTTTCACTATGTCGATTTGCGTGGCGTTGTCGCAGGTCGGTGGCATGACGAGCTCCATCCGAAGAAGAAAGCTTTTGCCGATATTGCGAAAAAATTGGAAAAGAAGGTGTTAAAGGTAATTTGAAATGCAGGAAGGCTACAGTCCGCGGGAGAAAGTCGCCGACTGTAGCTTTCGATGGAAGGTCGCTGCCTCAACCGGCGATGAGGCCGGGCAGCTCGTTCAGCGATTTCAGCCTATGGTCCGGCATCATGCCGAAGTGTTCCATGCGCATGCGCAGGAGCTTGAACATCGTCGTCGGGCCGACGACGTCGAGGCCGGCGACTTCCTGCCTTAGAGCTTCTGCCGTCACCCGCTCGATCCAGGCGACCTGCAGGCCGAAGTTCTTCGCGCCACAGGCGTCGAATGCGTTGGAGGATACGAACAGGACCTCCTGCGGCTTGACGCCCAGCTTCGCCTCTATCAAGGCATAGGTGCGATTGTTCGGCTTGAAGATCTTTTCGGAATCGATGCTGATCCAGGCTTCCAGATGCCGGTCGAGACCGGTGTTTTGGACGAGACTGTCGAGCATCGGCTGGCTGCCGTTGGAGAGGATCGCGCGCTTGAAGCCGGCGAGGCTTGAGAGTGCCGAAATCGTATCGGCATAGGGGTCAAGATGGAGGTATTTCTCCATGATCTTTTCGAAAACTGCCTTGTCATGGGCAAGCCCCAGGCAGTCGAGCGTATAGGCAAGCGATTCCTCGGAAATCGCCCAGAAGTCCCGAAACGCTCCCATTTGCGATCTCAGCCAGGAATATTCGAGCTGTTTCAGCCGCCAGACCTGGGTCACCAATTCGCCCTTGCCTGGAAACATCTCCTCGGTGACGGCGGAAAGCGACTGCACGTCGTAAAGCGTGCCATAGGCGTCGAAGACGACGGCTTTGATGGTCATGACAAGGACTCCCCGGATCGACCGACCTTGAGAGGGAAATAAGCTCAGGTCGGAATATTGTTATTTTTCAGTTTATTAGAACAAAGTCGCCAGATGCGGCGCAGTGCCCGTTGCTTCATGTTCGTTCTCCGCACCAGCGTTGCAGCAAGGTGGAGGACGCGTCGTCGACCGGGGCCTGGGCGACGCCGGCAGCCCTGTCGATTAATGAACGAGCATTCAGGAATGCAGCTGAATGTCAATTCAAGATTTGAGCTTTTGCCCCGGAACCCGGCGTATGCGCGGTTGCGCCCTTCTCTTTTACGTTTTCATGACCTAAGCTTCCGCTCGAAATTCAAGGGGGAACTTCGGCAACCGGAAGAGGCTGATCGCGCGGATGGCTCGACACAGGGAATTCGACGAGGAGGAGGCGCTCGCAAGCGCTCTGGGGGTGTTCTGGCAGCGCGGCTATACCGCCGCTGGGATGCAGGAGCTTTGCGCGGCGATGGGGCTTAATCCTGGCAGCGTTTATGCAGCCTATGGCAACAAGCATGATCTGTTTATCGCGGCCATGCAGCGTTATCTTGTCAACGCCACCCGCGACGGCATCGGTTTGATAGAGGCCAATCCATCCGCCATTGAAGGAATCCGCGATTATTTCAATTATCTGATCGATGGAATCGTCGATGGCCGGCGGCGGTGGGGCTGTTTCGGCACCAATGCCTTCATGGAGATGGGCGAGCGTGACGACCAGATCAGAAAGATCATGACCGAACATTTCCAGAAGCTGGAAGATGCTTTCCTGAATGCCTTGACGCGCGGGAACGGGACAAGCGATTGCGATCTCGCTAATCACGCCCGCTATCTCGTCTGCATGGCGCAAGGCTTGAACGTCATCGCCAAAACCGCGCCGGACCGGCAGAAGCTAAACGGCATAGTGGACGCCGCGCTATCGCCGTTTCTGGCAACGGCGGCGGCTGGCGCGTCGGCTAAGGATCGCCGGTTCAAGGCGTCGCTGGTCTCCTAAAAGCCCAGGGCAAACACCAGCGCCCGGCCAGTCATGAAGATCAGGATCAGCGAGCCTATGGTCCAAAGAGTTGCGCGGGTCTCATGGGTCTGTGCGGTCAGATAGGCTGCGAAATGCAGGAGCCTTGAGACCACATAGCCGTAGAGCATCCAGCGGGCGAGCGCCAGCGACGGGTCCGTCAGGACGAACAGGAATCCGGCGGCAAGGAAGAATGGCAGGTTTTCCAGATCGTTCAGCTGAATCCGGCGGATGCGTTCGACCGGTTCGTTGGGTTCAAGCTGCTTCGGGTCGGGATTGGGGTTGATGGGGGTCTTCTTCAGGTCTTCCGGCGAGCGGAAGCCGCCCTTCACTTTCAACATTCGGTAGACCGTCAGCCACGACATGCTGACCGCCTTGAGGATCATGAGCGTGGCGGCGATGACATAGGTGGCGAATACGGGGTTTTGCAAGCTTATCGTGTCCACGGCTCCGACCTCATGTTTTGAGTTTCCGAATTGCACGTGTTGCCAAAGCGCTATTGCGGCCGATCGACCGGCTGCCGGATATCATAGCCCTGGCGGGCGCGGGTAACCAGAAAATCGGAAGCCGTTCCTATTTCGGTTGTGAGCGGGACAATGTCGCGGGCCAAGGCCCGCATTCATCATCAGTAGGCGCTCGCCACGTCGCCCATTTCCACGTAGACCGATTTCGTCTGCGTGTAATGTTCAATCGCCGCATGGCCGTTCTCGCGGCCGATGCCGGAGTGTTTGTAGCCGCCGAAGGGCATTTCAATCGGCGTCAGATTGTAGGTGTTGATCCAGCAGGTGCCGGCGTGAAGTTTCGCCACGACCCGGTGGCCGCGGGCGAGATCGCGGGTAAAGACGCCGGCGGCAAGTCCGAATTCGGTCGCATTGGCGCGTGCAACAGCCTCTTCTTCCGTTTCGAAATCCAGCACGCACATCACGGGCCCGAAGATTTCCTCGCGCGCGATGCGCATATGGTCGCAGACATCGGCAAAGACAGTCGGTTCGACGAACCAGCCCTCGCTCAGGCTCGCAACGTCTGCCCTGCCGCCGCCGCAGACAAGGCGCGCGCCTTCCGCCCGCCCCAGATCCATATAGGTCAGCACCTTTTCGAGCTGGGTTTTTGATACCATCGGGCCGATATGCGTCGCCTCATCCAGTGGATCGCCAAGTCTGGCGTTTGCCGTGCGTTCCGCCAGCCGCTTGAGGAAGGCTTCCTTGATGCCCTTTTGGACGAAAACGCGGGTGCCGTTGGAGCAGATCTGGCCGGTCGAATAGAAATTGGCGTTGATCGCAGCCGAGACCGCGTTTTCCAGATCGGCATCGTCGAAGATGACGAGCGGCGATTTGCCGCCGAGTTCCAGCGTCACGTGCTTCAGCGTTCTGGCGGCCGTCTCCGCCACCTTGATCCCGGTCGCGACCGAGCCGGTCAGTGAGACCTTGGCGACGTCGGGGTGGGAGACGAGATGCGCGCCCGTATCGCCGAAGCCCTGTACGACATTGAAAACCCCTGCCGGAAGGCCCGCCTCGCTCAACGCCTCCGCCAGCTTCAGCGCGGAAAGCGGGGTTAGCTCCGAGGGTTTGAAGACGACCGCATTGCCGCAGGCAAGTGCCGGCGCGGTCTTCCAGCAGGCGATCTGGATCGGATAGTTCCATGCACCGATCGCGCCGACGACGCCGAGCGGTTCGCGGCGCGTATAGGCGAAGGAGCCGCCAAGGTCGATGTGCTGGCCCGTCAGAGTACGCGCCAGTCCGCCGAAATAATCAAGGCAATCGGCGCCCGATGCGGCGTCCGCCACCAGCGTTTCCTGCAAGGGTTTGCCTGTATCGAGCGTCTCCAGAACCGAAAGTTCGCGGTTCTTTGCCCGCAGGATTTCGGCCGCGCGTCTCAGCACCGCGCCGCGCTCGGCCGCCGGCGTTGCCGACCAGACCTTGAAGCCTTCGCGCGCTGCGGCGACCGCCGCGTTAACGGTCGCATTCGTCGCGGCGTTCAATCTTGCAATCACCTCACCGGTCGCCGGATAGCGGCTTTCCAGCAGCGCTCCCTTGTCGTCATCGACATAGGCGCCGTTGATATAATGGGAGGCGGTCGGTTGGGCGCGCATCGTAGAAAGTCCTTGTAATATCGAAAGCGGGCATTGGCACGACTATGCGTCAGCGTTGTTCGGTTTGCCAGTTCGGGTGAATCCAGGGTTCCTGGTTTGAAGGCGCGAGCGGCGTTCGGCCCAGGATATGATCGGCCATTTTCTCGCCGACCATGATCGATGGCGCATTCAAATTGCCGTTGGTGATCTGCGGGAAAATGGAGCTGTCGGCAACGCGCAGGCCTTCGACGCCGATCACCCGTCCTTCCGGATCCACCACGGCATGCGGATCGTCAGCCGCGCCCATCCGGCAGGTGCCGCAAGGGTGATAGGCACTTTCGGCGTGGTCTCGAATGAAGGCGTCGAGCGCATCGTCGCTTTGCACGTGTTCGCCGGGCTGTATCTCCCTTCCCCGGAAGGGGGTGAATGCATCTTGCGCGAATATCTCGCGCGTCAGGCGGATAGCCTTGCGGAAGTCCGCCCAGTCGTCCGGGTGGGACATATAGTTGAACAGGATGGAGGGCGGTATCTTGGGGTCAGGCGAAGTCAAGGCGACATGGCCGCGCGATTTCGATCGCATCGGCCCGACGTGAACCTGGAAGCCGTGGCCTTCCGCCGCCGCCTTGCCGTCGTAGCGCACGGCGAAGGGCAGGAAGTGATACTGGATATCGGGATATTTGACGCCGGCGGCGGAGCGAATGAAGGCGCAGGTCTCGAAGTGGTTCGATGCGCCGAGCCCCTTGCCCTGAAGCAGCCATTGCAGCCCGATCAGCCCCTTGGAAACGATGTTCCAGTGCTTGTAGAGCGTGATTGGCTGCGTGCAGGTCTGCTGGATATAGAGTTCCAGATGATCCTGCAGGTTCTTGCCCACGCCCGGCCGGTCGGCGACGACGGCGATGCCAAGGTCCTGAAGCGCTTTTGCGTCGCCTACACCGGAAAGCATGAGGATGCGCGGCGAATTGATGGAGGAGGCGGAAATGATGATTTCCGCCGAGGCTCTGGCGATTTCTATCCGCCCGCCGCGCTCGTATTCGACGCCTGTGGCGCGCTTGCCGTCAAACAGGATGCGCCTGACGAAAGCACTGGTGATGAGGTCCACGTTGCCGCGCTTCATGGCAGGCCTCAGATAGGCATTGGCGGCCGACCAGCGACGGCCTTTCCAGACCGTCATCTCCATTTCGCCGAAGCCTTCCTGCTTCAGCCCGTTGTAGTCGTCGGTCGTCTCGTATCCCGCCTGTTCGCCGGCTTCGACGAATGCCCGGTAGAGCGGGTTCCATTTGCCGCCGCGCGTTACATGCAGCGGGCCGTTGTCGCCGCGCACCCCCGGTTCGTCGTCGTTGCCCAGATGATGGCTGGTTTCCTGGCGGCGGAAATAGGGGAGCACATGGGCGTAGTCCCAGCCCTTGGCGCCCATATCCTCCCAGGTGTCGAAGTCGCAGGCATGGCCGCGCACATAGACCATGCCGTTGATGGACGATGAACCGCCGATCACCTTGCCGCGCGGAGTCGCAAGCCGTCTGCCGCCGAGATGCGGTTCAGGGTCGCTCATGAAGCCCCAGTCGTAGCGCGCCATGTTCATCGGATAGCTGAGCGCTGCCGGCATCTGGATGAAGGGGCCGGCGTCCGTGCCGCCGAATTCCAGCACCATCACGCGCGTGCCGGGTTCTTCCGCCAGGCGATAGGCGAGGGCGCAGCCGGCTGATCCGGCGCCGATGATGATGTGGGTTGCGTCACTCATTGGAATTCTTCCGATCGGGTGCGTCTGTCTCGCCGACGCCGATCTGGCGCTCGACGTAGTCTTCCACCGTTTTGATCGCGGAACGGGGCTGCGGCGGGCCATCGGCGAAAATGCGCTGCAGCCATAGTCCGTCGATCATGGCGGCCGTTCCTTCCGCTGCGCGCCGGGCTTCATCGCGAGGCAGGAGATGGGCGAAATCATGGGCGAGGTTGGAGACCAGGCGGCGGTGATAAATGCGCAGCAACCGCCGCGTTTCCGGTTCTACCCGCGCCTGCAGATAGAAGGCGAGCCAGGCGGAGATCAGCGCCGGCTGGAACTGCCCCGGGCCGAAGCTTGCCGCCACCGTCGCCGATATGCGTTCGCGCGCCGTCTCCGCGCCGGACATTTCCTTGCGCAGATCGCGTGAAAGGTCGCTGAGCAGCGCCCGCATCGTTGCGTTCAAGAGCCCTGCCTTGGAGCCGAAATAATGGTGGGCGAGACCGCCGGAGACGCCTGCGCGTCTTGCTATTTCCGCCATGGTCGCGTCGGAAAAGCCGCGCGCGTGGATGGTTTCCACAGTCGCGTCGATCAGCGCCCTTCGGCGAATTGTTTCCATTCCGATGCGCGGCATTGGCGTCACCCGAACCTTTCCCGCAAAAACCCCAAGTCAGATCAGATTTAATTTTGATTGGTCATTCAATCAATAAAAAAAGCGGAATTTTGGGCAGATTTGCCAAAGGAAAAGAAAAGTGTTTTGATGCCAGCGGATCGCAACGCCGGGAATGTTTCGCCGCGACGAAGGTTGACGCGAAGCAGGAAGCGGGCGAGCCAACAAAGATAATCATGACGCAAAAACAATGCGTCGAGGGGACAAACTGGGCATCGGTGATCCGTCACCCGAACGACAATGATCCGCAGGAGGAGCTGCATATGAAGACTATGAAACCCGGCCTGAAACTTGGTGCCGCCGTTCTGGCGATGGGCCTGAGTTCGGTTTTGAGCGCCGGTGCCGGATTCGCCGCCGAGGCGGAAGCCTGCAAGACGGTGCGTTTCTCCGATGTCGGCTGGACGGACATCACCGCCACGACGGCGGCCACGACCGTCGTTCTCGATGCGCTCGGCTACGAGACGGACATCAAGATCCTGTCGGTGCCGGTTACCTATGCATCGCTGAAGAACAAGGATATCGACATCTTCCTCGGCAACTGGATGCCGACCATGGAAGGCGACATCGCGCCTTACCGCGAGGACGGGTCGGTCGAGACCGTGCGCGAGAACCTGGAGGGCGCGAAATACACGCTCGCCGTGCCGAAATACACCTATGACAAGGGTCTGAAATCCTTCGCCGATATCGCCAAGTTCAAGGGTGATCTCGACGGCAAGATCTACGGTATCGAGGCCGGTAACGACGGCAATCGGCTGATCATCGACATGATCGATCAGGACACCTTCGGCCTGAAGGGCTTTCAAGTTGTCGAAAGCTCCGAGCAGGGCATGCTGGCGCAGGTGGCGCGTGCGACCAAGCGCAAGGAGGACGTCGTCTTCCTCGGCTGGGAGCCGCATCCGATGAACGCCAATTTCGAGATGGCCTATCTTGAGGGCGGCGATGACATCTTCGGCCCAGACTACGGCGGCGCGACGGTCTATACCAACGTGCGCAAGGGTTATGCGGAAGAATGTCCCAACGTCGGCAAGTTGCTGAAAAACCTCAAGTTCACGCTCACCATGGAAAATGAGATCATGGGCGCGATCCTGAACGACGGCGAGGATCCGGCCAAAGCCGCCGCCGCGTGGCTGAAAGAGCAGCCGGCGACCTTCGAAGGCTGGCTGGACGGTGTTACCACCTTCGACGGCGGCGACAGTTTCGCTGCGGTGAAAAAATCCCTTGGCCTTTGATTGAATAAACGCATGCGCCGGGGGTCTCTCCCCGGCGCTTCTCATTTCCCCTTCGATAATTCATGAGGCATTCCCTTGGAATGGCTGACCGACCACAAGTTGCCTATCGGCAACGGGGCCAAGGCCTTCGTCGACTGGCTCACCGATAACGCCTATTGGGTGTTCGACGGCATTTCCGTCGTGCTGCAGGCGATGATCTCCGCCATTCTCTGGCTGTTGCAGGCGCCGCACCCGTTGTTGCTGGTCGCGATCGTCACCGGCCTTGCCTATCTGGTGCATCGAAGGATCTCTTTCGCGATCTTCGTGCTTGTCAGCCTGCTCCTGATCATCAATCAGGGCTATTGGGAGGAGACGACGGAGACGCTGGCGCTTGTTTTGGGTGCATCCGTGGTATGCATGGTGGCCGGCGTTCCGCTCGGGGTTGCGGCTGCGCATCGGCCCCGCCTTTTTGCCGCGATGCGGCCGGTGCTCGATCTGATGCAGACCATCCCGACCTTCGTCTATCTCATTCCAGCGCTTATTCTTTTCGGCCTCGGCATGGTGCCGGGCCTCATCGCCACGGTCATCTTCGCCATTCCCGCGCCGATCCGCTTGACGCAACTGGGCGTTTCCTCCACGCCCCGGCATCTGATCGAGGCGGGCGAGGCTTTCGGCGCGACGAAGAGCCAGTTGCTGTGGAAGGTGGAACTTCCCTATGCGCTGCCGCAGATCATGGCCGGATTGACGCAGACGATCATGCTGTCGCTCTCCATGGTGGTCATCGCCGCGCTCGTGGGTGCCGACGGACTGGGCGTGCCGACCCTTCGGGCGCTCAACACGGTCAATATCGCCAAGGGCTTCGAGGTCGGCGTCGCCATCGTGCTGGTCGCCATCGTTCTCGATCGCTTTTTCCGTACCAAAGAAAGTGGAGGTGAGCGATGAGCGGCGAGCCGATCGTTTCCTTCAAAGATGTCGATATTGTTTTCGGCAAGGAGCCGAAGAGTGCGCTGCCGCTGATCGATGCCGGCAGGACGCGGGCGGAAATCCAGGCGGAGACGGGTCAGATTCTGGGCGTCGCCGGTGCCTCCTTCGATATCGAGGAAGGCGAGGTTATCGTTTTGATGGGGCTTTCCGGCTCCGGAAAATCGACATTGCTTCGCGCCGTAAATGGCTTGAACCGCGTCATTCGCGGCTCGGTCGAGGTCCTGGACAATGGCGACTGGGTAAACCCGACCACGTGCGATCCGGAGCGGCTTCGGCAATTGCGCCGCTCGCGCATTGCCATGGTGTTTCAGCAGTTCGCGCTTTTGCCCTGGCGCACGGTGCGCGAAAACGTCGGCTTCGGGCTGGAGCTTGCCGGCGTGCCGGTGAAGGTGCGCTCGGAGAAGGTCGAAAATCAGCTGAAGCTTGTCGGTCTTTCCGAATGGGGCGACAAATACGTGCATGAACTGTCCGGCGGCATGCAGCAGCGGGTGGGGCTTGCGCGCGCCTTCGCCACAGATGCCCCGATCCTCTTGATGGACGAACCGTTCTCCGCCCTCGACCCGCTCATCCGCGACCGGTTGCAGGACGAATTGCTCGCCCTTCAGGACAAGCTCAACAAGACGATCATCTTCGTCAGCCACGATCTCGACGAGGCCGCCAAGATCGGCTCGCGCATCGCCATCATGGAGGGCGGGCGGGTGATCCAGCTCGGCACGCCGCAGCAGATCGTGCGAAAGCCCGCGACCGAATATGTGGCGGATTTCGTCGGCCACATGAACCCGCTGAACGTGCTGCGCGCCCGCGATATCATGAAGCCGGTCAATGGCGCGGACTGTCCGCAAAGCGCGCCGCGCTGCCAGCCGAAGACGCCGGTTCGCGAGGTGATCGCCATGAAGAACGCGGCAATCGGATCAGGCGCTGCGATGCCTGTTCTGGTTGAAGACGGCGGCTTGCCTATCGGCATCATCTCGGAGGCGGAAATCCTGGATTGCCTGTTGTGATCTGCTGACCGCGCTTCGCCTGCCCGGTGATTTGATTGCGCGCTATCGCGCGCAATCATTTCCCGTAACGCGCTGAATACCTCGCAACCGCCAGCGATAGACTGTCAGTCGATTATCCCACGCTTACCCAGCGTCCTTCGGCATATGACCTCGCGGCGGCATGCACCGTCTTTTCGATTTCAAAGCCTTCGTCGAAACCGAGAATGACGGCGTCTTCTCCCGCAATCCGTCGCAAGAGCTGGCGGCATTCGATCACTTTCAACTCGTTGAAGCCGAGCTGGTGGCCCGGCGCCGGCAGGAAGCGGTCGTAGGGCGGGTGCGCGGGGCTCATCAATATCTTCTTGAAGCCCTGATGGCTCGCGGGGCCTTCCGCCTGATAGAGCTCGACCTCGTTCATCCGCTCCTGATCGAAGAAGATTGAGCCCATCGACCCGAAGATCTGCAGCGTCAGCCGGCCTTTTCTTCCCCAGGCGGAGCGATTGACCTCGACCGTACCGCGCATGCCGTTTTGCAGCCTTAGCAGCATGGTGGCGACGTCATAGGTTTCGACCAAACGCCTCGATCCACCTTCCGTAGGCCGATCAGCGTAAGGCATCGCCATTTCGGTGAAAACCTCCGCCACGCCGCCGAACAGCGTGCGGATCAGCGACAGCGGATGGACGGAGAAATCGTCGAGCGCGCCATAGCCGGACGACCGCGCGCTCTTCCAGAAAAACAGCGCTTCCGGGTCGGCCATGAAATCCTCGTCCATCTCGATGCGAAGCTGGAACGGATCGCCGATAGCGCCGTCGTCGAGGAGCTTGCGGATAAAGCGGATCGCCGGGTTCTGGATGTAGTTGTAGCCGAGAACGGCCACTTTGCCGGAGGTTTTCGCCGCCTCCAGCATGCGCTTCGCGTCTTCCTCGCTTGGCGCCATCGGCTTTTCGCACCAAACGTGCTTGCCGGCCTGAAGTGCTGCAATGGCCATTTCGGCGTGAAATTCGTTTGGCGTCGTCACCGAGACGATATCGACTTGCGGGTCCGAAATAAGCTCGCGCCAATCGCCGGTGGCTTTTTCAAAGCCGAATTCATCCGCCTTGCGGCGGGCGAGATCCGCGTTCACCTCCGCCAGATGGGTGAGGTGAATTGCCGGACAATCGCCGAACACCGGCGTCACCCCGCTCCAGGCGAGTGCGTGGCACTTGCCCATGTAGCCGGTGCCGATCAGCCCGACGCCAATCTTCTTCATGATGTCTGCCTCGAAAATTCAAACGGCAATGCCGTGCCTTTGTTCAAACCGTGCCTTCCAGAACCTCGTTCAGGTCGGCCAGTTCCTTGCCGCCGGCCATCATGTCCTGCAATTCCTCGGCCGTGATTTCGCCGCGCAGCGCCGTGCCGAGGGTCTTGCCCCGGTTGAGCACGGTGAAACGATCGCCGACCGCCATGGCGTGGCGAACGTTGTGGGTGATGAAGACGACGCCAATGCCCTTCTTGCGCACCTTGGCGATGGTCGCCAGCACGTTGGAGGTCTGGCGCACGCCGAGTGCCGATGTCGGCTCATCGAGGATCAGCACCTTGGCGCCGAAATAGACGGCGCGGGAAATCGCCACCGTCTGCCGCTCGCCGCCCGAAAGCGTGCCGACCGCCTGATCCGGCTCGCGCAGGTGGATGCCCATTTTCGCGCATTTCTTCCAGCGTCACCTGGTTTGCGGTAGTGAAATCGATGAAACGGAACGGGCCAACACGCCTTACCGGTTCCCGGCCCATCCAGAAATTCCGGCGTTACCGACATCAGCGGGATCATCGCCAGATCCTGGTAGACCGTGGCGATCCCTGCTGTCATGGCGTCGCGCGGGCTGTCGAAAGCGATCGGCTTGCCGTCGATGAGGATCTCGCCGTGCGTCGGCTTGTGAACGCCCGACATGGTCTTGATGAAGGTGGACTTGCCCGCGCCGTTGTCGCCGAGCAGGCAATGGCATTCGCCGGCAAGGACGTCCAATGACACGCCGGAAAGCGCGATTACCGAACCGAAATGCTTTTCGATATCGCGCAGTTCGATCAAGGGTTCGGCCATCTCAGCGTTCTCCTGTGATCATGCGGCGGATGTAGGTGTTGAGAATGACCGCGAGCAGCAGGATGACGCCGAGGAACACCCGGAAAAGCGAGCTTTCCACACCGGCGAAGAACAGTCCCTGCTGCACGACGCCGAAGATCAGCGCGCCGAGGGCGGCGCCCGATGACCGAGCCGTAGCCGCCGGTCAGCAGCGCGCCGCCGATCACCACCGCGATGATCGCCTCGAACTCCTTCAGCAGACCGCGGTCGGCACCTGCGGAACCGAATTCCATCACCTGGCAGGTGGCGAAGACCGTGGCGCAGAAGGCGGTGAACATGAACATCAGGATCTTCACCCGGTTGACCGGCACGCCGACGTAGCGCGCTGCCTGCGCGTCGCCGCCTGAGGCGAAGATCCAGTTGCCGAAGCGGGTGCGGGTCAGAAGTATATGGCCGACGATCACGAGCGCCAGCGCCCAGACGATCAGCATGGGGATGCCGTCGACACCGGCTGCCCGGCGGGTGCCGCTTTCGAAGCGTGTCGATCCAGCCCGCATTCCGCCAGCCAGACGAAGAGGCCGGAGAGCATCTTGCCGCCGAATATCGGCGCCAGCCAGTCGCCTTCTGCCGCCTCGTCGATGCCGCCGATGATGGTCTTGCGGTCGATCGGCTGGCGGCAGAAAGATCGTGAAGCCGCGCAGGATGAACAGGAAGGCGAGCGTGACGATGAAGCTCGGCAGTCCCGTGATGACCAGATAGCCGTTCAGCGCGCCGATGCGCGATGGCAAGCGCGAAGGTGACCAGGATCGCCGGCCACACCGGCCAGCCCCAGGTGACGGGGAAATGGCGATGACGATGCCGGAAAAGCCGATCATCGAGCCGACCGACAGGTCGAATTCGCCGGCGATCATCAAAAGGCACGCGCCGACCGCGATGATCATGAACTGCGCGGAAACCGACAGTCCAGTTGAGCACGCCGTCGGCGGAAAACATGCCGCTGTCACGCGCCACGCTGAGGAAAAAAGCGAAAACGAGGATGGTGCCGCAGATCGCGCCGAGTTCCGGCCGGATCAGCGCCTTTCTGAGCGGCGACATCTGCTTTACGCGCTCGTCGCGAAGCGGCGCGGCGTTATCGCCGTTTCGTCCAGCCTCTACCGACATCGTAAGTCTCCCTGCCTGGAGCGATTGCCTTTTGAGCCAAATGAGAAAGGGCAAGGATGCCAAAGGCCCCTTGCCCTTTTTCTGGTCGCGGGCTTAGCGGATATTCGCCGGCGAGTTCTTCAACTTGAGAGATATTCGCCTTGGTGACGAAGCCAGGACCTGAGTTCACGTGGCTCGCCGGGATCACGCCATAGCGGTCATAGTTGGTCAGGACCACCACCGGCAGATAGCCTGCAGGAAGGGCTGCTGATCGATGGCGAAGGCGATGACGTCGCCCTTGATTGCCGTGGCAATTTCGCTTGAAAGGTCGAAGGTGCCGAAGTGGATCGATCCGGCCTGTCCGCTATCTTGCAGCGCCAGCAATCGTCGGTTCCGCGGAGGTCGGGCCAAGCGTCAGCACGCCGTCGGTGTTCGGGTTGGCGCGCAGGTAGGCGGAAACCTTGTTCTTGATTTCAGCCGGGTCCTGGCCGCTGTCGATCATCTGGTTGCCGAGCTCGACACCCAGACCGTCGGCATAGCCCTGGCAGCGCTCGACCGAGGCCGGGTTGGTGATGTAGTGATTAACGCAAAGGAAGCTGGTGACGCCGGCTTCCTTCGCCCGCTTGCCGGCGCCAAGGCCCGCGTCATATTCGGGCTGGCCGACGTGCATCAGCGCGCCCATCTTTTCCGACTGCTCCGTGGTGCCGGAGTTGATGGTGATGACCGGGATTCCCTTGTCGATTGCCTTTTGCACCGGACCGGATAGCACATCGAAATCGGCGATGGTGACGATGATGCCGTTCGGGTTGGAAGCGGCTGCCTGCTCGACGATACGGGCCATATCGGCAAGATCGCCAGTTGGCGGGTTGCGGTATTCCACCGTTACGTCCATCTGTTTTCCGGCGATGTTGATGGCATTCTTGATGGTGTTCCACCAGCTGTCGGAATCCGGCGCATGGCTTACGAGCACGAAGCGCTCGCCTTCTGCATGGGCCGGCGCATTCACAAGACCGAACGGCATGGCGAGTGCGACGGCGCCAAGCAGGGCTTTGGTCAGCATGTTCATGGTATTCCTCCCGAAGGTTTTGCATCCCGGCGCATATCCCGCCAAAACGGGGTCGTTTTGACCACGAGAATATGCTCCAACATATTGATTCCGTAGCGATTCATTGTCGATCGGATGATCCCGTCCGGTCGGAAGGCGCTCCAGAACCGCGACCCCAAGGCCGCTTGATACCCCGCTCTTGCCCTCCTCCCGGGCGAAAGCGGGTTTTCATCGCGTCACGCTCGACCTCGCTGACGGATAATCCCGGAGCGGCCATTGCCGGCGCGATAAATAGAATATTCAATCCACAAGAATTTCTTATTGGAATTTTTATTTCATTTATGTCGGGAAGGTGTCAAGCTGAAATCGAATACGAAATAGAGTAAATCTGCTTCGCCAAAATGGGTTGAGGCAGAAAAATGACCTTTCGTCAGTCGAAAAGCCGCCGAAAGGCGCCGGATTTGGCCGAGGGTCGAAAGGTTTTGGACGGGTGGAACGATGACGGATGCTTTAGCGCCACCGCGGGATTTTGAAGGGCTGAAGACCTTGATGATCGCTCGCAAGCCGGAATTGCCGCGCCGTCTGGCGCAGGTGGCGGAATTTGCCGTCGCCAGTCCCGATGAACTTGCCTTCGGTACGGTCGCCTCTATCGCCGAGATGGCCGGAGTGCAGCCATCTACGCTCATTCGCTTTGCCAAGTCGTTGGGCTACGACGGCTTTTCCGATCTCCAGGCGGTGTTTCGCTCAAGGCTCAGGGATCGCTGGCCGGATTATGACGAGCGTCTGGAGGAACTCAGGAAGAGGCCTGAAAACGATACGCACGCCATCTTCACCGAGTTCTGCGATACGGCGATCCATTCGCTGCGGCGTCTTGACGATACGGTCGATCCGAACGAGTTGGACAAGGCGGTGACGATCCTTGCGAAGGCGCGCATCATCTATCTGGTCGCCCAGCGGCGCGCTTTTCCCGTCGCCGCCTATATGGCCTATGCGCTATCCAAGATGCGGCTGCCGACGGTGCTGGTCGACAATGTGGCGGGCCTCGGCCCCGAACAGACGCTGGCGGCGGGCAGGGACGATGCGATGGTCGCCATCAGCTTCACCCCTTACGCGCCCTTGACGGTGGATATCGCCAACAGGGCGGCGGAGCGCGATGTGCCTATCGTCGCGATCACCGATTCCGCCTTCAGCCCGCTCGCGCATCGCGCCGCTGCCAGGCTCGACGTTGTGGAGGCGGATCTCGGCGCTTTCCGTTCGCTTTCCGGTACGCTCTGCCTTGCCATGGCGCTTTGCGTCGCGGCGGCGGAAAAGAAACGCGGCTGACAGAACCTTATCAGCCGCGCAAAGGTGAGCCAGTCTGGACTAATCGTAGTCTAACGTGACCGGCTGGGAGGTATTGGCGGAAAGGGTTGCTGCGTCGGCAAGGATCTGCGCCTTCAGGCCGTCGCTGCCGTTCGGCCAGGACGTTGTCTCGCCCTTGATGACCTTGATGAAAGTGGCGATCTCGGCCCGGTAGGCTGCGTCGTATCGCTCCAGGAAGAAATTCTGCACCGGGTCGGCGGTGAAACCTTCGCCGGTCGCCAGTTCCACCGTCGTTTCGTGGATGTTTCCGGCGCGCAAGAGCCCTTTTGAGCCATGCACCTCGATGCGCTGGTCGTAGCCGTAGGTGGCGCGGCGGGAGTTGGAGATCTGCGCGATCTTGCCGGATGCGGTCTTCAGCAGCACGGCGGCGGTGTCATAGTCGCCGGCCTTGCCGATTGCAGGATCGACGAGGGACGAGCCGACGGCATGAACCTCGATCGGGTCTTCATCCAGCAGGAAGCGCGCCATGTCGAGGTCATGCACCATCATGTCGCGGAAGATGCCGCCGGAACGCTCGATATAGGAAACCGGGGGAGGGGCGGGGTCGCGCGAAAGGATCGTCACCAGTTCCACCGCGCCGATCCTGCCGTCCGCAATTCTGGCCTTGAGGCTCGAAAAATTCGGGTCGAAACGGCGGTTGAACCCGACGAGCAGTTTCACGCCCTTCGCCTCGACCGCCTTCAGCACCGCGCGAACGCGCTCGGCGTTGAGGTCGATGGGCTTTTCGCAGAAGATCGCCTTTCCGGCTGCAGCGGCCCGCTCGATGAAATCGGCGTGCGTATCGGTCGGCGAGCAGATCAGCACCGCATCGCTTGAGGAACCATCCAGCGCCTCGTCGAGAGAGACCGACCTGCTGCCCGTTTTGGCGGCCAGGTCTTCCGCCGCTTCTGGAACAGCATCGGTAATGCCGACAAGGCGGATATCGCCATTCGATGCCGCTCTTGCTGCAACATTCGCCGCATGAATCCGGCCGATTCTGCCGGCTCCGACCAAACACAGGGAAATCAAGGCCTATTACCTCCGGAGCCCGGGATTAATTGTGGAACGAATATTCTAAGTTGACGGCATAATAGAATTCATATTTCATTTGAACAAGAGGGATCGAATGTGAATCCCCTTCTTTCAACGAATTTCGCCCCGCTGATAGTTTGCGCCAAAGTGTGGACGTCGGCGGGTCGCGGTGGAATCGCCGAAGCAGGCGGCGCCAGAAGGTTTGGCCAGGGGGTTTGGCCAGGAGGTTTGGAATGCCGGCGAAAGTAGCGCTCGATGTGATTACGATCGGCCGCGCGTCGGTTGATCTTTATGGTCAGCAGATCGGCTCGCGGCTGGAGGATATCGCCACTTTCGCCAAGTCGGTTGGCGGATGTCCGGCCAATATCGCCATCGGCACCGCGCGGCTCGGGCTGAAGTCGGGCTTCATCACGCGCGTCGGCGACGAGCAGATGGGCCGTTATATCCGTGAGCAGATGGCGCGCGAAGGCGTCGACACCGGGGGCATCGTCACCGACCGGGAGCGTTTGACGGCGCTGGTTCTCCTTTCCGTTCGCGACGAGGATTCCTTTCCGCTGATTTTCTACCGGGAAAACTGCGCCGACATGGCGCTATGCGAGGAGGATATCGACCCGGATTTCATTCGCTCCTCCAAGGCGATCGTGGTCACGGGCACGCATTTTTCCAAGCCCGATACCGATGCCGCCAATCGCAAGGCGATGCGCATCGCCCGCGAGGCTGGCGTTAGGATAGTCTTCGACGTGGATTACCGGCCCAATCTCTGGGGTCTGGCCGGTCATGGCGCGGGAGATAGCCGCTATATCGCGTCGGATGCGGTTTCCGCGCACCTGCACTCGATCCTTCCCGACTGCGATTTGATCGTTGGCACGGAGGAGGAACTCATGATCGCCGGCGGCCTCCAGGAACCGCTTGCGGCGATCCGCCGGATCCGGGAGTTGAGCGATGCGGTGATCGTCTGCAAGCGCGGCCCGATGGGCTGCGTGGTGTTCGACGGCGCGATCCCGGAGTCGATAGAAGACGGAATCAAGGGACCGGGTTTCCCGGTCGAGGTCTTCAATGTGCTTGGCGCGGGCGACGCCTTCATGTCGGGATTCCTGCGCGGCTATCTTCGCGATGAGCCTTATGAGACCTGCGCCAAATGGGCGAATGCCTGCGGCGCTTTCGCGGTTTCCAGGCTCTTGTGCTCGCCGGAAATCCCGACGTGGGAGGAGCTTCGGTTTTTCCTCGACAAAGGCTCGAAACATCGCGCGCTGCGGCTGGACGAGGAAATCAATCACGTCCACCGTGCGACCACCCGCCGTCCGGTTGACGCCCGGCTGATGGCTTTTGCCATCGACCATCGCGCGCAGCTTGAGGAAATGGCGGACCGGGTCGGCGCATCGCGCAATAAAATAAGCGAGTTCAAACGGTTGGCGGTCAAGGCCGCGACGCGGGTCGCAAAAGGCAGGCCCGGCTTCGGCATGCTGCTTGACGGAACCTATGGCCGCGATGCGCTCTTCGATGCGCCTTCGGAAAATTTCTGGATCGGACGGCCTGTCGAACTGCCCGGCTCCCGGCCGCTTGATTTCGATGGCGGCGGTTCGCTTGCGGCGAAGCTTGTGGAATGGCCGGTCGACCATTGCATCAAATGCCTTTGTTTCTATCATCCGGACGATCCGGAGGATTTAAAGGCGCGGCAGGAGCGCGAGCTGCTGCGTCTTGCAGATGCTGCGCATAAGATCGGGCGCGAACTCCTGATCGAGATCATCGCGAGCAAGCATGGCCCGGTCGATGACGAAACGATACCGGCCATCATGAACCGGCTTTACGGCCTTGGCATCAAGCCGGACTGGTGGAAGCTTGAGCCGCAAAAGAGTGAAGCGGCTTGGGCTGCGATCGGCGAAGTAATTTCCGCCCGCGATCCCCTGTGCAGGGGCGTGGTGCTGCTTGGGCTGGAAGCGTCCGAGGCGGAATTGGAGAAGGCCTTTGCGGCAGCAGTCAGCGCGCCGCAGGTCAAGGGTTTTGCCGTTGGCCGCACGCTCTTTGCCGATGCGGCGGAACGCTGGCTGAAGGGGGAGATCGGCGACGAGGCCGCGATTTCCGACATGGCGGGCCGTTTCGCCCGTCTGGTCGCCATATGGGAACGATTGGCTTCCGGAGCCGTGACCTAGAGCCTGAATTATAAATGCCACCTCGGAGGGGGGCAGGGAGAATCCGATGACGACGCTTCGACTGACCATGGCGCAGGCGTTGGCGCTTTATCTCAGTCGTCAGATGACGGTGATCGACGGTGAGAAATTGCCGTTGTTCGGCGGCGTCTGGGCGATCTTCGGCCACGGCAATGTGGCGGGTCTTGGCGAGGCGCTGTACGGCGTGCGCGAAGTCCTGCCGACCTATCGGGCCCATAACGAGCAGGCGATGGCCCATGCGGCGATTGCTTTCGCCAAGGCGTCGGGTCGGCGGCGGATGATGGCCTGCACCACTTCCATTGGTCCGGGTGCGACGAATATGGTGACGGCGGCGGCGGTGGCGCATGTCAATCGTCTGCCGGTCCTGCTCCTGCCCGGAGACGTCTTCGCCAATCGGCGATCCGATCCGGTTTTGCAGCAGATCGAGGATTTCGGCGACGGTACCTTGTCGGCCAACGACTGCTTCCGTCCGGTTTCGCGCTATTTCGACCGGCTGACGAGGCCCGAGCAATTGATCCCGGCGCTTCGCCGCGCCATGCAGGTCCTCACCGACCCTGCCGATTGCGGCCCGGTGACGCTGGCGCTTTGCCAGGACGTGCAGGCGGAAGCTTTCGATTATCCGCAGGAATTCTTCAACGAGACGATCTGGCGGCAGCGGCGGCCGCGCCCGGATCGCAACGAGCTTGCCTCAGCCGTAAAGCTGCTCCTGAAGGCCGACAAGCCGCTGATCGTCGCAGGTGGTGGCGTGCTTTATTCGGCAGCCTCGAAAGCGCTCGCTCATCTGGCCGATACCTGCGGCATTCCCGTTGCCGAGACGCAGGCGGGCAAATCGAGCCTGCCCGATGGCCATCCGATGAACATGGGGGCAATCGGCGTCACCGGCACATCCGCCGCCAACGCGCTGGCGGAAGAGGCCGATGTCGTCCTTGCTGTCGGCACCCGCTTGCAGGATTTCACTACCGGCTCGCGGGCGCTTTTCGCCAATCCGAAACGGCGTATCGTCGGCTTGAACATTCAGGCCTTCGATGCGGGCAAGCATTTCGCTCATCCGCTGGTCTCAGACGCGCACGAAGGCCTTGCCGTTCTGGCGGGGGATCTTGCCGGCTGGCAGGCACCTGAAAGTTGGACCGCGCGCGCCAGATCCTTGAAACGCGAGTGGCAGGCGGTTGTCGAAAAGGTGACGGCAGCACCGGCCGGCAATCTCCTGCCGTCGGATGCGCAGGTCATCGGCGCGGTTCAGCGCTTCGCCCGGGACGATACCACCGTCCTTTGCGCCGCCGGTGGATTGCCCGGCGAATTGCACAAGCTTTGGCGGGCGTCCGGCCCCTTCCACTATCACATGGAATACGGTTATTCCTGCATGGGTTACGAAATTGCGGGCGGCTTGGGCGCCAAGCTTGCGCGCCCGCAGGACGAGGTCGTCGTCATGGTCGGCGACGGATCTTATCTGATGCTGAATTCCGAAATCGCCTCATCGGTGCAGCTCGGGCAAAAGCTGATCATCACCGTTTTGGACAATCGGGGTTTCGGTTGCATCAACCGGTTGCAGATGGCGACCGGCGGCGCCAACTTCAACAATCTGCTGCGCGATACGGTCAATGTCGCCTTGCCCGAGATCGATTTCGCCGCACACGCGGCAAGTCTCGGCGCGGTCGCGGAGAAGGTCGATGGCATCGAAGCCCTTTCGAAAGCTCTGGAACGCGCGCGCTCTTCAGATCGCACCCATGTCATCGTCATCGATACCGACCCGTTGATTTCAACGGATGAGGGCGGTCACTGGTGGGATGTGGCGGTGCCTGAGGTCTCGGTGCGCGAAGACGTCATGGCCGCTCACGCGGACTATCTGGAAAACCTGAAGAAACAACGGCTTGCGGATTGAAGCGGATATTTCGGCAGGCCTTTCACGAACGAGGGCGATTTCGCCCGACTGGAGAACGACATGAGTATTCGCATCGGCGCGAACCCGATCGGCTGGTCCAACGACGACATGCTGGAACTGGGCGGTCATATCCCGCTTGAACAATGCCTGAGCGAGGCGAAGGCGGTCGGTTTTGAAGGCATGGAGCTTGGCAACAAGTTTCCGCGCCAGGCGGCAAAGCTGAAGCCGATCCTCGGTGCCCATGGCCTCGATCTGGTTTCCGGCTGGTATTCGACCGAACTGCTGGAACGCAGCGTCGACGCGGAAATGGCAGCGATCCGCCCGCACCTCGATCTTCTGAAGGCGATGGATTGCAAGGTCGTCATCGTTGCGGAAACCTCCAATGCGATCCACGGCGACCGCGCGATCCCGCTTGGCCAACGCCCGGTGCTTGAGAGCCATCGCTGGGAGGAGTTCGGCGCCAAGATGACCGAACTGGCGGAGCGCACATTGGCGGAAGGGTTGCGTCTCGTCTATCACCACCATATGGGCACGGTGGTTCAGTCGTCCCAGGATATCGACGCCTTCATGGCGGCGACGCGCGACCCCGTGCATCTTCTCTTCGATACCGGCCACGCCCGCTGGGGCGGTTCGGACCCGGCAGCCGTTGCAGCACTTCACCGCGCGCGGATCAGCCACATCCACTGCAAGGACGTGCGCGGAGCCGTGATGACGCGGGCGAAGTCGCAAAATCTGAGCTTCCTCGATGCCGTGGTGGAGGGGGTCTATACGGTTCCCGGCGACGGCGGCGTCGATTTCGTCTCGGCGTTGAAGCCGCTTGCCGGCTATTCCGGCTGGGTGGTTGTGGAAGCCGAACAGGATCCGGAAAAGGCCAATCCGGCAACCTACGCGAAGATGGGCTATGACAATTTGAGCCTCTATCTGCGCGAAGCCGGTTTGAAATAAGGGGAAATTCATGTCGAAACTGCTGGTCAAACCGTCCGCACCCGATGAAAACGGGCGGGTTACTCATGTCACGCCGGAAACCGCCGGCTGGGGCTATGTCGGTTTCGACCTCCACCGCCTCAAGCCGGGCGCTGAACTGGCCGCCGAGACCGGTGAGCGGGAGGTCTGTCTCGTTTTCGTCTCGGGCAAGGGCAGGGTAGAGGCCGGCGGCAGGGATCTGGGCCTGCTCGGCGATCGCATGTCGCCTTTCGAGGGTGGCCCGTGGTCGGTCTATGTGCCGGGCGATACCACGTGGCAAGTGACGGCGGAGACCCCTGTGGAGCTTGCGGTATGCTCTGCTCCCTCGTTGGGTGGCGGCTTGCCGGTACGAGTGATCTCGCCGGAGGAAATCGGGCGCGAAACGCGCGGGAAGGGAACGAACACGCGCCTCGTCGCCAATATCCTGCCGGAAACCGAACCCGCCGACAGCCTGCTTGTCGTCGAAGTGGTGACGCCCTCCGGCAACTGGTCGAGCTATCCGCCCCATAGACACGACGAGGACGATCTGCCGCGGCAGAGCTTTCTGGAAGAGACCTATTACCACCGCCTCAACCCGGCTCAGGGCTTTGCCCTGCAGCGCGTCTATACCGACGACCGGTCGCTGGATGAAACCATGGCCGTCGAAGACGGCGATGTCGTGCTGGTTCCCAAGGGTTATCACCCCTGCGGCGCGCCGCACGGTTACGACCTTTACTACCTCAACGTCATGGCCGGGCCGAAGCGCGTCTGGAAGTTTTACAACGATCCTGCCCATGAATGGATCTTGGGGGCGTGACGAAATTCAGCCGATTGGCGGGAAGGTTTTGTCTGCCCGCCAACGGCACATGACACCGAGGCTCAAACCTCGCACGCCGAGGAAAATCTCCAACGCCAGCCACAGGCCGTGATTTCCGAAAATCGGAAAAAGCACGAAATAGGCCGCAAGATAGGCCACAAGCGACAAGAGCATCATGTTGCGCATGTCGTGCGACCAGGTGGCGCCGATGAAGACCCCATCCATCTGGAAGGCGAGAACGCCGAAGAGCGGCGTGAGTGCTGCCCAGATCAGATAGGTATCGGCGGTGGCGCGCACCTCTTCAGCCGTCGTCATCAGTGATACGACCGCGTTGCCCGCGCTCCAGAACACAAGTGCTGCCAGTGCCGCAAGAACGAGCCCCCATAAAAGCGTTAGCTTGACTGCCCGGTCGAAAGCGGGCCGGTAACGTGCGCCGACGGCTTTTCCCGCCAGCTGTTCGGCTGCGGTTGCAAAACCGTCGAGGAAATACCCGCCAATCAGGAAGAATTTTTCCAGGATCGCATTCGCGGCGAGGGTGACATCGCCCTGCGCGGCGGAGCGCGCGGTGAAGAAAGCGAAAGCGAAAAGCAGCGTGAAAGAGCGGATCATGATGTCGCGGTTGACCGCGATCATTCGCCTGAAGGCCGTTTTATCGAGAACCCGGGCGAGTGATGGCAGTGGTGCACCGCGCATCGCTCGCGTCACCAGGGCGAAACCGATCAGCGCGGTCATGAATTCGGCGATGACGGTTGCACTGGCCACGCCCTCGATGCCCCAGCCGAGACGAAGAACGAAGAGAATGGACAAGAAGATATTGAGACCGTTCAGGAAGGTTTGCAGCAGCAGCCCGACGCCCGCTTGTCCGCGACCGATAAACCACCCGAGAACCGCGTAGTTCAAAAGGGAAAACGGCGCTGCAAGGGCGCGGATCAGAAAATAGTCGCGGGTCGCCGCCTGCACTTCGGCGCTGCCGCCCATGAACATGAGCCCGGCGTCAAGCAAGGGTGTCCGCATCAAGACGACAATCACGCCGATCCCGAAGGCCAGAAGCGCGGCGCGGAAAAAGACGGCCCGCTCCTCGATGTGATCGTCCGCTCCTACTGCCTGCGCGGTCAGCCCGGTGGTGCCGGAGCGCAGGAAATTGCAGGTCGTAAAGACGAGGTCGAACAGGATGCCGCCGAGCGCGATTCCGCCGATCAGCGCGGCGTCGCCCAATTGGCCGATGACGCCAGTATCGACCAGACCCAGAATTGGTGTGGACAGATAGGCGAGCGTCATCGGTATGGCGATAGCCAGAACCGTCCGATTGGTAACGTCGAAAGGGCGGATGGAACGGGCAAAGGCATCCATGCAAAAACGATCCTGTTAAAAAGCAGTTTGAAAGCCGTATTGAAGCGCGGGTCAAAGGTCAATTGAGAATCATTCGCAATAGCATTTTCATGACCGGCGGGGGAAATTTATGCCCGCCCACTTTTCTTTCACCGTGCCGCTGCTACGTTCGATCGCATGTCGCTTCCAGTCGTTCATCATCCGGCGTTTCGCGCCGAGTTGCCCGAAGGGCATCGCTTTCCCATGAACAAATTCGCAAGGCTTGCGGAGGTGCTCGTGGAGGAGGGGATAGTCGCCGCCGAAGGTTACATCAAACCTGTCCCGGCGCCGGCGGAATGGGTCGCACTGGCGCACAATCGGGACTATGTGGATCAGGTTTTGGGCGCATATGTGCCACAAAAGGTTGCCAGGGAAATCGGTTTTCCGATGACGGAAAGCGTCGGCCTGCGCGCCCGCTGCGCGACTGCCGGAACGGTTCTGACCGGCGTTTTGGCGCTGGAACACGGCATTGCCTGTAACACCGCCGGCGGCAGTCACCACGCTCGCAGGCAAAATGGCGCGGGATTCTGCGTTTTCAACGATGTTGCCGTTGCGATCCGCGTGCTCCAGGCAGACGGAACTATTTCACGAGCTCTTGTCGTCGACCTCGATGTTCATCAAGGCGACGGTACGGCGGAAATATTCGCCGAAGATCCTTCGGTTTTTACTTTCTCGATGCATGCGGAAAAGAATTATCCGGTCCGTAAGATTCCCTCGACAGTCGATATTGCGCTTGCCGACGGGACCGGCGACAAAGCCTATCTTGAGGTGCTTCGCGAGGCATTGCCTGAGATATTGCGGGCGTTTCGCCCCGATATCGTCTTCTACAATGCCGGTGTCGATCCGCATGAAGACGATAGACTTGGCCGGTTATCGCTAACGGATGCCGGACTGGAGGCGCGCGACCGCTACGTTATCCGCACTGTAAGGGAAGCAGGTTTCCCGCTCGCTGGCGTTCTTGGTGGCGGATACCTTGCCGATATTGATCGGCTTGCCCGCCGCCATGCGGTTTTGCACCGGGTTTCGGCGGAATTTCTTTAACGTCTTTCAGCGTTTTCCAAAATCCAGAACCCTGAGCACCAACCAGATCGGTACGACAACCATCGCCCCAACCAGGAAATATTGCCCGAATTTTCCAAGCGCCTCGAAGCCTGCGTTCCAGAGATAGCGGCCGAAATCGAAGATGTTGTTCAGCAGGTCGAGCGGATAAAGATTGAGCGCGGACATGACGATGCCCACGACGAAGGACAGGAAAATCAGCCGAAGCGCCACGCGACCGGGTGAGCCGCCGATAAAGCGTTCCAGAGAACCATTGGCCATTTTCTATCTATCCTGTTTGATCAAGCATCGCTGTCGTTTCAATCTAGATGGACCGTTTGCGCTACTATTTCAATCTGCACGCTGAAGAAGCCTTCTACTTACCACCTTGTCGGAGCTCCAATTCACCTTCCTGAACAGAATGGCCGTGCAGGCTCCATTCACCCGGGAAACAGGATGATTGGCTCGCTTCAAGCCTTGTTTTCTCCAGACTTTGGTTGGTTTTGCCGATTTACGGAAACTCAGTCGAATGAAAGTCCATCCCCCGATCTTTCTCGCCGCTTTGATCACCGCCTTGGCGGTCTCCTCCGCAAGTGTCGCGTCTGTGCAGGACGTGTTGAAAACGCCCGTTATCGCAAGACTGGCTCAGGCGGGTCCGCCGCAAACACCAGGGCCGGCCATCGTCGGTAGCATCAGCGGGTCATGGCGGATCGAGGCCTTGCACAATGGGCGAGGGCGGCTGATCCTCATAGAGGCGGCGGTTTCAGCAAAAACGGAAATAGATATTCAACCGCAGGGGCGCTGGTCCGCCTCTGTCGGCTGCAACCGCATGTCCGGGCGGCTTTTCCAGCGTGGCGAAAAGATCGAGGTCGACGACACGATCGTCAGCACCAAAATGAGTTGCCCCGGAGAGATTGGCGACTTCGAGCGCCGGTTCGTCGAAGCTTTTGCCGCTGCAAGCCGGGTCGAGCAACGGGACGGCAAGGCAACGCTTTCAGACCGTCTCGGACGAAACCTTATGGTATTGATTCGTCAATGAGAAAAAGAATCTGTAACCACGAAGTATAAACAAGAAAAAGGGCGGCATGGCAACCGCCCTTTCCTCAATTACTCAAGCTATAAGGCCGATCAAGCGGCTTTCTTTTCTTCCGCCTTCGGAGCAAAGCGGTCGTAGAATTTTTCGTCGGTCTTCGCCATGTCACGCAAGAGCTTGTTGGCCTTGAAGCGAGGCCCCCATTTCTTGGTGAACTTGCGGCAAAGCTCAGTGAAGGCGGCGGTGCCCATGCTGTCGATATAGCTTATCGTTCCGCCCGTGTAAGGCGCAAAGCCGAAACCGAGGATCGAGCCGACGTCGGCCTCGCGCACGTCGGTGAGGCAATTTTCCTCAAAGATACGGGCGGTTTCCAGGGCCTGCATGGCAAGAAGACGCTGCTTCAGTTCTTCGATGTTGAAGCTTTCGGCGGGTTTCGCCTTTCCGGCGACTTCGGCAATTCCTTGCCAGAGTTTCTTGTTCTTGCCGTCGTAGTCATAGAAACCCTTGCCGTTCTTGCGGCCGAAACGCTCACGCTTGACGACCATTTCTTCCAAAATGTTGTCGAGCGGGCCATTCACGTAGTTTACGCCGAGGTCCTTCCGGGTGGCCGATACGATCTTCCACGCCAGATCGAGGGCGACTTCGTCGCCGAGCGACAACGGACCAACGGGCATGCCGGCCATTTTGCCTGCGTTTTCAATCATTGCCGGCGGCACGCCGTCGGCAAGCATCATCAAGCCCTCGCGGATGTAGGTCATGACCACGCGCGATGTGTAGAAGCCGCGTAAATCATTCACCACAATCGGCGTCTTCTTGATCGCTTTTACGTAATCGAGCGCCATGGCGAGCGCCCGGTCTCCGGTTTTCTTGCCCATGATGATTTCGACCAGCATCATCTTGTCCACGGGCGAGAAAAAGTGGATGCCGATAAAGTTCTTCGGCCGGCTGGAAGCCTCGGCTAGCGAAGTAATCGGCAGTGTCGATGTATTGGAGGCGTAGATTGCCCGCGATTTCATCGCCGCTTCCGCCTTTTCCGTGACGACCCGCTTGATCTCCCGATCCTCAAACACCGCTTCGATCACCAGATCGCAATCGGCAAGAAGGTCATAATCCACTGTCGCCGTGATGCGAGAAAGCAGCTTCGCCTTGTCTTCCTCGGTAGCGCGGCCCCTTGAAACGGCTTTGGAAACCAGCGCGTCGGAATGAGCTTTGCCCTTGTCGGCGGCTTCCTGATCGCGGTCGATAAGGACCACGTCGATCCCGGCCTTGGCGGTCACATAAGCAACGCCGGCGCCCATGAAGCCCGCGCCCAGAATGCCGATCTTGCGGATCTTGTTCGCACGGATGTCGGCGGGGCGGCGGGCCCCCTTGTTCAACTCCTGCATGGAGACAAAGAGGGAGCGGATCATATTGGCCGCTTCCGGCGTCTGCAGGACGTGGGCGAAATAGCGGCTTTCCACCGTAAGCGCCTGATCCATCGGCAGGAGCAGGCCTTCATAGACGGCATGCATGACGCCGCGCGGGCCGGGGTAGTTGTCGAAGGTTTCACGCCGGTAGATTGCATTGGCCGCTGGCCAGAACTGGAATCCGGCCGGTGAATAGATCGGCCCGTTCGGGAGCTTGAACCCCTTCTTGTCCCAGGGCTTTACCGGATCGACACCGGCCTTCAGCATCTTTCTTGCCGCCTCAACGAGCTTCTTGGGCACTGCGGTTTCATCGACCAGCTTCATCGACTTGGCCTGTGCAGCGTTCAGCGTCTTGCCCTGCAGCAGGAACTGCATACCCTGTTGACCGTCGGCCATGCGCATCACGCGCTGGGTGCCGCCGGCACCCGGGAAAAGACCGACCTTGACCTCCGGCAGCGCCATCTTGAAGGCATCGCTTTCGTCGGCAATGCGCGCATGACAGGCAAGCGCCAGCTCGGTAGCGCCGCCCATGCAGGTGCCGTTGATGGCGGCCACGAAGGGTTTGCCACAAGTCTCAAGCTTCCGGTAGATCAGCGTCAGCCGGCGCGAACCTTCAAACAGCGCCTTGGCGGCAGCTTCGCTATCCTTGCCGCGCTTTTTGTGGAAGTCCTGCAAAAGCCCTTCCAGCATGGTGAGATCGGCCCCGCCTGAAAAGGCCGGCTTGCCGGAAGTGACGATAACGCCCTTGATCTTTTCATCGGCCACGACGTCGTCGATGATCCGGTCGAGATCGTCCATCACCGAAAGATCGATGACATTCATGGACTTGTCGGCCATGTCCCAGGTGACGAGCGCGATGCCGTCGATATCGGTCTCAAGAGTGAAGTTCTTGTAGGTCATGATTTTCTCCTCGATCCCGGATCAAACGCGCTCGATGATCGTCGCCGTGCCCATGCCGGCGCCGATGCACAGCGTAACGAGGGCGGTGTTGAGATCCCGGCGCTCGAGCTCGTCAAGCACGGTGCCGATCAGCATGGCCCCGGTAGCCCCCAGCGGGTGGCCCATGGCGATGGCCCCGCCATTGACGTTGACGATAGACGCGTCGAGATCGAAGGCCTGCTGGAAGCGCAGCACCACCGAGGCAAAGGCCTCGTTGATTTCGAACAGATCGATATCCTTGAGCGTCATGCCGGAATTCTTGAGGAGCTTTTCGGTCACGTCGACCGGACCGGTCAGCATCAGCGCCGGTTCGGAACCGATGTTGGCGAAAGCGCGGATGCGGGCGCGCGGCGTTAATCCCGCCTTCTTGCCGGCTTTGCGCGAACCGATCAGAACGGCTGCCGCACCATCGACGATGCCGGAGGAATTGCCGGCATGATGGACGTGCTTGATCTGCTCGATTTCCGGATGCGCCTGGATGGCGACGGCGTCGAAGCCGCCCATCGAACCCATCATTTCAAAGGACGGGTTGAGCGATGCGAGCGACTGCATGTCGGTCGTGGGGCGCATGTGCTCGTCACGGTCGAGGATGGTGATGCCGTTGATATCCTTGACCGGGGCGACCGAATTCTTGAAGTAGCCCTTGTCCCAGGCGTTTGCGGCGCGCTTTTGGCTTTCCACCGCATAGGCATCCACGTCGTCGCGGGAGAAGCCGTATTTCGTGGCAATAAGATCGGCAGATACGCCCTGCGGCATGAAATAGGAGGGCACGGCGACCTGCGGATCGACCGGCCATGCGCCGCCGGAAGCGCCGATACCGACGCGGCTCATGCTTTCCACGCCGCCGGCGACAACCAGATCGTGCTGGCCGGAAATGACCTGGGCTGCGCCGAAATTCACGGCATCGAGACCCGAAGCGCAAAAGCGGTTGATCTGGATGCCGGGCACGGACTTGTCGTAAGCCGGCCGCAAAAACGGCGGCGCGCGCAATATCGCCCCCGGCCTCGCCGACCGGATCGACACAGCCCATCACGACGTCGTCGATCGCCCGCGTGTCGAGTTCGTTACGGTCGCGAATGGCCTCCAGAGCCGATGCGGCGAGGCGAACGGCTGGAACCTCATGGAGCGAACCGTCTTTCTTGCCGCGGCCGCGTGGCGTGCGGACATGATCGAAAATCAGGGCGTCGGGCATTAAAGCCTCCTTGGATCAATCGGTTTCGTCTGTTGCGGTGCTGGTTCGCGGGCAACTTGCGGGCAGAGATTAATGCCTGCCTACAAGCTGCGTGCGATCAGCACTTTCATGATTTCGTTGGTGCCGGCGTAGATGCGCTGGACGCGCGCGTCAGCGTAAAGGCGCGAGATCGGATATTCGTTCATATAGCCGTAGCCTCCGAAGAACTGCAGGCATTCGTCCATCACCTTGCACTGGAGGTCCGTGGTCCAGTATTTCGCCATGGAGGCGGTGACGGAATCCAGATTGCCGTCGATATGCCGGGCGATGCAGTCATCGACGAAAACCCGGCCGATGGTGGCTTCCGTCTTCAGTTCGGCCAGCTTGAACTGGGTGTTCTGGAAATCGATGATCGCCTTGCCGAAGGCCTTGCGCTCCTTGACGTAGTCGAGCGTCAGCTCCAATGCCCGCTCGATGGCCGCCATGGCCTGGATCGCCACGATCAGCCTCTCCTGCGGCAATTGCTCCATCAGCTGGAAGAAGCCGCGACCCTCTTCCTCGCCAAGCAGCGCATCGGCCGGCAGGCGGATATCGTCGAAGAAAAGCTCCGAGGTGTCGTTGCCCTTGAGGCCAAGTTTGTCGAGGTTGCGGCCACGCCGGAAACCTTCGACGCTGTCGGTCTCAACCACGAATAGGGAAACGCCCTTGGCGCCTTGCGACGGGTCGGTCTTGGCGACGACGATGACGAAATTCGCCATCTGGCCGTTGGTGATGAAGGTCTTGGAACCGCTGAGGACGTAGTGGTTGCCGTCCTTCCTCGCCGTCGTCTTGATGCCCTGCAGGTCGGAACCGGCGCCGGGTTCCGTCATGGCGATGGCGCCAATGGACGCGCCGGAAGCAAGGCCCGGCAGCCAGCGCTTCTTTTGATCCTCCGATCCGTAATGGAGAATATAGGGCGCGACAATGCCCGAATGCAGCGCGATGCCGAAGTGATCGAGACCCGCAAGGCCAAGGCGATGATCGATCACCGCCTCATGGGCAAAGGTGCCGCCCGCGCCGCCGTATTCTTCAGGCATCGCGGGGCAGAGAAAGCCGGCCTCGCCGGTCTTGCGCCAGGCATCCTTTGTTACGGAACCAGCCTCGACCCAGGATTCGTAGTCGGGTGCTATCTCCTGCTCCAGGAAGCGGGTGAATGCATCGTCGACGAGGGTTAAATCCTCATCCATCCAAGCGGGTTTTGGAACGTCCAGAGCGGTCAATCCTGTCTCCTCCCGAGAAACCGATGACGGGCTTTTGAATTTATTGCGGATGCGGACCTATTGCCCGCACCCGGATCGTCTTCGTCCTTAAAACGCCTCAGCCGGCAGTTTCATCAGCGTATCGGAGCCGGCGGATATGCGGGCAAGATGCGCTGCCGTTTCCGGCATCAGCCGCTCCATGAAATGCGTTCCGAAGGTAAGTTTCGTGCGCAGCCAGTCTTCCTTGTCGCCCGCGCCTTCAGCCAGTTTATCCTGCACTGTTTTTGCGATTTTCGCCCACATGTAGCCAAGCGCCACCAGCCCGAAGAGGTGCATATAGTCGGTCGAACCGGCGCCGGCATTATCCGGCTTGGCCATCGCATTTTGCATGAACCACATGGTGGCCTTCTGCAGGTGGTCGAGACCTTCCTTCAGCGGCCTGGTGAAGACGGCAAGGTCTTCATTGTCGGTGTTTTCCTTCAGGAAGGCGCTGACATCGCTGAAGAAAGTCGTCACTGCGCGGCCGCCATCCCTCGGCAGCTTGCGGCCGACAAGATCGAGGGCCTGAATGCCGTTGGCGCCCTCGTAGATCATGGCGATGCGGGCGTCGCGGACGAATTGCGACATGCCCCATTCCTCGATGTAGCCGTGGCCGCCGAACATCTGCTGCGCCTGCACGGCGTTATCAAATCCCTTGTCGGTGAGAACGCCCTTGATGACCGGGGTCATCAGGCTCATGTGATCTTCGGCGCGCTGACGTTCCTTCTCGTCGTCGGAGCGATGCGACACGTCTGATTGCAGCGCCGTCCAAAGCACGAGCGCGCGAGCCGCCTCGTTAAAGGCGCGGATGTTCATGAGCACGCGCCGCACGTCGGGATGGACGATGATGGGATCGGCCTTGCCGGCCTGATTTTGCGGTCCGGTGAGCGCACGGCCCTGAAGGCGGTCCTTGGCGTAGGCGACGGCGTTTTGATAGGCGACTTCCGACTGGCCCAGCCCCTGGATGCCAACGGCCAGACGCGCCTCGTTCATCATCACGAACATGGCGTTCAAGCCGCGATGCTCCTGGCCGACCAGCCAGCCGGTCGCATCATCGTAGTTCATGACACAGGTGGCATTGCCGTGAATGCCCATCTTTTCTTCGATGGACCCACAGGAAACGCCATTGCTCTCGCCGGCATTGCCATCCGCGTCGGGAAGGAATTTCGGCACGACGAAGAGGGAGATGCCCTTTGTGCCATCGGGTGCGCCTTCGATGCGGGCCAGAACCAGATGCACGATATTTTGCGTCAGATCATGCTCGCCGGCGGAAATGAAGATCTTTTGACCCGTGATACGGTAGCTGCCATCGCCTTGCGGCACGGCTTTCGTCTTGATGAGGCCAAGGTCGGTGCCGCAGTGGGGCTCGGTCAGGTTCATCGTGCCCGACCATTCGCCCGTGGCGAGTTTCGGCAGGTAGAGTTCCTTCTGCTCCTGGGTCCCGTGCACCAAAAGGGCGGCGGCTGCACCCTGCGAAAGGCCCGGGTACATGCTCCAGGCGAGATTGGCGGCGGAGGCGAACTCCTGCATTACAGAGTTGATGGTCGTGGGAAGGCCCTGGCCACCGAATTCTTCCGGAACGGAGAGAGAAATCCAGCCGCCCTCGCGATAGGTCTCATAGGCTTCCTTGAAGCCGGCGGGGGTCGTTACCGAACCGTCGGGGTGACGCGTGCAGCCTTGCCTGTCGCCAATTGCATTCAGCGGCTGAAGCAGTTCCTCGCTTACCCTGGCGCCCTCGCTCAGGATCGCTTCAAGAACGTCCGGCGTTGCATCTCCAAATCCCGGGAGGTTGGAGTAGCGCTGATAGCCCAAAACGTCGTTGAGAAGAAAAACAACATCCTCGACAGGGGCCTTGTAGCTCGGCATTTCGATATCCTCCCGGCTTTCAATTCAAGCAATCGCCTACGGCGGGTCAAGCAATCGTCTACGGCGGGGTGTACTTGACGTTTCCGTAAACGTAACCTCGGAAGGAGATATACGCGAGCCATCGGCTCTCGGCAACCCGTATCGTAGCGGGACTGGGCCGAATTTCGTCTGGAAAATGAGCGATCCGGCCTTGAATGCGCGAAAAAGTGATGAAATCCGACCCGGTATGGCGGGCCGGCCGCAAAGTCGAGAACTCAGTCGTCGGTTTCTTTCTCTTTGAGCATGCCGCTGACGATTTCGACGGTACGGCCGAGTTCCTCGATGGCCTGGTCGATGTCGTTGCGCTGCTTGTTGAGCACGGCGATTTGCTCATTGAATCGGGACAAAGCCACTTTCAACTGCGTCGCCTGGCCGTCGCGCAAGTCATAAAGATCCAGCATGCCGCGGATTTCCGCGAGCGAAAAACCGACCGACTTGCCCATTACGACAAGCTTGAGGCGCGCCCGGTCACGGCGATTGTAGATCCGGTTGAGGCCGTCCCGCTTCGGATTGATAAGGCCCTTGTCTTCGTAAAACCGAAGGGTGCGCAATGTGACGCCGAATTCCTTGGCGAGATCGCCAATAGTGAATTGGGTCTTTTTCGTCGATTTGTCCTTGGCGGCGACGGCCTCGACGATATCATTGTTCACGGAGAGCGCTTCGCTCATGGGTTTCTCTTTTTCTGCTTCATTCATCCGCCTTTTGGAAAGGCCGGACAGGCTCGGCAACAAGGTGCCATCCAAATAAAATGACACTACGTCATTAGGCGAGAAATAATTTACGCATACGTAAACGTCAATGGTTCGGCTGTATTGAAGGCATCCGGATTGACACAAGGCGGTGCAAATCGCCGGAGCAGGGTGTCGCGAGCGGGCAACACCTGGCAATTCAGACGGAGCGTCATCAGCATCATTAACCCGCTATTTACCCTAACGCGTGAATTCTACGGGAGGCCATCCGGGTCTTGTTTTCTGCGTTGCGGACCGGAATGGAACGTCAATCGGTGTCTAATCCGGCGCTGAATACAGGATCTCGAGGCCAGTAAATGTCGTGGACCGTCCGACATCGTGAAAAACAGCAATCCGCTTCCCGCTCGGATCCTCTACCAGGACAGACCGACATGGCTGCCGATTGGATTTCTTCCGGCGCCCGGCGTGAAGCAGGCGAGCGCGCCGACCGTCACGTCGAACGGTTGACCCGTTCGGCCACGGCAGCCGATATCGGACGCCGCAGCGCCCAGGAAGAACTGGATGACGTTGCGGATGCGCTGGAACAGCTGATGCCGGATCTCGATCGCGGCCAGGCTCGGCGAGGCGGCAAGGATCGCGGCGAGGCAACCCAGCCGGCAAACCGCAGGGACCGGCGCGCGGCAGCGTCACGGGCAAGAGAAACGACAGATCATTCACGCTCCGATCTCGCCCGGCCAGGGGACGCCCGCACGGGCCGCATAGAAGCCGTGCTGAAGGCGCTTGATCGGCTTGATCGCCGGGTCGACGATCTTTCCAGATCGCCAAAGGATTCCGACAACGATCCTCATGAGTATGGGCGCGAAAACCGCACGCGACCCGCCACGGCAATCCGATCCGGGCATTCCTTGCCCCCGAAGGCATCGATGCCGCAGCCACGGATGCGGGCAGCCACGTCGGACGACGGCTTTGGCGAGGATCATGCAGCTGACCGGTATGCAGCCGCCGCCTATGGCGCCGACCCCCATGGCAGCAATGAGATGCGACCGTTCCTGCGTGAACTATCGGCCAAGATCGATCGGCTGAACGCGCCGCAAAACCAGGGCTATGCGGATTTGCGCCGGGAGATCGACAGCCTTCGCAACGCTTTGGAAAACCGGAGCCGTGAGGGCTTTGGCGAGCGGAACGAGCGTGAGGTTCTCAGGCTTGTGGAGGCGGTTGAGAGCTTGAGGGCAAGCCGCGTCGACGCAAGGCTGGTGCAGGCTTTACGCGATGAGATCGCGGATCTGCGCGGCAGTCTCAATCATTCGAATGTGGAAGGGCTGCTGCAATCGCTGGAAAGCGGCTATGTGCATCTCGTTGAACGGCTGGACGACCTTGGCCGGGGCGCTGTCGATCCGGCGATCCTGCAAGGAGTGGGGCAGCGGCTGGCGGAAATAGAGGACGGATTTCGCATCTTGCCGCGTGCCGAGCAGATTTTGGCGCTGGAAGATCGGGTCAGCGATATCGGCCACAAGGTGGAAGAAATTGCGCGCCGCGGGAGCGGTCGAGGTCTTGAGGACCTGGGCGAGGAGCTTCACGGACTAAGGGCGCTGGTCGAGAAATTCGACGTGCGGCATCTGGTGATAGACCTGAATGACCGTCTGCGCGATGTGGCTCTTCGACTTGACGATATAGACATTCTGGTAGCCGAACAGCGCGGCTTTGCCGACAGGCTTTCGGGTATGGAAAGTCGAATGGTCGATGCGCACGCAGTCGATCGTCTCCAGGTGCGTCTGGAGGAAATCACCGCCATGCTGGCGGAGGATCGCAATCGTGGCCGCATTGACGATCCCGACCATCTCGACGCTCGTTTCGACGATATCGTCGGGCGGCTCGACCGGATCGAAGGCAGCAAAGCGGCTCCGCGCAGCTATGATGCGGCTTTCACATTGCTCGAAAAACGGCTGACGGCAATCGACGGCAAGATCGATGCGCTCGACCGCGTCGAAGTCCGATCGTCAGCCGGCGGCAACGAAGCATTTGCCGATAGCGACGTCATTGGCCGGCTTGAGGCTGGAATCATCCGCCTGAACGAGCGGCTCGATCACGGCAATCCCGACGGCGCGTCGGATGTGTCCTCCCTTCGCAGCGAGATTGCCGCACTTCGGGAGTCGCTCGATGCGCAACCGTCGGTCACGGATCTGGAAGCGAGGCTTCGCGACCTGACGGAGGCATTGTCCGGCAGTGAAGAAATACCGGGCGCAGGCGGCGATGAAAAGCTGCTCGGTCTGATCGAGGAAAAGGTGGCAGGGCTTGCGGCGCAGATCGATGCTGCGGAAAGCCGGCTCGCCTCGCTTGGAACGAACGCTGCAACCAGCGGCGGTGTAAACCTGAGCGACACCGTCAACGATGCCATATCCAGCGCCCTTCGCAAGGATTTGGAAAAACTGCTGCGTTCGGCAAAACAGTCGGAGCAAATTCAGACCGTCGAAGAAGTCCAAAACCTTCTCGCTGCTATCAACGCCCGTCTCGCGGGCCTTGAAGGAACCCAGGGGCCGGTTTCTTCCTTGCAGCCGCCGGCAAAGCAGACGCCGGCACTCGACGGCGATTTACCGCTTGAGCCTGGATCGGGAAAGCCCCAGGAACTTCCGGTCCGCGCTTCATCGGCATCAGTGCCGAGCAGGGATGTGGGCCGCCAGGTCGCTCACACCCCCCAGGAAGAAGCCCGCAACCGCAAAGCCGATTTCATCGCGGCAGCGCGCCGGGCGGCGCAAGCCGCTGCAGCCGAAGTCGCCGGTCAGGGCGCTTCCGAGCTGGATGCACCCCGCTCGGAGTCAAGGAAAGCCATCACCACGTCAAAGGCCGGCTGGCTGCGGGAGCGCTTGGGAAAAGGGCGCGAAGGAGAAGCCGATACCGTAGCGGCAGATGATCGCCAGGTTCAAAGCCGCAAGGCCATTCGCGCCGAAATCGCCGCGTCAATGGCGAACCTGCGCGCCGATCGCCGACCGGCGGAGACGCCTGAGGTCGAGACACCGGTCAAGGCGGCCGCCAAAGGCGGCACGCCCTCATCTTCCCGTCGACGCGCCTTGTTGCTTGCGGCGGCCGCGATTGTGCTGGCGATCGGCACACTTCAGGCTTTCCGGCTCATTTCAAAGCCGGACGAGGATTTGGCGGCGCTCGACAAGCCAGTGGCGGCAATCGAACAATCGGTCGGGCCGAATACATCGGCGGAACCCGCCTCTATCGTCAATTCGCTGAACGATCCTGCGGCCCTTCCGGAGGCGATTGTCGAACCCGGCCAGCCGCTTGGCGAAACACCCCCGGCTTTGACGCGCAAAGAAACCGCCACCGCAAATCCGCATGCCCCTGCCAGCAGTGACGATCTTGCCTTTGCCCCGCCCGCCGGCGTGCAAAATACGTTCGAACCCGCGGGTTCGCTCCCGCCATCGGGGCATTTTTCCGCGACAGGGAAGGCGGGCAGCGAAAACGCTTCCTCGTCGGTCAAGGCTGATGCACTGCCGGAAGAGGTCGGACCACTTGCGCTGCGTCAGGCGGCGGCAGGCGGAAATCCGTCCGCGCTCTTTGAGATTGCCGTTCGCTATAGCGACGGTGTTGGCGTAAAGCCCGATCTCACGCAGGCAGTCAAATATTATGAAAAGGCTGCAGCAAGCGGACTTGCGCCGGCGCAATACCGGCTGGGCAGTCTTTTTGAAAAAGGGCAGGGCGTAGCCAAGGACCTTGAGGCGGCGCAGCTTTGGTACACCCGAGCGGCAAGCCAGGGCAATGCCAAGGCAACCCATAATCTCGCCGTTCTTTATGCCGAGGGAATTAATGGTGAGCCCGAATTTCCAAAGGCCGCCGAATGGTTTGAGCGCTCTGCCGGTTTCGGGGTGCGCGACAGCCAGTATAATCTGGGTATCCTCTATGCGCGCGGCCTGGGCGTCGAGAAAAACCTTGTCGATAGCTACAAGTGGTTTGCGCTTGCAGCGCGTCAAGGCGATGCCGATGCAGCAAAGAAGCGCGATGAAGTGGCTAATATCCTGGAGAAGGCACATCTTGCCGCAGCCCGTCTGGCAGTCGACACCTGGAAGCAGACGCCGCTTGAGCGCGCCGCAAATGAAGTCGAGGTCAATCCGTCATGGACGACCGACGAGGACACACTTTCCAAGGCCAATCTCGTTAGCGAACCAAGCGACCTTGTCTTGAATGTTCAAAAACTGCTCGGCCGCCTTGGCTATGATGCCGGATCGGCCGACGGGCAGTTCGGACCAAAGACACGCGATGCGGTGATTTCCTTCCAGAAGGAAGCCGGTCTTCCGGCAACTGGCAAGATCGACAAGGAACTGCTGAAGGCGCTGCTCGGCCGTTCGATTTGAAGACCTGCATCGGCAAATCACTGACTTGCCTGTGAAAAAAGCGGTTTAGCACACGGAATTCGCGGCTCGTTCTAAAGTTCGGATTGAAGCGAGTTCATGGCCGGGCAAAGATGTAGTCCCTCCCGTATTCGGCGTTGACAGGGCCTGCGGGCCAGCGCCTTATCCGGTCAACAATCATCACGTCGGCGCAAGCTGCATCAAAAGGCCGGGGTGCCCCGTGCAGATTTATCTACCCATCGCGGAATTGCCGGTGAACATGTTCACGGTGTTCGGGATGGGCGGGGCGGTAGGTTTCCTGTCGGGGCTGTTCGGCATCGGCGGTGGCTTTCTGCTGACGCCGCTCCTGATCTTTTCCGGCATTCCGCCTGCGGTTTCGGTCGCAACCGTAACCACGCAGATCGTCGCATCCTCCGCATCGGGCGTATTGGCCTATTGGCGGCGCAAGGCGATCGATTTCAAGCTTGCCGGCATGTTGCTGGCGGCCGGCGTGGTCGGCTCGGCAATCGGCGTGTGGCTGTTCGATATTCTGCGCGGTCTTGGCCAGCTCGATCTGGTGATATCCCTTTCCTACGTCACTTTTTTGGGCGCGATCGGGTCGCTCATGTTCGTGGAATCCATACGCGCCATCACGCGGCGCAGATCCGGCGCCACCACGCCTGTGCGTTTGCCGGGGCGCCACAACTGGGTGCACGGGCTGCCGCTCAAGATGCGGTTTCGCCAGTCACGCCTCTACGTAAGCATCATCCCCATCCTGTTTCTCGGTTCGAGCATTGGATTCCTGGGGTCGGTGCTGGGTATCGGCGGCGGCTTCATGATGGTGCCGGCGTTAATCTACATCTTGCGCGTTCCCACCAATATCGTCATCGGCACGTCGCTGTTGCAGATCCTTGTGACCATGGCGGCGGCGACCTTTCTGCATGCCATGTCGACACAATCCGTCGATATCGTCCTGGCCTTGATCCTGATGGTCGGCGGCGTCATCGGAGCCCAATTGGGTGCGCGCATGGGGCAGAAACTGCGAGGCGACCAGTTGCGCCTGTTGCTGGCGCTGCTGGTGCTGGCGGTTGGCGTGCGCTTTGCGTTGGGATTGCTGATCCAGCCCGAAGAGCTGTTTTCCATCTCCATAGTGCGGGCCGGCCCATGAGATGGGTTGTAATATTCGCGGCATTCGTGGGGTTGCATTCGTTCGGCTGCGATCACGCGCGGGCAGAATCGCTGGTCGCGGCGCTATCTGCCGATCAGGTGCGGATCGAATCCAATTTTACCGGCACTGAAATCGTCGTATTCGGCGAGATCGCCCGTGATGCGTCTACTGTCGCCCGTCCGGAGCCCTATGATTTGGCAATCGTCGTGTCCGGCCCGCCGCAGGATGTCACCACGCGGCGAAAGGGGCGTTTTCTCGGACTCTGGGTCAACAGGGATGCGGAAACCTATCCGAATGTTCCAAGCTTTTATGCAGTGCATGTCACGCGGCCGGTCGTGGAACTGGCTCAGCGCGGCCTGCTGGAGAAGCTGCAGATCGGCATATACAACGTCAATTTGGCGATTGGGGAAGGATCGACGATACCATTGTCTTCGCGTTTCGACTTTCGCAGCGCCTTCGTACGGCTTCGGGTTCAAAGCGGCCTTTATGCCGAACGCGCCGGCGCGGTAGAGTTCCTGAGCGATAGTCTTTTCCGCACGACCATACCTTTACCAGCAATCGTGCCGGTCGGGACATATACTGTGCACACGTATCTCCTGCGGGGCGGCGCATTGCTGGCAGAGCAGGAAAATAAACTCAGGATTGCCAAGACCGGGTTTGAACAACTAACTTATACAATGGCTTACCAGCATTCAGCCATTTATGGTTTGGCTGCGATTATATTCGCTCTGCTTACCGGTTGGATCGCCGGGGTCGTCTTCCGCCGGGATTGAGCGGAGGATGGCAAATCATTTCTATTGTCGAAATACCGGCATTTTTACTTGGCATTGAGTGGCAATCCCCGGTGTGAGAAGATGCTGCCACAACGACACCGCTTTTCGGTGGGATAATTCGGGAGTTCGAGCCTAAGGATTTTTATTGGGGCTATTGGAAGATCGAGATCGGAGGCCTCATGTCGTTTGCTGGTTCATTACGGCAAAAAATGGCTGCCGCTAAGGATATCCCGATCCTTGCACGGGTCTTGGGCTATGCGGCGGTGGCGCCCTTTATCGCCGCGCCCATGCTTGTTTATGCCGAGCGTTCTTCCCCTGGCTCTCCAGCCAGAGGCATTGCCGTCTATAGCGCGGTCATCTTGTCATTCATTGCCGGTATCCGCTGGGGACAAGCGCTTTTTGCCAAGATTGACGAAGATCGCCGCGACCGGATTTTCCTTTGGTCGATCGTGCCGCCACTCATTGGCTGGGATGCAGTCTTCATGCCGAAAGGCGCGGCATTTCTCGTGCTTGCGCTCGCCTTGGCAATTCAAGGCGCATGCGATGTAAGCGATGCGGGCCAAGGCCGGTTTCCGATGTGGTTCGGACTTCTGCGCCTGCAAATGACGGTGGCGGGAGCAGCAGGGCTCTTCATTGCAGCCATGATGGTCTGGGGCTAGAGCATATCCCGCCAAATCTGAATCGGATTTGGCGACAAGGATATGCTCAAAGCATTGATCCTGTAGCGATTTCTCGTCACAAAAACGCCTCCGTTCTCGTGGAAAGCGCTCCAAGCGACGATCGCCAAATGTCAGTCGGCAATCAGTTTCGATGCGGTAAAAGGATAAAGCCGACCCTCGCCAAGCAAGTAAGCGGAAAATCGGCGATTGGGAAATATGGCGCCAACCGCCGGGTCAAGGACGTTCAAGCCGCCTGTGAATACGCCAAATGCCGGCATAAGCAGCCGCTCACCATCCGTGGTGAAACAGGGGCGGCGAATCGTGCGGCCGTAGCGGCGGATGCGGCCGGCCGTATGCAGGTGACCGGCAACCTCGGCAAATCCAGCCATGCCGGGGCGCGGTTCGTGGCGGAAAACAAGCCCACCGAAAGATACTTCCTCAACCGTCTCGCCACACAATCCGACGGGCGCTATCGGGTCATGATTGCCGGTAACCCAAATCCATTCGCGACCAAGTTGCAGCGTGGTCAGCATTGCCCGATAGGCCGCGGGCAGCCGGTCGGAACCGCTGCGATCATGAAAGCTGTCGCCAAGGGCGATAACCCTGCGCGGTTCAAAGGCATCGATCGCTTCGGCAAGCTTTTCGAGCGTCGCTCCGGTGTCGTAGGGTGGAAGCATCAGCCCCCGGCGCGCGAAACTCGAACTTTTCTCGAGGTGGAGGTCGGCCACGACCAGCGTGTGTTCGTCCGGCAGCCACAAGGCTCCGCTGTCGTGCATGCCTACCAGCGTTCCGGCGACCGAGAAATCATGGCAAACGGGTACGAATGAACGCGATTTCTGCGTCGCGGCGAAAAATCTCAACCCATAGCCTCCTCGATCAGGTCGTCGGCGGCGCCGGCAAGCAATGCTTCCTGCGCCTCACCGTAAACAGGCTCGCGTCCGATTTCCAACATCACCGGAACGGCGAGCGGGGATACCCTAGCGAGTGCAGTATGCGCAATTCGACCCTTGGTTCGGCGAAGAAGTTCGCTCAATCTGGAGATATCCAAAAGTCCTGTTGCCGCATCGTGCCAGGTGGCCCGTAAAAGTACATGGTCTGGCTCATGAGAGCGCAGTACATCGTAAATAAGGTCGGAAGAAACGGTGACCTGACGGCCTGATTTCTCCTGTCCCGGATGGCGGCGCTCTATCAGTCCGGCAATCACCGCGCAAGTGCGGAACGTGCGTTTCATCAGGCTCGATCCGGCAAGCCAGGCGTCGAGATCGTCGCCCAGCATGTCTTCGTCAAATAGTTCCGTTAAGGAAATTCGCCCCGTCCGGATCAACGACGAGAGGTCGCTCAAACACCACACAGCCATAGCGTAGTCATTGGCAACAAAGCCCATTGGCCTTGCTCCCAGCCGCTCAAGCCTGCGCGTCAACAACATGCCGAGGGTTTGATGGGCAAGTCTCCCGTCGAATGGATAACAGACCAGATAGTGCTTGTTCGCCCTCGGGAATGTTTCCACAAGAAGTCCGTCTCTTGCGGGAAGTCTCGATTTGGACCGCTGGATTTCCAGCCAGTCCCGCACCTGCTCGGGAAGCGCTGACCAACTGGCCGGGTCGGCGATCATTTCGCGAACCCGGTCGGCCAAATAGGTCGACAAAGGGAATTTGCCGCCCTGATAGGATGGGATCTGCAGGGGCTTCAGCCCGCGTTCGCGATACATAGGCCTCGTTTTCGCGCATGGCTTCGAAGCGCAGCACCTCGCCGGCGAAAAGAAACGTATCGCCGGGCTCCAATTGCTCGATGAACCATTCTTCGATTTCTCCGAGCATTCGCCCGCCACGACCGATGGGGGTGCGCCGCCCTTCCGCTTTTGAGCGGACAAGACGGACTTTCAGCATGGGAGCTTCGACGATGGTGCCGACATTCAGGCGGTATTGCTGGGCGAAGCGAGGGTGAGCCAGGCGATAGGCGCCGTCCGGCGTTTTCTTCAGTTTGGCGTAGCGGTCGTAGGTCTTCAGCGCATATCCGCCGGTCGCCACGAATTCGATCGCCTTGTCGAAGGCTTCGCGATCCAGATTGCGGTATGGCTCGGCGGAACGCACCTCGGTAAACAACTGATCAGCGTGAAAGGGGCCCGCGCAAGCCATGCCAAGCACGTGTTGGCAAAGGACGTCGAGCCCGCCTTCACGCAAGGGCGGGGTATCCTGAGCGCCGGCCTTTGAGGCGGCGAGCGCCGCCTGGCATTCGATTACCTCGAAGCGATTGGCCGGCACCAGGATTGCCTTGGAAGGCTCGTCCATCCTGTGGTTGGCGCGGCCGATACGTTGGGCAAGGCGGCTTGCGCCTTTCGGCGCGCCGACGTTGACGACAAGATCGACGTCTCCCCAGTCGATGCCGAGGTCGAGCGAGGAGGTGCAGACTATGGCTCTCAACGCTCCTGAGGCCATGGCCGCCTCGACCTTGCGCCGCTGGCCAACGTCGAGCGAACCGTGATGCAGGGCAATCGGCAGGTTGTCGTCATTGATGCGCCATAGCTCCTGAAAGAGCATCTCGGCCTGGCTGCGGGTATTGACGAAGACAAGCGTGGTCTTGTGCTGCTTCAAGACCGCATAAAGCTCGCTGAGCGCATAGCGCGCCGTATGGCCCGACCACGGCAGGCGTTCTTTCGTCGGCAAGATGGTGATGTCGGGCTCCGCGCCGCCCTTGACGACGACCAGATCGCAAAGTGCGCGCGGTGCGTCGGGTATTTGCGCCACCATATAGGCCCGCAAATCGTCGGGTTCGGCGACAGTGGCCGAAAGCCCGATCACTTTCATGGCGGGCGCGATCTTGCGAAGGCGGGCAAGCCCGAGCGCTAGCAGATCCCCGCGCTTGGAGGTGACGAGGGCATGCAACTCGTCGAGGATCACGGTGTCCAGCGTCTCGAAAATCCGGCTGCTCGCCGCATCGGACAATAGGAGCGCGATCTGTTCCGGTGTGGTGAGCAGGATGTCGGGCGGCACTTGCTTCTGCCGCTGACGCTTGTGAGAGGGAGTGTCGCCGGTTCTGGTTTCGATGCGGATGGGCAGATCCATCTCCGCGACCGGCGCTTCGAGATTGCGGGCGATGTCGACGGCCAGAGCCTTCAGGGGCGAAATATAGAGCGTGTGTATACCGCGCGAGGTGTTGGTCCCCGGTCTGATGGGCCTGCGTCGGTTAAGCGAAACGAGGCTTGGCAGGAAGCCGGCGAGCGTCTTTCCCGCACCTGTCGGCGCAATGAGCAACGTTGACTTGCCTGCCGCGGCATGGGCGAGCAAATCGCGCTGATGCGGCCTTACGATCCAGCCGCGGCTCGAAAACCAGGTCTCGAATTCATCGGGCAGAAGATCGTCGGCCAGCGCGTGCATGGGGCAGGAATATCATGAAAAGCTCTTCCCGCCACTGGTGGTTTGCGTGGATCGGACTAAGGTTTGTCAGCGATGCGAAACCGGAACGCGGGCGAAATTGAAAGGCAAGGCGATAGCGGAAGAACGGCTCATATTGACGGAGGCCGGTCTCTACTGTCCGGCGGGCGGATTCCACATCGATCCGATCCGTCCAGTAGACCGCGCCCTGATCACGCATGGCCACGCGGATCACGCCAGAGTGGGACACGGCATCGTGATTGCGAGCCGCGAGACCCTCAAGATCATGGCCGTGCGCTACGGCGCGAATTTTGCCGGTAAAACGCAGATCGTCGAACCGGGAGAGCATATTCAATTCGCAGATGTCGCCGTTTCCTTCCATCCGGCAGGGCACGTCCTCGGCTCCTGCCAGATCCGCCTCGACTTCGACGGTTTCCGGATCGTTGTCTCTGGCGACTACAAACGGCAATCAGACCCGACCTGCGCACCGTTCGAATTGGTGCCATGTGAAATTTTTGTCACCGAAGCGACGTTCGGCCTGCCGGTTTTCCGTCATCCTCCGGCGGAACAGGAGATCGGCAAACTGCTCTCATCACTCAGTCTTTTTCCTGAAAAGACCCACCTTGTCGGCGCATATGCGCTGGGCAAGGCGCAAAGACTGATCGCGCTGTTGAGGCGAGCCGGATATTCAAAGCCCATCTATCTGCACGGCGCGCTGGAGCCGTTATCAAGCCTTTATCAGGATGAGGGCGTCGATCTTGGCGTGCTTGAGCCGGTTGGAGATCTCGGTAAGGAGCTTGCGGGCGAGATCGTGATTTGCCCGCCGGGGCAGCTTGCGGACAGATGGGCAAGGCGGTTCGGCGATCCGGTTACCGCGCTTGCGAGCGGCTGGATGAGGGTGCGCGCCCGCGCCAGGCAGCGCGGCGCTGAACTTCCGCTCGTGATCTCGGATCATGCCGATTGGGACGACCTTTGCAGAACCATCGTCGAGACGGGTGCAAAAGAGATCTGGGTCACCCATGGCACGGAAGATGCTCTGGTCCATTGGTGCAAGAAGCAAGGTCTTCTTGCGCGCCCTCTCAGCCTGATCGGCTACGAAGACAGCGGTGGTTTTGAGGTGGCCGGGCCCGATGCCCTGTGAATCTTGTTAGAAATGCCATGCCCGCTCCTTATTTATCCATGAAACCGTACCAAGCGCTTTATTGTCGACGGCACAAAAGCATGGATCGCCGACGGGCGAACCGGCCGTAACTATCGGACCTGCAATGCGAAAAGGTCCCGGAGGGCAAAATGACCGAGGAAATCGCCGCCATTGTTCACGAAGACGATGCCTATGCCGACGAGGCGCAAGCGGCAATCGCCAAGCTGTTTGAGGACTATCGGGCCGGATTTGAAGACTACGATGCCGAAGCGATTGCGGACTGTTTCGCTTATCCGTCCACGATCTGGCAATTCGGCAAGGGGAATGTTTTTGTCGACGATGAAGACCTTTTGCAAAACATAGAGAAACTGCTCGAAGAACTCGGCAAGGAAGATGTGGTGGGGTCCGATTTCGAAGTGATTTCCGCCCATGTCAGCGGCACCACCGCGCTGGTATCGCTCGCCTGGACCCAGGACAATGGCGAAGAAGAGTTCGTCTTCGAGTTCGTCTGCCACTATCACCTTGTGCTTGATGGCGATGACTGGCGGATCGCGATGATCGTCAACGAAACTTGAGGGACACTGACGAAGCCGCATGCGACGCTTTGCAGACCTTGCCGACCGGTTGTCCTACGAGCCGCGGCGCAACGCGAAACTGGCCCATCTTGTCGATTATTTCCGGAACGTGCCGGACCCGGAGCGCGGTTTGGCGCTTGCAGCACTTACCGGAGGGCTGTCGTTTCGCCATGCCAAACCGGCAGTGCTGCGGGCGCTGATTTCGGAGCGGAGCGACCCTGAGCTTTTCGCTCTCTCTTATGATTTCGTCGGCGATCTTTCCGAGACAATCGCCCTGTTGTGGCCACCACGACAGGAGGCAGCCGCCGCACCGCCTCTCCTTTCGGAGGTTGTCGCATCGCTCGAAAGCGCCAGCCGCGCCGATGCGCCGGCAATTCTCGCCAATCTGCTGGATATCCTCGACGACACCGGACGCTGGGCCCTTCTCAAGCTGATGACCGGAGGCATGCGCATCGGCGTCTCGGCCCGGCTCGCCAAGACGGCAGTGGCGGGGCTGGGGGAACGAACCGCCGATGATATCGAGCAGGTCTGGCATGGATTGAAGCCGCCATACGAAGAGCTGTTTGCCTGGGCGGAGGGAAGGGGCGAGCGTCCGGATACGAAGGACCCCGTGCCCTTTCGGCCGCCGATGCTGGCGCATCCGGTTGAGCCGCGTGATTTTGAAGCGCTTAATCCTTCCGATTTCTACGCGGAATGGAAATGGGACGGCATTCGCATCCAGGCCACCGCCGGCTACGAACAATCAGGTGCATTGCGAAGGCGCCTTTATTCGCGCTCGGGCGAGGAGATTTCGGCAGCTTTTCCCGATTTGCTGAACCAGCTTGAGTTCGATGCGGCTATCGATGGAGAGCTGCTCGTCGTCATCGATGGGCGCGTGCAATCCTTCAATGCTTTACAGCAGCGCCTGAACCGCAAAGCCGTCACAAAATCCCTGATGGAGAAGCACCCCGTTGCTATCCGCGCCTACGATCTCCTGACTGTCGATGGCGAAGACCTGCGTGAATGGCCTTTCATCGAACGACGGCAAAGACTTGAGGAGTTCGTTGCTCGTATGGCTTTGCCAATTCTGGAAATCTCGCCGCCGATCGCCTTTTCAAGTTGGGACGAGCTTGGCGCTGCGCGCGAAAATCCTCATCACTTCCACGGGGGCGACAGTGCTGCCGCGATCGAAGGGGTGATGTTGAAACGGCGCGACTCACCTTATCTTGCGGGCCGCCCGAAAGGGTTCTGGTTCAAGTGGAAACGCGATCCGCATCTCGTCGACGCAGTCTTGATGTATGCGCAAAGAGGGCATGGAAAACGCTCCTCTTTCTATTCGGACTACACTTTCGGCGTATGGCGTGAAGGCGAACTCGTCCCGGTCGGAAAGGCCTATTTCGGGTTCACCGACGAGGAGCTTCAGCGCATCGACCGCTTCGTGCGCGCAAACACGTCGAACCGCTTCGGGCCGGTGCGGGAGGTTGTCCACACCGGGGAGAAAGGCCTCGTATTGGAGATCGCCTTTGAAGGAATAGCGCGTTCCGGCAGGCATAAGTCCGGCCTTGCCATGCGCTTTCCCCGCGTTGCACGGCTGAGGTGGGACAAGCTGCCGGCGGAAGCCGATCGAATCGAGACACTTGAAGCTTTGGTCAAGATTGACGAGAAGGCTTGATCGAAGAAATTCGCCATCTCAGGGTGGCGCCAGCATTTGAACCCGGAGCGCTTTCCACGAAAATGGGTTCGTTTTCGTGGAAAGAATTCGCTCCAGAACATGTGAAACAGGAAAGTGAGCCAACATGCAGCGTGTGATCGATTATTACTACACGCATATTTCTCCCTGGGCCTATATCGGCCATCAGGAATTTCTCGATCTGGCAGCAGCCCATAATTATGCCGTCCGCTTCAAGCCGGTAAATCTCGGCCAGGTTTTTGCGGAAACCGGCGGTCTTGCCCTGGCGAAGCGCCATGCCGTGCGCCAGGACTACCGGTTTTTGGAATTGCAGCGCTGGCGTGTCAAACGCAGTGTGCCGTTGAATTTGAAACCGCTCTATTTTCCCTGCGATGCCGGGCCGAGCGACCGCGCGGCGATTGCGCTCGCACTTGAAGGCGGCCCGGTCGGCGATTTTTCGCAGCGGGTGTTCAAGGCCTGCTGGGCGGAAGACCGCAACGTGTCCGATCACGATGTCCTCATGGGTATTCTGAAGGAAATGGGCCTTGATGGCGCTCGCATCCTCAAGGCTGCCGACGCGCAGGACATTGCTGATCGATACCTGGCGCATCAGCAGGAGGCCGTTGAAGCCGGTGTGTTCGGCTCGCCAAGCTATATCTGGAAGGGCGAGGTGTTTTGGGGGCAGGACCGGCTCGATCTCCTGGCCGATGCGTTGGCGAGCGACCGCGACGCGTATGTTCCAGCGTAGGCGAACAGCATCTGTTTGCAGGACGCGGCTTTGGGCTCAGGCCTCGTAAACAGGAGTGTTTTATCGTTCAATTGGAGGCGTTTGAACGATAAAGCATCGCTCTTGGATCAGGTTATGCGCTAAACTGGCGCCAAATCGACGAAGCAGAGGTGGATAGCCATGACGGCGCGGCCGAACAAGTTCCAGTTGGCGTCAATCCCGTTGCTTTTGGTGTCATTTTCGCTGCCCTTCTTCCCGCACGACGGGCACACGGATGAACTCGACAAAGACCGTTACGCGCTGAGTGAAACGGGCGAGGGCGTGTTGCGGCTCGATCGCGAGAACGGGCGGGTGTCTGAATGCAAAAAGGTAAGCGGGAACTGGCGTTGCGTGCCGGTTCCCGATGCCCAATTGGCTTTTGAGGTGGAAATCGAGGCGCTTGCCAAGGAAAACGCCCGGTTGCTTGCACGAAACCAGGAACTGGAAGCCAAGATCCTGGCAATCGGACGCTCGGCCGAGGAAGCAATGAGCGACCTCAACGGCAAGACACTGGCGCCGAAAACGGAAACGCCAAAGGCAGAAGACCGGGTCGAAGGGCTTTCCACGGACGACGAAAAACAGATCGACCGGGCGCTTGATTTCACCGAAAAGGCGATGCGCCGCTTCTTTGGATTGATGCGGACACTGCGCGATGAATTCGAGAACCCAACTCCTTAGGTCATGAGCTCAACCGGGCGAAAGCTTTTGATCTTTTCCCGGCCTGCAACTCGCGCACGAATTAGCCGATCGATGCCGCCGCGATCGCTTTTCTCACCGCGTCTTCCATCGGGACGGATTTTCGGGTCGTGAGATCCATCGCCAGCGCCACGACCTCACAGACCGCGGCAAGGCGGTTGGCGCGCGCCTCAAACAGGTGATGGCGAAAGGTGAAAGCGTTTTTGGAAGCCGCGACCGGACCGCTGATGACGATGAGCGGATCGCCGGCTTTCAGCGGTCCCAGCCAGCAAAGTTTCGTTTCGACGGCGACACGGCCAAGCTCGCGTTCCGCCAGCCACGCCGATGTCATCGGTGTCATGTTCCAGACATGCGGCGCAGCTTCGGTGAAGCGGGCAAGCGCCAATTCATCGTCGGCGCGGCCGTCCGGGCCAAGATTGCGCGCTGTCACAGTGGACCGGTTGACGATTTTCGCGCCGGCGTTGAACAAAGCGTCGGGGGTCGTCTTGGTCACGGGATGGCCGGCGGACAATCCGCGTGGCAATGCATGGCCCGGCATTGCCAACTCGACCGACTTAAATCGCCGACGCAACTCTCGCACGGCGCTTTCCGCGGTCGAATAGCCGTCGATCGCAGTCGCGGCAAGATCGCCCTGGTCGGTGAGCATTTCATGCACCACCGTCAACATGTGCGGGCCGTCGAAGGCGACGAAGGAGCGCACAACGATCGTCTCGCCAAGCCGCAATTCCCGATGATAGCGCACGTGACGCAGGCGCCTTGGCCCTGCCAGTGCGTCGCTCAAACCGGTCTCCATGCGGAATTGCCGGTCGGCTTCCTCGAACCTGGAGAAATAGAACTGTACGTTTAAATGGTTGTTTTCGTCGCATTCCCAGCGGTTTACGAAAGAAAACAATGTCTCGACGGCGGGCATGCTCGGTCCTTTCCGGGAGGAGGCATTCGCAGGTGGGAATATGAGGCGGCCGGAACAGGGATCAGTCGGCGCCCGGAGATTGGAGTTGCTGTTTCAGGAAGCGGTCGATAGCCGCGTTGCTCTCTTCGGCGATTGCGAGGGGGAAATGCTGGAAGACGTGGCAGCCACCTGGATAGACGGCGACATCACAGACATTTCCGGCGGCCTGCCAACGCTGCGACATGAACAAGGTGTCATCAAGCAGCGGGTCGCGCGTGCCGACAACGAAGTGTGCGGGCGGCAGCCCCTTGAGATCGGCGTAAAGCGGCGACACGTCGGCCAGGCGAGGGTCATGCCCATGTGCCAGATAGTGGCGCGCGAACATCTCGATGTCACGGGTGTTGAGCACGAGCTTTTCGCTGCCCCAGGAGCGCGCGCTCGGCGTCAGCGACAGATCGAAGCAACCGCAAAGGAAGACGGCGGCATGGAAGGGTTGAAAGCCGTGACGGTCGCGCAGCCGGACCAAAACCGCCGCGCAAAGATTGGCGCCGGCAGAATCGCCGCCGATGGCGAAACGATCGATGCCAAAGCGCGACGCCCCTTCGCCAACCAGCCATAGCGCCGCCGCCTCGCAATCGTCCGGCCCTTGGGGATAGGGGTGTTCCGGCGCGAGTCTGTAATCGACGGATACGACAGCGACACCGGCGCGATCGGCGATTTCCTGCAAGCGAGGGTCCTGCTGGTCGCAGGAGCCGAGAACCCAGCCGCCGCCGTGAATATGGAGAAAGGCGCCTGCAGGCGCTGCTTCGGCCGGCAGCAGTATGCGCAAGGTTATGTCCCCGTGCGGACCGGCAATCACAAGGTCCTCGGCACTCCTGCTCTTGGGCGGTAGGGGAAACGGCCCAAGTCCCTGGGCCCGCCGTTCCCGGATAAGCGCGGGCGGAAAACTCCACTGATCGGGCAGGGCGGCAAGACGCATGGCGAGATCGCGGTTGAAGTCCTGCGTCTCGGCGCTCATGGCCTCATCCAGGAAATTGGTAGAATTCACAATGGACATGACAATGATCTAGCTGGAACGGGGAAGGTCCCGCAAGGGGGTTTGGGGGCGGGAAATAGAATTTTCTGCCGCATAGTCAGTCTTGTTCTGACGCAAAGGTCGAAAAAGCGGCTCTTGCGTGATCCTTCGTTCAAGATCGCAACTGACCGGCTTCAAGCGGACCGCGTCTTGAATTTCTCTCCCGCGCTGACCAAAGCCGCACTTATGCCCGGTTCGACCGCCGTATGGCCGGCATCGTCAACGACAATGAAATCAGCCTCCGGCCATGCCCGCGCCAGGTCGAAGGCGGTCTTTGCCGGTGTCACCACGTCGTAGCGTCCTTGCACTATCGTGCAGGGGATATTGCGAATCAGTCCGACATTGGCGATCAGCTGGTCGTCACTGGCAAAAAATCCACGATTAATGAAGTAGTGGCATTCGATACGGGCGAAGGCGATGGCGAAATCGTCGGCGCCGAAGTTGGCCACGCGTTTGGGGTCGGGTTTGACGGAAAGGGTTGCAGCCTCCCATTGCGCCCACCGTTTTGCGGCCGCGAGCTGGACGGATTTGTCCGGATCCGTAAGGCGCCTGTGATAGGCGGCGATGAGATCGCCCCGCTCATTCTCGGGAATGTGGTCGCGATAGGAGGCGAAGAGATCTGGGAAGAGCCAGCTCGCTCCTTCCTGATAAAACCAAAGCAATTCCTCGCGTCGTAGTGTGAAGATGCCGCGCAGGATCAATTCGCTGACGCTACCTGGATGCGTTTGCGCATAGGCAAGCGCCAGTGCCGAACCCCACGATCCGCCAAATACCTGCCAGCGTGCTACGCCCAGATGCCGGCGCAGTTTCTCGATATCCGAAACGAGGTCCCAGGTGGTGTTTTCCCGAAGTTCGGCATGTGGGGTGGAGCGGCCACAGCCGCGCTGGTCGAAAACGACGACACGGTAGGCTTTGGGGTCGTGAAAGCGGTGCATGGTGGCGTTGCCGCCGCCGCCTGGTCCGCCATGCAAAATGACCACGGGCTTGCCATGAGGGTTGCCGCTTTCCTCCCAGTGGATTTCGTGGAGATCGCTGACTTTCAGCCGGCCGCTGCGTCGAGGGGCGATCGCAGGAAAAAGAGCGTCCAACACAACTTCAACTCCAATATGCATAAAAAATGAGAATGCCTTGCTCTGCCCCCGAACGCCAGACCCGCATCGGCATTGTATTGCGCCTGCCCTGTGCTGCGCGATTCGCAATTACGGCATGGTAATATTCACCAAGGGCTTTTCGCGCGGCCGGCGCATGGCCTCCACCAGGGTCAGTGTGGCCGAAGAAGGACGGGGCGTGATCAGGCTGACGACAATGGTCGTGGCAAAGCCGACCGGCACGCCGAACAAGGCGGCGGAAATATTCTGGACGCCGTACCATTCCTCCATGCCAAAGAACTGGGTCATGATGAGATAGTAGAGGGTGACGCTGAAACCGGCGACCATGCCGGCGACGGCTCCAGCCGACGTGCAACGCTTCCACCATATGCCGAGAACCAGAGCCGGAAAATTGCCTGCCGCAGCAAGCGAAAACGCCCACGAAACGACGGAGAGAATATCGGCGGGGCGGGTGGAAGCGGCCCACGCGGCAAGCGCTGCTGCCGCGAGAAGGAAAATCCGGGCCGCAGCGAGGCGGCGGCTGCGCAGGCGCCCGCCTGTCGATCATGCGGTAATAGATATCCTGCGAAAACGAATTGGCGATGGCGAGCAAAAGGCCATTGGCAGTTGACAGCGAGGCGGCAATCCCGCCGGCGGCGACAAGGCCGCCGATGACATAGGGAAGGCCCGCGATTTCCGGCGCCGCCAACACCACGACATCCCGATCGATTGCAAAGTCGGCAAGCCTTATCAGGCCTTTATTGCCCGGAATCTCGGCGCAGGCTGTGCGCAGCGCCTCAACCGTGGTGGCGTGAACGCCGCACACATCGACCAGCCCCAGCCGGCCGTAAGAAAAGATCCAGTCAGGCAGGAGATCGATGCTCGCACCGATAACATTTTGATAGATTTCCAATTTTGCGAAAGCCGCATAAGCCGGTACCGTAAGGTAGAGCAGAACGACGAATAAGAGCGCCCAGCCGACGGACTTTCTGGTCTCGCGCACTGAAGGCGTGGTGAAAAATCGCATCAACAGATGGGGCAGGGACGCTGTGCCGACCATCAGGCAGGCGATGAGGGCGAAGAAATTGACCGGGTCGAGATTGGAAAAAGGCGTGAGATAGGCCTTTAAAGTGTCTACATCGGCAAGGCCTGTGATGATGAAATCCGCCTCGCGGTCGGCGATTTGCTGAAGCGCTGCGCCATAGCTGAACTGGGGAATCGGAAACCCTGTCTTTTGCGCGGATAGAACGGCGATCGGCAGCAAATAGGCGACGATAAGCAGAATATACTGGGCGACCTGGGTCCAGGTAACGCCGCGCATGCCGCCGAAAAGCGAGCACAGCAGAATTGCGCCAAGGCCGATATAGACGGCGAGGCCAAAATCGATCTCCAGGAAGCGCGATGCGATGAGTCCCGTCGTGTAGATCTGTGCAACCGCATAGGCGAAGGAACTGACGGCGAGAATCAGCACGCCGATAAAGCGTGGCATGTTCCCGCCGAACCTGAGGCCGAGGTAATCCGGCAGGGTCCATGCGCCGAATTTGCGCAGGTAGGGCGCAATAAGGACCGCAAGGAGCACGAAGCCGCCGCTCCAGCCGATGATGAAGGCAAGTCCGTCGAAACCCAGCACATAGAGCGTGCCTGCCAGGCCAAAGAAGGACGCGCCTCCGATCCAGCTGCTCGCTGTCGCCATGCCGCTGTAGACGGCGGGCACCCGGCGCCCGGCAACGAAATAGTCCGACAAGGCGGAAGTACGGGCGGCGATGCCAATCAAGGCGTAGACGGCAAAGGTCGCCAGCACGAACAAGAAGCCAATGGTCTTGTCAGCCACGCCGAGCTGTTCCAGCGCTGCGAGAAACAGAATAAAAGCGAGCATGCCGCCGGCATAGGTGGCGAAGATACGGCCACGATTTCTCGCGATCCTGTCGCCTGCCGGAGTCATGCCCATGTTTCGCCGCCCTCTACATCATCGGCGGCAGAAGGTTCGGGTTCGGCCATTCCGGATCCTTGATCGTTTCGCTCCTGCGCGCGAATGAACCAGATGAGGAGCCCGACGAAAAGAGCCGGGATGACCTGCGCCGCAACCAGATAACCAAGGGGAAAGCCAGCAATTGTGCTGCTGTCCTGCGATCCGGTCATGACGGCGAAGAAGGGAAGCACAAAGGCAATGACGATGAGCGCCGCCATGCTGATCAGCATGATATGTCGTGTTCTCGACCACCAGGCTCTTTCACTGCGGTCGAGAGGCCGTCGGTTCAGCGGCATGCCGGTTCTCCGTCCGTGACCTGGAGCATATTGAATCTGGAGTGTTTTCTTATCACGAAATTAATTTCGCTTTCAGGACAGGCGCTCCAGAGCTGCGATCGGCTAAGGTCGCTGGGGCAATTTATGCGGAGTTTCTCGAAGGTCTCAACTTCACGCGCAGGCATTTTTTGGCAAAGCGAACTCGACACCATGGATTATCCGGCCAAAGTTTGGATTGCAATTCCCCTCCAGGCGTATGAGGCGCAAATTCGCTTTGATCACGCTGTACTATTTTACAGCGGATTGAAAGATCGACAGGCCGATTGCGTTTCATTGCATGATCAGGGGCATGATCAGGGGCATGATCCTTTTTCCGGATCTTGCCCGCAATGCGCTTTAAGTGGCACTCTTGCAATCCTTCAATGAAGGTGGCCAGGATAGCCGGTAAACAGGGAGACGGAGAGCGTGTCGGAAACCGACGACTATCATTTCGTTATCGCTGACGATCATCCGCTGTTTCGCGGCGCTCTCAGGCAGACATTGGCGACGCTGTTTCCAAAAGCCGGGATCAGCGAAGTGGGCACGCTGGAGGATGCGGTCGCCGATATCGAGGCCCGCGACGAGGTCGATCTCGTGCTTCTCGATCTTTCCATGCCGGGCATGCGCGGGTTTTCCGGGCTGATGTATCTAAGGGCGCAATATCCATCCGTGCCGGTGGTCATCGTATCGGCCAACGAGGATCATTCGGCGATCCGCCGCTGCATGGACTTCGGCGCCTCCGGTTTCATTCCCAAATCGCTCGGGATCGATACAATCCGCGATGCGGTGAAAGGCGTGATCGAGGGCGGCACCTGGGTGCCTCCGGATGTCGATCTTACCGCCAGGGACGGCGACATCACGAATATGGTGAAACGCCTGGCGACGCTGACCCCCCAGCAGGTTCGCGTGCTGATGATGCTGTCGGAGGGTCTGCTCAACAAGCAGATCGCCTATGAACTGGGCGTCTCGGAAGCGACTGTGAAGGCGCATGTCTCCGCGATCCTGCAAAAGCTGGGCGTGGAAAGCCGGACCCAGGCCGTCATCGCCGCCGCCAAGATCGAGCAGGGCCAGTGGCAGGCCGCGCTGGATAGCTGATAGCCTGGTGAGATCGTTGCAGGAACACTATGCTCGCGTTTCTATTGCGCCGCCTCAACCTTGGAGCGGTGGCGCGAGAGTTGAGCGCGTAAAAGCGCGGGCTTGATCGGCTTGTTCAACATGCCAATCTCTTGGGCCTCGGCTTGCGCCCGAACCGGACGGGAACGGTCGGCTGTGATCAGGATCGCCGGAATGTTGGCGCCGAATTTCCAGCGCAACTGCACGACGGCGTCGATGCCGGTACCTTCATCCAGATGATAGTCAACGAGCAGGATATCCGGGCTTTCTCCGACCTCCTGAATTTTTTGCGCCGCTTCGCGCGCATCCCGGGCGGTGGCGACATTGCACCCCCAGCCACCAAGCAGAACCTCCATCCCGGCAAGGATCTGCGGTTCATTGTCGATGGCAAGCACGAAAAGCCCATCAAGCCGGTGCGGAGCAATGACGGGAACCGGCGCGGCCGGCTCGACCGGCAAGGCAGCGGCGGCCGGCAGTTCGACGCGGAAGACCGAACCCTTTCGTACTGTTGAATCAAGGTCGACCTGATGATCAAGCACACGGGCGATGCGCTCCACGATGGAAAGTCCGAGGCCAAGGCCGCGGGCAACGCGCGCGCCGTCGTCAAGGCGATGGAACTCCAGAAAGATCGACTTTTGCTTGGAAGCGGGAATGCCCATTCCCGTATCGTGGATTTCGATTACCACATTGCCGCCCCTGCACCTCGGGCCAACGAGAACGCGGCCGGATGCGGTATATTTGATCGCGTTGGAGACGAGGTTCTGCAGAAGCCGGCGCAGCAATCTCCGATCGGAGCGAACCGACTGATTGGTGGGCATGATCTTGAAGTCGAGGCCTTTTTCCCGCGCCACCGGTTCGAATTCCATGCGCAGGGGATTGAGAATCTCGTCGAGGCGAAAAATGGTGATCTCCGGCTTCAGTGCGCCGGTGTCGAGGCGGGAAATATCGAGCACGGCGCCGATAATCTCCTCAACCGATTCCAGCGACGATTCAACGTTGCGCACGAGTTCGCGGTTTTCGCCTTCGCCAAACCGGTCCACAAGGCTTGAGGCATAGAGGCGCGCAGCGTTGAGCGGTTGCAGAATGTCGTGGCCGGCGGCGGCGAGGAATCGCGTCTTTCCGATGTTTGCCTCATCCGCTTGCCTTTTGGCGCGCACCAGTTCCTCGTTCACCCGCGTCAGTTCCTGCGTTCGTTCCCGCACACGCCGTTCCAGGGTTTCATTGGCGCGGGCAAGGGCTTCCTCCGCCATCACCCGTTCGGTGATATCCGTGTATGTGGTGACGATGCCACCGTCGGGCATGGAATTGGTGCGCACCTCAAGCACAGTGCCGCTGGTGCCGAAGCGCTCCTGGAACGTTTCATGATGGACGACGAGCTTTGCGATCCGGTCGGCCACGACGGCGGCGATAGGGCCGGGGCCCAGTTCACCGCGTTCTGCGTTGTAGCGGATGATCGCATCGAGCGGCGTGCCGACCTGGCCGTATTCTGCCGGAAGGCCGAGCAATTCGCGGAACTGCCGGTTCCAGCAGATCAGGCGGAGGTCACGGTCGAACACGCTGATGCCCTGGCGAACCTGGTCGAGTGCGGTCTGCAGCAGATCGCGGTTGTACTGGATAGCTGCTGTCGCGTCGTCAAGCAGCTTCATCGCGCCTTTGCCGGAAGGGTCGCTGCGTTTTACCAGCAGTGAAAGCACGAGGCGGGATGAGGCGGCGCCGATGGCGCTTGCCAGCAACTGCTCGGAAAAGCGGATGATTTGAGGGTCGGCGGGAGCAGCGAGCTCCATTTCCTGATTGCGCTCTCGGGCATAGCGGACAAAGGAACGGTCGGTGCGCTCTTCGCCGAGATAGCGGGCAATCGTGGCTTTAAGGTCGCCAATAGTGACGGAAGTCCGCCAGAGGCGGAGCGAGGGAGTGGGCGAAAGCTCTGCCGGCACGAAGATATTGGCCTGTAGTCGCTCGATCGGTTCTGGCGCCCTGGCCAGAGAGACGATGGTGTAGACGGCGAGATTGAGGGAAAGGCTCCAGAATACGCCATGGATGAATGGATTGAACGCCAGCGAAAACAGAGCTTGCGGTTTGAACAGCCAAAAGCCGAAAGGCCCGGCCTCAAGAAACGCGTCGGAAATAATGCCGGACTGGGCGAAAGTCGGCAGCAATAGCGTGTAGATCCAGATAGCAAACCCTACGGTCATGCCGGCGATGGCGCCGCGTGCGGTTGCGCGCCGCCAGATCAGGCCGCCGAAGAATGCCGGTGCGAATTGCGCGATCGCCGCAAACGACAGGAGGCCGATCGAGGAAAGGGCGGCAGTGTCGCCGGCGGCGCGATAGTAGGCATAGGCCAGGAGCAGGATCAGGAAGATCGCCAGGCGGCGGATGCGCAGCAATACCAGGCTCATGTCCTCACCCGAAGACGAGATAATGGCGTCCTCGGAGCTTTGCCGCAGGATGAAAGGCATTACCAGATCGTTGGAAATCATGATGGCAAGGGCAACCGTGGCGACAATCACCATGGCTGTGGCGGCCGACAGACCGCCTATGAAGGCGAAAAGCGCCAGCCACGGCTCGCCCATGGCAAGCGGCAGCGCGAGAACATAGGTGTCGGGATTGGCACCGTCGCCGAGCAGCATCATTCCCGCCGCAGCGATCGGCACGACGAAAATGTTGATGGCGATCAGATAGACCGGAAACATCCATGTCGCACGGCGCAATTCGGCGTCGGAATTGTTTTCCGTGACGGTCACATGAAACTGGCGCGGCAGCATGAGGATGGCGAAGAGCGACAGCATCGTCATGACGATCCAGTTGCCGCCGTGCAGTTCCTGAGTGAAAACGCTGCTGACATCGGGTTTGGCCGCGATTGCGGAAACAAGTCCCGCCGGCCCGTCGTAGAGGTAGAAGGTCACCCAGATGCCGACGGCCAGGAACGCCACAAGCTTGACGATGGCCTCCGACGCGATGGCCAGCATCATGCCTTCCTGATGCTCGGTCGCATCGATGTGCCTGGTGCCGAAAGCCCAGGCGAAAATAGCCATGCAAATGGCGATAAGCAGCGCGATATCGCCGAAGATCGGCACGTTGGTCTCGCCGGCCGGTAGATTCTAACTCCGCAATCATCGCCGTCACCGAAAGCGACACGGCCTTGAGCTGCAGGGCGATATAGGGAATGACGCCAACGACTGCGATGATGGTGACGACGGCGGCGACGGACTGGCTCTTGCCGTAGCGGGCGCCGATGAAGTCGGCAATCGAGGTTATTCGTTCCGTTTTCGACAGGCGGATAATCCTGCGCAAAAGCGGATAGCCAAGGGCGAAGACGATCATCGGTCCGACGTAGATCGTCAGGAATTCCAGGCCGTTGCGCGTTGCCCCGCCGACGGAACCGAAGAACGTCCAGGATGTGCAATAGACGGATAGCGACAGGGCGTAGATCAACGGCCGGCCGCGCCCCGGCACGATGTGACGCGTGGCGCGGTCGCCGTAGCTGGCGATCGCAAACAGCAGGATCACGTAGCCAAGCGCAGAAAGGACGACGACCCAGCCTTCCAGCATTCTCTCCGTATCCTCCCTGTGCCCGCGCCTCACCTTTTTGCTCTGCGATCCGATCACAGTTGCAGGCGGCTGTCCATTGACGGCGGCCGCGATCATGCGGCCTGCATTTGCCCGGCAACGCCCAAGCATTTGATTTTCCCGATTTTACTCTAGGACAGGCAATGCTAGTAATTGATATTACGTAGGGTTTTACAGAAGATTTTTATCGAAAAGGAAGAGGCTACATGCTTAAGGAATTCAAGGAATTCGCCATGAAAGGCAATATGCTGGACATGGCGATCGGTATTGTCATCGGCGCGGCGTTCAGCGCTATCGTTTCTTCCATGGTTGACGATATCATCATGCCGCCGATCGGGCTTCTGCTTGGCAATGTCGATTTTTCAGAGCTTTTCGTCGTTCTCAAATCCGGCGCGACGGAAGGTCCATACGCGACGGTACAGGTAGCGAAAGATGCCGGCGCGGTGACGTGGAACCTCGGTCTTTTCATCAATGCCGTCATCAAGTTCGTGATCGTCGCCTTCGCGCTTTTCATGGTGGTGAAAGTGGTCAATCGACTCCGCCGTGAGCAGGATGCTGCGCCGGCTGAACCTGCCGCGCCGCCAAAGCAGGAAGTTCTGCTGGAAGAGATCAGGGACCTGCTGAAATCGAAGTAGTTTGGTTCTTGATCGGCCTTGGATGCAAAAGGCCGGCTGCAAAGTGCCGGCCAGGCTTTCTGCAATGCAGGAATGCAGTCGAGGCGGATAGCTGAGTGGAAGGACTAATTGTAATGTGGCCTTCGAATCGATGTGAGAAGGCAGGCGTCCGTTGAGCGATATCCTTTTGAATCTACGGTCTGAAGCGCGGCAGGCGCCCGAAAGTGGCATCGTCGAAGTGGTCAATTTCGCCCGCGAGCGTGAAGATCTCATCGCGCTTTGGGTTGGCGAGGGCGACTTGCCGACGCCTGATTTCATCTGCCAGGCTGCCAACCGTTCGCTTGCGGCGGGAGAAACCTTCTACACCTATCAGCGTGGCATTCCCGCCTTGCGACAAGCGCTGGCGGACTATCACGCCAAAACCTACGGCAGGCCGTTTTCTCACGAACGCTTCTTCGTGACAGGGTCTGGAATGCAGGCGATCCAGCTTGCGGTGCAGGCTATCGCAGGCGCGGGCGATGAAGTGGTGCTGCCGGGTCCGGCGTGGCCGAATTTGGCCGCCGCCGTCGAGATCATGGGTGCGCGAGCGGTTACCGTGCCGATGGCGTTTTCTGCAAACGGCTGGAGCCTCGATCCTGAACGCCTGTTCGACGCGGTGACGCCAAGGACGCGAGCGATCTACGTCAATTCGCCATGCAATCCAAACGGCTGGACCGCCGGTCGCGATTGGCTCGAAGTTGTGCTTGCCGGGGCGAGAGCAAGGGGACTGTGGATCATCGCCGATGAAGTCTATGGCCGCTACAGTCTGGATGGCTCACCGCGGGCACCGTCATTTTATGACGTCGCGGAGGACGACGACCTTATCTTCTATGTCAACACCTTCTCTAAGAACTGGGCGATGACCGGGTGGCGGATCGGCTGGATTTCGGCGCCGCCGGCGCTCGGACAGGTGATTGAGAACCTGATCCAATATTCGACCTCCGGAGTGGCGACCTTCATTCAACGCGCGGCTTGTACCGCCCTTGTGGAGGGCGAAGACTTTCTCGCGCAGCAGATCGCCCGGGCCAAAGTCGGTCTTGCGACAATGAGCGCAATTCTCGACGGGAGCGACAGGGTCCGGTATGCGCCGCCGCAAGGCGCCTTCTATCTGTTCTTCTCTGTGGACGGTTTTCCAGATAGCCGGGCGCTTGCCATGAAAGTCGTCTCCGAAACCGGAGTGGGGCTGGCTCCAGGAAGCGCCTTCGGTGCGGCTGGAGAAGGCTTTGTCCGGCTGTGTTTTGCGCGCAGCCAGAGCGATATCGCGCAAGCGGCGGCGCGGCTTGGAAAATGGCTTGCACGTTGACGTAGCTGCAATGGATGGGGTACGGATTTTTGCGTAGGTAATTAATAAGCTTTCTATGTGACCCGGCGGTATAGCCGCTGGACGGTCGGAAGCGGGCAGGGTCGACCGACGTATGCGCGACGAACATTTTGAAGGCAGCGCCGCGGCGGCGAGCGTTTCAAAAGCGCGGTTGCACAGTGTGCTCGATACCGCCGCCGATGGTATTGTCGTTATGGACGACCGGGCGCGCATCATTCTCTACAACAAGGCGTGCGAATCCCTGTTTGGCTTCTCGGCCGATGAAGTCAGGGGAAAGAACGTCAAGATCCTCATGCCCGACGACTACGCCTCGGCACATGACGGATACGTGAAACACTATCTCGATACCGGTGAGCGGCGGATCATCGGCATCGGGCGCGAGGTTCGCGCCCGCCATCGCGACGGCACTGAATTTCCCATCGAGCTTTCGGTTGGGGAGGCGGCGACGCCGGAGGGGCGCCAATTCATAGGCATCATGCGGGATCTTCGCGGCCGCAAGGCAGTGGAGCAGCGCCTGGCGAATGCGCAGGCACAACTCGTCGGCATGGCGCGTATCAATGCGCTTGACGAAATGGGCGCAGCGATTGCCCATGAGTTGAACCAGCCGCTGACGGCGATCATGCTCTATCTTCAGGCAGTCAAACGGAAGTCGGAAAACGTCGAAGGACTGGATCAACTCCTTGTTGAAATCATCGACAAGGCCGTGAAAGAAGCGGAGCGTGCCAGCCAGATCATTCAGCGGATGCGCCAATTCGTTGAAAAACGCGATCCGGAACGCAAACCCGTCGATGTGCATGCGTTGCTTCGTGAGTGCATCGATCTGGTCATGCTCGGCAATGTCTTGCCGGATGTCGTCGTCAAGCTTGAAGTATCTGCGGATTTGCCGGATCTTCATGCCGATCCCGTGCAGATTCAGCAGATTTTGGTCAATTTGATCCGCAATGCAATGGAAGCGGTCAAGACGGCGGAGATGAAAACCGTGACCGTTTCGGCGAGATGCGATGGCTCCAGTATGACGGTCGCCGTAAAAGATTCCGGAGATGGCGTACCGGCGGATTTGGTTCCCGGACTTTTCAAGGCCTTTGCCGGCAACAAGCGGGGCGGACTTGGCCTCGGGCTTGCGATTTCAAGATCGATAGCACAAAACCACGGTGGCGATCTTTTCCTGGAAGCAGGTGGAAACGATGGCGGCGCCACCTTCATTCTCAGACTGCCGCTCGACAAGCCGTCGGATGAGGCGAAAACCCTTCAACCGGGCTGAAGCGATCAATCAGCGACGAAAGGACAGACCGTATGAAAGAGGCATCACCGTCGATCCATATTGTCGATGACGATCCGTCGGTTCGCGATGCGCTCTCCATCGTTTTCGATCTGGAAGGATTTACCGTCAAAACCTTCGAGACGGGCGAAGCTTTCATGGCGGGTGTTGGAAGCGAGATGCCGGACAGCGTGATTCTCGACGTGCACATGCCGGGCCAGTCAGGGATCGAGATCCTGCGATCCCTTCATGCGCAGGGCTTTTCCAATCCCATCTTCGTCATCTCCGGGCAGGGCGACATTCCCATGGCCGTGGAGGCGATCAAGCAGGGCGCGCATGACTTCATCGAAAAGCCGTTCGATATGGAAACGGTCGTGGGCCGCATCCGCGAAGCAATCGCCGCTTCCAGGCGCAGCCGGCCGGCGGAAGACAACCAATCGGCGACATTCCCGGGCGCTCATGAACTGACCCCGCGTGAACGTGAAGTCCTCAACGAGATCACCGCAGGCGCTTCCAACAAGGAAGCCGGTCGCACGCTGGGCATCAGCCCGCGCACAATCGAAGTGCATCGCGCCCGCATCATGGAAAAGCTCGGCGCCCGCAATGCTGCCGATCTTGTACGTATCGTGTTGACGGGCGAGCAGCCGGACAACTGAAAGGCGCGCGCATCACGCCATAAGATCAAACGACAGCTGATTGTGAAAAGGTCGGATGGCGAAAGCCGCCGGCCTTTCATTTTATCGTGAGCGCCCGACAGAACAACAAAGGCCCTGCCGGTTCTGCCGCGGGCTTCCGGGTTTGTGCGTAGTTTTGAAAGGGGGCAAAGCCGCTATAGTCGAAGGGTCGACCCTTTCGACGGTCGGTAAGGGACGCGGCAGAAAACGGCGCATCTTTTCGGGTTGAAATCGGTCTGTGTCACGCCTTTTCGGGCAATCCTTCGGACGATGACCGGGCCGGATGGATCTTGAACTCATGATCATACATATCGTCGAAGATGATCCTGGAGTATGCGACGCTCTCTCGCTTCTGCTGCGGCAGATCGGGCACGAAACAATCGTTTATGGCGATGCGGAATCCTTTTTCGAAGCACCGCCGCCAGATGCTGCCGATACGGTGATCATCGACCTTGGCCTGCCGGGCGTGAACGGTGTGCAGGTCATGCGCTGGCTCAACAGACTGACGTTGCGGCCCAAGATCATCGCAATCACCGGGCAATCGCAGTTGGCGATTACCCGGCTGCTCGACGGCGAGCGGCCGGTGGTTCTTCTACGCAAGCCGCTGAATGAAGAAGCGCTCATTCGACACCTTTAAGGGCGTCGAACTTCCAACGTGCAACAGATGGGCAAACTCCAAGCCCTAAATCCCCACAGGCCCTAGGTAGAACGTCGTACGGAAACGACCGAATTTCCGCCTGCACGCGCAATCGCTAATGTCTCTTCAAAGAAAGCGGATTGGATGGCGTCGGACGGGGCGTTCATTCTTTCGTCGGACCGGGCAAATTCGCTCATGGTCGTCGCGGGTATCTCGCCGCCGCTTTCATGCCAGACACAGGAGGGTGATATGGCCTATGTTGATCAGCGGTTCGAAGTGGTTGGCGGCGTAAAGACTGCGGTGGGTTTCGCGCCCGATCCGGCCAGGAACGCCGGTCGCAAGCCAGCGCCTTCCCAGATCAAGACGCACAAACATTCCCAACACTCTGTCGTCTTCTATGAGGGCGATGTGGCCGACCGCTTCTACGAGCTTGAAGACGGCGTCGTCATGTTGTTCAAGCTCCTGCCGGATGGCCGCAGGCAGGTCGTGGAAATCGTCAATGCCGGCGCGATCTTTGGCGTCTCCGCCCATGAAGTCTATGATTGTTCAGCGGAATCGCTTACGCCGATCCGGGTGAGGAGCTTCGATCGCCGCGAGATGGACACCTCCGCTTCCTTGCAGCGCCATGTAACCGACTGTCTGATGGCGCAGATGGAAATCATGCATGATCATGCCGTGCTGCTGGGGCGCAAATCGGCGGCGGAGAGGGTTGCGACTTTTCTCATGCGCCTTGTGCCGGGTCGCGGCGGGGTCGGATGCATGGGGCCGGTTGCCGGCGCTGGTGGCGACGATTGCAACCTTGCCTTGACCATGACGCGCCAGGAAATTGCCGATTATCTCGGGCTGACGATTGAAACGGTTAGCCGGGTCATTTCCGATCTGAAGCGTCGCGGCTTCATCCAGATCGAGCGCCAGGATCACATCCGCATCAACAATGTCTGCGGTATGTGTAAATTGACAGGCATGCATTGACCCGTATCGACGTGCGATGTTGCTGAATGCCCCGGTTCTCGCCGGGGCATTTTTTTGCCCGGATTTCGGGTGAGGTCTCAGACCGCGACCGAATGGCGGGCGCTGCCTTGCGCAAGGTAGGCGTCGAAGGCGGCAGCTGCCACGCGCACATAGGGCTTGCCGGCTTCTGTAAGGCGCACGCGCGAGCCTTTCACTTCGACCAAACCGTCGGCGATCATTTCCGCAAGATTTGCAAAACTCCAGTCGAAAGACGCCGGATCGACATCGTGGTTGCCGGCGATTTCGGCGATATCCGCATCATAGACCGTCATCAGCCGCTCGATGACGGCGGCACGTGCCCGGTCGTCGCTACTTAGCGCGATGCCCTTGGCAATCGGCAATTCGCCCGCTTCCACGGTGCGTGCCCAGCCGCCGGTGTCGGCAATGTTCTGCACATAGCCTTGCGGTAAAAAGCCGATCGAAGACGCGCCGAACCCGACAAGCGCATCGGCGCTATCGGTGGTGTAGCCCTGAAAGTTGCGGCGAAGCCGCCCCTCCCGCATGGCAAGGGCCATGCTGTCGTCGGGAAGCGCAAAATGATCGAGGCCGATCGCCTCATAGCCGGCGGAAAGCAGCGCGTCGCGGGCGCAATCGGCAAGAGCGATCCGCTCCGCGGGGCCGGGGAGCGTGTTCTCGTCGATGAGGCGCTGGTGTTTTTTGAACCACGGCACGTGCGCATAGCCGAATAAGGCGATACGCCCCGGCGCAAGGTTGCGCGTGAGCTCGACCGTCGTTGCTATCGTTTCCCGGGTTTGATGCGGCAAGCCGTACATGAGGTCGAAATTGAGATCGTCGATACCGGCGTTGCGCAGCAGGTCGACGGAACGTTCGACAAGTTCATAAGGTTGCAGCCGGCCGATTGCCCGCTGGACGTTGGCATCGAAGTCCTGGACGCCGAGGCTTGCCCGGTTGATGCCGGCTTCCGCCAGCGCCTTCACCAGTTCCGGGGTTACCGTGCGCGGATCGAGTTCGATGGCGTGTTCCGTGCCGGGTGTGAACGCGAAGCCTTGTTTGAGCCGTTCCACGATCTGCAGGAATACATCGCAAGGAAGCAGGCTCGGTGTGCCGCCGCCCCAGTGAATGTGGGAAACGCGGCGCCCTGATCCAAGGCGGGCAAGCACCAGATCGATCTCGCGCATCAGCGTTTCAGCGTAAGCGATCACCGGGGCATCGCGCCTTGCGCCTTTGGTGTGGCATCCGCAGTAATGGCAGATCTGCCGGCAGAAAGGCACATGCAGGTAGAGCGAGAGCGTCAGCTCCGGATCGAGCGCTTCCAGCCAGCCGCCGTAGGCCTTGCCTCCAATGCCACGATGGAAATGTGGCGCTGTCGGGTAGCTGGTATAGCGGGGCACGTTTCGTGTGGCATAACGATGATGAATGTCGGTCATGCGGCACTGGTGCCATGCGGGAGATCAACATGCTTTGATTTCGCTCAAGACCGCTTTGCGGATTTGATCGGTGTTTTCACGAAGGAACGAAGATGCTTCAAACGGGTTCACCTCTTATCCTTTACGCGTCACCCGACAGCGCAAACCTCGTGGTTCGCTTCGTGATTGAGGAGCTTGGTCTGGGCTACGAGGAGGCGCGAGTGGACCGTTCGACGAACGCCCAGCGCAGCGCCGACTATCTGAAGCTCAATCCGCAGGGTCTCATTCCCGTCCTCATCGACCCCGATCAGGACATGCCGCTATTCGAGACGGGCGCTATTTTGCTCCATCTTGCCGAAAAGACCGGGAAGCTTGGCCCAAGGCCCGACGACCCGGAACGCGGGCGGTTATTGAAATGGCTGTTTTTTATTTCCAATACCCTGCATGCGGATCTGCGGCTTGCGTTTTACCCGCAAAAGTATCTGCAGAATTTGACGGCGGCTGAAGAGTTGCGCGCCGGCGTTTCAAAACGCCTGACAGCGCATTTCAATCTGATTGAGGCCGAACTGCAGCGTCACGGCGGGCCTTTCCTTTTGGGAGGCAATCCGACGGTCGCCGACTTTTATCTGGCAGGCTGCGCTCGCTGGTCCCAGCTCTATCCAGCCGCTTTACCAACGGCGTTGCCGGATTGCCCGTTGCTGATTGAAATGCTGACGATCCTGCAATCCAGGCCTTCGGTCATGAAGGCCTGTGCGCTTGAAAGCATCCCGGGCGGGGCGTTTGTTGACCCGCAGATGCCTGACGTTGACGAGGCGGCTATTCTCGGCGCCTGAGATATGTCATTTCGAATCATAGTCTTGCAGGTGACTGAAAAGGTTGCCTGCATCGTCGGCTATGCAATCAATATGTTTTTGTATGTTGATTCGATCAATCAATCATGCAGTGCACGTCAAGCTGCGCTATAGAGGGCTTGTCGCTCCTCAAGACTATCCGGCCGCCGATTTGTCAGCCTATCTCAATTCCCTCTCCCTGGTCGTCCGCGTTATCCTGACGCTCATTCTCGGGACATTGGGCGGTTTGGCTTTCGACTTGCTGGGGATACCGGCAGCCTGGCTTTCGGGCGCGATGGTTGTTGTGGCCATAGCAACCTTCGCCAATATTCCAACGGCGATCCCGAACCGGCTGCGGGACGCAATCTTCGTCGTCCTTGGAGTGTCCATGGGGTCTGGCGTCAGGCCTGACGTGGTGGCGCGGGTTGCCGAATGGCCTTTGACGATGGCGGGTCTGGCGCTTGTCGTTATTGCCGTGACCGGGGCGACTTTCGTTTTTCTCAACCGGATCGGCGGCTGGAACCGCGACGTTGCCTATTTCGGCGCAATTCCGGGCGCGCTTTCCTTCGTAATCGCGATGGCGTCGGACCGTTCCGCCGATCTTTCAAAGATCGCCGTGTCCCAGTCTTTCCGCCTGTTTATGCTCGTCGCCGTCCTGCCTTCTCTCATATCAGGCACGATGGAACATTCTGTGCCGGTGTCGATTCCTGAAGTCAGCCCGGATGCATTTCAGACCGCCGAAATCTTCATTCTGTGCATTTTGGGCAGTCTGGTGGCCGTCAAATTGAGGCTGCCCGGCGGTTGGCTGACGGGTGCGTTTTTCATGAGTTCGGCGCTCAACGTCACCGGCTCGCTGCCCGTTGTCCTGCCGCAGTGGATGATCATTCCCTGTTATGTGGCGCTGGGCGCGATGGTCGGCGCGCGATTCGGCAACACGAACCTGAACATGTTCATGAAGCTTCTGGCTGCATCCGTCGGCGGTTTTGTCATCGGCTTTGGAATTTCCGCCGCCGCAGCATGGGTCGTCGCCGATGTGATGGGCCTGCCCTTCGGCCAGGTGATGCTCGCCTATGCGCCGGGCGGGCTGGAGGCGATGACCTTGCTGGCCTTTGTTCTCAACCTCGATCCCGCCTTTGTCGCCAGCCATCAGCTTGCCCGCTACATCGGCATGGTGCTGCTGCTTCCCTTCGCGACCCGCCTGGTGCTGGGTCCCAAGCAAGCTGCTCATCCCTAAGAGAGAAATATTTTTCTACCTTAAGGGAAATTACGTATCCCATTCCGATCCAAGAGGTTTCATCCTGCGCATATCGTCGCAGTGGCGAAACCTACGGATGGCATCCTCCCTTGGTAGGGGTAAGGACGTTGACCTGGATCAAGGCAGCGGATTTCCTGCTGGGGCATACCGTTGCTGGAGCATATCCCGTCAAATCTGAATCGGATTTGGCGACAAGGATATGCTCAAGATATTGATGCTGGAGCGAATTGAAGAGCGGAGCATGCCGTCTGTACCCGAAAAGGGCTACCTGGCCGGACATGCTCGAGAATTGGGGCGCGAAAAAATGGCTCATGCTAAAGCCAAATACCTCACGCTCGAGGAGGGGTTCTTTGCTTTCTTCCTCGTGGCGCTTGCCTTTGCCTGCATTATCATCGCAGGCAAGACCTTCGATCAGGTGATGGCCTTTCATACGACCATCGGCGCGCTATTTGCCGCTGGCGGGGCTTTCATCATCTTCCGGAACTATTTTGACGATGGCGGTATCGAGATACCGCAAGAGATCGAGGGCAAGCCGAACTACAATCTCGGACCGATCAAGTTCGGTGCCTGGGCGGCGGTTTTTTGGGGCGTCGCCGGTTTTACCGTCGGCTTGATCATTGCGCTTCAACTGGCCTACCCGGTGTTGAACTTCGATCTTCCCTGGACGAATTTCGGACGCCTTCGGCCGCTGCATACGTCAGCGGTGATTTTCGCTTTCGGCGGCAACGTGCTGCTGGCGACGTCCTTCTATGTGGTTCAGCGCACGTCGCGGGCGCGGATGCCGGGCAGGATCGCGCCCTGGTTCGTCATCCTCGGCTATAACGCCTTCATCGTCATCGCCGGCACGGGCTATCTGCTGGGGGCAACGCAATCGAAGGAATATGCCGAGCCGGAGTGGTATGCCGATCTCTGGCTGACGATCGTCTGGGTCGTCTACCTGCTCATCTTCCTGGGCACGCTATGGAAGCGCAAGGAGCCGCATATCTATGTGGCGAACTGGTTCTATCTGGCCTTCATCGTCACGATCGCGATGCTGCATATCATCAACAACCTGACGATCCCGGTTTCCGTGTTCGGCACCAAGTCCTACATCGTCTGGTCGGGCGTTCAGGACGCGATGGTGCAATGGTGGTACGGCCATAACGCGGTCGGCTTCTTCCTCACCGCCGGCTTCCTCGCCATCATGTATTATTTCGTCCCGAAACGGGCGGAGAGGCCGGTCTATTCCTACCGGCTGTCGATCATCCACTTCTGGGCGCTGATCTTCCTCTATATCTGGGCAGGCCCCCACCATCTTCACTACACGGCGCTGCCGCAATGGGCGTCAACGCTTGGCGCCACTTTCTCTATCATGCTGTGGATGCCGTCCTGGGGCGGGATGATCAACGGGTTGATGACGCTGTCTGGTGTGTGGGACAAGCTACGCACCGACCCGGTGCTGCGGATGTTGGTGGTCTCGATCGCCTTCTACGGAATGTCGACCTTCGAAGGTCCGCTGATGTCGCTGCGTTCGGTGAATTCTCTTTCGCACTATACCGACTGGACGATCGGCCACGTGCATTCCGGTGCGCTCGGCTGGGTGGGTTATGTCTCCTTCGGTGCGCTCTACTGCCTCATCCCGTGGCTGTGGAACAAGAAGCAGCTGTACTCGCTAAAGCTCGTCAATTGGCACTTCTGGATCTCGACCATCGGGATCGTGCTCTACATCACCGCCATGTGGGTGTCGGGCATTATGCAGGGCTTGATGTGGCGCGCCTACGACAAGCTGGGCTTCCTGGAATATTCCTTCATCGAGACGGTCGAGGCGATGCATCCCTTCTACGTCATCCGTGCGCTCGGCGGTGTACTCTTCGTCGCCGGCAGCCTGATCATGGCCTACAACCTCATCATGACCGTGCGTTACGGCGAAGCTACGGAAGCTGAAGCCGTTGCCCGCGGCGCCATGGCCCCCGCTGAGTAAGGAAAGGGGAATCGGAACATGTCGCTTTGGCATAAGCACGAAATATTCGAGAAGAAGTCGCTCGTCCTGCTCGTCGGCATTCTCGTCGTCGTCTCGATCGGCGGTCTGGTTGAAATCGCGCCGCTTTTCTATCTGAAGAGCACGATCGAGAAGGTCGAGGGCATGCGGCCCTACACTCCGCTGGAGCTTGCTGGCCGAAATGTCTATATCCGCGAGGGTTGCTATTTGTGCCACTCGCAGATGATCCGCCCGATGCGCGACGAGATGGAACGCTACGGCCATTTCTCGCTGGCGGCGGAATCCATGTACGACCATCCCTTCCAATGGGGGTCGAAACGTACAGGCCCTGATCTTGCGCGCGTCGGCGGCAAATATTCCGACGAATGGCATCGCGGCCATCTGGTTGACCCGCGTTCCGTGGTGCCGGAATCGATCATGCCCGGCTATCCCTTTCTGGCGGAAGCGCGCGTTGTCGACCGCGATATCGCCGATCACCTGAAGGCTAACGCGGTTGTTGGTGTGCCCTATACGGCCGAGCAGATCGAAAATGCCCGCGCCGATCTCCTGGCTCAGGCAAATCCGGATGCCGAACTCGGTCGATGCTCTGCTTGAGCGTTATCCGAATGCGGTCGTGCGCGATTTTGACGGCAATCCGCGGGACGTAACGGAGATGGATGCGCTCGTCGCCTATCTGCAGATGCTCGGCACGCTGGTCGATTTTTCCATCTACGACGATAAAGCGAACCTCAGGTAAGGGAGCAAGCAATGACTGAAGCCTATACGCAGGTCGCTTCTTTCGCCCAGACCTGGGGCCTCGTCTACTTCGTGATCCTGTTTCTCGGCGTGCTCGTCTATGCATTGTGGCCCAAGAACCGCAAGCGCTTCGAAGATGCCGCCAATATCCCCCTGCGGGAGGACTGATTGATGGCTGACGGATTGAAAAAGGAAGTCGACGCGGTCACCGGCGTCGAGACGACAGGGCACGAATGGGACGGCTTGAAGGAGCTCAACAATCCGCTGCCCAAATGGTGGCTCTATGTCTTCTACGCCAGTTGTGTCTGGGCGTTCGCCTATTGGATCGCCTTTCCGGCATGGCCATTGATCTCCAGCTACACGACGGGAGTTCTCGGCGTGTCGCAACGCGCGCAGGCGATAGAAGCCTTCAATGCGGGCGTGGCAGAGCGGTCGCAGACCGGCAAAGAATTGGTCAACGCCTCGCTTGAGGATATTCTTTCCACCACGCAGCTTCTGGAATTCGCCATGGCCAATGGCCGCGCGGCTTTCGGCGACAATTGCGCCCCCTGCCATGGATCGGGCGCGACAGGTGCGGCCGGCTATCCCAATCTCCAGGACGACAAATGGATCTGGGGCGGTTCGCTGGAAGAAATCCACCAGACGCTGCGCTACGGCATTCGTTCAACTCACGATGAAGCGCGTATCGGCGATATGCCCTCATTCGGCCGGGACGGGATTCTGGACAAGGAACAGATCGCCCAGGTGGCGAACTATGTCGCCTCGATCGCGGGCCTGGAACCGGAAGCGGGTGTCGATCTGGCGGCAGGTGAAACAGTCTACGCCGACAATTGCGCCGCCTGTCACGGCGATGACGGCAAGGGCAACGTTGAACTCGGCGCTCCCGATCTGACTTCCGCCAATTATCTTTACGGTAAATCGGTCGAGGCGATCAAAGCCCAGGTCACCAACGCGAGAAACGGCGTCATGCCGCAGTGGGAAGGCCGGCTGGATCCGGCGACGGTCAAGTCGCTTGCGGTCTATGTGCATTCGCTGGGTGGTGGCAAATAGTGTTTGGTTTGAAATACAAAGTCAGGAAAGGCGCCATTCGGCGCCTTTTTCGTATTGAGAGTCAGGTTCGAGGCATCATCTCATGATGCAGCGCCATAAAAACCTTCCCGGATTGCATGGTTCTTTTGAAGCAAGGAGCGTCATTTCGCGACGAGATTTCATTGAAATCAAATAATAGTAACGCAACGTAAATTTGCATTATTAATTAAATAGCAACCGATAATAAATTATACACGAATTGATGAAATATTGAATTGAAAGCAATTATACGCTTGAGGAATGTATATGGGGAAGTGGCAGTATATATTAGCATCGTCTCTATTTTTGTTCGTATTGTCCGACGAAACTGCTGTGATCGCTGCTTCGGATAGTTTGAAAGAACAATATAAGAGGCCGTTGTTCATTCCATTTCCGGAAGAAACGCCCTATTCGCCGCAGTTGGCAACTCTTGGCAAGATGTTGTTTTTCGACCCGCGTCTGTCCGGCGCCAAGAACATGAACTGTGCAAGCTGTCATAATCCTTCCTTCGGCTACGAGGTGCCGGTTCCTACTGCCGTGGGAGCCGCCAATGTACCTCTGGGAAGGCAAGCGCCTACCGTATTGAATGCCGCATGGGTGGCGCCGCTGTTTTGGGACGGTCGGGCGAAGGACCTGGAAGAGCAGGCCGCAGGCCCGATCACCGCAGCGGTGGAGATGAACGGCGATTTCGAGCACATCATTGCCGATCTAGGGGCGATCGAGGACTATAGCGCATGGTTTGACCGGCTGTTTCCGGGTGATGGCTTGAACCGGGAAAACATCTTGCGCGCCATTGCAACCTATGAACGCACGGTGGTTTCCGGATGGGCGCCATTCGACCGTTGGATCGACGGAGACGAAACCGCTATCTCCGACAGCGCGAAGCGTGGTTTTGAACTGTTCAACGACAAAGCGCTCTGCTCGAATTGCCATACGGGCTGGAACTTCACCGACAACAAATTCCACGACATCGGTTTACCCAGCGACGATATCGGCCGGGGAAAATACGAGCCGGATAATCTGGAAGCGCAATTTGCATTCAAAACTCCGGGCCTTCGCAATCTGACGCACAGAGGCCCCTTCATGCACGACGGATCGCTTTCCACCTTCGCGGAAGTGCTCACGGTTTATGAAGGTGGCGGCGTCGAGCGCCCGTCGCGGTCTAAATTGATCGCGCCTTTCCGTCTCACCGATAGCGAGCGGGACGATCTGGTTGCTTTTCTGATGTCGCTTACAGCCGACAAAACCGATATTTCGATGCCTATCCTGCCGAACTGATGCCTTCTGAGCGAGCACCAAGCATGTCGATCCGCTATAAAATCTTCGCGCCCATCGTTCTGGCTATTTTGGTTGGCCTGGCACTTTGCGGGTATGTTGCTCTGGAGGCGAGGAGCGGCCTTGAGCAGATGCAGGAAGTGGCTCGCAAATCCATTTTGATTCAAAGAAGAAGCATCGAACTCGACAAGCACTTCAAGGCGGCCGATGGCGTGATCGCGCGGGTATTGTCGCTTGCTACGCTCATCGATGGCGAAGAGGTGGAGCGGCTTTTCAAAGCCGAGACGGATGCTCTTCAAGTGGCGATCGATGATATCGCCGGAAGCGCGTTGTCGGCGGAAATGGGATCGACGGCGGAGACGGCGGGCAATACCTTTCGTGTATGGTACGCCGATGCGCAAGTCGCGCTCGGTCTGAAGAGCTCCGATAAGATCCCCACGCAGGAAATGCTGAACCGGCACAAGCAGATGATATCGGCGCAAATCGACCAGATTTCGCGGATGGCTGCCTCTGATGCAGCGACACAGGCTGCATTGGTGAGCGATACGGTGGTCAGGTCATTGTTCATCGCGATGGCGATCGTGCTGCTGGTCTCGCTGGCGGGTGTCGGCTTTGCCATACTGGTATCGCGCAGCATTACGCGGCCGCTGCTTGATCTCGTCAAATCGGCGGAAACGCTCGCACGTGGCGAGACCGGTACGGTGTTTCAGCAATTGGAACGAAAAGACGAGATCGGCGCCGTCGCCCGTGCAATTGCCGGATTTCGCGATGGGGTTATCGAGCGCATTGAGCTGGAGCGACAGGCAGCGGCGGAACTGGAGACGCGGTCAGCGCGGCAAATGGCGATCGAGCAGCATATTGCCGATTTCATGAGCAAATCGCAGCAGGTGTTGGCTTCGGTTAAGGAAAAGATGGAGCTGATGCGCCGAACCGCACAGGATCTTTCAGCGGCGGCGGATAATTCCGGCGAGAGGTCCGATGCGGTGGTTCAGGCCTCGCAAATCGCCTCCCGTGACGTTCGCGATGTGGCGGCTTCAGTGGAAGAACTGACGGCCAGCACCACGGAAATCGTCGCGCAGGCGTCGAAATCGTCGCAGGTTACCCATGAGGCCAACCGCGAGGCGGAAGCTGTTTATGCGAAAATCCGAGAGCTGTCCGATACCGCTGAAAAGATCGGCGATGTTATTACCCTCATCAAGGATATTGCGGACCAGACCAATCTGCTTGCCCTGAATGCCACCATCGAGGCGGCGCGCGCAGGGGAAGCGGGCAAGGGATTTGCCGTTGTTGCCACGGAAGTGAAATCCCTCGCCAGCCAGACGGGCAAAGCGACGGAACAGATATCCGATCAGATCCTGCGCATTCAGGGTTCGACCGAAAGCGCGGTTGCGGCCATCGGATCGATCTTGAAGACGATGGGAGAAGTGAGTGGTTACGCTTCGTCGATCACAACGTCGATGCAGGATTCCAATGCGGCCACCCATGCCATCAGCCGCAAGATTCAGCAGACCGCCTCAGGAGTTCAAGACGTTAACCAGAACATGGGCGTGATATCGAGCTCAATCGATACCACAAAGGACGCAGCATATAATGTGCGCACGTTATCGGATGAAGTGGTCTTTGAAACCATCAACTTGAAAGATGTTGTCGAGAACTTCATTCACGCCGTAAAGGCGGCCTGATCGAGCGGAAATATTCGAGCGTATGATTTGGTGCATGGCGGAGCAGGAAATCTGCCCGCCAAGCCTTGCATTTGCTGCAAGCGATGATTTTATTGCACTCATGACATTTTTCAGGAAGCAAAATATTCCAACCACGGCCAGCATCGCAGGGCAGGACTGATCTTGGTGCCCTGCGTAATAAATCAGCCTATAATCGTCCCGCAAGCCATTTTGAAAAGTCGGAAAAGCGGATGGGTGGCGCGGCTGAAAACGCTTCACGCTTGATCGTTCCGAAGCGGCCCGGCGGTGGGCAAATCCCGAGGCCGCCGCGCGCCGCGTGTAGTTGACTTCGGGACGTTTTATGTCATGCCGCCAGGGATGCCGTAGTTTGCCAGGGGTTAGGGTCAGAGACTCATTAATTTGACCGGAACGGCGATCGAGATGACGAGAGATGCGAGGAAAAGCTTGAAGATCGGGGTTATTCTCCCGGTCGAAGGCTTTGACGCGGCAGATCGAAGTCAGCTCGACCGTCCTTTGGATCGGGCGGATTTGTACGGACTACTTTGTTGCAAACCCTTGAAAGGCTACTGCCTTCCTGCGGGCTTGCTCCTCGTATCCGCACAAACCCGCTCCGACCGTTCCAGCCAAATTAATGGGTCCTGACCCTAGGCCTTGGCGGTCATTCTTCTGCCCGGTGCAATGGGACTTGGGCGGGGATCGACTTTACGGGGTTGATCCCGATCAATGTTGGCAGCCGGGAGTTGGAATAGTCAGGGCTGCAAGAGGAGATGGAGGGTCTCTTCGCAGAGCTTCATGCGGCCGGCCAACGACTTGATCCAACGTCGGCTCGAAAGGAACGAATGTCTGGCACCAGCCGGTGACCGATTGTCGCGGCGTTCTTCTGTCGCAAGGTCTATCCTTGGCAACGGAATTAGTGTCGGGCAGCGAAAACAGGCGCGCGAGGTCGACTGCGGAATGATTCCATGCGGCTTCGGCCGTTTCGCAGCAGCGGCTGAAAAGTGTCGCCGAGGGAAATGCAAGATTGGACGGAAATGATGGGCGCTGACTCGAATGCCACGGCTAACGGTCCGGAAGAACAAGTCTTTTTCGCATCCGCCAAGAAGATCTATCCGATGGCGGTCGAGGGGACCTTCCGCCGCATCAAATGGGGGCTCTTGTTCGTTACGCTCGGCATCTACTACCTGCTGCCCTTCATTCGCTGGGACCGCGGACCGGATGCGCCCGATCAGGCGGTATTGATCGATCTTGCGGGCAGGCGCGCCTATTTCTTCTTCATCGAGATTTGGCCGCAGGAAGTTTATTATATTACCGGACTTTTGATCCTGGCTGCGATGGCCCTGTTTTTGATGAACGCGGTGGCCGGGCGGCTCTGGTGCGGATACCTTTGCCCGCAGACCGTATGGACCGACCTTTTCCTTTGGGTGGAAAAACACACCGAAGGCGACCGCCGCGAACGCATATTGCTCGAAAAGCAGCCGTGGACGGCGAGGAAAATCAGCCAGAAAGCCGCCAAGCACACATTGTGGCTGATGATCGCCTGGTGGACGGGTGGCGCGTGGGTTCTCTATTTCGCCGATGCTCCGACGCTGGTCCGGGATCTGGCCGTCGGCGCGGCGCCGGTTTCGGCCTATATCTGGATCGCGATCCTGACCTTCACGACCTATACGCTTGCCGGGCATATGCGCGAGCAGGTCTGCATTTTCATGTGTCCATGGCCGCGCATTCAGGCAGCGCTTACCGATGAAAGCGCGCTCAATGTCGCCTATCGCTGGGATCGCGGCGAACCGCGCGGGTCGTTGAAGGAAAACCAGAAGCTTGCCCTTCAGGGCCAGCCGGCGGGCGATTGCATCGATTGCAATCAATGCTTTTACGCCTGCCCGACGGGCGTCGATATCCGCAACGGGCTGCAGATCGATTGCATTCAGTGCGGCCTTTGCATCGACGCTTGCGATACGGTCATGACAAAGGTCGGCAAGCCGACCGGCCTGATCGGCTACGATACGGATGAAAACATCCAGCGCCGCTCCGAGGGCAAGGAGACTTTCTATCACGTCGTGCGGCCGCGCACGGTGATCTATGCGGCGATTATCGTGCTGGTCAGCGCGATCATGGCCTATGCGCTCTACACCCGCGATTTTTCCGGCGTGAACGTGCTGCACGACCGCAATCCGATCTATGTGGAGCAATCCGACGGATCGGTGCGCAACGGCTATACCATCCGCCTGCTCAACAAGCGGACCATCGAGCGGAGCTTCATCCTTTCGGTTGAGGGAATGCCAGACGGCAGCCGTATCGAGGCCGTGGGCGTCGACCAGACGGTAAATGGCCGCCCTGTCGTAACCGTTGACCCGGATCAAACTCGCGAAATCCGCGTGCTCGTCTTCTCTCCCGCTGACGTGAAAATGGAGAGTTCGACGCCGGTGATCTTCCGCATTACCGAAACGGTGATGGGCGAGGTGGCGACGGCGGAAGACTTCTTCAAGGCGCCGTGAACGGCGAGGCGTTTTCTTGAGCAAGACGGGCAGATGGTGCAGGCTTGAAAAGCGCTGTCGGCCTGCGGCGGCGCGGATTAGGATCATATGAAAATGGCGATGACGGGTGTGCGATTGAACAAGACGGCAGGCAAAGCGGCGCAGCCGAAAACAGGACGGCCGAAAACAGGACGGCCGGTGACAGGACGAACAGTGCTCGTCTGGCTTGGCGGTTTCTTTCTGGTGATCTTTGCCGCCAACGCGGTTTTCATCTGGCTGGCTATCGGCTCGTTTCCCGGCGTCGTCGTGGAAAGCTCCTATGAGGCGGGTCTTGCCTATAACCGCGAAATAGCCTCTGCAAAGGCGCAGGAAGATCTGGGCTGGACCGTCGATGCCCATGTCGAGCAGCGCTCCGATGGAACGGCGGACCTTCAAATCACCGCCAGGGATGAAGCGGGAAATCCGCTTGGCGGGCTTGCTTTCACAGCGTCCTTCATTCGCCCGGCCGGTATTGAGCCGCTTCACAGGGTAACGCTTGGGGAAGCCGAAGTCGGGCGCTATGTCGGGATCGCTGAAGGGCTGGCGGCTGGCCAATGGGATCTCGATATCCAGGCGGAAAACGACGAGGGCGTCGCCTTCCGGTCGCGCAACCGGCTTTTCATCAAGGAATGAACAGGGTGAAGCAGCGGGCGCTTCAGGTATTTGAGCAGATCAGGCAGTACCGCCATGACGGTGCATGAACGGGACTGGCAATCCTTCGTGGTGCCGGGCAAGGATGGCGCCCTGCACATGGATCTCGCCGTCGAGGGTGTTACCTGCGCGGCTTGCATGATCGAGATCGAGCGTGGTCTCGGCGCGCTTGCCGGCGTCAAAAATGCCCGTTTGAACTTGACCAGCCATCGGCTCGCCGTTGATTGGGAGGCTGAAGAGGCGTCTCCGCAAGCGATCGTCGATCAACTTTCAAAGCTTGGCTATACGGCTCACCCCTTCGACCCGGCCCAGGTGCGCGACCGCGCGGACGGGCAGGGGCGCGAGTTGCTCCGCTCGCTTGCCGTCGCCGGTTTTGCCGGCATGAACATCATGCTGCTTTCCGTCTCCGTCTGGTCGGGCAATGCGTCCGACATCACGCCGGAGACGCGGGATTTCTTTCACTGGCTTTCAGCGCTGATCGCGCTTCCCGCGACTGCCTACGCCGGGCGGCCGTTCTTTCGCTCCGCTTTTGCCGCGATCAGGGCGCGACGCCTCAACATGGACGTTCCGATCGTCATAGGTGTCATCCTCGCGCTGGCGCTCTCCCTTGGCCAGACGATCCAGCATGCCGATCACGCCTATTACGAATCCGCCGTCATGCTCTTGTTCTTCCTGTTGATTGGCAGGTTTCTCGATCACAGCATGCGCCGCAAAACGAGATCGTTTGCCGAGAATATCGCTGCGTTGAAGGCTGAAACGGCGGCGCGTCTCATGCCGGACGGTCGCGTTCGGGAAGTTCCACTTTCCAAGGTGGCGCCCGGCGACAGGGTGCTGGTCACGGCAGGCGAGCGCGTGCCCCTCGACGGGTTGGTGGAGGAAGGGGCGTCAGAAATCGATCAAAGCTTTGTTACCGGAGAAACGGCACTGAAGGCGGTTGGTGTTGGCGAGCGTGTCTACGCCGGCACGCTGAATGCCTCCGGTTCGCTGATGGTTCGGGTGACGGCGGCCTCAGGCGGCACTTTGCTGGACGAAGTCAACCGCCTGCTGGAGACGGCGGCTCAGGCCAAATCCGCCTATGTGAGGCTTGCCGACCGGGCGGCCGGACTTTATGCGCCCGTCGTCCATCTGGCGGCCGGTCTGACCTTCGCCGGCTGGTGGGTAGCAGGGGCTGGATGGCAGCCGGCTCTCGTCGTTGCGATATCGGTGCTCATCATCACCTGCCCCTGTGCGCTTGGGCTTGCGATTCCGGCCGTTCAGGTCGTCACATCGGGGCTGATGTTTCGAGCGGGAATATTGCTCAATGCGGGCGATGCCATCGAGCGGCTGGCAACGGTCGACACCATTGTATTCGACAAAACCGGGACCTTGACGCTGGCTAAGCCGGAACTCGTCGATCAGCAGGATGTTCCCCTCAAGGTATTGGATCAGGCGGGACGCCTTGCCCTTTCCAGCCGGCATCCGCTGGCTCAGGCGCTTGCGCGGGCGAGCGGGGCAGAGACCCCATACGCCGATTGCGTCGAGGAGGCGGGGCGCGGTGTTCGTGCCTGCGATGAGGCTGGGTTGGAAGTTCGCCTTGGCAGCGCGGCATTCTGCGGTATCGACCAGACGGTTGTGGATAAGGCATTGACGCGCGCGCCTGCGGCTTCCGCAATCGTTTTTCGACGTGGAGATGAAGACGCGCATGTCCTGCCGCTTGAACAGCGGCTGCGCACTGACGCCGAAGAGACGATCAGCGGAATGCGAAATGCCGGTTTTAGCATTGAAATTTTGTCGGGGGACCGCGAAGGACCGGTTGCCGCGATTGCGGAAAAACTCGGCATTGCGGACTGGAAAGCCGGGCTGACGCCGAAGGACAAGATCGACCGTCTAGAGCAATTAAAGGCTGCGGGGCACAGGGTTTTGATGGTTGGCGACGGCCTCAACGATGCGCCGGCGCTGGCAGCCGCCCATGTTTCGCTTTCACCGGTGACGGCGGTTCACGTCAGCCAGGCGGCTTCGGATGCGGTTTTCCTCGGTGAGCGGCTGCAACCGGTGGCGGACGCGCTCAGGATCGCGAAGCGCGCCCATGGCGCCATGGTGCAGAATTCTCTGGGTTTCAGCGCTATATAACGTCGTGGCGGTTCCCTTCGCGATTGCAGGTTTCGTGACGCCGCTCATTGCCGCTCTCGCCATGTCCGGATCTTCGATCGTGGTGACGGCCAATGCGCTTCGCCTCAGGTTTGGGTCGGCGCAGGCGGGGGATCGCGGCTGATGGACGTGCTGATCTATCTCATTCCAATCGCGCTGCTTCTCGGGTTGCTGGGCTTGGCAGCGTTCCTGTGGTCGCTGAAAACCGGTCAATACGACGACCTGGAAGGGGCGAAGTGGCGCATTCTGCAGGATGACGATCTGCCCGAGCGAAAAAACACAAAGCATTCCGGCAATCAGTCCTCAAAATAGGTCGCTTCGCCGGTATCGTGCCTAGAGAGCTTGTCCTGAAATCGGGATCGCTTCCGCAACAAGAATTCGGCACAGGATCAATGCTCTAGTAGCAGACAATGCCCTTCAAGGGTGTGGGGCGAAAGTTGTGAAAAAGCCCATGCCGCGATCTTTTGCGAAGTGTTAAACCTCGAGAAGGCTCGGGTTTTCATAAACCGGATAACTCTCTTTTCAGACTTCCGTGCCAGAGTTCCCTCGCCAAGGAGGGCCGACGCGTGAGTGTGGATCTTGCATCGCTGACATTTCTACTGGTGGAAGACAGCGCCTACATGCGCACGATCCTGCGCACCATGCTGCAGGGTTTCGGCGCACGACGCATCGTGGAGGCGGAAGACGGCGCATCCGGCCTTGAGGCGATGGAGCGGGCCAATCCGGATATTCTGATCCTCGACTGGGTGATGCCGATTTCTGGACGGCGCCGATATGGTGCGCATGATCCGCAACCCGCATAATCCCTTTGCTTATATTCCAATCATCATGGTGACGGGCCATACCGAGCGCAGCCGCATCATTGAGGCAAGGCGGCTCGGCGTGCATGAACTTCTGTCGAAGCCGATTTCCGCAAAAGCGCTCTACCAGCGCGTTTCCAACGTCATCATGCACCCGCGCGACTTCGTAAAAACGCCAAGCTATTTCGGCCCGGCGCCGCGCGAGATCCGCAATCGCCAGAAAATCTGGCAAAGCATGGAAGGCGGGCAGAGCCAACAGCTCGCCGTCGGCTGACGGTCTATTCTTCGAATTTTTTAGCTAATTCTCTGGCCAATTCTCCGGCAGCTTTCCGGCCAGATTTCAAAAGGCCTTTTGTGAACGCGCGAATTTTGGCGCAGGCTTGCTATAGTCGCGCTTGATGGTGCTGCGTTTCGCTGGATTGTTCCGGCATCGCAAAGCCGGGCTCCAGACCTGATGCGCACAACCTTGATGGACAGTGGAAGACATGGCAGAGACGAACGGCAATCCGGTCATGATTTTGATGGCGGCGCCGAACGGCGCGCGCAAAACCCATAAAGATCATCCCAGGGTGCCGCTTACGATTGGCGAGATCGCACGTACGGCTGCAGAGGTCCAAGCCGCCGGCGCTTCGATGATCCATGTGCATGTTCGCGACCGGGACGGCGGGCACCTGCTTGACGCCGGCGTTTACGGTCAGGCAATCGATGCAATCCGGGCCGAGGTCGGCGATAAGCTCATCGTTCAAATCACGACTGAGGCTGTCGGCCGCTACCAGGCGGAAGAGCAGATTGCCGTGATCCGCGATACGCGCCCGGAGGCGGTTTCTCTTGCCATTCGCGAAATCGTGCCGGATGCGGCATCGGAAAAAGTCGCTGCCGATCTGTTTGCGTGGATGAAGGATAATTCCGTCTTTCCGCAGTTCATCCTTTATGACGGTGAAGATACCAAACGCTTCAATGACTTGCGGCGACGGGGCATCGTCCCGTTCGAGCCGGCATTCCTGCTTTTTGTCCTGGGCCGATATGCCACTGCCGGTTCGGCGTCTGCGGAAGATCTCATCGAATTCCTGAAATGGTCGATGGATGGAGACATATGGTCGGTTTGCGCATTCCAGGATCTGGAGCACAAGGCGACGGTTATGGCCGCCATTTTGGGCGGGCACGCAAGGGTCGGGTTTGAAAACAACCTTCTTTTGCCGGACGGGCGGGTCGCGCCGGACAACGGCGCTCTGGTATCGGCTGCAGCTGAATCCGCCAAACGCTTCGGTCGTACGGTGGCGAATGCGGATCAGGCCCGCACTCTACTGGGCATGAGCGAACGGTGAGGCGAGAGGCAGCGGATGCGTGACTTCGAAGAAATTTTCGAAATTTCGGCTGCGCGAAAAGGCGGCCCGAAGGCGCTCGAAATGCTTCTTGAACCGCCGCTCACTCCGCAGAGACTTGCCGAGACCGGAGACGATCGCTGGCTCTCGGCCATGGCGAAATGCCTGTTTCAGGCCGGTTTCAACTGGAAAGTGATCGAGGCCAAGTGGCAGGGGTTTGAGGAAGCGTTCGATGGTTTCGATCCGAGGCGCGTCGCCCATTACAACGACGAGGATCTGGACCGCCTTCTGGCCGACAAGCGGATCGTGCGCAATGGCGCGAAGATCTCGGCGGTGATCGAAAACGCGATATTCCTCAAAGATCTAGCGTCTGAACACGGCAGCGCGGCGCGCTTTTTCGCCGACTGGCCGTCGGATGATTACATTGGTTTGCTTGAGGTTTTGACCAAGCGCGGCGCTCGTCTTGGCGGCGCAACGGGCCAACGCATGCTGCGAATGATGGGCAGGGACAGCTTTATCCTGTCGAACGACGTTACCGCGCGGCTGATTGCCGAAGGCGTCGTCGACAAGGCTCCAAGTTCCAGGCGCGACATGGCGGCGGTCCAGGCGGCGTTCAACATCTGGCGGGCGCAATCGGGCCGGTCGCTGACCGAGATCAGCCGGGTGCTGGCGATGAGCGTTGGCGCTTGACGCCACAGGTGTCCGGTTTTGTCCGATGTGTGTCGCCAAAGTGTCCCAAACGGTCGCCATCGAGGCCGAAACGGTCGCCGAATTCAATTGTCGGCTCAATCAGACATGATCAGGAAGAACGGGCACAAGGGGGACCTTATACCCGCTCGTTTTGCGACTTTATCCCCGCCGTCCGACCGTCAGCTCTATTTGCGCGGCATGGTGCTTGAGCGCATTCCCCGTTTTTGGGCGGCGATGCGGTAGGGCGCGTTGGGAGCACCGTAGCCATTGTAATTTTTCCGCCGTTCCACGATCTCGAAGAACAGGCCTTCGCCATAAGGCTGGCTGTAGAGCTGAAAGAATTCGCCGCTTTCATCTGCGTCATAGAGAATATTCGCAAGGCGCAACTTTGCCAGAAGCTCTTGCGAAAGGCCGAAGCGCGCTTCCAGATCGTCATAGTAATTTGCCGATATCTGCAGGCTCTCAAATCCGCTTTTGGCCAGGGCTTCGGCCGTGGCGAAAATGTCGCCGGTTTCAAAGGCGACGTGCTGAACCGATGAGCCGAAATTTTCGGCAATGAAGCGGCCGGCAAGGGTGCGATGGGACTCCGCGCCGTTGAGGGTGAGACGCAGCGCGCCGTCCGGGCTTTCGATCGCACGGCTGCGGACAAGGCCGCCCGGATCGACGACATCGACCATCGGCGCCTTGTTCACCTTGAATATCGAGATGTAGAACAAGGTCCAGGTCAGCATCTCTTCGTAGTTCATCGTCTGCGCGACATGGTCGATCCGCTTCAGACCGGCGGATTTGCTGCCTGAATTGTCTTGCGTTGGCCGGAATTCGATCTCCCAAACCTTTGCAAGTTCCGTCTTGTCGTCGATGAAATGCATGACGCCGCCGCCGACGCCCCGGATGGCGGGGATATCGAGTTCATCCGGGCCATGCGGCTGGGTGAAGGATGCGGCACCGAGCGCGCGCGCCCGCTCAACGGTTGCCGCGGCATCTTCGACGCGCAGGCCGATGTCGCAGACCGACGTGCCGTGCATGAGATAGGCGGCGTGGGCGAAACCTTCAGGTTCGCAATTGACGACGATATTGATCTGGCCCTGCCGCCAGAGGCTGACACTCCTTGGATATATGCTTGAGCCGGTATGAGAAAATCCCATCGTTTTCAGGGTTTTTTCGAGCGTCTCCGCCTCGGCGTGGTCGGCGGTGAATTCGATGAACTCCACGCCCTTGGCCTTAATCCGGTCGGGCATGGTGGGAACGTCGATGGCGACCGTCGGCTCGCTCCTGCGGACCTGATCCATCAGATAGACGAGCGAGCGATGGCCATCGACGCTGATTGCGCGGGGACTGCCGCCGCGAAACTGGTCGTTGAAGATTTCAAGGCTGAGCGGGCCGTCGTAGCCGGTGGCGGCAACGGCGCGCATGAAGTCGACAACGGCGAGATCGCCTTCGCCGGGCATATTGCGGAAATGGCGCGACCAGTAAAGCAGATCCATTTCGATCTGCGGCGCATCCGCGAGCTGGACGAAGAAAATGCGGTCGCCCGGAATCGAGCGGATCGTGTTCGGGTCGATCTTGCGCGCAAGCGTATGAAAACTGTCGAGGATCAGGCCGACATTTTGATGATCGGCCCTGCGGACCACCTCCCAGGCATCGCGATGGTCGGAAATATGACGCCCCCATGCGAGCGCCTCAAAGCCGACCCTGAGACCGCGTTTTTCGGCGCGCTCGCCCAGTTCCCGAAAATCCTGCGCCGCCCGGTCGATGCCGCCGAGAGCCTGCTGGTGGACCGACGAGCAAACCAGAATGAGATCGGTTCCAAGCTCCTGCATGACGTCGAATTTTCGCTCCGCGCGGTCGAAGGCGCGGGTGCGCAAGGGCTCGGGCAGGCCTTCAAAATCGCGGAACGGCTGAAACAGGGTGATTTCCAACCCGTGATCGCGGACCATCCGGCCGACATCGCGCGGGCTGCCATCGAAGGCGACGAAATCCTGTTCGAATATTTCGATCCCGTCGAAACCGGCAGATGCGATCGCTGTAAGCTTTTCCTGCAGGTCGCCGGATATGGATACGGTTGCGATGGAGGTTTTCATGGTCCTCACCCTGATCAGTTGCCCACAGACGATTGTCCGGAAATCAACATGCGTCTCAAGGCGTCGAGGTCGGAAGGCCTTACGCCGGTGAAGATCTCGAATGCATCGATACCTTGATGAAAGAATAGCTCATAGCCGGAAAGGAACCGAGCGCCGGCTGCTTCCGCCTGCGCCTTGAAGGGGGTTTCGACCGGCGTGTAGACGGCGTCGAACGCCCAGCCACCTTGCGGGAACGCGCCATCGGGAACCGGGGAGCCGGGATAGCCCACCATGCCGAGGGGCGTGCAGTTTATGACGCCGTCGGCGCCGGCGAGGGCGTCAATCGTTCCTGCCATTGCGCGGGTTCCAGCCGGTTCCGCGCCATTCACCGCATCGGCAAGGGCTTTCGATCTTTCGGTATTCGTATCGACGAAAATGATTTCTTCCGCACCAAGCCTGAGAAGCGCGAAGGCGATCGCCTTGCCGACGCCGCCCGCGCCGATCATGACGACACGGCCCGGTGCGGTTTTGCCGAAGGCTGCCCGGAAAGCCGATATGAAGCCGGAATAGTCGGTATTGAAGCCACGCGGCCCGCTTTCGGTGAAGCGGACGGTGTTGACCGCGCCGATGCGGGCGATATTCGGCTCATCCACCTGAACGCGGGTGACGACCCTTTCCTTGTAGGGAAGGGTGACATTGACGCCGCGCATTAGGGAAGCCTGGCAGCCATCGAACACTGTATCGAACGGCTGGCCCATCAGCGGCGGAATGAAGAGGTCGTAGCTGACGTCAAGCCCGGTCAACCGCCCGCAAAATCGGTGCAGGTCGGGCGACCGCGAGGCCTTGATATTGTCACCGATCAGACCGAGGCGGATGCGGGTCATGATTGCGTCCTTAAAGTCAGCCGTTATAGCCCAGAAGCCGGGGCAGGAAGAGCACGATGTCCGGCACAAGGATCAGGAGAAGAAGCGCAAGGATCAGCACGGCGAGGAAGGCCCAGATCTCGCCGATGATCTCGCGCAGCGAAATGCCGGTAACGGCGTTGATGACGAAAAGCAGGATGCCGTAGGGCGGCGTGATCAGCCCGATCATGCAGTTGACGACGGCGACGACGCCGAAGTGGACGAGATCGACGCCAAGCTCGCGGCAAGTGGGCAGGAACAGCGGGATGATGACCAGGATGATCGTGGTCGCATCGAGAACGCAACCGAGCAGCAGGATCAGCACATTCACGCTGAGAAGGAAGACAAGCGGCGACACATCGAGCCCGACGAGCATGCCTGCCATCATGTTCGGAATATTTTCCGATGCGACGATGTAGTTGAGGATCAGCGCGCCGCCGATGACAAGACCGACTGCGGCGGACGACCGCGCGCTTTCAACGAAGATCTGGTAGAGCGCACGCAGACTGAGCGCGCGGTAGAAGAGGCCTGCGAGCAGCAGCGCATAGGCCGCTGCGACGGCGGCTGCCTCGGTTGGCGTCGTAACGCCGCCGTAGATGCCGTAGAGCAGGATCGCCGGCATGAGCAGGGCAGGGAAGGCGTTGATGGTATGCGCCGGCAGTTCGCGCAAGGGCACCGGCTCTTCGAGCGCAAAGCCACGGCGCGTGCGAAAGCCAGGTGTTCATCGCCATCAGCACCGCGCCCATGACGAGGCCGGGCAGAATGCCGCCGAGGAAGAGGTAGCCGATGGACGAGTTCGAGACGAGCGCGTAGAGCACCATCGGGATCGAGGGCGGGATGATCGGGCCGATGGTCGCAGACGCCGCGGTGATCGCCGCCGCGTAGCCTGGCGTATAGTGGCCGCTCTTGGTCATCATTTCGATGATGATCTTGCCGATGCCGGCGGCGTCCGCGACGGCGGAGCCGGACATTCCCGAAAAGATCAGCGATGCGACGACATTCACATGGCCGAGCCCGCCGCGAAACCTTCCGACCGCCGCAACGCAGAAGGCGAGCAGCCGCTCGGAGATCGAGCCGGCGTTCATGATGTTTGCGGCGACGATGAACAGCGGAACGGCGAGCAGGATGAAGCTTTCGTAAAGCCCCTGCATGATCTGTTCGCCCGCAAGCGCGATATCCTGGCCGGCGGCTGCAAGATAGACGAGGGCTGCCAAAATGATCGAATAGGCAATCGGAGTGCCGATGCCGGCGAGCACGAAGAGCGTCGTCAGGCAGAAAAAGAGTTGCTGGCTCATTCGTCGGTCACCTCAAGATGATGGTGACCTTCATCGGCAACGCCCTTGCGGGCGACCTTGACGAAGCGCCAGGCATAGCGAAGGGCGACGGCGACGATGAAAATCGCATAGACGGAAAACACGGTCCTCATCGGGATCTTCAGCGTCGCGCTCTTCTTGATCTTGAGGAAATCGATGTAATCCCATGTCGGCCAAAACGAAATGGCGAAGCCGACGACGATGGCCGCAGCCGATACCAGCGCCAGAACCCGGCGCGGGCCGGGCGGCACTGCCAGATAGAGAATGTCGAAAGTGACGTGGTCGCTGTCACGCAAAATGAAGGCATTGCCCCAAAAAACGATCCAGATCCACAGTGTCAGGCAGAGTTCCAGCGTCCAGCCGAAAGGTTCGGCAAAGAGGTAACGCGAAAAGATCTGCACGACGAAGGTGAAGAACATGGCGGCGAGCATCGCCGCCGCCACGCCTTCGGCACCTCTCCGCAACCAGGTCAGGGCGAAGTTCATCGATTGGAGCCTTGGTTTGTCGAGGATCAGAGGGCGTTGATCTTGTCGAGCAAGCCTTCCGGCCAATCCTTCGCCAGGTCGGATTCAATGTACATTTTCTGCACGTGGTCATGGAAAGCCTGGACATCAGGCTCATAGACCTTCAAACCGTTTTCCACGAGGAAGGAGACAAGCTCCTCTTCCTTCTTGAGCTGGTTAGACCGGCCATAGTCGGCCGCATCGTCGGCAGCCTTCTGCAAGGCCGCCTGCTGCTCCGCCGACAATCCGTCCCAGACTTTCTTGGACATCGCGAGGTAGTTCAGGTCGACCAGATGGCTTGTCAGCACGATCTGGTTGGTCACTTCATAGAATTTGGCGTCGACAACCGTGGGCAGCGGGTTGTCCTGGCCATCGATCGCCCCAGTCTGGAGCGCGGTATAGACCTCGGTAAAGGCCATCGGCACGGGGCTTGCGCCAAGCGCCTTGCCGAGGAACTGCCATGCGTCCGTGCCGGGCATGCGCAGTTTCACACCGGCGAGATCGGCCGGCGTCTTTATTTCCTTGTCGCCTCTCAGGTTCACCTGGCGGCGGCCGAGATACATGACGGTGAGAAGCTTCACGCCAAGCTCGTCTTCAACCTTCTGCTTGAACGGATCCATCAGCGGGTCGTTGAAAACCGCAACCTGATGGGCTGCGTCGCGATGCACATAGCCGGCGGTGAAGATGGAGAACTCGGGGAAGAAGACGGCCAGTTCCTGCGCGGAGGCGATGGACATCTCCAGATTGTCGCGGGCAATGGCCTCAAGCTCGGTGCCCTGCTTGAACAGCGTGCCGTTCCAATGCGGTTCGAATTCGGCGAATTCGGCCACGGCCGGTCCGAATTTCTCGATGAGCGCAACAGCGCGCTGGTCGGTTTCCGAAGCGGGCGATGAAAGCCGCAGTTTGATCTTGTCCTGAGCGTAAGCCGCGCTCGAAAAGGCGGTCGCGGCGAGCGCAAGCGCGGCGGCCGTCGACAGGACGCGGCGGCGAGAAAATAACTGTGTCACGAGATCCCTCCCAATTTGCTGATGCCCGGATTAATTCCGTTGCGGCATTATGCGAGGGGAGAGTGGCATATTTTTAATTTTTGCTCAACACACGAAATTAAAAATATAATATATAATGGATTTCACCCTATGTTTTTAATTTCCGCTTCGCGGGCGCTCTCAGGTCGGGGGCGGTGCTTTTGCGCGAGGCGATGCTATGGTCCACGCCGCCCTGGATGTGTTTGCGCAGCACTGTTTTCGCTTTCTCAACGTCTCTTGCCAGCGCCGCATCGCGAAGCTCCCGGTGCTCCAGAGCAGCCACTTCGCCGCGAAACGTCAGCGTTTGCATCTGATAGCGCAGGTATTTGTCGAAGATCGCGCCGTGGGTTTCCAGCAGAGCGCGGGAGCCGCAGGCCTGGATCAGGGCGTGATGAAACTCCCAATCGAAGCGTTTCCATTGCTCGCGGACTTCACCGTCGCCCGCCATCATCCGGTTTTCCATGACGCTCAGTTTGTGGTGGGCGGCGATGACCTTGCCTTCCCAATCGACATCGCCGGCGGCGAAGGATTTCTCCAGCGCGTGGCATTCCAACAGGATGCGCAGGTCGGCGATTTCCATGAGGTCTTCGTCGGAAACGGGCGCAACGGTGAAGCCCTTTTGCCCTTCGGCGATGACAAAGCCTTCTGATGTCAGGCGGTTGAGGATCTCGCGCAAGGTCGTCACGCTGGCGTTGTAACGCTTCTTCAGGGCGTCGAGCCGCAGGCGTTCCAGGGGCTTGAGCCGCCCGAATATGATGTCGTTTCGAATTTGCTGGTGGGTGGTGTCGCCCACCGTTGCGCCTTGCGCCAGTTCCATAATCTGCATGCCGACTCCTTTTGAGCGGTGAAATTAGCAGCATTGACGGTAATTGCATAATGTATGATATAAGCAAAAATATCGTATATTATTAAACATGCTCTGACAATGAGCCGGAAATCACCGGGAGTTTCTCCATGCCTGGATTTGCTGCTTGAGCTAATTGAGGCTGGGCAGATCCATGCCGCAACACTGAAACACCTCCAGTAACGGGCCTTCAAATGACAAAGACAATCTATGTCCTCAACGGACCGAACCTGAACCTGCTCGGCCAGCGCCAACCGGAAATCTACGGCTACGACACCTTGAAGGATGTGGAAGCCAATTGCCGGAAAGTTTGCGCCGAAGGCTTCGATATCCGGCTGGAACAGTCCAACCACGAAGGCCAGATCATCGACTGGATTCACGAAGCGCGGATGGACGGCGCAGGCATCGTGATCAACCCCGGAGCGTTCACCCATACGTCGGTCGCCATTCTCGATGCGCTGCACGCTTTCGAAGGCCCGGTGATAGAGATTCATATCTCCAACGTCCACAAGCGCGAGGCCTTCCGCCATCATTCCTATGTCTCGCTGCGCGCCGACGGTGTCATCGCGGGTCTTGGTGTCGAGGGTTACGAAGCGGCAGTTCGACGCGTATGCTCACTGCTTGCCAAAAAAGGCGGGTAGGAAAATGGGCAAGACGCGCATCGCCATCGCCGGCGCCGGGCTGATCGGCAAGAGGCACGCGGTTGCCATCCAGGCATCGCGCAGCGCGGATCTTGCGGCAATCGCCGATCCAACCGATGCGGGGCGTGAGTTTGCCGAAAGTCTTGGCGCGCCGTGGTTCGCCTCGCTTGACGAGACGATCGCGGCCGGCATAGCCGACGGCATGATCCTGGCGACGCCCAACCAGATGCATGTGGAGGGGGGGCTGGCCTGCGTGAAGGCCGGTTTGCCTGCGCTGGTGGAAAAGCCGATCGGAGTGGATGCGGCATCGGCGCGCGCCCTGGTGGAGGCGGCGGAAGCGGCCGGCGTGCCGCTCATGACCGGCCATCACCGCCGCCACAATCCGCTGATCGCGAAGGCAAGGGAAATAGTCGCCTCCGGGGATCTCGGCACGATTGCAACCATTCAGGCGCAAACGTGGCTCATGAAGCCCGACGACTATTTCGATGCCGAATGGCGGCGGCGGAAAGGGGCGGGGCCTGTCTTCCTGAACCTCATTCACGACATCGACCTGATGCGTTATTTCTGCGGCGATATCGTCAGCGTGCATGCCATGGACTCCAATGCGGTGCGCGGCAACGAGGTGGAGGAGACCGCCGTTATCCTGCTGCGGTTCGCCTCCGGAACGCTCGGAACGGTCAATTTGACCGACACGGTGCCCGCACCCTGGAGCTGGGAACTGACGGCGCGCGAAAACCCGGCCTATCCGGCAACGTCCGAGAATTGCTACTGGATCGGCGGCACCAAGGCCTCGCTCGCGCTTCCCAACCTCGCCATATGGTCGAACGCAGGCAAAAGGAGCTGGTGGGAGCCGATTTCCGCCACCCGCATGAGATTCGAGTTCGAAGACCCGCTTATCCGGCAGGCCGATCAGTTCGCCGCCGTTATTCGCGGCGAGGAGCCGCCGCTCGTTTCAGGGCGCGACGGATTGAAGGCGCTGGAAGTCATCGAGGCGGTCAAAACTTCGGCTGCCGAGGGGCGCACCGTCGAGATCGCGGGCGATGCGTAATCTTTGCAGACTATGGACGGACTATGGACATTTGGACGCGATAGGCGCGAGCTTCCAAGAGTGCCGATCTCAATTTGTCGCCGACCAGGGGAGATGAAGGACATGGACCTTCCGAAAAACGCATTCAAGGCCGCTTTGCTCGATGGCCGTCAGCAGATCGGCCTTTGGTGCTCGATCCCCGATCCTACGGTGGCGGAAATGCTGGCCGGATGCGGTTTCGACTGGCTGATGTTCGACGCCGAACACACCGCGATGTCGACGACGGACGTGCTGGCGCTCTTGCAGGCCACCGCCCCTTATCCAACGAATGCTATCGTCCGGCCAAGTTCGCTGAATCCGGCGGAAATCAAGCGGTTGCTCGATTGCGGAATGCAGACGCTGCTCGTGCCTTATGTGCAAAACGCGGATGAGGCGCGCCTTGCCGCAGCCTCCGTCGATTATCCGCCGGCGGGCATCCGGGGCGTGGCCGGCATTACGCGGGCAAGCCGCTTCGGCGCGGTTCCCGGCTATCACAAGACCGCGCGTGCGGAGATCTGCCTGATCGTGCAGATCGAAACCCGTCAGGCGCTGGACGCGCTTGAGGAAATCGCGGCAGTGCCCGGAATCGATGCGATATTCATCGGCCCGGCCGATCTCGCCGCAAGCCTGGGCTATCCGGGGGAACCCAGCCATCCGGTTGTGAAGACAGCCGTTCTGGATGCGGTTAGCCGAGTGCGCGCCGCAGGCCTTCCGGCCGGTTTCCTCACACTCGACCAGGAGTTTCTGCCGGAAGTGATTGCGGCGGGAAGCCTGTTCACCGCCGTCGATGTGGATGCTGCGATTCTAAGGCGCGGCGCGCTGGCGCAGGCGGAGAATTGGTCGAAGTATCGGGGGTGACACACCCAACGCAGAGCAAGCGGGACCACTATGGATCCACTTTACCGGTGCGCACGGGTGCAAATGGGCACTAGGAGGTGCATTGGGCTGCGGATTGCACGCGCCTTGTTCTTCTTGTACCGCTTTGATATTTAAGGAAGTATTTATGGTGCTGCGAGAGAGGATTGAACTCTCGACCTCTCCCTTACCAAGGGAGTGCTCTACCACTGAGCTACCGCAGCGTACCTGAACCGCAATATGCGCTGGCCGTACAGGTGGCACAAGCAGGCATTACGGTCGTTTTCGAAGGCTGGTTTCCTGAGCCGGACAAGAAGAAACGCCGGACGGAAACACAAGCCTTTCCGGTGAAAATCAAAACCCTCACCGAACGCGAGCGCTTGTGCCACAACCCCGCCCGTCGCGCAAGACCATAAAACCCGGGCTGTGGACATTCCAATTCCACGTCGCTGAAAGGCAAACGCCGACAGCCCGGCAACGGGTTGCCCAAACCGACGCGCAGTCGGGCAAGCATCGGGGAGGGTGCGGCAAAACGCTGGCGCGCCGTCGACGGGGATATCGACTGGACCATCGCCTCGACAGGGATTTTATTTCCCGAAAACAGCGCGAATTTGCAAAGGTTTTCGGGATTCGCGCAGGCCCGGAGCGCGAATTTCCCGACAAAACCGCCGATATGTAGTAAAACTCCAAATGATTGGAAATTCGAGCTGGACCGAAACGGGGCCTGGCTCGATCGCGCGTCTGGGGGGCGCCCATCAACTCGTGTCCGGATCGTAGAAATCCGGTGGAGGAAACGTCATGCCCTACTATCTTTTCCAGGTAAGCTATAAACCTGAACAATTGAAGGCTCTGATTGAACACCCGCAGGATCGTTCGGTAGCGGCGAGGAAGTCGATCGAAGCGCACGGCGGCAAGCTGCATGAGTTCTTTTACGCCTTCGGTGAATACGACGCCGTCGTGACCTGCGAGTTTCCCAATAACGAAAGTGCCGCCGCATCCGTTTTGGCCATCGCCTCGACAGGCGGTTTTTCCAAGTTCCAGACAACCGTGCTGATGACGATGGACGAGGCTCTAAAGGCCATGGACAAGGCAGGCTCGGTGAAATCCGGCTACAAGCCGCCCGCCGGCTCTTAACCTTCGCAATCAGCTGCAAGATCGATGTGGCGCTCCGCCAGCAGGCACGCCGAAAGAATCGGGTCGCGGGCATGGCGGAGCGTCTTTATACTGGCGTTATATTGACGTCCTGTGCTTCCGATTCCGGCTGCCTTTCATGGCCTTCAGGCGGGGAAGGCGGCCGGCGGACCGATAGATGAAGGAAATCATGGGCAATCGACCGAAAAGTCCGGCGGCGGATCGCGGCGGCAGGCAGGATGGCGCGCAAAGCGAGCGGGAAAAGCGTCTGGCGGAGGCGCTACGCGCCAATCTTCGCCGCCGCAAGGAAGCGCAAAAGCCCCATGCCGGCGACGCCGGCAAAGACGATTTTGCCGAGGAAAGCTGACCTTGCCTTAGGCCTTGCCTTGCTTTGGCCGCAGGCATGGTGCTAGACGGGTCAGCCCGTCGTCGACGGGCCTTTCGGACCCTTTGCATTCCCGGGACGGTGGCTCATGGACAAAATCAGGATCATTGGCGGCAACGAGCTTAAGGGCACGCTGCCGATATCGGGCGCGAAAAACGCCGCCTTGCCGTTGATGATCGCCTCGCTGCTCACACCCGAGACGCTGACGCTGGAAAACGTGCCGAGGCTGCGCGACGTAGCCCAGCTCATGCACATTCTCTCCAATCACGGCGTGGATTATTCGGTCGACGGCAGGCGTCCGGGGCAAGATTCCATGACCGGGCAGACCTTGCACCTGCGGGCCGCCGAAATCGTCGACACGACCGCGCCCTATGAGCTCGTGTCGAAGATGCGGGCGAGCTTCTGGGTGATAGGGCCGCTTCTGGCGCGAACGGGCGAGGCGCGCGTTTCGCTTCCCGGCGGCTGCGCCATCGGTACGCGGCCAGTCGATTTCTTCATTCAGGGGCTTGAGGCGCTTGGAGCGGAAATCGAGATCGAACAGGGCTATGCGGTCGCCCGCGCGCCGAAAGGCCTCATCGGCAACCGCGTCCACTTTCCCAGGGTATCGGTCGGCGCGACGCATACCATCATGATGGCGGCGAGCCTTGCCAAGGGCGAGACGGTCATCGAAAACGCCGCCCGCGAACCGGAAATCGTGGATCTCGCGAATTGCCTCATCGGCATGGGCGCCAGGATCGAAGGCGCCGGCACGGATACGATCCATATCGAAGGCGTGGCAGGCCTCAAGGGCTATCGCCATTCGGTCATTCCGGACCGGATCGAAACCGGCACCTACGCCATGGCGGTGGCGATGACCGGTGGCGATGTGATGTTGCAAGGCGCAAGGGCCGACCTTTTGGAAGGTGCGCTGCAGGTGTTGCGGGAAACCGGCTCGGATATCACCGTGACCGAAGAGGGGATCAGGGTTTATCGCAACGGCAACGGCATTGCCCCTGTCGATGTGACCACCGAGCCCTATCCGGGTTTTCCGACCGACTTGCAGGCGCAGTTCATGGCGCTGATGACGAAAGCCGGCGGCACCAGCCGGATTACCGAGACGATTTTCGAAAACCGTTTCATGCATGTGCAGGAACTGGCGCGCCTGGGCGCTCATATCCATGTCGATGGACATACCGCCACTGTCGAGGGGATGGATCACCTGCGCGGCGCGCCGGTGATGGCGACCGATCTTCGCGCCTCCGTTTCGCTCGTGATCGCGGGGCTTGCAGCGGAAGGCGAGACGACGGTCAACCGCGTTTATCATCTCGATCGCGGCTTTGAGCGCCTGGAAGAGAAGCTTTCGCGTTGCGGAGCGGAAATCGAACGGATATCTGCTTCATAAGACCGGTTGGCAAAAAGACAGGACAGCATGGATCAGTTGAAGCTTGCCGCCCTTGACAAGGAAGATCTCGAGGTCATTTCCGCCCACGTGCAGGACGCGGTCCTGAAGGTCGGCGACATCAAGTATTTTCCCAAGGAAGGCAAACTCGTGGTGGCGATGAACCGCTTTGCCTGGGACAAGGCGGCAGGCACCCGTCGCGACCCGCTCGAACGGCGGCGCGCTGCACTTTCCTTTGCCCGTATATCGAACGTGAAGGCGAGCCATATCCGTCGCGACGACAAGGACGCTATCTTGTCGCTGCTGGCAGTGGAATTCACTGAAGCCGATGCGCCAGCCGGCCGGGTGACGATGCATTTCTCCGGCGGCGCGGCACTCGCCTTCGAGGTGGAATGCATCGAGGCGCAGCTTGCCGATCTGGGAGCGGCCTGGTCAACGGAGCATATGCCGAGCCACGAGGCCTGATCGCGCTTCGCATCCTTCTTGGCATGACGCAAAATCTTTGGCATGAGGCACGGGACGCGCGCCCGTGACAAAGGAGACCAGCCGGTGGCCATCAGGCTTTCAACCGAGGATGCAACCTTCGAGACCGATTTCAAGGCGCTGCTAGCGAGCAAGCGCGAGGCATCGGCCGATGTGGACGAAGCCGTCCGCGCCATTTTGGAAGCGGTGCGGGACAAGGGCGACGAAGCGCTTCTGGAATATACCGCCCGGTTCGACCGGCTGGAGGCTGCATCCATATCGCAGCTCAAGGTAAGCGAAGCTGAAATCGAAGAGGCATTCGCCCGTGTGCCGGAAAAGACGCTGCAAGCGCTGGAACTGGCGCGCGACAGGATCGCCAGCCATCACCAGCGGCAGATGCCGAAGGACGACCGCTATATCGATCCGATCGGCGTCGAACTCGGCTCCCGCTGGACCGCGATAAGCGCCGTTGGCCTTTATGTGCCGGGCGGCACGGCAAGCTATCCCTCGTCGGTGCTGATGAATGCGGTTCCGGCGAAGGTCGCGGGCGTCGAGCGTATCGCCATGGTGGTTCCAAGCCCGGACGGGGTGCTCAATCCGCTGGTTCTTGCGGCGGCGAAACTTGCCGGCGTTTCGGAAATCTACCGGATCGGCGGGGCACAGGCGGTTGCAGCCCTTGCATACGGGACGCAGACCATTGCGCCGGTCCACAAGATCGTCGGACCGGGAAACGCCTATGTGGCCGCCGCCAAGCGCCGGGTGTTCGGCACGGTCGGCATCGACATGATCGCCGGGCCGTCGGAAATTCTCGTGGTCGCGGATGGCGGCAACGATCCCGGACTGGATAGCCGCCGATCTTCTGTCGCAGGCCGAACACGACACCAGCGCCCAGTCGATCCTGATCACCGACGATGCGGATTTCGCCAGCGCGGTGGAGGCGGCTGTCGAGCGGCAGTTGGAAACCTTGCCGCGCGTTGACGTGGCGGGGCCGAGCTGGCGGGACTTCGGCGCGGTCATCGTCGTGAGCGAACTGGACCAGGCACCTGCGCTGGTCGACCGCATCGCGCCCGAACACCTGGAACTTGCGGTCGACGATCCCGACCGCCTGCTTGGGCAAATCCGCAACGCGGGGGCGATTTTCCTCGGCCGCTATACGCCCGAGGCTATCGGCGACTACGTGGGCGGCTCCAATCACGTCTTGCCGACGGCGCGTTCGGCGCGCTTTTCCTCCGGTCTGTCGGTGCTCGATTTCGTCAAGCGGACCTCGATCCTGCGGTGCGATGCGGAGAATTTGCGCAAGCTTGGACCGGCGGCAATTGCCCTTGCGGAAGCGGAAGGGCTGGACGCGCATGGCAAATCGGTGTCCATTCGCCTAAACCTTTGAGACGAGATGGAAGGCGGTATGGCGGAAGCGCAAGGGGCCGGGAACAAGACGAAAGCGCGCCTGTCGGCAGTGGATCTCGACGAGGGTTCGATTGCGCGATCGACGCCCGATGTCGAACATGAGCGCGCCATCGCCATCTACGATCTGATCGAGGAAAACGAATTCGAGCCAAGCGGCGCTTTCGAAGGTCCTTTTCGTCTTCGCCTGTCGATTGTCGAAAACCGTCTCGTTTTCGAGGTTTCACTCGATGACGGGGAGCCGGCGGTGACGCATATCCTCTCGCTGACCCCGTTTCGCAGGATCATCAAGGATTACTTTCTCATCTGCGAAAGCTATTTCGAGGCGATCCGGCATTCGAGCCCCAGCCAGATCGAAGCCATAGACATGGGACGGCGCGGCGTCCACAACGACGGCTCGCGCATTCTCATGGAACGGCTGGAGGGCAAGATCCGGGTCGACATGCAGACCGCCAGACGAATTTTTACGCTCATCTGTGCACTTCATTGGAAGGGATGAGGCGGTGACAGGCGGTCGTCCGAACGCCGTGCTCTTTGCTTGCGGCATGAACGCGGTGCGCTCGCCGATGGCCGCCTATATCACGCTCCAGCTTTTTCCCCGCCAGATCTATGTTCGCTCCTGTGGCGTGCGCAGCGGCGATTCCGACCCCTTCGTTGAGGCGGTCATGGCGGAAATCGGCTGCGATATCGCGGCACACCGACCGCAAACGTTTGAGGAGCTTGATGAATCCGGCTTCGATCTGGTCGTGACGCTGGCGCCTGAGGCGCACCACAAGGCGCTTGAGATGACACGAACGGAAGCGGTCGACGTGGAATATTGGCCAACCCCCGACCCAACGCTTGCAACCGGTTCAAGGGAGCAAATTCTCGATGCCTATCGCGGCGTACGGGATCTTTTGATGATGCGGATCAAGAAGCGCTTCGGATGGGTTGCGGCTCCCAGCGGCTGAATCACCCGCCGTTTGCGAAGGGAAGTGCGGGATTGCGCCTTTCCCCCTGTTCACTTTCTCATTCCGATACGTTAGAGCATATTCCGTCAAAATGGAGTCGTTTTGCGGACTTGAGCATATCCCGCCAAAACGGAATCGTTTTGACGACAAGAATATGCTCCAACACATTGGTTCTGGAGCGAATTCTTATCACGAAAGCGAACCCGCTTTCGTGGGAAGCGCTCTAGAATATGCTCCGACATATCGATCCTGGAGCGAATTCTTTCCACGAAAACGAGCCTGTATTCGTGGAAAGCGCTCCAGGTTCCCGCCACGCTGGAGATTTTTCCGTTTGGATCGAGCCGCCCGGGTGATAGGAAGGCGATCCATAGCAATTCCGCTGGAGATTATTCGTTTCGCTCTGCGATAGACGTTGGACGCGACGACGATGCTCCGGCATTCATGATCAGGATACCGTATGGCCAAGGAAGAAGTGCTTGAATTTCCCGGAGTGGTGACCGAACTGCTCCCCAATGCGACGTTTCGCGTGAAGCTTGAGAACGAGCACGAGATCATCGCTCACACGGCTGGCCGGATGCGCAAGAACCGCATTCGCGTTCTTGCCGGCGACAAGGTGCTTGTGGAAATGACGCCCTATGATTTGACCAAGGGCCGCATTACCTACCGTTTCAAGTGATTTTCGCGTTACCGCGGATCGAAAGCGATATCCCCCTCATCTGGTCGGCAAGCGATGACTGAACGCCCGAAACTCATCCTGGCTTCCGGCTCGCCGCGCCGCCTTGCGCTTTTGCAGCAGATCGGCATCGATCCGGATCACCTCCTTCCCGCCGACATCGACGAGGCGCCACAGCGGGGCGAAAGTCCGCGCGGGCTTGTCGTCAGGCTCGCCCGTACGAAGGCGGAAGTTGCAAGGCGAAACGCCGACCGTCTGCCGGAGGGAATGGACGGTCTTGTGCTTGCTGCCGATACGGTCGTCGCCGTCGGCCGCCGCATCCTGCCCAAGGCGGAAACCTACGATCAGGCCGACGCCTGTATGCAGCTTCTTTCCGGGCGCGCCCACCGGGTCTATACGGGCCTTTGCATCAGCGCCCCAAAGGGTACTTTAAGGCAAAGGGTCGTGGAGACGCGGGTGCGCTTCAAGAGGCTTTCGAGAGCGGAAATAAAGGCTTATCTCGCTTCCGGCGAATGGCGGGGCAAGGCGGGCGGCTATGCCATCCAGGGCCTTGCGGGCGCCTTCGTCGCCAAGCTCGTGGGTTCCTATACGAATGTGGTCGGCCTGCCGCTCTATGAGACGTCAACGCTGCTTGGCGGGCTTGGCTATCCCACGACCGCCAGTTGGCGCGACCCGGCCGGCATCGATTCCTAGACCCACCTTTTGGATAGGTTTTCTTCTTTGCCATCGCGGACGGGATTGCGGTAGTTTTCCGGTCGATATGCATCCGGTCAGCGGATGCGATGACACTCGCCCGGTCCGCAGTGCAAAGGGGGATGCCATGAATTTGGCCAATTGGCTGGCGCGCGCCGGCCGTGCGCGGCCAGACGCACCGGCGATTGCCATCGGGGCCAAGCCGATTGCCTCCTACGGGGAATTCGCCATGCGCGCGGCGCAGCTTGCCGCCGGGCTTCGGGCCTTGCCGGGCGTCTCCGCCGGCAGCAGGGTTGCGATCCTTGCCAAGAACTGCCCGGAATACCTTGAAATTCTTTATGGAATCTGGTGGGCGGGGCTGGCAGCGGTGCCGATCAACGCCAAGTTACACGCGGCCGAAGCAGCGTGGATTCTCGACCATAGCGGCGCAAGCGTTGCATTCGTCAGCGACGATCTGGATGGGGCCATCGCCGGGCATGCACCGGACACCCTCAAGCATCTCGTCACGATCGGCTCCGCGCCTTACCGGAAGCTTTTTCAGGCTTCGGCCTATCCGCTTGCTCTTGCGGAGCCCGACGATCTCGCCTGGCTGTTCTATACGTCCGGCACCACCGGGCGGCCGAAAGGCGCCATGCTCACCCATCGCAATCTCGACCGCGACATGGCGCAGGCCTATCTGAGCGAGGTCGATCCGGACGTCGCCGGGCGACACGCTCTTCATGCCGCGCCGATGAGCCACGGCTCCGGGCATCTACATCATGGCGCATGTCATGCGCGCTCGGAGTCAAGGTGGTTGCCGAATCCGGCGGCTTCGACCCGGCGAGGTGTTCGCGCTGATCACGCCTGGCCGCGGATCTCGATGTTCGCAGCACCCACCATGATCAAGCGGCTGGTCGATTCCCCGGGCGAATGCTGCGTCCGGACAATATCCGTACGCTGATCTGGGGCGGCGCGCCGATGTATGTCGAGGACACGCTTCGCGCGCTCGATCGTTTCGGCCCGCGCCTGGCGCAGATCTACGGGCAGGGCGAAAGCGCCGATGACGATGACGGTGCTTTCGAAGGCCGATATCGCGGATCGGGAGCATCCGCGCTGGCGGAGCGGCTAGGGTCCGCCGGCTGGTCAATTCCGCGTCGAGGTGCGCGTCGCCGGCGAAGACGACGCACACGCTGGCCGAGGGAGAGACCGGCGAAATTCTGTGCGCGGCGAGACGGTAATGGCGCGGCTATTGGCAGAACGAGGGAGCATCGGCGGAGACGCTGCGCGGACGGCTGGCTGCATACCGGCGATGTCGGGGCTTTCGACGCACGAGGGCTATCTGCACGCTCAAGGACCGCTCCAAGGACGTCATCATTTCCGGCGGCACCAACATCTACCCGCGCGAGGTGGAGGAGGTGCTGCTTTCCCATCCCGGCGTGCGAGAGGTCTCGGTGATCGGGCGCAGCGATGCGGATTGGGGCGAGGTGGTGATCGCCTATTACTGCGGTACGGCGGAACGCGCCGAACTCGACCCGCTCTGCCTCGAAAATATCGCGCGCTTCAAGCGGCCCAAGGATTATATCTGCCTCGATAGCCTGCCCAAGAACAATTACGGCAAGATCCTCAAAACGGAGTTGCGTGAGGCAGACGCAAAGAGGTCCGGGAACGTTTGAGGCTTGTCGGATGAACACGCCTGCCGGATCGGCGGTTCCGGTAAATTCATAAGAATTGCAACCATCAGGGGAAAGACATGGCTGGACGTCTGGCGAATAAGGTGGCCCTCGTGATGGGTGCCGGCTCGAGCGGGCCGGGCTGGGGCAACGGCAAGGCGGCGGCGGTGTTGTTCGCGCGCGAAGGCGCCAGCGTCATCTGCGCCGACATCAACGAGGCGGCTGCCGAGGAAACGCGCGCGATCATCGAATTGGAAGGCGGCGATGCGATCGCGATGCGCTGCGACGTGACGAAATCGGCCGATATTCAGGCGGTCGTCAAGGCGGGCATCGATGCTTACGGGCCAATCACCGTGCTCGACAATAACGTCGGCATCGCCGAAGTCGGCGGTGTGGTCGAGCTTTCCGAGGAAGAGTGGGACCGGGTCAACGCCATCAATTTGAAAAGCGTGTTCCTCACCATGAAACACCTCATCCCGGTGATGCTGAAGGCAGGCGGCGGCTCGATCGTCAATATTTCCTCTATCGCCTCGATTTGCTATACGGGCGTCCCCTATGCCACATATTACGCGACGAAAGCGGCGGTGAATCACCTGACGCGGACGACGGCGGTGCAATATGCGGCGCAAAATATCCGTGTGAATGCGGTTTTGCCCGGCTTGATGAAAACGCCCATGGTGGAAAAGGCGACTGGCCTTGCCAAGGCCTATGCCGACGGCGATGTGGAGGAAATGTGGCGGGTGCGCGATGCGCAGGTGCCCATGGGCCATATGGGCGACGGCTTTGACGTGGCGCATGCAGCGCTCTTTCTCGCCAGCAATGAGGCGCGCTATATCACCGGCATCGAACTTGTCGTCGATGGCGGCATCACGCTGAAATACAGCTGAAATTCAACGACTTTCGAGGAGGTGTGGCGATGACGGCGCCAAAAGACAGCAAGGCGGCGGAACCGCGCCGGCCGCGACCCTGTGCCATATGCAGCAAATTATCGGTTGAGGCGTTCTACCCGTTTTGCTCGAAAAGATGCGCGGACGTGGACCTTAATCGCTGGCTTTCGGAATCCTATACCGTGCCGGTGGTGGAGCTTGAACCGGAGGATTTCGACGAGCTGGAACGCAGCCTGGAGCAGGGTCGGCAATCGCCTGACGGCAAGTAATCCGCTGTGAATTGACGAAACGTAATCAGCGTCACAGTATTGCGCCACTGGCGCAGTAGGTTGGGCAGTGGAGGGGCGCTAGGTCGTCACTGCGAACCAGGCACGTCGTGCCGAATTGCCACCCCGTGACAAGAGGACACGCGTAATGCGACCGGCCCGTCTGCTGATTGCCTCAGCCTTGCTTTTTCTGCCATTCGGGCCGCTTGGGCCGATTTGCGATTTTGCAGCCGCCGACGATGGCGTCGGCGTCACCAGTGCGGTCAATCAGTCGGCGGAATCCAGCGGGCCGGGCAAATGCGCACGGTCAAGCTCGGTCAATCCGTATTCTTCAACGAGAAGATCAGCACCAATCGCGTCGGCCTTGTTCAAGTGCTGCTTGTCGATGGATCGACCTTCACCGTTCGACCCGATTCCAATCTGGTGATCGACGAATTCGTCTACGACAAGGACAGGGATACGGGAAAGCTGGTGGCGAGCTTCACCAAGGGTGTTGCGCGTTTCGTCGGTGGCCGGCTTTCCAAACAGCAAGGCGGCGTGACGATCAGGACCCGTCAGGGCACGGTCGGCGTCAGGGGCGGAATGGCGACGCTCTTCGAAAAAGGCGACCAGTCGGTCTATTCCCTCCTCTATGGCAATGATTTGACATTCAACGGCCAGAAACGGGCGGCACCAGCGGGTGTATCGCCCGGGGTTCTCGGTATTCGGCCAAAACGGCACAGGCACTATCGGCAAGACGCCGCCACAGTTCATCGCCAACATTCTGGCCTTGCTTGCCGGCCAGCCCGGCCAGAACGGCGGTTCCGGCAAGACGCCCGGCGCAGGCCAGCTGCAGGCGATTACGTCGTTGAATTCCGACCTGCCGCCATCCTATATCCCGCCGATCCCGCGCCCTGTGCTGACGACGGACCCCGAGCAGCACCCGCTTGACGGGCGGCTTTCCATTCCCGATGCCAATTGGGACTATATTCGCGGTCAGGGCACGAATTGCCGAACCGCCGCCGCCGGCAATTGCTGAGACACCATATCGGGCGAAACAACCTTTTCCCTTCAATCGCAGGGTATTGACGACAAAATCGGTTTCGCTCTCTAGCGATTTCCAATCACGAAAACGGTATCGTTTTCGTGATTGGAAATCACTTCGCGTTATCATTTCGGAGCATATTCTTGTCGCCCAAGCGAAGATGCTTTGGCGGAATATGCTCTGGACGACCAGCCATCACAATGGCACTGTTGTCGAAAATGCGCTGCGGAGTGCGCGCGGCGGGGTATCTTCTGTGCATGGCGGCAAGGTGGAGCCTTCGATTGATCTCCAACTTTCCGCGCCGAAAAAAGGCGCCGTAAGGGTGCCAGAGCGCTTTCCGACCAGATGGTCGCATCTGGTCGATAAGAAATCGCTCCAGATTCAATAGATTGAGCATATTCTTGTCGATCAGGTCAATTCAACCTGATCGGAATATGCTCTAGCGTCTGCCAAATCGACAGGCAAGCCATTCAATAGGAAGATCGGGCAATGGGGAGATCGGGATGAAGCGTTTCTTGATGGGAACGTGCCTTGCGGCAATGATGATACCGGCGGTCGCCGCGTCCACTGCAGCAAGAGCGGAATATGCGGTGACGATCCTGCATATCAACGATTTGCATTCGCGGCTTGAGCCGATAACGAAATACGATTCCACATGCCCGGCCGAAGACGATGCCAAGGGCGAATGTTTCGGCGGCATCGCGCGGATCAAATCGAAAGTCGACGAACGGCGAAAGGCTTTGGGGGAAGCCGGGCGGAACGTTTTGACGCTCGACGCCGGCGACGAGTTCCAAGGGTCGTTGTTCGATAACAAGATGTAGTTTAACGAAGAACAAGACAGTAAAAATGTGC